>NZ_KQ758469.1:64925-491303 GCF_001456955.1 Microbacterium enclense | reverse complement strand
TCAGCCGCAGCCGACGCCGACGCATTCGCCTGAGCAGACGCGACACCGGAGGCCGTGCTCGATCCCGTCGAGGCGGCGTTCGGGTTGGCGTTGGCCTTCGCCGCTCCCTGTGCAGCAGACGACCCAGCAGCGGACGCATTCGCGTTCGCGGCCGCGGTTGCCGTGGCCGTCGACGCCGACGTGGCGTCGTTCTGCGCGGCAGCCTGCGCCGCAGACGTCGCAGACGCGGTGGTGTTCGCACCGACGTTCGCCGAGGCCTGGGTGGCTCCATTCGTCGCGGCCGTCGACGATCCTGCGGACTGGGCCGCCGAGCTGGCGTCCGTGTTCGCAGCCGCCGTGGCGGTCGTGGTCGCGTTGCTGTAGGCGGCGGCCACGGCGGCAGCCTGTGCCGCAGCCTGCGTGTCCGACGTCGCCCGAGCCGACGCCGCTGCCGAGGCAGAAGCGTTGGCCTGAGCCGACGAGGTTGCCGACGCCGACGCGGAACCGGCCGTGCTGGGGCTGGCGTTGGCCTTGGCAGCACCCTGTGCGGTGGAGGACGAGGAAGCGGACGCGTTCGCGTTCGCCGCCGTCGTGCTCGCGGCAGTGGTCGCACTGGTCGCGTCGTTCTGCGCCGCACCCTGGGTTGCGGCGGTAGCGGACGCGGTGGTGTTCGCGCCGACGTTCGCCGAAGCCTGGGTGGCTCCGTTGGTGGCGGCGGTCGACGAACCGGCGGACTGCGATGCCGCGGTGGCATCGACGTTCGCCGCCGCCGTAGCGGTGGTGGTCGCGTTGCCGTACGCGGCGGCGACGGCAGCAGCCTGCGCTGCAGCCTGGGTATTCGACGTCGCCCGAGCCGACGCCGCCGCTGACGCAGACGCGTTCGCCTGGGTCTGCGAGGTCGCCGAGGCGTTGGCGGACACGTTCACGATGGCCGCGGCCTGCGCGGCTGCGGAGTTGTTCGCGTTCGCCGCCGACGTTGCCGCCGCGTTCGTGGTGCTCGTCGCGTTGCCCTGGGCTGCGGCCTGCGCCGCCGCGGACGACGCCGCATCCGTCGCCGACGTCGCCGTCGTCGAAGCCCTCGTCGAGCCGTTCACCGCGGAGTTCGACACACCGGCCACCTCTGCCGCCGACTCCGCGTTGGCCCTTGCGGCCGCGGACGCGGTCGTGGTGGCGTTGCTGTACGCGGCCGCGACAGCAGCAGCGTTCGCGCGGGAATCAGCCGCAGCAGACGCCGATGCATTCGCCATCGCAGCAGCGGTCACCGACGAGTTCGTCGAGCCCTTCGCGTCCGCGTTCGTGCTCGCCGTCGTCGACACCTGGGAGGAAGCCTGCGAGGACGTCGCGGCGATTCCGTTCGCGGCGACGCTGCCCTGGGTGGAGCCCTGAGCTGTCGCGTCGTTCGCGCCCGCAGCCTGTGCTGCGGCGACGGAGGATGCGCTGGCGGTGGCGCCGACGTTCGCGGAGGCCTGGGTGGACCCGTTCACCGCCGCGGTCGAGGAACCCGCGGACTGTGCCGCAGCGGTGGCGTCGTTGTTCGCCGCCGCCGTCGCGGTCGTCGTGCCGTCGGCGTACGCCGCAGCAACCGCCGCAGCCTGCGCCGCGGCCTGCGACTCAGACGTGGCTCGCGCCGACGCCGATGCCGAAGCCGACGCATTCGCCTGCATCTGCGCGTTCGTCGATGCGTACGTAGACGCGTTCGTGATCGCCGCGGCCTCGGCAGCTGCCGACGCGTTCGTGTTCGCCACGGCACTGGCTGCACCGGTGGACGTCGACGACGCGTCGTTCTGCGCCGCACCCTGCGCGGCGACAGACGACTGCGCACTGGCATTCGTCGTCACGTCCGCCGCGGCCTTGGTCGACCCGTCCGTTGCCGTCGTGGTCTTTCCTGCGGACTGCGCGGCAGACTGCGCCGCGTTCTGGGCGTTCGCGTTGACATTGGCGACAGCTGCCGCGTTCGCCGCGGCGTTGGCCACAGTCGTCGCATTGCTGTATGCCGCAGCGACCGCCGCAGCATTCGCCCGGGAGTCTGCGGCCGCCGACGCGGCAGCGCTCGCCTGTGCTGCAGCCGTCGAAGACCCGATCGAGGAGCCCTTGCCGTCAGCGTTCACCGTCGAGTTTGCGCGGGAGGTCCCCTGCGACGCCGCCGAAGCGGACAGCGACGCGTTCGCGTTCGCCGCCACGGTTCCGACCGTTGACGCGTTCGACGTCGCATCGTTGTCAGCGGCCGCCTGCGCAGACGAGGTTCCCGACGCACTGGTCGTCGCGCCCACGTTGGCGGAGGCCCGCGTGGACCCGTTCACCGCAGCGGTGGACGAACCCGCCGACTGCGCCGCAGCCGTCGCGTCGTTGTTCGCAGCAGCCGTTGCCGTCGTCGTCGCGTCAGCGAACGCCGCCGCAACCGCCGCAGCCTGCGCAACGGCCTGGGTGTTGTTCGTCGCCCGAGCAGACGCGGCGGCGGATGCCGACGCATTCGCTTGCACCTGCGCGATGGTCGACGCATTAGCCGACGAGGTGGTGGTCGCCGCGGCCTGCGCGGCCGACGACGCGTTCGTGTTCGTCGACGCCGAGGCGACCGTGTTCGCGTTCGACGACGCGTCGTTGAACGCCGCGCCTTGCGCCGCCGAAGACGACTGAGCGCTCGGGTTGGAGGACACGTTGGCCGAGGCCTGGGTGGCACCGTTCACGGCCGCGGTCGACGAGCCGGCCGACTGCGCGGCCGACTGGGCGTTGGGCGTCGCCGCCGCAGATGCGGTGGTGGTCGCGTTGCTGTATGCGGCTCCGACAGCTGCAGCGTTCGCGCGAGAGTCAGCCGCTGCCGACGCCGACGCATCCGTCTGTGCCGACGCCACGACCGATGCGGCGCTGGATCCCGTCGCCGCAGCATCGGGGTTCGCGTTCGCCTTCGCCGCACCCTGGGCGGAGGACGATCCGGCGTACGACGCGTTGGCGTTCGCCGTCGCCGTCGCCGCTGCGGTGCCCGCGGACGTCGCGTCGTTCTGCGCGGCGGCCTGCGAGGCGGATGTCGCCGATGCCGTGAGGTTCGCGCCGACATTCGCCGACGCCTGGGTGGCACCGTTCGTCGCCGTAGTCGACGAGCCCGCCGACTGAGCAGCCGAGTTGGCGTCCGTGTTGGCGGCAGCCGATGCGGTCGTGGTCGCGTTGCTGTATGCCGCGGCAACTGCGGCCGCCTGCGCGGATGCCTGCGTGTTGGTCGTGGATCTCGCCGATGCGGCCGCCGATGCCGACGCGTTGGCTTGAGCCGACGCGGTCGCCGACGCCGTGGTCGAGCCCGTCGACGCAGCACTCGGGTTCGCACTCGCCTTCGCCGCACCCTGCGCGGCGCCCGACGACGACACGGATGCGTTCGCGTTCGCGGCCGAGGTACCCGTTGCCGTGGACGCACTCGTCGCGTCGTTCTGCGCGGCAGACTGCGAAGCAGACGTCGCCGAGGCTGTCGTGTTCGCGCCGACGTTCGCGGAAGCCTGCGTGGCTCCGTTCACGGCTGCGGTCGAAGAACCCGCGGACTGCGACGCTGCCGTGGCATCGACGTTCGCGGCCGCAGAGGCGGTCGTCGTCGCGTCGCTGTAAGCGGCCGCCACCGCAGCGGCCTGCGCGGCAGCCTGCGTGTTCGTCGTCGCTCGAGCGGACGCCGCCGCCGAGGCCGATGCATTCGCCTCAGCCGACGCCGTCGCGGAAGCCCCCGTCGACGCGGTCGCTGCCGCGCTCGGGTTGGCGCTCGCCTTCGCTGCGCCCTGCGCAGAAGACGATCCGGCAGCGGACGCGTTGGCATTCGCAGCCGCCGTCGACGACGCGGTCGACGACGATGTGGCGTCGTTCTGCGCGGCAGCCTGCGCCGCCGAGGTCGACGAGGCGGTGGTGTTCGCACCGACATTCGCCGACGCCTGCGTGGCTCCGTTCGTCGCTGCGGTCGACGATCCCGCGGACTGTGCAGCGGCCGTGGCGTCGTTGTTCGCCGCCGCCGACGCGGTCGTCGTCGCGTTGCTGTATGCAGCCGCCACCGCAGCGGCCTGCGAAGCCGCCTGCGTGGTCGCGGTCGCCCGGGCGGACGCGGCCGCTGATGCGGAGGCGTTCGCTTCCGTGGACGCCGTTGCCGACGCTGTCGTGGAACCGGCCGTGCTGGGGTTGGCATTGGCCCGCGCCGCGCCTTGCGAGGCCGACGATGCGGATGCGGACGCATTCGCGTTCGCTGCGATCGACGCCGCGCCACTCGCCGTGGATGTCGCGTCGTTCATGCCGGCGGCCTGCGTTGCGGCCGTAGCGGCGGCACTCGCGCCACCGCCGACGTTCGCAGACGCTTGAGTCGCGCCGTTCGTCGCCGAGTTCGACGACCCCGCGGACTGTGCCGCGGCCGTCGCGTCCGCGTTGGCGGCTGCCGACGCGGTCGTGGTGGCGTTGCCGTACGCCGCCGCTACGGCAGCGGCCTGGGCTGCGGCCTGCGTGTTGGTGGTCGCGCGAGCGGACGCCGCCGCCGATGCCGACGCGTTCGCCTGCGCCTGCGCGGTCGTGGCGGCGTTCGACGACGCCGAGGCCGTCGCGGCGGACTGCGCTGCCGCCGAGGAGTTGGCGTTTCCGCTGGCGGACGCTCCTGCGTTGGTGTTGGAGGACGCATTGGCCATCGCGGCGGACTGCGAGGCCGACGAAGAAGACGCGGTCGAGTTCGTCGAGACGTCGGTCGACGCCTGCGTGGATCCAGACGCGGTCGCTGCGGACTGAGCTGCCGACGCCGCGTTGGCAGTCGCCGCCGCCGAAGCCGTCGTCGTCGCATTCGTGTTTCCGGCGGCGACCGATGCCGCGTTGCCCTTGGCGTCTGCCGCGGCGGACGCGGCCGCATTGGCGTTGACGTTCGAGCCCGCGTTCGCCGTGGACGACGCCGCGGCCATGGCCCTGTTGTTCGAGGACACGTTCGATGCGGCGGCTGCGGCGGCGGTACCGTTGGTGGCCGAGTTGTCCTGCCCTGCCGCCTGGGCCGCCGATGCGCCGTTGCCGTTCGCGGCGGCCGCCGCCGTCGTCGAAGCGTCACCGTTGGCCGCAGCGATCGCGGCGCTACCGGCCGTTCCATAAGGCGCCTGACCGTTGGCAGCTGCCGTTGCGGACGCAGTGCCTGAACCCACAGGCAGGATGGTGGTGTCCGGGAAAAGGCCGGTTGACGGTCCACATTGGTTGCCGGTGCAGCTCGACGGCCCGTTGGCGACGACGACCTGACCACCCATGATCTTCTGCCCTGCCGTGAGCGAAGGGCTGGCCTGGTAGATGACCGTCGCGGTTATCCCAGGGCCCCACTGGAAGCCGTATTTATTGGGGTCCTCCGTGTAGGGCTCAACCCCCTCAGTCGTGGCGTAGCACTGGAACCCCGAGCCGCCGCCCGTGATGACGCAATGCACATTCCCCTTAATGGTGTTCGTGTAAGCCGCGATGATGCGTGCACCGCTGGGCGCTGAGCCGACGAATCCCGAATCACGCGGGAATTCACCATGCCCCTGCCGATCGAAGATCCCCGACAGGTTCTGGTATGTGAAGGTCACGGCGACATAACCGCCGGGCACCGTTGTGGTCGAGGTGGGGTTGACGATGAGGTTTTTGTTGTTGATGTCAAAGGTCCACGCGCTGGCGGCAGTCGCAGGCAGGATCGCGCAGAGCACTGTGGTGATGGCGACGATAAGGGCTGCCACGCGCGTCGCTCGCGACCGTCCGCCCAGGACCCCGCCGTGACGCCCGCCGGCGACAGGGCGTTCCTCACGCGAGGGCTCCGGGCTGACCTCGGCGCGCGTCGCGGGGCTCACGCCGCTGCGCGGAGAGGGGTGCCCCTCCATCCTGAAGGAGCGCGCGAGCGAAGTCACCGCCTTGGCGAAGATGCGGTGTCCGCGGGAGTCATGGTGCATCGGAGGAGTCCTTCTGGTCGGGCTTCATATCGAACGGGGGCTAGCCGCCACCTGAACATCTCGAATGAACCTAGAAGGGCTTGGCTGGGCCGCTCTTCTGGGGGGCTGCACTGCATCCGATCGGGTGACAGCGGGTCGTCGAGAGGCCGCCCTCGAGGATCGCGATGCGGATGGTGGTGGGTGCCGGCACCGCGTCCCTTCTTCTCAGCGCCGCGGCGCCCGGCACTGGACGCCGCGAAACCTTCTGAGGCGGGGCGGCCCGGGTGGGCGCGCCCTCCGTCCTACCCGCTGCAGGCCCGCCGCGTCGAAGCGGTACTCAGGACGATCACACGGGTACGTGAAGATGAGTGGTGAAGCCGTGTTCGCTGCGGGACCAGCTCACGTGTCCACCGAGCAGCGACGCGCGATCGTTCAGCCCCGTCAGTCCGGCTGCGTGCTCGGACCGCTCGTTGCTGACAGGGGCCTCCCCCATCAGCGATGTGCACTGCACGTCGAGAGCGGACTCCGTGATGCGGACCGAGACCCAGATGGGACCGGGGGCTGCGTACTTCACGGCGTTCGTGATCGACTCTCGCACGAAGCGATCGACCAAAAGGCGGTGAGCCCCAGGGAGGCTCTCGTACAGTGCGTCCACCTCGGATCGCACGTCGATGTCGAGCATCCGGAAGGACTCGAGCAGTTCGTTGAGGGTGGGTGCCTCTTTGGAAGTGGGGGTTCCGCGCAGATCGACGAGCTCCTCCAGTTCTGCGCGGGCCTGCGAGATCTGCGACTGCATGAGCCACAGCAGCTCGTCAGGTCGATCCGTGCGGACCTGAGCTTTGACGAGCAGGTTGAGGGCGGCCAGACGGTGACCCAGAAGATCGTGCAGCTCTCGAGACAGTCTCTGCTGCTCGCCGCTTCGTGCAGCGTCGCGAGCGCGCTCGGCAGACTCATCGGCGAGGGCTGCCTGCGCCTCGGACAGCAGTTCACGCCGGGCCGCGATCCCGTTACTTCGACCCGCGAGGGCGGCGCCCACACTGGTCATGCCGCCCAGAATGCTCAGCGACACCACCCACGGCGTGAACGTGAGGGGAAGAACCGGCGCGACGACCTCGAATGCGCAGAAGACGGAGCCACCGAGGGCGAGGAGCACGAGAGCGCCCGCGAGTCGCTGCCGATCCGCGCGCGCCTCACCGTAGACGACTGCCCAGTAAGCCGGCCACGCCGTGGGCGTGAGCGTGAACAACAGAGCTATCGCGAGGATGCCGAGCCACCGACCGTGCGACCGGAGAAGCAGGAGAAAGCTCGTGATGATCCCCGCGATGACCTGAAACACCAGGGCGTTGGCGTCGATGTGCTCACTGTTGGACCACATGAGGAGCAGAATGAGCGCCGACGTAAGCAGGCTCGCCGTGGGTGCGAGTGCGCGTGCCGCTATGCCATTCATGGCGCCTTGATCAGGTCGAGCTCCTGTTCCCCGCGGCTGGAAAGCGATTCGCTGTCGAGGATGCCGATAGTGAACGACATTCTCATCGTGGTCCTGAGGCGGGCGAGCACCCGGGAGGCGGCGCGATGCCTTCCGGTACTCACCACGATCAGGTGACGGGGGTCGCGGATGAGGGCGACGTCGAGGCCCCTCGTGCTCGCTGTGATCGAACGAGCGACCTCGAGCAAGCGCTCGGTATGCCCTTGCCCATCGGTCAGATCGACGACATGAATGACGATCGGCGGCCGTGCGGAACCGTCGACGATCTTGGTGACCGCGACCTCGAAGTAGGACTGCCGACGGAAGACCAACGGAACCGGAGCGGAATCCGTTTCAAGAATGTTGATGACGGAGAACACTCCGACCAGAATGAGCCCGAGTTCGAAGAGCGTTGCTGCGGTCGTCCCGAACAAGAGGTTGTACATCTCTGCCTGAACCGACCAACAGAGTGCTGTGATCACCCGCGCGAAGAGATACGCCGCGAGAGCCGCCTGAACGTATCCGAGCACACGGATGGCACGGGAGTTCGCCGCGGGGGCGGACAAGCAGAGAGAAGCCCCGGAAGCCCCGAGTAGCAACTGAGCCACGCTCTTCGTGAGTGTTCCGTCGGTATCGAACGACTGCACAACGGGGCACGCGGAGAGAACCGCGATGACGAGCGCCATCGAGAGGATCGACAGATGGGTAGTCGTAAGACGCAGACCGCGCTCCTCCGCGATGGCCACGATCAGAAGAATCTGCGACGCCACGGTCGCGCAGTTGGCCACCAGGGTTATCGCGAGATTGCCGTCGGCCAGCGGCTGGAGTGCGTTGGAGAACGTGGCAACGACGAGCATCACTCCGAGAAAGAGCCAGATGGCACTCCTGGACCAGTGAGGGCGGCGACCCCCCACCATCATCCCGACGAAAGCGACAGCGACGACCGTCGCGAGAAAAGCGAGTACAAGCGCAGCCCAGCTGCTCAAAACCGTGGGCAGCGACGTAGCGTCCGCGAAGAATGGGCCGGACGCAACGACCGATATGGCGATCATCATCAGCTCGACGGCCTTATCACGAACAGGAGCTGGGAGTCAGGGGAATCGTGAGACCGGTACATGGGATATCGACCCGCGCTTTCTCGAGCCCTCGGCGGTTCTTGCACCGGCGAGCAATCGGAATTACTCGCCGTGGCGATAAGGGTGAGATGCCTGTCGGCTCGCCGCCCGAGCTTCGATGAGCCGGCGGCGAGGGATCTTCCCCACACGTGAACCATAGACGCGGAAATCGGCAGGATGCGCAGTCCGGTAGGGCCAATCACCCGAAGTCTCCGCAGCAATCACCCGCGCCACGAGGCTCGAGCGACGGTGGATCGCCCCGGTGCACCGCGGTATGTCACAGGCGAGATCGCTGCACGCGAGGTGTCGTATGGAGGGCGCCCTCGACATCGCTCGGCGTTCTCGATCTCCCCGACGGACGCCGACACGCCGCCCTATGGTGATCGTTAGCGGAATTCACCTGTCATCCGAAGGTATACACCGCCACTCTCGCGCTGCCGGCGGTGACCTCACGGTGAGAAAGTTGTACGCATTCTCGATGAAGCCGACGAAAGTGAATTAATGCTCCGCGCAAAGCGTTTCGTAGCGACCAGTGCAGCCGGTGTCGTTCTGACTGCCCTTCTTGCGGGGTGCGCCCCTTATGCTCCGGTGTCAACGGTCACGGGGCCCCCCTCGTTGATCCCGGTGCCGAACTTCGTCGGACTCGACGTTGCGACAGCCGCAGCGCTCATCCAGAACCTCGACCTTCAGACGGCCGCCGACTTCAGTTCCGGCAATGTGGTGAGCCAAACTCCCCTGCCCAACGAACAGGTCCCCCCCGGCACGACCATCACGTTGTCTCAGTCGGACTCGGTCTCGTCAGCTCCCACGTCAACACCGGATCCTTCGCCGGCATCGAGCCCGACGCCGACACCCTGACCCGAACGCGGAGCGCTGGGATCCGTCAGCGCGCGAACGTGGTTCGTCAGGTCGACCCTGTTACGGGCTCCGACCTTCTTGAAGATGCGCGAGAGATACGTCTTGACCGTGTTCGTCGACAGATGCATATGCCGGGCAATCTGGTCATTGGTCAGACCGCGCGACGCCAGCTCTGCGATGGCGAACTCCCGCGCTGAAAGGGTTCGGGCGGTGCCAGAAAGTGCCTCGCTCCGACCCCGTATCGCGCGGAATATCTCGGCCGCGGCATCCGTCTTCGTGAAGAACGCATCTGCACCGGCGTTCAACGCGTGCTTCGCGAAATCATCGTTGTAGAAGCTGGACATCATCACGATTCGGATCTCCGGATACCGCCGCCTGACGTTCGCAGCGACCGCCACTCCGTTCAGAGGTCTCATGTTCACGTCGACGAGCAGCACGTTGCACGCGCTCTCGTCGATGATGGTCATGATTCCGGCGCCGTCAGAACTCTCCGCGACGACGAAGATGTCGGGCTCGGGCTGGATGAGGTACCGCAACGCGTAGCGCACGAGGACGTCATCGTCGACGATGGCGACCCGCGCCACGTCGGATGACGCAGGTTGGTCTGACACGTATCTCCGAACTCAGGGGTAGGTGACGAGCAGAATGGCGCTAGCGAGGAAGTGCTCGCCCGACGCTCCGTCGCCGGCGACGCGAACAAGCGAGTGCCCACCCGGATCGATGTTCCACATCGCGTCGCCACCAGATGTGCGCTGAATGTTGAGAATGGACTCCGCGACAGTCGCGTCGAGGCGAGCCTTCAATTGGGCGAGGGCGTCGCCCGGGCTGCTGTGAGGGTCGGACACGGCATAGATGGTCTCGATCTGCATTACTGTTCCCCAATCTCGCTGGTCGGGCTCCAACCGAGGTCGTGCAGCGCCTGCCTCGCCGCGAGGTAGCCGGCCATCCCGTGCACGCCGGGGCCCGGTGAGGCCGACGACGAACAGATGTACGTGCCCCGATGGGGTGTCCGCCAGGGGGCCCGGAGGACGGGTCTCCGAAGGAGCTGCCGCACGTTCGGAGTACCGCCCGTGAAGTCCCCACCAACGTAGTTCGGATTGTGCTGTTGCATCTGGTGTGGGGTGCGAACGCTGCGCTGCAAGATCAGATCCTTGAAGCCCGGTGCGAAGCGCTCGATCTGATCATCGATGAGATCGGCGTCGCTCATGTGGTGTGCTCCAGCGGGCACGTGGGCGTAGGCCCAGAACGTATGTTTGCCGACCGGCGCGCGGGAGGAGTCGAAGAGGGATGGCTGGGCGGCGATCACGAAGGGGCGGTCGGGCATCCGGCCCGCACGCGCGGAACGCTCCGCGAGGATCATCTCGTTCGGCGTACCGCCCAGGTGGATCGTGCCGGCTTCTCTGACCGCCGGATCGCTCCACGGCACAGGTCCATCGAGCGCATAGTCGACCTTGAGGATGCCCACGCCGTGGCGGAAGCGTCGAAGAAGGCGCCGATAAGACGTGGGGAGTCCGGGTACCAAGCGCAGGAGGGCGCCCGGGCTCACGTCCAGAAAGCGCAAGGAGGCCGGCGATAGGTCTCGCACGTCGCGAACATCACAGTCCGTGACGAAGGACACACCCCGGGCGACGAGCCTGTCCACCAAGGCGTTCACAATGCTCTGCGATCCACCCACGGGGACGGGCCAACCCACCGTCTGACTCTGCAGCGTCAGAGCCAAGCCCCCCGCTATCGCGGGAACGGAGGGCAAGCGCGTCGCAAGGTGCGCAGCCGATCCCAGCAGAAGCGCGCGTGCCTCATCTGACCTGAACCCGCCGACAACGCCTCCGCTGTTCCACAGCGCAGCCGCGCCGAAGAGCAGTGAAGTGCTGTTGAGCGACTGCGGTCTCACAAGCGGGTGCATCGTGAGGTCGGTGACCGCGTCTGCTCGGTCGGCCAGTGAGCCGAAGAGACTCGCCCATCTCCGCCGGTCGCGAGAAGGGAGCCGCTCAGCGGTGGCGGTGACGTCCGGAAAGGCGAGAGCGCTTCGAGTTGAGTCGATAGGGTGCGCGTACGAAACCGGCGGCCGTACGAATCGGACGCTGTGCGAGATGTCTACGTGCCGGAAGAACGGAGACACGAGCGCCTGTGGGTGGATGGCCGAGCAGTCGTCGTGAAGAAAACCCGGCAACGTCAGTTCGGAGGACGTCGCTCCCCCGCCGATCCGTGACGATCGCTCGTACACGGTCACATCCACGCCGGCTTCCGCCAACGTCAACGCCGCGGCGAGCCCATTCGGACCGGAGCCGACCACCGCAGCAGTGGTCATGTCGGCAGAGCTGAGCGCGGCTCCCGCGCGCTCGTTCTCGACCGGCGCCACTCGGCAGGTATCGCGAATGTCCGGCGTGACCACCTGCCTGCCCATTGCCACGTCTTGGTCGACACGAAGATCATGTCGAGCGCGATCATCGTCAAGGAGAAGAAGGGCAGACCCATGAGCAGTCCGATACCCAGATGAGTGCCGGTGATCGCGATGATGCCCACCTTCCGTGTCCACGGGTGGATCAAGAGGAAGGGGAAAGCGAGCTGCGTGAGCAGCGCACCCCATGTCAAGAAGCCGACGCCCGGCGTCCAGGCCGTCGTGATGTCGCTGAGCACCGGCCAGGTGCCGAACCGTTCGACGTGGATCGGGGCGTAGATGGCCGTTCCGTCCTGCCACGGTTGCCCACCCGCCTTGTACAACGCGCCGGACACGTAGATGAACGAGATCTGCGCGGCGAGGACGATGAGCGCGAGGTTGTGCAACGCGTTCCGCAACCACGGCTCGACAACGGGTGCGCCCGACATGACCCGGGAGAAGACGGACGGATTCACTCTGTTCCGGCTTCGGCGACGACGGATCGCGTCCACTGACCAGCGAGCGGAGATATCCATGAAGAGCATGTAGATGAGAGACATGCGGAAGATGTTGTCGCTCTGATCGCCTATGAAGTCGGTGACCTTGATGAAGCTGAGCCAAAGTATCCCGAAGAGGATCATGGTCAGCCGCGTGCGGTAGCCGATCGCGAAAACGAGGGACAACACCATCAGAACGATGTACAGCGCGGTGAAGGCACCATCATTCAGCGAGACGGAATAGAACGACGAGAGCAACCAGATCTTGGGGAAATCTGACACAGGCGCGATTCGCTCTCCGCTCCACACCACTCCACCCCCGTAGGTGTAGTAGCGCGTGTGGAAGTTGGCCGCCAGCATGAGGAATGCCGTGATGCCCATTCCGAATCGGGCGACGGAGAGCCCGTACAATCCCTTCGGCGAATCGCAGAGCCAATTCACGCTGTAGGTCACGCCACCACGGAGGAGACGAGCGGCACCGTCCCGGGCGTCTCGGAAGATGCGCGCCACCACGGTGCCCATCCAGGCGAAAAGCTCGATGACAGCCCTCATGGCTTCACTCCCATACGCGCGAGGTTCTGCTGGAATATCTCCGCGAAACGAGCGGAATCCTGGCCCGGGAGCGTGACCCCCGGGCGCCAGCCCGTCTCAGCGATCTGCACCGGCTGCGGCGGCACGTTCGGGTTGTTCCGGTTCTGAAACGACGGAATGTTCTGACGGGACACCTGGAACTGCACGCGAATGACCGTCTGACCCCACGCGGCTTCTGCCACCTGGGTCGCGTATGCGGTGGCGTAGAGCTCCTGGTCCATGTAGCTGGAGACGACGGCTTCTTGATTGCCGTACGACAGCAACTTCGACGTGAGCTCGGTACGCCACTCCTCCCCCGCGTACCAATCGAGTCCCGTGATGATCTTGTCGCTGGCGTTCAGTGTGTCCCACGCGTCCTTGAAGCGAGACGCCTCTTGCACGCCCAGATTCGCCGCGCGCGGTGGGAGCAGGTTGTGCTGCGACATGCTCAGGTCGACGGCTGCGGCGTCGAGCCAATTCGTCGTCGTGAGGCTTCCGTCGCTCGACTGAACGAGCGCACGAACGCGGAACGCGTAGTTGCCGTTGATGGGAGCTGGTGCGAACACGCTCCAGCTCTGCCCGAAGAACGGGATCATCCAACTCGTGAGCGTGTCATTGCCACCCGGGATCGCTTCGCGGAGCACGGAGAACGGAGCCACCCACAGCAGAGTCGCGAAGATGTGCCAGGACGCCAGAAGAGCCGCGAGGACCAGAACTATCCGACGGAGAACGCTCCGAGCAGGGCGAGCACCCGCGACCGGAGCGTCCTCGATGCGCGACTGGGTCATGACCCGGTCGTGTTGCAGATGGCAACACCGTACGGCCCGGAGGCGGTCTCTTCCGTGAGCACTTTTCCGTCGTAGCTGATCGTGCACTTGATCGTCGTGGCGTTTCCGCCCGACTGGGCGATGAGACTCAGGCCGTTGTCGCCGTAGTCGGCCGGCGTCACGCCCTCGACCGTGAAACGGAACGGCAGGGCGACGTTGCTGTTGCTCGTCACTTGATAGTCACCGTCTTTGATCTCGGCGTACGACACGGAGATGGCGTCGGGCGTGTCTGCTTCGACCGTGTACGTGACACCCGTGGCCGCGGGAGGTTCCGCGGGAGCCAGCGTGCCCGTGCCCGTCGGTTTGTCACCGGGCGCGACTGCGGCCGGCGACATCGCAGACGAACCGTCGGTCGGTGGCTGCTCGCCCGTACATCCGCTGACGGCAATCGCGATCGTGCCCCCGAGCAGCAGAACGGTCATCAGTTTCTTCACGGGATCTCCTCCGGCTCGACAGCTGGTCGTCGTATCAACCTGGAGGAAGTTAGCCCGTCGATATCGTGGACCCGAGGCACTCGTGCCCCCTGTCACCTGATCGGGTGACAAGGGCCGGGACGCCGAAGCGACACCGTCGAGGGCGGGTCCCACGGTGGATCCCGATGGTCCGAGGACGCACCGACGGTGATGGGAATCCGCCGTGGTCGATTCATGCACATCTTCGGATTCGCCGAAAGTCCCCGTGAAGGAACGAGGACATTCGCTATAATTGGTGTCGTGTGGGGGCACAATTGGGAGGGGAGTGCTATGGCACTCGAGCAGGTTTTTCGACGTCTCGATGACTTGGACGGATCCGAACTCGATCTGGATTCCACCCCGGTGTCGTTCGCTCTCGAGGGGGTCCAGTACTCCATCGATCTGACGCGGACGAACGCCGAGAAGCTCCGTGAAGCTCTGGCCCCGTTCATCGCTGCAGCGCGAACGGAGGGCTTCGAACAGGCTCGTCATCTGACGCGTTCGCAGCGCACGATGAAGCGGCGCGCGATCCGGGAATGGGCACGAGAGAACAATCTCGAGGTATCCGATCGCGGTCGCATCAGCGACGCCGTCCTCGACGCATACGCGTCGCAGGGCACGCAACGCACGCGTTCCTGAGCAATCCGACCAGCGGTTCCCCCGGATCGTCTGGACGGTTCGTCCACTCGCGACCTCGTCGAAGGAGATCGCGGACGGAGCCGCCCACGTGTCATGCGTGGGCGGCCGTCCGCGCCCCATCGCGAACGCGAGCCGTCGGTGAGCCTCCCGCGCGCAGCGCACGGGCTTCGCCTCGTCGACGTTCGTGGAGCCCGCCGAGCCTCAAGCGGTTCTGTGCGCGAGGGCGGACTTTCCCTCCGCCCCTTCACACGCCGCTTCGCGGAGCCTCGGGCGGCGTGGGCCCAACCCGCACGGGTTCAAGCCCTCCCGCTCCCGCAGAAATGAGAAAGGCCCCCGGGACGAACCCGGGGGCCTTTCTCATCTGTGCACCTGTTTGTGAATCCCGAAGCCCTTGAAAACACTGACGTCCGCGGCGCCTGATCTCGCCGCGTTCCAGGCTAGTTCGCGATTCCTTCCACCGGGAGGGAGAAGATCCAGATCAGAAGGCGAATCGCCGCTCGCACTTTAGGCCGCATTTTGTGGCGCGTCGAACGTCGCAAATGCGGCTTCAAGTACCCGCGTCGGAAGCACGATCTAATCGTCCTCGGCAACCCGCTCAGGCAATAGCCATGGGCACGGAGCCAGCTGCTTCGGCGACCCGGCAGAGAGGGCGCGGCGGGCAGTCCACGGGCGCTACCTGGACGGGTCACACCCCGAAGCCGACAGGCACTGGACAGGCGACCAGTCGACGGATCTCATGTCCACCAGGACTCTTCGAGTATTTGCACCACCGGCCCGACGGGTTTTCCTCGCGCCAGCCACTCGGCGGGCGCAAGGCCGTCAAGCTCCTCGTCGACGTTCTCCATGATGGCCTGCAGGGTCCGCGCGTCCATATCGCCTGCCGCTTCCACGACGGCCGCCAGTCCAGGGAGGAGGCGCCCGTCGTCAGTGACCTGCCACCGGGGGTAGACGATGCGTCCGTCATGTTCCGCGCCGGCGAGGACTTCTTGTTCGAACATGTCTCGCACCCGATGCACGGAGACGTTCAGCACCCTCGCCATGTCCATCTCGGTCAGGTGTGCCGCCAAGTTCTTGCGGTCCCGCGCTTCGCCTTCAGCGAGGAACGCTTCGTTCTCGATCTCAGCTTTTTCGCTGAACCAGGCCTCCGGGATCCCGGCGCTGAGAGCGAACGCCTTCTCCGCTGCTGTAAGCGGGTGCCAGTGCAGGTCGCAGAGCACCTCCCGTGACCGCGTGCGGGGTACACCTGGGCGCCCACACTTGTTGCAGATGGCGCGCACGGCGGTTTGCGCCTCACGGATGCGGCGGGCGAAGGCCCCGGCGGCGGTGTTGGTGGCAGTCCAGAAGATCAGCTCGTTGTCTACCCGAGCAGCACGTCGGAGCTCGTACTCCGGGTCGATGGCGGCGAGGTCTGCGTCCAGTTGGTTCAGCACCTCCCACCACCCGCGAGGCGCCTCCACGTGTGGCCACCAACCGGCGGGGATGCGGGCGCGGAGCGGGTCGACTAGTGCGTGCGGGGGGCCCGGTTCCGGGGCGTTCCGCGCGAACGGCGCGCTCACGAACGCCTCATTCGACAGAATGTCAGCGTGTCCGTATACACGAGGCCTTTCTACGCCGGCTTGCTGGTGTGGACAAGGCCTCCGCACTCGACATGGGGGAACTCGCTAGGCGAAGGATGCGCCCAACCAGTTTGCGCAGTCGGTTTGACATGCGCGCGCGCCCACCGGGAGGCTGACGTCATGACAGCCTCGCCGACTGCTCGCGAACGACTCGACCAACTCACGACGGAAGCGGCGGCACTGGTTCCGATGCTCACGCCTGCCGAGCGCGCGCAGATGGTGCGAGAGGTTGCACGCGCGACCTTGAAGCACGTGCGGTCGACTGAGGACGAGGCGGATGGTTCGTTCGAACTCAGGGGTCTCGAGGCCGTTCACGCTGCCGCAGCGAACCACCTCGAAGCAAGCCTTTGGTCCGAACGAAGCTGACCACCGCGGGACGATCCTGAGTCGCGGGAGGGGAACGCGCCAGCGACCGTGGGCGCGTCACCCTTCTGGGGCGCGTGATCAGGAGTGGGTCTGCGCGGGCTCGAGAGCGGTCGGTACGAGCCGCGTGAGCTGAGTAACGTGGCGCGGTTCGAGTTCATCGAGGCTCGAGACGCCGAGCAGGGTCATGGTGCGTTCGATTTCGCTGCGCAGGATGGCGATAGTGCGATCCACACCCTGACGCCCGCCGGCCATCAGGCCGTACAGGTAGGCCCGGCCGATCAGTGTGAACTTCGCACCGAGGGCGATGGATGCCACGATGTCGGCGCCGTTCATGATGCCGGTGTCGATCATCACCGTGGCATCCTTGCCCACCTCGCGCACGACTTTCGGCAGCAGGTGGAAGGGGATCGGTGCGCGGTCGAGCTGGCGGCCGCCATGGTTGGAGAGCACGATGCCGTCGACGCCCTGGTCGACCAGCCGCGCGGCATCCGCCACGTTCTGCACGCCCTTCACGACGATCTTGCCGGGCCACATGCCGCGGATGACGTCGAGGTCGTCGTAGCTGATGGTCGGATCCATCGCGGCGTTCAGCAACTCGCCGACGGTGCCGCCGGTGGTGCTGAGCGAGGCGAACTCGAGCTTGGGCGTGGTGAGGAAGTCGATCCACCACCACGGGCGCGGGATGGCGTTGACGATGGTGCCGACGGTGAGCTGCGGCGGGATCGAGAAGCCGTTGCGCTTGTCGCGCAGGCGGGCCCCGGCGATGGGGGTGTCGACGGTGAACTGCAGGGTGTCGAAGCCGGCCACAGCGGCGCGCTCGACGAGACCGTAGGAGATGGAGCGGTCCTTCATCACGTAGAGCTGGAACCAGTTGCGCCCGTGCGGGTTGGCGACCTTGACGTCCTCGATGGAGGTGGTCCCGAGGGTGGAGAGGGTGAACGGGATGCCGGCGGCCGCGGCCGCGGACGCCCCGGCCGTCTCACCCTCGGTCTGCATGAGACGCGTGAAGCCGGTGGGCGCGATGCCGAAGGGCAAGGCGGACGGGCCGCCGAGGATCTCGCACGAGGTGTCGACGTCGGCGGCGGGACGCAGGATGTCGGGGTGGAACTCGACGTCTTGGAACGCTCGCCGAGCTCGGTCGAGTGAGAGTTCGCCTTCCGCGGCGCCGTCGGTGTAGTCGAACGCGGCCTTGGGCGTACGCCGCTTCGCGATATCGCGAAGATCGCCGATAGTGAGAGCCGCGCCAAGCCGACGCTTGCGGGCGTTGAGTTCGGGCTTCTTGAACTGCATGAGCTCGAGGAGCTCGCCGACCTTAGGGAGTTGGCGGGTGACCATGGCGTGTTCCTCAGATGTGGGGTGTGTAGCGACGTGGGCTGTGGGTGCGCAGGACGAGGTCTCGAAGCGCTTCCAGCGAGCCGTGCACGAGACCGACGCTTCGAGCTTGGATAAGGAGGTTGCCGAGCGCGGTTGCCTCAACGGGACCGGCGTCAACGGGCACGCCAGCTCGATCCGCCGTCCGTTGACAGAGCAGCTCGTTGAGGGCGCCCCCGCCGACGAGGTTGATAGTGGTCAACGGCGTGCCTTTGAGCGCCGCCGCTTCATGGGCGGTGGCCGCGAAGGCCTGAGCGAGCGACTCAACGATGCTGCGTGCGTATTCGTCGCGGGTGCTCGGCGGGCGGACTCCGTGCTCGAGGCACCACGCGTCGATGCGGGAGGGCATGTCCCCTGGGGGTAGGAAGCGGGCGTCGTCTATGTCGAAGTGCGATACCGCTCTTTCCGGCAACGCTGCGGCGTTCCGCAGCAGCTGTTCGAGGTCGACGAGGTGACCGTCGGTCTGCCATCCGCGTATGGCCTCGGTGAGCACCCACAGCCCCATGACGTTTCGCAGGAGACGCACGCGCCCGTCGACGCCGCCCTCGTTCGTGAAGTTCGCCTGCAACGCCGCCGGTGTCAGGACCGGTGCGCCGACCTCGACGCCCACGAGACCCCACGTGCCACACGAGACGAAGGCGGCGCCGTCGCTGGTGAGGGGAACCGCCGCGACGGCCGATGCCGTGTCATGTGATCCGACCGCTGTCACGGGAACAGTGGTGGACAAACCCGTCGCGTGCGCAGCGGTCGCAGTGAGTGTGCCGACGACCATCCCCGGGTCCACGAGGCTAGGGAGCATCGCCGATGGAACTCCCACGGAAGCCATAAGGTCGAGGTCCCACTCGCCGGTGCGAATGTCGAGCAGCCCCGTCGTGGAGGCATTGGTGCGCTCGGCAAAGACTTCACCGGTCAACCAGAAGTTGAACAGGTCGGGAATGAGTAAGAGATGCTCGGCTGCTTCAAGGCGGCGGGGGGCCTCGGAAGCCAACTGATAGATGGTGTTGAACGGGAGGAATTGCAGCCCGTTCCGCTCGAAGAGAGCGCCATGGTCCAGGATCTGGTGGACCCGCTCGACGCCCTGCGCTGTGCGCTCGTCACGGTAGTGGAAGGGCTCGCTGAGAAGTGAGCCTCGGCTGACCAGCCCGTAGTCCACTGCCCACGAGTCAACCCCGATGGACTGAATACCCGCGTGCTGCTGGGCCGCAGTTCGCAGCCCCAGGATTGCCTTGCTGTACAGCAGCCCGGTGTTCCAATGAAGTTGCCCGTCGATGCGGCGCGGGTTGTTCCCAAACCGCATCACCGCTTCCGTCACGAGCGTGTCTGGTCCGACGTGCCCGATCATGACCCGGCCGCTGGTGGCTCCGAGGTCGATAGCGGCGACGGTTCCGACAGTCATCGGAGAAACGCCGCGGCGACGCCGGAGTCGACGGGGATGTGCAGGCCGGTCGTGCGTGAGAGCTCGGGGCCGGTGAGGACGTACACCGCGTCGGCGACGTTCTCGGGGACGACCTCGCGCTTGAGAATCGTGCGGTTGGCGTAGAACTGGCCGAGGTCCTTCTCGTCGACGCCGTACGTGGCGGCGCGGTTGGCACCCCAGCCCGCGGCGAAGATCCCCGAGCCGCGCACGACGCCGTCGGGGTTAATGCCGTTCACGCGCACGCCGTGCTCGCCGAGCTCCACCGCGAGCAGGCGCACCTGGTGGGCCTGGTCGGCCTTGGCCGCGGAGTAGGCGATGTTGTTGGGGCCGGCGAAGACGGAGTTCTTCGACGAGATGTAGATGACGTCTCCGCCCATCTTCTGCTCGATGAGCGCCTTGGCCGCAGCCCTCGCGACGAGGAAGGACCCCTTCGCCATGACGTCGTGCTGCAGATCCCAGTCCTTCTCGGTGGTCTCCAGCAGCGGCTTCGACAGCGAGAGGCCGGCGTTGTTGACGACGAGGTCGATGCCGCCGAACGCGAGGACGGTCGCGTCGATGGCTGCCTGCACGCCCCCGGCGTCGGCAACGTTCACCGCGACGCCGATGGCGACGTCGGTGCCGCCGAGTTCGGTGGCGGCGGCCTGCGCCTTCTCGAGGTCGAGGTCGGCGACGACGACGCATGCGCCTTCGGCGGCGAGGCGGGTGGCGATGGCCTTGCCGATCCCGGATGCCGCACCGGTCACGAGAGCTATGCGGCCCTGGTGCGTTTTGGGCTTGGGCATGCGCTGGAGCTTGGCCTCTTCAAGAGCCCAGTACTCGATGCGGAACTTCTCGGCGTCCGAGATCGGGGAGTAGGTCGACAGGGCCTCTGCGCCGCGCATGACGTTAATGGCGTTGACGTAGAACTCTCCCGCGACCCGCGCGGTCTGCTTGTTCGCGCCGTAGGAGAACATGCCGACGCCCGGCACGAGGACGATAAGGGGGTCAGCGCCGCGGATGGCCGGGGAGTCGGCGTCGGCGTGCGCGTCGTAGTAGGCCTGGTAGTCGGCGCGATAGGCCTCGTGCACCTCCCGCAGACGCGCAATCGACTCCTCGACCGTGGCGTTCGCGGGCAGGTCCAGCAGCATCGGCTTGACCTTCGTGCGCAGGAAGTGGTCGGGGCAGGAGGTGCCCAGTGCTGCGAGTTCGGCGACCCGCGCGGATGCGAGGAAGTCGAGTACGACGGAGGAGTCGGTGAAGTGGCCGACCATCGGCTTGTCCGTTGAGGCGAGCCCGCGGATGGTCGGGGCGAGGGCTGCGGCCTTTGCGCGGCGCTCCGTCTCACTCAACGCCAGCCGGTCGGGTACCGGCAGTCCGAAGGGGGCGGGGTCGCCGTGCTGGTCGATGTAGGCCTGCGCGGTGTCGATGATCCAGAGGGTGTTGCGCTCGGCCTCTTCGGAGGTGTCGCCCCATGCTGTGATGCCGTGACCTCCGAGGATTGTCCCGACAGCTTGGGGGTTCTTCTCTTTGATGGCGGCGATGTCGAGGCCCAGCTGAAAGCCGGGGCGGCGCCACGGAACCCACACGACCTTGTCGCCGAAGATCTTCGTCGTCAGTTCCTCGCCGTCGGTGGCGGTTGCGATGGCGATGCCCGCGTCGGGGTGCAGGTGGTCGACGTGTGCGGCGTCCACGAGTCCGTGCATGGCGGTGTCGATGGAGGGGGCGGCGCCGCCTTTGCCGTGCAGGCAGTAGTTGAAGGCCGCGACCATTTCGTCTTCGCGCTCGATGCCGGGGTAGACGTCGACGAGGGCGCGCATGCGGTCGAGCCGCAGCACTGCGAGACCCTTCTCGGTGAGGGTGCCCAGGTCGCCGCCCGAACCCTTCACCCACAGCAGCTCGACCGGCTGGCCGGTGACGGGGTCGATATCGGTGCCCTTGGCGGAGGTGTTACCGCCGGCATAGTTGGTGACCTTCGGGTCAGAGCCGAGGCGGTTGCTGCGCGCGACGAGGTCGGCGGCGGTGGAGCTGGTCATGACGTTCCTCACGGGTGAGAGCGACGGAAAAGGAACCGGGGCGACGGTGTTCAGGGGGCCGCCACCCCGGCGGCAATGGGATCGCCTCTCGGCGACGAATGTAGACATCGGGGCGGCCGGTGACGGGCCACCCCGATGGGCCTGTTACGCTCCCCAGCCGGCCTGGGTGCCGCCAACGCGCTCTTCCGCGATGCGGGGCAGGTATCCAGACTCGGCGAACGCCTTCATCGGGTCGGCGGGAAGTCCTCGCGACTCGCGCCACTCCGCGAGGGCGGGACGCACGTCGGTGTAAAAGGCATCCATCATGACCGCATTGGCGGCGAGCACGTCGTTCGCCTCCTGCGCCGCAGTGAGGGCGTCGCGGTCGAGCAGCAACGCGCGGGCGGTCATCTCCTGCACGTTCAGCACCGAGCGGATCTGGCCGGGGACCTTGTCCTCGATGTTGTGGCACTGGTCGAGCATGAACGCCACGTCGGGGTTGTTCAGCCCGCCGCCGCGCACGACCTCGGTGAGGATGCGGAACAACTGGAACGGGTCGGCCGAGCCGACGATGAGGTCGTCGTCGGCGTAGAAGCGCGAGTTGAAGTCGAACGAACCGAGCTTCCCGAGGCGCAGGAGCTGCATGACGATGAACTCGATGTTCGTGCCGGGCGCGTGGTGACCCGTGTCGAGGCACACCATCGCCTTCTCTCCGAGGGCGGCCACCTGCGCGTATGACGTGCCCCAGTCGGGGACGTCGGTGTGGTAGAACGACGGCTCGAAGAACTTGTACTCCAGCACGAGACGCTGGTCATCGCCCAGGCGCGCGTAGATCTGCTGCAACGAGTCCTGCAGGCGGTCCTGACGGCCGCGCATGTCGTTCTGACCGGGATAGTTCGAACCCTCGGCCAGCCAGATCTTCAGGTCACGCGAACCCGTGGCATCCATCACGTCGATGCACTCGAGGTGGTGGTCGATGGCCTTGCGGCGAATCCGCTCGTCGTGGTGGGTGAGGGCGCCGAACTTGTAGTCCTCGTCCTGGAACGTGTTCGAGTTGATCGTGCCGAGGCTGACGCCGAGGTTTTCGGCGTGACGGCGGAGGGCTCCGAAGTCGTCGACGAGGTCCCACGGGATGTGCAGCGCGACGCTCGGCGCGAGGGCCGTGAGTCGGTTGACCTCGGCGGCATCCGCAATTTTCTCGAACGGGTCGCGCGGGGTGCCGGCGGTCGGGAAGACACGGAACCGCGTCCCGGAGTTGCCGAACGCCCATGACGGCAGCTCGATGGACTGCGCCTCAAGGGCCGTCAGAGTATCGGTGGTCAGATCGGTCATCGGTCGCCTTTGAACGGGGAGCCGTTAGCTCGTGAATCGTTTCATGAGCAGACTAGGCCGCAATGAATGGATTCACAACCTCACTAGGCTGGGCTTGAACTGGAGGACTGCCATGGCCGCAAAGATCAGCGACGTCGCTGCGAAGGCCGGAGTGTCGGTTGGCACCGTCTCGAACGTGCTCAATGGCAGATCGACAGTCTCGGAGCACATAGCTGCGCGAGTGCGCGCCGCCGTAGACGAGCTGCGCTACGTCCGCAATGACGCCGCGCGACAGCTGCGCGCGGGCCGTAGTCGCATGTTGGCGTTGATCGTGCACGATGCGGGAAACCCCTTCTTTGCGGAAATCGCGCGAGGCGCAGAGCAACGTGCAGCCGACGACGGTTATGTCGTTCTGCTGTGCTCGAGCGCACAGGATGAGGACCGCGAGCGTTTGTACATCGAGCAGTTCCAGCAGCAGCGCGTCGCCGGGGTGCTCATCGCGCCCTCCTCGGCATCGAGCCGAGCAGTCACCGACCTGGTCGAGCAAGGCACCGCAGTCGTGGTCGTCGACGAGGAAACCGACATTCCGGGCGTCGGCACCGTTTCCGTCGACGACGTGGAAGGCGGTTACCTCGCGGCATCGCATCTTTTGGGCCTAGGCCGCCGAAACCTTATCTACGTGTCGGGACCACGAGGCGTTCGACAGGTGGCCGACCGTCTCGAGGGCGCTCGTCGCGCCGTCGGCGAAGTCGCAGGCGCAGGGTTGGAAGTCGTCGAAACGCCCGCCCTGACAGTTCTTGACGGTCGGGACGCGGGCGAGAGGCTGCTGCAGCGGGCGGAGGTTCCAGACGCCGTGTTTGCCGCCAATGACTTGCTCGCCCTCGGAGTACTGCAAGCACTGACCATGACGGGTCGGGTGCGCGTTCCCGAGGATGTCGCCCTGATTGGCTACGACGACATCGACTTTGCCGCCGCCGCCGTGGTCCCCCTCAGCTCGATTCGCCAGTCGGCGACCTCCATGGGCTACCGGGCCGTGGACATCCTGCTCCACGACATCTCCGGCGCGTCCCAGACACTCGAACGCAACGTCCAATTCCGTCCGTCTGTTGTCGCGCGCGCGTCAACTGTTGGGCCGTAGTGGTGGGCGGACTCGTTCGCCCGCACAATGAGTAGGGGTTCATTGGACGACGGGTCGTCGCGTCGTCCTACTATCTCGGTATGGCCCTCAGCCCAGATCAGGTCGCGGCACTCGATGCCCGCGCGCGCGAAGTCGGTGAGCAGATTGGTCGCCGACTGCGGTTCATTGTCGCACCCAACCCCGAGTTCATCGGGCTCGTTGCCGGGGAAGAGCAGATCGTCGTGGGTGGCCTGAACCGGTTGTCAGACCTCGCAGCTCACGAGGTCGACTTCACACTCGACGATCTCGCCGCCGGGCGACGTCACATCGTCGACGACGAAGACGGCGACCCCTACCTGGTCTGACGCGCGCGGAGCGCGGCGTCGAAACAGCGGGAACCAGGCCGTTGACCGGCAACGGGAGGACGCGGTCGTCGATTGGGGGGGTGGGCTGCCCTGAGCGCGGGGTCCACACCACCAGCGGGACGACGGTAGTCCGGCGCGCCCGCCCGGGCGGCGCGTCAGACTGGGTGACCCCGCCGGGTCTGCTTGACTCCCGCGCCCGGGGCAACCTGCTCTACGGCACGTGCGCTGTCCCTTGGGGTGAGAACGAGCGAGCCGTGAATGTTGTCGCCCGTGTAATTCTCCTCGCCCGGGGAGTCGCGTAGATCTTCCGAAACGACATCGTCGCTCTCCTCCCCGCGCAGACCTCAGCGCACGTGCCGGACCCCAGAGAGAGAGAGACGGGACTGTGCCCCCACTAGGAACCCGCGGCTCCATGACCCTCCCCGGCTCCGAGGTGATGATCCTGCCGATAGCGGACCGATGACCCTGCCGCCGCGGAATGCGCCCGCGCCGTCCGCGGCGCCCGTCGCGTGAAGCCGCCCCGCGACGCGATGGTGCGCGGAAGGCAATCGGGTCGGCTTGTAAGGCGCGGAGAAGCTGCTCGTCACCGCAGGTGTTGACGACGTTCGCGTCCTCGTACTCGTCGTTCTGTCAAAGCGGGGTGAGCTACGCTCGCGCGTCGAAGCCGCGCGCCTGATCTTTCAGGGCTGATGTCACAGTTGCAATTACGGGACTCGCGTCGCTTCCTTGACGGACTGAGAGCTCGATGCTCCGGGCGGCGACGACCTCAACCGTGCGGAATTCGCTTTGAGCGCGCAGGCTGAGACCCGGCAGGAATGCTGCCGCGAGCCCCTCCGTGACTAGCTGAGCATGCAAGTACACGTCGGCGGACTCGAACATGACTGAAGGTTCGAATCCCGCCCCCCTGCAGACCGAATCGGTCCAGCGGCGAACGCTGCTTCCTGCGTGCTCCATGACCCAAGGGCGCGTCGCAAGGTCGGATAGTGAGCCCACCGGCCAGTCCGCTGGTACGGCAAGGAACAACTTGTCCGAGAGAAGGACGGTCGTCCTGACCCCGACAGGCGCGGTGGACGGTTCCCCTGGATATCGCTCGGAGAGGACCACGTCGAAGTCTCTCGCCAGCAGACCGAGAACTGCAGCATCCGCGGATATGTGAGCGAACGTGACCCGCAGGGCCGGGTGCTGAGAGGACAGCCGCCGCACGACCCCAGGCAGCATCGCACGCCCGGCGGACTGGAAGGCGGCGATTCGAACATGGCCAGAGACCTCAGACCGGCTAGCGGCAACACTCGCCTGGGCGCGCTCGAGCTCGTCCAGGATGTTTTCGGTGTGCATCACGAGACGCTCAGCTGCGGGGGTCAACCGGACACGGCGCCCGACCGGCTCGAGAAGCGGAACCCCAGTTTCTCGTTCGAGAACGGATAGCTGATGGGATACCGCCGACGGACTGTACCCGAGCGCCTGCGCGACTGCCGCAAGGGTCCCCCGAAGGCTCAACTCGCGGAGCAACCGTAGTCGGTGCAAGTCGTACATGAAAACCGTCAATCTGCTGCATGAATACTGCTGAGAATCATGACATCGCTTTCGCCATCGCGATAGCCGCATGCTCAGTGCATGGCTCTCGACGCACCCGACACCACCCGTCATCGCACTCGACTGACCCTCGACGGCGGCGCCTTGTGGCAGCGGCTTGAGACGCTCGCTCGGGTGGGCGCATACGACGACCCCGCGACCGGGCTGGTCGGGGTGAATCGACAGTCGCTGACGGACGAGGACGCGGAGGGACGTCGGCTACTCATCACGTGGATGACGGAGGCCGGTCTCGACGTAACCATCGACGAGATGGGGAACATCTTCGGCCGCCGCGAAGGCGCCGATCAGGACTTGGCGCCCGTCGTGGCGGGCTCGCACATCGACTCGGTCGGCACCGCCGGAGCGTTCGACGGGTGCCTGGGCGTGTTGAGTGCGCTTGAAGTCATTCGCGCTCTCGACCGTGACGGCGTCACGACGCGTCGACCGGTGGTTGTGGTCGCGTGGACGGAAGAGGAGGGTGTGCGGTTCGGAACCGACATGCTCGGTTCCGCCGTCGCAGCGGGTCGGCTGTCACTGGAGTATGCCTACGGCCTCACGGACGCGGCAGGCGACCGATTCGTCGACGAACTGCAGCGAATCGGGTTCCAGGGACACCGCCCCGTACGGATCGAGCCCCCGCACGCGTACGTGGAGTGCCACATCGAGCAGGGCCCCGTCTTGCTACGCGAGGGCCTCGCCGTCGGTGTCGTAACCGGTGTTCAAGCCATCTCGTGGCAGCGGGTCACGTTGCACGGACGCGCTGCGCATGCTGGCACGACTCCGACTGAGCTGCGTGTCGACGCTGGACTGGCCGCCGCACAGATCACTGTGCATGTCCGCGGGATGGTGGACTCAGGACGCTACGGGCAGCTGCGCGGCACGGTCGGTCACATCTCGACCTCCCCCGGCTTGCCCAGCGTCGTCCCCGACCGCGCGGAGATCACCGTCGACCTTCGCAACCCCGACGACGCCGCAATGGCCCGAGCCGAGGAAGACCTCGCCGCGTTTCTCGAAACCCTTCCGAAACTGCAGCCCGGGCTCGCAGTGGAAGTCCAGCGGATGGCGAAAACGCATCAGGTGCCATTTGATCCTCAGATTCAAGACATCATCACCTCCGCGGCCGCCGGCCTTGGCTTCCCGACGATGAAGCTCATGTCCGGGGCTGGCCACGACGCTCAGGAGATGGCCGCGATCACACCGACGGCCATGATCTTCGTCCGCGGCCAGTATGACGGGATCAGCCACAACCCGCGCGAATACTCAACGCCCGAAGACTGCCTTGCGGGGCTCGAGACGCTGGGACAAACGATGCTGGAACTCGCCTCATGAGCGGCTTCTACGACAACCCTCGCGCGCGCGAGTGGCGCACACTAGGCGCGCGCGACGTATCGGAATTCCACCGCGGACTACCGGGCTACGCACCAACGCGGCTGGTCGAGGTTCCCGAAATCGCCGCTGAACTCGGTGTTGCGCGCGTCTTCGTGAAGGAGGAGTCGTCCCGGCTGGGCCTGCCAGCTTTCAAGGTGCTCGGTGCGTCCTATGCCGTTTCGCGTGCTCTTTCGACTCGCATCGGGCACTCCGGGGCTCTCCCTCTAGACGAGCTCAGGGGTGCGGCGGGCGGGGTCCGCCTGGTCACCGCGACGGATGGGAATCACGGGCGCGCTGTAGCCCACGTCGCGCGTCTACTTGGCATTTCCGCCACCATTTTCACGCCAGTCAACATCTCGCAGGCGGCGAAGGACGCAATCGAAGCTGAAGGTGCCCGCCGCGTGGAAGTCGACGCGGAGTACGACGACGTAGTTCGCGCAGCCGCTTCGCTCGTCGATGAGGGCGCAATGCTCATCCAGGACACATCTTGGGACGGATACGAAGAGGTCCCTGGTTGGATTGTCGAGGGTTACACGACGCTGGTGATCGAAGCGGACATGCAGGGCGCAGAGGTCGGCGCTGCTGAGTTCGACGTCGTCTTTGTGCCCGTCGGAGTGGGGTCGCTCGCTGAGGCTGTCGTCCGTCACTACCGCTCAGGCTCATCCTCACCGTCGGTTGTCAGCGTCGAGCCGACCGCCGCCCCGGCCGTGCTCACCTCGCTCAACGCTGGCGAACGCAGAGCCGTCCGGACTTCGTCGACAATCATGGCCGGCCTCAATTGCGGCACGCCGTCCGCGACAGCGTGGCCAACTCTGCGGGATGGACTGGACCGCGCCGTAGCCGTCACCGACGAGCAAGCATTGGCGGCCGTCAGCGACCTAGCCGCGTCCGGCATCGACGCTGGACCATGCGGCGCCGCCGCCCTTGCCGGCGCTCGCGCCCTGGCGTCGCACCTGAGTTCCGCCGCCACGCTCCTCCTCCTCTCAACCGAGGGTCGTGCCGCCAATCCGGTTCCGGTGCACGCGTGACCGTCGTGGAGAGAGCGGTGCGCTGGCGACACACACTGCACGGCATGGCGGAGACGGCGTTTCAGGAGTCGAAGACTGCTGCGTACGTCGCAGAAGTTCTCAGCGACCTCGGTCTTGACGTCGTCACGGGCATCGGGGGCAACGGCGTGGTGGCGACGCTTGAACGTGGCGGGCGGCCGATTGCCTTCCGCGCGGACATGGACGGTCTCCCACTCCGCGAACGAACGGGGCTCTCGTACGCTTCACACACTGATGCCATGCACGCGTGCGGCCACGATGGCCACATGGCTATGGTTCTGGGCGCCGCCGCGGCTCTCGTTCACGAACCGGCCCTCGAACGCACCGTGCGGTTCCTCTTCCAGCCAGCCGAGGAACCGGGCAAGGGCGCGAGCGCCATGATTGCCGACGGACTCTTCGAGCGGTTCCCCGTCGGGTCCATCTACGGCTTGCACAACATGCCGGGCATGCCCGCGGGGCGGCTGACGACCAGGTCCGGAGCGATCATGGCGGGCGAAGACAACTGCGTCATCACCGTCACGGGGCGCGGGGGCCACGCCTCAGCGCCGCACCTCGTGGTCGATCCGATCCTCGTTGCCTCACACATCGTGCTTGCGCTGCAGAGCGTCGTCTCCCGCAGTGTCGACCCGCTGATTGCCGCGGTCGTTTCGTGCACCGACGTGTCGACGGACGGCGCACGCAACGCGATTCCCACCCAGGTGAGGATCACCGGTGACACCCGCTCCTTCGATCCGAACGTCAGCCGCCTCATCGAAGAGAGAATGCGAGCGATAGCCGAGGCTACAGCGCACGCTCATGGAGCCACCGCAGAAGTCGTCTACACCCGTGAGTTCTCCCCGACGGTGAACACCCCTTCCGCAACGGCTGCAGCGATTCGCGCCGCCAGCGTCGTCGGCGATCACGACCCGGACGGGAGTCCGGTGGCGGCAAGCGAAGACTTCGGTCTCTACGCCGATCACGTGCCGGCGAACTTCACCTTTATCGGCAATGGCCTGACCGGGCAGCGCGGTGGCGTTCCTCTGCACAGCCACGATTACGACTTCAACGACGCAGTGCTGCCCATCGGGATGCGCTACTACACGACCCTGGCGCTCTCGCAATCATGAACAAAGAGCATCACGGCAACGACCTCCGAATGCGAGTCGAGGTTCCGGCAGCGAGACGCTCGCTGCGCGTCGGACTCTCGTCCGATTGCGACTGCGAGTTATACAGCGGGCGCGGCAGTGGTTGCCCGCGGAACCAGCTGCGGCTCTAGGAGCAGGTGTGTTGACTCTGTCCGGCCCGAAATGCGCTCCAGGAGGAGGCGTCCCACTGCTTGGCCCATCTCGAAGCCAGACTGGTCCACCGTTGTGAGCGCGATGGGCCCGATTGAGGAGGTGCGTGAGTTGTCGTAACCCGCGAGCGAGTACGCCGCCGGGGCGGATCGCCCCGTCTCCCACAACTCGCTGAGCATTCCGAGAGCCGTGACGTCGGCGCCGGCGACCACGGCTGTGGGTGGGTGCTCGAGGGTGTCGGCGATACGTGCCGCTTCCCGCCCTCCCTCCAGGCTCCAACGCGAGTCGATGACGACCGCCTCGCCGCCCAAACCATGCCGGTCCATCGCGCCGAGGAACCCGGCCAATCGGACGCTCTCCGGGCGGTCCGGTTCAAGCTGGTCCTGATGGTTCGCGACGAAGGCGATGCGGCGGTGACCAAGCTCAACGAGGTGGTCGACGACGAGAGCTGATCCGAGGTCGTCGTCGCCGGAGACGGAGTCGAGGGCTGCGCTACTGCTGTGCCGACCCACGACGACGAGGGGGATGTCGCGTGCGATGCGTTCCAGGTCCGCACCGGATACGACGGGCGCGATGAGGATGAGCCCGTCCATCTGGTGGTCGATGAGGGCGTCGACGGAAGCATTTTGGGACGCACTGTCGTAGCCACCGGTGGAGATCAGCAGCTCGTAGTTTTCGGTCTTGAGGACGCTGGTGATGCCGTCCGCGATGATGCTGAAGAACGGGTTCTCGATATCCGAGGCCATCATGCCAACGGTGAAGGTCTGACCACGCATCCCGCGCGCGGGTCGGTGTGGACGGTAGCCGAGGGCGTCCATGGACGCCTGCACCCGCTCCCGCATGGCGTCACTGACGCCGTATGCGTTTCGAAGAACCTTTGACGCGGATGCGGTCGAAACGCCCGCATGATGAGCGACGTCGACGATGGTCGCGCGCTTCTGCCGTGTCGGCCCCATTGTCGACGATGTCATTGTGCCCCTCCAGTCGCGCCCGGGCTACTCCGGCCGTTTCGGCCGGACGCGCAATAGAACGTTATCCGAAGCGGGTGAGAATTGCGCAGAGAGATCCCTCATGCCGCCACCGCGTCGCTCCGGTCGGACGCGCTGGTCAACCGGGAACGTAGCAGCAGACACGCGCAGATGGCGATGGTGGCCGTCACCATCACGGCGATGCCGAGAGCGGCCTGTGGAGTAGGCGCGGCAACCGCCGCGAGCGGCGACACCAAGCCGGCCACAGCGAAGTTGGCTGCACCGAGGACGGCGGCCGCTGTTCCCGCGCGATCCCCATGAGTCGACATGCCCAGTACCTGCGCGACCGGCATTGCCATTCCGGCGGCAGCGAGGAACGCGAATGAGGCGACGGTGAGCCACACCCAATTGGCGTGGGTCAGGTCGACGACCACGAGTGCACCACCAGCTGCCAGCCAGACGGGCAGCGCTATCCCCAGGGCCGTTCCCGGGGTGGTGCGGGTGACGACTCGCGAGGCGACCTGAGATCCGATTGCGAACGCAGCAGCGTTCACCGCAAATACCGCGGCGTACACCTGGCTGCTGAGCTGGTGAACGTCCTGAAAGATGAACGAGGAGGCCGCGACGTATGAGAACACTGCGGTGCAACCCATCGCTCCGAGGATGACAGCGCCGAGGAAGACCCGGTCGGTGAGCACGGCCCTGTATCGCTGTAGGGCCGGTTCCGGTTTCGGAGCGGCGCGGCGCGTTTCCGGCAGCGCGATAAGGCACAGGACCGCAACGGCGACTCCGTACGCACCGAGGACTGCGAACAACCCCCGCCAGTCGAATGCGTAGAGCAGGAGCGAACCGAGAAACGGCGCCACCACCGGCGCCAACCCACTGAAAAGAGCGAGTCGAGCCAGCAGCCTCACCAGAGGCGCACCGGACACGACGTCCCGCGCAATCGCCATGGCCACGACGCTCGCGGCCGCGGCTCCGGCTCCCTGCACGACTCGTAGCGTCAGCAGCTGTCCGATGTCAGCGCTCAACGCGATGCCGATGCTCGCCGCCACGTGCACGGCGGTACCCGCTAGAAGCGGTACGCGCCGTCCGATGACGTCGCTCCATGCTCCACCGATGAGTTGGCCTGCAGCGACACCGATGAGCGATGCTGCGACGGTCAACTGCACGAGCTCTCGCGAGGTCCCCAGCTCGCTGGTGATGGCGGGGAATGCCGGGAGGTAAAGGTCCGTCGTCAACGACCCCAGCATCACCAGCGGTCCGAGGATGAAGACCAGAGCCGCGGGCGACCGGCGAGCGAGGACCGACCGAGGATTGCTTCGCGTCATCCGACCTCGGCCACCTCGACGTACGTCGCCGGCGCGGTGACGCTGAGCGAGTGGACCCCCTGCCCCAACTCGTAGGGTTCGATGCCCTCGAGGTCTACCTCCGCAACGGTGCCCGGGGGGACGGTCACCTGCATGTTGAGGTGCCCGCCGGACACTTCCCAGTCCAGCGATGCCTCCCCGAATGGCGTCAGGTGGGTCGCGCCCGCGTCTCGAAGCGGCAGGCGGGGCCGCGGGGCGATGCGGATGCGTTCCCATCCCGGTGCCGCCGGCTGGAGACCGGCGACTGTGCGATGCAGCCAGTCCGCGACAGCTCCGAAAGCGAAATGGTTGAAGCTCGTCATCTCTCCGGGGTTGATGGAGCCGTCCGGCAACATGCTGTCCCAGCGTTCCCAGATGGTGGTGGCACCCAGGGACACCGCGTAGAGCCATGACGGCCGTTCCTCGTTGAGGAGGAGCCGATATGCGTCGTCGATCTCGCCCGCGTCGGTGAGAGCATCGAGCACGAGCGGGGTGCCGACGAATCCTGTACCGATGACGTGTCCACCCGCGCGCACCAGCTCTGCGAGGGCCTGACCGGCACCGTCAATCTGTTTGGGCGTCTCGAGCAGCCCGAGACGCAGGGCAATGGCGTAAGCGGTCTGGGAGTGGCTGGTCATGCGGCCGGTCGCGTCGACGAACTCGGCGCGGAACGCTGCACGGACCGCATCGGCAAGCGTGCGGTAACGCGCTTCATCATCGACTCGCCCCAGCACCTGCGCGGCGTCCGCGACGAGCCGCGCTGAGTGCGCGAAGTAGGCGGTCGCCACCAGAGCGGGGTCGGTGCTTCCACCCGCGGGGTCCTCGGGGGGCGCGACGGGGTCAAGCCAGTCCCCGAACTGAAATCCTTCCCGCCGGATGTATCCAGGGCCCGCGACCTGGGCAACACCGTCGACCCAGTTGCACATGCTTTCGTACACGTGGGCGAGGTAGCGGGGGTCCCCGGTGGAGTTGTAGACGGCCCAGGGAACGAGGGTGATGGCGTCACCCCAGACGGCCGGGTGGATGTCACCGAACTGTCCGTGGATCTTCTCCGAACCCGGGGGGAATGGGATTTCGGGAACGAAGTTGGGGATGGCGCCGTTGGCTCGCTGTTCCAGCGCGACGTCGGCCAGCCAGCTGCGGAGGAACTCGGAGGAGTCGAAGAGGTACTCGGCGGTGGGGGCGAAGACTGCGACATCGCCCGTCCACCCGAGACGCTCGTCTCGTTGCGGGCAGTCCGTGGGGATGCTGACGAAGTTCCCCTCCGTGCTCGCAACAACGTTTCTGTGCAGCTGCGCCAGGGGCTCGAAACTCGTACGGAACCATCCGGTGCGCCGCAGGTCGGTGGAGATCACGACGGCTTCGAGGTCCTCGACGCGCACGTCCCCTGTCGGCCATCCGTCGACCTGCAGGTAGCGGAACCCGTGATACGTGAAGCTGGGCTCCCATTCCTCGGGTCCTGTGCCCGCGAGAACGTACCGGTCGGTCGCCTTCGCGGACCGGAGAGGTCGGGTCCCCAACTCGCCGTTTTCGAGCACCTCGGCGTGCTGCAGTCGCACCTCCGTGCCTTCCGGACCGGAAACGCGGATACGAGCCCACCCGACGATGTTGCGTCCGAAGTCCACCAGGGTCTTCCCCGAGGGGGAGGTGAAGATGCGGGTGGGGCGAAGGGTGCGGATGCGTCTGACGGGCGGTGCCGCACGCTCCTCGAGGAGGTCGAGGTCGTAGTCCACGGTGTCCACCGGCGCGGGGGCCGCGACCCGGTCGCTGTCAGCTGCGATGCGGGCGTCGTAGGTCTCCCCGTCGTAGAGCTCGGCGCTCAGCGTGGGGCCGGGTTGCCAAGTCCACGTCTCATCGGTCGCGGCGACTGTGCGCCACCGACCATCCTCGAAGATGTCGAGTTGAGCGATGACGGCCCGGTGGGCGCCGTAGACGTCCCGCTGTCCGAAGAAGCCGATGCGTCCGCTGAACCAGCCGGGGGCCACTTCCGCTTCGATGACGTTCTCGCCGATGCGGAGGAGGTCTGCGACCTGGTGGACGCGGTACACGAGGCGGTGGGTGTAGCTCTGCCATCCCGGTTCCAGGACTTCGTCACCGACGATGACACCGTTGATGCGGAGCTTGCCGATGCCGAGGAACGTGGATCTCACGACAGCGTCGTCCGGCACCGTGAGGAGGTCGAAGTGGCCCCGGATGAGCGGCACGGGAACGTTTGAGTCACCCGTTCCGACCGGCTTGGCACGCCATTCGGGCAGGCTGCCGCTGAGGTCCGCGGAGCGGACAGCTGTCGAGATCATCCCTTCAGGCCACCCTCGGTGAGTCCGGCGAGAACCTGACGCTGTGCAACCAGGTAGACGAGGATGAGCGGGAGGCTCGTCATCACCACGTGCGCGAAGACGAAGTTCCACTTGACGCCGATGAAGGACGACGAAGCGAACTGGAAAAGCGTCAACGGGAGGGTGGCGTTTTCGGCGGAGCGCAGCAGCAGCAGTGCGAAGAAGTAGTCGTTCCAGACGCCGATGACCATGATGACGGCGGCGACGAACAGGATCGGACGCAGAAGCGGGAGGAGGACGGAGAAGAAGGTGCGCAGACGGGTAGCTCCGTCGATGGCAGCCGCTTCCTCAAGCTCGGTGGGCATGCCGCGTATGAACCCGGTTGTCAGGAAGATGACGAAGCCGAGCCTCGTGCCGATGTTCATCAGCGCGTATCCCCACAGGCTCCCGTCCAGGTTGAGAGTGCTGAGGATGAAGATGGTGGGGATAACCGCGGGCGGCAGGAGAATCGACAGCGCGCACAGGTAGAAGAAGAACTGTGTGAGTCGCTTGCTGCTTCGTGCGTACCCCCACGCGGCGAGTGAGCCGAGGAGGAGTACGACCAGGACGGTCGGAACGGTCACCAGGAGGGTGTTCCGCAGACCGGTCAGGTAGTTGCCCTCGGTGAAGACGGCGCCGTAGTTGTAGTCGATGGCCCACTCGGTCGGCAGAGCGAGTGACAGCTGTGCCGCCTCGCCTTCGCGCTTAAAGGAGTTGACGAGCAGCATCCACAGCGGAACGCCGATCCACAGCAACGCGAAGACGCTGAGGATGCTGTAGCGCAGCCAGACGATGGGGCGGGGACGCGTGCGGCGCTTGCGCTGCGTCTCTTGGTGACGGGGCGAGGACGTGACGGTCGGTTCGGTCAGGGTTGCAGCGCTCATGCGGCGATCTCCCTCTTGCGGAGCCAGGCCACAAGGGGCACGGCGATGGCGACGACGATGACGGTGACGGTCAGGCCGATGGCGCTGGCCGACCCGAGGAACCCGGCGCCGAAGTCTCGTTGGAGCAGCACGTTCAGGGTCGTGGTGGCAGAGCCTGGGCCACCCGAGGTGGTGGAGGCGATGATGTCGTACGCGCTCAGAGCGCCGATCAGGGTGGTCGCCACGTTGAAGGTGAAGGCGGGGGCCAGCAGGGGGAACTGGATGCGGAAGAAGCGCTTCACAGGACCTGCGCCGTCGATCTCGGCCGCCTCCAGCAGCGAGGCGGGGATGCTGTTCAATCCGGCGATGTAGACCAGCGTTGCGATGCCGCTCCACTTCCAGGCGTCGATGAATGCGACGGTGAAGAGAGCGAAGCCGGGTTCCCCGAGCCACCCGAACTCGAACCCGGGAATCGCCCATGAGATCGCGCCGTTCAGCGGTCCCTCGGGAGCGACGATGGCTCGCCAGATGTAGCCGGCGGCGAGCGGGGAGATGAGCACCGGGATGAAGAAGAAGCTGCGGAAGAACCCGTTGACGCGGGAGGTGTTGCGCAGGGTCAGAGCGAGTGACATTGCGACGACGTTCTGGATGGTCATGGCGATGACCGCGTAGGCCAGCGTGACTCCGATGGCGCCTTGCAGCTTGCCACTGGCGAACAAGAGCTCGAAGTTCTCGAATCCGACGAACGGGATGTTGTTGCTGAAGGAAGACCAGCCGGAGAACGCGAACGGGATGTTCAGCAAGAACGGGAGCAGGAAGAAGATCGCGACGAGGATGAAGGAGGGGACGATGAACCACGCCCACCCGCCGCGACGAGCGGGGGCCCGCCGAGAACGGCGGGCCCCCTTTTCGGTCGTGCGGTCCGCCTCGATGGAGGTGATTACCATCCTTCGACGCCTGCCGCCTTGGACGCACGGTCGACGTTGGCCTGCATCGCGTCGGCGAGCTGCTGAGCTGTGATCTCGCCCGCGAGCAGTCGGCTGACCTCCGCGGGGAAGTTGTCGAAGCCCGCGATGTCACCGGTCGAGCCGATGGTTGCACCGTCGTCGTAGGCGGCCTTGAACGCGAGCTTGAGCTCACCGGCGCCAGCGGGAGCGTCGTAGCCCTCGATGACGGGGAACGCCTCGTTGGTGGCGATCAGGTCTGCGTAGCCCTTGCCCGTGGCGTACTCGATGAACTGCTTGGCGGCGGCTTCCTTGCCGGCGTCGCCGGTCTTCGGCGCCATGTAGCTGCCGAGGGGGCCGGGACCGAACGCCGCGGTCGCGCTGTCCTTCGACAGGCCGGCGAACCCGACGGCTGCGGAGAGGGCGTCCTCGTCGCCACCGGCGGCGTCGACCCACAGGTTGTAGGTGTCCGAGTGCAGAGCGGTCATGGCGGCGGTGCCGGCATAGACCTCGGCGATGGCGTTCTCGAACGTGCCGGTGGTGTAGTTCGGGTCGAAGCACGCGTCGCGGACCGCGAGGTACTTGTCCAGACCGGCGACGAACGGGCTGTCCTCGCCGTTCAGCTGCTTCTCGTTGTGCGAGAACGCGTACCCGAGCTCGTTGCCTTCGTTCTCATCCGCCATGTAGAGGAACGGCAGGATCTGGGTCGGCCACTGGCTGCCGCCCGACTCGTAGAAGGGCACGACGCCGGCGCTCTTGAGCGCGCCGCACGAGGTGATCAGCTCGTCGAAGGTCTGGGGAGCCTCCACGCCCGCGCTTGCGAGCACCTCCTTGTTGAAGAAGATGCCGAAGATGCTCGGGAAACCGGTGATCGCGGCGTACACGGTGCCGTTGAGATTTCCGGCCTGCTCGTACAGCGAGCCGGACTTACCGACGAACTCCATGTCCGACAGGTCCTGCATGTTCTGCGAGGCGTTCAGAAGCGCGAGGGCGCTGGCGGTGGGGTGGTACTCGAGGACGTCGGGACGGTCGCCGGTGGCCCACTTGGTCGTGACGGCGGTTTCGAAGCCGTCGGCCGGGATCGCTTCCAGGTTGACCTGGATTCCGGTTTCGGCGGTGAAGCCTTCGTACAGCGCCATGATGCCGTCGTTGTCGGCCGAGTTGTGCCAGATGGTGATGCTCTGAGCGTCGCCGGATCCGGACGAGGCCGAGGAGCAGCCTGCGGCGGTCAGAGCGACGGCTCCGACGGTCAGCGCCGCGGCGACTTTGCGAGTGGTGCGCATGGATACCCTCCGTTGGGTGCAAGCAGTGCGGGTGTGGAGAACGTTATCTAAAGAACGTTCTACACGAAGATGACATGAAATGCGCTAGCGGTCAAGCGCGGCTTTCGAGCTGTGATCTGTCCGTGACCAGGCGCGAGCGCAACCCTGCTGTATCCACCAGTCCCAGCGATGCGGACAGCTCGTAGGAGTCAGTGCGGAAACCGTGTTCGTTGTCGGAGTAGTGGAAGGCGCCCAGCCCGCCCATGGACACCGGCGACCACGAAGCCCGGCCCGACTTGACGAAGGAAACCCAGTCGCCGTGCATTGCGTCTGCGACGGGTTGCGGGCACCCGCGTCCCAGACTTTCTTCGACGCCGACGGCGCTCAGGAGATCGAACACGTACGGGACGTCATGACAGTGCTCAGCGCGTCCTGACCGGGTGGAAGGTTGTCGGAAGTCGTAGAGCCACGTGCGCTCACCAGCACCCCCTTTCGCGCGTACCGCGGCGGCGCGGGCAGTGGGACCTCGAAAGGCGAGCTCGCTTTCCAGTTGCGATTCGATCCACTGCTCGCCAGCACCGGCGTGATGGACGAGACCGTTTCGAGCGTGGCTGCTCACGCCGGCGCGCCGCAGGTCTTCAGCCGTTATCGCGCCGGCTTCGCTCGGGCGCGAGATCTCGTGCGCGGTCGCTCCGAGCAGGAGTGGAACTTGGCTCCCGGTTCCGCCACCGATTGCGAGCTCGCCGTCGAGTACGACGTCACCGTCGACAACGGGCATGAAGGCCAGGTCCCAGAAGGGCTGCCCGTCCTGTGCCGCCTGTAGCCGTTCGACGAGGCGCCGACGAGACGCACGCTCCTCGTTGTGCGCGCGCTCCTTCGATGCCACGTCCCAGCGCGATATAGACCGCCAGCCCCTCGTTGACGGCTCCACACGGAGGGCAGCGGCGAACGACTGGCCTGCCTGGCGTGCGCGTTGGATGCTCTGATGCGGGATGGCCCCGGACTGGCTGATGGCTCGATGGAACAGCCCCTCGGCGTGTGGGGAGGTCAGCAGTGCGAGGACACTGGCCGCCCCTGCCGATTGACCTGCGATGGTCACCGCGTCTGGGTCGCCGCCGAAATGATGGATGTGTTCGTGGACCCACGTCAGGGCGGCGATCTGATCGAGGATCCCCCGGTTCAGCGGCGCATCGGTCATCCAACCGAACCCGTCGAAGCCCAGGCGGTAGGCGACGGTGACGACGACGACACCATCTCTATTGAAGGCCCGCCCGTCGTACCAGGGGCTGATGGGGGATCCAGAGAAAAACCCGCCCCCATGGATCCACACCAGGACGGGCATCCGCGCCTGCGTGTCGCCGGGAGCGGGGGTGAAGACGTTCAGGTTGAGGATGTCGTCGCCGCCGACGCTGGGCTCGGGGATCGTTGTGGTCTCCGCGAAAGGCATGAGCTGCGGTGTCGCGCCTGCGTTCGTCGAGTTGTGGACGTGCTCCGTTATGGGAGCGGCGGCGGGTCGATGGAATCGCAGGTTCCCGATGGGCGCTGCTGCGTAAGGGATGCCGAGGAACCGTGCGGAGTTGGAGAGCTGCACGCCGAGGTACCGCCTTCCATCGGCGGTACGCACCTCCACCAGGTGCTCACCTGGTGACGCAGGGGTCTTAGGCATCGCCCACCGGATCTGCCTGGTAGCGGAACGCGCTGATGTTGGCGGAGCCTCGTACGATGCGGGGGCCGACCACACGCCCCGTCCAGCCGCCGGCGACCTCCACCGACAGATAGCGGCCATCGACGGTGTCGAGGACCCGAGGGTTGTCCCCATCCATCACGCCGAGCTCCACGACATCTGGGCCGCGGCGCAGGGGCGGCCGACCGTCGGGGCGGACGCGGATGAAGAGGGAGGCCCCGTTCTCCGCGGTGTGGGTCAGACGGCGCTCGAGGTCGCCGACGCGCACGACGGTGGTCACGGCGCCCGTCTCATCCAGGAGAACGTCGGCGCTGTGGATCTCGTCGACGCGCAGCGTGATACCGGCCTCGCCGAGCACGTCCGCGTCCATCTCGACGGTCCAGTACTCGTCCTGTGGTCTCATCGCCAGGAAGTAGTGGGCGAGCGCTTCTCCATCAGCGCGCACCTCCAGCCCCGGCGCGGAGATGCTGGTGAAGGTGGCAGGGAGCCGTCCCGGGGACACCCACCGCGGGTGGAGTGCAGGGCCGTCGAAGGTGTCGGTGAAGGAATGCTCTCGCTCGGGTAACGGATATCCGGACTCGTTCACCACGGGCCACCCCTCACGCCATTCGACCTCGGCGAGGAACGTTTCGCGGCCGTTGACATGGAAACCGCTGAAGCCCCGTGCCCGAACGCCGAGGTAGACCATCGCGAACCGGCCGTCGGGCCCCTGCACAAGGTCGGCGTGGCCGGTGTTCAACACGGGTCGGTCGAGCCCGCGATGGGTGAGGATCGGGTTGTCCGGATTTGCTTCCCAGGGACCGTCGATGCCTCGCGACCGCGCGATGGTCACTGCGTGACCGCGCTCGGTTCCGCCCTCAGCGAGCAGTAGGTAGAGCCACCCTTCATGCATGAACAGGTGGGGGCTCTCGGGTGCCTGCCCGCCTGTGCCGCTCCACAGCTCCTTCGGCTCGCCGAGAAGCTCTCCGGTTTCGAGGTTGACCGGGGCGCTCGTGACGTGAGGTCCGCCGTTGGCGTACGAGGACACAGTGAGGTGGGCGATCCCGCTCTCGTCCCAGTACAGGTCGGGGTCGATGCCGGGCAGGCCGGGAACCTGCACGGGGTCGGACCATGGGCCTTCGGGGCTTTCCGAGGTGTAGATCAACGGCCCGTCGAGAAAATCGGACACGTTCGTCACGGCGAGGAACAGCCGGTCACCGTGCGAACGGATGGTGGGGGCGAATGTGCCGGTGTTGGCCGACCCGACCGGGATTCCGTCCGAGCCTGGCAACATCTCGGAACCGTCGAGCCAAAACCGCATGGGTTGCAGGCGCAACTGCGGCTCCCGCGTCAGGGCGTTGGTTACGTGGGTCCAGGTCGTCAGGTCTTTCGACACCCAGATCGGGATGGCCGGGGCGTACTCGAAGCTCGAATGCGCGAGGACATACAGACCGCGGTGTCGGCAGATGGTGGGATCCGGGAAGAACCCGGCGATGAGTGGGTAGCCGTCGGCGGCTGTCCGAGCGGCCGCCGGGAGGTCAGGTGAGGTCACAGCGTTCTCCTTCGAAGCAATCGTGTATAACGTTATCTAAACTCGCGTTGGCGCACGTCGGCAACGTTTCACCAGCCCCCAACCGGTAGCCGCGGGGCCCGATCAAGGACGATTGACTTGCGCGACACATCCGCCGAATTCATGAACACCGCGCTCAGCGCGCCCGAGCGAGCCAGCGCCCTCGTAGCGGAGATGACCGTGCACGAGAAGGCCTTCCAGCTGACGATGGCGGCCCCCTGGCTGTACGTGCACGCGGACGGCTCGCCCGCAGCTAACGCCGCACGACAGGCGGATCGACCCGTCGGCTTCATCTGCAACTTCGGCGTCGACGACCCGCAGGTCATGGCCGACACGGTGTCGCGGGTGCAGCGGTTCGCTCTCGAGCAGACGCGACTCGGCATCCCCCTTCTGTTTCAGGCGGAGGCGCTCAGCGGCTTCCTCACCGGTGGGCACATGGTGTTCCCTACTCCGACCGGTCTCGCGGCAACCTTCAGCCCGGACCTCGTCGAGGAGATGACCGACCTCATCCGCCGGCAGATGCGTCGGCTCGGGGTGCTCCACGCCTTGTCTCCCAACCTGGACCTGGGGATGGATCCGCGGTGGGGCCGCGTGCACGAGACGTTCGGCGAGGACCCGTACCTGACGGCGTCGATGGGCGTGTCCTTCGTTCGCGGCCTGCAATCGGGGAACTTGTCCGAGGGCATCATCGCGACGGCCAAGCACTTCATCGGGTACAGCGCACCGGAGGGTGGCAGCAATCTCGCGGCGTTCGAAGGTGGGCCGCGCCGCATCCGCGACCTGCATGCTTTCGCGTTCGAAGCCGCCATTCACGACGCAGGTCTCGCCTCCGTGATGAACTCCTACAGCGACGTGGACGGGGTTCCTGCCGCCGCGTCCCGGGCTGTACTCACGGACCTGCTCCGCGAGACACTCGGCTTCGAGGGGTTCGTGTCAGCGGACTACGGCACCATCGAGCAGATCGTCGACCGGCAGCGCGCAGCCACCACGCCTGGGGAAGCGGGCCGTCTTGCCATCAACGCGGGCCTGGACACCGAGTTTCCGGTGCCGTTCGGTTTTGGCGAAGCGCTGGCGGCGGAGGTGGAGGCGGGCCGTGTCAGCCCGGATGTGCTCGATCTCGCAGCGCACCGCATCCTCAGCGCGAAGTTCGCCGTCGGACTGTTCGAGCGCCCGTACCCGGCAGAGACCATCAACGTCGCAGCCATCGCTGACGAGGGTGTCGACCTCTCGCACGAGCTCGCGCGTCGCTCGGTGGTGCTCCTCGAAAACGACGGAGTGCTTCCGTTGGATGGTGGCGCGTCCATCGCCGTTATCGGTCCGCACGCCGCCAACGTCGTCAACCAGTACGCCACGTACTCCTACCCGGCCTTCCGGGACATGATGGTGCACATGTCGTCCGGCGGCATGGGCAACATGATCGGTGTCGATCCCGCGATGGCGGAATGGAACCGTGACGTGTTCACGACCGGCCCCGGTGACGCTTACGTCCGCGACCACCTGCACACCCGGACACTCGGGGAAGCTATCTCTGGCCGGGCGGGCAGCGTCGTTGTGGAGGCTGGCTGCGGCTTGGTCGAGGATCTCTCCGACGAGGATTTCGCCCGCGCCGTCGAAGCAGCCGCAGCCAGTGATGTTGCCGTACTCGCCCTCGGAGGAGCGTCGCTATGGTTCAACGGCGCTCGAACGGAGGGCGAAGGCAGCGACTCCACTGACATCTCCCTTCCTGCCCCGCAGCGGCGTCTAGCCGAAGCGGTGGCGGCGACGGGCACCCCCGTAGTCGTGGTGCTCACGCAGGGACGCGCGTACGTCCTCCCCGAGGCCGTCCGTAATGCTGAGGCGCTCATCGTCGCGTCGTTCGGTGGGCCTTTCGGTGCCGAGGCCGTCACCGAGGTCCTGTTCGGCGATGTCAACCCGAGCGGGAAGCTGCCGTACAGCATCCCTCGTACCGTCGGGCAAATCCCCGTCTATCACCACCAGCGCAACGGGACGGGGTTCCAAAAGCCCCTGCCGCCGGACGTGACCCATCACTTCCTCGACACGCCGGCGACGCCGCTGTACGCCTTCGGCGAGGGGCGGAGCTACACCAGCTTCCAGCTGGTTCCCGTCGAGGCGCCTGCAGAGCTCGCCGTTGACGGCGTCGCCGAGCTTGTCGTCGACGCCTCCAACACCGGGTCTGTCGATGGGGCAACTGTCGTGCAGTTGTACGGCTCGATCACCAGCTCGGGTGTGACCAGACCGGGCCAGCAGCTTCTCGGTTTCGTCCGCGTCGAGCTCGCCGCCGGGCAGACGAGGCGCGTGACCTTCCGAATCCACGGACGCCAGCTCGGGTACACCGCCGCAGACGGGACGTTCTGCGTGGACCCCGGCCAGATGACCCTCTGGACCTCGCTGGACGCCTTTTCCAAGGCCGACCGGTTCACGGTGAAGGTCACCGGCGACCGCCTTCCCCAGGCCAGCGGCGAACGGGTTTTCCACAGCGATGTGACCGTCGCCTGACGCGACGACTTACTGGGGCCGACTCTGCGCAGACAGGGTCGGCCCCTGCTGTACCTACGGGGGCAACCTGATGGGGTGCCTCGTTATCAGCCCTCGTTGGGCCTGAAAGCCGACCCGCCGTGGGCGGCAGCTCCTTGGCCCGGAGGCGGCGATCCGTGCCATTTCTCGAACCGCGCGGCCGCGGCACGCGTCTCTGCGACGCGCTTCTTCCATTCCGCTTCCGCCGCTTTGTCGATGGCAGATCCCCTGCTCGTTGCTTGCGTCATCATTGCCTTGAACGCCGCGAGTTGTTCTCTCTCCGCTCGGAAGTACGTCCTCATGACGTCGGCGACCGCGGCGTCGCCATCGTGAAGGATGGCGCACGCTCGCGTCGTGAACTCCATCACGTCCCAGAGCAAGTGCTGCACGTCCCGCCATTCGCTGTCGAACCAGATCGCTAGGGCGAGAGGGATGTCTTCGAACCCGGCGTCAAGGATCGGTTCTGCCGAGCGATACGTGACGAACGGCACGCGGTTCTCGATAGCCGGGAGGGGGTCCACCCAATCGAGCCAGTACTCGTTCGAACCGTACGGAGGGTTGAGATGCGTGAAGATCATCACGAACTCGGGGTCGGGAATGACGCGCAGCTCAAGTGGGCGGCGATGCTTGTCGGCGTTGTGGATCTCCGCAAACCAGTAGGCGCTGCTCTCGCCCGTTACAAACGGCTGCAGCGCGCGAAGAGCGCGCTGTTTGTCCTGCGGCAGGGCCTGGATATGCGCTTGGCCGGCAGCTGACTTCCATGCCTGCTCTGTTTCCGAGATGGGGAAGTAGCTGCTCCTGAGCTGCTTTTCGGAGAGGAGCCCGGTCGCTTCAACGGTTGATGTCATAGCGATATCGAGGACGGAGCGCGCGCGACCCAGCAGGTCGCGCAAGTCCTCGGTGAAATCGTCCGGGACGAGTTCTCCGCGAACTCCATAGCGGTAGGTGACCTGCCTGGGATCGTCGCGTGCGGGCACGGCGGCAACGGCGACGTTCTTTCGGAGGTGCTGCGCGGAACGGCGTAAGAAGTCGAAGCTCTCACCGGCGATCCGGGCTAGCCGGTTCGCCCAGACCGGAACGTGTGTCACTGCCACAGGGATGTCCTCTCTCCGTCCCAGAGTAGGAGAAACGACGGTGCCCCCGACGGAGAAAACTCCGCCGGGGGCACCGTGTGCACTCGGTCAGTTCAGCGTGAACGTGAACGTCGCGGAGTTGCCGGCCACGTCGTAGACGATGAGCTCATTCGCACCGCGCTGTGCGCCGGCGACGCCGGGCTTCACGCGGTCCAGGCTTGCTGACCGGAGGTTGGGGAGGTCGGTGGTGACACCGTTGACTGTCACGCGGTCGACCTTCTCCTTGTCTTCGAACTTGAACGAGATCAGGGAGTAGGCCGTGCCCACCTTCGTCGTGTAGATCTTCCCCGACTTCACCTCGACCGTGGGGGCGGTCGTGTCGACGGTGACCCGCGTCGACCCGACCTTCGAGACGTTGCCGGCGGCGTCGGTCGCGCTGTACTTCACCGTGTAGTCACCGTCGGGCACCGTCACGGACGCCGTGTGCGACGCGGCAGTCTCGCCGTTGAGCGGCGTCTGTGTCGACTGGACGAGCTTGCTCCCGCGGTACACGTCGGCGGTGATCTTCGCGAGGCCCACGGCGTCGGTGGCGTCCACCTTGATGTCGAGCGTGCGGAACGGCCCGGTGCTGGTGGGTGCCGCGAGGGATGCTTCCGGCCGGGTCTGATCCTTGACGACGACACGGGCAGGCGTCTGGTTCATCAGCCGACCCACGATCCCCTCGGCGGGCGCGCCGTTTCGGTATGCCGTCACGCGGAAGGCGGGGAAGTAGGTCCCAACAGCCTGGAAGGACTCGTCGCGACGGATGGCCACCGACCCGTCTCGCTTCGCGGTGAACGCCACGTCCGTCCATGGAGCATCCGGGGTGCCGGGGTTCCACTCCACGCGTGTGACCACGTCGCCGGCAACCGCCGGCTCGATCTTGGCGTTGAAGCGGACGCGGTCACCCTGAGCGACCTCGGCGCGCTTGCCCCCGTTCGCGGAGACCGTGATGGTGGGCTGGAGCCCGAGTCGACCCTTGCCCTCCTTCAAGACGATCTGGTTGTTCGGGAAGTCATACACGGTGGACGGTGCAGGCTGCTTGTCTTCTTCCACCCAGGCGCTGAGGTCACGCAGCGCCTGCTCGAGGAGTCCGAGGTAGGGCACGTCGCCGCCGCTCGAGATGGGACCGTCCAGGTGGCCAGCGGCTTCCTGCACGTAGACCCGGAAGTCGTCCGACTTGCCAGCCGCTGCCACCTGCCGCTTGTACCACTCTGCCGTGACGTAGATCGCGCCGCCGTCCTGCATGTTCTGGACGAGCATGCCCTTGCGCTGGATGTCTCCGGTCCAGCGTGAGGAGGACTCCACCGGGCCCGCCTTCGCGAACCTGTTCAGATGGTCGTACATGAACAGCCCCAGCTTGGGGTCGAAGTTGCGGTGGCGGTGCCAGGCGATCTTGGCGAGGAGCTCGTCCGTCATGACCGTGCCGTCGATGGTCGTTCCTCGGATGTCTCGGAAGTACTGACCGATCAGCGAGCTGTCCGTTCCCGTGTAGCCGGGCTTGGTCCAGAAGTCCTCCACGTAGCCGGCGGGGAGTGTCGGCCCGCCCGGAGCGGTGAGGTCCGTGCCCACGTTTCCGATGTCCTCCCATCGGAGACCGAGCAGCTCGAGCTCGCTCAGTGCCTCCTTCTGCAGGGGCGTGAGGGTGGCGTACATCGCTTCCCGCCCGATGCCTCCCGGGCGCATGGCGTCCCAGATCGACGAGCCCAGGCCGCGCAGAAGCAGGTTGCGGAAGACGGGGATGGTGTCCCCGCCGGTGGAGTAGGTGTACGGGCCGATGATGACGAACGGGACGGCGCCATCCCAGACGTTGTAGGTCTTGTCCTCCATGATGTCGATGGCTGCGGGCGAGCCACCGCTGCCACCGTAGGCGTAGCCGTAGATGTAGTCGTCGCTCTGGGGGTTACGAACTTGATCGCGGTTGAGGCCGTAGTAGTTGGCGGCGATGGTGCGCGAGATGTCCGCGGCGAGGGCCGCACCGTTGATCTTGAACAGCTCGTAGTACTCGACCTGGTAGCCACCGCTGGACGAGCTGAACTTCAAGTCGTCGGGGAGGTTGTTGGTGTTGAACGGGTACACCCGCTGGTAGAAGCGCCCCTCGAACTTGTCAGCCGCCGGCAGGTAGATGTTCCAGTCGTTGCGTCCCCCGAATAGGGCCTGCTCGTTGAAGGTTCCCGTCACCTTCAACATGTCGCCCTCGTAGACGGCTGAAAGTACCTCCAGCCCCGCGAACAGATTGGTGTCGAGACCGGGCTTGAGCGAGTACCCCTCCATCAACGACTCGACAGAAGGGGCCGTGGCAGGGGCGGCTTCGGTGGAAGCCGTAACGGAGGCCACGGCCGGGGAGATGGAGGTCAATGGGCTGAGACACAGAGCGGTGGCGACCGCGATGGCAACAGACGCGCGTCGTGCCCACTGAGGTTTGCGCGCACCCGTTTGGGCACGCTCAAAAGGATGCTGCAAGGTTCTCTCCTTCGAGATCGCGCGTCGACATCGACGGCGCAGGCGTGTGCATAGAACGTTATCTATATAACGTTCTCCAAAAGATAGATGGGCCGGCGATGTCCGTCAAGGGTCCAGATCGGGCACGCCGCCGCACCTTTGCACGCCCGGACTGGGGGTTGCCAGTCATCTGAGGCCGAGAAGCGGGGAGGGTACACGATCCCTCCCCGCTTCTCGTGCTGCTGGCGCACCTCTCAGGGAGGCGTTCCCACGCCGGCTTTGAACGCAACTTCCACCTGAAAGTAGGGGCGGCAGCGAGCGATGAAGGTGGTGATGATGGACCAGATGTCGTCCATGACGACTCCTTTCGTGGGGCGTATGAAGAGATACCGCCTGGGTGCCCAGGAGCTCTCGCAACCGGCCCCATCCGGCTGCGCCGCGGAGTCTAAGGTCCGTTTCTGCTGTACCGGAGGGGTCCATGGGAAAAAGGACGCCTGGTCAGCTGGCTCTGCTCACGAGCCCTGTCTTCACTTCGTGCGCGAAGGCTCGCGGTGTGGCCGTGAGGCATTGGCGCCGCGCTTCGCCCGCCCATCCCGAAGCAGAGCTACGCCGCGCCCATCGCCGGCGGAGCTTGCCGTCAACGGGTGGCGCCTTCGCCCACAGGAGGACAGGAAGGAGACCAGCGGGGTCACGTTACGAGCGCCACGCCCACGCGTCGTGTTCGGCGTCGCGAAGCACGCCGGAAAGGTCGCCCGCCCACAGCCGCGACATAGGACTGGGCTCGGAGTCCATCTCCGTGTTCAGCCACTGCGCCCACGTCCAGGGGTCGTCGATCCCGCTTTTCAGCACCAGCAGCACCTGTTGCAGGTGGGGGTGCACATGGTCGTCCTGCACCTGGAACGCGGGGTAGAGGTTGCGACCGTCCGCCGTGCGCAGGCGCAGCGCGCGAAGCTCCGCCGCCGCGTCCGCGACGGCGACCTGGTCGATCTGGAGCACGCGGCTGAGGCTCGATGTGGTGTGGCAAGGACCGACGATCTCCGCCCACGGGCTCACTGCGCCCTCATCGGCGTACCGGGCGACCGGGTTCATCTCGTTGCCTGAGACGCAGACATTGCCTGCCTCGGACGGGCCTCCAGCCGTCTTGGCCGGTCCTGATCCCGGAGGAACCGCAAGACCGGCTCGACAGGTCCTCCCCGGGCCAGCCACTGCACCGGGCACACCCCGTCGAGATCGTCGACAGGGGCGTCCATGGCATCTCGGAGCGCGTTCGAGTCGACGTCGCTCGCTGCGTGCAGGACGTCCGTGAGGTGCGGCAGCAGGCTCCCATCGTCGGTCACCTGCCATTGCGGGTAAACCACCAGCCCCTCCTGTTCGACACCGGCGAGAAGCTCGTGCTCGTACATCTCATGGACGTGGCTCGCCGGCACGTGGAGGAGATCCGCGACCTCCCGCTCTGTCAGGTGTGCGGCGAGCTGTCGTCGGTCAGACTCCTCCGGGTGCACGGCAAACGTCTCACGGTCCGTCGTCGATGTGGGCCGGAACCACGCGCTCGGATCATCGCCGAGCGGGGAACAGCTCCCCGTCACCGTTACCAGTTCGTACGGACCAGGTTCGCGGCTGTCGTGTAGCGCGGCGGTCATCGGCGCAACCTCCGCGCGCATGTACAGACGACCCAGTTCATGAGGCCTTTTTACGCCGGCCGCGCGGATGAGGCAAGACCCCGCGTGCGGTACCGGCGGGTTGAGGCGCACCGGCTTGCGCGGAACCCGCGAGATGGAGCCACGGTGACCCAGACCCGCACCTTCGCGGTCCACGCGGTTGACCGCATCGGGAGTACAGGCGATGCGGGGTGAGGACAGGTGTCGGACGTCCCGGCAGCACCCGGGCGCAACGCCAACGCGTTCCCCGTGGCCGGACAGCATCTCACGCTCGCGCCGGCCAGGCTGAACAGGCTGAGAGCCGACGTCTCCACATCCACCGTGGGGGCGTCGGCGGTGACCCTCGAACGCAAATGACGGGCCGCAAGGCTGCGCCGCCCGGTTCGTCCGCGCCCACGCACAGGCGCGCACGAACACCGCCACCAGGCGAAGGAGCTGACGAACGAAGGGCACGGTCATTACCCTGCGGCACATGATTGGCGACGGTGATACGCGCCATCGGTGGTCCGACGAACCGGGATCCGTTAATCGGGGGAGGAAGGGGCCTTCGGCCAAGGTTGCCAGCCTCTGCCAAGGCCGATGCCAAGGTCGCGTGCCCCGAAAAACCCCGGAAACACGCGGAAGTTGTTCTCGGTGCCAAGGTGGGCAAGGAACGGTAGCTATCCATAAGAGAAAAAAGAGAGACCGAGAAGGCCTTTTCTCTATCTCTCTCTCTTTGATCTCTCACGTAATACCTACTACCTTGGCAACCTTGGCAGGGCCCGTTTTCCCCCGTGTTTCCGCGGCAAAACGCTGCCAAGGTGACCTTGGCAGCGCTTGCCAACCTTGGCTGAAATGAGCCGATCCGGTCCTGCAGCCGAATTCCGAGAGTCTGCGCACCGGTGCAGATGACCCCCTGTCGTCGGAGCAGTGGCTCACCAGGTCGGGTGGCGACGGTGTTCATCCGCCCGTCGAGAAGGTCGCGGCAATGGGCTGAGCGCACCTCTGCGCGGCGTCGCACCGGCCGCCGAGCGGGCGCGCTGGCTGCGGCCTCATGCGGCTCAACCGCCGTTGGGGCTCGTCCAAATACATCCAGCGCACTGTCTGGTGAGACGGAGCCCGGACGGCGCACAGCGCCTCGTGCGCACATACCGACCTCTCGCCGTTCGAAACTCAAGCCTTGCGGAGGGACGCCAAGGTTGCCAGCCTCTGCCAAGGCCGATGCCAAGGTCGCGTGCCCCGGAAAACCGCGGAAAGACACGGAAGTTGTCTTCGGTGCCAAGGTGGGCAAGGAACGGTAGCTATCCATAGAGAAAAAAGAGAGACCGAAAAGGCCTTTTCTCTATCTCTCTCTTTGATCTCTCACGTAATACCTACTACCTTGGCAACCTTGGCAGGGCCCGTTTTCCCCCGAAATTCCGCAGCAAAACGCTGCCAAGGTGACCTTGGCAGCACTTGCCAACCTTGGCTCAAACGAGCCGATACGGTCCCTCGAGACGGCACCGCCCCGGGGGCGTCGCCACCGCGGTCGGAGGTGACCGGCGGCAGCGACGCGGCGGCGGCGGACTACCGGCTCAGCGAGAGGCTGTGAACGGTGGACGCCGGCTTGCGCACCAGCCGCCACCACAGGTCACGGAAGCCGTCCGCGGTCGGCATGGCGACGCCGTCGATGTGCATGTGGTGGCCGTCGAGGGCCACCTCGAACCCGCGGGCGGACATGAACGTTCGTGCACGTCGGTCGTGGATGGGGATGCCCGCCAGGAGGTAGTGCGCGCCGAAGTCGCGGCGCGAGTGCGAGGCGACCGAGCGCACCAAGTGCGCGGCGACGTCCTCCCCGCTGTGCTCCCCGATGACGGCGACACCCTTGAGTGAGCGGAAGCGCAGGGCGACGTAGGCGCCCCGGGTACCCTCGCCGGCGAGCATGAAGGTGTCGGCGATGTAGGACGTCATCGTGCTGTACGCCGCCCCGACGGGGACGCCGTCGCTGAGGGCCACGACGGCCTGCCCCAGCGTGTCGTCTTCCCGGACGGGGCGTTCTTGCCCCTCAGCGTCGAACAAGGCGTTCACGTCGGCGAGGAGGCGCGGCGCGCTGGTGTGCGCGAAGGTGAGGGCGGGCTTGGAGGTCTTGATGGTCATGGTCGTTGGCTTTCTCGTCACCGCGCATAGCGACGGTATGGATAACGGTTGTCTTGGTTCTGGTTCATTCGTCGACCTCCCCGCATCGTCAGACGCGGGGCGATGGCAGGTCGATGACGTGCTGCACACACCGGAAGAGGTGCGCGCGTTAGAGGCGGCGTGGGGTGGAGGTGACCCGGTCGCCGATGCTTTCCGTGCCCTGGCGGGTCGGGAGAGGAGACGACGGGCGGTGTCGCTCAGCGGGGCTGCCGCGGACACGGCCCGTAACCCGGAGGTGCTGACGGGCCGGGCGGGGAGGGGAGCGGGATGAGGGGTTCACGGTGTCCTTTCAGGCGGCGAAGTGCGCGCCTTCCGCTCTTACTTGCGCGGCCGCTGTAGCGGGAAGGTGCCAGAGGCGGACCAAGATCTCCTGACCTGGGCTTTTTGCGAAGACTTAGGATAAGAAAATGGACACCATCACGGCGCGCGCCGTCGCCGACGCCTTGGGTGTCTCGCTCCCAACGGCCCATGCGTTGCTGGATGACGAGGGCGTTAGTCGCACCGGTCGCGGGATCCCCCGAGTCGCGCCTATCGCCGTCCTGGAGGCCCTGCGGGCGCGTCGCGGTTCCGTTCCTCGAAGTGCGTTCCGCCGCACGGACGTACAGGTGCTCCTCGTCCTTCAGCGCTTCGAGATGGGGCTGCCCAGCGCACGCGCCATCGCCGTGCGCGCGAACCTCAGCCCGTCAACCGTCGCCGCCGCCCTCACACGGCTGCGAGCACACGGAGCGGTCACGGACGATGTGGTGAGCATTCGAGGCGGGCGCGTACGTCGCATCCGCGTCGACCCCGCTTCGTGGCCCACCTCCGTCCGAAACGCGGTCACCCGCGCCACCGTCCCGACCCTCACCACCTCAACCCGTCCGATGCCTCGGGGCTTGCGGCCCCTCCTTCGGGGAGCGCAGGACGAGGCGTCCGTGGCGAGGGCGCTTCTTCGCAGTCCCGATCCGCTCGCCTGGGCGTGGGCGGTCGCGAACGTCCCGGAGGCGGTGTTGAAGGACGTCGCACGGCACCGGGGTTTGAACGCAGAAGCGCGGCTGATGGTGCACCGAACGCTCGCTGCCTCCGTGTCCTCGACCAACGGCCTCTCATCGAGCGGGGGCACGCCCACCTAGACGTGTACACGCCGCACTGCAGCACCCCGGGGTGGCCCGGCCGACCGGACCCGCAGGCTCCGCGTCAGGGGTACCAGCAGGACGGCTTCGATGCAACCGTCGCGCTGACTAGCCTGGTCGGCATGACCACCTTCGACGTGCCCCGCGTGGGGCCGGTGACGGTGTTGATCGACGAGCGCGAACTGCCTGCGGCGGGACTGCAGCTGCGGTACTTCTCCCACGCCTGGTATGCCGACGGTAGCGACGTCGCCGGCGACGACCTGATGCTCGTGACCGCGTTTCTCCGCGCCCGCGGCATCACAAACTGCTGAGGACCCCTCCTCGCGTGCCGCTGATGGTCAATGCCTCAGGGTGGGGTGTCGGACGTCGGAGTTAGCGTCGACCGCATGGTGAGAAAGATCGAAGAGCTCCGGGCTACGCCGGACGAGACGCTGATCGCTGAGCATGACTCGCGGGCCGGTCACACGCTGGTCGGTACGGACTACTACGTGCAAGAGCTGGATAGGCGTTCTCGTGAGCGTTCAGCAGAGGCGTCCAACAGGCTCGCGATGCGGTCCTACTGGATGGCCCTGGCGAGCACGGCTCTCGCCGCCGTGGCAACGGTCGCAGCCGTCCTCGCGCTCTTCCTCCGCTGATGGACGGGGCCGTCGTCGCACTGTTGGTGGCAGGCATCCCCGCGGCTGTGGCAGCCGCTACCTTCGCTATCGCTGAGGCATTGAAAGTCCGCGCCGCAAGGGATGAGCGGATTGAGTCGGCCGTGGCCGAGTTGGCGGGTGCCCTCGGCGCGGTGGCCGCGATTGAGGATCTGCCTCGGCTGGTGCGCCGGTACAGGCTCACACCGGCGGTGGTGAGGATCTCCATTGCCTCCACAACCCTCTTGGGCGTCGTGCGGCGACGTGACCGGTGGTTCGCGTATTGGGTGATTTGGAAGAGCGGCGTGATGATCGAGGGTGATCAGGCGACGCGTGTGGAAGTGTGTGCGTTCCTGATGGCACAGCTACACGTATGGCGCATGTCGCCAAACCGCGAGCGTGAGGCGGCCCGTGTGGAGCTCCGCGCGAACGGATACACGGGCCGTCGTCTGATGGGTCGCTAGCGCTTAGGCGGGCCAGACGTCTGCCGCGTTCTCTGGGAGGGGGCGTTCCTGCAGTTTGGACAGCCAGTAGCGCACCTGCAGAGGCTGTGCCCCCAGCCCGATGCCGTCAGGCTCGTCGGTCCCGAATGCGCCCGTCAGCCGCCACGCCTCTCGCAAACCCGCTTCCGAGGGCCGAACGAGAGTGCCGCCCATGCGAAGGGTGAAGCGGTAGCTCGCGCCGGTGTCATGTCCGTCATCGACGTGGACGACGAGGTCGCTCTCGATCTGTTCACCACGCTGGCGGAGGTCGTAGACCTCAATCCATTCCTCCAAGGTGCGCGTCACCTCCCAGAACCCGTGGGCGCCGCGGCCCGGGTCCAGAAGGTAGTTGGCCGGGCCCGGCTTCATCACGACGAGTTCCCCCGCCGCGTCCTCGACGGGCTGACGCAACGCCCCCCAGACCACGAACCGAGTAGCCGCAGTCCCGGTGTTCCGCAGGATCACCGGGACCCGCACCGTCAGGGGAAGGTGCTTGTCTCGCACATGGAAGGTTTCGATAGCGGGCCAGGGCAAGCGGTACCCGCGGATGCCTGAGCCGGGGGTGATCACGACCATCTCATCCACCCCGCCAGCAAGGTCAGCCCGGGGAGCGTTAGCGGCGATCCGGAGCTTCACGGCTTCTGAACTCATCAGTGCCGCGTGTGCTCCGGCTTGGCGGGCCACCTCGAGGGACTGTTGAGCTACCAGCAGGCTCTCGCCAGCGTCGCGCAGCGCGCGACGAGTGAGGTGCGCTTGCCAGATGACGGCTACGGCGGCAACGGCTGCGACGACCACGGCGACGGCTTGAACGATGACGGCCGGGTCGGACCAAGAGGCGGCACTCACGTTGTCAGTATGCCCCCGGCCTCTGCGGAAGGGGGCTCGTGCTTGTTGTCGCTTCCCGTTGGCGCACCCATGTCGGCAGTCGCCACCGCGGGTAGGCCCAGACGCGCACGACGCTGTTCCTGTCGGAACGCTTGGCGCTCCTCGCGTGCACGCCGTGTGTACACCCACCACTCGCGAATCGTGCGTCGCAGTCGTTTGGCGCGGACGTCGTCCAAGAGGATCGCCAGGAACACCCGCAGCTGCCGAGCCGCCTGAATCGCGCGCCGGGGGGAGGGATCTGACACCAGCATCCATCGCTGCATCTGAACTCGAGGACTGTGGCGGGGGTAGGGCGATGCCTCGGCGCGCTCGAGGAGTATCTCGCGGAGAACGTCGCGACGCCGCTCCGGGTAGGACCAGGCTCGGGTGAGACGTTTGGCTTGTGTGAGAACGCCGAGATACTGCCACGTGGCCGCCGCGTCGACACCCTCGCGCGCACGAAGAGGACGTTGCGCGTCGCGCTCCGCCTGGATCAGGAACCCGGGGACCTCGCCGCGCGACACCTGGAGCCCGGTGGAGGTTGCCCTTCCTGCCCAGGTCGTCACCGCCGCTCGGAATCCCATGCTCATCACGGCGATGTCGCTGCGACCGCGCTCGTAGTTGGCATACAGAGCGTCCACCGTCGAGGCGAAGTCGTCGGCCACGGAGCGGTCGAGCTGGAAGTCGCGATTCTCCCGGGTTTCGCGCGCGGCGGATCGGGCGATGCCCAACCCCACGAGGGCGAGGACGACTGATAGAAGCGAGCCAACCACCTGCGCCCACGTGGCCAGCGCAGACCACGCCGCGTCGGTCATAGTTTCGCGGTGGCCATCAGCTCCGCCACGCTGACCTCGAGCACGTTCGCCAATCCTGCGAGGGTCGCCATGCGCGGGTTCGAGGGTCCGGTCGCGTCAGCGCGGCCGGTGGATCGACCTGCTTCGATCAGTTGCAACTGGTTCTTCGTAATGCCGGCTCGGTGGGCGACGGTTTCTTGTGAGAGCCCGTGCGTCGCACGCAGCGTCCGTAGCGCGTTGCCTAACCGAATTGCGCCCTCTTGTGTCCACATCGCAACCAAGGCTGTAGAAAAGGCCGCCACAATCACACCCTATGCGAAAGGCCTTTTTCATAAGGTCGATATGGCGACTCGACGAAAGTCGCTTGTCGAGAGGGGCTCTCCGGAATCATGAGAACCGCCTTAAGGGGCTTGTCGCCTTTGATAGGTCATTCCGCCGATAGACAGCCTTGCCGGATCAGTCAACGACCGGACTCCGCTCGCGTCAGCTGCCGTTGATGCCACCGCCTGGCACCCCCTCGGAGATGATCGCCCGGTGCAGTCGTTCAGAGGCGACTTTCAGCGAGTTTGCCCATCCAAGAAGGGTGCCTCGATGCTCCACGCGGTAACGCGGTCCTGCCTCCGTGCGCCGCAGCTCGATGCGACCCGCCTCCGCATGCCGGGCATCGAGCATCACCCACTGCGCGGGCGGCGACTCGCGCGCAAGAAGCTGGGGGTGCCAGCGCTGCTCGGAATCATTCACCCCACAATTATCGAACATGTGTTCTAAATTGCAAACGATCAACGCCCGCAGTCACGCCCGGCTAAGGGCGCGTGCCTGCCAGAATGGCAAGTCCGCACATCTTTGGAGCACCTATGACCCGCCTGCGTGTACTCACCGTGTCAACCGCCGCCGTTGCCGCAGCCCTGTTGCTGGCCGGGTGCTCATCGCCAGAGGAGCAGGCTCAGCCCGCGCCCGTTGTCACCACTGAGGCGTCGACCACTCCTTCGACCACCCCGACCCCCACGCCCGCCGCCTCCACGGCCGCACCCGTCTCGGATATCCAATCGTCCGTGGACACCTTCGTCGCCGCTTTGGATGAGCTGGGCATCGAGCACTCCGAGCCGGTGCGTGCCGAGGTCGGGGGATCCGGCGCTAAGGCGCGCTTCGACATGACCGTGAGCGGTAACGACGCCGGCATCAACGTCTTCCCGGACGCGGAGACCCTCGCCGCGTGGGGCGAGCTGAGCGACGCCTACGGCGGCATCTTCGTGTCCTCCGGCAACGCGGTCCTCTCGCTGAACTCGAGCGAGGGCATCGCGAACTCGGCAGAGATCGCGCCGGCGATTGCGCAAGCCGTGGGTGGCGAGGCCCGCGGCGTCTGATGTCGACGCCCGTTCCGTTCAACCCCGACGCGCGGGCGAGCGGGGCTGCGGCACCCCACATCGCCATATGAACCATTCGTCAGCAGCGGTCAGTGCATCCCGTGGGCATTGACGCGTTCTGTCGCGACGCGGGCTCCCCGCCCCGCGCCCGCGCAGTTCGAGCGGTTTGACGACGAGCTGGAACCGACTGTGCTCCTGCGCCAGCGACTGATACACCGTGTCGACACCGCCCGGGTGGCGCCTGATTCCCTGGAGAGATCCGTTGGGGTCGCCACCGAAACATCGACGAAGCCGGGGGAGCCTTCAAACTGGCCCCGGGCGCGCCTAAAAGGCGAGCGACGATGGAGGGACACGGCGTTCAGGCACGCATAACGTCCAGCATGTGCTCCACACGTGCCCGTTGGTAGTTGTTGAGGGGGCACACATGCTGCTGCTCGATCCACGCCGCCGCTTGCGCTCGCAGTGCGGCTGCCTCCGCCCACGGAAGGCGGTTGGCGCGCTCGAGCAGGTCGTCGATGTCAGCGGCGTGCTGACACCAGAGATCCTGCGGGGCGCTCGAGCGCTCGCCCGCACTGACGAGGTGCGCCGAGTAGTAGTACTCCAAGGAGGCCCGGTCACTCAGGGGGAGTGAGTAATAGTCCTGCTCGGCCAGGGCCCGGAATGGTGCGGAATCGAATGCCATCTCAGAGCTATGCGCGTGGCACTGACGACGCCGGTCTGGAGCCCGACCCAACTCGTTCACCGTCACCCCTGACCTATATATCCGACCTTACTAGTGCGGTCATGCCTGCATGCTCTACGCTACTCGACCAAGACAGTGGCGGGCGAAAGCTGGCGTCGATGCAAGAACGTGTCTCCGTGCACAAGCCGAATCAGAACCTCGGCATCCGTCGGCGCGCTTGCTCTTCAATCACTTCGTCCGGTGCCCACGAGGCGATGTACTTCGCGGCCGCCACAGCGATGAACGGGAAGTGGCCGGCCCAGAAGCTCAGATCCGCATACTGCGCCCCGGTCTCCCCGCGGAAGATCCGGCGGTGCCGGTCGGCGCTGGTTCCGCGCACGTCGCCCGCGTCGTGCAGGAACTGCGGGAGGGTGCGCCCCGCTAGACGGATCTCGTCACGTGCGATGGTGGCCATCAGGTGTTGCACCATCGCGGCGCGGTACCGGTGGTCCGTCGGGGCCACCCCGTCCGCGGGCTGCAGAAGTTCGCGGACGCCCCCGAATGCGGAGGACTCGTACACCATTCGCCGGGGCTCGAATGCCATCCCAAATCGTTCGATACCGATCACTGTCGACCTCGTTGTGAGTGAGTGTATTTTACGTCCTCAAGGTACATCAGCGGCTCGTGCGGATAAAACGTTTGCATTGCGGAAAATACGGCGCATAACGGACAAGGGCCAGCGCGAACTGCGCATGGGCAGGTCATGCAAACGACTCCCTTGTACCTCAACCGCCGGACCACGTTCGACGACACCACTACTGCTCAGGGGCATCATGCGGTGCTCCTCGCTCACCTCGGGCGTTACCGCAACACCCCCGTACCCAAGAAACTGGCGGCCGCCCTCCGTCAGAGCAGCTGGGGCGTCCTCAACGACGAAGCGCGGGCCGCCGTGACGTCCCACTCCTTCCGGGGAAACCCGGAGGCGGATGCGGCGTTCCGCGCGTTCGTGGAGGACGCCGTCACCGTGGCAGCGCCCAACACCGCCTATGCGGTGGGCGTCATGATGTCCACGACCACCCGGTACGTGAAGTGGTGCCGCCAGCAGGGCTGGCCCCTCAGCCCGGACATCATCTGGTCTGTCCGCGCCATCGACATCTACTCCACCACCGCCAACCAGGACCGCAGCGAAGGCACCCGACGCAACTACCGAGCCCAGCTGATGCGTATCAGCGAGGTGCTGCTGCCGGGCGAGCACCCGGAACGGCCGACCCCGCTCAGCAAGCGCAGCACCGCTCTGCCGTACACCGACTTCGAGATGAAGCTGTTCCGGCGCTGGGCGGAGGACCAGCTCACCGACTCCAAGCGTGACCGGGCGATGGTCATGCTCACCCTGTGCGCCGGAGCCGGTCTCCGCCCGCGCGAGCTGCCCTACGTCGGCCACGACCAGGTACAGGTCGACGACGAGGGCGTCCTCATCCACGTCGGGGGTGACGAGCCGCGTGAGGTCCCGCTCTTGGCCGAGTGGGAGGAGTGGATGCTCAGTCTCCTGGACCGCCGCCCCGCCGACCAGTCCCTCTGGGGTCCCGTCAACCGCCGCAACACCTCCAACCTCACCTCGTCCTTCACCGAGAACTCTCACGGACGCCCGCCGCGGGCGGACCGACTCCGTCACACTTGGTGGACGCACCACCTCGCCGCTGGTGTCCCCCTGAAAGACCTGCAACGCGCTGGCGGGGTCGAAAAGCTCCAACAGCTGCATCTCCTCCTCGAGCACGTGCAGCTGCGAGACGATGCGGACTACCGCCGTATCTTCCGTTCGGAGGGCCAGCGATGACCCCCCAGAAGCAGGTCGCCCTCGAGCTCCTCGACGCTCGCATGCTCGAAGCCACCGGGCACACCTACGACCGGTACCAGTGGCTGCGGAAGACGAACGCCGGGTGCCTGGACAAGGTGAAGCTCTACGGCACCCTCATCGACGAATCCGGCGTGGTCGAACTCATCGACAAGTGGAAGAAGGAGGACCGCCGCTCCGGCGCCGGCCGCAAGCCTTTGATGACGCACCGTGCCGTGCTCATCCTCTTCCTCATGCACATGGATGACGGGGATTCCCGGTACGACGCCATCGCCACCACGCTGTACGCCCGCACCACCCCGGAGGTGCGCGACTACCTCGAACTCGGCGCCCTTCCGGGTGACCGCAACCAGTGGTACCAGCGCTACTGCCAGGCCCTCAACCGCATCCTGGACCTCATGGAGCCCTGGGACATCGACAAGCGCAAGCACGCCACCGCCGAAGAGTTCATCATCGCGCGCGCCACCTACTCGCAGAAGAAGCGCGACCGCGCTGACGAGCTCATGAACGCGCTGGTGCGCGCGAGCGTGTGCCGGCTCCCCGCCGACATCCGCGCCCGCTACAGAGGCAACGTCGGCATCGACGGCACCCCGCTCAAGCTCGTCGGTCGCGCAAACCCCTCCGTGAGCAGGCAGGACTCCAACCGCTTCAACCTCGACGCGATGAGCGGACCGTACACCCGCGAGGGCAACCACAAGGGCAAGGGCAAGCGCAGCGACGAACCCGCATGGGAGGTGGAGACCGTCACCACCCTCCCCAACGACCCCGCCAACCACCTCAGCTTCCCGGTCCTCACCACCGGGGTAACCATGCACGAGCCGGGACGCAACAGGTACGGACCGCTCATCGCCGTCCGCTTCCACACCGGCTTTTCCTCGAGCGCGGCTACCTCATCGGAGACCGCGCCTACAACGGGTTCAAGGCATGGCGATTCCAGGTCGAAATCCGCAAGATGGGCTTCTACACGGTCTGGCACTTCAAGAAGAAGTACACCGGTAAGCAGGCGAGTATCGGCGACGCTATCCAGGTCGATGGCAACCTCTACCTCCGGTGGATGCCCAAAGACCTCGTCACCGCCACCCCGGACTGGCTGGCGGGCCTCATCGACGATGAGACCTACTACGCGCACCTCGCCGCACGCAGCAAGTACCGCCTCACCGAGAAGGGCCGCCCCGACGCCGACGGGTTCCACCGATACACCTACCCGACCATCACCAAGGACATGATGCTCATCGACCCCGCAACCGACAAGGTCGTGCGTGGGAACCCCCTCCAGCAGAAGACGCTGCAGTTCGGACCCGACACTACGGAGGGGATGCGCATCATCAAGAACCTGCAGAACATCGAGTACCGCACGCCCAAGTGGCGGGCGTTCTTCGGAATGCGCAACCGCGTCGAGGAGAACAACAACTGGTTCAAGGGCGACAACGAGACCGATATCGGCAACCCCGAGAAGCGTCGAGCCGTGGGCTACGCCTACAACGCGCTGTGCGCTGGCGCGGCCGTGTCGGTGTCGAACATGCGCCGCATCGTCGAGCACGTGCACGCTGAGGCGCTGGAGACGGTCGACCGTAAGGACGTCCGTGCGCGGCGCCGCACCGACATCGACGGCAAGCCGCTGGAACGATTGGATTCCATCGCGGCGTGAGCTCGCAGCACCGCCGCCGGTGCCATCCGGCCGGCGGCGGTGCTTCGTGAGTCAGCATCGGGGGCGCCTGAGATCCTCCGCTCACCCGAACGCGTCGTCCGGCAGGGCAACGTCGTCCGGCCTAACCGCGCGACCGATAGCGAACACGCGCCATCCGCGCAACGCGCTCCGCGTGAGGGTGATCCAGCTACCACCGTCCAAAACGACGCCTTCGCCGCGCACGACCATTCCCTGCAGGCTGACGTCATCCGTCACCTTCACCCGCGCGACGCTGGCTGCCGGGTAGTCCACGAATGACGTCGGCTGGGTATCGCGCAGGCGGTCAGCGAGTGCCGCCCAATCGGTGGACTGCCACCAATCTGCTTCCGGAGCCGAGGTGAACTCCACATCGTCGAGCCGGCCGTCCCGGACCGCCTCCAACCACATCATTGCGATCACCAGCGGGTTCTCCTGAGACTGGAGGTCACCGACTTGGCGCATGTCGTTCTCGCCGTCATGGACGAGCTCGCTCTTCTCTCCGGTGACCTCACGCAGGTCGCCGTCGGCGTTGCGCAACCATCGTCGTCCGTACGGGTCTTTGAAGAAGAGCTCCGCCCGGGGCATCCAACTGTTCTCGTGAGCGCGTAGCGCGGTAGAGATGTCGAACTTCAACTCTCGGCGTGGGGGAATCACGCTGATGATCGACGGTGCAGCCAGCGGTCCCAGGCGAACACCGTCCTCGCCGACCACAACGCTCACCCGAGCCCCAAAGACCGGCTCGTCACTTTCGTTGGCTACATGAAGCACAGCTTCGCGGCGATAGCGGTGCGTCTCGGGGTCGGGAAGGTACTCGTCGCTCACCCAAGCGGACACAACCCGGGAAGCCCGATCCCGCTCGCTTCGGATACCTCGAACAGCGAGCCAGAGAGCCACCGCGGTTGCACCAATCGTGCCCACAGCACTGGCCACCGTCCACACGTCCCAACTGACGGTCCACGTCACCCCAGGCGTGGCCCGCGCCAACCAGCTGAGACCATATGCGGCCGCGATGGCGACCAATGCAAGGGTGAGCACCACCAGAGCGCGTTGACCGGCGTCACGTCGAGCTTTCATGTCGCCATCCTCCGGGACGGCGAGGATGACGACGGTGCCACTGACCGCGCGTTGCGCGAACAGCTGCTCGGAACGGTCAGCGCACCCGCGGATGCAAGGCCGGGCGGGCACCCACCTTCCGCCTCACCCCGGTCGATGACTTCATATGGAGGGCCTCTTGTAGTTGGCGTCTCAAGCTCGACGGCAAGCGGTCATATGCTGCAGACAACGCGGCAGACGTCATGGGTGATGCCCGAGCGCGCGACAGCTCACCGTCTAGCGGGAACCGCCCCGCGCACCGTCAGGGGTCATCAGGCGAATGCGGTCGGCTTGATGTACTTCATCCCGCTCCGCCCACTGATTGGGCTCTTGAACCCAGGACTCGATGGAGAGCTTGTTAGCCATCTTGACCAGTGCCGCGAGCCGGGGCCGGTTCTCGGGAGGCTGGCGACTCTCGTCCTCCTCGAAGCTGTCACGCACGCGAGCGAGAAGGGTTCCAGCATGCGGACCCGGAGCGCGCAGCAACTCCGCCTCGACGCGCGCCCGAGCGGTTCTCGATTCGGGCGGAGCTGAAATGACACCGTCGCTGTACATCACCTTCCCGGCGAACACCCATTCGGTGACGACGGCCTCGGAGTACTCCATCATGACCTGACCGAACTGATACCGCCGCTCCCGCTGCGCGTGCAGCTCCGTCTCCTCGTGCACACCCACCTCGAATTGGTGCACGCGTCGAGCCAGGCGCCACGACAGGACCGCCACGACAAGCGTGGCCACACCAAGGAGAGACGGAACGACCACAGTGGTGAGTATCTCCACCACGCCAGGCTCTTCCTCCAGCGCGCTGGCGATTCGGTCCAGCTGGCAGGTCGTCGGTGCAAGGTCAGGCGCGCAGTCGGTTCTCACGTCCGGAGACTACCGGGCTCAAGCGGACGCTCCGGTGGGTCGTCCACCAGCTCCGGCGCCCTGCGCGCACATGCCAGTCAAGCAAATTCGCCCCGTCTACACGTGGTTTGCTGAGTCTTGAGGAGCGATGTGCAGTTTGCAGTCAAGCAAACCGGATCGGTCAGCGAACGAGACGGGCCCAGTACGGAACGTAGGAGCGCGACTTGGTACCCACGGACTCATCGAACAGCTCAATCAACCCGTCCTCAACCGCGTAAGCGATCAGCCGCGACACTTGGGAGGAGTTTCGCGTCGAGATCCCAAATCGGTCACGCAGTGAGCCGTTGGTGAGGTGTTTGTGGTTCGCGTACTGCAAACAGGCGTGCGCGTAGACGATCCACTTCTGATCCTCGCGCTGCATCGTGGTCAGCTTGCGCGGCCCCAGAATGGTCACTCGCATAGAATCGTCGTCCGACTGCACCGTCGGAGAGGGTAGACCTGCATCCTCGGTCTCCATCGCGATGCGGTCCCAACCGGTGCCGTGGTTCTCGCACAGACGCATCTGCAGCATCAGGTTGGCAAGGGCCGAGTTCCGTGCGAGCGGCGGGTGGTTGATCAGACGGTCGACCGCGACGAGGGAACGGCCGGGGTTGCTGACCTCGATGCGGTCGTTGAAGATCTCCACGCGCGGACCTGAGCCACGGACCGTCAGGTCCTGGTGCACCATCGCGTTGGCGAGCACCTCTCGAAGAAGAAGGTCTGTGTAAACCAACTGCTCAGTGCGCTCACCGTTGACGTACACCTCGCGCGCGGGGAGCACCGCCTTCAGCCAGGACAGCAGCCCCATGAAGCCGACCGCATAGCCTTTCGCGCCGTCTTGCCGGCGAACGACCTGTGCCCGCGTGTCACCCTCGTACTGAACGACGCGGATGCTCTTGCCCGAGACCGTCGGGAATGACGACAACTCGCGTGCGAACAGCAGGGCACCCAAGTTGGTGATGTCCCAGCGGCCGTCGTCCCGCGGTCGAAGCAGGCCCAGCGTCGTCGCAATGGCCAGAAGGTCCTCCAGCGAGGCGGGGTGAGCCTGGCGGCTGCGAGCGAAATACGCCCCCAAGTCCAGGAGCTTCTGCACCCGCTCCTCGGCTACGGCCTCCATGGCCGTTCCCTCTTCGAAGCTCTTGTTCCGGAGGATGTCCCAGAGGCGACCCTCGCGATCCTTGTCGGTCTTTAGCTCCACCAAGGACGAACCGACACGGATGTAGGCCTTCGACAGGCACTCGACGGGGCGGTCCGCTGCTGCATGGACTCGCAGGATGACCATGTGGGCACCCTCGAACTCGAACTCGATGAAGGCGAACACCGCACCCGGGGTTGCGCGGGCCAGCCACAGCTCGAGCTCCTGGCCTTTGACCTTGGTCGTGCGGGGCGAGAAGTCAGTCCCGATGATGCGCCGGGTCTCGTCCTCCACCCCCCACACCACGTACGCGGAATGACGGTTGAGAAGCGCGGCCGTGTTCGCGAGACCGGAGATGTAGCGCGCGATTCGTTCCGGGTCGCCCAGCGAGGACTTGAACTCCAACCACTCCAACTCGGCGTTGTTCTGCAGCAACGCCAGAAGCAGCTCGACGTTCTCGTCGGCGCTCTCCTCCACCAGCACGTCCCTCGATCTGGCTCGAACGCGACACCGTCGAGCGACCCCTACCGCGACAGGTTCACTCGTCACGGATGCCGAAAAAGCGAAGAGCCGGTCGAAAACTCGACCGGCTCCTCGTATTTCCAAACAGATTGGCCCACATTCACAAACTGGGCCATCTGTGCGCGAGGGGGGACTTGAACCCCCACGCCCGTGAAGGCACTGGCACCTGAAGCCAGCGCGTCTACCTATTCCGCCACTCGCGCATGCGAGGCATCGAGGATGCCACGCGACCAACTTTCCGAGAATATCACGGCACCGGCCGCCTGACGAAACGCGGCCCCCGGAGCCGGCATCCATGACCTGCCCAGCCGTGCTGACTACGATGTGCCTACTGGTCTGCCTGCCCGAAGGAGTCTCGTGGGACTACTCGACAGTTTCGAGAAAGGTCTCGAACGCGCCGTCAACGGTGCGTTCGCGAAGACCTTCCGCAGCGGCATCCAGCCGGTGGAGATCGCGTCCGCTCTGCGGAGCGAGCTCGACAAGAAGGCCGTGGTGGTCACACGTGACCGCATCCTCGCCCCGAACACGTTCGCGGTGCGTCTCTCGCCCGCCGACGACGAGAAGATGAGCGCGCTCGGCTCGACCCTCGTCTCCGAACTCGATGCCCTCGTGAAGAAGCACGCCCGCACGCAGGGCTACTCGTTCGCGGGTCCCGTCGCGATCTCGATCGAGCGCGACGCGTCGCTGTCGACCGGCACGCTGCGCGTCGACTCGCAGACCACCGAGGGCCGTATCGCCTGGCGCGGCGTCGTCGACATCGACGGCACGCGGCATCCGCTCACGGGATCGCGCACCGTCATCGGTCGTGGCAGCGATGCCGACATCACCATCCCCGACGCCGGCACGAGCCGTAAGCACGTCGAGATCCTGTGGGACGGCGAGCGCGCCATGGTGCGCGACCTGGGCTCGACCAACGGCACCACCCTCGACGGACGCAAGGTGTCCGAGGCCGCATTGCCGCCCGATTCGACGATCTCGATCGGCCGCACCAATATCGTGTTCCGTGTGGTCGCACAGGCGCAGCCGCCGCGGCGCCCGCAGGCGCCCGACGCCACGAGCATCTTCGACGTCCGGGAACGGGGACCCCACTCATGAGTCAACTGACTCTTCTTCTTCTGCAGGGCGGATTCCTCGTGCTGCTGTGGTTCTTCGTCTTCGGTGTCGTGTACTCGCTGCGCGCGGACCTCTTCGGTGTGAAGGTGCGCAAGCTGCCCGAGCCCGCGGCATCCCCCGCTCCGGCGGCCGCCGCCCCCGTCGCCTCCCCCGATGCAGTCACGACGCAGGTCAAGCGTCCCGCCCCTCCCGCCCCGTCACCGGTCGGCGCTCTCGCCACCACCTCGACGGTGTCGCGCATCGTCATCACGAGCGGCCCCAAGGCGGGCCTCGAGCTGCCGCTGGGCACCGAGCCGCTCACGATCGGACGCTCGAGCGAATCGGGCCTGGTCATCCGCGACGACTACACCTCCAGTCATCACGCCCGTCTCGTGCTGTGGGGCGACCAGTGGATGCTGCAGGACCTCGATTCGACCAACGGCACCTCCCACGACGGCGTGCGCGTCGCCGCACCCGTGCAGGTGAAGGTGGGCGCCCCGATCAAGGTCGGCGCGACGACGTTCGAGCTGAGGACGTAAGCCACCTCCATGGTCTTCCAGGGCTCGAGCGCCGCCATCTCCCACACGGGCAAGGTGCGCTCCAACAATCAGGACTCCGGCTACGCCGGGTCCAATCTCTTCGTGGTCGCCGACGGGATGGGCGGCCACGCGGGCGGCGACGTGGCCTCGAGCCTCGCCATCGGTCGCCTCACCGAACTCGACCAGCCGTTCCCCTCGCCCACCGAGGCCGAGCACGCGATCCGCGACGCGCTGGCCGACACCGCGACCGAGCTGATCGACACGGTGGGGCGTCGTCCCGAGCTCGCGGGTATGGGCACCACCGTCAGTGCCCTCGTGATGGTCGACGACTATGCCGTGATCGGCCACATCGGCGACTCGCGCATCTACCTCTACCGCGACGACACGCTCACGCAGATCACCGCCGATCACACCTTCGTGCAGCGGCTGGTCGATTCGGGACGCATCACCCCCGAGGAGGCGCGGTATCACCCGCGTCGCTCGGTGCTCATGCGCGTGCTCGGCGACATGGACCCCGACCCCGAGGTCGACAGCTTCATCATGCCGACGCAAGACGGCGACCGCTGGCTGCTGTGCTCCGATGGTCTGTCGGGTGTCGTCGACGACGCCCACACCGCGAAGACCCTCGCCCTGGGCATGCCGCCGGCGCGCACCGCGGACGCACTGCTGAAGCAGGCTCTCGACGGCGGTGCGCCCGACAACGTCACCGTCGTGCTCGTCGACGTGGGCGGTCAGCATCCCGTCTTCATCGGCACCCCGACGATCGTCGGGTCGGCGTCCAACCCGAGCGGTGTCGTCGTGCCCGCCGCGCGCACGGGTCGCGCCGGCTGGCTGCACCACGCGCGTCAGGTCGCGAACGAGCCCACGCACTTCGAACCGGCCGCCGAGTTCCTCGAGGAACTCATCGAGGAAGACCGTCGCCGTGCGCGACGACGCCGCCTCGGCTGGCTCGCCGCCCTGATCATCGTGCTCGCGGGTCTCGGCTTCGGCCTGTACGCCGGGTACGCCTGGACCCAGACGCGCTACTACGTGGGCACCGATGAGAACTCGGTCGTCATCTACCGCGGCATCCAGCAGTCCATCGGGCCGCTGTCGCTGTCGACCGTCTACGAAGACACCGACGTGGAGCTTGCCGAGCTGAGCGAGTTCGACCGGCAGACCGTCGAGGCCACGATCTCGGCGAGCTCCCTCGACGACGCCCAGCGCATCGTCGATCGCCTGCGCCCCGCAGAGGAGGCAAGCGGATGACCGACCAGAAACTCACCCGATCGACGGATGCCGTCTCCACCGACACGGCGGTCATGCGGGCCCTGAAGAAGATCCGGGTGCCCGCCACGCAGCGCAATCGCGAGCTGGGGCTGCTCGCGTTCGCCATCGCGGTCTACGGCGCCGCCGTGACGCTCGTGCAACTCGGCGCGACGGGCGCGATCGAGACCGGGTTCCTGATCCTCGCCGCCGTTCCGGCCGTCCTCGCGCTCATCACGCACGTCGTGCTGCGCCTGCGGGCTCGCGACGCCGACCCGTTCGTGCTGCCCATCGCCACCGTGCTCACGGGCCTGGGCATCGCGATGATCTACCGCATCGACCTGGCCGATCAAGCCACCGGATGGGATGCCACGGGCCACCGCCAGATCGCATGGGCGGTGATCGCGATGCTCGCGGCCCTCGCCGTGCTGATCTTCGTGCGCAACTACCGCGTGCTCTTCCGATACACCTACCTGTCGGGGCTCATCGGCATCCTGCTGCTCCTGCTGCCGTTCGTCCCCGGTCTGGGCACCGACCAGAACGCCGACGTGTGGGTCTCGCTCGGGTTCGTGTCGTTCCAGCCGGGCGAGTTGGCCAAGATCTGCCTGGCCATCTTCTTCGCCGGGTACCTCGTGCGCACCCGCGAGAGCCTCACCTCCACCGGCACGCGGTTCCTCTTCATGACCTGGCCCCGCGCGCGCGAGCTCGGCCCCGTGCTGATCATCTGGCTCGTCTCGCTCGGCATCATCGTGCTCCAGCGCGACCTCGGCACCGGCCTGCTCATCTTCGGCATGTTCGTCGCGATGCTCTACGTCGCCACGGGCAAGACGAGCTGGGTGCTCATCGGTCTCGTGCTGGTCGCCAGCGGTGCGTTCCTCGCTTCCCGCGTGCTGCCCTACGTCAACGGACGCTTCGCCAACTGGCTGCACGCCTTCGACCCCGAGGTCATCGACCGCGACGGCGGCAGCTACCAGCTCGTACAGGGCATCTTCGGCCTCTCGCACGGCGGCCTCTTCGGCACGGGTTTCGGCCAGGGTCGGCCGTACATCACCCCGCTGTCGCAGAGCGATTACATCGTGCCGAGCCTCGGGGAGGAGCTCGGCCTCGTCGGACTCTTCGCGATCCTCGCGCTGTACATGGTGTTCACGAGCCGCGGCATCCGTATCGGGCTCGCCGGGCAGGACGACTTCGGCAAGCTCCTGGCGACCGGTTTCTCGTTCACCATCGCGCTGCAGGTGTTCATCATGGTCGGCGGCGTCACCCGCGTCATCCCCCTGACCGGACTCACCACCCCGTTCCTGGCCGCCGGCGGCTCGTCGTTGATCGCCAACTGGATCATCGTGGCGTTCCTGCTGCGCATCTCCGACGCGGTCCGCAGCCGTCCCCGGGTGGTGATCGGTTGATGACCCGCTCGTTCCCGCCCGCCGACGCGCCGATGACCGAGGAGGCACCGTGACCAAAGAACTCCGACGCCTCAGCATCGTGATGCTGGCGATGTTCCTCGCCCTTTTCGCCTCGACGAGCATCATCCAGGTGGTGCAGGCCGGCAACCTGACGAACACCACCGGCAACACCCGCGCCCTCTACGACTCGTACGAGGTGCAGCGCGGATCGATCATCGCCAGCGGCACGGCCATCGCCTCGTCCGTCCCGTCCGACGACGTGTACAGCTGGCAGCGCCAGTACACGGATGCCGCCATGTGGGCGCCCGTGACCGGTTACATGAACCCGATCCTCGACGCCAAGACGCGCATCGAGGCCACCGAGAACGGTGTGCTCAGCGGCTCCGACAACGCCGACTACTTCTCGCGCATCGAGCGCGCGGCCACCGGCCAACTTCCGCGCGGCGCCAACGTGGAGCTGTCGCTCGACGCGACCGTGCAGAAGGCCGCGTGGGACGCGCTCGGCGACCAGCAGGGCGCGGTCGTGGCGATCGAGCCGTCCACCGGCCGCATCCTGGCCATGGTGTCCAAACCCAGCTTCGACACCAACACCCTGGCATCCCACGACACGGATGCCGTGAACGCGGCGTACGACCAGCTCGTCGCCGATCCGTCGAAGCCGCTCGACAACCGCGCGATCGAGGGGAACCTCAACCCTCCCGGCTCGACGTTCAAGCTCGTCGTGGCCTCGGCGGCGCTCGCATCCGGCCGCTACACGCCCGACTCCGCGTTCCCGAACGTCGCCGCGTACACGCTCCCCGATTCCACGAACGTGGTGAGCAACGCCGGCGGCGGCACCTGCGGAGGCGGTGACACCGTCACCATCGCCACCGCGCTGCGGCTGAGCTGCAACATCCCGTTCGCGGAGCTCGCGGTCGAGCTCGGCGACGACGTGATTCGCGCCGAGGCCGAGAAGTACGGCTTCAACTCGCAGTTCTCGATGCCGCTGCAGTCCGCGGCATCCACCTACCCCGCCTCGCCGAACGCTCCGCAGACCGCCCTCAGCGGCTTCGGTCAGGGCGATGTGCGCGCGACGCCGCTGCAGATGGCGATGGTCTCGGCCGGTATCGCCAACGAGGGTGTGGTCATGAATCCCCGCATGATCGACCGGGTGATCCGGCCCGACCTGTCGGTCGCGAGCGAGGGCACCAGCACGGAGTTCGGTCGCGCTCTCGACTCCACGATCGCCGCGCAGATGGTCACCATGATGACGGCGAACGTCCAGGACGGCGCGGCATCGAATGCAAGAATAGACGGGGTCCAGGTGGCGGGTAAGACCGGCACCGCGGAGAACGATTCCCGTCCCTACACTCTCTGGTTCACCGGCTTCGCGCCGGCGGAAGACCCCCGGGTCGCCGTCGCCGTGGTCGTCGAGAACGGCGGAGGCCAGGGGCAGAGCGGGAGCGGCAACGAGATCGCCGCCCCGATAGCGAAGAAGGTCATGGAGGCGGTGCTGGGTAGATGAGACCGACACAGGGTGTGACCTTCGGCGGGCGGTATGAGCTCGATTCGCGGATCGCGATCGGCGGCATGGGCGAGGTCTGGGAAGCGACCGACCACGTCATCGGACGAACCGTCGCCATCAAGATCCTCAAAGACGAGTACATGGGCGACCCCGGGTTCCTCGAGCGCTTCCGCGCCGAAGCCCGACACGCGGCCCTCGTCAACCACGAGGGGATCGCGAGCGTCTTCGACTACGGCGAAGAAGACGGCAGTGCCTTCCTGGTCATGGAGCTCGTGCCCGGTGAGGCGCTCTCCACGATCCTCGAGCGCGACGGCTCCCTCTCGACCGACAAGACGCTCGACATCGTCGCCCAGACGGCCGCCGCCCTCCAGGCCGCTCACGCTGCCGGTCTCGTGCACCGCGACATCAAACCGGGCAATCTCCTCATCACCCCCGACGGTCGCGTCAAGATCACCGACTTCGGCATCGCACGAATCGCCGATCAGGTGCCGCTGACGGCCACCGGTCAAGTCATGGGCACGGTGCAGTACCTCTCGCCCGAGCAGGCGTCGGGCCACCCGGCGTCGCCCGCGACCGACACGTACTCGCTCGGAATCGTCGCCTACGAGAGCCTCGCCGGCAAGCGCCCCTTCACGGGCGAGTCCCAGGTCGCCATCGCGATGGCGCAGATCAACGAGCAGCCCGCTCCGCTGCCGCCCACCGTGCCGGTGCCGGTGCAGAACCTCGTCATGGCCATGATCGCCAAGAAGCCCGAGGACCGGCCGGCGTCGTCGGCCGCCGTCTCGCGCGCCGCCACCGCTCTGCGTCGGGGCGACCTGACCGCGGCCGCCGCGGCCGTCCCCGCGGTCGCCGCCGGCGCCGCGGTGGCAGACGACGCCACTCAGCTGCTCACCGCGGGTCAGACGGCCGCGGCGACGCGCCTCATGCCCACGCCGGCCGCGGCCGCGTCGCTGCTGACCGAGGAGCACGTCGAAGAAGATCCCGCGCCGCAGCAGAAGAAGCGGTCGCGGTGGACGTGGCCCCTCATCGCCCTCATCGCCTTGTTGGCCCTGGTCCTGGGTGTCACGCTCTTCAACCTGCTTTCCAACCAGAACGAGCCCGAGCCCACCCCGACGAACGCCGTCCCGACGGCGACCCCCACGCCGTCGCGCACCTCAGCGACGCCCACACCGACACCGACGTCGCAGCGCGTCGAGGTGGCGTCGCTCGGCCTGCAGGGCAAGACCTGTGACGACGCGCGCGCCATCCTCGAAGACAACGACCTCGTGGCCGACTGTCAGGCCGGCAGCGCCGCGACGAAGGCCTCCGACGTCGGTCTGATCTACGACGTCAACCCCACGGGACGTGTCGACGAAGGCACCACCATCACCGTGCGCTACTACGGCGAAGAGACGCCCCTCGAGACGCCCGGCACCCCGACCCTGCCCGGCTCGTCGGTCTCGGCCGGCAGCGACATCCAGGTGACGTGGCAGCAGTACACGTGCCCCTCGGGCACCGGCTCGGTGACCTCGTACAACTTCACCGCGACGAACGGCACGTTCGACACCAACGGCCAGTCCACCGCGTCGTTCCCGCCCGAGGCACGCAACGCGGCTCTCAAGGTGAGCAATTCGAGCGGTCAGACGCTGCGGGTGACCTACACCGTCAGCTGTTCCGGTATCGGCGACCGCCAGGCCGGGCCGTCGGGCGAGGCGTCGGCGTCGATCACCGGCGGCAACCCCACGCCCTCGCCGTCGCCGACGGCCACGGCCGCGGCCAACTGACCGACCCATCCTCACGCCAGGAGCTTCATTCGTGACCACTGAGACGCGCGTCCTCTCCGGGCGCTACCGCGTCGACGACCTCATCGGTCGCGGCGGGATGGCGAGCGTCTACCGAGGCTACGACCAGACGCTCGGTCGCACGGTGGCCATCAAGATCCTGAAGGCCGATCTGGCGGGCGATGCGGCGTTCCGCACCCGATTCCGACTCGAGGCGCAGGCGGCCTCGCGCATGGCCCATCCCACCATCGTCCGCGTGTTCGACGCCGGCGAAGACGCCGAGACCGGCGTCGACGGTGTGGAGCGCCCCGTCCCCTACATCGTGATGGAGCTGGTTCACGGGCGGCTTCTGAAAGACGTCATCGCGCAGGGCGACGTGCCGACCGAAGACGCGTTGCGCTACATCGACGGCATCCTCGAAGCCCTCGAGTACTCGCACCGCGCGGGAGTCGTGCACCGCGACATCAAGCCCGGCAACGTCATGATCACCGACTCCGGCCGTGTGAAGGTCATGGACTTCGGCATCGCCCGAGCGGTGTCCGATTCGTCGTCGACGGTCGCCGAGACCACCGCGATCGTCGGCACCGCGGCCTACTTCTCGCCCGAGCAAGCCAAGGGCGAGTCGGTCGACGCCCGCGCCGACCTGTACTCCACCGGTGTCGTGCTGTACGAGCTCCTCACCGGACGCCCGCCGTTCCGAGGTGACACCCCGGTCGCCGTCGCCTACCAGCACGTCAGCGAGGCACCGCTCCCGCCGAGCGAGATCAACGATCGCATCCCGCGCGCCCTGGATGCCATCGTGCTCCGCGCTCTGGCCAAGGATCCGTTCCAGCGCCCGCAGGATGCCGCCGGCTTCCGCGAGGCGCTCGACGAGACGATCGACGGAAAGGCGCCCACCAAGCGGCAGATGTCGGCGCTCTCGAACGAGCTCTACGGCCCCAACCCTCGCCAGGCGGCCGAGACGGCCCGCTCACTGCGCCAGCTGAGCACCGACACGACGATGCGCCGTACCCAGGCGGGCCCTCCCGTGGCCTGGATCTGGGCGGGCGTCAGCGTGCTCGCGGTGCTCCTCGTGGCCGTTCTCATCTGGGTGATGCAGATCCGGCCGGCTGCCGAGGTGCCGTCGACGGCGCTCTCCGTTCCCAACGTCGTCGACATGTCGTACGACCGCGCGGTCGAGACGTTGACCGACCAGCAGCTGGTCACGGCACGCGTCAACGAATCCGACGAGACCATCGCCGCCGGCAACGTCGTGAGTACCGTCCCCGAGGCGGGCACGAGCGTGGCAGCCGGGCAGAAGATCACCGTCTACGTCTCGACGGGTCCCGATACCGCGACGGTCCCCACGCTCGAGGGGATCAACGAGAACGAGGCGCGGTCGGCCATCGAAGGGGCCGGTCTCTCGGTCGGATCGCTACGGCGCCAGAACGACCCCGCCCTCGCCGAGGGCACGGTCATCTCGTCGAACCTCGAGTCCGGCACGGCGGTCGCGAAGGGCACGACGGTCAACCTCGTGATCGCGAGCGGCAAGGTCGTGATCGTCGACTACACCGGCTACACGCTGGACGCAGCCCAGCGCGAGCTGACGTCGGACGAGAAGCAGCTGACGGTCAAGGTCGAAGAAGATCCCGGATGCCGCGCGGCCGCGCAGCCCACGGTCGCCACCCAGTCGCTGGCACCGGGTGAGGTCGCCATCCACAGCGAGATCACTCTGAAGGTGTGCTCGGGCTCCTGACCCCGCGCGGGTGGAGCCTTCGACCGCGTTCGGCGGCGCCGGCGAGACCCGCGTTCTCGAGCCACCGGCCGATCAGCAGATGTCCTCCCTCGGTGAGCACGCTCTCGGGATGGAACTGCACGCCCTCGATCGGTGCCCGACGGTGGCGAAGACCCATGATCACACCGCCCTCGGAGTGAGCCGTGACCTCGAGCTCTGCCGTGAGGGACTCCGGCTCGACGGCGAGGGAGTGGTAGCGCGTGGCCACGAAGCCGTCGGGCAGGTCGCGGAACACTCCCGCACCGTCATGGCGGATGACGCTGGTGATGCCGTGCAGCAGCTCGGGTGCGTGGCCCACCCTCGCGCCGAAGGCCGTGGCGATCGCCTGGTGGCCGAGGCACACACCGAGCACGGGCACGCCTTCCGCATGGGCGGCGTGCACCACGTCGACGGAGTGTCCGGCGTCGTCGGGGTGTCCGGGGCCGGGCGAGATGAGGATCGCGTCGGCATCCCGCAGGATCCGATCGGGCAACCCGGGCGCATCGGCGCGAGTCAGAACGGTGTCGGCACCCAGGTCGCGCACGTAGCCGGCGAGGGTGTGGACGAAGCTGTCGTGGTTGTCGACGACCGCGACACGCCACGCTCTCACTCGACCGTGACCTCCTGGGGGTAGACGAGGTCGCTCACCCAGGGGAAGACGTAGAAGAAGAGTCCGTACAGCACGGCTGCGAGCAGCACGAGGACGATGAACAGGCGCACCCACCAGGGACCGGGCAGGACTCGCCAAAGGGCTCCGTACATCAGGCGGCTCCGGTGGTGAGGGACAGCGGCGGGCCGGCGTCGGTGCGCGGCGTGAACGACTCGAAGACACCGTAGGCGATCGCTCGCTCCGAGAAGCCGTAGCGAGGGCTGCACGTCGTCATGGTGATGACGCGGTCGGTGGCCTCGACCTGCGGCTGCTGCGGCAGCGGCAGCAGGACGTTGACGCCGTCGGGCTGCACGTACTCGAGGTTGCGGAAGCGGTAGGTGAACCAGCCCTCCTGCATCTCGATGACCACGGCGTCACCGACGCGCAACGACGGAAGATCGGCGAACGGCGCGCCGTGGCTTCCGCGGTGGCCGGCGATCGCGAAATTGCCCACCGCACCCGGCATCGCGGTGTCGGGGTAGTGCCCCAGACCGATCGGGTCGAGCGTCCGCGAGGCGCTCACGCCGCCGGCGACGGTGAAATGGTAATCGGGTCCGAGACGGGGGATGTAGACCACCCCGAACCGCTCGGCGTCCGCGGGTTGTGCGAGCGCCGGGGGGTCGGCCGTGGGCGGTCCGGCGGGCTGATCGGACGCCGGCGGGGTGGCCGACGCGCTGGGGACGGGCGCCACGGGGTCGGCAGCCCACTGCTCGCTCAGCTCTTTGCCCTGGTCTTTGAACTGGGCACCGATGATCGCATCGCCGATCCACAGCTGCCACACGACGAACAGCAGCACGACGACGCCGGCTGTGACGAGCAGGTCGCCGAAGACGCCGATGACCGACACGCGTCGACGCGGCTTGCGCGTCGGCACGGCTGTCGACGCGTGACGCCGGTCGCGGCGGGTCTGCGGCTGCGTGTCGGTCTGCACGGGAGGAGTCTAGTTCCGTGGGTTCGGCGACACCTGAGCATTAGACTGTGGCGCATGGCTCGAACTGGCAAAGGCGACGACCCGATCGCTGAACGCAACGACGGTAACTCGGCTCCGAACCCCGTGTGGTTCCTGCCCATCATGATCGGCCTGATGCTGATCGGCTTGGTCTGGGTGCTGGTCTTCTACCTCAGCAACTCGACGTTCCCGATTCCCGGCATCGGCGCCTGGAACCTCGTCATCGGCTTCGGCATCGCCTTCGTCGGCTTTCTCATGACCACGCGGTGGCGCTGACTTACACGCGTGTAATTCATCCCCACCTGTGGAAGAGCCTGTGGATAACTCCTACGGGAAGGTGAGGGCGGGGACCGCGAGCAGCGCGACGAGCAAGACGCTCAACCCCACCATGAGACCGATCTGCACTCCGCGTTGCGACACGAGGCGCGTGCGGGCGTAGATCAGCCCGACGAGGGCTCCGGTGACAAGACCACCCAGGTGGGCCTGCCACGAGATACCCACTGCGGTGAGGGATGCCACGAAGTCGCCCGACCCGATGGCATTGATCGCGGCGAGGACGAACGGCCACGCGAAGTTGATCGCGATCAGGATGCCGATCACGCGGATGTCGGCCCCGATGTGGCGCCCGATGACCAGGAGCGCCCCGAACAGCGCGAAGATCGCGCCCGACGCGCCGACCGTCCAGACGCCGGGGGCGAGCAGGGTGACGGCGACGGAACCGCCCAGGGCTCCGAGCAGGTACAGGGCGAGGAAGCGACCCCGACCGAGCATCGGCTCGAGGCTGCGTCCGATGAACCACAGGGCCGCCATGTTCAGCGCGACGTGGAAGAACCCGTCGTGCACCAGAGCCACCGTGAACAGACGCCAGGGTTGGACGACGCCGGCCTGGGGCAGCAGGTAGTAGCTGTTGAAAGCCAGGAGGTTCGAAACGATGCGTCCGACGCCGGGTATGAGACCGATGATGTAGATCAGTCCGGTGACGGCGACGATGGTCAGCGTGACCCGCGGGCGGCCCGAGGCGACCACGGTCGCGGAACGCGACGCCCAGCGACGCTCCGCCTTCTTCTGCGCGGGCGTCTGGGCCGCGTGTTGCTGCGCCATGCACTCCGGGCAGATGACGCCGACGGCGGCGGGGGTGCGGCACTCCGAGCACACGGTGCGCATGCACCGTTGGCACAGCACGAAGCTCTGCCGATCGGGATGCCGGTAACAGAAGTTGTCGCTGTTACGACGGAACTCCTCAGAGGGTGACACCCGCCGCCGCCTGTGGGATCAGACCGAGACGACGTCGACCGACTGGAGCACGACGGGCTCGATCGGACGGTCGCCCGCGGCGGTGGGCACGGAGGCGATCTTGTCGACGACGGCCTTGGAATCATCGTCAGCGACCTCGCCGAAGATCGTGTGCTTGCCCTGCAGCCACGGGGTGGGGTCGGTCGTGATGAAGAACTGCGAGCCGTTGGTGCCCTCGGGCTGACCGGTGATGGCGTTGCGGCGCAGACCGGCGTTGGCCATGGCGAGCTTGTAGGGCTGCGTGAAGTCGAGCTCGGGGCTGATCTCGTCGTTGAAGTTGTAGCCCGGACCGCCGATGCCCTGACCGAGCGGGTCGCCGCCCTGGATCATGAAGTTGGGGATGATGCGGTGGAAGATGACGTCCTTGTAGAGCGGACCCTCACCCTTGGCACCCGTAGCCGGGTTCGTCCACTCCTGCGATCCGTCGGAGAGACCGATGAAGTTGCGGACGGTGCGCGGCGCGTGGTCGCCGAACAGGTTGACGACGATGTCGCCGTGGTTGGTGTGCAGGGTCGCGACGGCGGTGTGGTTGGCCATGGGTACATTCTCTCAGAGTTATCTGCAAGGGTCGGCGGCGCCGGCGGGCCGTTCTGGCAAGATGAACGGACATACATCCCATCGACAGGGAGGATGAGCCGTGGGCCTCAGCCGCAAGAGCAAGAAGGAACTGCGCAAGCTCCAGAAGCACGCCGCGAAGGTGTGGGAGTCGCAGCAGGTGCTGCTGGGCGAGAGCGGGAAGGTCGCTCGCGAAGCCGGCCACCAGCTCGGTCGCTTCAGCCGCGAAGATCTCGTCCCCGCCGTGCAGGACGGCTACAGCAAGTACGCAGCGCCGTACGTCGACAAGGGAGTGAAGTACAGCAACCGCTTCCTCAGCCACAAGGTCGTCCCGGCGGCCGGTGCGGTCGTCGGCGGCGCACTGTCGGTCTGGGACGCCGCGGGCGACACCCGTGACCGCCTCGCGAAGGGCAAGGGCTTCGAGCTCGACACCCACAAGTACGCCAAGCGTGCCGAGAAGTACGGCAAGCAGGCGTCGAAGCGTCTCGCCAAGAAGCTTCCGTCGCAGCACGACGGCATCGGTGCCGGTGGCGTGATCGCGATCATCCTCGGCGTCGTCGCCGCCGCGGGCGTCGCTTACGCCGCGTGGCAGACGCTGCGGGCCGACGACGAGCTGTGGGTGGCCGACGACCCGCTGCGTGCGCCGGACGCGTGAGCGACCCCACCATCAGAGTCCGAGAGGCCGCGCGTGAGCGCGGCCTCTCTGTCGATGTACGCGAGCGCCCCGCGGCGTCGAGCCTCGACGAGGCCGCCGAGCTGCTCGGCATCCCCCCGTCGTCCATCGTGAAGACGCTCGTGGTCAAGCGTTCCGACGACACGTACCTGTTCGCCCTCGTCCCCGGCGACCGTGCGATCTCGTGGCCGAAGCTCCGCGCCGTGGTGGGCGTCAACAAGCTGCGTCTCCCCGAGCCCGAGCTGGCGTTGGCGGCGACGGGCTATGAGCGTGGCACCATCGTGCCGATCGGCAGCACGACCGCCTGGCCGGTGTACGCCGACGAACGCATCGTGGGCGAACGGATCGCAATGGGCGCCGGCGCGCACGGATTCAGTCTTTTCGTCGAGGCGGATGATCTGATCTCCGCCTACGGCGCCGTCGTGGCCGACATCACCGCGGACCGCGCCTGACGGCCGTCACGTCCGCAGATCCGCCATGCGCAACGCGATGTCGACGAGCTGAACGCGGCGCACCTTCCGCGCCGCGGGAAGAGTGAACCATTCCGCCCGATCCGTCGACCCGTCTCGCTCGTGGCGCAGACGGCCGCCGATGATCCGCGCGCGATAGACGATCCGCAGGGTGTGCAACGGTCCCGAGGAGTCGTCGGCGAGACGCGCCTCGGCCGGGATGACCCGCGAATGGATGCCGAGCAGGTCGCCGACCGTGACCCGGAACCCGGTCTCTTCCCGCACTTCCCGGCGAACGGCCTGAACGGGGTCCTCCCCCGCTTCGAGGCCGCCTCCCGGAAGCGTCCAGGCGGCTCGCCGCCCGTCGATCCAGTGGGCGAGCAGCACACGATCGTCGTCATCGGTGATGACGGCGTACGCGGCGACCCGCATGTCCATGACCAGACTCTAGCGAAGCCCCGTCGTCCCCCACCCACGAGACTCATCCCGCAGACGAGAAGAGCCGGCCCGAAGGCCGGCTCTCTGTTTCTCGATGTTGTGGAGCCTAGGAGATTCGAACTCCTGACATCCTGCTTGCAAAGCAGGCGCTCTACCAGCTGAGCTAAGGCCCCGTAAGGGAAGGGGTGGGGCTACCAGGACTTGAACCTGGGACCTCTTCATTATCAGTGAAGCGCTCTAACCGCCTGAGCTATAGCCCCGTCTCGCTGACGTGATGTCAACCTCGAAGACTTTACCGGAATTCCGAGGTTTTCACGAATCGAGGTCAGTTGGAGGTGAAGCCGACCAGCAGGCCGCCCGTCACCTTGACCGCGAGGTTGTAGATCCCGGCCATCACGGCACCGAGAACGGTGACCACGACGAGGTTCAGGATCGCGATGATCGCCGCGAAAGCCATGACCTGCGGCAGGCCGACGTACTGCGACAGAGTGGCGCCACCGTCGGTGAAGCTGGTGAAGAACTCATCGAGCCGGGGCAGCAGGGTCGCCGCGACCACGAGGTAGAGCAGGAAGTACGACACCACGGTGACGATGGCCAGAGCCACCGCTGCCAGGAACGACAGCTTCACCGCCGACCAGAAGTCGATGTAGACCAGGCGCAACCGCACCTGCTTGGCCGGGGTCTTGTGCGTCGACTTCTTCGCCAGCTTGTCAGCTACCGTGCTCATGCGTCAGTACTTTCCTCGGTGGTCTCGGGGGCGGAGCCGTCGGCCTCGTCCGCAGGGGATGCGGCGGGCTCCGTGGTCGTCTCCGTCGTCTCGGCCAGGTTCCGCTCGGCATTGCGGGCGATCGCGATGATGCGGTCGTCGCCACCGGCTCGGGCGAAAACAACACCCATCGTGTCACGGCCCTTGGCGGGCACCTCGGCCACGGAGGAGCGTACCACCTTGCCGCTGGCAAGAACCACGAGGACCTCGTCGCCCTCCGACACCATCATTCCGCCGGCGAGAACGCCGCGATCCTCGGTCAGGCGGGCCACCTTGATGCCCAGACCACCGCGGTTCTGCATGCGGTACTCGGTGACGGCGGTGCGCTTGGCGTAGCCGCCCTCGGTCACGACGAACACGAACTCGTCGTCCTTGGCGACGGATGCCGAGAGCAGGCTGTCGCCCTCACGGAAGTCCATGCCCTTCACGCCCGAAGTCGACCGACCCATCGGCCGCAGGGCACTGTCGGTCGCCGAGAACCGCAACGACATGCCGAGGCGGCTGATGAGCAGGATGTCATCGCCCTCGTCGACGAGCAGGGCGCTCACGAGTTCGTCGGCGGCGCCGGGCTCGCTCTCGTCGCCCTCCTCAGCCACCTGGCCGCGGAGCTTGATGGCGATGACGCCGCCCTGGCGGTTCGTGTCGTACTCCGACAGGCGCGTCTTCTTCACCAGGCCGCCGCGGGTGGCGAGCACGAGGTAGGTCGAGACGCCGTAGTCGCGGATGTCGAGGATCTGCGCGATCTCCTCATCCGGCTGCAGCGCGAGGAGGTTGGCGACGTGCTGGCCCTTGGCATCGCGTCCGGCCTCGGGAACCTCGTATGCCTTGGAGCGGTACACGCGACCCTTGTTCGTGAAGAACAGCAGCCAGTGGTGCGTCGTGGTGACGAAGAAGTGCTCGACGACGTCGTCGGCGCGCAACTGCGCGCCCTTGACGCCCTTGCCGCCGCGGTGCTGCGAGCGGTAGTTGTCGCTGCGCGTGCGCTTGATGTAGCCGTCGCGCGTGACCGTGACGACCATCTCTTCTTCGGCGATGAGGTCTTCGATCGACACGTCACCGTCGAACCCGTGCAGGATCTCGGTGCGGCGGTCGTCGCCGAAACGGTCGGTGATGGCCGTCAGCTCGTCGCGGATGATGGTGCGCTGGCGACCGGGGGTTGCCAGGATGTCGTTGTAGTCGGCGATGCGGGCCTCGAGTTCGGTCGCCTCGTCGACGATCTTCTGCCGCTCGAGGGCCGCGAGACGGCGCAGCTGCATGTCGAGGATGGCCTGCGCCTGCACGTCGTCGATGTCGAGCAGCTTCTGCAGACCCTCGTTGGCATCCTGAGCCGTCGGCGACCGGCGGATGAGCGCGATGACCTCATCGAGGGCGTCGAGCGCCTTGAGGTAGCCGCGCAGGATGTGCATGCGCTCTTCGGCCTTGCGCAAGCGGTACCGCGTGCGACGGACGATGACCTCGATCTGGTGATCGATCCACAGGCTGATGAAGCCGTCGAGCGAGAGCGTGCGCGGCACGCCGTCGACGATCGCCAGCATGTTGGCGCCGAAGTTCTCTTGCAGCTGCGTGTGCTTGTACAGGTTGTTCAGCACGACCTTGGCGACGGCGTCGCGCTTGGGCACGACGACCAGACGCTGGCCGGTGCGTCCCGAGCTCTCGTCGCGGATGTCGGCGACGCCGGTGATCTTGCCCTCGCGGGCCAGATCACCGATCTTGACCGCGACGTTGTCGGGGTTGACCTGGTAGGGCAGCTCGGTGATGACAAGGCACGTGCGGCCCTGGATCTCCTCGATGTTGACCACGGCTCGCATCGTGATCGAGCCGCGACCGGTGCGGTAGGCGTCTTTGATGCCGCGGGTGCCGAGGATCTGCGCGCGCGTAGGGAAGTCGGGGCCGGGAATGCGCTCCATGAGCGCTTCGAGCAGCTCCTCGCGCGTGGCATCCGGGTTCTCGAGTGCCCACAGGGCGCCGGCCGAGACCTCGCGCAGGTTGTGCGGCGGGATGTTGGTCGCCATACCGACGGCGATTCCGACCGATCCGTTGACCAGCAGGTTGGGGAAGCGCGACGGCAGAACCGTGGGCTCCTGGGTCTGACCGTCGTAATTGTCTTGGAAGTCGACGGTCTCTTCTTCGATGTCGCGCACCATCTCGAGCGCGAGCGGAGCCATCTTGGTCTCGGTGTACCGGGGGGCGGCGGCGCCCTGGTTGCCGGGAGAGCCGAAGTTGCCCTGGCCGAGTGCGAGCGGATAGCGCAGCGACCACGGCTGCACGAGGCGCACGAGGGCGTCGTAGATGGGGGCGTCGCCGTGCGGGTGGTAGTGCCCCATGACCTCGCCCACGACGCGCGCGCACTTGGAGAACGACTTGTCGGGGCGGAAGCCGCCGTCGTACATGCCGTAGATGACACGGCGATGCACGGGCTTCAGGCCGTCGCGCACGTCGGGCAGGGCGCGTCCGACGATCACGCTCATCGCGTAGTCGAGGTAGCTCCGCTGCATCTCGAGCTGGAGGTCGACCTGGTCGATCTTGCCGTGGTCGTGCGCCGGCTCGCCGCGGACGTCGTCGGGTTCGATCGTGCTGTCGTCAGCCATGTGTTCTCAGTTTCGTAGTGCGTCGTCGTTCGTCGCGCCGGGCGCGACGGAATCAGATGTCGAGGAAGCGGACGTCTTTCGCGTTGCGCTGGATGAAGGTGCGGCGCGACTCGACGTCTTCTCCCATGAGCACGGAGAAGATCTCGTCGGCGGCCGCGGCGTCATCGATGGTCACCTGCTTCAGCGTGCGCGTCTGCGGGTCCATCGTGGTCTCCCACAGCTCGTGGTCGTTCATCTCGCCGAGACCCTTGTAGCGCTGGATGCCGTTGTCTTTCGGGATGCGACGACCCGATGCCTGACCGTCGACGAGCAGCGCGTCGCGCTCCCGGTCGCTGTAGGCGTACTCGTGCGGGTGGTTCGACCACTTCAGTCGGTACAGCGGGGGCTGGGCGAGGTAGACGAAGCCCGCCTCGATGAGTCCGCGCATGTAGCGGAACAGCAGCGTGAGCAGCAGCGTCGTGATGTGCTGGCCGTCGACGTCGGCATCGGCCATCAGAACGATCTTGTGGTAGCGCGCCTTCGACATGTCGAAGTCTTCCCCGATGCCCGTGCCGAACGCCTGGATCATCGCCTGCACTTCTTTGTTGCCCAGTGCGCGGTCGAGGCGGGCGCGCTCGACGTTGAGGATCTTGCCGCGCAGCGCCAGGATCGCCTGGGTGTGCGGGTCGCGACCCTGCACGGCGGAGCCGCCGGCCGAGTCACCCTCGACGAGGAAGATCTCGCTGATCGAGGGGTCCTTCGAGGTGCAGTCCTTGAGCTTGTCGGGCATCGCCGCCGACTCGAAGACGCTCTTGCGGCGGGCGGTCTCGCGCGCCTTGCGGGCAGCCAGACGAGCGGTCGCGGCGTCGATCGCCTTACGGATGATGTTCTTGGCCTGGCCCGGGTTGCGGTCGAACCAGTCGCCGAGCTTGTCGCCGACGACCTTCTGCACGAACGCGCGCGCCTCGGTGTTGCCGAGCTTCGTCTTGGTCTGCCCCTCGAACTGCGGCTCCGACAGCTTCACCGAGATGACCGCGGTGAGACCCTCGCGGATGTCGTCGCCGGTGAGGTTGTCGTCTTTCTCTTTGAGGAGGTTGTTGGCCCGCGCGTAGCGGTTGACGAGCGTCGTCAGCGCGGCGCGGAAGCCCTCTTCGTGCGTACCGCCCTCGTGGGTGTTGATGGTGTTTGCGTAGGTGAAGACGTTCTCGGTGTACGCCGTGGTCCACTGCATCGCCAGCTCGAGCGCGATCTTGCGCTCGGTGTCTTCGGACTCGACCTCGATGATCTCGTCGTTGACGACGTCGGCCTTGCGCACGCGGTTGAGGTGCTCGACGTAGTCGACCAGTCCGCGCTCGTACAGGAACGAGTCGTGGCGGGCCTCGGTGACCTCTTCGCCGGGCTCGCCCTCGGTCACGAGCGACTGCGGTCGCTCGTCGCGCAGGCTCAGGCGCAGGCCCTTGTTGAGGAAGGCCATCTGCTGGAAGCGCGTACGCAGCGTGTCGTAGTCGAAGTCGATGGTGTCGAAGATCGTGGCATCCGGCCAGAACGTGATCGACGTGCCCGTGCTCTCGCTCGCTTCGCCCTTCTCGAGCGGAGCGAGGGGCACACCGCCGTTGCGGAACGACTGCCGCCACACGTGACCCTGGCGCTGCACCTCGACCTCGAGTCGGGTCGACAGCGCATTGACCACCGACGAGCCGACGCCGTGCAGACCGCCCGAGACGGCATAGCCGCCGCCGCCGAACTTGCCTCCGGCGTGGAGAACGGTGAGCACGACCTCGACGGTCGACTTGCCCTCGGTGCGGTGCATGTCGACGGGGATGCCACGACCGTTGTCGACCACGCGGACGGCACCGTCGCTGAGGATCGTGACGTCGATCGTGTCGCAGTAGCCGGCCAGGGCCTCATCGACGGAGTTGTCGACGATCTCTTGCACGAGGTGGTGCAGGCCGCGCTCACCCGTGGACCCGATGTACATGCCGGGGCGCTTGCGAACCGCCTCGAGCCCCTCGAGCACCTGGATGGCGTCTGCCCCGTACTCGTTGGGAACCTTCGCGGGAGAGGTCGCTTCGGGTTCCTCGGAAACGCTGTCGGGGTTTTCGGACGTCATGGGTACGCGCGCTCCAGAATCGGTTCGTCGGAACCTCCATCTTATCGCGCCGGGCCCTTCGAAACGGTGTGTGCGGCTCAATGCGGGGAGAAATCGCGTCGAACCGGGACCGACCATGGCCTAGCCGTAGGTATCGCGCGGACCGCGGCCTGGAACGGCTCTGGGCCCCCATTTCCAAGAGGGGACGTCGGGCCCGACGAAGCGGATCGCCTCCACCCCCGCTTCGGGGAAGCGTCTGATGATCTCCGACAGGATGTGCGCCCGCATGAGCTGCAGTTGCTTCGCCCACGCCGTCGAGTCGGCCTGGACGGTGAGGGTGCCGGCATCCAAGGCGACGGGCCGGGTGTGAGCAGCGGTGTCGGCCCCCGCCACCTCGTCCCACGTGCGCACGAGGTCTTCTCGCGACAATTGCGGCTCCCACCCGGCCGACTGCGTGAGGGCCGACAGCACGTCACCGAGACCGCGGGGATCGCGGCCGGGCGTGAAGGGGGCGTTCTCACCGTCGTCGGTGCGCCGGCGACGCTTCTTCTTGCGGTACGGCGACGGCTCGAGACCCCGCAGACGCAGGTAGGTCGAGATGGTCTCGGGAAGCTCGGGGTCGTCAGTCATCGTCCGACTCCCTGATCCGCCCCGCCTCGACCCTCACCACGTGTGCGCGCAGGGCGTCGGGAACGTCTTCTTCGACGGCGGAGGTGACGATGACCTGCTCGTACCCTCCCGCGAGCTCGGCGAGCCTGGAGCGGCGGCCGGCGTCGAGCTCGGCGAAGACGTCGTCGAGGATGAGCACGGGATCGCCCAGCCGTGATTCGGCACGGAGCAGCTCGGCGGATGCCAGCCGCAGCGCCAGCGCGACCGACCACGACTCTCCGTGGGATGCGTACCCCTTCACCGGCAGGCCGCGGACCTCGAGCACGAGGTCGTCTCGATGCGGACCGACCAGCGTGAGCCCTCGCTCGAGCTCCGTCGAGCGGCGGGCGGCGAGGGCCGCGCGGAACTGCTCGCCCAGCGGCGCCGACGAGCGTCCCGCCGCCGCGGAATCGCCCTCTTCGGGGTCGCCTCCTCCCACCGACAACGCCCAGGACAGCCGCGGTTCATGATCGGCCCCGGCGATGGCGGCGTAGGCGCGCGCGACCGGAAGGGAGAGATCGGATGCCAATGCCAGACGCGCCTCGATCACCTCGGTACCGAGGGTGATCAGCTTGTCATCCCACACGTCGAGAGTGCTGAGCGCGTCGCCTCGGAGCCCGCGGGCCCGGGCCGACTTCAACAGCGCACTCCGTTGGCGCAGGACGCGATCGTAGTCGCCCAGCACCGCGGCCATTCGGGGGGTGCGCTGCACGATCAACTGATCGGCGAAGCGACGCCGCGCGGAGGGGTCGCCCCGCACGATCTGCAGGTCTTCGGGGGCGAACAGCACGACCTGTGCGTAGCGCGGGAGCTCCGATGTGCGGACGTTCACCCCGTTGACCCGGGCTTTGTTCGCGCCCTGGCGGTTGAGTTGCAGCTCGAGCAGCACGCTGCGCTCACCGTGGGCGAGCCGGGCGCGCACGATCGCGGCATCCGTTCCATCGCGCACCAGAGGCGCATCGCTGGAGACCCGGTGCGATCCCAGCGTCGCCAGGTAGGCCACCGCTTCGACGAGGTTGGTCTTGCCCTGACCGTTGCGCCCCACGAAGACGTTGGCGCCCGTGGCGAGCGAGACATCGGCTGCCGCGTAATTGCGGAAGTCCTTCAGTCCGAGCTGCTCCACGATCACCGAGTCAGACTACCCGGGACCTCCGACACGGCTGCCGGACGACGACTCAGCGCAGAAGCAGGTTCGGCTGCAGCAGGTACTTGAACGAGCCTTCGCCGCCCTTGTCGACGGACGTCTGCGGGGTCACGAGCACCGGGCTGAGCTTGTTGGCGTTGTCGCTCGAGGTGAACGTGATGCGCGTGAACTCGCTGCGAACGGCTCCGAGCGACTCGAGCAGGTACTGCGGGTTGAGTCCGAGGGTGACCTCATCGCCCACGAGGGTCGCATCGACGGACTCCGTCGCGCGTGCCTGCTCCGTGCCGGAGGCGTCCATCGAGACGCCGTCGGGGCCGAAGGTGAATCGCAGCGGAGCCGAGCGGTCGAGCACGAGTGCCACGCGGCGCACGGCCTCGGCGAGTTCGGCGGTGTTCACGACGCTGTGGTGCTCGGTCTGGGCCGGGAACAGTCGACGCACCGGCGGGAAGTTCCCCTTGATGAGCAGCGACGTCACCGTCTTGTTGCCCGACGAGAACGCGATGATCTCGCGGTCTCCCGATCCCGAGAAGGCGATCGAGATGTCGCCGCCGTGCGCGAAGGTCTTGCCGACCTCCTGCAGGGTGCGAGCGGGAACGAGAGCCGACGTCGGCTCGTCGGATGCCGCTGCCCCGCCGTCCCACGGGATCTCTCGCAGGGCCACACGGTAACGGTCGGTCGCGACGAGGCTGAGCTGTGTTCCGGTGACTTCGAGCTGCACACCGGTGAGGACCGGGGTCACATCGTCACGGGAGGCGGCGAAGGCGACCTGAGCGATCGCGGTGGCGAACTCGTCGGCGGGAACGAGCCCGGACTCACCCGTCACCTCTGGGATGGCCGGGTATTCCTGCACGGGCATGGAAGCCAGGGTGAATCGCGCCGAACCGCACGTGAGCAGGATGCCGCCGTCGTCGTCGACCGCGATCTGGATGGGCGCGTTCGGCAGACGGCTCGCGATGTCGCTGAGGAGTCGACCGTGGACGAGGATCGTGCCCGGCTCGTCGACCGTGGCCTCGATGGTAGTGCGCGCGGACGCCTCGTAATCGAAGGCGGCGAGGGTGAGGCCCTCTTCGCCCGCTTCGATCAGCACGCCGGCCAGGATCGGCTGCGGGTTGCGCTGGGGCAGGAGCTTGACCACGAACGAGACGGCTTCGCTGAACACATCGCGATTGACGTGGAACTTCACGGGCGCTCCCTTGACGGCGGGTATGGCTTACCCATGCTAGTGCCCCCTTCGATGCAGGCACGGCGAGCGCTGTCGGCACGGCGAGGTCATCGAATTTCCCTTAACCAAGAGTTGGAGTCTTCATCTTGTTAACCGCTGTGGGAACTGTGGATAACTCCCGACACGCGTGTTAACAGCAGGGATGCGTGCGTCTGTTCACTGTGGACGGGTTGCGGAGAGCCTGTGTTGTTAACACGACTCGCGCGCTGCACCTCGAATGGCTCCTCCACAGTGTTAACGAATCCGTGCACAGTCCATCCGCAGGAAAGCCGAGTTATCCACAGGTTTTCCACACTGTGTAGAACCATGTCCGAAACTGCGTGCGAGCGGTGCTGTATGCCTGATCAGCGGCCAAAAACGGCGAAGGGGCCCGTTCCACGGAAATGGACGGACCCCTTCGGGAGAGCGGCACTCAGCGCATACGACCCAGCTGGCTCGTGATCTCGGAGACCTGGTTGAAGATCGATCGGCGCTCCTTCATGAGGTCGCTGATCTTCTTGTACGCATACATGACGGTGGTGTGATCCCGGTTGCCGAAGAGCTGTCCGATCTTGGGTAGCGACAGGCTGGTGCGCTCACGGCAGAGGTACATCGCGATCTGGCGCGCCGTCGCCACCGCCTGAGAACGGCTCGAGCCGTAGAGATCGTCGACCGACAGTTTGAAGTACTGGGCCGTCGCCGTGATGATGTCGGTCGGCGAGATGACGTTGGCGTCGTCCTGGTCGATGATGTCGCGCAGCACCGTCTGCGCGAGCGACATGTCGAGCGTGGAACGGTTCAAGCTGGCGAACGCCGACACGCGGATGAGCGCGCCCTCGAGCTCACGGATGTTCGACGAGACCACGGTGGCGATGTACTCCAGGACGTCGTCGGGAATGAGGAGTCTCTCGCTCTGCGCCTTCTTGCGCAGGATCGCGATGCGGGTCTCGAGGTCGGGCGCTTGGACGTCGGTGATCAGACCCCACTCGAAGCGGCTGCGCATGCGGTCTTCGAAGCCGGTCAGCTGCTTCGGCGGCAGGTCGCTGGTGATGACGACTTGCTTGTCGTGATCGTGGAGCGTGTTGAAGGTGTGGAAGAAGGCTTCCTGCGTCTCTGCGCGCCCCTGCAGGAACTGGATGTCGTCGATGAGCAGGATGTCGACGTCGCGGTAACGCGCCTGGAACGCCGAGCCGCGGTTGTTGGCGATCGAGTTGATGAAGTCGTTCGTGAACTCTTCGCTCGAGACGTATCGCACGCGGATGCCGGCGTACATGCTCGCGGCGTAGTCGCCGATGGCGTGGAGGAGGTGCGTCTTGCCGAGTCCGGAGTCGCCATAGATGAACAGCGGGTTGTACGCCTTGGCCGGAGCCTCGGCGACGGCGACCGCGGCCGCGTGGGCGAAGCGGTTGGACTGGCCGATGACGAAGTTGTCGAAGGTGTACTTCGGATTGAGGCGCGTGTCGTTGCGGGACGCGGGCACGATCGGTTCCGGCGTCTGATCGCTGACGGCGGAGTGGACGGTGATCGCGGGCGCCAACGGAGGGCGATCGCCGGCGGGGCTGATCGGCTCGCGAGGGGACTCGACGATGTCGGGGTTGACGACGACGCGGAAGGTTCCGATCTCGGGGTCGCTGCCCTGCACCTGGGCCAGCGCTTCGAGGATGGGCGCGCGCATGCGCTTGTTGAACTGCGCCGCGGTGAGGTCGTTCGGGACGTCGAGGTAGAGGGTGCCGCCCATGACGCCCTGCGGCACCGCCAGATTCAGGAAGCCGTGCAGCTGCGGGGTGACGCGGTCGTCAGTGAGAAGATGGTCCAGCACGGCTGACCAGACGGGTACATCCGGTACTTCGTGCAAAGACATATCCCCTCCGGGATCTAGACGCGACGGGCGATCGACGAGTCGCGCCGAACCTGTGGATAACTTCCGGGGCCACGCTAGTTCGCGGCTCTCGCGGAGCAAAATCCACTGTAAGACCCGGCCGCGTGTCTTTGCCACGCTTGTGGACAACGCCTGGGGATAATGGGCGGTCGGCTTCCCGGTTTGAGTTAACGCCGCGCACGACGTAGCCTTAGTCGGTTGACTTATGCCTATACGGCAGTCCCGACCCCGTCCCCGGCAGAAGAGCATCGGGCGACACCACCTCCGGAGTGACCCATGAGCAAGCGCACCTTCCAGCCCAACAACCGTCGCCGCGCCAAGAAGCACGGCTTCCGCGCCCGCATGCGCACGCGTGCCGGCCGCGGCATCCTCTCGGCGCGTCGCGCCAAGGGCCGTACCGAGCTCTCGGCCTGACAGACCCGGTGCTCGCGAAGCCGAACCGACTCACCCGCGGATCGGACTACAAAGCCACAGTCCGACGGGGCTCTCGCTGTGCCGGAGCGCACACCGTGACGTACGTCGGGACCTCGGCTGACACCGATGCACCGCGGTTCGGCTTCATCGTGAGCCGACAGGTCGGCTCCGCCGTCACCCGCAACACCATCCGCCGCCGTCTCAAAGCGGTGTGCGCCGAGGCGCTCCCGTCGATTCGCGGGGGCGCCTCGATCGTCATCCGTGCACTCCCCTCGGCCGCGACGACGGATTATGCGACCCTGCGTGCCGACGTGGTGAGATGCCTCGAACGGAAGGCGTCGGCATGAGCGCATCGACGCTTCCGACCTCGGCCACGGGCGCCGGTCGGCTCTCTGCCGATGCACTCCTGGCATCCGTTCCGCTCCTCCCCCGGAACGCGGGACTCGCCCTTCTGCACGCGTACCGGGCCACGATCTCGCACGTCTACGGCGACGTGTGCAAGTACTACCCCTCCTGCTCCGCCTATTCGGTGGGCGCCGTGCAGCAGCACGGACTCGTGAAGGGCGTCGCGTACACCGCCGCCCGTCTCGCACGGTGTCATCCCTGGGCTCAGGGTGGCATCGACGACGTCCGTCCTCACCGGGCCTTCCGTCACGAACTCACTCGGCACGGATTCGTCGTGCCCGCCCGAAAGGACTGATCGTGCAATTCGATCTCATTGGGACCATCCTCTGGCCGCTGAAATGGGCGGTCGAGCTCGTGCTGGTGGGGTGGCACTCGCTCTTCACCGCTCTGGGCATGCCTCCTGCGGCCGGCCTGACGTGGGTGCTCTCGATCGTCGGCCTGGTGCTCATCGTGCGCGCCGCGCTGATCCCGCTCTTCGTCAAGCAGATCAAGAGCCAGCGCAAGATGATGGAGATCGCTCCCGAACTGCGCAAGGTGCAGGAGAAGTACCGGGGCAAGAAAGACCAGCTGTCTCGCGAGGCGATGAGCCGCGAGACCATGGCGCTCTACAAGAAGCACGGCACCACCCCCGTCTCGAGCTGCCTCCCGCTCCTCGTGCAGATGCCGATCTTCTTCGCGCTCTTCAGCGTGCTGAACGACGTCGCGAAGCACGCGACCAACAATCAGGGTGGCGTGGGCCTGCTGACGCCCGAGCTGACGCGCGAGTTCTACGACGCTCGTCTGTTCGACGTGGCATCCATGCACGTGAACCTGGTCACCGCGTGGGGTCAGCCCGACGGTCAGATCACCGTCGCGATCCTGCTGACGCTCGTCGTGCTCATGATCGCGTCGCAGTTCTTCACGCAGCTGCAGATCATCTCGAAGAACCTGTCGCCCGAGGCCAAGACCGGCCAGGCGTATCAGATGCAGAAGATCATGCTCTACATCCTGCCGCTGGCCTTCATCTTCTCGGGTGTGTTCTTCCCGCTCGGTGTCGTCATCTACTGGTTCGTCAGCAACCTGTGGACGATGGTGCAGCAGTTCATCGTCATCCGCGAGATGCCGACTCCCGGTTCGGACGCGGCCAAGGCCCGCGAAGAACGTCTGGCGCGCAAGGGCAAGGCGATCGACTCGTCGGGCAAGGTCGTCCCGATGGAGAAGTACCAGGCCGAGCAGCAGCGTCTGCTGGAGGAGGCCGAGCGCGCTCGCGCGGCCGCGCCCAAGCGCCAGCAGCCCGTCGGCAAGCAGCGGGCCAAGAAGCAGTCCACCAAGAACTCCGGTGCCGCGGGCGGATCCGCCGGCGGATCCGGGTCCACCTCCGCCTCCTGACCTTCGGAGACCACGATGACGACGTCCGATCAGATCGCCCCCGAGCAGACCACCGCCACGGAGGAGCAGCTCGAGCAGGAGGGCGATATCGCCGCCGACTACCTCGAGGGGCTGCTCGACATCGCCGACATCGACGGCGATCTCGCCATGGATGTGCGCGCAGGTCGCGCCTACGTGTCGGTGGAGGCCGACGATGTCGAGTCGCTGTCGAGCATCTCGCACCCCGACACGGTGCAGGCGCTTCAGGAGCTGACGCGGCTTGCGGTGCAGAACTCGACCGGTCGCTTCTCGCGGCTGATCCTCGACATCGGGGGCTCGCGGGACGCTCGTCAGCGCCAGCTCGAGACCCTGGTCGACCGTGCGATCACCCGCCTCGAAGAGGGAGCGTCGCAGGCGTCGCTGCCGGCGATGTCGAGCTACGAGCGCAAGCTGGTGCACGACATCGCCGCCGACCGCGGCTACGCGTCGGAGTCGTTCGGCGAGGGTGCGGACCGGCACACCGTCCTTCGTCGAGGCTGACCCGCGGATGACGGAACAGCTCGAGTCCGAACCCGTCGCGGCCGCGCAGCTCTTCGGTGACCGCCTCGAGACGGCACGGCGTTTCACCGCCAATCTCGCCGCGCACGGCGAGGAGCGCGGCCTTATCGGCCCGTTGGAACTGCCTCGTCTGTGGACGCGGCACGTTCTGAACAGTGCGATCGCGGCTCCGTACTTCTCGGGTTCGGCCGTCGACGTCGGATCCGGCGCGGGCCTGCCGGGGCTCGTCCTCGCCATCGCTCGCCCTGACGTGGAATGGACGCTCATCGAGCCGATGGAGCGCCGGACCGCGTGGCTCACGGAACAGGTCGCCGACCTGGAGCTCGACAATGTCAGCGTCGAGCGCATGCGAGGTGAGGAGTGGTCACGGGGGCGTGTCTTCGACGCCGCCACGGCGCGCGCAGTGAGTGCGCTGCGTACTCTTCTGCCCTTCACCGCTCCCCTGGTGCGACCGGGCGGACGTCTCGTCTTCCTCAAGGGCGCCAACGTCGCCGGTGAGATCGACGCCGCGGCCAAGCAGATCAAGAAGTACGGACTGCAAGACGTGTCGGTGGAGATCGTCGGCGAAGGTGTGCTCGACGAGCCGACCCGGGTATTCCTGGCAACACTTAGTCGCTGACGTTTCACATGTATGCATGCGATGATCTAGAGTCCGTCACGGGTTGCGCGAGCGACAACTGATCGTCGCGATGCGACGTACGACATCCGTTGCGACGAGTGCGATTCGCGGCTGGACGACGGGTGGGCGATCGGCTGAGACGGCCGATCGGCATCCGCGTGCCGGGGTGGTAGACGATCGTCGCGGTGCCCTCCTCCAGGCGCGTCTCTGCGTCTCGCGATGGTCAAGGCGTTCCGAGCTTCCTGATTCGAGGTGACCCGGCCCTCGCTTGCGCGGCGGCGCGCGCTGATTCGGGCGCCGTTTCGCACCAATTCTCTGGCCGTGAGTTCGTCTCCCGTGGCCCGGTAGAGCTCCACCGGTGCACGGTATCGGCCCCGCGGTCTGCGCGCGGCCGTCTGGGGCGTGCAGTGGGCTTTGGCGCAGACGGAGAGCGGGGCCGGCTCTTCTCGGCGGTAGGTGCCGGCCGAGAGCAAGATCGTTCTGTCTGGGGTGTGGCGTCTGTGCAACGGGGACACGGACCGTGGTGCGGCGCGTGAGCCCCGTCGCCTCCCTTCTGCAACCAGCACACCGTAGGGTGTCGAGGCGGATTTTCTACGTTCCCGTCCGGGGGCGTTGGCGCCGATCGGGGACCCACTGTGCGCGTCCTTCAGGAGAAGCGTCTCTCGTTTCACGTGAAACGAAGCCGTCTCAGTCGATGCGTTTCGCTTGCGGCATGACACGGCACCGATGCCGATGGTCTCGGAATGGATCCTCCCGCATAGGTCGGTGCCGTCAGCTGCGCATGGCAGTGAAATCTGCGGCAGCCAGTGCTGGCCGCTGTGCGTGCTCACATCGCCCGCGGCGCGATCGTTGGCGCACCGACTGCCGCGAGGAGGGCTCGACCGCTCCCCCAAAGAATGTCACGATGGAGTACCGGGGTTCGGGTCGCCGGTGACTTTTGGGCGGGACGGTGACTTCGTGGGCGTCAGCTCGGGGCCGTCGTGGTGCCGGGCCTCCCACGAGTGAAGTTCTGGCGCTTTTCAACGCCGCCTGCGCGTCCCAGGTGCTGAGGACTCGCGTGGCGTTCAGACTAATGGAAGAAACTAGCGCGAACGAATTGCGTAACGCTTCGAGGGTCGGTGTGCGGTCCATGCGGTTGAGCGTCTGTCATGCGCCGCACCGCTGCGGTGAGATTTCCGCTGTTTCACGTGAAACACCCATCACCTCGTCGATGCCTGACGGCCGCACTCAACGCGGACGGTTGCTGACACAACGGATTCCTTGATGCGACGCGGCCCAACTTCGTCGCCCAGTGCCATAGCGCGGTCGTCGTCAGGTGCGGGTGACGAATGTGGTTCACGATGGCCCACCGGCCCTGAGCTGACGGCTGAGGAGCGTGCGGCGCTCGCAGCCCTTCATCACCGTCCGCGACGGGACGGTGAGCGAGATGGTACCCGGCAGTCGACGACGATGGCCGTATCCGGTGCATGGGCACCGCTTCGCCGCAGGCGCTCCGCGGCTGCCTCGCGATGACCGTCGGGCTGAACCTCGTTCGTGTCAGATGGGAAGCGATGACGGAGGCAGTCGCCCGCCCGTGGCCATGACAATGCATTCGCCGACTCTCCCGTCGGTGGTCACCCGTCGGGCCGCATTCCGAGGAGCGACCGCGGTATGACATGCGCGTGGCATCCTCTGCGACCCCGGTTCCCTTGGGAGGAGCTCGAGGGCCAGTGTTACTCGTCCGGGAGCATACGCGCTCTGGTTTGTGAAGAGTACGAATGGGCGTCGTTGGGGCTGCGTCGCCTGAAGGCACGTCTCCCCCGCCCTCTTCGGCATGTATCTACGGTGATGCGAGTCCCGAATCTGTGGCGCGTCGGCGTAGCTCATGGACCATACGGGTTCCTGCGGTTGCATTGGGGTCGTGCACGCGGCGTCGTCTTGTACGAGGCCGGACTGACACTGTGGCGTCGAATCTACACTTCGCACTGTCGCGCGACGATGTGGACGGCTGGACTGCTGGGGTCTGACGGAAGATCTGGCGTCGCACCTCGCTCGCGCGGCCAGGTGGATTCCTGCTCACCGCTGGTCCGATCGTTCGATACTGCCCATACGACGACGATCCGTGGGTGGCTCGGCCGCCGCGAGTCAACCACCGATCGGGCGCGTCCTTGGACATTCGCGCGAGCCGGCCTCTGACATTCGGACGATCAGTCTGCGCAGAGCGCTTCTCGGCGGGCGGATCCCCGCGGTGGCGTCGCTTCCGTCGAATTCGTGAGGCTGCTGAGGTGAACTTGACAGATGGTGGAGCTCGCCGATGATGCTCGGTCAGACGAATGGCGGCGTGGCCTGAGCCACCATGTCGCCACTTGGGTGCCCCTCCCGTTTCACGTGAAACATCACGGCGAAGCGCGGACCGGTCCGCACAGCCGGTCACTCGTTGCGGACAACGTTCTGACACACTGCGATGCGGGCTGGGTCACCGAGAGGAGGTGCGGCGGTGTCACCGGGGGCCTCGGTAGAGCAGTTCACGGCCGATCGAGTCCGTCGTGATGAACTCAGCCCCGTGGTCCCCCACTCAATCCGTCGGGCTGTGCGGCCTTGTTCGACAATGCGGTCGCGTCGGAGGAACAGCCCGGCGGAGCTGATTACACATGAGTTGTCCGCCAGTGGTCGTGGCCGACGCGCGAGTGTTGCAGTCGCGCGCGATCGCGTCCGGCGGGTGGCTGGCGGCATTGCACCCTGCTTGGTTCAGCTCAGCGCCACGCACCGAAGATCGACCCGCGCTCAACTCACAACTCAATGCGTGCGCACGCGGTACTTCGGTTGTCTGCGCCAATGTTTCACGTGAAACGTCTCGCCCATTCACTACGACAGCCACGACGCAGTCGAAGATGCAACCCCATCGGGCGGGTATCGAGTCAGCTTCAGCAATGAACATCGGCGCACTGCTCTGTGTGTCCTGGGTGACTCATCGTCGAGCCGTAGGAACTTGGCTCACGATGGTGATCACCTGGGTCTGCTTCGGCGGAGCAGATCATCGGGCGCATCGTCTGTTTCACGTGACACGCCGTCCACGAGCCGGTAGTGAGGAACAGGCACCTTCTGCCGCAACTGTCTAGCGTGGCGCGGGTGTGGCGCCGCAGTCACGTCCCGGTCCGGGCGCCCACGATCCGAATGTGCGCGTGGGTTCGTGAAGCCGACACCCTCGGGAACGAGAATGCCCACGAACGCCCCTGCGGGACGCATCTCGCCCTTCCCGAGAACCGCGGGGATCGGTGTCCGCGCGCGCCCAGCGGTTCCTACGTGGAACGGAGTCGTCCGTGAGGGACGCGCGGCCATTCTGCAGTTCGCTGGTCAGGCACTCTGTAGAGGCGCGTGCAAGCGTAGGCAGGAAGGCACGCGGGGCGACTGCGCTGACCGCGGGTATTGCCGAGTGCTGAGTGTGCGGGCCAGTTCGCCATGCAGGATTGCGGCACCATGCGAGCACCGGCGACATGAGCCTGCGAGAACCCGCGACACGAAGCGTTTCACGTGAAACATACAGTCGCACGCTCCCCTCGACGGGCGGAGGCGACGACGATACACGCAGCGCGGCCGCGCCACGAGGCGGAGGCGAGACCATTGCCAGACGCACCAACGCCCAAGCGGCAGCTCGAGTGACGCCAGCCGGGTGACCTCGCCGGAGGCCACCATCGCGCTGAACGTGTGAGACCTGGGCCCTCGAACGACCCGAGAGGGCGGAGCTTCCGACCGTGCCGCCGCGCGATCTCCCGTGCCCGCAGCTGCACCCCAACCGTCGAAACTTGGCGCGTCTTCCTCAGTGGCGCTGGCCCAATGTTTGCACGAGCCCCAGTCCCGGTAGGGCGTTCTCGATAGCGTCCACCGTGCGCTCGCTGTCGAGTCATCTGTTTGCGCCGCATGGCCGACGTATCCAACACCCGAACCGACGACCGGCAATGTCGGAGCCCGCGGGTAGACTGGGCAAGTTCGTGACGGTGAGAGGTGTTTCACGTGAAACAGTCCGGTGAGGCGTCTTCGTCCTTTTCTCTCTATGACTCCCCCATCGCCCGCGAGATCGCTGACTTATCCGCACGACGTCGTGCATTGGAAGCCGCCGATGTGACCCTGTCTGGGCGAACCCGGGTCCTCACCGTCTCCAATCAGAAGGGCGGCGTCGGAAAGACCACGACCGCCGTTAACATGTCGGCCGCGCTCGCATCGGTCGGCGCCCGCGTTCTGGTCGTCGACCTCGACCCGCAGGGCAACGCCTCGACCGCACTCGGCGTCAAGCACAATGCCGAGACACCGAGCATCTACGACGTCCTCATCAACGAGGTGCCGCTCGCCGACATCGTCCAGACCAGTCCCGAGTCCCCGAATCTGCTCTGTGCACCCAGTACGATCCATCTCGCCGGTGCAGAGATCGAACTCGTCTCTCAGGTGGCGCGAGAACACCGTCTCCGCGGCGCGCTTCGCGAATACCTCGAGATCGAGGGGAACCACTTCGATTTCGTCATCATCGATTGCCCCCCTTCTCTGGGGCTTCTGACGATCAACGCGTTCACGGCGGCTGACGAGGTCATGATCCCCATTCAGTGCGAGTACTACGCTCTCGAGGGTCTGAGCCAGCTGCTCGGCAGCGTGCAGATGATCCAGAAGCACCTCAACCCCAAACTGCATGTCTCGACCATCCTGCTCACGATGTACGACGGACGAACCCGTCTCGCGCAGCAGGTGGCGGAGGAAGTCCGTTCGCACTTCACTCACGAGGTGCTGAGCACGGTGATCCCTCGTTCGGTCCGTGTGTCCGAAGCGCCGAGCTTCGGGCAGACCGTCATCGCCTACGACGGCCAGTCGGCCGGAGCTATCGCATATCGCGAAGCCGCAGTTGAAATCGTCGCTCGCGACACCACCGAAAAGGATTCCTGATGGCAAAGAGGACCGGACTGGGTCGAGGCATCGGCGCGCTCATCCCCACCGCCGAACCGTCGGAGGCGCGCCCCGTCGACGTGTTCTTCCCCGGTGGGTCCACCGCAACCAGCGACGACTCGGCGACCCAGCCGCGCGAGACGAAGGACGGCGACGCAGAACAGCTCGTCGAGATTCCCGGTGCGCGTCTCATCCACATCGACCCGAAGTCCATCGTCCCGAACCCGCGTCAGCCGCGCACGCACTTCGACTCCGACGACCTCGCGGAACTCGTCCACTCCGTGCGCGAGTTCGGCGTCCTTCAGCCCGTCGTCGTTCGCGACAAGGGTGACGGCACATACGAACTCATCATGGGTGAACGTCGCACGCGCGCATCGCGGGAGGCGGGCCTCGACACCATTCCCGCGGTCGTGCGTGAGACCGAGGACGAGTATCTCCTCCGAGACGCGCTGCTCGAGAACCTGCATCGATCGCAGTTGAACCCTCTGGAAGAAGCATCTGCCTATCAGCAACTGCTTGAGGATTTCGGCATCACCCAGGAAGAGCTCGCGACGCGGATCGGGCGCTCGCGCCCGCAGATCAGCAACACGATTCGCTTGCTCAAACTCCCGGTCCCGGTGCAGCAACGCGTCGCCGCCGGCGTTCTGAGTGCGGGTCACGCCCGCGCCATCCTGTCGCTGGACGACCCGCGCGAGATGCAGAAACTCGCCGACAAGATCGTGAACGAAGATTTGTCGGTTCGCGCCGCCGAGGCCGCAGCGAAGATGCCGGGCGTCGTCCCCGTGCGGCAGAAGCCGCAGGCCGGCGGTAGGCAGGCCGGGCTCGATCAGATCGCGGAACGGCTGGGCGATCGGTTCGATACCAAGGTCCGCGTATCGATCAACGCAAAAAAAGGCCAGATCAGCATTGATTTCGCCTCCATTCAAGATCTGAACCGCATTCTGTCGAACCTGGGTGAAGAGGGATACACGGGGTGAACCCGGGCGTTCCGGAGACCGTCTCGCCAGCGGCGAACGGAAGTCGGGTCCGGGTGTCGGTGGGTCGACGTACCCTGGAATGGTGACAGCGAACGACGACACCACGCGCCGCCGCGCCAGCCTCGAGCTGCTGCGCGCCGAGGCGTCCGATGAGCTGGCCGTGCTGATCCACGAGCGTCTGCGCGGCGGTGAGGACCCCTGGGACTTCATGGAAGACCTGCCGAGCGTCGACGAACTGGTCGTTCTGACCCTTCGCGCCGAGAACATCGCGGAGAACGGCGGGCAGCGCCCGAACCGGTCGCGCAACTACCGCGTGCTCCGTCAGATCTCTCTCGACTATCCCCCGCTCACACGGGCTGTATGGCGCATTCTGGGCGACGAAGAGCCCCACCGGCGTTGGGACGCGAGTGTACGCCTCGACGCGTCCTGAGCGCGTCCAGCGCCTCTGAGAGGCGTCATCGCTCGACCCGGGAGCGGAGTGCGGCGAGGACAGCCCCGCAGATGCACGTGGGATGAGCGAGACCCAGAGCGCACCGTAGCGGGGCCGGCACTCGGAGACACACCCGGAACGACCAAGGCGCGGAGCGCAGCACGGCCCGGCGGGGGCGGCACCTGGGGGCACGCCCGCCCGAGCGAGGCCCGCTGAGCAGCGCAGGGCAGCGCGTGTCGCATCCGATAGCTAGGTCTGGACCGCGCCACAGCGCGGGGGCATCCGACGATGCGCTCGAGAACGGCAGAAGCCCCGAGTCACGGGGACTCGGGGCTTCTTGGAGTGTGTCAGCCGATGAACGGCGCGAGATCCTGCTCGAGAGCGAACTTCGGCTTCGCGCCGATGATCGTCGTCTTGACCTCGCCGCCCTGGAATACCTTCATCGCGGGGATCGAGGTGATCTGGTACTTCATCGCGAGGTCGGGGTTCTCGTCGACGTTCAGCTTGAGGACCGTGATCTTCCCGGCGTTCTCGTTCTGAATCTCGTCGAGCACGGGAGCGACCATGCGGCACGGGCCGCACCACTCGGCCCAGAAGTCCACGAGCACGGGGCCGTCAGCCTGCAGGACGTCCTGCTCGAACGTGGCGGAGGTCGTCGCCTTGGCAGTCATTGCATTTCTCCTTAGATGAAGCGTCAGTGAATGAAAACGCCGGTGAGCCCGGTTTTGTTCCTCAGACGACCGCGGCGTCGGGGAGGCCCTCGATCGGGCTCTCCGCCACCGCAGGCTCGCCGGCCTCGCCACGCGCGGCGAGGAAGTGCTCGACGTCGAGGGCGGCGACGGTGCCGCTGCCCGCGGCGGTGATGGCCTGACGGTAGGTGGGGTCGATCACGTCACCCGCGGCGAACACGCCCTCGACCGAGGTGCGCGACGAGCGGCCGTCGACCCAGATGGTGCCCTGGTCGGTCAGCTGCAGCTTGTCGTGCACGAGGTGCGTGCGCGGGTCGTTGCCGATGGCGACGAACAGGCCGTCGAGCGGCAGTTCGCGCGTCGTGTCGTCGACGGTCGAGCGCAGGCGCACACCATTGACGGCGTCATCACCGAGGATCTCGTCGACGGCGCTGTTCCAGATGAACTCGATCTTCGGGTTCGCGAAGGCGCGCTCCTGCATGATCTTCGACGCGCGAAGCGAGTCCTTGCGGTGGATGACGTAGACCTTCGACGCGAACTTGGTGAGGAAGTTCGCCTCTTCCATCGCCGAGTCACCGCCGCCGACGACGGCGATCGTGCGGTCGCGGAAGAAGAAGCCGTCGCACGTGGCGCACCACGAGACGCCGCGACCCGAGAGGCGCTCCTCGCCCTCGAGGCCGAGCTTGCGGTAGGCGGAGCCGGTGGCGTAGATGACCGAGACGGCCTCTTCGACCTTGCCGCTGCCGAGGGTGACGGTCTTGACCGGGCCGTCGAGCTGCAGCGACACGACGTCGTCGTAGAGCACCTCGGCACCGAAACGCTCGGCCTGCGCCTGCATCTTGGCCATGAGGTCAGGACCCTGGATGCCGTCGGGGAACCCGGGGAAGTTCTCGACCTCGGTGGTGTTCATGAGGTCTCCGCCGGCTTCGACGGAGCTCGCGACGACGAGGGGTGCGAGGTTGGCTCGGGCGGCGTAGATGGCGGCCGTGTACCCGGCCGGGCCCGATCCGATGATGATGACGTGACGCACGGTTGCGCCTTCCTCTCGTTGATTCCGTCGGATGAAACCCATGCTAGCCGTGGGGTATTCCGCGGCCGCCGGGCTAGCGCTTGGGGAGGAACCGTCGGCCGAGCGCGAGGGCCGGTTCGAGCTCCGGGGTGCGGAGCAGGGCCAGGATGCCGAGATAGACGGCGATCACGACGGAGCCGATGAGCGCGGCGGCCAGGGCGCCGGTCAGCTTGTCGCCGGCGATCCACCCGGTGGGGCCGCCGCACAGCAGCACGACGCCCCAGCCGGCGGCAGCGGCGGGAATGCCGACGAGGGCGAATCGCCCCAGCGGCAGGAGCCATTCCCCGACCCGGATGCCGCCCAGCCGGCGGTTCAGGATGACGGTGGCGATGATCACCTGCACGATGCTCGCCACGGACTGACCCAGGGCGACCGTGGCCGCGAGCTGGGTGACCTGGATCATGCCGGCATCCATCGACCAGGCGGCGGCGACGGCGGTGGCCGCCACGAGTCCGCCCTGGACGAGGGTGAAGAGGAACGGCGTGCGGGTGTCGTTGTAGGCGTAGAACGTGCGCTGGATGACGAACAGCACCGCGAGCGGCAGGAGGCAGACGAGGAAGCACAGCAGCAGGGGCGCGGCGGCGAGAGCCTCATCGGGGTGGTTCGTGAAGATGCGCGTCGCCGGCACCGAGGCGACGGCGAGGGCCGCCGTGGCGGCGACGATGAACATCCCCAGCACGCGGATGCTGCGGACGATGTCAGTCTTCACCTCGTCGTCGCGCCCGGCCGCGGCGTGCTCGCTGAGCTGCGTGAAGTACGGGGTTCCGATCGACAGCACGATGATGGAGTACGGGAGCATGAACACCAGCCACGCGTTCTGCGTGGCGATGATCGAGGGTCCGTCGCCGGTCGCTTCCGACAGCACGCGCGACTGCACGAGGCCCGCGACCTGGCCGACGATGACCATGAGGAACGTCCACCCCGCGAGACGGCCGATGTGACGCAGGCCCACGCCTCTCCAGTGGAAGTCCGGACGCAGCTGCAGACCGGCGCGACGCCAGAACACCAGCAGCACGAGCGTCTGCACGACGATGCCCCCGGTGGCGATGCCGCCGAGGAGTCCGATCATCGTGGGCGTCCACTGGACGATGTCGGGGCTGGGACCTCCGAAGAGCAGCAGGAAGACGCCGAAACCGATGACCGATACGACATTGTTGACGATCGGTGCCCACGTGTACGGGCCGAACACCCGCCGGGCGTTCAGGATCTCGCCGAGCAGCGCGAAGAGACCGTAGAAGAACACCTGCGGCAGGCACCAGTAAGCGAATGCAGTGGCGAGGGCGATCTGGTCGGGTCGGAAGTCGTCGGGGTTGACGTACACCTGAACGATGACGGGCGCCGCGATCATCGCGAGGGCGGTCGCGGCGAGGAGGATCACCGTGCCCAGCGTGAACAGCTTCGACACGAACGCCCGCCCGCCGTCGGCGTGCGCGGCGGCCTTGACGATCTGCGGCACGATCACGGCCGTCAGCACGCCGGTCGAGATGACCGTGTAGATGTTGTTGGGCAGCTGATTGGCCAGACCGAATGCGTCGCCCGCCTTGCTGGCGACCGTGCCGACGATCGCGGCGAGCATGATGGTGCGCAGCAGCCCGCTCACACGCGACACGATCGTGCCCGCCCCGATGAGCACGCTGGCCCGTCCGATACTGCTCACGGGCGTGTCTCCTGCTCGGTGGGGGGTGAAGCGATGGCGTCTTCGGTGTCGGCCTCGGCGGGACCGCGCCCGTCGGCATCCGGATCCTTGACGCCGATGCCGTCGGCGGGGGTATCGGAATCCGGAACCGCGGAGGACTCCTCTTCGGCCCGCACGCGCCGACGGCGAGCGACCGTGCGCACGACACCGAGGCTGAGGAAGCCCACGACGAGCACGACGATGACGATGAGCCCGATGCTCTCCCACTCGGCGCGCACTTCGACATCGACCCGCTGGGGCGTACCGACCGGCTGATCGGTGGGGCTGTACAGCTGCAGGTCGACGCTGACCTCGCCGTTGGCGATGCGGGCTTCGACGGGCACCTCGACACGCGTGTTCGCCGCGGCCTGCGCCTCGATGGTCGTGCGGTCCTGCACGCGCAGACGCGCATCGTTCGTGCGGACCGTGAGCACGACGGTCACCGGCCAGGGCAGGTCGTTGCGCACCCAGGGACGCAGCGGCGCGCTGGAGCTGACCAGGCGGAAGTCTGACGAGAGGATGCCGACGGAGTCCAGCGTCGTCTGCGTGCCGGCGCGATGGTCGGTGACGGCCTTGCGGGCGGCATCCCCCGTCCACGAGACGTTGATGACCTGCAGCAGCTCGGCGCGTTCGCGGCCGGTGAGCAGCTCCGGCTGGTCGAGGATCGTGGCGAAGCGGTCGACGTCCTGCTCGTCGGCCATCAGGTCGCCTACTTCCGCCACGCGGGCGGAATCGACGGTTGGTGCGGCGAGGGAGATCTCGGATGCCGGCCGGCTCGCCACCTCGGCGAGCGTCGAGGTCGTGAAGCCCGGTGCGGTGGAGAGCAGGCCAAGGGTGGCGCGCAGGCTCACGCGCGACCGGTCGGTTCCGCGGTCGAGCACCGCGAGCACGGGCTGGTCGCCGGCGGTGGCCCGGGCGACCGCCAGGTATCCCTGCGCGGCGGCGAGGGAGGCGCTGCGGCGGGTCGTGTCGTTCTGTCCGGCGGCGTCGGCGAGGACGCGCGACACCTCGGCGTCGTACACCGGGGTCGACACCCCTCCGACGGCACCGGCTGCAGGACGCGACCCGGTGACGCTCGTAGAGGCCACGAGCACGCGTGTGGGCTCCTCGGCCGTGCCCAGGGCGCCGAGCGACGCGACCGTCTCGGATCCGGCGGAACCCGTGGCCGGCCAGAAGACGTTCGGTGTCGCCGTGCCGATTTCGAGCAGCGCGGACAGCGAGGGGAAGCTCGGTTGCCCGGGGCTCGTCGAGGGCGTCGGTTCGGGGCTCGAGACCGCCGTGGCCGGGCGCGTGAAATCGGCCTCCGACATGTAGGACTGCAGCGAGGTCGGACCCATCGGCGCCGTCAGGCCCGCCTGCAGCTGGGAGGCGACGTCGGAGTCGCCGAACTGCAGGGCGAAGCGGTCGTTCGACAGCGAGAGCAGACGCTGCAGCCAGGCGACCGCCGTCGGGGGAGCAGCCGAGCCGAGCACGCGGATGGCGGCCGGAATGGCGGGATCGACGGCGAGGGTGGCGGTCGTTCCGTCGACCGCGTCGAGCTGCGCCGACAGCGCCCCGTCGACCGCGGTGAGCTCGGCCAGTTCGTTGCCGGTGAGCAGACCGCGCGTCATCGGCGCCGCCGTGATGGGGACGACGAGCGCGATCGGGGTCGCGGCGCCGTCGGAGGGGACCACGACGACGCTGGATGCCGTCAGGGTCCCCGCCGTCACCAGCACCGGGTAGACCCCGGCTCCGCGCCCGTTCAGAGCGGGGTCGGTCGCTGCGACGGTCAGCGTGGTCGAGGTCTGCGCGCCGGAGGCGGTGGCATCCGCTGCTCCGGTGGCGACCTGCTGCATCGTCTGACCCGCCGTGTCGCCGCCGAGCCACCGGTCGAGGGCGCCGTCGTCGGGGAGCGCCGCCGAACCGATCGAGAGGGTGAGGGGCGTGTTCGCCACGGCCGAAGACCCCGCGGCCAGCGTCACCACGACCGAGAGGGAGTCGCCGGGGCGCAGGATGCCGTTCGCCGCGGGCGCCGCCGAGAGCGAGGCCGCCTGCACCGACGGCGAGGGACTGGCGGTCGCGGCGACGGCGGCAGCCGACGGCAGTGACACGCCGAGTGCCAGAGCTCCGGCGGCGAGGGTCGCCAGGAGCCGGCGCGCGAAGGGGCGCCGCAGCACGGGTGAGCCCGAAGGCGGGGAAGTCACGGTCATACGAGCGTCGGTGGCACGAGGGGGCCTCGCATCGCGACGAGTCTAGGCCCGCCTCCCTTCACGCCCGCCGATAGCCTCGCGCAGACGGTTGAATGGACCGGTGCTCCCCGAACCCGAACCCCGCCTCTGCCACGCGCTCGCCGACGACCTCCGCAGCGCGGGCTACACGAGCGCCGCGCTCCGCGATGCGTGGGGAGAGCAGGCCGACGACGCCCTCGCACGGGGGCTGCGCCGCCCGGCGGAGCGCGCCCTGGAAGGCCGGGGCGACCCCCTCGCGGTGCTGGGGAGGCTGTGGGGTCTCGGTTTCGCCGTCTCCCGCGACGAGCTCGCGTCGGCGCTTCCCGCGCTGGGCGTCGACGGGGCGGTCGGCCTGGGCCTCGCGCGCGTCGAGGGCGATGACGTGCAGCCGGCCGTGCTCGTGCGGCCGCAGGCGTTCTCCGACGAGGCGGGCGACGTCGAGTGGTGGATCGCGAGCGATCTCGACGAGGCGGCGCTGCAGGGGCCGCTCCCGGAGGATCACGTGCTCGGCGTGGGCGGAGCCTCGCAGACCCTCGCCCGCCTGCAGCTCACCCGCCGCGCCGGCACCGCCCTCGACGTCGGCACGGGCTGCGGCATCCAGGCCCTTCGCCTGCGCAGACTCGTCGACCACGTCGTCGCGACCGACATCTCGGAGCGTGCTCTGCGCTTCACCCGGCTGAACGCCCTCGTCAACGACATCGACGGCATCGAGACGCGGCACGGTTCGCTGTTCGAGCCGGTCGCGGGCGAGACGTTCGACCGGGTGGCATCCAACCCCCCGTTCGTCATCACGCCGCGCGTCGAGGGGGTGCCGTCGTACGAGTACCGCGACGGCGGACTCGAGGGCGACGCTCTCGTGGCTGCGGTCATCTCGGGCGTCGGGGAGCGCCTCTCCCCCGGTGGTGTCGCGCAGTCGCTCGGCAACTGGGAGTACCGCGAGGGCGAGTCGGGGCTCGACCGCGTGCGCGCGTGGGTCGGCGACGCGATCGACGCATGGGTGATCGAACGCGAGGTCCTCGACCCGTTGGCCTACGCCGAGCTGTGGGTGCGCGACGGAGGCACCGTTCCCGGCACGCCCGCCTACGCGCGGCTCATCGACGCGTGGCTGGAGGACTTCGCCCGCCGGGGCGTCACGGGTGTCGGCTTCGGATACGTGCTGCTGCGCAAGCCCCTGGCCGGCGGCCCCACCCTCGCGCGGTACGAGCGCGTCGCGGGAGGCGGAGAGGCCGGGTTCGGACCGCACCTGGCCGCCTGCCTCGCCGCCCACGATCGCGCGGCGCTGCTCGACGACGACGATCTCGCGGCCAGCGTGCTGCAGGTCGCGCCCGATGTGACCGAGGCGCGGCACCATCGCCCGGGCGAGGAGGATCCGTCGGTCATCGAGCTGCACCAGGGCGGCGGATTCGCGCGGCGCGTGGAGGTCGATCCGGCGCTCGCGGCGCTCGTGGGCGCGTGCGACGGCGACCTGGCCGTGGGACCGCTCGTCGACGCGATCGCGCAGTTGATGGAAGTGGATGCCGCGCATCTCCGCGCCGACCTGCTCCCCCGGGTGCGCGAGTTGCTGGTGACGGGCTTCCTGGGGTTCGCGGACTGACGACCGACGAAGGGCTGTCGGCGCCCCCGGATAGGCTCGGAGGCATGCTGAACATGGCCGAGGGTCTCGCGCGCCTCGAGGAGCTCGCCGCGCACCCCGTCGTCGCCACCGTCGCCCGCGCCTTCGCCGAAGCGGGGCGTGATCTGGCGATCGTCGGCGGTCCCGTCCGTGATGCGCTGCTGGGCCGCACCACTCACGACTTCGATTTCACGACCGACGCGCGTCCCGACGAGATCCTCGCGCTGGTGAAGCCGATCTCTTCGGTGCAGTGGGACGTCGGTCGCGCCTTCGGCACCATCGGCGCCCGCGTGAAGGGCGAGCAGGTCGAGATCACGACGTTCCGCGCCGACAGCTACGACGGCGTGACGCGCAAGCCCACCGTCGAGTTCGGCGACACGCTCGAGGCCGACCTCAGCCGGCGCGACTTCACCGTCAACGCCATGGCGCTTCGCGTGCCCGCGCGCACGCTCGTCGACCCCACCGGCGGCGTCGAAGACCTCGTCGCCGGGCGCCTGCGCACCCCCATCGACCCGGCCATCAGCTTCGGCGACGACCCGCTGCGCATGCTGCGCGCGGCGCGCTTCTCGTCGCAGCTCGACTTCGCCGTCGACCCCGACACCCTCGACGCGATCGTGCAGCTGCGCGGCTCGCTCGGCATCGTCAGCCCGGAGCGCGTGCAGGCCGAGCTGGTGCGCCTGCTGCAGACCGACGACCCGGTCCGCGGCATCCGGGTGCTCGTCGAGACGGGCCTCATCGAGGAGTTCCTCCCCGAGGTGCCCGCCCTGCGGCTCGAGGTCGACGAGCACCACCACCACAAAGACGTCTACGAGCACTCCCTCACGGTGCTGCGGCAGGCGATCGCGCTCGAGAAGAGCCGGCATCCGGATGCCGCGCCCGACGTGCCCCTGCGCCTGGCCGCGCTGCTGCACGACATCGGCAAGCCCGCCACGAGGCGCCTCGAAGACGGCGGCGGTGTGACGTTCCACCACCACGACATCAAGGGCGCGCGCATGGCCCGCAAGCGCCTGCAGGCGCTGCGGTTCGACGCCGCGACGACGACGGTCGTGTCGCGTCTGGTCGAGCTGCACCTGCGGTTCTTCGGCTACGCCGAGGGCGCCTGGACCGATGCCGCCGTGCGCCGCTACGTGCGCGACGCGGGCGACGAGCTGGAGCGCCTGCACATCCTCACCCGGGCCGATGTGACCACGCGCAACAAGCGCAAGGCGCAGCGCCTGGCATCCGCTTATGACGACATCGAGGCCCGCATCGCCGCCCTGCGCGAGCAGGAGGAGATCGACGCGATCCGGCCCGAGCTCGACGGCAACCGCATCCAGGAGGTGCTGGGGCTGAAGCCCGGCCGCGAGGTGGGCGAGGCTTACCGCTTCTTGCTCGACCTGCGCCTCGACGAGGGCGTGGTCGGCGAAGACGAGGCCGAGAGGCGCCTGCGGGAGTGGTGGGCGGCGCGCGGCTGAGGGCGAGGCGGCCGCGGGGTGGTGAGCGTTCGGGGCGTGAGACGGCCCCCACGCCGCATCACGCCCCGAACGGGTCTTACTCCCTCTGGTCCTCTGGTGGACCCGCGGCCAGCGCGGCCGTCACGAGGTGGGTGAGGTCGATGCTCACGATGCGGGGCTCCTCGTTCACGGGGTCACCGCCCCGTCGGGGGTCGGTGCGACGGTCTCGGCCGCAGAAGGCGTCGGCGTCGGGGTCGCGGGGTCTCCTGCGGCGGCATCCGTCGAGGGGGCGCGTGACGGCGCGACGTCCGCGGGCAGGGGCTGGACTCGTTCGAAGGGGAACGTCGACGGCTTCGCATTCGCCATATCCGCCACGCTGTCCCATGTGCTCGATCCGGCGGGGATCTCGCGCAACGGGTAGACGTTCCAGGCGTCATTTCCGCCGGGGATCAGGTAGGGAACCGGCACCGGCCCCCCGCCGCCGTAGAAGTAGGGGTCGACGGGCGCCCCGTCCACGTCCCGACCCACCGTTGTGAGCGCGTTGCCGTCCTGGTCGAACAACTGCACGGCGGGAATCGGATTGCCATCGGCGTCGAAGGCGTAGATGTTGCGCACGCGCTGACCGTCGACGGAGAGGCCGGGAGGAAGGTAGGTCTCGGGAACCTCGCTCCCCCGCGACCACAGCTGCGAGAGGGCCGACGAGTACAGCCCGAACAGAATCGGCAGGATCAGGATCGTCCCGATCGTCGCCGCCGTGCCCAGGCCGCGCCACGGCAGCCAACGACCCCGTCCCCACTGCACGCTCAGAAGCAGCAGCCCGATCAGCACGAGCCAGGCCCCGACGTTGCTGTTGAGGACGAGGACAGCTCCGAGCAATCCGTTGTAGGTGCGGGAGGGGACGGCCGCGAGAAGAATGGCGTAGCCGGCGAAGTACCAGGCGATTCCCCGTGCGAGCCACCACACAGGGCGCAGCGTCGCCGCCAGGTCGAGCACCCACACAGCGGCGGGGTTCTTCCGCACGGCGGCGCCCGTCTCGCGCCAGCCGTCGCGCACGATCTGCAGGACGGGGATCCGCGTGCCACCGGTCTGCGGACGGCGCTCCGGGAGCCCCGCGGCCGCGCGCAGTTCGGCGGCGTAGGTCGTGGCATCCGGAAGCTCGAAGGCATCGCCCGCTTCGGCGGCCTGATCGGCCAGATCGGCCTCGAGACCGTCGAGCAGGTCGTCGACCTCGTCGGCCGGCAGGTCGTCGAGGTGCGTGCGCACCGCGGCGGCGAAGACGCGGATGTCGTCGCGAACGGGCGTGGTGATCATCGGGCGTCTCCGATCGTGCGCAGCTTCTTCGTGTGAGTGGTGTCGTCGAGCAGGGTCGTCATGGCCGCCGAGAAGTGCGACCAGCTCGCACGCTGCGCGTCGAGCAGCTCGCGGCCCTGCGGATTGATGGCGTAGTACTTGCGGTGCGGTCCCCCGTCGCTGGGCACGACGTAGCTCGACAGCGCGCCCGCCGAGTACAGGCGCCGGAGCGTTCCGTACACCGATGCGTCGCCGACCTCGCCGAGCCCCGCATCGCGCAGTCGCCGCACGATGTCGTACCCGTACCCGTCGTCGTGCTGCACGACCGCGAGCACGGCGGCATCCAGCACCCCTTTCAACAGCTGCGTCGTATCCACGCGGCCCCCTTCGCTTGTCTGCCTCGGACAGTACCACGCAGTGCGCGGTAGTGTGGAGAGCGGGAGTGTGGCGCGGCAACGGCCGAGGGGGATGACCTCGCACCCCGTGGCGCCCACCTCCGCCGATCGGGCATCGTGGAACGGTGGATGCCACGAACTGCGTCTTTCACGCGCGCGTCGCCCTCGCCCCGGGAACGGACTCTTTGATGCCGGCGAGCGCCCTGGCCGACGTCGACGCCGCGGCCTCCCGCGCCGCGCTGGCGAAGTACGACGACACCCCGGAGCGCCGTCGGCTGCGCGACACCGTGGTTCCCGGGCTCGGGCGCTCATGGACGGAGGTCGTGTTCCTGTCTCCGGTCCACCCGCACGCGGTGTGGCGCGCGTGGCGTGAGATCACGGGCCGTGAGCGGGCTCCGATGGACTTCTGGGCGATCCCCGCAGACGACCTGCCCGTCGGAACCGTCGTTCTGGATCGCACGTCGACGCGAACCGGTGAGCCGATCGACCCCCGGGAGGTCACGCCGTTCGTGCCGTCGGGTCACCGTGCGGCGCTGTCGACGACGGCCGCGAACCGATCCTGGCTGGAGGACTGCGCGCGCCGAAAGGTCAGCGGCGCCTGGTTCCACGGCATCCCGCATGTCCTCGCGCCCGGGGCGGTGCCGCTGAGGCGGGCGCGGGTCATCTCGTGGAGCGATCCGCCGGAACGGAGCGCGCGTTGACCCCTCCCGCTCGACAGCGGCGCGACCTACACTGAAACCTCCTCCGTCACCGCCGATGGGAGTGCCGTGCCCTCTCCGTGGTCGCGACCGACCGTCTCCCCCGAGACATCGGGGTTGCTGATCGCGCGTGCGCACGAAGAACTCATCGCCGGCAACGACGACCGTCGGCTCGACGACGTGCGGGCCCTGGTCAAGGACTCGTGGCGCAGGTCGCTGGCATCCCTCGTCGGACCCGAAGGCCTGCCCTCGCTCGATCTCGCGAGTGACGAGCTCGAGGCGTATCGCCGGGCGCACCCGCTCGCCGGGGTGATGGACATGATCCGCGCGTTGCTGCTTCCCGGCACGGCCGAGGAGTCGGGCGTCGTCGTGGCCGTCGGCGACGCGGCCGGACGCCTGCTGTGGGTCGAGGGCGACCGGCACATCCGCGCGCTGACCGGCGACATGGGCTTCGTCGCGGGAGCGAACTGGGCCGAGGATGCCGTGGGAACCTCCGCCCCGGGAACTGCGCTGACCCTCGACCGCTCGGTGCAGATCCGCGGAGCCGAGCACTTCAACCGGCTTGTGCAGCCCTGGTCGTGCACCGCCGCACCCGTGCACGACCCCGAGACGCGTCGACTGCTCGGCGTGATCGACGTCACGGGAGGGCCCGAGGCCGTGACACCCCAGGCCCAATTGCTGGTGGATGCCACGGCTCGGGCGATCGAGAGCGAGATCCTCGTCGCGCGACTGCGTGCGCAGCAGGCTCCGCCGCCGAAGCGCTCGACGCCGTCACGGGCCGTTCTACGAGTGCTCGCACGGGACCGGGCCGTGCTGGAAGCCGGAGGCGCGACGGCCGAACTCAGCGCCCGGCACGCGGAGATCCTCCTGCTGCTCGCCGTGCACCGCGAGGGACTCTCGGCCGAGGCGCTGAGCGAGGCCGTCTACGGCCATGCCGCCGTCGAGACGCTGCGTCCGGAGATGGTGCGCCTGCGCCGCGCACTGGTGCCGATCGCGCCGCGTCTTGTCCCGGCATCCCGGCCGTATCGCCTGCCCGACGGACTCGAGACCGACGCGCAGCACGTGCTGTCGCTGCTCGACCGCGGGGCGCACCGGGTGGCGCTCGCGGCTTACGCGGGGCCCGTGCTGCCCGAATCCGACGCGCCGGGCGTGGCCGAGGTGCGCGAGTCGGTGCGCTCCGCCCTGCGCGAGGCGCTCATCGCCGAGGCGGGGGTCGACGTGCTGCTCGCGTACGCCGACATCGCCGACGCCCGTGACGACGAAGAGGTGCTGCGGCTGTGCCTGCGCATGCTGCCGGCGCGATCGCCGAAGCGCGCGGGTCTCGTCGCGCGGCTGGAGCGGCTGGAGCGGCTGGAGCGTCTGGAGCGTCTCGAGCGGGAGTAGGTGCGTGCGGCGCGGATTCGCGGGGGCTCGCGGGGTGACAGTGGGGGCGCGGGCGCTTCGCCGCGGGCCGGGGCATGGCCGGCCGCGACGCGCCGCATCGAGTGCCGATGTCGGAGGCCCTCGTTACGCTGAACATATGGACGAAAAAGCGCTCGACATCTTCTCGGCAGCTCGTGCCCGTCGCGACGTGGGGCGTATTCGCGAGGCGCTGGCTGAGGTGAAGGCGGGCGACGTCGCCCGGGTCATCGTCCGCTCGCCCCGTTACGGTCTGTACGCGCTCGAGGGCACGGTTCGTATCGGCGTCGGCGGGCAGCCGCTCGTCGGCGACGTCATCTTGGCGACGAGTTCCGAGATCCAGCGCATCGACCTCGGCATCGACCCGCCGCAGCCCGCGCTCGACGCCGATGTCGTCGATCCGTCGACGCTCCCGCACGGCACTCCCGTGCGCGTGACCTTTCTGACGCCCACGCACCAGACCTTCGCGCTCACCGGGCCCATCACCGCCGGCAACGACCGCTTCCTCCTCGTCGGCAGCTGGATCGTCGCAGACGACCGTGCCATCGCCCCGCGCGTGCAGAGCATCGAACGCCTCGACGACGTCGACCTGCACGAAGTCAACGTGCCGCCGCTGCGGTCGGTCCTCGCCGACGCAGACGCGTAGTCCGTCGCGGCGCGGCGCGGCGCGTCGCGTCGTCGCGGCACCTGGCCGTCGTGCGTTCGTTGCGCCCGGCCGTCGCGGCGCCCTGGGGTTGCTGGAGCGTCGCGGTCGCGTATCCGTGCACCGCGTCGTCGCGACGTCTTGCGGTCTCGTGTCCGTTGCGCCCAGTCGGTGGCCCGGACGGCCGCGCGTCTCGTCTGAGCCTGCCCTCGCCGAGGACCCACCCGTTCGCCGAGGACGCACCCGTTCGCCGAGGACGCATCCGCTCGCCGAGGACGCATCCGCTCGACGAGGACGCACCCGCTGGAGGCCAAACGCGTGCGGCGTCGGCGAACGAATGCGTCTTCGCCGCACACCCGCCCCGCGTACCGCGCGCGCACCGCCCACTCCGCACACCATCCCGCCTGCGGTGCAACCCGATGCAACCTTCCGCGGCGTACCGTCGGCGCATCGCCGCCCGGAGCCTGCGCGGCGACTCATGACCGTCGAAGGAGACACGCATGACCATCGTCGAAGAAGGCGTCTCGAGCGTCTATGCCGCACCCGGCACCCGCGGATCCGTCGCCGAGTACCGCTCGCGGTACGGGCACTACATCGGCGGTGAGTGGGTCGAGCCGCACAGCGGCGAGTACTTCGAGAACATCACCCCCGTCACCGGCAAGCCGTTCTGCGAGGTCGCACGCGGCGATGCGCACGACATCGACCGAGCCGTGGATGCCGCGTGGAAGGCGTTCGCGACCTGGAAGACGACCACGCCCGCCGAGCGCAGCGTCATCCTGAACAAGATCGCCGACCGCATCGAGCAGAACCTCGAGAAGATCGCCGTGGCCGAGACGTGGGAGAACGGCAAGCCCGTGCGCGAGACGCTGGCGGCCGACATCCCGCTGACCGTCGACCACTTCCGCTATTTCGCCGGTGTGCTGCGCGCGCAAGAGGGCTCGCTCAGCCAGCTCGACGAGAACACCGTGGCCTACCACTTCAACGAGCCGCTCGGCGTCGTCGGGCAGATCATCCCGTGGAACTTCCCCATTCTCATGGCGGCATGGAAGCTCGCGCCGGCCCTCGCGGCGGGCAACTGCGTCGTGATCAAACCGGCGGAGCAGACGCCGGCATCCCTGCTGTTCCTGTTCGACATCATCGGCGACCTGCTCCCCGCGGGTGTGGTCAACATCGTCAACGGCTTCGGCATCGAGGCGGGGGCGCCCCTCGCTCAGCACAAGCGGATCCGCAAGATCGCCTTCACGGGTGAGACCACGACCGGCCGCCTGATCATGCAGTACGCGTCGCAGAACCTCATCCCGGTGACGCTCGAGCTCGGCGGCAAGAGCCCCAACGTGTTCTTCGAAGACGTCGCCCTGCGCAGCGATGACGCCTACTACGACAAGGCGCTCGAGGGCTTCACGATGTTCGCGCTCAACCAGGGCGAGGTCTGCACATGCCCCTCGCGGTCGCTGATCCAGCGATCGATCTACGACCAGTTCCTCGGCGACGGCCTCGAGCGCGTGAAGAAGGTGCGCCAGGGCAACCCGCTCGACCCCGAGACGATGATCGGTGCGCAGGCCTCGAATGACCAGCTCGAGAAGATCCTGTCGTACATCGACATCGGCAAAGCCGGCGGCGCGAAGCTGCTCACGGGCGGTGAGCGGGTCGACCTCGGCGGCGACCTGACGGGCGGCTACTACGTCGCACCGACCGTGTTCGAGGGCACCAACGACATGCGCATCTTCCAGGAGGAGATCTTCGGGCCGGTGCTCTCGGTCACGTCGTTCGACGACTTCGACGACGCCATCGCGATCGCCAACGACACGCTTTACGGCCTCGGCGCCGGCGTCTGGAGCCGCAGCGGCGACACCGCCTACCGCGCGGGACGGGCCATCGAGGCCGGACGCGTGTGGACGAACACGTACCACCAGTACCCGGCGCACGCCGCGTTCGGCGGGTACAAGCAGTCGGGCATCGGCCGCGAGAACCACCTCAAGATGCTCGACCACTACCAGCAGACGAAGAACCTGCTCGTGTCGTATGCCGATGGGGCCATGGGCTTCTTCTGAGTCGGACCGCGACCGCGTTGTCGCATCACGCGGCCCCCGGGTTTCGGCTCGGGGGTCGCCCCCATTCCGCTTCGAGGAGATGAACGGATGCCAGAACTCTCTCGCGTCGATGTGACGGATGCCGCGGCCGCGCTCCTGCGTGAACTCACGGCGAAGCACGGGCCGCTGATGTTTCACCAATCGGGCGGCTGCTGCGACGGCAGCTCGCCCATGTGTTACCCGGTCGGCATGTTCCTGACCGGCCCGAGCGACGTGCGCCTCGGCTCGATCGAGGTCGGGTTGGATGACCCCATCGAGGTGTACATGTCGGAGTCGCAGTTCGAGTACTGGAAGTTCACGCACCTGACCATCGACGTCGTGCCCGGCCGCGGAGCCGGGTTCTCGGTCGAGGGGCCGACGGGCATGCGCTTCCTCATCCGCTCCCGGATGCTCACGCAGGAGGAGGCGGCGGCGTTCGGGGTGCAGCCGGTTCGCGAATGAGGCTTGCGCGCCACCGCCGGTCTCTTATCCACGAGGCGAGGGCGAAGGTGATCACGAGCACCGGGATGGAGAGCACCGCGTCGGGCGCCAGATTTGCGGTCACAAAGCCCGTGAGCACGACCGAAACTACGGCCACCCACCGGGTGGCGGGCCGCAGCGGGTCGATGAGGAAGCCCCACCCGGCGCCGGTGAGAGCCAGGTAGACCGTCACGACAACGGTCAGGTCGAACGTGTTCCACACAGCGCCGTCCTCTCGAGATCGAAGGAATCAGCGTTCCACGACCGGTCGGAGGAGCCGCGCTTTCGTCACCCTGAGGGGCGACAACTTCATCTCGTCACGCTCTCGTCGCCGTCGCGATCCCGGTGATCATTCCCGCGGCGACCCTGACACGGAGAAGGTTCTCGCGACTAGCGGTCACGCCATCACGGTGCGGGCGGGGGCGGCGTCGGAAGGCCGTCGTAGTAGGCGAACGGGTCGCCGGGGACGCAGATTCCGCCAAGGCTGATGGCGTACGTGGGGGATGTTGCGAAAGAGATCGCGTTTACCGGTCCGCCGGAGCCGAATACGACGATGACCGGGTCGGTGACGACGCGCGACTGGATGCCGAGGGTGTCCCAATAGTCAACGACCCGCTGAGCGTCGGCTGCTGGGTCAGTATTCTCGGGCTGAGCGTACGCGCCGTGGCCGAAGGTGACGCCGTCTTCGTCGGCGACCTTGCAGCCCTGCGGAAGGGGTTGCCCCTCGGCGTCAGGTATCCACCCGGTGATGCCGGAGGCCCTCATCGTGCCGTAGAGGACACTCATGGTCTGGTCGCGCGCCTGCTCGGGGGTCATGTGTTCTGTTTCCTCTCGAGTGCAGCCGACCAGGAGCAAGCCACTCACCGCCACGAGCGCCATCACGCCCAGATATCGCGGGCTCACAGGCCGATTCCGGGTGCGTTCATGGGCGGGTTTGGGAACCTGCGGCGCCTGATCCGTCACCACGGAATGCAGACGCGGCGTCGTCGACCGCGGTCAGCGTTCGGCTGACCTCGGAGACCACGTCGTCGAAATGCACGGCGACCGACGACAAGATGGCCGCCACGCCGGCGGAATCCACGGAGTAGCGCATCCGCCGAATCTAGGCATGTCGGCCGCTCGGCCGGGGTGGGGTGTGGATAACCGCACCCGTTCTCACGACGTGAGTCACCCGCGCCGAGCTGAAATTAGTGCGGCTTCGACGCGCGGATCGTGTAGCTCAGCGGCATGACCGAGGGCTGCTGCGTCAGCGCGTACTCGCCGTCGGGGCGCTGGGTCATGCGGCCGGGGAGCGCCTCCCACGGAACGCTGTCGTGCTCGACGAGCGTGTCGAGGCGCAGGCCGCGGTCGAGCAGGGCGGTGACGATCTCGCCGAGACCGTGATTCCACTCGTACGTGCGCGTCGCGGTGATCGGTGCCGCGACCTCGACGTAGGTGCCGGCGTCATCCCACTCGAGCGGCACCGACTGCTCGAAGTACGGGAACGTCAGCGCGAGGCCGGGCAGCTCTTCGTTCAGAGACCACAGCACGGGGTGCCCCTCGCGGATGTGCAGCGTGCCGCCGGGCGCCAGCATGTCGGCCACGACACCCGCCCAGTCGGTGATCGACGGCAGCCAGCACAGCGCGCCGATGCCGGTGTAGACGAGGTCGAAGGTTCCGCGGGGCAGGACGCTCGCGGCATCCCGCACATCCGCCTGCACGAAGTCGACCTCGGCACCGGCCTCGGCGGCCAGACGGCGGGCCTCGGCGACGGCGTTCTCGGAGAAGTCGAGGCCGGTCACACGGGCGCCCAGGCGCGCGAGCGACAGGGTGTCGGTGCCGATGTGGCATTGCAGATGCACCGCGCGCCGACCCGTGATGTCGCCGAGCAGGGGCAGGTCGAAGCGCACGACGTCCGATAGCGCCCCCGGGTCGGCGACGTACCGCTGCACGCCGTACCCCGAGCCGTCGCGTGCCGCGTGCAGGGTGGCACGCTGATCCCAGTTGGCGCGGTTGGCGTCGATGTAGTCGGAGGTCATGGCATCCCTTCCTGCGGGCAGAGCCTTGCAACGATACAGATTCCGGATGCCATGCACCCCTGCCGGAGCGCGGGTGTCGTCTCGTGACGCGCTGTTCATCGCGATGTCGGAGGGGCGCGTTAGCCTGGCGGAATGTCGGGCAAGGTCTATGTCATCCACGAGAATCCGCAGTGGATTCCGCCGTTCGCCGCGGCGTTCGAGGCCGAGGGGGTGCCGTTCGAAGAGTGGCTGCTCACCGACGGCTCGATCGATCTCGCGGTCGAGCCGCCCGACGGCGTCTTCTGGTCGCGCCTGAGCGCCTCCGCGCACACGCGCGATCACGCCCACAGCAAAGAGTTCGGCCGCGCCGTCCTGCGCTGGCTCGCTTCGTGGGGGCGCACGGTGATCAACGGCGCCGACGTGCTCGAGCTCGAGGTCAGCAAGGTCGCTCAGCATGCGGCGCTGCGGCACGCGGGCATCGAGGTTCCGCGCACGCTCGCCGTCTTCGGCACCGACGACCTGGCCGCCTCTGCTGCGCGCTTCGGTGCACCGTTCATCAGCAAGCACAACCAGGGCGGCAAGGGCCTGGGCGTGCGGCGGTGGGACTCGGTCGAGGCGTTCGCGGAGTGGATCACCAGCCCCGACTACGAGCCGTCGCCCGACGGCATCACACTGCTGCAAGAGCTGCTGGTCGGCCGCGACTCCTCGATCACCCGGGCCGAGTTCGTCGCGGGCGACTTCGTCTACGCCGTCCGGGTCGACACGAGCACGGGCAGCTTCGAGCTGTGCCCCGCCGAAGCGTGCGCGATCCCCGGTGCAGACGGCGTCGAGCCCGAGCCCCTCTTCCGCCTGCGCGACGACGTCGACCCGGCTCTGCTCGACCGCTATCTCGCGTTCCTCGCGGCCGAGGGCGTGGGCATCGCCGGCATCGAGTTCATCGAGACGCGCGACGGCCGCACGGTGACCTACGACGTCAACACGAACACGAACTACAACCCCGACGTCGAGGCATCCGCCCCCCGCTCGGGCCCGCGCGAGATCGCGCGCTGGCTCGGCTCGCTCCTCCCGCGCGAAGTGGAGACCCTCCGTGGCTGAGCCGGGCGTGCCGCACACCGACTGGCACGGCTTCGGCTTCGCCACGCGTCAGGTGCACGCGGGCGAGCAAGAAGATCTGACGCACGGCTCGCGCATCACCCCGGTGCACCTGTCGGCGGCCTACCGGTTCGCCTCCTTCCAAGAGGCAACCGATCGATTCGCCGGGGCCGACCTCGGTCACCTGTACTCGCGCAACGCCAATCCCACCAACCAGGTCGCCGAACGCCGACTCGCCTCGCTCGAGGGCGGTTCGGGCGCCATGGTGGTGGGCTCTGGGCAGGCGGCCATCACCGTGTCGCTGCTGGCACTGGCAGGTTCCGGTGAGCACATCGTCTCGACGGCGAGCATCTACAGCGGCACGCGCGTGCTGTTCGACCGCACCTTCGCGCGCATGGGCGTCACGGTCGAGTACGTGTGGGACCCGACCGACGAGGCCGAGTGGGACGCCCTGATCCGCCCCGAGACGAAGGCCATCTTCACCGAGACGCTCCCCAACCCCAAGAACGACATCGTCGACATCCCCGCCGTCGCGCGCATCGCGAAGCGCCACGGCATCCCCCTCGTCGTCGACAACACGATCGCGACCCCCTTCCTGGTCCGCCCGATCGAGCAGGGCGCCGACATCGTCGTGCACTCCGCGACCAAGTTCCTCTCGGGTCACGGAGCCAATCTCGCCGGCGCGGTGGTCGACGGCGGAACGTTCGACTGGGTGGCATCCGACCGCCCCTACCCCGCCCTGACCGACACGCCGATCGCCGCGCACGCCTCTTTCGTCGAGGCGTTCGGACCCCGCGCGTTCGAGCTGTCGCTGCGGTTCGGCATCGCCAACGACACCGGACCGGCGCTCTCGCCGCTCAACGGCTTCCTGCTGCAGCAGGGCATGGAGACGCTGTCGGTGCGCATGCGGCAGCATCTCGCCAGCGCTCGCACCGTCGCGGAGTGGCTCGAACAGCACGACGCCGTCGAGAGCGTCGACTACGCCGGACTCCCCTCGCACCCGCAGCACCACCTCGCGGTGCGCGATTACGGCGGGTTGTCGGGCTCGGTGTTCTCGTTCACGGTGCGCGGCGGGCGCGACGGCGCCGAGCGGTTCTTCGACGCGCTGCGCCTGTTCAGCCGCATGACGAACATCGGCGACACCCGGTCGATGGCGCTGCACCCGGCGACCACGACGCACATCGGCTTCACGCAAGAGACCCGCGATCGCCTCGGCATAAACGACGGACTCGTGCGCCTGTCGATCGGACTCGAGGATGCCGAAGACCTCATCGCCGACCTCGATCAGGCCCTCCGCGCGGCGGTGTAGGCCCGCCGCCGCGGCACCTTGCGCTTCCGGCGTGCGGTCGGAGCACCCTTGGGGCGGAGGTCCCTGAGCCTGTCGAAGGGTCCGGGCGTTATACCGGGCCCGGTGGCTTCGACGGGCTCAGCCACCTGCGTGCGCGGCGCGGATCGTGCCGCGGGGCTCGGCGGCTGGGGCGGGCTCAGCCACCTGCGTGCGCGGCGCGGGTCGTGCCGCGGGGCTCGGCGGCTGGGGCGGGCTCGGCGTGCTCGCGCCAACGCCGCAGCCCGCGCCTCACGCGTCGCGCTGCGCCTCCAGGCGCCGCACGCGCGGGATGACCTCGGCGGCGAAGCGCTGCAGCTCGGGCAGGTGCGGCGAGAACTGCAGCAGCAGCGTCGAGACGCCGACGTTCGCGAACGCCACGATGCGCTCGGCGACCTGGTCGGGCGTGCCGACGAGGTTGGGCCGCAGGCCGCGGTTCGACACCGAGTACTCCTTGAGGTCGACCGGGGTGTCGAGCTTCGACTTGCTGACGAAGTCCTGGTACGAGCCGTAAGCCGCTCCCCCGCGCACGTCGGTGATGCGCGCGATCTCGGCCTGCGCCTCCTCCTCGGTGTCGCGCACGATCGCGTACGCGGCCATGCCGAACGCCTCGAACGGCGTCGCGCCCGCCGCAGCGCGCCGCTGACGCATGTCGTCGACCTTGGCCGACAGCTCCTCGAGCGTGCCGCCGTGGGTCAGGTAGGCGTCGGCGAAGCGCGTGATCGAGGCGCGACCGGCCTCGCTCTCGCCACCGGCGTACAGACGCGGGATGACGCGGGGCTTCGGCTCCGTGTACGTGCCCTCGGTGCGGTAGTACTCCCCCTCGTACGCGAAGGGCGTCTGAGACCACAGCCCGCGCAGCACCTCGACCCACTCGATCGTGCGGGCGTAGCGATCGTCGTGGGCGCTGAAGAGGCCGTCGTACTGCTTCGCCTCCTCGGCCCACCACGCCGACACGACGTTGAGGGTGAACCGCCCGCCGCTGATCTCGTCTATCGTCGCGGCCTGCTTCGCGGTGTGGAACGGGTTGTGGAACCCCGGGCGCACGGCCGTCATGAGCTCCAGCGACGACGTCACCGCCGCCAGTCCCGCCGTCACCGCCCACGCGTCGAGCGACGGCGCCTCGACGCCCTTGATGTCGTTGAGGTTCAGCTCGGGGATGAGCGTGAGGTCGAACCCGCCCTCCTCGGCCGCGCGGGCGATCTTGGCGATGTGGGCGAACGAGACGGGCGTTTGCTCGTCGTCGACATTGCGCAGCCAGCCGCCGAAGATCGGGGTCCAGTAGCCGAAACGCACGCGTTGGGGGGAGGTCATGGCATCCATCCTCCCGTCTGCACGAAGGAGCGGTTTCGACGGTGACACCGGAGGTCACAACGGCTATGCCGACGCGCGCACGCAGGGCCACCGTCTCCGCCGGAAGGCCGTGCGCGCACGACGGCGACGCACAAACTCGGCGATGCGCACAACCTCAGTCGCCGAGCGGCGGATGCCACGGAGATTGTGCACATCGCGGAGGTTGTGCACATCGCGGAGATTGCGCACATCGCGGAGATTGCGCGCGCGCTAACCCGCCCCGACCCGGCCACAGAACGAAGCGTTCCCCGAGAGCGGTAACACCCGAGCGCACGCCCGTCACCGCGGCGTAACACGGCATCCATAGGTTCCTTTCAGGTTCGGCCAACCGAATCGCCCCCCGTCGCCGTGCGTGATGCTCCACGATGCACGGCACGCAACCCTGATGGAGATCCCGTGCAGAGACGCATTCTCGCGGGCACTGTCGTCTGCGGCTTCGCCGCCACGACCGTGTTCGCCGCCCTCCCGGCCTCGGCCGCGATGGTTCCCCCCTCGCTGAACATCGTGCGACCCGTGTCGCCGTTGATCGACATGCCCGCCAGCTACCCGGTGCAGTCCGAGCTGAAGGTGTTCCCCGACCTTCCGGAAGACGCCTCCATCGCGCGCGGCGTGCGCCCTTACGACGAGATCGCGCCGTTCCTGAACACGCTCATGGACACCAGCGACCGTGTCTCGGCGCAGGTCGTCGGCACGTCGGCGCAGGGTCGTGACATCTACCTCGTGACCGTCACGACGCCCGAGACCGCGGCGCAGACGGCCCAGCAGGCCGACTGGCGCGACCTCATCAAGGCCGACCCGGCCGCCGCGGCCGCCGACGCGACGCTGCAGAGCGAGTACAAGGTGCCGATGTGGTTCAACGGCAACATCCACGGCAACGAGTGGGAGGGTACCGACGCCACCCTCAACTACATCGAAGACCTGGCGACGTCGACCGACCCGGCGACCACCGAGATGCTCAGCGACCACCGCGTGTACTTCACGGTCACCAACAACCCCGACGGCCGCGCCCTCGGACAGCGCGGAACAGCCAACGGCTACGACCCGAACCGCGACTTCATCACGGGCGCCACGGCCGAGGCATCCATCGTCCGCGACCTCGCCAGCGTCATCCAGCCGACGTACTTCATCGACCTGCACGGCTACACGAGCGTGCTGCAGGTCGAGCCCTGCGGCCCGCCGCACGGCGAGAACTACGAGTACGACCTCTTCGTGCCCCACGCCTACGCGACCGCCCTCGAGATCGAGGATGCCGTGACCGCGGCGAACATCCCCGGCAACACGTACTACGACCCGGCGACCGACAGCGTGACCGAGACCAACACCGGTTTCATCAACATCCCCTACCGCGACCAGCGGTCGGGCTGGGACGACTGGCCCCCGATCTTCGCGCCGCAGTACGTGGCGTACCAGGGCGCCATCACCAACACCGTGGAGCTGCCGCTCGGCCGCTCGGGTGACCAGCCGGCGCGCGCGAAGGTGAACATCGAGGTCGCCGAGGTCGTCATCGACACCGTCGTGGACTACGTCGACGAGCACAGCGACGCCCTGCTCGAGAACCAGATCGAGATCTTCCGCCGCGGCGAGGCTGGCGAGCCCAGCCGCGTGATTCCCGCCGACATCGCTCCGGCGGACCTCGCGCCCGGCGTGCCGACCGAGTGGACCGACATCTGGGACGAGACCGACATCTACAACGCCGACTTCCCGCGCGCCTACGTCATCCCCGTGGGTGACGGCCAGCGTTCGGACTCCGACGCGCAGACGCTCGTGCAGCAGCTGCTCGTCAACGGCATCCGGGTCGAACGGCTGACGCAGGCCGCTCGTCTCGAAGGGGTGGACTACCCGGCCGGCTCGTTCTACGTCGACATGCATCAGCCGCTCCGCGGGCTCGCGAACGTGCTGCTCGCCGACGGATCCGACATCTCCGATCGCGTGCCTGACATGTACGACATCTCCGCGTGGAGCCTCGCGCTGCTGTGGGGCGCCGACGTCGCACGCATCGGCGAGACCACGGATCCCGCGCCCACCACCGCCCTCGAGGCCGTGACCGAGGCGCCGCTGACCGGGTCGGTTCCCCCCGGCGCGGGTTCGCTGGCGTTTGAGCCGCGCGGCGTCGCCGACTGGCAGGCCGTCAACGGGCTGCTCGCCTCCGGGATCCCGCTCTCACAGCTCTCCGACGGCACCATCGTGCTCGGCTCCGGGGCGGCATCGCGCGCGGCGGCCGAGTTGGCGGCCGACCTGTTCGGCGTCGACTTCACCCTCGTCGCCGGAGCGCCGGCCGACGCCACCGAGCTGCGCAGCGTGCGCGTCGGCTACGTCGGCGACGCGGGGGACCGCGACGCGCTGACCAAGCTCGGCTTCACCGGACTCGTGCCGGTCACCGCCGCAGCGCTCGCTGCGGGCGAGGTCGACCTGTCGAGCGTCGACGTGCTCTACGTCGGCACCGGGCTGAGCTTCTCCGCGGAGCAGCAGGCCGGAGCCGACCGGGTGAAGGCGTTCATCGCGGCCGGCAACCCCGTCGTCGGGCGCGGCGCGGGCGGTGCGGCGTTCGTGAACACCTACGTCGCTCCCCTCACCGCTGTCACCGGCACCCGCGGATCGAACGGCATCGCCCGCGTCGAGACCCCCGCCGCCGGTGTGCTGGGCGACTACCCGCAGGACACCGCCTTCGGCTACCCGTTCGCGTGGTTCCCGAACCCGGCAGCCGGAGTCACCGTCGAGCAGCGCTACGCCGCGTCGAACACGTTCGTTGCCGGCCACTGGCGCAGCACCGAGGGACAGGCGATCCAGGATGCCGCGGGCCAGGCGTCGGCGGTCTCGCTCACCGGAGCGACGGGAAGCCGTGCCTTCGTGTTCGGCACGTCGCCGACGTTCCGCGCGCACCCGGTGGGCGCCTTCAGCGACATCGCCCGCGCGGTGTTCTGGGCGGTGGAGGAGCCGGTCGACATCGAGCCGACGCCCACGCCGACCCCGACGCCGACGGCCGAGCCCACGGTTGCGCCGACGCCGGAGCCGACGGTTGCGCCGACTGCTGAGCCCACGGTTGCGCCGACGGTCGAGCCGACGCCGGAGCCGACGGTCGCACCGACCGCCGAGCCGACGGTCGCGCCGACGGCCGAGCCTACGGTTGCGCCGACGCTCGCGCCGACGGCTTCGGCCACGCCGGTGCCCGGCACCGGCTCCGGATCGCTCGCACAGACCGGCGCTGACGACGTCTCGTCGCTGGGCTGGCTCGCGCTCGCGGCCGGCATGGTCGGGGTCGGTCTGGTCGTGATCGGCCGGACGCGCTCGACCACCTCGACGCGCTGACCCCGCTCCGGGGAGGGGCACCCGCCCCTCCCCGGAGTCCCCACTCTGGAGCTCCACCCATGACCCACCCCGAAGACTCCGCGCAGAATTCGGATGCCACGGCCTCCGGCACGGCATCCCCTCTCCCCCGTCGCCGCGCGGCGCTCGTCATCGGCTCAGCGCTCGTTCTCGGCGGCATCGCGCTCGCGATCTGGGCGGTGACGGCGACGGGCTCGTCCGACCCGCAGGTCGCGGCGCCGTCGACGGCCCCGTCGGCCTCGAGTTCGGGAACGGCCGGCGACTCCCCCGCGGCCGAGTCGCCTGCGGCGCCCGCGTCCGCGGCATCCACTCCCCCGGCTGCTTCCGCGGAAACCCCGGTCATCTCGGCTTTCGCCGTCGAGCCGGCGGTAGCGGCGTGCCCCGACGACCGGGCCAGCACCGTGCCGCTGACGTTCTCGTGGACCACCGCCGGCGCCGAGCGCGCCTGGATCGGGATCGCGACGACCGATGCGGCGGCGCAACCCGCGGCGGAGGTCGACCTGACCAGCGCCGATTTCTCCGAGCTCGCTTTCGCGTGCAGCGACACCGATCAGGTGTTCACGCTGACGGTGCAGGGCGCGGGCGGCACGGTCAGCGAGACGATCGCGATCTCCCGCGAGCTCGACTGACCCTCCCGGGCAGAGGTGGCTGAGCTTGTCGAGGCCGCCGGGACGGGTGCGGCGCCGTGGTTCGGACCCTTCGACGGGCTCAGGGTCCTCGGCGCAGCGTCAACGCCGCCGGCTGTGTCAGGACCCGAGCAGGTCGAACACGATGCTCAACAGCCACCACCCGCCGATCGCGACGGCGAAGACGACGGTCACCCACGAGAAGCCGCGGCGGAGCCTGCGCCCGCCCTTCGCGACACCCACCGGCGGGGGAGTGAGCAGCGCGCTCGGCTGTGCCGGGAGACCGGATGCCGCGGCTCCCGCCGTCGGCGCCGCCGTCAGGCGCTCGTCGCGCCACCGCGCCCACTGGGCGAGCTTGTCGTCGAGGGCGGCCGCTGTGGTGAACAGCCACTGCCACGTCGCGGGATCGAGGGTCGAGAGGTCGCGCCGCGAGTAGAGGAACAGCCAGTCGTCGATGATCTCGACGTCGAGGGCGGCGGCGTTGTCGACGAAGCGCGCCATCACGTCGGGAGTGAAGAGGTAGAGGGCGTCGCGCTCGTACCCCTCGGGGCAGTACAGCGCGAAGTGCTTGTCGAAGTCGCCCTCGAGGCTGAGGCGCTGGTTGCGGCCGAACGTGACCGGCAGGTTGGATCCGCCGAACAGGCCGTTGTTGCCCACGGCATCCAGCACGATGTGGGGAAGTGGCGTGTCGAGCCGGAGCGCGGCGTACCCCCAGCGGTGCGTCTGCTTGTTCTTGCCCGAGCCGGTCTCGTAAGTGAAGTTGGCCACCTCGAAGAACCGCGGACTCGGGCGCCGCATGAGGTCGTGCGTCTCGCGGTCGCGGCCGAGGCCGAAGATCATGCCCGGCAGCTCGGGATCCATGTATCCCGGATGCCAGGTCATGCCGTTCGCGCGGGCGAACCGGTCGAACCGGTAGCGACGGACGGCCGCGCCGCCGAGACCACGCACGATCGCCGTCGCGACGACACCGATGATCGCGAGGACGACGAGCACCGGGATCACGGCGAAGCCGTTGCCGCTGCGCTCTTCGCCGATGGACAGGGCGATCGAGACGAAGACCGGGCCGATGATGAAGAGCGCCGCGAGGCCGATTATGACGAGCACGATGATCGACAGCGCGCGCCCCCGCAGGGTGCCCTTCGCCCGCAGCTCGGCGGTGAAGGCGCGCACCTTCGCCCGGTCGACGGGCTCGGTCAGCGGCGTCGTGTCGAGCTGCGCGGTCGCTGTCATGTCGTTTCGCCTCCGTGAGCGACGGTAGTCGGGCCTTCCGACATCCGCGGGGTGCGGGCTCTCATCGCAGGGCCAGCAGCAACAGGAACGGGCCGAGGGTCACCGCCAGACCGCCGATGCCGAACACGGTGAGCACGATCGCGACGACGATCCACGGGCTCCTTCCGCGCAACCGGCGCCCCGGTGGCGCGACGCCCACCGGCGGTCGCACCCTGGGTTGCAACGGGGCCGCGGGCACCCCGGCCCCGTTCGATCCCGCGGAAACCCCGGCCCCCGCCGGAACCGCGGCCCCCGGCGCACTCGCTGGAAGTCCCACCCCCGGCGCACCCGCCCAAAGCGCGGCCCCCGGCGCCCCCGCCGCCAACCGGTCATCACGCCACCGCGCCCACTGGTCGAGCTTCTCTAGCAGCGTCGAGATGACCGAGAACACCCAGGCCCACCGCGCGGGGTCGGTCGACGACAGCTCCTCACCCGAGTACAGCAGCAGCCAGTCGTCGACGATCTCGACGTCGAGCACCGAGGCGTTGTCGATGAACCGCGCCATCACGTCGGGCGTGAAGAGATAGAGGGCATCGCGCTCGTACCCCCGCGGGCAGAACAGGCGGAAATGCCGGTCGAAGTCGCCCTCGAGGCTGAGCTGCTGGGCGCGGCCCCACGACGCCGGCAGGTTGGAGCCGAACAGGCCGTCGTTGGCCGTGGCATCCAGAACGATGTGCGGCAGCGGCACGTCGAGACGGATGGCGATGTAGCCCCACCGCATCGTCGTCGTGTTCTTGCCGTTGCTCACCGTGTACGTGTGATTGCCCACCTCGACGAAACGCGGTCGATGCCCCCGAAGGATGTCGGATGCCACCCGCCCGCTGCCGATGCCGAAGATCACGCCCGGCAAGCCCGGCGCCGGCACGGCGGGGACGTACTCCATCCCCACGTCACGGGCGAAGCCGGCCATGCGCCAGCGGCGGTCCTCCTGCGCGCGTCGCCCGTGCCGGAAGGCGACGTAGCCTCCCGCGATCACGCCGACGCCGAGCAGAAGCGGGAGCAGGAACAGGATGCCGAGCAGCGGCGCACCCTCACCGAGAGATGCGGCGAGCACCACGAACAGCACCGTGAGCACCACGCCCCCGACGCCGAGGATGACCACGCCCGCGACCATCGCGACGATCGCCGAGGCCGAAGACGAGCCCGGAAGGCGCTGTTCGGCGCGCAGCCGGGCGGTGAACGCGCGGGCGGCCGTACGGTCTTCGGGCGCGGTCAGCGCCCGCGCGTCGAACGGTCGAATCCCCACCATGCGGCACCCCCGGCGTCGTCCCTGCTCCCACGTTACCGAGCACGATCGCCCGAGACGGCGGCATCCGTTAGACTACGAAGGTTGTCCGGCGACGCCCATGCGCGTGTGAGCCCGCGACGACGTGCAACACACCCTCCTGCTGCCGGGAAATGCCCGTCAGCCGTTCTAGTCCGAAGGAGGTGGGTTAGTGACGCACCAGTACGAACTCATGGTCATCTTCGATCCCGAGGTCGACGAGCGCCAGGTCGCTCCGAAGCTCGACGGATTCCTCAAGGTCATCACGGCCGATGGAGGAACCATCGACAAGGTCGACATCTGGGGCCGCCGTCGTCTCGCCTACGAGATCCGCAAGAAGAACGAGGGCATCTACGCCGTCGTCAACTTCGTCGCGACCAGTGAGGCCACGAACGAGCTCGACCGTCAGCTGAAGCTGAACGAGCAGATCATGCGCACCAAGGTCCTGCGCGCCGAAGAAGCGATCGCCCAGGTCGCCGCCGAGGCCAAGCGCTCCGAGGAGAAGGCCGCCCGCAAGGCCGCCGCTCCCCGCAAGGTCGAGTCCGCCGAGAAGGCTGCGAAGTAACGACGATGGCCGGCGAAACCGTCATCACCGTCGTGGGCAACCTCACGGCTGACCCCGAACTGCGCTACACGCAGAACGGCCTGCCCGTGGCGAACTTCACGATCGCGTCGACCCCCCGCACGTTCGACCGTCAGGCGAACGAGTGGAAGGACGGCGAGGCGCTCTTCCTGCGCGCCTCGGTGTGGCGCGAATTCGCCGAGCACGTCGCCGGTTCGCTGACGAAGGGCAGCCGTGTCATCGCGACCGGTCGCCTCAAGCAGCGTTCGTACCAGGACCGCGAGGGCAACAACCGCACCTCCATCGAACTCGAAGTCGATGAGATCGGCCCCTCGCTCCGCTACGCGACCGCCCAGGTCACCCGTGCCGCCGGTGGCGGCGGTGGCGGCGGCGGTCAGCGCCCGCAGGTGCAGCAGTCGAACGACGAGCCGTGGTCGACCCCCGGCTCGAACAACGGCGGCGGCAACAGCGGCGCTGACGCGTGGAGCACTCCTGGCTCCTACGGAGACGACACCCCGTTCTGATCTTCGCCGCGCTCTCGCGAGCACGACGACCCCCGAAATTCCGGATGCCATGCCCCGGTCCCCGTGACCGGATCGGCATCCGAACCACACGAAAGAAGGAAGCATGGCTGGAAAGGCCACTGGCGACCGCCGCAAGCCGCGGAAGGGCGCGAAGAACGCAGCCCCCGCGAAGGCGATCCGCGTCGGCGTCATCGACTACAAGGACGTCGCAACCCTCCGCAAGTTCATCTCGGAGCGCGGCAAGATCCGCGCCCGTCGTATCACCGGTGTCTCCGTGCAGGAGCAGCGCCTGATCGCCCGCGCCATCAAGAACGCGCGCGAGATGGCTCTCCTGCCCTACGCCGGCGCCGGCCGCTAAGGAGCACCCGATGGCAAAGCTGATTCTCACGAATGAGGTCACCGGGCTCGGTAGCGCCGGTGACGTTGTCGAGGTCAAGAACGGGTACGCCCGTAACTACCTCATCCCGCAGGGCTTCGCCGTGGCCTGGAGCCGTGGTGGCGAGAAGCAGGTCGCGTCGATCCGCGCCGCTCGCGAGTCCCGCGCGATCCACGACCACGAAGAGGCCGTGTCGCTGAAGAACAACCTCGAGTCGAACACCGTCAAGCTGGCTGTCAAGGCCGGCAACGAGGGTCGCCTCTTCGGTTCGGTCAAGCCCGCCGACGTCGCCGACGCCGTCAAGGCTGCCGGTCTGGGCGAGCTCGACAAGCGCAAGATCCAGATCACCTCCGCGATCAAGTCGGTCGGCGAGCACGAGGCGACCGTTCGCCTGCGTGACGACGTCACCGCCGTGATCACCCTCCAGGTGGTCGCCGCGAAGTAATTCGCTGCATCTCGAGAACGGCCCCGCTCCTGCTTCGGCAGGGCGGGGCCTTTCTGCGTGTCTGGGGCGCTGGCTTGCGGCGGGGGCGGTTTCGGGCGTCGGGGCGTGTTTCCAGGGTTTGGGGCGGGTTCTGCGCCTTGGGGCGGTTTTCTTGTGCCCCAAGGCGCCGATCCCGCCCCGAACGGGAGGACAGCACCGCCCGGGCGCGAGCGGACCGTTCGCCGACCCGCGTGTCCCCCGAAGACGCCCCCGACGCCTGCCGGGGCGCCGACTGGGTACGCTGTGCTCCACACAGCACTCCGGGGATGCCCCCGACACGTCCACGAGGAGACACCGTGACCGCTTCCGCACGCCTGCGCCGCGCCGCCGCCCTGACCGCCGTGGCCGCCGCCACGGTCGTCTCGCTCACCGCCTGCGCCTTCGCCCCCACCGGCTCCGACGCCGGAGCCGCCCCGGCCACCGAGGGTGCCCTGCAGACGGTCACCGCCGGCAAGCTCACCATCGCCACCGGTGAGCCGGCGTTCTCGCCGTGGGTCGAGAACGACGACCCCGCCTCGGGCGAGGGCTTCGAGGCGGCCGTGGCCGACGCCGTGGCGACGCAGCTGGGCTTCTCGGAGGACGACGTCGTGTGGGTGCGCACCACCTTCGACAGCGCCATCGCCCCCGGCCCCAAGGACTGGGATCTCAACGTGCAGCAGTTCTCGATCACCGATGAGCGCAAGCAGGCCGTCGACTTCTCGTCGCCGTACTACACCACCACGCAGGCCGTCGTGACGACCGGGTCGTCGCCCGCGGCATCCGCCACCACCGTCGCCGAGCTGAAAGGCATTCCCGTCGGCGTGATGAGCGCGACCACGAGCTACAGCGTCGCCGAAGACCAGCTCGGCACGGCGAACCTCAGCGTCTACTCGTCGAACGACGACGCGGTCGCCGCCCTGCAGGCAGGGCAAGTGGATGCCATCGTCGTCGACCTCCCCACCGCCTTCTACCTCGCCGGTGCCGTGCTCGACGACGGCAAGGTCGCCGGCCAGCTGCCCGACTCCTCCGTCGGTGGCGACGAGCTCGCGTTCGTGCTCCCCAAGGGGTCGGCGCTGACGACCGCGGTGTCCGAGGCGGTCGATGCTCTCCGAGCGGACGGCACTCTCGACGAGCTGCAGCAGAAGTGGCTCGCCGGCACGGCCGCCGCTCCCGTGCTGAAGTAAGCGTCGTGGCATCCACCCCCGTCGACGCGGCGTGGCGCCCGAGCGATCTCGAACTGGGTCGGCGCCTCACGCGGCGTCGGCAGTCGACGAAGTCGGTGCTGATCGCGCTCGTCAGCTCCGTGGTGTTCGTCGTCGTGGTGGGGTGGGCGATCCTGTCCAGCCCCGGCTGGGAAGACGTGCGTCGCAGCTTCTTCGACGTCGACATCGCGATCGCGAGCTTCCCGTCGATCCTGGCCGGTCTGTGGGTCAACATCCAGGTGCTGTTGGTCGCGGCGATCGCCGTCGCGGTGCTGGGCACGACCCTGGCCGTGCTGCGGTCGCTGCGCGGGCCGGTGTTCTTCCCCCTCCGCGCGTTGGCGACGGTGTACACGGATCTTTTCCGTGGCATCCCGTTGCTGATCGTGCTGTACCTCGTGGGGTTCGGTGTGCCGGCGCTGGGGATCTTCGGCCGCGTGCCGGTGGTGTTGTGGGGAACCATCGCGATCGTGCTGACCTATTCGGCGTACGTCAGCGAGGTGCTGCGAGCCGGCATGGAGGCCGTGCACCCCTCGCAGCGGGTCGCCGCCCGCTCGATGGGCCTCACGCACGGACAGACGCTGCGCATCGTCGTCATCCCGCAGGGCGTGCGCAAGGTCGTGCCCGCGCTCATGAACGACTTCGTCTCGATGCAGAAAGACGTCGGCCTGATCTCGGTCCTCGGAGTGGTGGATGCCATCCGCGCGGCGCAGATCGCCGCGGCGCAGTACTACAACTTCACGCCGTACATCGTGGCCGCGCTGTTGTTCGTGGCGTTGGCGCTGCCGATGATCCGGCTCACCGACCACGTCTCGGCGCGGTTGGCGAAGCGCGAGCAGATGGGCGGGATCGTGTGAGCGTGCTCGACGTCCGCGGCATCCGCAAAACGTTCGGCGACCACGTGGTGCTCGACGGCATCGACCTCGAGCTCGCGAAGCACGAGGTCGTCGTGCTGATCGGCGCGTCGGGCTCGGGCAAGTCGACGCTGCTGCGCACCATCAACCTCATCGAGCGCGTCGACGACGGGCAGATCCTGTTGAACGGCGACGACCTCACCGATCCGACCATCGATCAGGATGCCGCCCGCGCACGCATCGGCGTCGTGTTCCAGCACTTCAACCTCTTCCCGCACCTCCGCGTCATCGACAACGTGACGCTCGCGGCGCGGAAGGTGCACCGGATGCCGAAGGCCCAGGCAGACGCCCGCGGCACCGAGCTGCTCGAACAGCTCGGCCTCGGGGCCAAGGCCCGTGAATTCCCCGACCGGCTGTCGGGCGGTCAGCAGCAACGCGTCGCGATCGTGCGCGCCGTGATGACCGACCCCGAGCTGTTGCTGCTCGACGAGATCACGTCGGCGCTCGACCCTCAGCTCGTCGGCGAGGTTCTCGATCTCGTTCGGGTGCTCCGCGACCGCGGCTCGACCATGCTGATGGCGACGCACGAGATGTCGTTCGCGCGCGAGGTGGCCGACCGCATCGTGTTCTTGAAGGGCGGACGCATCGTCGAGCAGGGCACGCCGGCGCAGATCCTCGACGCGCCGCAGCACCCCGACACCGTTGCGTTTCTCGAGCGCGAGCGGCGCGGGGGAGCGCTGTAGGCCGCGGGCGTCTGCGCCCGCGGAGGCGTGAGCTGCCGCGAGACGTTCTGTCAGACGCCGAAGGAGGGGATTTCAGTGACGGGAGGGTCCTCCGCGGCTGCGGCATCCTCCCTTCCCCAGACGACCTCCCGTCCGGGGCGGGTTCGCGAGTGCGGTGACCCCACTCGGACGGCACCCGTCCGGGCGCGCCACGACACCGGATGCCGCCTCGAACGGTTGGCATCCGGTGTCGCGCTCTTCGCGGAGGGATCGGCCCCTCCGCAACTCGATGCGTCAGATGGTCGCTCGGCGGCGTCGCATCAGCAGCGTGCCTCCGAGCAGGAGGGTCAGCAGACCCGCAATGCCGAGGGCGACTGCTGACGAGCCGTCAGCTCCCGTCACAGCCAGCGTCTTGGCGTCGCCGGAGGCGACAGGCGCTGTGGCCGAGTACGACATCGCCGACACGGATGCCGTGGAACCCTCGACCGGGGCGGTGATGTTGCTGCCGGGGGTGCCGGGCGTGCCCGGCGTTCCCGGGGCGCCGGGGGTGCCGGGTGTTCCGGGGGTGCCGGGGGTACCCGGGGTGCCGGGGGTGCCGGGCGTTCCCGGGGTGCCGGGGGTACCCGGGGTGCCGGGGGTACCCGGGGTGCCGGGGGTGCCAGGCGTTCCCGGGGTGCCGGGGTTTCCGGGGTTTCCGGGGGTGCCGGGGGTGCCGGGGGTGCCGGGGGTGCCCGGTGTGCCCGGTGTGCCGGGGGTGCCGGGCGTTCCGGGGGTGCCGGGGGTGCCCGGTGTGCCGGGGTTGCCGGGCGTTCCGGGGGTGCCGGGGGTGCCGGGGGTGCCGGGGTTTCCGGGGGTGCCGGGGGTGCCGGGGTTCCCGGGCGTTCCCGGCGTGCCGGTGTGCGAGCCGCCGGTGTGGCTGTCGCCGATGATCGACACGGCGTTTCCGCCGATCGTCACGGGCAGGCTGATCGGGGCGATCAGCTGGTTGCCGCCGAGGATGCTGTCCGATCCATCGGTGGTGATGCCGCCGAGCAGGCCGCCGCCGTTGCCGCCGGTGGTGGTGGCGTCCGTCGACGTGCTGTCGCCGATGACGGAGACCGTGTTGCCGCCGATGGTGACGGGCAGGCTGATCGGGACGATCGCCTGGTTGCCGCCGAGGATGCTGTCCGATCCATCGGTGGTGATGCCGCCCAGCAGGCCGCCGCCGGTGCCGCCGGTGGTGGTGGCGTCCGTCGAGGTGCTGTCGCCGATGACGGAGACCGCGTTGCCGCCGATGGTGACGGGCAGCGAGATCGGGGCGACGAGCTGGTTGCCGCCGAGCAGACTGTCGGTGCCGTCAGTCGTGACGTCGGTGCCGTGGCCGGAGCCGCCGTTGCCGCCGGTGGTCATGGCATCCGAGGTGTGGCTGTCGCCGATCACGGAGACCGCGTTGCCGCCGATGGTGACGGGCAGCGAGATCGGGGCGACGAGCTGGTTGCCGCCGAGCAGACTGTCGGTGCCGTCGGTCGTGACGTCGGTGCCGTGGCCGGAGCCGCCGTTGTCGCCGGTGGTGGTGGCATCCTTCGAGGCGCTGTCGCCGATCACGGAAACCGCGTTGCCGCCGACCGTCACGGGGACGTCGACCGGGATGACGGCCTGGTTGCCGCCGAGCAGGCTGTCACCACCGCCGGTGGAGACGTCGCCGCCGTGGCCGGAGCCGCCGGAGCCGCCGGTGGTGGTGGCATCCGAGGTGTGGCTGTCGCCGATCACCGAGACCGCGTTGCCGCCGATGGTGACGGGCAGCGAGATCGGGGCGACGAGCTGGTTGCCGCCGAGCAGGCTGTCCCCACCGTCGGTCGTGACGTCGGCGTGGTGGTCCGATCCGCCCGAGCCACCGCCGGTGGTGGTGGCGTCGTGCGAGACGCTGTCGCCGATCACTGACACGGCGTTCCCGCCGACGGTCACTGGCACGTCGACCGGGATCACGCCCTGGTTGCCGCCGAGCAGGCTGTCGCTGCCGTCAGTGGTGACGTCGCCGCCCGAGCCGGAGGACCCGGTCGAGGTGGTGGCATCCGAGGTGTGGCTGTCGCCGATCACCGACACGGCGTTGCCGCCGACGGTGACGGGCACGTCGACCGGGATCACGGCCTGATTACCGCCGCCGACGCTGTCGCTGCCGTCGGTCGAGACGTCACCCGAGCCGCCCTCGTCGGAACCGCCCGAGCCCGAACCGCCCGAGCCCGAGCCGTGGTGTCCGGAACCGCCCGAGCCTGAACCGCCCGAGCCCGAACCGCTCGAGCCCGAGCCGCCCGAGCCCGAGCCAGAGCTCGACGATCCGCCCGAGGTCGTGGCATCCGAGGTGCTGCTGTCGCCGATCACCGACACGGCGTTGCCGCCCACGGTCACGGGCACGTCGACCGAGACGACGCCCTGGTTGCCGCCGAGCAGGCTGTCGCTGCCATCGGTGGTGACGTCGCCGCCCGAGCCCGACGAGCCGCCGGTGGTGGTGGCATCCGAGGTGTGGCTGTCGCCGATCACCGAGACGGCGTTGCCGCCGATGGTGACGGGTGCGTCGACCGAGACGATGCCCTGGTTGCCTCCGAGCAGGCTGTCTGCCCCGGAGGTGTCTACGGCGTTCGCGACGCCGCATCCGAGAACGGCCAAGCCGCTCCCGACGAGCGCGCCCATGAGGACGCGCGAGTGGATCTTGCGCATGAGAGTTTCTCCTGTAGATGAGTGAGGGTGCGCGTGCGCGCGGGGTCATCAGCCGTGCAGAAGCACAGCGAGACCGGCCTCAGTCAGGAGAAGCGTCGGTGTCGTAGACGGGGATGCCGGGGAGGTCGTCGTCGACGTCGCCCCCGTGAGCCAGAAGGGTCAGCGCGAAGGCGAACGCGCCGTGGTCGGCGGTGCCGGCGGTCGTGCCGCTCGCGCCCGATCCGGTGGATGCCGAGGATCCGGCGCCGGTGCCCGCGCCCAGCGCGAGGGGGGCGGCGTCGTCGGCGGGGGAGTCGGCGGGAGTCGAGGGGGCGTCCACGGCGGAGGGGGTGGATGCCACGACCGCGGCCGCGAAGTACCGGGCGACCTGCGCGGCGGAGGTGGGCGTTGAGACCGCCGGGATGACAGCCGTGGAAGCCGGGGGAGTGGCGGCCGACTCGAGGCTGGGGACGACCGCCTCGGGCTCGACGGGAACCGACGGCGCCGCGGGCGACGTCACGGGAGGAGCCGTGACACCGGGGGCGGGGGTGATGCCGGGTCCACCGGGGATCGAGGGCACGACCGGGGCGATCTCGGGAGCGGTGCCGACGACGACCGGGAGGGTCTCGTCGACGGTGCCGGCGACGTCGGTGACGACGCCGCCCAGGCCGGTGTCCTCGACGACTCCGCCGACGATGGGGAGCGATTCGGCGGTGTCGACCACCGGCTCCGCGATCGCGCCGACGACGCCCGACGAGGCGACATCGCTGACGACGCCTGTCACGGTGCCGACCGTGCCGGTGATGACGGTGTCGGCTGTGTCGAGGGTGCCGCGCACGAAGCCCGGCGAAGCGACGTCGGTGACGACGCCCGCGACGGTGTCGACGGTGCCGCCCACGAGGGAGTCGGCCGAGCCGACGGTGGTGGTGGCGGTTCCGACCAGCTGGGGGGCCGCGTCGGTGACGGTGCTGACGACGTCTGCGACCGGGGCCGGAGCGATCTCGGCGACGGGTGCGGCGGTCTCGGCGACGACCTCGACGACAGGCTCGACGACCGCGGTGGCGACCGGCTCGACGGTCTCCGCGACCGGCTCTGCCACGGTGGAGACGACGGGCTCGACGGCCTCGGCGGCCGGTTCGACGACGGCGGTGGCCGCGGGTGCGACGGTCTGGGCGACGGGTTCGACGACGGCGGTGGCGACGGGCTCGACCACCTCGGTGGCGACCGGTTCGACGACGTCTCCCGCGGTGTCGGTGACGACGTTCACCGTCGATCCGGCGACGCCGAGCAGGCCCGATCCGGAGTCGGAAGCGGATGCCGATGAGGTGGAGGCGAAGAGCGAGATGACCGCGAGAGCAAGGGAGACGAGCACGCCCAGCAAGAAGGCGCGCACGATGCGCGGCGCCCCCCGGCTCAACGTGGCATCCATGATCCGCCCCCCAAAGGTGAATCGTCGGCAACTCCAGGTGGGCGACGATACGCCCGGATTCACCCGTACGAAAGAGGCGGGGTGAATTCTCGGTAGTGCCTACGTAGCCGCGGTCTGACAGGCGACACGCCCACGCGCCGCGGGATTTGACACGCGATGCCGCGGATCGATACGCCTCCGTCGAGTTATCCCGAGTTGTACACATGCCTTTGTCAAGTCGGGGAACCTTCAACGAGTACTTCAACCCGGATTTCCCCACACATCCTGTGGAGAAAGAAAACCCAGGTCGAGAGCGGTATGCCGTGCGGAATCCACATTCATCCACCGAGTTCTCCACAGGAGTTGTGCACAGACACCGCGGCGTTTCCCGCAGACTCTCCACAGAGTTATCCACAGGCATATTTGCGTGGGTGCGAGGTGGTATCTAGCGTGGGGGCAGCCCATCGGGCATCCTCTTCACCTTGCCGCGCGCGTCGATGTCGGACGTCGGTGATTCGATGCTCCCGAGGTCGTTCCACCCTCGCCATCGCATCCCTTGCGCGCGCGTGAGGGGGTCGCCGGGGCGGCCCGAGAGCAGAAGGAGAGCCCGTGTCGATCGCTGACATCGCCGAGGAGCGCCTCGGAAAGGCACCGCGTCCCGAGCGCACGCCCCCGCACGACATGCTCGCCGAGCAGAGCGCGCTGGGCGGCATGCTGCTGTCGAAAGACGCCGTGGCCGATGTCATCGAGACCCTGCGCGGCCCCGACTTCTACGTGCCGAAGCACGAGCTGATCTTCGAGGCCATCCTCACGCTCTACTCGCACGGCGAGCCGACCGACGTCGTGGCCGTCACCGACGAGCTGATCAAGACGGGTGAGCTGCAGCGCGCCGGGGGAGCGGACTACCTCCACACCCTCACCTCGATCGTGCCCACCGCGGCCAACGCCGGCTACTACGCGTCGATCGTCTCGGAGCGCGCGATGCTGCGCCGCCTCGTCGAGGCCGGCACCCGCATCGTGCAGATGGGCTACGCCGGCGAGGGCGACCCGGTCGAGCTCGTCAACAGCGCCCAGGCCGAGATCTACAACGTCTCGGGCGACGACAGCGCCGAGGACTACATCCCCCTGACGGTGGCGGTGGATGCCGCTGTCGACGAGATCGAGGCCGCGCGCGGCCGCGACGGGTCGATGACGGGCATTCCCACCGGCTTCGCCGGCCTCGACCAGCTGACCAACGGTCTGCACCCGGGCCAGATGATCGTGCTCGCCGCGCGCCCCGCCATGGGTAAGTCGACGCTCGCCCTCGACTTCGCCCGCGCCGCCGCGATCAAGTCAAACGCGCCGTGCATCTTCTTCTCGCTCGAGATGGGGCGTAGCGAGATCGCCATGCGTCTGCTCAGTGCCGAGGGCCAGATCCCCCTGCAGAGCATGCGCAAGGGAACGCTCGACTCCCGCGACTGGACCACGGTCGCCGCCACCCGCGGCCGCATCAACGACGCCCCCCTCTACATCGACGACAGCCCCAACATGACGCTGGTCGAGATCCGCGCCAAGTGCCGCCGCCTGAAGCAGCGCGAGGGCCTGAAGATGGTCGTCATCGACTACCTGCAGCTGCTCACCAGCGGCAAGCGGGTCGAGTCGCGCCAGCAGGAGGTCAGCGAGTTCTCGCGCGCGCTGAAGCTGATGGCGAAGGAGCTGCAGGTTCCCGTCATCGCCCTGTCGCAGCTGAACCGTGGCGCCGAGCAGCGCGCCGACAAGAAGCCCGCCCTGAGCGACCTGCGTGAGTCGGGCTCGATCGAGCAGGATGCCGACATGGTGGTGCTGCTGCACCGTGAGGCCGCGTATGAGAAGGACTCCCCGCGTGCGGGCGAGGCCGACCTGATCGTGGCGAAGCACCGTAACGGTCCGACTGACACGATCACCGTGGCGTTCCAGGGGCACTATTCGCGGTTCGCGGATATGGCGCCGGGGATGTGACGAGCTGCCGCGGCGCCGCTCTGCGGTCCGTGCGTATCCTCGCTCCGTGGAGAAGGTATGGATCGTCTACCGGGGCGACGAAGACGTGGAGATCCTCGGCGTTCTGCGAAATCAAGACGAGGCGACGAGGCACGCACAGACTCTCGCGGAGACGCGGTACGAGGGAGAGCGGATTTGGACGGGCGGCTACGCCGTGCCGTATCGCATAACTGACGACATCCCGCGCTGATGTGAGAGGGTCCGGACGCGAGCCCGACCCCTCTGCCCGGCGCAACGGATCGTCTCAGTTGCACCTGTGGCTCCATGATGGCGTTGAATGCAGCCGCCACACACCGCGAGCGAGCCAGAGGAGCTTGCGTCGCGAAGCGGCTGGACACGATCCTCTAGGCTCCGAATGGCCACGGCCCCACGGCCGAGTCGTAACGGGCCCCAGGGGGAATGTCTTGACCATCGATACACGTCACATCATCGGCGGGGCCATCGACGACCTGGCCGAAGGCCTCCGTCCGTTCATCGAGCAGGTTTTCGCAGAGCGCCTACCCCAGGGGCCGTCGTGGGTGAAGGTCATCGCTCACAAAGACGAGCTCGCGGGTAGACCCACCTCGCACCATCACGTGAATGACGTCGGGCTGATGCTGCGAGTGATGACCGAGAAGCTGGGCAACCTCGGCTACCCCTTCGACGGGCGCATCTCCCGCCAGGCGACGAACTGGGCGAGTGAGCTGCGCGAGGTGCGCAACAAGCACGCGCACCAGGTCGAGTTCAGTCTCGCCGAGACATACCGGGCGCTCGATTCGGCTGAATTGCTCCTGCGCGAAATCGGCGCGGGCGACGAAGCGCAGCGGATTGCGGCGCGCAAGCCGGCGGTGCTGTCGGCACTGGGCGGTGGAGCCACCGGCCGCCCGCTTCCGTCACCGCCGAGCGCCCCGCTCCCCGCGCCACCGGTCGCGCCACTCCCCGTGCCCCCTGCTGCCCCGCTCCCTTCGTCAGCAACCGCCCCACTTCCTACCGAGCTGGCCGCCGCGGAAGCGTTGCCGCTCACCCGCCGTCAGCGGCGCGAGCAGCCCGAGACGGACGAGTCCGCGACTTCATCCAATCCGGCGTCGAACGCGCGTCTGTCGCTCGACGCGGTGAGCGAGCTTAGCTATGCCATGGCACACGCACGCATCGTGCCGGTGCAGGAGGTTCGGGTCTCTTATGCCGGGCCCGAGCTTCGCGGAGCATCCCTCGAGATCGAGGCCGGCACGGCGAACGGTTCGCTGGGGGCGCCCAAAGTCGTGATCCTCGACCTTGCGCCCGGTCTGAAGACGCTCGCCGGGCTCGATCTGCTGTCGCTCGATCCCGCTCCGATGCTTCAAGTCGATACGGAGCAGCCCGGCTTCATCACTCTCACCCTGCGCGGCCCAGACGGCGCGGTGATCGCCGATCATCGTCATCCGGTCACCGTGCTTGCCGCGAACCAGTGGATCGCCAAGGAGCTGCACCTCGGCCTCGAGCTCCTTGCATCCTTCGCTCAGCCGCAGGCGACCGCGCTGACGCCGGTCCTGCAGCGAGCCTCGGACGTGCTGGGGCAGTCGAGCGGCCGCACGGAGCTCGACGGGTACCAGAGCGACAACCCGGCGCGGGTGGACGCCGTGGTCGCGGCCATCTGGGATGCCGTGCGCGAACTCGACATCCGCTATGCAGAGCCTCCGGCGAGCTGGGGCCTGCGCGGTCAGAAGATCCGCACGCCGCACGAGGTGCTCGAGGGACGGCTCGGAACGTGCCTCGACACGACGCTGACATTCGCCGCGTTGCTCGAGCAGGTCGGGATCAATTCGACGCTGTGGGCCGTGGACGGTCACATCTTCCTCGGGTACTGGCGTGAGAACGGCAGTCTCGGTCTGCCCGCGACCACCGACATCGAAGAAGCGGTCAACCTCGCGAAGCTGGGCCGAATCTCACTGCTCGAGACGACACAGGTGACCGGCGGTGCGGCATCCGTCCCGTTCGACGTCGCCCGCGCCACCCCCGCGGCGTACCTCGAAGCCCGCCGGGACGAGATCCTCGGCATCACCGACGTGCGCGCGGCCCGCGAGAACGGAATCTTCCCGCTCCCCAGCCGCACGGTGGGTGCCGACGGCGAGGTGACCGTCGTCGAGTATCGACCGCTGGACCGCGTGCTGGCGCCGTTCGTCGCCGGCCAGCGCGATGCACAGGGCCGCGCAGTGGCTCCGCCGCGGGTGGCGCAGTGGAAGAACGCTCTGCTCGACCTGAGTCTTCGTAATCGCCTCATCAACTTCACGAGTCGCGCGGGCTACCAACTCGCGGTGCCGGGCGCGGCACTCGGCCGGCTCGAGGACATGATCAACGGAGGAGCGAGCGTCACGCTTCTCGCGTCCGACGACGTTCCCGAGATCGCGCGGGAGCGTGGCATCCGCTTCGGTCGCGACCGCGACGAGGCCGAACGAGAGGCGCTCCTGGCTGACAAGCGGCAGGCGCACCTGACCGACGTCACGCAAGCGGCCTACACGACGAGGCTGCGCGCTCTGGCCGCGAAAGCGAAGACGGTCACCGAAGAGACCGGCGCGAACAACCTGTACCTCGCATTCGGCACCCTGCGTTGGGAGTTCAACGACCGGCAGCTGCAGTCGCCGCTCGTGCTCGTCCCGGTGACGTTGGAGAGCGTGTCGCGTGGCCAGTCCTTCCGTCTTGTCCTCGACGAGGCGGGTGCTTCCACGCCGAACTACTGCCTCCTCGAGAAGCTGAAGGTGAGCTTCGGCATCGAGGTGCCGGGACTTGCAAATCCGGCGACGGATGCCGCGGGGATCGACCTCGGCGCGGCGTTCGACGCGGTGCGCCAGGCGATGGTCGACGCCAAGCGGCCCTTCGTCGTCGAGGACACCGTGCACCTCGGCATCCTGCAGTTCGCGAAATTCCGGCTGTGGAAGGACCTCGACGACAACTGGGAAGAGCTCGCGACCAACTCGCTCGTCACCCACCTCATCAGCTCGCCGAATGAGGCGTACATCGACGCGGTCCCGGCGCCGGTCGACGTCGATCTCGATGCGCTCTCGGCGCAGGTTCCCGTCTCCGCGGACTCGTCGCAGCTCGAGGCCGTCGTCGAGGCCGTCGAGGGCCGCACGTTCGTGCTCGAAGGCCCGCCGGGCACCGGCAAGTCGCAGACGATCACCAATCTGCTGGCTCGGTCGCTGGCATCCGGCAAGCGCGTGCTCTTCGTGGCAGAGAAGCGCGCGGCACTGGAGGTCGTGAAAGACCGACTGGATGCCGTCGGGCTCGGCTCCTTCTCGCTCGACCTGCATGACAAGGGCGCGCGGCCGAATGCCGTGCGCGAGCAACTCCGGGCGGCGCTCGACGCCACCGCCCGGCCCGATCGGGCGGCGTTGTCCGCGCAGCGCGAGGCGGCGGAGTCCAGTCGTGGCGCGCTGTCGCGCTATGCGCAGCGGGTTCACGAACCGAACGCGGCCGGTCTGTCGCTGTACTCGGCTCGATCGCAGTTGCTGGCATCGGCCGCGGACATTCCGCCCCTGGATGTGCCCGCTTCCCTGGTGGCCTCCGGCGATCACATCGATCAGCTGCGCGCGACTCTGCGGGACTTGCCGGCTGTCAGCGATCTCGCCCGGCCGGCAGCGACGCATCCGTGGGGCTTCGTCGACGATCCCGAGATCGACGCGGCCTCTCTGCATCGCGCGGCGCGAGATTTCGACGACGCGCTGTCTGCTGTCGGCCCCAGCGAGATGCTTTCGCGCGTGCAGAGCCCGCAGCAGATGGACGCGTGGGCGGGTGTCGCTCGCGCACCGCGCCATGCTCTCGACGCCGTCGACCGAGTGCAGCCCGGGTCGATCGATGGCGTCGCTCAGCGGCTCACAGCGGCGGCCGCGCAGCCGCCCGCATGGCTCGCTCAGGTCGATCCGCGGGTTCTTTCGCGGAACGTTCGCGAGATCCACGCAGCTGCCCAGGCCGCGGATGCGTCGTCATTCTTCGGTCGCAAGAAGCGTCGGCGTGCGGTGCTGGCCCAGTTCGCGGCCGACCTACGCGTCGATCAGACCGCGATCGACCTGCGCGGGCTGTCGACACTCACCGGCGCCATGGTCGAGACGGCCGCACAGGTCGACGAGTTGCGCGGTGAGTTGCAGCGACAGCCCGTCGTGGTCGCGACCCCGGACTTAAACCCCTACCTGCCCGGCGCGGCGGAGCAGGTGGGAGCCGCCCTCACGTGGGTGGCGTGGCTCTCGAGGACGCTCGCGTCCGATGCCTCGACTGCCGGGGACCTGCGCTCGGACCTGCGCCGTGTCTACGCGACCACGGCCCCAGATGCGGCGTCGGCCGAGCGATACGCGGCGCTCGCCTCCGCGTGGCGGGCAACGGTCGCTGCTGCGCGAGGTGGCGCATCACCTGACCAGCTCGCCGTCTGGGCCGGGGATGAAGGAGTCGCGTCGACCTGGGAACGCACTCGTGCGGCGCGCAACCTGGCGACGACCGAACCGGTCACGCTCGGCCGCTGGATCGACCTGCTCCGGCACGTGGAACCTCTGCGGCGCCACGGGATGAACACGGCGCGGGAGGCGATTCTGGCCGGGCGCGTCCGTGCCGACGACGCGGCGCTCGCCTTCGACAAGGGTGTCGCCTCGGCATCCATCGATGAACGCGAAGACGCCACCGCGCTCAGCGACTTCGATCCCGCCGCACACAACCGGACGATCGCCCGGTTCGCCGCGAGTTCGGCAGCCATTCGCGGCGAGCTCCCGCGGGCTCTGCCCGCTGACATCCTGTCTCAGCGACGATTCGATCCGAAGTTCGACGGCGGCGACATGGGCGCGCTCAAACGTCAGCTCTCGAGACAGCGCGGTGGGGACAGCGTGCGGACGCTCATGGACAAGTACGGCGATCTGATCACGCAGATCACGCCGTGCATGCTCATGAGCCCGGAATCGGTCGCTCGGTTCTTTCCCGCCCGCGCCGGGATGTTCGACATCGTGGTGTTCGACGAGGCTTCGCAGATTCGCGTCGCGGATGCCGTGGGCGCGATGGGGCGAGCGCGTTCCGTCGTGGTCGTCGGAGACTCCAAGCAGATGCCTCCGTCGACCTTCGCGGAGGTGACGGCCGACGTCGACGAGGCTGAGGTTGATGCGGGCGTCGTCGCAGATGAGGAGTCCATCCTCACGGAGTGCACGCAAGCGCGAGTTCCGAGCAAGTGGCTGTCGTGGCACTACCGCAGCCAGGACGAGGCGCTCATCGCCTTCAGCAACCACCAGTACTACGAGAGCCGCCTGTCGTCGTTTCCTGCGCCGTTGCGTGACTTCACCGCGTCCGCACCCGACGCGCTCGCCGCGAAGAAGCCCGACTACGGGCTCTCGCTCGTGCGTGTCGACGGTCGTTTCGAACGTTCGGGTGGGCGCGGAGTCCTTCGAACCAACCGCGTCGAAGCGCAGACGATCGTCGACGAGGTGATCCGTCGCTTCGCTGCCGCCGGTGACACCGCACCGTCGATCGGCATCATCACGTTCAACGTTCAGCAGCGCGACCTCATCGACAACATGCTGCGCGACGCTCCCGACGAACGCATCGGCCGTGCGCTCGACGAGCGCGACGGATTGTTCGTGAAGAACCTCGAGAGCGTGCAGGGCGACGAGCGCGACACGATCCTGTTCTCGGTCGCCTTCAGCAAGAACGACCGCGGAATGCTCCCGCTGAATTTCGGACCGCTGTCCCGTGCAGGGGGAGAACGCCGGCTGAACGTCGCGGTGACTCGTGCGCGACGACAGGTCGTGCTGTACGCGAGCTTCGATCCCGCTGAGCTTCGCGCCGAGCAGACTTCGGCCCGGGGTCTCAAAGACCTGAAGTCCTATCTCGAACTCGCCGCGCGCGGAGTTGCACCCTCCGATGACTCCACGGTCCGCGTGCCCGTGATCGATCGGCACCGAGACGAGATCGCCGCGATCCTGACCGAGCGCGGACTCGTCGTGAAGACCGACGTCGGGCTCTCGGACTTCCGTATCGATCTCACGCTCGCATCCGCGTCCGACCCCGCGCAGCCGATCGTCGCCGTCCTGCTCGACGGAGAAGGCTGGCGTGCGCGCCGAACGGTGGCTGATCGCGATGGTCTGCCTGTCGATGTCCTCGGCAAGTTGATGCGCTGGCCGGGGATCGAGAGGGTGTGGCTGCCGGAGTGGCTCGATGATCCGGATGCCACGGCTGACCGACTCGTCGCGGCGGTGGAAGCCGCCAGCGCGGAGGGTCGGTCTGCGTCAACGGCGACGGTCGAGAGCGGTACGCAGCCCGTCGACGACCTTGATCCGCTTGCGGCAGATGAGCTGCCGGAGCCTCTGGAGGAAGGGACGCCGGCCGAGGTAGCCGTCGGTGTAACGCATCCGTACGTCCGTCCCTTCGCGCCCTGGCCGATGACGACATCTGGCGGAGTCGATGTGCTCGATGCGCTTCCGGATCGACCTGCTGCAGAGCGGGTTCGCGCCACCCTGGTGGAGATCATCGCCGCCGAGGGACCAATCTCGCGGGCACGGCTGGTGAGACTGGTGGCGGAATCGTTCGGACTGTCTCGTGTGTCGGGGACCCGGGCCACGGCGATCCTCCGGCTGATCCCGGAGGCTTCCACGCGCCCGGGCGACGAGCAGTTCATCTGGCCGGTGGACGTGGATGTCTCCACCTGGCGAGACGTCCGCGCGAGCACGTCGGGAGAGAGTCGACCGCTCGAGTCCGTCGCTCTGGAAGAGATCGCGAACGCCATGGCCGTCGTCGCTCAGCTCGGCGGTGGGGTGCGCGAGGACGAGATCAAGAGAGAAGCTCTGCGGCTGTTCGGTGGGAAGCGAATGACAGCCCAGATCGCCGAGCGACTCGCTGAAGCTCTGACGCTGGCGGTGGCCACCCGACGGGTCGAGCTTGCGCCGTCGGGGGCGTATCTCACCCGTTTGTGAGGTGCGCCGGTCGATCTCAAACGACGGATAGAGTGACCCCGATCAACACCTGGGGGCGCAATATGGGGCGAGGATTCGCAGTCGTCGATCTGGAAACGACAGGTCTGTTTCCACAGAAGCACGACCGCATCGTCGAGGTGGCGATCGTGCATGTGTCACCGACTGGCGTCGTCGAAGGAGCCTGGGAGACGCTCGTCAATCCGATGCGCGATATGGGTGCGCAGCTTATCCACGGCATCAGCGCCGCTGCGGCCGCGCGAGCTCCGGAGTTCGCTGCGCTCGCCCCGTCCATTGCCTCCCTCCTGCGCGGGCGTGTGCCGGTCGCGCACAACGCCAGTTTCGACGCGCGATTCTTGGCCCACTCCATGCAGCAAGCCGGTCTGGTGTGCCCCGAGTACGAGTACTGGATGTGCACGATGCAGCTCGCGGGCACATTCCTGCCGGGCAACCGGAGTCTCGCCGACTGCAGCGCGGCGATCGGATACGCGATGCAGAACGCTCATCGCGCTTCGGCGGATGCTCTCGCTGCGGCGGCGCTCCTTCGCGCCTACATCGGCGCGGGCCGCGATCCCGCGTGGTGGGACGGTTGGCTCGCCACCGCGGGGGAGTGGCCGGATGAGCCGTGCGACACGACAGCCTGGCTTGCGCGTACGGACTCCGACACGGCACCGCGATCGGTTCTCGAGCGGCTGCACGTGGACGTCGCGACCGACGCCGTCGACGACGGCGCACTGAATCTCGACTACCTCGCCCTGCTCGATCGCGTCCTCCTCGACCGGTACATGTCGGCGACCGAGACCGACGACCTCATTCGATTCGCCGCGGAGCTCAATCTCTCAAGCACGGCGGTTCGCCGCATTCACCGCGCCTACTTCGACGGGCTGGTGTCGGCGGCCTGGGCGGACGACCAGCTCACCGCTGACGAGTGGGCCGACATCCAGAAGATCGGTGGCCTGCTCGAGATCGACGCGGCAACGATCGCCGGCGCCGCTTCGAAACCGGATGCCGCGGCCCCGACCCTCACCACCGGCTTCCGCCTGTCACCGGGTGACACCGTCGTCATTACCGGCGAAACGCGCCGAGACCGATCGGCGTGGTTCGACATCCTCACCGAGCGCGGTCTGATTCCTAAGGACAGCATGGTGAAGAAGGCCAAAGTGCTCGTGGCCGCCGACCCCGACTCGATGTCGGGGAAGGCGCGGCAGGCGCGCGCTTGGGGGGTTCCGATCGTTACGGAGGACGGGCTTGAAAGGTTGATGGGACTGGGGGCTGGCGAGTAACCGCGGCGGGGCACCTGTGGGGTGAGGCGCGCCTCGGACGGACTTCGGGTCCGACCGCCTATTCATGTGACCAATGTCACTCCGGGCGGCCTCCTAACCACGAATTAGGAATGCCACCGGACGCCGAGTGAATCGTGCTCAGAACCCGCGAACTGCGCCGCTCGGACTTCCCTTGCATGGGCGACAGCTCGAGTGGGCTCGGAGTTGGCCTTACAGATACTGCTCCATGTGGGCGGCAATCGCCCGCCCAAGGGGCACGGGCACTGCGTTCCCGATCTGCCTTGCAATGGCCGTTTTCGTGCCCACGAAGCGGTGTGTATCTGGGAACCCCTGAAGCACGGCCGCCTCGTAATGCGTGATCGCGCGATTCTCGACCGGATGGAGGTAGCGGCCCTTTTCGGGCTTGAAAAATTCCGTGCGGATCGTCACCGACGGCCTGTCCCAATGCAGTCGGCCCATGACGTCGCCGGACCCGCTCGTGTGGCCGATCCAACAGGGCGCCTTGAGGCGATCTGGGAGGTCAAACCTGTTACCGCCCTCTGGAATTTTGGAGAATCGAAGCTTCGAGATCTCAGCGTAGTCGCGACCCACGTGGAGCTCGAACGGGCGGAACACTCCTGGGAGCTCGATGCCGAAGAAGGTCTTCACCCGGTCGTCCAGACGGGTCTCGGTGACGGCCGGAACGATGTTCTTGAATGCCTGGCGGACGGTCTGATGTCGTCCCACATGCGTCGGTGGCGGCATACCGATTGCCGGAAGGTCGCGGTGACGTCCGATGAGGATGGCCCGCTTGCGCGCTTGGAATGCGCCGTAATCTGCTGCGTTGAGGATGCCCCACTCAAATGCGTAATCGCTCAGCAGACCGTCGGGCTGGGTCGACTCGCTGAGGTCGCGGAACTGCTGCGACTTGGCGAACGCCGCCACGTTCTCCACGACGAAGTACTTCGGCTGCGCGCGTAGGATCGTCGCCGCGTACTCCTGCCACAGGTAATTTCGGAAGTCACCGCTGTCACGCTTCCCGAGCATTGAGAAACCCTGGCACGGCGGGCCACCGACGATGACGTCGACCTGAGGGACGTCCTCTTCCTGCAGCCACGTCTGGATCCCGCCACGATAGACAAGGTCAGCGCCGAAGGTGGCCGCGAAGGTCGCGGCGGCGGAGGTATCGAGCTCGACAGCGCGCTTCACACGGTAGCGATCTGACGCGGCATGGAAGCCTGCCGTGAGACCGCCGGCGCCGGCGAACAGGTCGAGCACGGAGATGGTACGGGTCGCGCTGGAGCCGGTCGTCGGAGTCCCGACGTGCAACGGCGCCTGCAGAGTCATCGGGCCAAATCTACTCTGGAGATGAGGAGGTCGAGCGGATGCTGGACAGTGAGTCGAAGGCGGAACCGCCCCGCGCCCAGTCCTGGGCGAGCACGCCGGGTTCGCGTTCGTCGATGCAGGCGAACCGCGGTCGCGACACAGCGCCCGAGTTGGCTGTCCGACGTCGTCTTCATGCGATGGGCCTCCGCTATCGGGTGTCGGCGCGTCCGGTCCAGAACTTACGACGAACAGCCGACATCGTCTTCACGAGAGCGCGCGTCGCGGTCTTCATCGACGGATGTTTCTGGCACGGCTGTCCGGAGCATTACCAGGCCCCCGTGCGGAACGGTGCCTTCTGGCTGGCGAAGCGGATGCGCAATCGCGAGCGGGACGCCGAGACGGATGCTGCCCTCACGGCCGCCGGGTGGACGCCGCTCCGCTTCTGGGAGCACGAGGTGCGTGATGATCCGGAACTCGTGGCTGCCACTGTCGCCGCAGCTGTGGACCGGTCGATAGCCTGACCGCATGGCTGACAGATCTTCTCTCAAAGGCTGGGTACTGGCCGCACTCCGCGAGCTCGGCGGCGCAGGCAAGATCGTCGAGGTGTGCAAGATCGTCTGGCGCGATCATAGAGACGAACTCGAGTCTTCCGGTGATCTGTTCTATACATGGCAGTACGACATCCGCTGGGCGGCCCAGTACCTGCGCGACAACAGCTATCTCGTACCGGTGCAGAGGCGTCGCGACGCACCGTGGGTGTTGAGCGAACTGGGCCACAAGACAGATCCGGATGCCGCGACCGAAGCCGCCGGGCGTCGCTGAAGCTCAGCCCAACAGCAATGCGCTCGGCGCACCCTTCCACGTGACGACGAGTTCGTCGCGTGCGCGGCTCGCCGCGACGTAGAGGAGCGAGCGGAACTGGCGGTCCTTGTCCGCCCGGTCTTCCTCAGGCACTCCTTTGTAGGCCCACGGTGGTGGGAACGAGCCGTCCGAGACGTCGAAGAGGACAACGCGCGAGAACTCCATGCCCTTCGCGGCGTGCATGGTCATGGTGACGGGCTGGCCGCCCGTGACCCGCGGCTGGGTGATGACGGCGACCGAGACACCCCGCTGCGAAAGGCCCTGCTGCACCTTCTTGGCGGAGGTGTTGGATGCCGCAAGCACGGCGATCGTCTCGGCTCGTACACCTTCTTCCAGCCACCGCGCGATGTCATCGGCGATGAGGTCCAGCTGCTCAGCGTCCGACTTGGCGGAGTGCTTGGACGGCTTCGGGCCGCTGCGCGCCGACCGGTAACCGGCTGTGGAGACCTCGAGTCCTTCGGCATCCTCGAACTGCTCACCGGCGAGCACACCGAGAGCGAAGCGAAGGTTCTCCAGTGTCGTCCGGTAGTTCAGCGTGAGTCGGCGCGAGCGCCCCTGCACCTTGATGCCATAGTGCTTGAGCACGGTCGACCGGCCGTAGATCCGCTGATGACTGTCGTCCGCGATGAACAGGTCGTTCGAGCCCTCAGCTACAAGGGCGCGCAGGAGCTTCCACTTCGCCGGTTCCAAGTCTTGTCCCTCGTCCACCAGAACGTGGTCGGCGAAGACGGTGCCCGTCCTCATCGCCCACTGGGCGCCGATGGCGGCGATCTCGCCGTACCCGAGTTGGTTCGCGATCCGCTGGTCTTTGCGCATCTGCTCGACGACGGCCCACACTGCTGCGCGCTTGCCGCGGTCGAGAGCGACCCCGCGCCCGGGCCGTCGGACGGTGAAGTAGGAGTCCGTGTCGATGATCTCGTTCGGCAGCACCACCTGCGCGTACTCGTCGTTGAAGAACGACGGCGACTGGAGGGCGATCGGCAGGGACGCTCCGGCCTGGACGATCGCGGACGACCAGTCGGGCTCGGCGGGGGACGCCGTCTTCTCCCGGGTCGAGCCGATCGCCGCCAGCGCTGATGCTCCGAAGTCGTCGCCCGCGCGCAGGCGGACGTCAGCGGCGAGCTGATCGACACCCCTCACGAGAACACCGGGATCGCCCAGCTTCTCGGCGATCGGCACGTCGGCATCGAGGCGCTCGAGGTCACGACGCAGGTTCTCGGCCAATGCGCGGGTGAAGGTCGTCAGGATGATACGCGCGTGCGGATGGGCCAGCGCGAGTCGACGGGCACGATGCAGGAGCACGACCGTCTTGCCGGTGCCGGCGCCCCCGCTGAGGCGGAAAGCGCCCGAGTAGTCCTTCTCCACGTACTCCCGCTGCTCGGGGTGCAGGAACACCCGCCAGGCGCCGAAGTCTCCGTCCTCGATGATCCGTTTGAGTTCGTCGCTGTTCGCAGCATAGGTGAACTGCATCCGGGATGCCGGGTGCTCGAGCGCCTTGAGGATTCTGGTGGCCTCGTCGTCACCGGGATCGACCTCGACCGGCTTGTCGAGTCCGAGGCGTTCCTTGATGAGGTGCAGTGCCTCGCGTGCCGCCATCGACAGCAGCACTTCTTGTTGCCATGGAGTTTGCAGATGATCGGCGAAGTCCAGCAGGGCATCCTCGTCGAGCAGCTCGAAGGCTGTCGCAGCGATATTCGCAGGGAAGCCGAATTCATCCGTGAGATCGGTGAGGAAATAGCCGCGCTCCGTGAGGACGGGCGTCGAGGATGCTGCGACCGGAGCGGCCGTCCCCTCAGTGGGAAGCGCGGCTGCGGAGACCTGCTGCGCGGCGATGGCCTCGCGGAGTTCCAGGATGCCGTTGACGGGGTTCACCGCGAGCGTCAGGGACTTGGCCTTGGCGATGGCCTCATCGTGGGGCCAGGTTCCCGCGTACACATAGTTTGTCTCGCCGCCGGGAGGGTCGACGCGGAAGAGGACGGCCCGCCAGAAGTCGTTGACCCGTCCGGTGCGGGCGTTGGGGTCGACCGAGCCGTTGATCGGCTCGATGTGCAGACCCGGTGTGGCGTCACTTTCGCCCAGCTTGTACAGGAATGTTTGGATCTTGGCCTTGACGTCGTTGCCGTGGTTGGGCTGCTTGCGCATCGCCAGCGTGATGGTGGGCATGTCAAAGTCCTCGGGTCAGTGCCTCGACCTGCGCGGCGAGGTCGTCGGATTCGGGATCGAGCAGGGTCCACCCATCGGTGGTGAGGATTTCGGCCTCACCGGCTTGGAGCCCGAGTGCGATCGTGACCCGCGCCTCGGGCCACGCGATCGACAGAGGGATGCCGCCGAACGTCTCGACTCCCAGGCGTGGGACAGGGGTGGGTGCCGCGGCGATTCGCTCGATGACGGCACGTTCGCTTTGCGTCGCTTGCTGTGCGAGCACAGCCCACTCAGCGGGAAGCTCAGAGGCTGCAGCTAGGGAGCCAGGCGGCGGTGTGAAGGCAAGCCTCGACCACGTCGTGATCTCGACCCCCGACATGTCGCCACGCCACCCTACGAGGTTGGACAGGTGCAGCCAGAGTCGCCACGATCGGTCGAAGCCGGTCGCCGTGAGGGCGTCATCGCGGTCGTCGAGTACGAGGGCGAACTCAGTCGCTCCCTGTTGCTTGAGCCGCGTCGTCGACACGAGCTGATTCTCGGCTGTGACCCAGTCGGCGGCGGGGACCGCCGTCTTCGGCAATCCCTCGGTGAAGACCCGAGCCGCGCGCTCCAGCGCGGACTCCCCGCCGAACGGCGTCGAGACGGCACCCTGTTTCAGGATCATCGGTAGGACGCGCGCGAGAGTGTCCCGACGCTTCGCCTCATCGTCCGGCTTCTGCATCCACTCCATGAGGAGCGTGATCGGATCGACGGTCAGCTTGCCGAGCTGTAAGAGGGGCAGCTGTGCTTGGGCGGCGACCTTCTCCGCCCACGGGCGCACGAACCACGACGGGTCGAGCCTGTCGTCGACGAGGTCGGCCCACGTGACGGCGACCACGCGATACCCGAGACCGCGCGCGGCGCGCCGCTTGTCGGCGTCGTCAGCGAGTCGGTTGTGCTCGACCGTGGCGTGGAACGCCTTGCCATCGGTGTAGATCGCGATGGGTTCGGCGCCGCCGCCGGACTGCTCCAGGACGAAATCAGGCTGAGTGGGGCCGAGCGACACCTGGGGGCGCAGCATCCAGATCCGTCCGTCTCCCGGGAACGACACCTGCACCTTGTTTCCCCAGTCGCCCGGGATCTCCTTGACGCTGCCGCCGAGCGCTTTGGTGCGTTCGATGAAGACCTTGCGGAAGAGCTGCTCGATGACGGACTCGCTGAGCGGGACGCCCGGGTCCTCGTCGGTGACGTCGAAGTGAGGCGCGGGTGCGCCGTTCGAGACGTCGAGTAGCTTCGCGAGCGCTTGTTCGGCCGAGGCGCGCGACAGGTTCGATGTTTTGGGTGCGAAGGGCAGCAGGCAGCGGTGACACGCGGCGCGCTGTTCGTTCTGGCACTCGCAGTCCTTCAGCACCCTCCACGCTTCGGTGAGGATGCCGCGCAGACGAGTCGGGTCGGCCAGTTCGGCGAGGTATCCGGTGCCGCCGGGCACAGTGTCGTGTACCAGCAGGGCCTGAGCGGTCCCGCCCTCGTGTTCGCCGAGGGGCTCGGTGACCGGGACGATCCGCAGGTGATCGGGGTCACCACCCATCGACTCACGGAGGCCGAGGAGAACGGCCGCGGAAAGACTGGGAACAACCACTCCGTCGCCGAGTGTCAACGCTGGAGGGAGACGGAGGAAGATCCCCTGCGTGACGAGCGTGCGTGTGAGTGCGAGCGTGACGGTCTCCTCGACGGTTTGGTCGCGGCGCGGGCACCACGGTCGGTGATCGCGCCGATTGTTGCCGCCCGCCTGTGAGTCGAGCTGGCCGCACGTGTCGCACACACGGAACAGGGGACCGGTGACCTCGCTGCCGGCGACGAACCTGCTGGGGCCACTGCCGGCACGCTTGCCGACATTGATCCAGCGGATCGTGAGATCGCGGGCGTAGGTGACACCGAAGCCCGTGCCCTGGTCGTACCAGCGCCGGACGATGCCAGCGGGGTCGAGGTCGGCTGCGACCTTGACCGTGAACGCCGTCCGTCGCCGGTCGTCGCTGCGGTCGCCGATCACGGCTTCGTCGCGCCGGGCGACGGCGGACACGGTCTTCAGCTCTGCGGCCGGCATCCTCTGCGCGGCGTCGCCGATCCCCTTGGAACGGCACCGCGGACACTCGGTGACGGCGCCGTCCGCGACACGCTGGGCGAAGCCGCACTCGGGGCAGAAGGTCCAGTCCTCGACGGCCTCACCGCCGGGGCCGAGGTCGACCGCGTCGACCGGGATCTCGAGCCCCTGCGCGTAGAAGAACGAGCCCGGTGCGAGCTCGTGGATCGCGACGGCCGCGCCGCGCTCGTAGGCGTAGGTGTCGTCGTGCCACTCGGAGGTGTCGGGGTCGATCCACGAAACCGCCGCGTCGAGGCGTACCGAGTCGTCGAGGAGCGTGTAGTTCGGCAGCAGACCGAAGCGTTCCAGGGCACTGATCCAGTAGCCGTCGGTGAGATCGGTCTGCTGCCGGCGCAGCATCCCATCCGCCGCCCGCGCCGCCCGGAAGGCGTCCTTCGCATCGCTCTCGACGCCGAGGTCCGCGGCCTTCTCGAGGTCGGGGAGCGCGTTTCCGATCTCCGTACGCCGCCGACTGATGGTCTGCAACTCGACGTTCCAGCGATGCACGGCGTCGCGAACGGATGCCGCCAGGCCTGATGTCCCGGGATCTGCCGACGGTGTGACCCATTCGCGGAGTCGGTCGGCGGCCGCCGAACCGAGGCCCGGAAATGTTCCCAGGAACGACTCGACGAGGTCGGCGGCGTTTTCGTCGGCGTAGGCGACCGCGTCACCGAGGAACGAGCCTGCTTCGCTCGTCGTGAGCACGTCGCGCGCCTTCTGCACGGTGTCGGCCTCGGCCGCGCGACGATCGAGGATCGACGCGAAGTACTGGCGCCGCAGGATCTCCTGGGCGTCCACGAATGTTGCGGGCGGCCGGACGGCGCCGTTGATCACCGACAGAGGGTCACCCATGCGCGGCAACTGGTCCCCGCGGCCGGTGACCGTGGCGACCGACAGGGCGTTCCCGGTCAGGCGCCCGGCGCGACCGACTCGCTGCAGGTAAGAGGCGACGCTGCGGGGCAGCCCCGCGAGCATCACGGTGGACAGGTCGCCGATGTCGATGCCCATCTCGAGGGTCGGGGTGGCGACGAGCACGTTCGGTGCCGAGGGGTCGCCGGCTGAGGCCTTGAATCCGTTCTCGTATTCGAGTCGTACTGTCGTGTCGAGCAGGCTCGTGTGCTCCCGCGCGACGACGCGTCGCATTGACCCCTTGTCGTAAAGCGTGCGGTAGTAGTTCTCGGCAGCGCTGGTCGCGGAGATGAGGGTGCCGGGGCAACGGGCAGATACGCAGGGGCCGTCACGCAACTGTCCGATCGCATCAGGAGTGCCCGTGACGGGGTTACGACACACGGTGCACTCGAGTCGCACGTCGCCGCGCGCGAGCGTTGAGCCGTCGACGGGCTCGACGACGATGGATGACGGCGGAAGCAGGTACGCGGTCGCCGCGCCGCCCGACACGGGGTGCGACCGCAGGAGGCCTGTTCGCTCCAACTCGGCGAGCAGTGCCGAGGTGAGTCGCACGCCGTCGGTCGGCGTCGAGCCGAGTGTCTTCCTCGCCCAGATCGCGTACCAGCTCTGGGCCGAAGACACGACGTCGAGGTGGGTGCGCCTCGCGTCGTCGCCCGTCGGGGCGTGCGGGCCGACGCGCGGGTAGCCCGGCGCGTCACGACCGGGTGGGAACGCCGGCATCCCGACTCCGCGCTTGCGGCCGCCCCAGATCGGCCAGCGCTTACCGTCCTCCTCGATGTAGCGCGTGAACCATTCGTGTTCGATCGCTCCGCGGTCACGCATGCGCTCGAGCACGCCGCGCACCCACCGCACGACGACCTCGTCCGAACTCGATGCCGGCGCAAGGCCGTCGAGGACGCCGTAGGCGGGTGTCTCGTCGAGCACCTTGCGGGCCGCGGCCCGCATCGAGGCCTCGGTCGCTGAGACGGATGCCGCGAGGCTCCCGGTCAGCTCAAGGGTGCGGCCGACCCGAGACTGCAGCCCGAACTCCATCGCGAGGTCGAACTGCAACCGCCGCTTGACGCGCGTGAGTACGGCCGCGGGCACACTGCGGAGGGTCGGCGACTTCCAAAACTCAACGAACTCTTCGCGGTCGACGAGGTCGGGCGGCAGCAGGCGGTAGCGGGCGTCGGGGTCGTCGCCCGCGTCCTGCACGAGCAGGTTGGCGATCTCGTCGAGGGGTGCCGAGTCGTCGGCGACCGCGTGACGGATCGCGTTGCGCAGCGCGAACACGTGCGCGCGACTTTGCACGAAGCCGGCGCGGTGCGCGGCATCCTGGACGCTGTCTGTGAAGACGAGCGCCTTCTTCTCAGCGCGGTCGAGGTCGGCGTCGCCGAACAGCGTGGTCACGACGACCGAGAGCATGGTGGCCATGGCACTTCCGAGAAATCGGATGCCGTCACGTCGACCGCACGCCGGACACACGTCATCGCGCGAGTCGTCGTCGACCTCGCCCAATGTGAGCGTGAGCACGGGGAGCGCGGTGCTCTCCTCGGCGTCGGAGGGAGCGGCCGGGAGGAGCGCGCGGTGCGCGTGGTCGAACCAGGCAAGTCCCGGCACGGGCTCGCCCCCGACGGAGGCGTCGGCTTCGACCGGGGCATGGAGGAGAGCGCGGAAGCGACTCTTGCGGCCGCGTGACGCATGGTCGCGGCGGATGTCGTCGTCGGTCGCCGAGAGTTCGTTGCCGACCGGGGCGAGCTGGACTCCCCAGCCGCTACGCCCGCAGTGACGGCAATAGACGGCGGGGAACCAATTCGTCTCGACGTCGTCGTGGCCGGGGGACACCGGGCCGTCGTCGGCCCAGTGGAAACGCACGGTGGGGGTCGCCGCGCGATCGATTCGGGTGAGCTCGCGGATCCACAGGTGCAGATCGATCGACAGTGCGCTCCGACCGACCCGGGCGCGCACGTGGCTCAGCGCCGCCAGAACACGGGTGATGAAGATGCGACGGGCGCTGCTGCGCTGTTCGAAGGTCTCGGTGATTCCGAGGCCGGCGGGCAGCAACGCATCGGCGAGTGCGTCCACGTCGATCGCGGTCGCTGCGCGCTGAGCGATCGCCTGGACGAGGGGATGGGATGCCACGGACGCCAGGAGATCCTCATCGGAGGCGTTCGACCAGTCGAGCGCGGAACCCTCTTCGAAGAGGGTGATCAAGACCCGTTCGGCCAAGATCCGTGACGCGGTCTCCTCGCCTTCGGTGTGCAGCGCGACGATCTGGGACACGAGGGAGTTGTCGAGGGCGCGGGGCCGGCCACCCAGGAGGGTTCCGCTGTCGCGGGAGCCGTTGACCCACTGACGCATCGACTGGCGGGTCTCGCGCACGACGCTGTCGGCGGGGAACGGGATGCCGAAGACCGTCTCGGCGAATTCGAGCATGCGGCCCGGGTCGCCGTCGTCGCCGAGGGTCGCGCTCGTCGCCACCGGTGTCACGTCGCCGAGGGGACCGGCGCCGGTCGGTTCCGGCGGTCCGGCCGGGCGCAACCGCCGAAGAGTCAGCCCGAGCCGGCGCAGCAACATGGCGACGTCGGTTCCTTGGGCGCCGTCGTAGGTGTGGAACTCGTCGAGCACGAGGTACTGGAGGCTCGTCGCGGCCGCTGCGAGCAGCGGCTGGTCGGCGCTGCGTAGCAGCAGCTGGTCGAGCATCTTGTAGTTGGTGAGCAGGATGTCGGGTGGATCGGTGCGGATTGTGTTCCGGTCGTTGATCAGCCCCTCGGCGGTGACCCGCGTGCGGCTACGACCCGCCGTCTCGCCGGTGTATGTCGCCGCCCTGACGCCCTTGAGCGCGTCGTGCCCGCGGATCAGCTCGGCGAGGCGCCGGGACTGATCATTCGCGAGCGCGTTCATCGGGTACAGGATGAGTGCCTTGACCCCGGCGTCACCGGCGGTCTTCGCGCGTATGACGTGGTCGAGGATCGGGTAGAGGAACGCCTCCGTCTTGCCCGATCCGGTACCCGTGACGACGAGCGTCGGAAGGGGCGCGGACTTGACCGATCCGTCGGGCTGTTCGCCGAGGTTCGCCGAACTCAGGCGCCGGAACGCCTCGGCCTGGTGTCCATAGGGAGTGTGTCCCTCGTACCAGCCGAGCGCATCACGCCACCCGTCGTCGGCCGCGCGGAACGGCACACGGGCGCGGACGTACGGGCCCCGGAAGATTCCGTCGTCAGGGTCGTCGAGGAAGCCGCGGAGTGCGCCCTGCGCTTCCTCGTCGGACAGCGCGAACGTCGTCGTGAGGAAGTCGACGAGTCCGGAGCGAATCTGCGCCGCCTGACGCGAAGGAAGCAGCTCGCTCACGAGCGCTCCTGCAGGATCCGCTCGAAGTGCGCATAGGCCTGTCGCATGTCGGCCTCGCGATCGAGGGTGACGTAGGGCAGCACGTATTCATAGGTGTTGCCGGAGGCGTTCGTCGCGCTCCGCTCATCCTGCGTGATCTCGTCGCCCTTCTGGCGCCAGACCTTCAGGACTTCGTTCGGGACGAGGCGGCCGTTCGCATCGTAGAAGTAGACGTTGCGGTCGTACCCGTAGAGCACAGCGAACTGTGTACGGTAAATGGTGCACAGTTCGTCGGCGGTGATACCGAGGGAGAGTGCCACGATCGAGTCGATCTCGATCTGCGCCTGGCGGCGATCCGAGGCGCGTCGGAGCGGAGTCGCAATGGACCACTGGCTTGAGTTGAGGCCGATTGACCCCCGGTTGCCATAGTCGATGCCACCTGCCCACTCGACGCCCGCCATCCCCGGGTCGTAAGCGACCGCAACCAGATCCGCGTACGCATCGGTAAGTGCGAGCAGACGCAAGGAACGCACGCGCGATTCCGTAAGAAGGTGCGGATGGATACTGCGTGGTAGTCGCCGTATGGTGCTGATCGAAATGCCGCTCTTGGGAGCGATTCGCACCGCGGCGTCCGCGATGAGCGATGAGGTGACCGTTGCGGCGTCGAGGATATGAGCGTCTTCTATAGGTGAACCGGCGGCGGATACGCCGTGGATGTGACTGGCACCGGGCGGAATTATGGCGCTGATCAGTGTTCGTTCGCCCGTGTTGGCGGCCATGCCCCGCCATGCGAGCCGAAACCGCGAGCGGGCGGGGACGCGGTCTTCGCCCCAGTGGGTGTACGCGGCGTCATAATCGGCCTTGCTGTTCGCCGGTTTATAGGCGGTCACTGGCATAGCGTTGGCACCGAGCGTCTCGAGGTCGATGGGTGACCAGTCCTGGTTGTGAAGCATGGTCGAGTTCGGTGACTTGTAGAACGGGTTCCCGACAAAGATGTGAGGGCCTTGCAGGATCGCGTGGTCCCACGACTCGACTGGCCCCCATTCGACGTCGAAGTAGCCCTTCGTGCGGTCGCCTTTCTCGTGCCAGCCTGCAGAGAACTCGAGACCGAGCTCACCAAGGCGAGAGGCGTGGCTGAGCTTGGCGAGCACATCCGCTGTCGCCTGATTGACCGCGTAGACCATCCGTGTGCGGGTGATGGGCGTTGCCGGCTCCTCGAGGAGCGCGTGCCACGAGGCCAAACGGGCGAGATTGACGTGGGTGATCCGGCTCCGGTGGGGCCGGACGTCCCAGATACCCTCCTCTGTCTTGAGCCCCGGCTCTGGGCCGGAACCGTCGTGGCGCAGAGACCCGGTGACCGTCTCAGGGTGGTATAGCCAAGATGCGTTCAGGAAGGAGACTTCGGTCCGCGCATTCCCGAAGACGCTGATTCCGTAGTGTTTGTGATCCTCTATCTCGAACAGGCGGAGCTCATTAACGAAGTGCCAGTGTCTGCGAAGACGAGTGTAGGAGGCTTCCCTCAAGACCCCGGCCTTCTCGTCCGTCAGATGCGTCTCATAGTGAATCAATGCCGATGCGCCTCGAAGGCTCGCATTGCGCCAGGAAAGCTCCATGAAGCAGCGATAAAGGTCGGGCTGCAGACCCGTCAAGTGCGGATAGACGAGTGGAGAGCCGACGAAGGCAGCCGTGCACGCGACCTCGGCGGTTCCATCTACAAGCAGATCGCGTATGCCATCTAGCTGCAGCGTCTGTTCGCGCTTGGCCTTCACCTGAGCTTGCGTCGGCTTCACGGCGAGCTGCCACCACGGGTCGCCTTCGGCGAGCAGCGCGTCGACATTAGATCGCGGTCGCACCCAGGGCGGGTTTCCTACCTGCAAGTCAAAGCCACCACGTGCGAAGACACCCGCGAAGTCGAGCTCCCAGTGGAAGAAGCCGTTCGCGGCGCTGACCTCGCGCGTGATGCGCACCCAAGGGTGCTGCTTCTCGATGTCGGCGCCTGACAAGGCCCCGGCGTAGCCGAGATCAACGGCCTCGGCGTCCGCGAGATTTCCCCAGCTGGTCGGGAGACCCAGCGTCTGCGCACCCTCGCCACCGCGACGTGGCTTGGCTTCGCTGTGACGACCGAGCGTCGCTTCCAGCCCCTCGATCCACTCGTCGAGCGTGGGCGGTGTGACCTCCTGTGTGACGGTGTCGGTGAGCGGCCAGAACCACAGTGCGCACCAGGCGTCCATCACCCGGCGAAGCCGCTGATAGGCACCGTCGGGGTCTCGCAGGAACGCATCGATGTCAGCGCGGGAGACGACCGTGCCCCCGTCGTCGGTCAGTGGGCGGGGGTCGTGCCACAGCTCGATGTCGCGGCTGACCTGCGCCTCGGCGATCTCCAGGCGACGCAGCGTGAACTGCCACAGCACCTCAACGCGGTGCGAGAGGGCGGTCAGGCGCTTGAGCTGCGCGTTCGTAGGCTTGCGTCGGATCGCGTTGCGCCACGCGCGGAGCGCGGCGTGCGCGTCGGGTGCGAGCTCCTTCGCCTCCTTGGCGTCGACCGCCGAACCCCATCCGTCCGCCGGCAGGAGGAAGTGGTGGATCTTGCCCGAGGTCGCGCTGCCGACACGCCCCTCGGTCATGTCGTCGACGAGGGTCGACATCGGCACATCGGTGGGGGTGTCGTTCAGCCATGCTTTGTCGAGCACCTGCTTTTGTGTGTACACCGCGCGGCGCGCCCCGATGAGCGAATTGCCGCGCCGCAGGCGAAGACCGAACCACGGCGCCTCGAGCCCGTCGACCATCGTATCGAGCCACAGCGAGATCTCGGCGAGCTCGACGGCGGTGGAGTTGAGGTCCACGCCGTAGACCTGGTGCAGCGCGATGGCGGCCTTCACCTTCTGTAGCTCGCGCGGGCGCTCGTCGGGGTCGATTCGTTCGCCGGTCTCGTGCTCACGGCGATCGAGGTACTGCTCCGCGAGCTGACGTACGGCTTCGATGGCGAACGCGCCTGACCCGAGCGCGGGCTCGCACACCGACAGCCCGAGGATCTCTTCGGCGGTCGTGCGGTGGCCGTCCTGGTCGAGCAGCTCTTCGAGGGCCTGGGATACGACGAACTTCGTGAGCACCTCAGGGGAGTAGTACGACGCCGACGTCTGGCGCTCGCGACCGGACAGGCGGAAGACGAACTCGCCGCCGCTGTAGCGGCGCGGCTTCGTCTCCCCCGTGATCGGGTCGGTGAGCCGGACGAAGTCCTTGTCGGCGATCCCGTCGGCTCGCGACACCGGTACGACCCACGAGCCCTTCGACCCGTCGCCACCGGGCGCGACTTCGAAAAGCGGTTCCTTCGCGAAGAAGCCCGTGTACGACATCAGCCCCTCGTACACCGCTCCGAGCTGGTTGATACCGAGGTCGGCATAGGAGATGAAGCCGCGGTCGCGGCCCTTCTTCACCTGGTTCTCGCGGGTCAGGAGCAACAGCTGCAGCACGCGCTGCAGCGCGCCGTCACCGAGACCGACCTCATCGATCAGCGAGGTCGCTTGCTTGGCGAACAGGTCGGCGTTGAGCGGATTGAACGTAAGCCCCTCACGCAGGGTCTCGTCAGTCTCCTGCTGAACGCCGGCGTCGTGTCCGGCATCCACCAGTCGGAAAAGGGTCGCGAGCGAGGAGTACAGGTGCGTGCGGTGGTGCGACTCCTCACCCAGCTCGACGAGCACGAGCTCGCGCAGACGGTCGAGCCCGTAGCCGAGCGCGTACTCCGGTGCGCCGATCGGCAGCACCTTCATCTCGGGCGACGCCTCGGCGTAGAGCAGGAAGAGGATCCGGTAGAGGTAGCGCAGCGACTGCCGCGCGAGGACGTTCGCGTCACTGTCGGGCAGCGGGTCGAGGCCCCCAGCCTTGCGGCGTCGGACGGCCTCGTTCGCGATGATCTCGATCGACTCACGCACGCCCTCGCGGAGGTCCTTTGAGACGCCGACGGTGTGCTTGACCGAGTCGTCGAGGGTCTCAGTCCACCACGTCGAGCCGTCGACATCCGGAAGCACCGTCTCGCTGCTCAGCACGGCGACGGCGCGGTCGGACTCGCCGCCCCTCTTGGTGTCGTTGCGATCGAGTACGAGCTGAAGATCGACGGCCAGGTAACGGCCCTCGGCCCACCGGTCGCGCTCGGCAAGGAGCGCCCAGGTACCCGACAGGACGACGGCGAATGGTGGAGTGTCGTCGCCGCTGAAGAGGAACGAGAGGCAGCGAGCGACGGAGGTCACTGCGTCGGCGTCGTCGGGGGTGAAGGGTCCGAGGAGGGTGGCGGAATCCTTGGCGAGCAGGTCCGAGAGGTCGTCGACCCTGCGAGCGCGGATGACCGCACTCGCGGGAGACCCCGGGGTGTCGGCGGGCGCGACGATCGTCACCGGCCCGACGACAGTGCGGTGCCATCGCGCGTCGGCGTAGCCGAGGGCGCCGACGAGCGGTGTGAGTACGGCGGAGTCGTAGGCCCCGGCATCCGTCGCCTCGCTTGCGAGCGCGCTCAAAAGATCGCGTCGCACGGCGGCGAGGCGTGAGGACGGCGTCTGCTCGCCGTCCTTGGCGCGCTCGTCCCACGACTTGCGCAGAGCGGTGACCCGGGACTGAAACGACTGCTTCGTCGACTCGGTGTTGAAGTAGTGCTCGCTGATCCAGTCTTCGCCGACGATGAAGGCATCCGATGCCATTCTCAGTTCTCCTCGGGGACGATCACGAGCAACGGTCGGGCCAGGTGACGCGCGGGCAGCATCGTCCGCGCGACCTCGGACTCTTCGCGCACCCGGCGGGTGCGCTCGCGGACCTCGGCGCGCTGCACAAGGTCCCCGGAGGCGTCCACCCACTCCTGCACGCGGTCGGACCACTCGCTCACGCGACGACGGACGTCTTGTGCCGCGGCCTCGGACGTCAGTCGCAGGTGTTCCTCGGCGGCGTGGACGGCCGTCGGGATGAGCTTCTGCAGGTCGTCGACGTCGGCGACGGGCGAGGGATTGCTGCGGTCGTGGGTGACGCCGAGCTCGTCGAACGCCTCGGCGGCGTCGGCGAAGGGCTGCACCGACATGCCCGAGACCGCGACCAGGTTTGTGGCGATGACCTGGCCGCGCTCGTTCGTGAGCGACCCGAGGACGAGGACCGTGGGCGCGAACACGTCGCCGCGCACGACGAACACCTCGTCGCGGCCGAGGCGGGCCAGGGTGCGGTCACCCACCCAGTCGAGCACGGGGTGCAGAGGGCCGAGGTAGTGGGCTTCGGGCCACAGCCCCTTCTGGTTCGAGCGGTCGTCGCGCGCGTCCTCGAGCGAGGCCTGCGCGAGAGCGGGGGTGATAGCGAGCTTCATGTCGTCGACGACCCGGCGCTCGGCCAAGTAGGACTGTGGGAGCACCGAGAGCCGCTGACGCAGGTCGTCGGTGGGGTGGATTTCGACGAGTCCGTACCCGGTGTGCTCGCGCCATTCCACGCCGCCGGCCGCTTGGGGCGCGGCGGGGGTCTCGAAGACCTCTTCTAGGGCCGAGGCGAGGTACGCGGCATCCGACGGGAACAGTCCGGTGGTGATCCGTTCCGACACCGTCACCTCTGTGCTGGTGTCTGCGTGGTGGTCGGCCTCGCCGAGGATGAAGCTCAGCCAGGGGTCGTCGTCCGTGGCGGCCGCGTCGGGGGTGGGGATGACGTCTTCGAGCGACTTGCCCTTCACGAGCGCGTCCTCGACCGCCTTCTCCTCGGCCGTGACGCTGTACTTGCCCATAAGCGCGCCGGCGTCGCCGAGGGCGCCGTGTGCCTCGTTCTCACGCTTCACGAGCGCGGTGAGGACGCGCACGTCGCCGGCGAATTTCTCATGGCTCGGACGGAGAAGGAGGGTCGTGATCTGCGGAGCGTGGCGCTGCCCGTAGCGGTCGATGCGCCCGTTGCGCTGCTCGATGCGGATGAGGCTCCACGGGATGTCGAAGTGAATGAGCTCGTGGCACTGGGAGTGAAGGTTCACACCCTCGGACGCGATGTCTCCGGTGACGAGGATGCGGATCGGGCTCGACGAGAGCTTGAACGACTCGACGATCTTCTGCTGCTCGACGTCGGAGAGGCCGCCGTGCAGGACGGCGACCTGCTCGGGCTTGAGGCCGAGGTGAGTCTGGAGCTGCTCCCGGATCCACAGGAGCGTGGGGACGCGCTCCGAGAAGACGACGGCGCGCGTGTCGGAGGTTTTGGAGACGCCGATGCCCTTCAGGTATCGGACGAGTTCGCCCAGCTTCGCGGAAGGCGCATCGGCGCTCGCCCGAGCGAGGGTGAGGAGCCGTTCGAGCGCCTCGCGTTCGCGCATCTGCGCGTCGATGAGCTCATCACCGAGGGTGCGGATGCGGTTGCGCACCGACTCGACGAGCGCCGGCGGGCTCGACAAGTACGCCTTGGCGAGCGTCCAGGGGAAGAGGCCCTTGTTCTCACCCGAGTACGGGCTCGCGCCCGACGCGGGGTAGAGCCAGACGTCCGCGAGCTCGTGGGCGACGGCATCCTCTTCCGGGGACGCGTCGACGAGGAGATGCTGCAGCTCCTTGCGCTCGACCCAGTCGTCGCCGACTTCGCGCGCGACCTCGGGTGAATGGCGGTGGCGACGCACGACGAGCCGGTCGAGAGCCGTGCGATCGATGTCGCCGTCGGGGCCGACCGCGGTCGGTTCGAGCAGGCGCACGAGCTCGGCGAACGACTCCTTGCTGCCGTTGTGTGGCGTGGCCGAGGCGAGGATCAGTGCCTCGGTGTTCGGTGCGAGCACGCGGGCGAGGGTGTTGTTCTGTGTGCCCGAACCGGTGAGGTTGTGCGATTCGTCGATGACGACGGCGTCCCATTGATGCTTGCGGAGGTGATTGAGGTAGCGGTCCTGCTTGAGTGTGTCCATCGAGATGATGACGCGTTTGTAGAGGCTGAATGGGTTGCGTGTCGCTGGCAGCTTCTGACGCACGCGTTGGATCCCGACCGAGTCGAGGCGGACGAACGGGAGGGCGAAGCGTGTCCACATCTCGAACTGCATCTGCTCGAGCACGTGCTTCGGCGTGACGATGAGAATGCGCTCGCCGCGTCCACGGCGGACGAGCTCGGACAGGATCATCCCGATCTCGATCGTCTTGCCGAGACCGACGGTGTCAGCGAGCAGTATGCGGGGGCGCAGGTTGTCGTTGCTCAGTGCTCTTTGAACGGCCGAACGCTGGTAGCCGAGGGCGTCGGTGAGCATCTGCGTCGAGACCGAGAGACGGCCCTCGCCGAGAGGGATCGGTGTCTTGCGGAGGGTGGACTCGAGCCACAGCCGAGAGCGGCGGTACTTGGGCGAGTCGTCCGCGCGGACCTTCGTCTTGCGAGGGTCGTAGGGGAGGATCTCGTCGAGGTGTTCGTAGAACGCAGCGCGGGTGTCCCGCACGAGCTCGGACAGGCCGGTGACCTCGACCAGAAGGCCGTCCTGGGTGGGGGAGGCGTTGGTGACAAGCCAGTCGGCGTCGCGAACTCGCACCAGAGAACCGGGAGCGACGTTGAGCGTTCGATTCTCCGTCGCCTGCGTGGCACTCACCCGGCTCCACTCCCTCGCTCGTTCCCCCGTCACGGCCGTTCGGCCATCGTAGCCGGCGCTCCCGGGCCGCCTACCTCGCCTACCCGAGGAATTGATCGACTCGCACATATGACATTAGGCGACTCTCATCTTTTGCCTATGCTCGAGAAGACTTGGGGCCGGTCGCGGGGGCGATGTCGGTGGTGGCCCCTATCGTCAGTCGGCTGGGCGGAGTCGCCCGGTGTGGACGTCGTCCACTTACTGAGGGGGGTAAGACCGTGACGAGATGGCCGGAGCTCATGGATCCGCAACTGCGGGGGTATATCGAAGAGCGGCAAGCGACCGCGCTGCGGACGTATGAGAACGATTCTGACCTGCTCCTGGAGCACGTTCGGCAAGAGGACAGCTTCCGCACCGGAGGCTACGGAAGTCGCCAAATCAGCGAACTGTTGCAGAACGCCGTCGACGCCATCGGGGCCTCCGGTGGAACCGGGACGGTCGAGTTCCGAATCGCGGACGGAGCGCTGTACTGCGCCAACGAGGGATCGGAATTCACTCGTGACGGAGTTCGCGCGGTCACTTATGCGTTCCTCAGCACGAAGCGCGGGGATGAGATCGGCCGCTTCGGCCTGGGGTTCAAGTCGATTCTCGGCATCACCGACCACCCGCAGATCTACAGCCGTGCGGTGAGCTTCGAGTTCAACGCCCCCGATACCGCCGAGTTGTTCGCCGGCATACCGACCGAGGGTGGACGCCTTCCGCTTCTCCGCATCCCGACGCTCGCCGACCCGGTGCGGGCGGCGGCGGAAGATCCGAATCTCGCCGAGTTGATGTCGTGGGCGACGACGGTGATCAAGCTCCCTCTCACCCGTGAGGGGCAACGCCTTCGTAAGGAGCTCGAGACCTTCGAGGTCGAGTCGTTGCTGTTCTTCAAGCCGCTCGACCGGCTGAGGATCACGATCCAGGCGACGCCGGGAACAGCGCCGACCTCGCGCGATCTCCTGCGAGAGGGGCACCCGGACGCCGGCGAGGTGCGCCTCATCGTTCCGGGGGCAGAGCCCGTTCGGTGGCTCTACGCCGAGCGGCCGTATGAGCCGACGATCGACGTCGCGGCGACTTTGCCGGAGACGTCGCGTCGAGCATCCATGACCGTGTCCTATGCGGTGCGCCCCGAGGGTCGCGCCGGCGTCGGTCGACTGTGGGCGTGGTTTCCGCTGATCGACGAGACGACAGCGAGTGGCATCTTCAACGCGCCGTGGCAGGTCAACGACGACCGCACATCACTGGTTCCCGGGTCGCTCCTGAACAAATCGATGTTGGGCGTCGCAGCCGACCTGTTCCTCGATGTCGTCACACGGGCAGCGACACCCGCAGATGCCGCTGCGCATCTGGACCTTTTCCCTGCCCGCGGGCGCGAAGCCCGAAGCAACGCCGACAGATTCCTCTCTGTGGCGATTCCCGAGCGCGCGGTCCGACGCCCGATGATCCCCGACACGACGGGCGAGCTGAAGGTGCCGGCGTACTTCGAGCGGGTGCCGGAGCTGGAGAAGGCCCCGATCACCCCGGGTGCTGCCCGCGCGTGGCAGGAGCGTGCGCCTCGCAAGACCATGCCGCATTGGCAGTGCTTCACCACCCCCACTCGGCGTCTCCGTCTTCGGACCCTCTTGGGCGGCACCGACGAGGAACGTTCATCGAAAGAAAGTGGGGTTGCGGCGTGGCTGGAAGAACTGGCGCGGGCCGGTTCGCCTGATGATGTCGAAGCCGCAATCTCCATCGCCGCAGCGCTGGCGCCGGTGTCGGCGGAGATGAAGGCTGCGGTCGGACCTGCGCCGATCGTGCCGCTCGAAGGCGGCGCCTGGGCGCGGGTGGATGCGTTCAATTCGGTGCTGTTGCCGCTGGACGGGGCCGATGTCCCGCACGGTGTGCGCACGGTGCGGGCCGAGATCGCAGCGCACGGCACGGTCTCGGATGATCTGCGTCTCCTGGGATTCCGCGCCGTGTCGGCGGACGAGACGGCCTCCGCGCTGGCGCACACCGCGTCCGATCGGTGGGGGCACGACGAGTGGGGAAGATTCTGGGGGGTGCTCGGAAGTGCGACGCCCGCGGTGGCGCTCGAGGCGATCCGCCGGGTTCGCGAGCGCGGGGTGGACATCCTCATACCCACCATGGCCGGAGGCTGGCGGCCCGCGCGTGAGACCGTCGCCGATCCGGGGTTCGCCCGGGCTGTCCCGGCACGACACTTCGACAACACCAGCGTGCCGAGTGTCGCACTGGTCAGGGCGGCGGGAGCCGTCGACGCTCCGGTCGTGGGCTACCCACTCGACCGCGACGCGCTGAAGCCGCATTACGTCTCGGCGGTGAAGAAGATGGCGCTTGCCCATCTCAAGCGCTCGGGCTTCGGTGATGCCCATGTCGTCGTTCCGGACGGTGACGGCGTGGGGCCGCTCGACGTCCTCGCCGACGACCTCACCGATCAGGAGCGGGTGTTCTGGACGCGCGGCGTCCTGCGGATCATGGCAAGCCGTGGAATCACACTGAGGGTCCGCATTGCGCCGGGGAAGGTCGCCGAGATCCCGGCATCCAGTTTCGAGTGGTGGGCCGTCCGCAACTTCGGTCGTGTCCTCACCACCAAGGGGGTCGTTCAGCCCACGGACGCGGTGTCGTCGCGGCTCCACAGATTCGGCGCGTTCCTGCCCGTGGTGGCCGACGCAGAGCTGAGCGTCGCGCTGGGGCTGCCGACTGAACCGGGTACGCTCCCGGCTCAGCATCTCGCTGCCTTCCTCGCCACGGACGGATACGCGATCGGCGTGGCGGATGCGGATGCCTTCACGGATCTCGTACGGGTTTGCGCGGCCCGCCCTGACGTCGCCGTCCCGGAAGTCATCCCGGCTGTTTCAAAGGGGGTGGTGACGCTCATCCCTCGTCGTGAAGTCGCAGTGACGATCAAGCCGGGCGATGCCGCGGCGCTCGACGAAGCATCAGTCGCTTACCTCCCGACGGAAGGTGACCTCGGTGAACTCGTGGCGAGGTGGGAGCTGCTCACGGCAGGCGACGCGTTGCAGCAATCACTCGAAGTCATCGGCGTCGATGAAGCCACGCCGGTCCTCGACATCTATCCGAGTCTGCAAGGACGCGTCACGGCTCGGCTCAACAAGCAGAAGATCGCTCGAGCGGAGTCGATCTTCCGCGTTCTGCAGAGCATCCACGGTGTGTCGAGGCGGCGGCTCCAGGGGGCGAAGCAGGACGGCGTCGTGATCGTCGACTCTTCTCTGGACGCGGAGCAGGCGCTCGAGCATCTGTCCCGCGCGCTGGACCTGGGGCTGACCGCGGACGATGTCAGGGGCGTCTTGCGCGACGACGAGGCTGCACGGCGCAGCGAACTCATCCACCGGGCGCAGGTGGCGCGAAACAACGAGGCTCGCCTCCTCATCCTCGTCGGAGCAGACGCCCTGCGGCAACGCCTGCCGAACGGACTGCTTCCGGCTGTCGAGTCCCGCACCGGCGTGCTCGGCGACCGGGAAGTCGCCGAACTCTTCCTGCAGGTGCACGGGCAGGACGCTCTTCGCGCGCTGCGGGAGGATCTCGCCCGTGCCGGCATTCCCGTTCCCTCGAGGTGGGATGGTTCACCCGTGGCTCAAAGCGCCGTCAAACTCCTCGGATTCGACACGTCATTCGCCGGTACGCGGGAATCGCACCCACCTTCGGTCACCCAGGTGCAGGGGCAGATCTCCCTCAACGAGTTGCATGATTTCCAGGCTGATCTCGCTGAGCAGATCACCGAGCTCGCCACGACCGCGGATACTGCCAAGAAGAGAGGGCTTCTCTACCTGCCCACCGGTGCCGGGAAGACCCGGGTCACGGTCGAGGCCCTGCTCAAGCTGATGAAGACCGGGGCCGTTGAGTCGCCGCTGCTCTGGATCGCCCAGAGTGAGGAACTCTGTGAGCAGGCAATCACGGCCTTCACGGAGGTCTGGCGGTGGATCGGCGATGAGCGCCCGCTCGACATCAGCCGCTTCTGGTCAGGTCACGAACTCGATGAGTCGAACGAAGAGTTGCAGATCGTCGTCGCCATCGACGCGACGTTGCTCAGCAGGCTCGGCGAACCGCAGTACGGGTGGCTGGCCCGCCCGGGCATGGTCGTCATCGATGAGGCCCACACCGCGGGAACGAAGACGTACACCGACATCCTCCGGAACCTCGGTCTCACGGCGGCGCGCACTGACAGGCCCCTGTTGGGGCTGACGGCGACTCCGTTCCGCGGCCGCAACGAGGAGCTCAACCGACGGTTCGTGGAACGGTTCGGAACGAACCGGCTCGAGGCGCTGGATCCGGAGGATCCCATCGGAGAGCTCAGGGACCGTGAGGTGCTCTCGGAAGTCGATTACGACATCCTCAGGGGCGTGTCGTTGTCGGTGTCGGATCAGGACGCCGAGTTCCGGCAGATGAAGGAAGTCACGAAGAACATGCTGACCTTGATCGGTCAGGACATGGGACGCACGCAAACCGTCGTCGACCACATCAAGGCGCTCCTGGACGAGAACCCTGACTGGCCGGTCCTGGTCTTCGCGGCATCCGTCGCCTCCGCCCATACCATTGCCGCGCTCTTACGTCTGCAGGACGTCCGGGCCGAGTCAGTCGATGGCGGTGTGCGCAAGCATCAGCGCCGGCGCGTGATCGAGCGATTCAAGACGGGGGAGTCGCAAGTGCTCGTGAACTGCGACCTGCTCACCCAGGGGTTCGATGCGCCCAAGGTGCGTGCGCTGTACATCGCCCGCCCGACCTTCAGCCCGAATCGATACCTGCAGATGGTCGGGCGCGGTCTTCGCGGACCGGCGAACGGCGGAACGGAACGGTGCCTGGTCGTGAACGTCGAGGACACCTTCGAGCAATTCGGTGAGCAGCTCGCCTACAACGAGTTCGATTATCTCTGGAGCAAGAAATGACCGACGTCGCCGCCGCCGCAGCGGGTGAATCCGCTGAGCCGATTTACGACCCGCGCGCCGGCCGCGACGCCGTCATCGCCGAGGTGAGGCGACGATGGCTGGGCCCGCTCGGCGGTCGAGGCGAGCTGCTTGAGCGGAACCCGGTGTACGCCTACCTCGTCGGAACGCTGTACCCCGTCGAGGTCGGTGCGGCGCCCGCATCCGTAGATGAGGACGTCGAGATCCTTGACGCGGACGAAGCGACCGTCGAGAACGACGAACCGATCGACGATGACGGGACGCTCGATGTCGGGGTGACGGAGGCGGAAGACGAAGACTCCGGGATCAACATCACGGGTGCGTTCGGCTGGGCACCTCAGTCCATGGGGGTGTCGTTCGTCCACTCGGGAGATGTGATCGCGGTCGACCTCCGCGCAGGGGCCTACACGAAGGTGGACGGCGTCGAAGATCACTGGCAACGTCGGCAGCTGTCCGATCGCGAGATGGTCGACATCACATCGAGCGGAAGACGCGAGGTGCTCGACGGGCGGGCGCTTCTGTCGTGGCGGTCTCGTCACCACGCGGGCAAGCGACTCACGACGGTCTCACTTTCAAACGCCCACGAGGTCGCGGCAGGCGAGGCGAAGCGGCACACGGATCTGTGTCTGTTTCAGGTCTCGCTGTCGTGCACGGACGATCTCGGGCTGTCGCCCTACCCGCAGGGTGGTGTCTACGCGTCCCCCGAAGACCGCGAACTGGCGTTCCGTTACCGCAACAAGCCGTCGTTCGCGATCGGGCACGGAGTCGCCGTGGATTGGTCCCCGAAGGACACTCCGACGACGGTGACGACCACGGTCGTCCCTGAAGCTGAGGTCGGCGCCATCCGTGCCAAGGCAGGGTCGGGGGACGTTTACCGGATGCGATGGCTTGCGGACGAGTCGGTTCCCGCCGAGACCTACGTCGCCGCCTTGGCGCAGGTGGTCGCGGACTATCGCGCCTGGATCGCTGAGCAGCATCTCGAAGCGCAGAGGACGACAGGTGTGTTCCATGGCGTCGCGGCAGACATTGTCGACCGTCAGGAGCGCGCCGCCCGGCGAATGGAGGAGGGGATCGAGCTCCTTGCACGCGAACCAGATGTCTTCACCGCGTTCCGGATGGCGAACACCGCGATGAGATGGCAGATGCTCCGTCAGGGGCGTTTCGTGGAAGAGGACGTCCGGTACGGTTCGCGACTCGACACCGATCGTGGCGATCACGAACCGCAGTGGAGACCTTTCCAATTGGCGTTCATCTTGAGCGCCCTCGCGTCGACCGTCGACGAAGACCATGTGGATCGCGAACTCGTGGATCTGATCTGGTTCCCTACTGGCGGTGGCAAGACCGAGGCATACCTGGGCCTCGCGGCGATCGAGATGATCAGGCGCCGCCTCGTGCGCGGCTATCGCGGCGGCGGACTCGCCGTGCTCACCCGGTACACCATGCGTCTATTGACGGCTCAGCAGTTCCAGCGCGCCGCGACGCTGATCTGTGCACTGGAGCTCATGAGGGCGGACGACGAGCGGTTGGATGAGACCCCGGCATTCTCGATCGGGCTCTGGCTCGGCAACAGCACCACACCGGGTACCTACAAGCAGGCACAGAAGGAATTCGGCGTCGTCAGGGCGCAGAACAAGACGGAGAATCCGTTCCAACTCCTGGAGTGCCCCTGGTGTGGTCGCCCGATCCTTCCGCCGCACCACGCGTCGAACGAAGGTGCGTACGGAGTGCGGGCATCGTCGAGCTCGTTCGCGTTCTTCTGTCCGAACGCGGTCTGCCCGTTCCATGACGAGCTCCCCGTACAGGTGGTGGATGAGGGGCTCTACGACAACCCGCCGACCATGCTGGTTGCGACCGTCGACAAGCTCGCCCGCCTTGCATGGATCAAGCAGGGCGCGAAGCTCTTCGGAACCGGGGGTGTCTCGGACCCGCCCTCGCTGGTCATCCAAGATGAGTTGCACCTGCTCTCGGGGCCGCTCGGGACGGTCGTCGGGGTCTACGAGGCTGCCATCGGTGCCCTTCTGCGCTGGCGCGGCACTGCACCGAAGACCGTGGCCTCCACGGCGACCACCCGCGCCTCGGCGCAGCAGGTGCGAGAACTGATGGCGAAGAACGTGGAGTCGTTTCCTCCCCCAGGGCTGGACGCGGACGACAACTACTTCTCGGAGCCCGATACAGAGTCGCCCGGCCGTCGCTACCTCGGCATCATGCCTCAAGCGCACACGCCCTCGTGGGCGGTCGGCCAGCTGTCGGCCGAGCTGCTGAACGCGCCGCAGGCGGTCAACCTCGCCGGCCCCGCGAAGAACGCGTACTGGACCTTGGTGGTCTACCACAACAGCCTTCGCGAGCTCGGCCGAACCGTCACCATCCTCCGCGATGACGTGCCCTCTAATCTCGTGCGGCGTGAGAAGTCCGAGGGGTCCGCCCGCTCGCTCGGCTCGGACGGGGTCCACGAGCTCAACGGCAACGTGGATTCCGCGGAGCTCATCGCGCTCTTGGAACGCCTCAAGAAGGAGCCGGGCGATCCGCAGGTGCTCGATGCCCTCGCGACGACAAACATCATGTCCGTCGGCATCGATGTGAGTCGTCTTGGTGTGATGCTCCTCAACGGCCACACGAAGACGACATCGGAGTACATCCAGGCGACTTCTCGGGTCGGGCGTGGGAAGACACCGGGGCTCGTCATCACGATGTTCCGCTCGGGTAAGCCTCGCGACCGGTCGGTGTTCGAGTCCTTCGGTTCCTACCATGAGGCGTACTACCGCTTCGTCGAACCGTCCAGCGTCGCCCCGTGGTCGCTCCAGGCGCGACGGCGGGCGCTGCGCGCAGCGCTCGTGATCCTCGTTCGGCACGGAGCGAATCTCTCCGACAACAGCGACGCGTCGCTGTTCGACCCTGATTCGGCAGGCGTGAAGAAGGCCGTGGAGCTTCTGAAGGCCCATGTCGCGTATGCCGATGCGCGGGAGAAAGATGCCGTGGCAAGAGAGATCGACGATGCCGTGCTCGACTGGGTGGACGCCCGCAACCGGGTTCAGCAGGAGGGGAAAAGGCTGCTCTACCAGTCGCGGGAGCAAGACGAACGTCTGATGAGGCAGTTCACCGATCCGGGCCGCGGATGGCCGGTCATGAACTCGATGAGGAACGTCGACGAAGTGGTGCGAGTGCGAGCGAACGGAGAACGTCGTGGCTGAACCGACGGTGAAGACGGTGAGGGCCTCCGAGACGGTGTCCCCCTACGGACCCGGAGCCATCGTGGACATCCTGGGCCAGTCGTTCATGGTTCCGACGGGGGACAGGTGGCCGTCCACAAAGGTGCGGCGTGCCGTGCGATCCGACCGACTCGCCGAGGCTCTCGGCGTCGACGATCTTTGGGCGGCGCCGACGACTCACACCCCGGAGAACCAGAAGACCCCAGGACTCGAGTTTGAGCGATTCCCTTCGTGGTTGTTCTGTCAGGTCTGTCGGCGCATGATCCGTTGGATCCGCTCCATGGAGACCGGCGGAGTACCCGTCTGCCAGGAGACCGCGTGTGACGGGCGTCTCGTGCCTATGCGATTCGTCGCCGTGTGTACGGCGAAAAGCCACATCGAGGACATCCCGTGGGTCGACTGGCTTCACAGGGACTCAGATGGCGAATGTAGGGCATCCGACAGATTGCGGTTCCAGTCGGCGGATGGTCGCGCCGAGGGCCTGAGCAGCCTGCAGGTCAGCTGCGAGCGATGTGGTCGGCGGCGGTCGCTCGGCGAATTGCGAAGAGACGTCTTCGCCGTCGAAGGGTTCACCTGTCGGGGAAAGCAGCCGTGGGAACGCGATTGGGGACTGTGTGGCAAGCCGATCGATCCACAGCAGCGCGGTGCGACCAGCCTCCACTTCGCCGACACGATGAGTGCCATCGACATTCCCATCGTCGACAGTCGGGATGAGATCGACCTGGAGAAGCTTCGCGGTCATGCTTTCTTCACGGCGTTGCGGGCCGCGACCGACGAATCGCAGCGAGCCATGTTGTCCGGTCAGATCGCCGTCGACACCGGCATCCCGGTCGAAGCGGTCTTGGCACATGCGAACCCGCCGGATGGGGGCCGAGTCATCGACATCCGCGCCACCCGCAGCGGCCTGCAGGCGGATGAATACGAGGCGTTCGTCGCCGCCATCTCCGAGCGCTCACCGGTCGCCGACTTCCAGACGCGGGCAATCAAGCTACAGGTCGACCGCGGGGATGCCGGCGACAACCTTGCGCACCTGATCAGCGACGTGGTCCTAGTGGACCGGCTGCGAGACGTGCGGGCCGTCATCGGGTTCCGCAGGTACACGCCCGATGCAGAACTTGTGGCGGCTGTGCCGGTGTCTTCCCATGAGCGTAAGTGGCTGCCCGCCATCGAGGGGTATGGAGAGGGCGTCTTCCTCCGTTTTTCTGAGCAAGCCGTGCGCGCCTGGGCGGCCCAGGATGTCGTGCAGAGTCGGGGATCAACCGTTCTGGGTCATCAGAACGCATCCATGCTCGGCAGGCGTCTCCACGTGGTGTCGCCGGAGTACATTCTCCTCCACACGTTCGCGCACCTCCTCATGCGCGAAATGACGTTCGCCAGTGGTTACACCGCCGCATCCATTCGTGAGCGGATCTACTGCGAATCGGACGGCGACTACGGCCTCTTCATCTATACGACTTCATCCGATATCGAAGGAACGCTGGGAGGGCTCGTCCGGCAGGGTGAGCCGGACCTTCTCGCCGGAGCCATCGTCCGTGCGCTCGAGCAGGCCGCGTGGTGTCCGAACGATCCTGTGTGCATCGAGTCGGAGCCGCAGAGTATCGACGGACTGAACCTCGCGGCGTGCCACGCATGCTGTCTCGCGCCGGAAACCTCATGTGAGTCGCAGAACCTTCTGTTGGATCGCGCCCTCGTCGTCGGGAGCGACGACGTGAGCGGCTACTTCAGCCCGGTGCTCGACGCGATACTGGGGCAACGGGCGGACGGAAGGCAGAACGAATGAGCGAGAGGTCGAGAGGGTGACGAGCGCGGACAGCAAGCCGATTTTGGTGTTCCTGCATGGGGTGGGTGATGGCGATCCCGACAACAGGTGGCGGGCGCGACTCGACGAATCGCTGGCTCTTATGGGATACCCCGGTCTCGACGCGGAGCGATTCATCGCACCGAAGTACGCCCATGCGCTGAAAGGACGCGACGAGGACTTCGCGCTGCCGCCCGTCACGGTCAAGCAACCCTCGCGCGAGGCGGCAAGGCAGAACCGACGGGCTTTCGAACGGCGCATGGGAGCGATCGAATTCCGGCTTGGCCGGCATGAACGCGGTGGTGGCGTCATCGGCCTCGACGCAGCCGTCCGCGCTGCGGTCGGCCTGCCGTCGTTCGCCCAGGCGCGCAACTATCTGACCGATAGGCACATTCGCTCGCAGGTCTTGTGCCGCATCCTCCAGCAGCTTCCTGATTCCGGACGAATCGTCATAGTCGGACACAGCCTCGGGTCCGTCATCGCCGCCGACCTCATCGTGCGTCTTCCTCCGGGACTCGAGGTCTCGGGTCTCATCACCATTGGGAGTCCACTGGCCAACCCTGGGTTCGACTTCGATAAGCTTCGCGAGATCCTCAGGGAGCCACCGACCAATCTCACGTGGTGGGTCAACTTCTGGAACGTCTCTGATCTCGTGGCTGCGCATAGAGGCGTCTCTTCTGTGTTCCCCTGGATGATCGACTTCCGAATCGACACGAAGGTGCTGGTGTCAAAGCGGGCTCACTCCGCGGACGAGTATTTGAGTTCGACCGATGTCGTCGAAGCAATCGGTTTCGGGCTCTTCGGATCGCAATCGAAGGAGCTTGCCTTCGTAGAGCGCGGCGCTGACATTCCCCCGGACGCGACTGAGCTCCTCGCGCTCTTGGCGCTCCGCTACGCCCACCTTCTCAAGAACCGTCTGGAGGGCGATCAGCGAGACCGATTCGCGGGGGCGATCCGATCCGTGCAGGCGGTCGCCATCGACGAGATAGCGGCTCGGAACGCCGCCATAGGACGCTTGATGCCGTCAGAGCTCGCACGATTGGCCTTCGACAGGTCCGACCCTCGCGCGGCGGTTCCCGAACCTGCGCCGAGCAGGCATCTGACGAAGGAAGACGCCGTTGTGGTCTTGACCATGCTCGCGTCCGAGAACCCGATTCGTCCGTTCGAGATCGCGATGTCCAAAGAGACGCGTCAGCTCGCGATGCAAGACCTCACTGCAGAGGCCGGCCTCGGCAGCCAGTACGGCACGGATGTGTTCATCGCCGTCAAGCGATCCGCCGACAACCTCAGCGCGCGGAGCATGAACCTGCTGAAGCTGGGCGCCATCAGCATCGGAGCGGTCGCCATCGTCGTCGCGACCGGCGGATTGGCTCTCGCCGCCGGGGCGGGTCTTGCGGGAGCCGCGGTGGTCACGAGCGCACTTGCCACCTTCGGTCCAGGCGGAATGATTGGAGGTCTTCTGACAGCGGGCACCCTCATGACAGCGGGTGGGGGAGGCATCGCTTACGGGCTCGCAAGCCCGAGCACGACCGCGGAAGCCTTCGACGAAGTCGTGGGCCGGATGCTCGCTTTGGAGATCTTGCGTCGGCTGCAGGGTATCGAGTCCGACCCCGCGGTGTGGCGCACATTGGTGGCGACCGAGATCGAAGTCCGGCGTGAATATGAACGACTCGACGAGTTCTCAGACCCGGGAGCTCAGGGGATCAAGGAGCTAAAGTTGAAAATAGACACCATCGGACGCGCTCTGACGTATCTAAGGGAGAACGGTCTCGAACCTGGTCCGCAGTGGGATGCGGAGTGATCCAGCCTGGCCGCGTGATTGTCGACACCACATTCGACTAGCGCTGCGACAATGCCGGGCCTGCTGCGCGGGGACGGGCATGTCATAGACCACGATGCGAGGCCGCTCTCGACGGCGTCCGGGCCGACGACGTGCAGGCGGGGGCGTTTGTGGGCGAGGCGATTGCGTGGGAGCGGGCCACGTGGAGTGCGAAAGCCCTGAAGTTCGGCGCTCGCTAAGCCCAGCTTCGATCCTGGTCAGGCCTGAGCGGCACTACAGTCCCCGATCGACCCCAAGCGCACCGGGCGCCACGGATCAACCGCTCGTTGCGATGCACGCCGCCCGCGTGACGCTGATCATGGGTTCATTGTGCGTTGGAGGCTGAGTAGGGTGCCGCGCCAGACGTATGGCTTGTCGCCCTCCGCCGGACCTGCCGGAGGGGGTAACGCTGCTCGATCCTGCAGGCCTGGAGATCATCTCTACGCGAACCGCTCGCGGCTGCGCGATCGCTGACGCGCCACGAACGACTCACACCACGCGTGAACGCGCTGGAGTACGGACGGGGCCCGGGTCATGGTCGCCCGGGCCACCACGACATCCGGCCCGGTGCCGGTCATTCTGCCGTGACCGACGCGCTCCACGTCACGCCGAACCGGTCGGTCAGCATCCCGAAGCCCGCGCTCCATGCGGACGCCGCTAGGGGCTCGACGATCGTGGCATCCACCGCCAACCCATCCCAGTAGCCCTGCAGCTCGTCGAGCGTGGGCGAGCTGATCGCCACGAACAGCGCCTGGTCGGTGATCGTCGTGTTGTTTTCGCGGTGGGTGGCGCCGCCGCCGGCGATGCCGCCCTCGGTGCGCCCGGGAATGTCGTAGCCCATGAGGCGGAAGCCGTTCTCGGCGGCGACGAGGCCGAAGACGACCTTGTCGGATCCGGGGATCTCGGCCGGCATCCCGAAGTCGGCGTAGGTGTTGACGACGAGGTGTCCGCCGAAGACGGACTGGTAGAAGGCGAGCGCGTCACGGGCGTCGCCGCGGAAGTTCAGGTGGGTGGTGGTCTGCACGGACATGTCTGCTCCTCGATGTGTCGGCCCGTTCGGGCTCGTCCATCGAAGATCTCAGTCGTATAGGTCAGTTTCTGTCCGGTACTCGAAATACCGTGGATGCCATGGCCACGACGTCGCGATTGCTCACTCTGTTGTCGCTCTTGCAGGCCCGGCGCGACTGGCCGGGGGCGGTGCTGGCGTCGCGGCTCGAGGTCAGCGATCGCACGGTGCGGCGCGATATCGACCGCCTGCGTGAGATGGGCTACCGCATCGACTCCTCGATGGGGCCGGATGGCGGTTACCGTCTCGAGGCGGGCGCCGACATGCCTCCGCTGCTCTTCGACGATGACCAGTCGATCGCGGTCGCGATCGCGCTGCGGACCGCGCCGGCGCTCGGTGCCGGCATCGGGGAAGCGGCGGTGCGTGCGCTCGCGACGATGCGTCAGGTTCTTCCGTCGCGGCTGCGGCATCGGCTCGATGCGGTCGAGGTGACGACGGTCCGGCGCGCGGGCGAGGCACCGGCACCGATCGTTCCGCTCGACGTGCTGCTGTCCCTCGCGCAAGCCGTGCGCGATCGGGTGACGGTGCGCTTCGACTACCTGCCGCGGGGAGAGGGGGAGCCTCAGGCCCGCCGGGCGGAGCCGCACCACCTCGTCGCGTCGCAGGGCCGGTGGTACCTGCTGGGGTGGGACCTCGACCGCGAGGACTGGCGGCTGTACTCGGCGGATCGGGTGCGGCCGCGGGTGCCGCCGGGGGCGCCGTTCGTGCCACGGGTCGTGCCGGGCGGCGACGTCGACGCGTTCGTCTCGGCGCGGTTCAAGGGGTCGGATGTGAATGAGTGGGCCTGCCGGGGAACGGTGCTGCTGCACGCGCCGGCTCGCGACGTGCTGCCCTTCGCTGGGGACGGCACCGTCACGGCTGTCGACGACGAGCGCTGCACGCTCGAGGTCGGGTCGTGGTCGTGGGGTGCGCTCGCCGCATCGTTCGGGCGGTTCGAGGTGACGATGGAGGTCGTGGAGCCGGCGGAATTGTTGGAGGCGTTCAAGGTGCAGGCGGGGCGGTTCGCGGCGGCCGGCTCTTCCGCGGCGGAGTCCCGGCGAGGAAGCTAGCGGTATGACACAGCCACTCCGCTACGCCATCAACGTCACCCTTGACGGGTGCGTTCATCACGAGGCGGGCCTACCGCCGGATGCCGAGTCCATGGCGTTCTGGACCGACGAGCTGCGACGCTCAGACACGCTTCTCTACGGTCGTGTCATGTATGAGCTGATGGAGGGCGCGTGGCGGCGGCCGGAGTCGGGGCAGTGGCCCGACTGGATGGATGCCAGTGAGGTGGCCTTCTCGGAGGTGATGGATCCGATGCGGAAGGTGGTGGCATCCACCTCTCTACAGGCTGTCGATTGGAACGCTGAGCTGATCACCGGCGATGTGATTGCGGCTGTTCGCGTGTTGAAAGAGCGGCCGGGGCGCGGGATCGCGCTGGGCGGTGTGCATCTACCGGCGACGCTCGCGGCGCACGGGCTGATCGATGAGTACACGTTCGTCGTGCACCCGGTGATTGCGGGGCAGGGGCCGCGGCTGCTCGACGGTGTCGAAGCGAAGCTCGAACTGGTGGAGCGGCGGGAGTTCCGGTCGGGTGCGAGCGTGCAGCGCTACCGACCGGCGCCACCCGAGTTGTGAGTTCGATATGAATCAGGTGAGCGTTTCCTCGTAGACTGTCGGGGCTCGCCGGCAGACCGCGAGCAATCAGCTCAGAGGTCACGAATCCGACGTGGCCCTTTCCGTGGGGGAAACACCTTGACTGAATCGATCACTCCAGCCGCGCCCGCAGGCTGGTTCCCGGCAGGCGTCGAAGGCCAGGAGCGCTACTGGGACGGCGCCGCGTGGACCGACCACGTTCGTCCCGTCGGCAACGCGTCGGACCAGAGCGACGTCGTCGCGGCCGGGCCGTCGGCTCCCGAGCCCGAGAAGAAGCCTCGCAACGTTCTCGGCATCGTGGCGCTCGCGCTGGCGGCCGTGGGATTCATCTTCGCGTGCATCCCCGGGGCCCTCATTGTCGGGTGGATCCTGCTGCCGATCGCTTTCATCCTCGGCATCGTGGCGCTCTTCCAGAAAGACAAGCCCAAGTGGCAGGGTGTCACCGCCATCATCGTGTCGGTCGTCGGCACGATCATCGGGGTCATCGTCTTCCTCGTGGTCGCTGCGACGGCCTTCAACAACGCGTTCAGCGACACGGTCACCGGGCAGGTGGGCACCTCCGACATCGTCGAGGAGGACGCGCCCGCGACCGCCGATGAGCCGGCTCTGGCCGCCGCACAGGAACTGGTGCTGGGCGAGACCGCCTTCGGCGTGGACACCGAGAGCGGCATGGGCTGGTACGCCGTGCAGCTGACCAACCCCAACGAGGACTACGTCTTCGGCAACGCTTCCATCAAAGTGGAGGCCTACGATGCGAACGGTGTGTTGCTGGACACCGGCATTGACTACAGCACCATCCTCTCGGGCGGTTCATGGTTCGTGGGCCGGTTCTTGCAGGTGGGATCGGCGCAGATCGATCGCATCGAGGTGCGCGGGCCGACCGCTGACGCGGCGACGTACTCGCCCGCCGCGGAGACCGGGTCGTTCACGCTGGGCGAGGTGACCACCGGCTCCGAGTACGACTGGATGACGGTCAACGGCACCGTCACCAGCAACTTCACCGAAGACCAGGACATGGTTCGCATCGACGTGATCGCTCGTGATGGCGGCGGCAAGATCGTGGGCGTCGACTCGACGTACACGGACCGCGTGCCCGCCGGCGGCACGGCGGCGTGGAACGTGCCGCTGTGGCAGGTGCCGCTGGACAGCAAGGTCGAGGCGTTCCCTCACCTGTAAGGTCCGACCGCTTCACCACTTCGAGGGCCACAAGGGGCCGTCTTCGGGCGCTCCCTTGTGGCCCTCGCGCGTGCAGTCGTAGACCTGACACCCGCCGAGGCGAGACGCACGGCTCGATCGTGCACCTTGCGTAACCGCGGGTGTTGTGGTCGCCCGCGACCGTGCAGCGCTATCGACCGGCATGAGAGAAGGGCCCCGCGCGACGAATGCGCGAGGCCCTTCACAACACGTCAGCCCTGCAGCGCCGGGTAATCCGTGTAGCCGCGCTCGCCGCCGCCGTAGACGGTGGCCTGGTCGACCTCGTTCTCGTCGGCGCCCTGCTCCCAGCGGGTGACCAGGTCGGGGTTCGCGATCGCCGGGCGACCCACGGCGACCAGGTCGGCGATGCCGTCATCCACCGCCGCCACGGCCTCGTCGCGCGTGGTGACCGCCGAGAAGCCCGAGTTCACGATGAATGTGCCGCCGAAGGCGCGGCGGAGGTCCTGGATCAGCTCGCCGGCGGGGTCGGCGTGCAGCACGCTCAGGTACGCCAGGCCCAGCGGAGCGAGCCCCGCGATGAGTGCCTCGTACGTCGCGCGGGTCTCGGCGGCATCCTGCTCCCAGACGTCCTGGATGTTGTGGGCGGGCGAGATGCGGATGCCGACGCGACCGGCGCCGACCTCGGCGACGACGGCTTCGGCGACCTCGATGACGAAGCGGGCGCGAGCCTCGGGCGATCCGCCGTAGGAGTCGGTGCGCTGGTTGGAGGCGGGGGAGAGGAACTCGTGCAGCAGGTATCCGTTGGCGGCGTGCAGTTCGACGCCGTCGATGCCGGCATCCACTGCCCGTCGGGCGGCGGCGACGAACTCGTCGCGCACGGTGGCGAGCTCGTCGGTCTCGAGCGCGTGGGGAGTGGCGTAGGCGACCTTGGTGCCGTCGGCCAGGCGGGTCTCGCCGTCGATCGCGATCGCGGAGGGGGCGACGATGCGGTCGGTGCCGGTGATGTCGGGGTGGGTGACGCGTCCGCCGTTCATGAGCTGCATGAACACGGTGCCGCCCTCGGCGTGCACGGCGTCGGCGACCTTCGCCCACCCGGCGGCCTGCGCGTCGGTCACGATGCCCGGCTGGCCGGGGTAGGCCTTCGACTCATCGCTGGGGTAGACCCCCTCGGTCACCAGCAGGCCGATGCCCGCGCGCTGCGCGTAGTACTTCGCGACGATCGGGCCGGGAACGCCGTCGGCGCCGGAACGAAGGCGGGTCATCGGGGCGAGCGAGACGCGGTTGCGAACGTCGACATCGCCGACGGTGGTGGGGGAGAAGAGGCTCACGGGAGTCCTTTCGTGGGGAACGGGGGCCGTGCCATGCCAACGAGGGGTGGCTGGTGGGTATTCCATCCGGACGAGGTGAGCGGGGTGGGTGGGTTGACGCGAGGGCGGGAAGCCTAGAGCGCAGGCAGCACGATGTCTGCAAGATAGGCGCGGAGTCGCGGCACGTCCCGCGTGAGCGTCCGCCACACCCGGTGCGGATCGAGATCGTCGTACTGATGTGCCGCGAGATTGCGCATGTCGATGATCTGCCGCCACGGCTGACCGGCGAAACGCTCGCGAACGGGCGCGGGGATCTTCGCGACGGCCTCGCCGATGCGGATCAGTCCCATCTCGGCGGCCCATTGCGCGTGGACATCGTCGAGGAAGTGTCGCTCGCCCTGTGCGACGATCTGCGCGATCACGTCGCATACCGCGATGACGCGCGCCGCGGCATCCCGAGTCTTGTGGAGGTCGGCGGTCACAGCGCGACCGCTTCGCGCAGCACTCTCTCGCGGAACTCACCACGAAGAGTGTCGGATGCCACGACATCCACCTCCACATGGAGCAGGTCTGTGAGAGCGAGGCGCAACCCGATCTCATCCAGAAGGCCGGCCTCGGGCGTGAAGTCGACGAGCAGGTCGATGTCAGACGTCGCCGTCTCCTCCCCTCGCGCGACGGACCCGAAGACCCGCGGTGCCGTGGCGTGGTGCTCCGCGACGATTCGGTGGATCTCGTCGCGGTGGCGGAACAGCCGTTCGTTCAGGGTGCCCACCAGCGCACGTCGGATGCGGTCCAGGACCTCGGCGCTGGGCTGACGCCGGCCGTTCTCGTAGGCGGAGATGTTGGGCTGCGGTACCCGCGCTGCGCGGGCGAGCTCGGCCTGGCTCATGCCCGCCGCCTCCCTGCCCGCTCGGATGTTCACGCGACCAGGGTATCGGAGGGGTTATCGGGGGCGATATACCCGTCCCGCTCTATGGCGTTGGCCACGCATGCTCGCGCGCGAACTTCACCCGGTGTCTTGATCGCCCTCTCTGGGCGGACGCGACATGCTGGCAGCGCGAAACGACCGAACTGGGAGGAGCGAGATGGAAGAAAGATGCGCACGATGCCGCGGGAGAAGAGCGACTCCCACGCTCGGATCCTCCTTGGGAGGGCTGCGTCCATGACGCCGCCGACCTACCGCGCATCACTCAGGATCCGGCTGTCGATCCTCTTCTCGCCGATGCGGCTGGTGCTCTGCCTCGCATCGTTCGCGTGGTTCATCGTGCTGAGCACGCTGTACCTGAGCCACGGGCAGGGCGCTGACGTGTGGGGCCCCCTGTCGGTGATTCCCCTGCTCGCCTTCGCAGCCTGGACGGTCGCCACGGACATGCGGTACCGACGAGACGACACCGCACCCGACGACGACTGAGCCCGACAACCCGCACGCGAAAGGGAGCGGATGCCCCGCCCCCGCGGCATCCGCTCCCCTCCGCCGCCCCTACGGCCGCCGCACCGTCACGGTCAGCGGCTTGCTCGTCGTCGTGCCGGAGGCGTTCGTGAACTCGACCCGGTACGTGTGCGTCCCCACCGCCGCGCCGGTCACATCCGCCCGAGCTGTCTGCGCGAATGGCGTGCGCGGGGTGAGCGTGCCCTCGGCGATGACGGTGTCACCCTCGAGGAACCGATAGCTCGTCGCGTTCGTGCCCGATCGCAGGGTCGCCGTCAGGGTGAAGGCGCCGTCACCGTCGCGGTTGTCGTGACTCAGCACGGGGGTCGCGGGCAGCGCCCTGGTCACCTTGACGGTCGCGCGCGAGGTCGCGGTCACGCCCTTCGAGTTGATCAGCTCGCCGGTGTAGAAGTACGTGCCGTTCTTCTTGCCCGAGACGGCGACCTTCGCGGACTGCGGGGCCGTGCCGCGATACTCCAACGGGATCGTGGCGATGAGGATGCCGTTCTCGTACAGGCGGAAGCTCGTGGCGTTCTGGCCCTTCAGCAGGGTCATCCGCACGGTGTAGTCGCCTGTGGAGAAGAGGTTGTCGTGCCACAGCGTGCCCCGGCCGGGCTTCGCGGTCGCGCCGTCGGGCACCGTCACGGGTGCCGACCACTCCGACCGCGGCGACTCGCCGACCGCGTTGACCGCGGTGACCGCGAAGCGCGCCGTGGTGCCGGGAGCCAGGCCGGTCACGGTGGCAGTGAGGGAGGTCGAGGTCGCCACCGCGGCATCCACTCCCTCCTGATAGACGCGGTACTCCGTGATGGGCGATCCCCCGTCGCTGACCGGCGCGGTCCACGAGAGCGCGGCGCCTCCTGCCTGTGGGGAGGCGGTCACTCCGGTGGGAGCCACCGGGGCTGTGTCGTCCAAGAACATCGTGGGGAGGAGGGGTGTCACGGTGATGCGCTCGATCGTGGCGGTGCCTCCCTCCGACCAGGCGGTGATGTCGTCGGCATCGGCGTTGGGGAACACCTGGTCGGTGGTCGTCGTGCGCCCGCCCGCGGTGAACAGCTCCACCGACGCGCGGTCGAGGTACGCCTCGAGCGTCACCGTGCCGTCAACCAGAGCCACCGGCGCGTCTTCGACGGAGGCGAAGGCCGGGTGGAAGTCGACATTCCCCGAGTCGCGCCGGTCGACGTACACGCGGCCGGTGGTGGTGTCGTAGCCGATGCGGGTGCCCGAGGTGTCGTCACCGAAGACGGTGATGCCCGCCTGCTCGGCATCCCCCGGCCGCAGGGTGAGGTCGACCTTGACGACATCGCCGCTCAGCTGCAGATCCGTCTCGCCGTCGACCGCCACGTCGGTGCGGGTCTGCGCGTTCGTGGCATCCATTCGTCCATCGATCTGGGGGACGACCTTCTGGGTGAGGCGGGGACCCTCGGCGGTCTGGGTGAGGGTGACCTCGCGGGGGAGGGCCATCGAGCTGCGCCAGGGCGAGGTGGGGATGTCGTTGGCGTAATCCCAGTTGTTCATCCAGCCCTGCATGACGTGGGAGCTCGAGTCGGGCGTACCGGAGTACGTCACGGTCGCGTAGTAATCACGGCCCCAGTCGAGCCAGTCGTAGCTCTCGAGACGGGTCGAGGCGGCCTGATCGGCGAACATCACCTGGTCGAGCAGCAGGTGACCCCAGCCGAAGCGGTTGTTGTCGATGACCCGGATGCTGGCCTGTCGGCCGGCGAACTCCGAGACGTTCCAGCTCGCCCAGTCGAGGGTCTCGCTGTTCGCCCCGGTGGCCGTGCGGACGACCTTGCCGTCGACGACGAGGTTCACACTCGTCTCGTCGCTGCGCACCTGCGCCGGCTCATCGCCCACGACGACGTGGTCGAACGTGAGGTGCCCCCACCCGCCGGTCGCCTCGTCGCGGATGCGGATCTGCGCCTGCTCCCCGGCGAACTCCGCGGCATCCCATGACACCCAATTCAGGGCACCCGCCTCGGGTCCGGTCTGCGAGCGGACGACCTGACCGTCGACCACGAGCTCGGCCTGCAGGGTGCCGTCGGTGCGCTTGCCACCGCCGATGAGGAACGACACGTACCGTCCGTCGAGCGTGAAGGCCGGGGACAGCATCTCGCCGGTGTTGTCGTCACCGCGCGGGCCGCCCTCCCACGTGTTGATGCGCTTGGCGCCCAGGTAGTAGTCGCCGCCGGCGGTGGAGGGGTTGCGGGCGGGGTCGGTGGCGAAGTCGCCGGTCAGCTGCCACCCGCTGTCGGCCAGCGTCTGGCCGTCGGGCAGCTCGAAGTCGAACACCGTCCGTCCGGCGGGCGGGTCGTTGGCGAGCTGGGTGCCCTCGACGTGCGGGTGGTTGCCGCCGCCGACGAGCAGGTTGATGTAGGGGTCGCTCACGGTGAACGTCGGCGACTCGAGCGTGCCGACCGGCCAGTCGCCGTCGTGGAAGCCGTTCACCAGTCCCGCGCCGACGAACCCGGTGACCGGGCTCTGCCCGTCGAGGGCACCGGATGCCGGGGCGAGCCCCCACGGCCCGTCCTTCCCGTTGCCGGGTTCGTTGCCGAGCGTCCAGCCGTCGAACGTACCGTCGTCGAAGCCGGCGAACACCCGGCCCGCGGGCGTCGACTGCGCGCCCTCGGTGCTCTCGCTCGTGAAGGTCGTGCCGTCGAACTCGCCGACGAAGTACTGCCCGCCGCTGCCGCCGCCGACGGCACCGGGGTTGAGGTTGACGACCATGACCCACTTCGTGTTGCTCGGATCGCCGTCGACCGGCAGCTCGAACAGGTCGGGGCACTCCCAGATGCCGCCGGTGGAGTTGGCGGGGCCGAAGTCGGACAGGTGCTCCCAGTTCTTCAGGTCGGCGCTCTTGTAGAGCACGACCTCGTGATCGAGCGCTTCGACCGCGACCATCACCCAGTAGGCGCCGCCGGGCCCGTCGTACCAGAACACCTTCGGGTCGCGGAAGTTCGCCGAGTTCCGGTCGAGCACCGGGTTCCCCTCGAACTTCGTCCACGTGTAGCCGTCGTCGAGGCTGTAGGCGAGCGACTGTGCCTGCAGGCCCGCGCGGGTCGGGTGGGCCGGCTCGTACGCACTCGTGTAGATCGCGACGAGCGGCGCGTTCGTGCCGTCGCCGAACCCGGACGTGTTGTTCTCATCGACCACGACGGAGCCCGAGAAGATGCTCTCGATCGGCCGACCCTGGTCGTCGAAGGTCTGCGGAATCGCGAGAGGCTGCTCGGTCCACGTGAGCAGATCGGTGCTGGTGGCGTGCCCCCAGCTCATGTTGCCCCAGCGGTCGCCCTGCGGGTTGTGCTGGAAATACAGGTGGTAGACGCCCTTGTGGAACACCATCCCGTTGGGGTCGTTCATCCAGTTCTTCTCGGGCGTGAAATGCACCCGGGGGCGGTATTGCTCGTCGCCGAGGGTGGGGGATGCCGCGGAGGCAGTGTCGGAGGGAGCGTGTGGGGCGGTCGTGGATGCCGTCGACGCGGTGCTGGCGGGAGCGTTGAGGGCTGCCGTGGATGCCGCGGATGCGGTGCCGGCGGAAGCGTTTGAGGTGGTTGCGGGTGCCGCTGTCGCGGGCCCGGGGTCGGCGTGCGCCGGCGCGACCGCCGTCACACCGAGGGTGGCCGCGACAACGACGGTGGTCGCCGCGGCGATCGTTCGGAATCGGTTTCTGGGCAGGCAGTTCTTCACACGCGCTCCTTTGTGCGTGCTGCCGTCAGGCAGCGACTGACATCGATGTCAGTCCATTGCGCACAGACGCTAAGCGGTGCCGAATGGGGTCGTCAAATGGTTAACCGAATTAACCATTGTTAACCACGGAAATTGCATCGGCCGGAGCTCCTCACGGCCGCCCGACCCGCCCCTACAGCTCGACTACGTCTCCGTTCGGGGTGCGCAGTGTCAGCCGGAAGCCCGGCTGCTCACCCGTCACGACCTCGGCGACACCGTCGCTCAGCCCGAGGGTGTTCAGGATGCCGGTCAGGGGCGCCGGGTCGGGCTCGGTGCGCACGAACGACACGAGCTCGATCGTCGGGATGTCGCTGAGGCCGGGCTGCGGCGTGTGCCCCCAGTCGATGAGGAACGGGACGTCGATCCGGTGGTTCTCGCCGCGCGTCAGGCGCCACTCGAGCAGGGTGCCGTCCGGCGTGCGCCGCGACAGGTCGCTGACGTCACCCGGGTCGTACCCGCCCGCGCGGGCAGTGGCGACGGTCGCGTCGATGTCGGTCGGATGCACCGCGTACGCCTGCACCCGCGGCTCGGTGAGCGCGTCGATGCCGAACGCGGTCGGCAGTGCGGGCTGGGCGCGGTCGGGATCGGGGCCGATCAGTTCGATGTACTGCGGGCCGCGCTCCCCGTCGACCGTGAGGGCGACGAGAGCGTTCGCCGTGCCGGTCGGGTGCGCGCCTCCCGGCGCGGCAACGACACCGGTGCGCTCGGCGAACCAGTCGATCAGAGTCGCGAGGTCGGGGCCGGCGATGACGACGTGATCGAGAAGGCGGGGAATGCTCATGAATGTCCTTGCTGTCGGGAGGGGACCTCGGGCTCGCCGAGCGACAGCATGAGCCGGTTCGCCCAGTTGAAGAAGGCGGCGCCGCCGATGACGTCGGCGATGTCGGCGTCATCCAGGCCCGCCGCGCGCAGACGCGCGATGGCGGCCTCGTCGAACGCCAGCGGGGTGTCGGCGAGGGCGACGGACGCCGCGACCACCGCGTTCCACCGCTCGTCGCCGAGGTCGGCATCCACTCCCTCGTCGAGCAGGCGCTGCACGTCGTCTTCGCGTCCGGATTCGCGGGTGGCGGACGCCGCGTGCACCGAGGCGCAGAAGACGCAGCCGTTGTGGCGCGAGGTGGCGGCCGCCGCGAGTTCGCGTTCGGCCCGCCCGATGCCGCCGTCGACGTTGTAGAAGATGTCGAGGTCGGTGAGCGTGCGGGCGCGGAGCGCCTCGGGGTCGCGCGCGAGCAGGCGGAAGTACGGCATCTTCGCGCGGGCCGGCTCGATGAGGGCATCGCGCTGCGCATCGGTCAGCGCGTCCTCGTCGACGGGCAGCAGCCACGGCACCCAGCCGAGACCGCGCTGCGTGAAGGCGTCCGGACGGGCGAGGTCGGGGTACTCGGTGATGGTGTCGGTCATCTCAGACTCCTTCGGCGAGCGAGGCGCGGGCGGGGGACGGCGATGCGTGGGCGGCGTGCGCGTCCACGGGAGCCGGAGCCGCGGCGAGCACGCGCAGCCCCCAGGCGAGCCGCAGCTGGAACGTCAGGAACGCCACGAGCTGCGACAGCGAGACGATGGCATCCGGACTCCACCCGGCATCCACGAGGCTCTTTAACGCGTCGGGACGCGCTTCGCGCGGGCGCACGACCAGCAGATGCGCGTGCGCGAGGGCAGCGGACAGACGGATGCCGAGACCCTTGGTCACGCCAGCTTCGGGGCTCCACCGCGCACCGTCGGTGGACTCGGCCGCGAGGCCCGGCTCGCGGTACTGGCCGAACGGGCCCGGGGCGCTCGCCGCGGCCGCGGCCTCGGTCACGACGGGGACGAGCTCCGCCGCCTCGTCGCCGAGCAGGTCGCCGTAGAACTCCGTCGCGGCGGCGAAACCGTGCAGCGTCGAGACGAACAGCGCGACGGCGTAGCGCTCCGCGAGGGAGAATTCGCCCGGGACGGCCGGTTCGAGGAGGGCCTCGAAGCTGCGCTGGGCGTTCTCGCGCGCCTGGGGGCGGCCGGAGCGGACGGTGTCGAGTGCGTCGCCCGGTCGGATACCGGCGAGCAGATCGATGATGTCGGCGGGGGGCGTGCTCATGCGGGTCCTTCCACGGCGGTGGTGGCGAGTGAGTGGTGGGCGTGGCGCAGGGCGTCGGCGGCATCCGGCCCGACGTCGAAACCGAGTCGGGGCGCGACCTCTGCGGCCAGCAGCTCCAGCGAGCGCAGGGTGAGCTCGTGGGGCGCGGCGATCGAGTGCACCTGGAACGACACGTCGCTGACGTCGGCGAGCGTCTCGTCGGCCGAGAGCGAGGCCACCACCTCGTCGACCGTGCCGACGTGGGTATCGGTCAGTCGCACGAGCTCGTCGAGCCCGACCCTGTCGGTGTCGATCGCGAGCACCGTGCGCGCGAGGTGGCGCAGGCCGTCGCCGGCCAGCTCGAGCGCCCGGGTGCGGTTCTCGGGGTCGACGACCAGGGCGGTGCGCGAGGCGAGCACGCGCACCGGTGCGCCGGGGGGCAGCGCTTGTCTGTAGGCCGCGATAATCGGCAGCTGGAGGTCGTGCAGGGGAGCACCGGGTGCCTCGGGGCTGCGCGGTTGCGTGCGCGAGAGCAGGAGCCCGTCACCGCGCACGCCCGCACGGCGACCGCCGTCGACCGAGAACGTCGCCTGCCAGATGCGCGCCGACAGGTCGCCGCCGCTCGGGTAGAGCTGAGAGTCGGATCCCCGGATGCCACGCCCCTCGAGCGCGTCGAGCAGCACGTCGAAGTGGTCGGCGAAGATCTCGCGGCGGCGGTCGGACTCGCGTCCGAACGCGGCGAACGAAGCCGGGGTGCCTCCGGTGGCGAGCCCCAGCTGCACGCGACCCCCACTGAGCTGGTCGAGCACTGTGGCGTCCTCCGCGACGCGGAGCGGATCGTCGAGGGGCAGCGTCACCACCCCGGTCGCCAGGGCGATGCGACTCGTGCGCTCGGCCGCGGCGGCCAGGAGCACGAAGGGAGACGGGAGGCCTCCTTCGGTCTCGCCGAAGTGGTGCTGCGCGAGCCAGGCCGAGGCGAAGCCGCTGCGTTCCGCGTGAGCGATCTGCTCGACCGCAAACCGGTAGCGGTCGGCTGCGGACGCGGTCTCGAGCACGCGGCTGAAGAATCCGAGGCGGGGGCCGGTCATCGGAGGACCTCCTTGGGGTGGGCCGTGGAAGGAATGGCATCCGGGCTCTCGGACGACAGGTGCGCGCGCAGCGAAGCACCCGGGATGGCCTGGAGCAGCTGCCGTGTGTACTCGTGCTGCGGGTCGTCGAAGAGGCGGGCGGCGGGCCCGTGCTCGACCTGACGGCCCCGCTGCAGCACCGAGACGGTGTCGGCGATCTGGCGGACGACAGCGAGATCGTGCGAGATGAAGACGTAGGTCAGCCCCAGGTCGGTCTGCAGGCGGGCGAGCAGGCGGAGGATCTGCGCCTGCACCGTCACGTCGAGGGCGGACACCGCCTCGTCGAGGACGACGAGCTGCGGTTCGACGATCAGCGCCCGCGCGATGGCAACGCGCTGCCGCTGGCCGCCGGAGAGCTCCCGCGGACGTCGGGTGGCGAGGTCGGGGTCGAGGGCGACGAGTTCGAGGTGGTGTGCGGCGCGTTCGGCGCGCTCGGAGCGGGAACCGATGTCGAAGTTGCGCAGCGGCTCGGTGAGGATCTCGGCGATGCTCTGCCGCGGATCGAGCGAGGCGTACGGGTTCTGGTACACCAACTGGGTGGTGCGGTGGAAGGCGCGGCGGGCGCGCCCACCGGCCAGTGCCGTGACCTCGGTGCCCGCCACGCCGATGCGCCCGGCGGTGGGGCGGTGGAATCCCGCGATCGAGCGACCGGTGGTCGTCTTGCCCGATCCCGACTCCCCGACGATCGCGTGCGTCGTCCCCCGCGCCACAGTGAACGAGACGTCGTCGACGGCGATCAGGGGGGCTCGGCCGGGCCGGCGGAACTCCTGCGTGAGTCCCGCGACCTGCACCAGGGGCTCGGCGGTGAGGGTCGTGGCATCCGGTGCCGCCCGCTCCACGACGCGGGCGAGCGACGGCGCGTCGGCGAGGAGCGTACGCGTGTACGGCGAGGAGGGGGCCGCGAGCACCTCGGCGGTGGGGCCGGCCTCTTCCACCACGCCGCGCCGCATGACGACGAGGGAGTCTGAGCGGTCGGCTGCGACGGCGAGGTCGTGCGTGATGAAGAGGATGCCCGTGCCCGTCTCGGTGCGGATCTCGTCGAGCAGATCGAGCACCGTGCGCTGCACCGTGACGTCCAGGGCGCTGGTGGGCTCGTCGGCGATGATCAGCTCGGGGCGGAGAGCCAGTGCGGCGGCGATCAGCACGCGCTGGCGCATACCGCCCGACAGCTCGTGCGGGTACTGCTTCGCCCGGGCCTCGGGGTCGTCGATGCCCACGCGCTCGAGCAGATCGAGCACGCGCGCGCGGATCTTGACGCGGTCGGTCGAGCCGTGGATGCGCAGCGCCTCGCCGACGCTCCACCCGATCGTCGCGACGGGGTTGAGGGAGTTCCCCGGGTCCTGCGGGATGAGGGCGATGCACCGACCGCGCAGGTGACGCCAGCGCCGCTCGGGCAGGCCGACGAGGTCGGTCACGCCGTCGGTGCGCTCGGAGAGACGGATGCTGCCGCCCGACACGCGGCCGTTGGCGGCGAGCAGGCCGATCGCGGCCTGCGCGACCGTGCTCTTGCCCGACCCCGACTCGCCGACGAGGGCGGTGACGGAGCCCGCCTCGACGTCGAACGAGACGCCGCGGACGGCCTCGACGTCGCCACGGCGGGCGCGGTAGCGCACCTGGAGGTCTCGGATCGACAGCAGTGGCTCGGTGCTCACGCGGCATCCCCTCCCCGAAGGGCTTGGCTCAGACGGTTGGTCGACAGCACCACGAGCACGACGACGAGGCCGGGCAGCACCGTGAGCCACCACGCGGTGGCGACGTAGTTGCGGCCTTCGGCGATGAGCAGACCCCACTCGGGCGTCGGCGGCGGTGCCCCGTAGCCGAGGAAGCCGAGGGTGGAGATCTGCAGGATGGCGGAGCCGAACTGCAGCGCGGCGAGGGCGATCACCGGCGTCAGCGAGTTGGGCAGGATGTGCCGCCACAGCACGCCGAAGAACGTGCCGCCCGAGCCGTAGGCCGCCTCGACGAAATCGGTGACGCGCACGCTCACCACCCGCGAACGCGCGAGCCGGGCGAAGACGGCGATCGAGGTGACGCCGACCGCGACCGCGGCGCTCGTGGTGCCGAACCCGAGCAGGATGACGACGGCGAGCGAGAGCAGCAGGGCGGGGATCGCGAGCAGCACGTCGACGATACGCATGAGCGTTTCGTCGACGGCGCCGCGGATCGCCCCGGCGGCCAGACCGATGGCGGTACCGACCACGAGGCCCACGAGCACCGCGATGAGGGCGCCGATGATCGACTGCGAGGAGCCGTAGACGACGCGCGCGTAGAGGTCGCGGCCGGTCGCGTCGGTGCCGAACCAGTGCTCGGCGCTCGGCGGCTGCAGCGCGAGGGCCGCGGTCTCGGTCGGGCTCTGGGCGGTGAACAGGCCCGGGAACACCGCCCACAGCAGGGCGACGACCACGACGAGCGCGGGGATGACGAAGCCGACGCGAGACCACAGATCGCGCCACCGGACCCGGCCCACGCCGGGTTCGGCGATCGCGTCGCGCTGTGCCACGGGGGGCGAGACGGTCATGCGGTGCCTCCACGGGACATGTCGCGGGTGGGACCGCCCACTTCGGCATCCACGAGCTCGTCCACGGCGCGCTCGGTGGCATCCGTCGCGCCCCTCCGGGCGGAGGCCGCGGTGCGCAGCCGCGCGTCGAGCACCGGGTAGAGCAGATCGACGATGAGGTTGATCGCGACGAACGCGACCGTCGAGATCACCACGACCGCCAGCAGCACCGGGGTGTCGCGGTCGGCGACGGCCTGCGCCGTCAGCTGCCCGATGCCGGCGCGGGCGAACACGGTCTCGGTGACCACCGCCCCACCGACGAGCTCGCCGAACAGCAGGCCGGCCATGGTCAGGGTGGGGAGCACCGCGTTGCGGGCGACGTTGCGCCAGAGCAGCCACGACGTGCTCGCGCCGCGCGCGCGCACCACCGTCACGAACGGCTGCTCCCGAACCTCGTCGATCGAGCGCATGAGCACCTGCGCCAGCGGGGCGGCGATCGGGATCGCCAGGGTGATGACGGGCAGTATCAGCGCCTGCGCCGGGTTGGCGCCGATCACGGGCACGAGACCCAGACGGAACGAGAAGACCTGGATGAGGATGATCCCGATCCAGAACACCGGCAGTGACACGAACAGCGGAGGGATGCCACGGAACACGCGCCGCAGCCAGCGGCCGCCCCCGTAGGTCGCGGTGAACGCGATCGTCACCGCGAGCACGACCGCCAGGGCGAGCCCCAGCACGGCGAGGGTCAGGGTGGGCGGCAGGGCGGTGACGATGAGGTCGGACACCGCCGCGCCGCTGGCCACCGAGTAGCCGAAGTCGCCCGTCAGGAAGCCGGCGATCGAGCGCACGTACTGCACGATCAGCGGCTGGTCGGCGCCCAACGACTGGCGGATCGCCTCGATCTGATCGGGCGTCAAACCGAGCTCGGGACTGCCGTAGCGGGCGAGCACGGCGTCGCCCGGCAGGGCGGCCAGCAGCAGATAGGCCGCCGTGTAGGCCAGGACCAGGACGAGGACGGCCTGACCTACACGACGAAGGACGTACGACATGGATTCTCCGTGGACCGCGATTCCGCGCGACTCAGCCGGCGAGCCAGGTTGAGTAGAACGACGGGCGTCCGACCGACTCGGTGTCGAAGCCCTGCACCTTGGCGGTGAGGCCGAACACCTGCGGCTCCTCGAAGATCGGCAGGATGTAGGCGTTCTCGGCGAGGTACTGCTGCGCGGCTTCGGACGCCGCCTGGCGCTCGGGCGTGGTGGGCTCCGACGCGATGGCCGACAGCAGCGTGTCGAGCTGCGGGTCGCCGACCGAGCCGTCGGCGGGGTTCAGGTTGAGCAGCGTGTTGCGGTTCTTCGAGAAGTACTGCGACTTCAGCACATCGAAGTCCGCGCGGCCGACCATCGAGTGGTACACCTGGATCGTGCTCTGATCGGTGGAGGCCTTCGTCTGGGCGGCCATGTCGCCCGCGAACAGCGACACCTGGATGCCGAGCTTGCCCAGCTGCTCCTGGATGAGCGTCACGACCTCTTTCGAGCGGGGCTGGGGCAGCGCCTCGTTGAACGCGAGGGTGAGCTTCTCGCCGTCCTTCTCGCGGATGCCGTCGGCGCCGAGCGTCCACCCGGCCTCATCGAGCAGCGCGGCGGCCTCATCGGGGTCGTAGGTGTAGAACGACGACGTGTCGACGTAGCCGAGGGCGGTCTTGGCGAGCGCGCCGGTGGCAAGCGGGTAGTTGGCGGTGAAGAGGGTGTCGACGATCTTCTGGCGGTCGATACCCGCGATGATCGCCTGGCGCACGCGGACGTCTTCGAGTCGCGGCTCGCGGAAGCGGAAGCTCAGGCCGTTGTTCACACCGTTGGTGGCCGCCGCGTGCAGCGACAGCGAGCCGCCGGCGAACTGCGCCTCGTCGGGCGCGGGGATGTTGCGGGCGACATCGGCCTGGCCCGCGACGACCGTGCCGACGCGCACGCTGTTCTCGGCGGCGACGATGTAGTCGATGCCCTCGAGGTACGCCGGGCCCTGGTGCGTCAGCGACGGGGGAGCCCAGTTGTAGTCTGCGCGCGCGGTGACGCTGGTCTGCGTGCTGATCTGCTCGTCGGAGATGACGAACGGGCCACTGCCGATGATCTCTTTCGCGTTGCCGGGACCGAACTCCTCGCTCGTCCGGTCGAGACTCGCGTCGGACAGCAGCCCCGAGTTGATGGTCGACACGGCCTGCGCGAAGCCGGGCGAGGGGGCCGTGAAGCGGAAGACGACCGTGTCGTCGTCGACGACCTCGCCGCCGCCGTAGTTGTTGATCGCCTCGGAGATCGGCAGGGCGCGGTCCTTGTCGCCCTTGCCGTAGAGGTCGATGTTCTTGACGACGTTGGCGGCGGTGAGCGGCGTTCCGTCGGAGTAGGTGACGTCGGTGCGCAGATCGAACGTGTACTCGGTGGCGTCGGCGTTGACCGTGTAGTCGGTGGCGATCCACGGCTCGAGCTCGAGGGTGTCGGGGTTCTGGTACAGCAGGCGGTCGGTGATGTTGTTGACGATGCCGCCGTTGGGGTAGAAGCCCGCGGACGGTGGGTACAGCGTCGTCCACGTCTGCGGTTCCAGATAGGTGAGGGTGCCGCCGCTGACGGGCTCGGTGCCGGCGTCGGGACCCGTCGACGTCGCGGTCGCCGAGCACCCGGCGAGAAGGGCGACCACGGCGAGGGCCGAGACCGAAGGGACGGCTATGCGGGTGAGTCGGGGCATGTGAACTCCAGAGGGGCGCCGTGGTGCGGCGGGCGAGACAGGATGTTCCACCCCACCACGGAGACGGGTCGGTCCTCGAACCGTCGGTCACGATTCGTCATGACGAAAGAGAAGGCCGCTAAGCGCACATTCGGGCCAGGTCAGCAGGGTATTCGCGACGCTGGCGCTCGCAAGTGCGATGCGGAACATGACCGTTCTTGACGTCGGGTTACGCGCCTTGACCTCTCGTGACGGCGCCCCATCGACGCCCCGCGTCGTCCCCCCTAGCGTCATGGCTCACCCGACCCCTCGAAGGATTCCCGTGACCCTCGCCCCGCCCTCCGCCCTGCCCGATTCGTCCGTGGCCGACCGCCTCGTCATCGCCGGCCGCCGCGTGTCGCGCCTCGCCCTCGGCGGTGCGCGGCTCACCGCGGGCGACGGATGGGGCGTCCCGCGCGACCTCGAGGTGCCTCGTGGGATCCTCCGTGCCGCCCTGGAGGCGGGCATCGATCACATCGACACCGCCGACGCGCTCGGTCCGGCCGTGAGCGAGCAGATCATCGGCGACGTCATCGGCGACCGCGACGACGTGCTCGTGGCCACGAAGGTCGGGATGCTGCGCCCGGGACCGGGTGAATGGGGCGTGCTCGGCCGACCCGACTACCTCCGCCAGCAGGTGCACGCGAGCCTGTTCCGGCTGCGCCGCGAGCGGATCGACCTCGTCTACCTCCACCGCATCGACCCCGACTACCCTCTCGCCGACCAGCTCGGCGCCCTCCAGCAGCTGCAAACGCAGGGCCTCATCGGGCACATCGGTGTCAGTCAGCCCACCGCGTCGCAGCTCGAAGACGTGCTCGCCCTCGAGCCCGATCTCGCCGCCGTCCAGAGTCTCTACAACGTCGCCGCTCGTGGAGACGCAGAACTCGCCCGCACGCTCGAGGTGCGTGGCATCCCGTTCCTGGCCTACTGGCCGTTGCTCGGACGCGGGATCGCCGCAGACCGCCACCGAGCGCTCTTCGAGGGCCTGGCGTCGATCGGCGGTCCTCTCGGCCTCGACGGCCCGCAGGTCGCGCTCGCCTGGATCTTCTCGACCCTGCCGGGGGCCGGAGCCGTCGTGGGCAGCCGATCGGCCGCACACCTGCGCTCGAATGCGCGCTCCGCGGGGCTCCGCCTCGACGTCGAGAACCTCGGTCGGGTGACCGCGCTCGTGGACGACGTGCTCGGCGACACCGTCTTCGACCCCCGCCACTCGAAGGACGAACGATGACCGTGACGCACCCCGTCGATCCCCTCGACGTCTACACCGACTGGGGTCGCCGCCGTGCCCGTGCGGTCGCGGACGAGACGCCGCGTCGTGACCACCGCGGCGCCGCGCCGGGCGTGCACGCCGCGATCGCGGAGCGCGTCGAGGCCCTGCGCCCCGAGCTCATCGCCCTCGCGACCGACCTGCACGCCCATCCCGAGGTGGGGTTCGAGGAGGTGCGCAGCGCCGCCCGCATCGCCGACCTGCTCGACACGCACGGCGCCGCCGTCGAACGAGCCGCCTTCGGCCTTCCGACGGCGTTCCGCGCCACCCGCGGGTCGACCGGGCCGCACTTCGCGCTGATCGCGGAGTACGACGCGCTCCCCGGCATCGGGCACGCGTGCGGACACAACATCATCGCCGCGATCGCGGCGGGCGCCTTCCTGGCGGTTCCGGATGCCATCGGCGACGGCCGCGTGAGCATCATCGGCGCGCCCGCGGAGGAGGGCGGTGGCGGCAAGGAGCTCATCCTGCGCGCCGGGGGCTTCGACGACGTCGACGCCGCCGGCATGGTGCACCCCTCGACCGGGAACGACGTCAGCCCGATCCTCGGCGGGGGTACGAGCGGCGTGCGACGCCTCACCGCGACCTACCACGGCCGGGCCGGGCACGCTGCGCTGAGTCCGTATCTCGGACTGAACGCGTTGGATGCCGTGGTGACGGCGTACCAGTCGATCGCCCTGCTGCGCCAGCACATCCTGCCCGTCGACCGCATCCACGGGATCATCACCGACGGCGGTGCGGCGGCCAACGTCGTCCCGGAACGCGCGTCGGCGGAGTTCCTCATCCGCTCCGACGACATCGACACCCTCGACGTCCTCGTGGAACGGGTGGTCGGCATCCTCGAAGCCGCCGCGCTGTCGACGGGAACCCGGCTCGACCTCGACCTCGATTTCGCGCCGCCCTACCTGCCGCTGCGGCCGAACGTCGCGTTGACGACCCGCTGGGCGGCGGCCGTGGAACGACGCGGACGCGTCGTGCCCCTGCGGTCGCGCGTTCCGCGTCAGGGCGGTCCGTCGACCGACATGGGGAACGTGAGCTGGTTCGTCCCGTCGATCCACCCGTCGCTGGGTCTCGGGGGAGCCCCGGGGGTTCTGCCGCACAACGCGGCTTTCGCCGAGACCACCGTGCAGCCGGCGGCGTTCGACGCACTCGTGGACGCCGCCATCGCCCTCGCCGGCGCGGCGGCCGATTTCCTCGCCGACGAAGACCTGCGCGCGGACGTCGCCCGGGAGTTCGCGGATGCGGGGGGACGACGGCGGGTGGGATCGTGACCCTCGAGACGACCACCGCGCAGCTCGTCGACGACGAGATCGCCGAGGTCGCGGACGAGCGCCGCGGCTCCCGCGGTCGCACGGCGGCTCGGGCCGTCCTGCGCACGCTCGTCGACATCGTCCTCGTCGTGTGGGCGGCCGCGACCCTGACGTTCCTCGCCGTGAAGCTGATCCCCGGCGACCCGCTCGACAAGCTGATGGCGGGCATCCAGGATGTCACCCCCGAGATGCGCGCCGCCGTCGCAGAGCGGTACGGACTCGATCAGCCCGTCCTCGTGCAGTACCTCTCCTATCTCGCGGGTGTCGCCCGCGGCGACCTAGGCGTGAGCTACCAACGCGGCGTCCCGGTGACCGAGGCCCTGTGGGCGGAGCTCGGCGCGACCGCGGAACTGACGGCGTGGGCCATGGTCGTGGCCATCGTGGCATCCGTCGTCCTCGCGCTGGCCACCAGCGGGCGGCGGCCCGTCGCGCGGCTGCTCGCGCAGGGGTTCGAGCTCATCGCCGTGTCGACGCCGTCGTTCTGGCTGGGCATCGTCCTCATGACGGTGTTCTCGTTCGGTCTGCGGTGGGTGCCCGCCTTCGGCGGCGACGGCCCCGCCTCCCTCGTGCTGCCGGTGGTGACCCTCGCGGTCCCGCTCATCGGCGTGCTCACGCAGGTGCTCCGCGAGCGGATGGAGCACGCGTTGCACGAGCCCTTCGTGACGACGTTGCGCTCACGCGGCCTCGGTGAGAGTGCCGTGCGCTCGCGCCACGTGCTGCGTCACGCGAGCCTGCCCGCCCTCACCCTCAGCTCCGTCATCGTCGGGTCGCTCCTCAGCGGGACGGCCGTCATCGAGACGCTCTTCGCGCGCCCCGGAATCGGGCGGCTCGCCGTCGATGCCCTGCAGGACCGCGACATTCCGCTCGTGATGGGCGTCGTCATCTTCGCCGCCTTCGTCTTCATCGTGCTGAACACGCTGGTCGACCTGCTCTACCCCCTTCTCGACCCCCGGCTCCGGAGGAACCGATGACGCTCAGCCTCACCGCCCGAACGGCGCCCGCCCGCCGCGAGCGGGTCCCCGTCGGCGTCGTGGTCGCCCTCGCCGTCATCGGCGTGCTGGTGGTGGCGGCTGTCGCCCCCGGTCTGCTCGCGACGCAGGATCCGCTCGCCAGCGACCCGGCCGACGCCTTCGCTCCACCGAGCGCCGAGCATTGGCTCGGCACCGATCAACTCGGACGCGACCTCTACTCCCGGCTCGTCCACGGCGCGTGGTACTCGCTCTCGCTCGGCGTCGGTGCCACCGTGATCGCCGTCGCCGGTGGCATCCTGCTCGGGGTGATCGCGGGCTACGCGCGCGGCATCACCGACCGCGTGGTCTCGCGGGGGCTGGACGTGCTGCTGGCCTTCCCCGAGGTGCTCGTCGCCCTCGTCGCGATCGCCGTCCTCGGACCCGGCCAGGCCAGCGTCATCTGGGCGGTCGGACTCGGGCGCATCCCGGGCTCCGCGCGTCTCGTGCGCTCGCAGGTCTTGCAGGTGCGCCAGTCGGACTACGTGGGCAGCGCCGTGACGCTCGGGCTGTCGCCGCTGCGCCTGATCGCCCGCCACGTGGTGCCCAACAGCCTGGGGCCCGTTCTCGTGAACGCGGTGCTCGGGGTCGGTGTGTCGATCATCTTCGGTGCCGCCCTCAGCTTCCTGGGGCTGGGTGCCGTTCCTCCCACCCCGGAGTGGGGCCTCGTGCTGGCCGAGTCACGGCAGTACCTCTCGATCGCGCCCGCGCTGTCGATCTGGCCCGGACTCTGCATCACGGTGACGGTCGTGGCGATCACCGTGGCGGGTCGCTGGGCGCAGCAGCGCTACGTCTCCCGACGGAGCTCGCTGTGAGCCGCCCGCTGGTGCGTGTCCGCGATCTGAGCGTGCGCTTCGGCGACGCCCCGGCGGTCGAGGGCGTGAGTTTCGACCTCGAGCCGGGACGATGCGTCGCGCTCGTGGGCGAGTCGGGGTCGGGCAAGTCGGTTACCGGGCGCAGCCTGCTCGGCCTGGTCGGGCCCGGATCGCTCGTGGAGGCCGACGAACTCAGCCTCGACGGTGCCGACCTGCGTTCCTTCTCCGAGCGCGAGTGGCGGCGCGTCCGCGGGGGAGACGTGGCTCTCGTGCTCCAGGACGCCCTGGTCTCGCTCGACCCGCTGGTGCGGATCGGCTCGCAGGTGACCGACGCGGTCCGGGTCCATTCGGATGCCACGGGCCGCGCCCGCCGCGCACGGGCCCTGAGTCTGCTCGCCGACGTCGGCGTGCCCGAACCGGAACTGCGGGCGGCGCAGTACCCGCACGAGCTGTCGGGGGGACTCCGCCAGCGTGCATTGATCGCGAGCGCCCTGGCCGCCTCTCCGCGCGTGCTCATCGCGGACGAGCCGACGACCGCCCTGGACGTCACCGTGCAGCGGCAGGTGCTGCAGCTGCTCGGTCGCGTTCGCCAGGCCGGCACCGCGCTGCTGCTGATCAGCCACGACCTCGCGGTCGTGGCGCAACTGGCCGACGAGATCCTCGTGCTCAAGGATGGCCGCGTCGTCGAGCGCGGTGCCCCGCGCGAGGTGCTCACCGCTCCCACCGATTCGTACACGCGGCGTCTCATCGCCGCCATCCCCTCGGGGCGCACGCGCGGCGAGCGCCTCTCGGGTGCGGCATCCGTCTCCCTCGCGCCCGCCCCGCGTGCCCGCCCGGCTGGGCGGACGGCCCTGCGCGCCGAGGCCCCCGCCGTTGCGGCCCCCGGCGCCGATACCACCGCCGCAGCGGGTGCCCGCCCGCCCGCTCCTGTGCTGACGGCGCACGGGCTCACCAAGACCTACCGCCGTCCCGACGGGGGCCGCCTGCGCGCCGTCGACGACGTGTCGTTCGCCCTCGCCCGGGGCTCCGCACTGGGTGTGGTGGGCGAGTCGGGTTCGGGCAAGTCGACCGTCGCGGGGATCGTGCTCGGTCTCACGACCCCCGACGCCGGCTCGGTCGACCTCGACGGCACCCCCTGGGTTCCGGCCCCCGAGCGCCTCCGCCGCCCCCGCCGCCATGGCATCCAGGTGATCTCCCAAGACCCGCTCGGTTCGTTCGATCCTCGTCACACCGTCGAGGCGATCGTCTCCGAGGCGCTCGCACAGGCCGGGGTGGCTCGTCGCGACCGCCGGGAACGAGCGGCGAGCCTGCTGGAGCAGGTCGGGCTCGATGCGAGCCTGCTGTCGCGGCATCCGCTCACCCTCTCCGGCGGACAACGCCAACGCGTCGCGATCGTGCGGGCGCTCGCCGTGGAGCCCGAGGTTCTGGTGTGCGACGAGCCCGTCTCGGCGCTCGACGTCTCCGTGCAGGCGCAGGTGCTCGACCTGCTTGCCGACCTGCGCGCGCAGCTCGGCATCAGCCTGCTGTTCATCTCGCACGACCTGGGGGTGGTGCGCCACGTCGCCGACGACGTGGTGGTCATGCGCAGCGGCCGGATCGTCGAATCCGGTCCTGTCGACACGGTCTTCGACGACCCCCGGCATCCGTACACCCGGGAACTCATCCGAGCGATCCCCACTCTCCTCACCCGACCCTGACACAGCCCGAGAAAGAACCTCATGTCCCGTAGAACTCGCCTCATCGCCCCGGCGCTCGCCGTGGCCGCAGCGTTGCTGCTCTCTTCCTGCGCCGGCGGCGGCGCCTCCGCGCCGAGCGCAGACGTCCCCGCCGATCCGGTGTCGGGAGGCACGCTCACCTACCTCGCCAACACCGAACCGCCCGTGTGGGACGGCCAGCGCATCCCGAGCCTGAACGTCAACTCGATCAACAGCTCGATCTTCGACACGCTCGTCGCCCAGGATGCCGACGGCACCTACAAGCCGGGCCTGGCGACGTCGTGGGAGATCAGCGACGACGGCCTGACCTACACCTTCGACCTGCGCGAGGGCGTCACCTTCCACGACGGCAGTCCCTTCGACGCGGCGGTGCTGAAGCAGAACATCGACCGCCCGCTCAACGAGCCCGACCTCGCCACCGTGTCCACCGGCATCGCCGCGACCGAGGTGGTCGACGAGAACACCCTGAAGGTCACGCTGTCGCGTCCGAACGCGGCACTCATCCACGCGTTCTCCACCCCGCACTGGCCGATCTACTCCGGCGTGGTGCTCACGGAGCACACGCCCGCTGAACTCAGCAGCAATCCGTTGCTGTCGATCGGCACCGGCCCCTTCAAGGTCGCCGAGTACACCAAGGGCAGCAAGCTCGTGCTCGAGCGCAACGACGCCTACGACTGGGCGCCCGAGACCTGGGGCCACACCGGCGCCGCCTACCTCGACGAAGTCGTCGTCCAGTTCGTGCCCGAGCCGCAGGCGCGCATCGGAGCCCTCACCTCCGACCAGGCCGACGCGGTCGATCAGGTACCGCCGTTGAACATCGCCGAGGTCGAAGCCGCGGGAGACACCGTGCTGCAGCAGGACAACACCGGCACGCCCTACTACCTCGCGCTCAACCCGAACATCGCCCCGTTCGACGACCGCGACGTGCGTCTGGCCTTCCGCTCCGCGATCGACGTGGACGGACTCCTCCAGGGCGTGTACGGCGGCGTGTACCAGAAGGCGTGGTCGACCACGCTCCCGGGCACCCCTCCCGAGGGAGCGTTCGACGAGTCGCTCGTCGGCTCGTGGGGATACGACCTCGACCAAGCCGAGTCGCTGCTCAAGAAGGCGGGGTACACCGCGGTGGATGCTGAGGGCTATCGCGTCAAGGACGGCGAGCGCCTCACCGTGCAGTGGGCCGTCGACAGCCTGTACGTGCAGACCGACCAGCGTCAGCAGCTCGGTGAGGCCATCGCGTCGTCGCTGAAGAAAGCCGGCTTCGACGTTGTGCGCAAGCCGTACGACACCGCATCGTTCACGACCGAGCTGACCAAGGGCGAGCACAACCTCGCCGACGCCTCGCGCGGCTTCGCCGACGTAGGGACGAGTGTCGTGCCGTTCACCACCCGGGCCATCCCGTCGTCCGGCGGCGGGTCGGGCATCAACTACGGCCTCGTGAGCGACCCGGCCATCGACGCGGCGTACGGGGTGATCTCGTCGAGTCTCGACCCGCAGGAGCGCATCGATGCCGCGCACGAGGTGCAGCATCGCATCCTCGACGAGGGCTACGCCGTGCCGCTCTACATCCCCCAGAAGATCGTCGGCACGACCTCCGCCGTGCAGGGCTGGAAGTTCGACAAGGTCGGCTACACCGACTCGTTCTACGACGTCTGGCTCGCGCCCTAATCCCTCTTTGCCGGGGCGGCGTCTCGACGTCGCCCCGGCTCCTCTCGATCCCTTCACGGAAAACGAACCATGCCTCGTATCGATCTCTTCTCCTACGGCGACGTCTCGCCGGGACAGTCGCCCGCCGCTTTCTACCGTGAGCTCGAAGAACAGGTCGTGCTGGGCGACCAGCTCGGCTACCACGGTGTCTGGGTCACCGAGCATCACTTCCGCATGCGCGGCGAAGTGCCCGATCCCCTCACCCTGTTCGCGCGGTTGAGCGGCGTCACCTCCCGCATCCGGCTCGGTACCTCGATCGTGTGCGCGCCGTTCTACCACCCCATTCGACTCGCCGAGCAGGCGCTGCTCGTCGACACGCTCTCGGGCGGACGTCTCGACCTGGGCGTGGGCACCGGCATCGCGAACGAGGAATTCGCGGCCGTCTGGGGCTTCGAGAGAGCCGACGCCCCCGAACGTGCGCGCGAGGTCGTCGAGATCCTGCGTCAGGCGATCGATGACGGCGTCGTCGACTTCGAGGGACAGTTCTACTCCTTCCGCGACGTCGAGATCTCCCCGCCCGCGGGGCGACCGGCGCGCGATCTGCTGTGGACGGCGGCCGGGCGCAATGCCGTGTCGCTGGCCCGCCAGCACGGCCTGCGCCTGATGATCCCGCGGCCGCTACCCCTGGCCGAACGCCTGCGGATCAACGCCGAGTACCGCGACGCGGTGCCGGATGGGGAGGTCATCCACCTTCGGTCCGGGCTCGTCGCCCCCACCCGACAGCAGGCTCGCGAGCGGGCGGTGGAGTTCCTCCGCGAATACGCCGCGATCTACCTCCGCACGCACTGGCGTGGAGGTCCCGACAGCGCCAGCTTCGACGACATCGCCGAAAAGCTCAGCTTCGCGGTGGGCACGGCCTCCGAGGTCGCCGACCGCATCTGGGAGTGGACCGAGCAGTTCGGGGGCACCGAGGAGACGGCGATCCAGTTCCAGGGTCCGCACGTCGCGCACGCCCACGTGCTCGAGTCCATCGAGCTCTTCGCCGAACAGCTTCCGCAGCTGCAGGCCGACGCCGCGCGCACCTCCGTGCCGTGGGTCGACCGCGGCATCCCCGCCCGTGCCCTCCCCTCCGAGCTCGCACCGTACACCGACCGTCTCGCCGAGCCCGACGTGAGTGTCGAGCGGGTCGGCATCCGTTCCGAAACCGCAGGAGTCCTTTCATGACCGCTCGTCCGCTTCCCAGCACCCTCGATGCGCGCGCCGACAGCCCGCTCGGCGAGCGCCTCCGGGTCGGATTCATCACGCACCTCGACCAGCACGACGACCTCTCGCGCATCTACCGCGACAACATCCGCCTCGTGCAGGGGCTCGAGGCACTCGGTTACGACAGCGCCTGGATCGCCACCCGGCACTTCTTCTCGGGCTGGGCCGCGCTGCCCTCGCCCTACGCGTTCCTGGGGGCCGCGGCGGTGAGCACCTCGCACATCGCGCTGGGCACGGCTGTGCTGCCGGTGGTCCTGGATGACGCGGTGCGGGTCGCCGAGGACCTCGCCGTCATCGACCACCTCTCGCAGGGGCGTCTGCTCGCGGGGCTCGGCAAGGGCGTGCCGAGCGACTCGTTCCACGTGTTCGAGGCCTACAGCCCCGACCGCGACGGAACCTTCGAGGCCAAGCTCGACACCCTCAGCTGGGGCCTGCACGGCAATGCCGTCGAGGGGGGCTCGGCATCGATCTGGCCGCCGGCGCCCGCACTCGAGGGGCGGCAGTTCGCGGGGAGCTCCAACATCGAGAGCATCCGCGCCGCCGCCCGCCGCGGTATCGGACTGATCCTCGAGCGCTTCGGCAACGGGCCCGAGCGCACGCCCGAAGCCCGCGCGGGCTTCCAGAAGCGCCAGGCCGATTCGGTCGCCGAGTACCGCCGTGTGTTCGCCGAGACCTGGGGCGACAGCCGAACCCCTTACGTCATCACCTCGCGGTCCGCGTTCCCCGGCCCCACGACCGACGCCGCGCTCGCCGAAGCCGCTGAGACCGCCTCCCGCTGGAACAGCTTCGCCGCGCAGATCGGGCGGGTGGACGCCTCCCGCTCGGTGGCCGAGCAGTTCCTCTCGGACAACTTCGCCTGGGGCGACCCGCGGGCCCTCGCCGACGACCTGCTGGCCGATCCCACCGTGGCGCTGACCGACGAGCTGGTGCTCGGCATCCATCCCGTCACCGCGTCGATCGACGACACCCTCGAGAAGGCCCGCATCCTCCTCGAAGACGTGGTGCCGCTGGTCGAGGAGGGGTGGCGGGAGGCTCGTTCGGATGTGCGCGCGCCCGCGCAGGCGGTCAGCTCGTGAGCACGGACTTCGCCGAGCGGTGGGAGCGTTGGCACACGGCGCGCGAGCGGTCGGTGCTCGCGCCGCACGGCGTGGCGTCGCTCGCGATCACGGCGTGGCTCACGCCCGACGCCCGGGTCGTCGACGGGGCCGAGGGGCGGTGGCGGGGCGACGGTGACCGCGCCGTCGGATCGGGTCTCTCGACGGCGGGGTACCGCGACGCCGACGGCACCCCGATCGGCGACGAGGTCACATTGCGCGCGGGCGAGATCCTCACCGACGGTGAGCGGGAGCTGCGCGCCTATGCCCGTGACGGCGCCCCGGCGCTCCGGGTGTTCGACCCGCAGACCGCGAGCCGCCTCCGCGTCGCCGGCATCGACGCGTGGGAACCGCGCGAGGAGTGGTCGGTGACCGCGCGCTTCGAGCCCGTCGACACCCCGCGCGAGGTCGAGTCGGTCGACGGACATCGATCGTTCGCCGCGACGACGGGCCTTCTGCACCTCGTGACGCCCGACGGTCGGGAGCGGACGCTGGATGCCACGGTGGGTGCGGATGCGCTCTCGGTCGTGTTCGCCGACGCCACCAGCGGGCGGGAGTCGTATCGCTTCCGCTTCCTGCGCGTCGACCTGCCGGATGCCGAGGGCCGGACGCGCGTCGACTTCACGCGCGCGTTCCTGCCGCCGTGCGCCTTCAGCGACCACTACGTGTGCCCGTTGCCCTCCGCCCGCAATCGACTGGATCTCGCGGTCGAGGCGGGAGAGAGGGTGCCGCGCCTTCGCGAGGCCGCGGACGCGCTCTGACGCGCCGAGCCGGTCAGGACCGGTTCGTCCCGGCTGCTCTCAGGGCTGCCAGAACCCCAGGGTGCAGAGCAGCCGCGTCTCGTCGTCGGCATCCGCCGGGGGTTCGATGGCTGGGGGGAACACTCCCCACTGCCGCCATTCGTCGGCGTGCGGCACGACGTGCTCGGTGAACCCGGCGATCAGCTCGGGGGAGAGGTGGAACGGGATGCCGAAGTGCTTCGCGATCGAGTACGCCTGGAACGCCCGGTAGGTCGCCATGTGCGTGAGTCCTTCGGCGGCGGGGTAGTCGCCGTAGGTGAATCGGAAGGTGTCGGCCATGTCGCCCGCGCGGACAGCCGCCGTCGCCTCGTCGTTCAGGGCGTCGTACGCGGCGATGGGGTCGTCGCCGAGCAGGTCGACGTCGGCGAACGGATCGCCGTCGGCGGCCGCGCGACCGGCGATCACGTCGGGGATCCACGCCTCGTCGTAGGCGTGGCGCCCGAGGATGCCGAGCAGCGTGGGCGATTCGAGCTGGCTCCACTCCTTCGGCACGGCGGCCGAGAAGTCTGCGGGGTCGAGCTGGTCGACGACCTCGCGCAGCGCGGCGTCGGACTGGAGGAAGAGGTCGGCGGGGCTCATGGCGATGAGGGTACTCCGGGCCTCCGACACCGACCAGAGGGGGCCGTCCGCCCACCATCGTCCGCCATCCCCGGCCATCCGCCATGGCCCGGCCGTACGATGGGCCTCCCGCCACCCACGCCGGAGGATCGCGATGACCGAGAACCCCCTCGCCCACCGCCTCGATTACACGCTCGACGAGCTCGACGACACCGCTCTCGCGGCATCCCCCACCGCACTTCTTCAGCGGTGGCTGCAGGATGCCGCCGATCTCCCCGAGCCGAATGCAATGGTGGTCTCGACGGTGGATGCCACCGGGGCACCGACCTCGCGCACGGTGCTGCTGCGCGGGATCGACGACGACGGCGCGCTGTGGTTCTTCACCAACCGCGAATCGCGGAAGGGCCGGGCACTCGCCGCGAACCCGGCTGTGTCGATCCTGTTCCCCTGGTACGCGCTGCAACGCCAGGTCATCGTGCTGGGCACGGCGACGCCGCTCCCGCCCGAGCGGGATGACGCCTACTTCGCATCGCGCCCGCGCGGTTCGCAGCTGTCGGCGTGGGCGAGCCATCAGTCGGAGCCGGTGGCATCCCGTGCTCTTCTCGAGGAGCAGATGGCCGAGGTGTCGCGGCGGTTCGGCGACGACGAGCCCGTGCCGCGCCCGTCGTACTGGGGTGGGTATCGCGTGGAGCCGCGCGAGATCGAGTTCTGGCAGGGGCGACCGTCGCGGCTGCACGACCGTATCGTGTTCACACGCGACGGGGAGGGATGGGCGGGGATGCGGCGGCAGCCGTGACACGTTGCTTCGCGCGGAGCGGCGAGTTGCCGGGGCGCGGCCCGCTCGACGCGGAGGGGAATCGCGGAGCGGAGGAGAATCGCGCAGCGGAGGACGCGCGCCGCGAAGAACGTCCTCCCCTCGCCGAATCACCTCCGGTCGCGATGGCCCGCGCGCAAGGGGAACCTGCGCCGAGCATGCTGCGCCGTAGATTCGTGGCATCCGCAGTCCAGCGCGAATCGCGCGTGATCCGAGTTGTGAGGCGACACCATGGCGAAGAAGAACGCGGACGGACCCGACCTCGACGACAAGGCGTTCGTCCAGGCGACGTCCGAGGCGCGTTCGCGTTACGGACGATTCAATCTCGCCATCGTCGGCAGTTCGGGTGTGGGAAAGTCGTCGCTCGTGAACGCCGTCTTCGGCCGCGACTGGGCGAAGGTCGGCCGCGGTCTGCCGGTCACGCGGGGCGTGCAGTTCTACAGCGACGATTCGCTCGGCATCTGGGACGTCGAGGGCTTCGAGATTGGGTCTCCCATCCCTCCCGACCAGCAGTTGCGCAATCATCTGGACGCCATCGCGGCGCATTCCGGTGAGCATCAGATATCCGTCGTCTGGTATTGCGTGAAGGCGAACGACGACCGACTCACCCCCGCCGACATCGCGATGATCCGCGAGCTCGATGCGCGGGGACTGCCCGTCATCCTCGTGCTGACGAAGGTCGACTGGATCAAGAATCCGATCACCGGACAGCGCGGTGTCGCGAAAGACGTCGAGGCGTTCGTCGACTGGCTGAACGATCCCGTCGACGAGGCGGGCGCGCGGCTGCACATCCCGTATCGGCGGGTCATCCTCACGTCGACGCGCGACCGGCACGGGAAGGGCAAGGGGCACGGCCTCGGTGACCTTGTCACGGAGACGCTCGCCCTCGCGCCCGAACGCGACAAGGATGCCTTTCGCATCGCACAGCGCCTCAACCTCCCGTGGAAGCGCGAGATGGCTCGCCCGATCATCGCTGCCGCGGCCGCGGCAGCCGCGGGAGCGGCGACCGTTCCGCTTCCTGTCTCGGATGCTGTCACGCTGGCGCCGATCCAGCTGACGATGATGGGGCGCATCGCCGCCATCTACGACCTCGAGGTGAAGACGATGCTCTCGGCCGGGGCCCTCGCCCAGTTCGGCGTGCAGGTCGCGGGGCGCGCGTTGGCGACCAGCTTCCTCAAGCTCATTCCGGGCGCCGGCATCGTCGTCAACGCCGCCGTGGCGGGCGCGCTTACCGCGGCGACCGGCGAGAGCTGGATGAAGATCTGCGAACTGCTGCACACCGGCAAGATCGACCCGCGCAAGCTCGACCAGGAGTGGGCGAAGTACGCGCCGAGCTTCATGGACGTCGCGCGCAAGCTCGTCGAGCGGCGCGTCACGAAGCGCTGAGCCCGCCCCGCCGTGTCCCGCACCGTGGAACGCTAGAGGCACCATGACCGAGACCACCCCCGCCGACCGCCTGCGTGCGGCCCTCGGACACCCCGATGCGTCGGCCCGACTCCAGGCCGCGCTCGCCGCGGGCACCCGCCCCGACGACAGCTACATCGCCGAGCTCGTCGCCCGGTGCGCGGTCGAGGGCGACTTCTTCGTGCGCGACATGCTCACGTGGGCGCTCACGCGGCACGACCCCGCGCTGGCTGTCGCGGCGCTGCTGCCCGAGGTGAACTCTGAGGTGCCGCAGGCACGCAGCCAGGCGCTGCACACGCTGTCGAAGATCGGCGATCCCGCCGCGTTCGCGGTGATCACGCCGGCGGTGCTGCGAGACCGTCACCCCGAGGTGGCGCGGGCGGCGTGGCGCACGGCATCCGGACTCGTTCCCGACGACGCGCACGAGTCGCTCGCCGAGGAGCTCGCCACCCAGTTCGGCCGCGGCGACCACGACACCCAGCGCAGCCTCAGCCGGGCGTTCGCGGCGATCGGCTTCCGCGCCGAGCCCACCGTCGAACGGGCGGCGGCGTCGCCCTACGACGTGGTGAGTGCGCACGCGCGAGCGACGGCGATCGTCATGGACGACCCCGACACCGAGTTCGCCGAGGCCGTCGTCGAGGCGCGACGGGTCGTGGCGCAGCGGGCCCTGCCGGCGCAGGACTGAGGCGCGCAGGCGCGAGGGGCGGTGTTCTCAGCCGCGGACCGAGCGCCGCCGCACCGTTCTCGATGCGCGCGCCGGGGAGTCGATCTCGACCAGCAGCACGCCCTCGACACCGAGCAGGAGTGTTCGTCGGGCCATGCGTCCAGTGTGGCGTCCGCCCGGCCGTCAACCCCCACGGCTTTCAGGAACTTCCTGACCACGGGGGAGTATCTTCTGGCGAAGGTCTGCGCGACTCCACGTGCTCAGGTCGGCTCCAACGGTGTCGTCGACGGGTGCGCTGTCGCGCTCGCACGCGACACGGGAGGCGACCATCACCACCACGATGACCTCGCCTCCGATGGCGACGGCGCCCGGACCCCTCGACCGCGTGCGCACCCTCCCGTCGCTCACGGGTCTGCGCTGGGCGACGGCGATGCTGATCTTCGGCCACCACCTCATGGCCGTGAACTACTTCGGCGGCAACGCCGGCGTCGTGTGGGGCGTGCTGTTCGAGGCCGGCAAAACCGGAGTGACGCTGTTCTTCATCCTTTCGGGCTTCGTGCTGGCCTGGGGCTACAAGCCGCGCCAGACCGCCCGCTCGTTCTGGTGGCATCGCGTCGCGCGCATCTATCCACTGCACCTCGTGGGCGTCGGGCTCGCGCTGCTCGCCGCCGCGACCCTGGTGCCCGAGATCCGCACCGACGGCGCCGCGCCGCTGGTCGCCAACGTCTTCCTCGTCAACGGATGGGTGCCCGACTGGTGGCAGGCGGGCAACGCCGCCAGCTGGTCGCTGGTGTGCGAGGCGTTCTTCTATCTCAGCTTCCCGTTCCTCATCCGTCCGCTGGTGCGGGCGTCGAGCCGTGTGCTGACCGTCGTCGTCGTGGCATCCCTCGTGCTCGCCGCCCTGGCCCCGCAAATCGCCGCCTTCGCGCCGGGCGTGCTGTCGTCGGCATCCACTCCGCTCCTTCGTCTGCCCGAGTTCGTGCTCGGCATGACCCTCGCCCTGATGCTGAAGAGGGGCGAATGGATGCCGTTGCGCTTGAGCATCGCGCTGCCCCTGGCCGTCGCCGGGTACGCGCTGTCGGAGGCGCCGATGCTGCCGGGCACCGACATCCATCCCGGTCTCGCCGGCACGGTCGGGTTCTACGCCCTGCTGGTTGCGGCCCTCGCCAACGCCGATGCCCGCGGACGCTCGACCTTCCTCGCCCGGCCGCTCTGGCAGGAGCTCGGGCGCGTCTCGTTCGCGTTCTACCTCGTGCACCTGCTCGTCATCGCGTCGGTGTCGTCGGGCTGGCCCGACGGGCACCCCGAGCTGCCGTGGCGGCAGGCGGTGCCGCTCGCGCTCGCCGCGTTCGCGGTCGCGCTGGCCGTCGCGTGGGCCCTGCACAAGCTGGTCGAGATCCCCGCGCAGCGGTGGCTGCTGCGGTTCGACCGGTCGCGTGCGCGGGTGCAGCCCGCGGTGGCGCGCGAGCCGGCGGAGGCCGTCGCGGCGCGGTGAGTCCGGGCGGTCGCAACCCAGTGCCCGGTGTCCCGGGTAGGGGCGCCCGGGGCCGGTGCTGCGTCATGTCCTGGGGGCGGACCTTGAGGGTGCCCGGCGCGCGTGGCTAAGCTCGGCGGATGTTCACGGGACTCGCCGGACCGCACCTGCTCATCCTGATCCTCACGTGGGGGCTCACCCTCGCGGTGGTCGGCGGCGTTCTGTACGTCGTCGTACGCCTGGCCGTGCTGCACGCGCTCAAGGCGCACACGCGCTGGGTCGACGGCGGCAAGGGCTGACGCCGCCCCGGGTGACGGGATCGTCGTCCGCCTCGACTGCCGGCTGGCGTCGCCGCCCCGACCCGCTTCACGCTCACGTGCCCGCCCGCCCTCCCCTTCCCCGGTGACTTGCGCCGTGTGTGCGCGGCGAGGGGTATTTCGCGTGCACAGGGCGCGAGTCATCGAGTTTGCCGGGCGGCCCTCGGTTCCCCGGTGACGTGAGCGTCCCCGCGGCCCTTCCTCCCGCGGTGACTTGCGCCGTGTGTACGCGGCGAGGGGCGTTTCGCGAGCACAGGGCGCAAGTCATCGAGTTTCCCGGGCGACCCTCCGTTCCCCGGTGACTTGAGGCCCTCCCTCCCCCGGTGACTTGCGCCGTGTGTACGCGGCGAGGGGTATTTCGCGTGCACGGGGCGCGAGTCATCGTGTTTCCCCGGCGACCCTCGGTTCCCCGGTGACTTGACCGTCCCCGCGGCCCTCGGTTCCCCGGTGACTTGCGCCGTGTGTACGCGGCGAGGGACGTTTTGCGTGTACAGAGCGCAAGTCATCAAGTTTCCCCGGCGACGCTCGGTTCCCCGGTGACTTGCGCCGTGTGCGCGCGGCGAGGGCGGCTCGGCGAGCACAGGGCGCACGTCACCGTTCGGGACAGGCCGGCGCCAGAGCGCGACACGCCCGGCCCACTCGTCACTCAGCAAGCCCCCGGTACACTGCCCCGTGCCCGAAACACTGCTGAGCCCCGACCGCGATGCCGCGCGGTCGACCACGATCGATCCGTACGAGCTCGAAATCGCCCTGCGCGTCATCGACGCCGCCTCCTCGCTCGATCACGACGACCCCGCCTACATCGCGCTGCGCCGCCAGACCGGCAAGCTCTACAAAGACGTCAAGCGGCAGTCGCGCAAAGAGAAGCGCCAGCGGATCGCCGAGGCCGATCGCGCCGTCGTCGCCGCCACCGCCACCGGCGCCCCCGACCGCATCGACGACGAGACCCGTGGCATCCCGCTCGCCGCCCGCACGTCGATGCCGTTCGCGGGCGAGCTGATCAAGGCGCGCGCCTGCTACATCTGCAAGGAGGACTACACCCTCGTCGACGCGTTCTATCACCAGCTCTGCCCTGACTGCGCGTCGATGAGCCACGAGAAGCGCGATGCGCGCACCGACCTCACCGGACGCCGGGCGCTGCTGACCGGCGGCCGCGCCAAGATCGGCATGTACATCGCACTGCGGCTGCTGCGCGACGGCGCGCACACCACCATCACCACCCGCTTCCCGCGCGACGCGGTGCGCCGCTTCTCGTCGCTGCCCGACAGCGCCGACTGGATCCACCGCCTCAAGGTCGTCGGCATCGACCTGCGCGACCCCGCCCAGGTGATCGGACTCGCCGAGTCGGTGGCATCCGAGGGTCCTCTCGACATCCTCATCAACAACGCCGCGCAGACCGTGCGGCGCTCGCCGGGGGCGTACAAACCCCTGGTGGATGCCGAACTGGCACCGCTTCCGGACGGCCCGCTGCCCGAGCTGCTCACCTTCGGACACACCAACGACGCGCACCCGCTCGCGCTCGCGCAGTCGGTGTCGGCGCACCCGATCCTCGCCTCGGCGGCGCGCACGGCCGAGGAGCTCACCGCCGAGGCCATGGCCGCGGGCTCGTCGTCGCTGGAGCGCCTCATGACCGGCACCGCCATTGACGCGGGCGGACTCATCCCCGACGAGGACCGCATCAACAGCTGGACGCAGCACGTCGACCAGGTCGAGCCCCTCGAGATGCTCGAGGTGCAGCTGGCCAACATGACCGCGCCGTTCCTGCTCGTCAGCCGTCTGCGGCCCGCGATGGCGGCATCCACCTTCGACCGCAAATACATCGTCAACGTCTCGGCCATGGAGGGCGTGTTCGGCCGCGGCTACAAGGGCCCCGGTCACCCGCACACCAACATGGCGAAGGCGGCGCTCAACATGCTCACGCGCACCAGCGCGCGCGAGATGTTCGAGTCGGACCGCATTCTCATGACCGCCGTCGACACCGGCTGGATCACCGACGAGCGCCCGCACTTCACCAAGGTGCGCCTGGCCGAGGAGGGCTTCCACGCCCCGCTCGACCTCGTCGACGGCGCCGCCCGTGTGTACGACCCGATCGTGCGCGGCGAGGCGGGCGAAGACTTGTTCGGCATCTTCCTGAAGGATTACCGCAAGAGCTCGTGGTGAGTCGCCGCGCGGCCCCTGCGACGTGGGGTTCTCGGGCCTCGACGTGGGGTCCCTGAGCCTGTCGAAGGGACCGGAGGCTTCGACGGGCTCAGCCTCCTCGGTGTCGTGCGTCCGGAGGCTTCGACGGGCTCAGCCTCCTCGGCGTCGTGCGTCTGGGGCTTCGACGTGGGGTCCCTGAGCCTGTCGAAGGGACCGGAGGCTTCGACGGGCTCAGCCTCCTCGGCGTCGTGCGTGGGGCTTCGGGCTCAGCCCCACTGCGGCCCCGCGCGGCGACGCGTCAGGCGGGCAGGAAGTACTGCCGCGCGAGCGGGGCGATCTCGATTGCGGATGCCGTCGCGGCGGTGACCCAGCGGAGCTCGGCGATCTCGGCATCCGGGATCGGCTGCTGGTCGCCGATGTCGACGCGGAACACGTCGGCGACCACTTCGAATCCGGGTTCGTTCGCGGCGCTCGCGGTGAAGCGGCCGAGCGGCTCGAGGCCCGCGGCGTCGACGATCAAGCCGACCTCCTCGGCGAGCTCGCGCGCGAGCGTCTCGGCGGGCGTCTCGTCGGGTTCGGGCTTGCCGCCGGGCTGCATGAACGCGGTCGTGCCGGCCTTGCGCACGACCAGCAGGCGGCCGTCGGCGTCGGTGATGACCGCGGCCGAGACGTGGATGCGGCGCGGGGGAGTGGCATCCGGGATCACCTGGGCACGGTAGCACCCGCGCCGGGTGCGCCATCGGCAGGCGACGCGCGCGATCGGCTCCAATCCGCATCAACGACCGAGGAATGTCGCGCAAATGAATTGAACAGATGAATATCGGTACATTCCTCGCCCTTCCGGGGGCATTTACGGCATACTCGCCGAGGAGGTAATTCGCGTGATGCTCAAGACGACGGCAGCAGTGTTGCTGGCCCTCGCCGTATCGACGCCCGTGGCCGCGCAGGGCGCGACGGGCGAATCTTCGGACGGTTCGCTGACGATTTCGGTCGAGATCCCCGCCCGCACCGCGGCTCCGACGCCCTTGCCCACGGCGACGCCCGCCCCGTCGGCCACCGTGGCGCCGACCGCCGCACCGTCATCGACCGCGACGCCCACGAGCCCCGCTCCGGCCGGATCGGATCCGGATGCCGACGCCTCCCGCCCCGGGGCCCTCCCGGCCACGGGCGGAGAGATCGCGCTGTGGGCCGGTGCTCTGGGCGCGGTGGCGCTGGTCGCCGGGCTGGCGATCCGGGCCGCACGGCGCCGCCGCGCCTGAACGGGGCGCGCCGCGCGCTCACTGATTCGCCGTCGAGCTTCCGCAGGGGCCGCACGGGTACCGAGGAATAGACTGGATACCATCCACTCCGCCTTTTCGGGACACTCCGTGACCACTTCCCCCTCCGCGCGCGCCTTCGACGTCCGCCACCTGCAGCTCGCCCGCGCCGCTTTCGCGGCCCTCGCGGCCGTCATGGTCACGTTCTCGTCCGACCACTCCGCGGTCCTCGGGCTCGCCGTGTTCAGCGGCTTCGCGCTCGCCACGGGGCTCGTGTTCGCGCTCTCCGCGTGGCTGGTCTTCCCGCGCGACGAGCGCATGGTGCCGGTGCTGCTGGCATCCGTCTCGATCATCGCGGGGCTGGTCGCGAGCGTCGGCGCCTGGCGCACGACCGGCGTCTTGTTCGCCGTGGTGATCGGCTGGGCGTTCGTGTCGGGACTCATCGAGCTGCTCGGCGCACTGCGCGACCGCAAGGCCGGCCGCACCGCGGGCGCGCGCGACGGTGTGCTCATCGGCATCCTGGGTCTCGTGCTGGCGGTCGTGCTGCTGCTGACCCCCATGCAGTACGCGCTCGACTACGACATCACCGGCGCGGGCTCGTTCACGCTGACCGGCATCACCATCGCCGTGGGACTCTTCGGCGGATACGCGGCGGTCGTCGCCGTGTTCCTCGCGATCGCGGGCTTCTCTCCGCGTCGCCCCGAGGCCGTTCCGGCCGTATCCCCCGAGGAGGCCGCGTCATGACCGACAAGCCCACTACGCGCAAAGACCTGATGAAGCCCGTTCAGCTGCTCGGCCTGGCCTTCGTCGCCGCCCTGTTCGCCGGCTTCGTCACCCTCATGTCGATGGGGTTCTTCCAGACGCGTCCCGCCGACCAGATCCAGAACGCCCTCGTCGTCGCGCTCGTCGCCGCCGGCGCGACCTTCATCATCGTGCTCGTCAGCGTCGCCCTCATGCTGCTCGCCGTCGACCCGTCGAAGGTCACGCAGACGGTCGATCGTCCGCTGCTCCTGCCGAAGGACGCTCCGGATGCCACGGCCTCCGGCTCCGCGGCCACGCCGACGGAGCGGGCGGCCGACGAGACCGACGAGGACGGCGCCGCCCCGAAGGGCTGACGTACCGCGGCGTGCGGTGAGGCGCTTCCGTCGCGTCGGCGACGGGAGGAGATCTGCCGTGCGGAGGGTCTCCGCGGGGGTTTCGGTCCTCCGGTTGCCGTATCTCCTCCGTTCCTCGCCGCGGGGCTCCACACAGCGGCGGCTCAGCTTCTCGATGGTCGCGGCGGGTTTTCGCGGTGGCGACGGGAGGAGAAGGGGCGAGCGGAGGACGCGTCGCGGGCTTTCGGTCCTCCCGTCGCTGGATCTCCTCCCTTCGTCACGCGCCGCCCACACGCGCCGCCAACCGCGCCGGCCACCGCGCCGGTCGTCGCGCCGGCCACCGCGCAGCCCACCGCGCATCCCACCGCGCCCGCCACTGTCCCGGCAGCGGGGTCGCCCGCAGCGGCGGCAGTCAGGCGCGCCGAGGGTCGATCATCGTCATCCCGGCTGGCGACGCGGTGTCCATGGTCGGCAGCAGGTGCGCGGCCTCGCCGAGGCCGACGACCCGCTCGATGAGCTCCTGCGGGCGCAGGGCACCGCTCTCGATGAGCGACAGCATCTCGGGGTAGTCCGCCGCGGCCATGCCGTGACTGCCGAGCAGGTCGAGCTCCCACGCGATCACCCGGGCCATCGGCATGGCGCTCATGCCGTCGGCGGTGGGGAGCAGGCCGATCTGCACGTGCCGCCCCCGGCGCCGCAGGCTCAGTACGGCGTCGCGCGCGGTCTGCGCGCTTCCCACCGCGTCGACCGACACGTGGCTGCCGCCGCCGGTGATCTCGTGCACCGCGGCCGGGATGTCGGCGCCGTCGGCGATCAGCGTGTGCTCCGCACCCAACCGGCGTGCGGCCTCGAGCGCGGCGGGCGTGCGGTCGACCGCGATCACGCGGGCGCCGAGGGCGGCCCCGATCATGACGGCGCTCAAGCCCACGCCCCCGGCGCCCGCGACCGTGATCCACTCGCCCGCCTGCACGTGCGCGCGGCCGGTGAGGGCGCGGTAGGCGGTGGCGAAGCGGCATCCGAGAGCCGCCGCCGCCTCGAACGAGACGCCGTCGGGGATACGCACGACGTTGGTGTCGGCGGCGCGCAGCACGACGCGTTCGGCGAACGAGCCCCACTGCGTGAAGCCGGGCTGCTGCTGATCGGGGCACACCTGCGCATCACCGCTCAGGCACCACTCGCACGCACCGCACCCCATGACGAAGGGCACGGTGACGCGGTCGCCGACCTGCCAGCGCCGCACGCCGGCGCCGACCTCGACGATCACGCCGGCCAGCTCGTGGCCCGGGACGTGCGGCAGGGCGACGTCGTCGTGCCCGACCCAGGCGTGCCAGTCGCTCTTGCACAGGCCCGTCGCGAACACCTCGACCACCACGCCGCCGGCCGGTGCGCTCGGCGCCGCGACATCGCGCACCTCGAGGGGCTCGGCCAGGGCGTCCATGATCATCGCGCGCATGGCATCCATTCTCCCGCGCGCGCCGCAGCGCCCCGGGCGCTCACGGCGGGGATGGATGCCGGGGTCGTGCGCGCCGCGGAGGGATGCCGGCTCCGCACGTGCCGTAAATGGATGCCGGGCCTGTGCCGCTGCGGAGAGATGCCGGGATCGCGCGCGCCGCGGATGGATGGTGGACCCCGCACGCGCCAGCGCCCCGCCGCACGCGCCGGCGCTGCCGCACGCGTAACCCCGCTACCGCACGCGCCGGCAATGCCCCGCACGCACAACACCGCCCCGCACGGACGACGCCCGCCCCGGCGCGCGTGCGGGCGCGAGCCGGGCCGGGCGTCGGATGGGTCAGCCGCAGCTGCGCGCGGTGAAGGCCACCTCCTGCGATCCGCGGACGTCGCCGGCCGACGTCGACGCCGTGACGGTGCCCGCGTTGATCGACGCCGCGCGCGTGGACTGCGCGATCGAGGCGGTCTGTCCGGGCTGCATCGCCGTCAGCGTGCGACGACCCCACGGCGATGAGACCTCGACGTCGACCGGCATCGACTCGGCGTTGCGCACCGTGGTGACGAGGGTGACGCGCCCGCCGATGCAGCGCGAGGCGACCGTGACGGCGGCCTTCGGCGGCACGACGACCTCGGGCACCACGATCTCGGGGATCTTTAGGTACGAGCCGGGGGTCGCGAAGGTCAGCCGCAGTCCGGTGGCGCGCACGGGCTCGAAGCGCAGGGTCGTCTTGGCGTTGTTGACGACGGCGGGGGCGCCGCCGATCAGGGCCACCGGGGTCCACGTGCCGTCGGCGGTGCGGTACTCGGCGCTCACACCGGTGACCTTGCCCTCGATGTTCGTGAACTCGACGCCGCCGATCCCGTGCGCGCTGCCGGTCGTGAGGGTGAACGTCGCGCTGTCCTTGAGGGCGGTGTCGCTCCAGGTCGACCACGAGGTGCCGCGGCGGCCGTCGCAGGCGAGGTTGGGCGTCATGACCTCGTACCGGGTCTGCCAGAACGACGCCGCCACCGTGGCGTCGCTCGCGCGGCACACGTTGGGCACTCCGGGCTGGCCCCAGATCGAGACCTCGGCGATCGACTGCCACGTGTTCGTCTGCGTGGTCATGCGCAGGCGCAGGGCGCTCATCGGCGCGAGCGCACGGGTGTCGAGGGTGACGACGGGCGCGGGCTGCGTGGCATCCTGTGCGACGGTGGCGGCCACCTGCGAGCTCGCCCAGGCGCCGTTCGCGTCGCGGTACTGCACCTCGATGCGCGAGGGCCAGGTGGCGGTGGCCCCGTCCTTATAGGTGTCGACGACGACCGAGTCGATCGCGCGGGCGGTGTCCCACTCGAAGGCGAGCCAGCTGTCGCGCGGGTAGCCGCTGCTGGACCAGTCGTCCCAGCCCTTCGACGTGCGCCCGTCGATGACCGTGCGGGCGAGGTCGTTGCGGTGGGATGCCGAGACGGCGGCCTCGGGTGCGATCTGGGCGATGCCGGGCTCGACGACGTCGACGGTGCGGGTGAAGGTGCGGCCGACGGTGAAGTCGGCGTCGGCGGCGAGGGTGCCCGTGAGCGTGCGGGTGCCCAGGCGGCCGGTGTCGAGCGAGGTCCAGGTCACGCCGACGTCGGCGCGCCGCCCGTCGACCTCGACCGCGACCGTGGTGGGCAGCGTCGTCGATGTGCCGCGGCGCACCGTGTCGGGCAGGCGGTCGTCGACGACCTTCCACGTGCCGTGACCGAAGCCCTTGTCGTCCCAGTACGAGGCGTCCCAGCCGTTGCCGTAGCGCGCGGGGTCTTCGGCGGCGGGGTTGTGCATCTCGAGGCGGCCGTTCTCACCGATCGTCAGCGGCAGCCAGACGTAGGTGGAATCGGACTTGCCCTCGTTCCAGCGGTCGCCCATGTAGACGAACTTGCCGGGCTCGAGCTCGAAAACGTTCGTGGTCTGCGACCCGAAGGTGGTGCGGCGCGCATCGCCGACCGACAGCAGCCCGTCGCCGTCATCGGGGATGGAGTTGTAGAGCACCGTCTCGTTGGCGTCATCCGCCTCGATGCCGCGGATCCACGTGCCCATCAGGTTCTTCGTCGTGTAGTACGTCTGCGGGTTGGGTGCCCACCCGGTCGCTCCCGAGGTCACGACGCTGTACGTGCCGTCGCGCTCGAAGATGGCGGGTGCCTCGAGGTGACCGCATTCCTTGACGATCTGGAAGTCCTCGCCGCGCACCGGCGCCTCGGGCGTGCCGTCGGCGAAGACGTAGGGGTAGCGGCCGTCCTCGGAGTACTGGTTCACGTCGAGCGTGTCCGAGTCGGTGGTGTGGGTGACGTTCGTGTACGAGTCGTCGAGCTCGGCGACGTACAGGGTGTAGTTCTCCTCCGACGAGTACGAGATGTAGGCCTTGCCGTCGTCGTCTTGGAACACCGTCATGTCGCGCGCCTGGCCCGGCACGGCGTACTGCGTGCAGGCCTGGTAGTTCTGGCGGTTGGGCATGCGGAAAGCGCCCGTCATGCGGAAGGGACCCGCGGGGGAGTCCGACACGGCGACCGCCGCCATCGACCGGGCGTACGTGCTGCCGCCGGGGGCGATGCGGCCGTCGGCGTGCCACCACATCACCCACTGGCCGGTCTTGTCGTTGTGCAGCACCTTGGGGCGCTCGAAGATCGCGGTGTAGTCGGAGTTCTGCGTCGAGTTCAGGTGGTAGGCCAGCGCGTCGATCTTCTCGGTGCGGGGCTGGCCGTTCTCGTCGACGGTGTCGTAGAGCTCCTCGAAGTAGGGCGTGAGCAGGTCGTCGCGCGTCGAGATGCTGCGCAGCGCGTCGCCCAGATTCGTCCAGTTCTTGGCATCCGTCGAGCGGTAGACGGCGACGCCGGGGCTGTTCCAGTAGCCCTTCGTGCGGTCTTCGCCGTACCAGTAGTAGACGGTCTGGCCGTTCTCCTCGGTGGTGACGACCTGTCCACCGTGCGCCTGGATGTGCCGGCCGTCGGTGTCGTGCCACTTCGGCTGGAAGTAGGTCGCCGCGCTCGCCCCGGGGTCGGCCAGGGGCTGGAAGTTCGTGTACGTCACGGGCGGGTCGATGCGCGGGACGCCGTCGTTCGGGTCGGTCGCGACCCCGTCCGCGGCGGCGGCGCTGAGGGGGGATGCCAGGGTCCCGGCGAGCACGGCGGCCGTGGCGGCCGCGAGGAGTCGGCGTGTGAAAGAGGGGCGTCGAGGCGTCATCGCGTCTGTTCCGATCTGCGCCGCGACGATGCGGCGCATGACGACCCGGGGGTCGTGGTGGGGGTGTGTTGACGTCAACATTATGAGCGGACGGGGCGCGGCGTCCAGTGCTTTCTCTGCGCAGACGCCTCGGTGGCGCGGTGCGGGGGCACCGCGGGCCGCCCTACCAGCGGGCGCCGCGGGGCGGCGAGCCCGCCACACCGGTCGGGGCCGTGCAGGCGTGCGCCGCCGCCGGGCGGTGAGTTCGCCACGCCGGGCGGCGCCGTGCAGGCGTGCGGCCGCCCGGCGGCGTTACGCACGCCGGCGACCGACCCGTCGACTTCGACGGCCGCTCGCCGGGTGCGTTGCGGCCGCGCGGCGCCTTACAGCGCGTCGACCACCCGCGACGCCAGCCCCGCGTACGCGGCGGGCGTGAGCGCGAGGAGTCGCTGTTTCGCGGCATCCCCGATGTCGAGGCCGCGCACGAATTCGGCCAGCTCGGGGGCGCCGACGCGGCGACCGCGCGTGAGGTCTTTCAGCAGCGCGTAGGGGTCGGTGATCTGCGAGCGACCCGCGGCGATCTCGGCGCGCACCACGGTCTGGATGGCCTCGGCGAGCACCTCCCAGTTCACGTCGAGGTCGGCCAGCAGCACGTTCTCGGCGAGCGAGATCTCGGTGAGCCCGCGCTGCAGGTTGTCGAGTGCGAGCAGCGAGTGCCCGAACGCGACGCCGATGTTGCGCTGCGTCGTGGAGTCGGTCAGGTCGCGCTGCAGGCGGCTCGTCACCAGGGTGGATGCCAGCGTGGTGAACAACCCGCCGGCGATCTCGAGGTTGGCCTCGGCGTTCTCGAACCGGATCGGGTTGATCTTGTGCGGCATCGTCGACGAGCCGGTGGCGCCGGCGACGGGGATCTGCGTGAAGTACCCGAGCGAGATGTAGGTCCAGATGTCGGTGGCGAGGTTGTGCAGGATGCCACCCGCGTGCCGCGCGCGGTCGTACAGCTCGACCTGCCAGTCGTGCGACTCGATTTGGGTGGTGACCGGGTTGAAGCCGAGGCCGAGCGACTCGATGAACTCGCGCGTCAGCGACGGCCAGTCGACGTCGGGCTCGGCGGCGACGTGCGCCGACCAGGTGCCGGTGGCGCCGGAGAACTTCGCGAGGTACTCCCCGGCATCCAGCTGACGGATGACGCGCTCGAGGCGCCACGCGAACACGCCGATCTCCTTGCCCATCGTGGTGGGCGTGGCGGGCTGGCCGTGGGTGCGCGAGAGCATCGCGGCGTCGCGGTGCGCGACGGCGAGCTCGGCGAGGGCGGCGGCCACCGCGCGGAGCTTGGGCAGCCACACGCGCTCGACCGCACGCTGCACCGTGAGGGCGTAGGCGGTGGAGTTGATGTCTTCGCTGGTGCACGCGAAGTGCGTCAGCTCGGCGAGGGCGGTGAGGCCCAGGGTGTCGAGGCGGTCGCGCACGAGGTACTCGACGGCCTTGACGTCGTGGCGCGTGACGGCCTCTTTCTCGCGCAGCCACGCGATCTCGTCGGCGCCGAAGTCCTCGTACAGCGCGCGGAGGCGTGCCCGGTCGGCATCCGACACCGGCGACGTGCCGAACAGCGAGCGGTCGGTGAGGGCGAGCAGCCACTCGACCTCGACCTCGACGCGGGCGCGATTCAGGCCCGCCTCCGACAGGTAGTCGCCGATCTCCTGCACGGTGGCGAAGTACCGGCCGTCGAGCGGGCTGAGGGGCTGCGGAGGCAGAGAGGACACGGGTCTCCCGGGGGTCGCGCGAACGGGTCAGCCCGCGGAACGGATGGCGGGCTCGAGCTGCCGGAACAGGGCGCGGCTGGCTCGCTCGATCATACCGAGCACCTCGTCGAACATCGGGGCCCCGGCGTAGTACGGATCGGGGACGTCGAGGGTCTCGGCATCCGCGAGGAACGACTGCAGCAGCGCGATCTTGTCGGTGTCGTCGTCGTCACGCGCCCACCCGCGCAGGACGCGCTCGTGACTGCGGTCGAGGGCGACGACGAGGTCGTTGCGGGTGAAGTCGGCGTACTGGAACTGCCGCGCGCGATGCGCCGCGCCGTCGTAGCCGAGGCGGTCGAGGGCGGCGAGGGTGCGGTGGTCGGCGCGCTCGCCGACGTGCCAGTCGCCCGTGCCGGCAGAGCTCGACGCGATGCGGGCGCCGAGGCCCGAGGCTTCCGCGAGATGACGGAACACCACATCGGCCATCGGCGACCGGCAGATGTTGCCGCTGCAGACGAACACGACGCGGAAGGGCGCGTCGGCACTCGCGGTCATCCCTCCATCATGGCGGGGACGGGCCGCGACCGCACCCGTCGATTGCGGGCGTCGCGTCCGGGCGCACGAGGGTTGCGGTCCCTTCGACGGGCTCAGGGGCCTCGGATCGCGTGGGGATGCGCGAGGCAATGCCATCCGGTTTCTGGGGGCGGCTGCGGGTCGCGGTCCCTTCGACGGGCTCGAGACCTCGCCGCAGACGCGCGGGCGTCGTCAGCGGCGCTCGCGCTCCTCGCGCCGCGGACGCAGGATGCCGCCGAGCACGGCGTTGATGATGCCGATGACGAGGGCGGCGATCACCGTGAGCCAGAACTCGCCGGTGCGCAGCCCCCAGTCCCAGTTCTCGGTGATGACCGCGGTCAGCCAGAGCAGGAATCCGTTGATGATCAGCGAGATCAACCCGAGCGTGAGGATGTAGAGCGGGATGGCGACGATCTTCACCACCGTGCCCACGATGGTGTTCACGAGCGCGAAGATCAGCCCCACGAGCAGCAGCGTGAGCAGCACCTGCGCCCACTCGCCGGGGGCGAAGGGGATGAGCCGCACCTGCAGGGCGGGCAGCAGGGTGACGATCCAGATGGCGAAGGCGTTGACGGCGACGCGGACGACGAAGCGCATGCCCCCACCCTGGCACGCGCGGGCGGTCGCCGTCAGGGCGTTGCACCTGTGGAGGAGGGGCTGACGAAACCAGCGGCCCCGCGGTTAGGCTCGCGGGGTGAGTGACGAGAAGGTGCTGCCCCGGATCCGCCCCGAGATCGCCGCGCTGCCCGCGTACCGCCAGGGACGACAGGCCAGCCCCGACGCCTTCAAGCTCTCGAGCAACGAGAACCCCTTCGAGCCGCTCCCCGGGGTGCTCGAGGCGGTCCACGCGGCGGGTGCCTTCAACAGGTACCCGGATGCCACGGCCGCACGCCTGCGCGAGCGTCTGGCCGCGCGGTACGGCGTCTCGCCCGACGAGGTGCACGTCGGAGCCGGCAGCGTCTCGCTGCTCGCGCAGCTGCTTCTGGCGACCTCGGGCCCGGGCGACGAGGTCGTCTACGCGTGGCGCTCGTTCGAGGCCTATCCCTCGCTCGTCGCGGTGACGGGTGCGACGAGCGTGCAGGTGCCGCTGACGACCGAGGCCCGCCACGACCTCCCGGCCATGGCCGCCGCCGTCACCGAGCGCACGCGCCTGGTGATCGTCTGCAGTCCCAACAACCCCACCGGTCCCACCGTCGGCTACGACGAGTTCGCCGCCTTCGTCGACGAGGTTCCGCGCGACGTGCTCATCGTGCTCGACGAGGCCTACGCCGAGTTCGTCACCGACCGCAGCTCGGTCGAGGGCGGCCGCGTGCGCGCCGTGCTCGACCGCCCCAACATCGTGGTGCTCCGCACCTTCTCCAAGGCGTACGGCCTGGCCGGCCTGCGCGTCGGTTACGCCATCGGCAACCAGGCGGTGCTGGACGCCGCCCGCAGCACGGCGATCCCGCTGTCGGTCACGGCCGCGGGCGAGGCCGCGGCGCTGGCGAGCCTGGATGCCGAGAGCGAGCTGCTGCACCGCGTCTCGGTGATCGCCGAGCGGCGCGACCGGCTGGTCGACCGCCTGCGCGAGACCGGGTGGGACGTGCCCGACGCGCAGGGCAACTTCGTCTGGCTCGCCGCGGGCGAGCGCACGCTCGAGGTGGCCGCCGCGTTCGATGCGGCCGGGCTCATCGTGCGCCCGTTCGCCGGCGACGGCATCCGCATCTCCATCGGGGAAGAGGAGTCGCTCGACCGCATCGTCGAGGTCGCCGCCGCCACCGCCGCGCGCTGACCGAGGCGGCGGTGCGGCCCCCGGTGGCTTCGACGGGCTCAGCCACCTCGCGCCCGCCCCGGTGACGGGGCGGAGGTCCCGGAGCCCGTCGAAGGGACCGGGAGTCGACGCAGCGCCGCCGCTTGGCATCCGTTTGTCTGACGTCAACGGCGAATTCCGGCATCCGTTGTGCACCTCATGCGGTCGCGCGCATGGGCCGGGGGTTAGCGTGGGGGGATGACCCCGCTCGACGACCCCGCTCTCGTGCGCGTTCTGGCAGCCGACGGCACGCTGGCGCCCACGCCCGCCGCCGAGCGCTACCTGCCGCTCATCGACGCCCTGACCGACGCCGAACTCGAGACGTTCTATCGCGACATGGTCTCGATCCGCGCGTTCGACGTGCAGGCGACCAATCTGCAGCGCCAGGGCCAGTTGGCCCTGTGGCCGCCGTCGTTCGGGCAGGAGGCGGCGCAGGTCGGCTCCGCCCGCGCCGCGCGCGCGCAGGACCACATCTTCCCCTCGTACCGCGAGCACGTGGTCACCCGCATCCGCGGCGTCGATCCGCTCGACATCATCCGGCTCATGCGCGGCCTCACCCACGGCGGGTGGGATCCGACCGATCCGAAGAACGGCAACACCCACATCTACACGCTCGTGCTCGGCGCGCAGACCCTGCACGCCGCGGGCTTCGGCATGGGGCTGGTGTTCGACGGCAAGTGCGGCACCGGCGACCCCGAGCGCGACGAGGCCGTCATCGTCTACTACGGCGACGGCGCCTCCAGCCAGGGCGACGTGCACGAGGCGATGGTGTTCGCGGCGAGCTTCCAGACGCCGCAGGTGTTCTTCCTGCAGAACAACCAGTGGGCCATCTCGGTCCCCGTGGCCACGCAGTCGCGCTCGCCGCTGTACAAGCGCGGCGAGGGCTACGGCATCCCGAGCCTGCAGGTCGACGGCAACGACGTGCTCGCCAGCTACGCCGTGTCGAAGGTCGCCCTCGACGAAGCCCGCGCCGGCGGCGGCCCGCGCGCGATCGAGGCGATGACCTACCGCATGGGCGCGCACACGACCAGCGACGACCCGACGAAGTACCGCACCTCCGACGAAGAGAAGGCGTGGGCCCGGCGCGATCCGATCGCCCGCATGCGCACCTACCTCGAGGGGCGCGGCGCGTCGCAGCAGTTCTTCGACGACGCGGATGCCGAGGGTGCCGCGCTCGCCCACGACGTGCGCGTGCGCACCAACGAGCTCGGCGCGATCCCGCGCTCGCACATGTTCGACAGCGTCTACTCCGAGGCGCACGCGCTGATCCAGGAGGAGCAGCGCTGGCTCGACGACTACGAGGCCTCGATGGAAGGAGGCGCCCAGTGAGCGAGAACCTTCCGATCAGCCGGGCGCTGAACGCGGGCCTGCGCCGCGCGCTCGAGACGAACGACCGCGTGCTGCTCATGGGCGAGGACATCGGTCCGCTCGGCGGCGTCTTCCGCGTGACCGAGGGACTGCAGAGAGACTTCGGTCCGCGCCGCGTGATCGACTCGCCGCTGGCGGAATCGGGCATCGTCGGCACCGCGATCGGCCTCGCGATGGGCGGATTCCGGCCCGTGCTCGAGATCCAGTTCGACGGCTTCGTCTTTCCCGCGTTCGACCAGATCACCTCGCAGCTGGCGAAGCTCACGAACCGCCACGAGGGCGCGCTGCAGATGCCCGTCGTCATCCGCATCCCCTACGGCGGGCACATCGGCGCGGTCGAGCACCACCAGGAGAGCCCCGAGGCGTACTTCACGCACACCCCGGGTCTGCGCGTGGTGAGCCCGTCGAACGCGAACGACGCGTACTGGATGATCCAGCAGGCGATCGACTCGCCCGACCCGGTGATCTTCCTCGAGCCCAAGGCGAAGTACTGGCAGAAGGGCGAGGTCGACACCTCCGCCCCCGCCCTGCCGCTGCACGCCAGCCGCGTCATCCGTCGCGGCACCGACGTGACGCTCGTCGGTCACGGCGCGATGGTCACGACGCTGCTGCAGGCGGCCGCGCTGGCCGAGAGCGAGGGGACGAGCTGCGAGGTCATCGACCTGCGCTCGCTGTCGCCCGTCGACTTCGGCCCGCTGCTGGACTCGGTGCGCCGCACCGGTCGCATGGTCTACGCGCAGGAGGCCCCGGGCTTCACCTCGCTCGGCTCCGAGATCGCCGCGACCGTCATGGAGAAGGCGTTCTTCGCGCTCGAGGCGCCCGTGCTGCGCGTCTCGGGCTTCGACGTGCCCTTCCCGCCGGCGAAGCTCGAGGGCACGTACCTGCCCGACGCCGACCGCATCCTCGAGGCCGTCGACCGGTCTCTGGCCTACTGACCCATCCACCCCTCGACGCCGAGGCCCGTCTCCCGCCGGAGCATTCCGTTGCGGCGACGCCGGTGCCAAGCTGGCTCCCGAGCAAAGGACACCCCGTGACCGATCAGACCTTCGTTCTCCCCGATGTCGGAGAAGGCCTTACCGAGGCCGAGATCGTGCAGTGGCGCGTCGCGCCCGGTGACACCGTCGCCGTCAACGACGTGATCGTCGAGATCGAGACGGCCAAGTCGCTCGTCGAGCTGCCCTCGCCGTACTCGGGCACGGTCGGCGAGCTGCTGGCATCCGAGGGGTCCACCGTCGAGGTCGGCGCCCCCATCATCACGATCGGGTCGTCGGATGCCACGCCCCCGGCGCCGTCGGCCCCGACCACCGTTCCCGAGCCCAGCGACCCCGGCGGGGCGGTGCTCGTCGGCTACGGCACGGGCGGCGCGGTGTCGTCGCGGCGCCGCAAGCCTGCCGAGCGCCCGGTGAAGGCGTCGGTCGGGGTGGTCGCCAAGCCCCCGATCCGCAAGCTCGCGCGCGACCTCGGCGTCGACCTCTCGGCCGTGACGCCCAGCGGGCCGGCCGGCGAGGTGACCCGCGACGACGTGGTCAAGCACGCCGAGCAGGCCAGTGTCTTCCGCAACATCGAGACGCCCGCGTGGGGCGAGGTGCGCGAGGAGACGATCCCCGTCGCCGCCCCGGCCGCGCCCGCGCCGGTCGCCGATGCGCGCGAGGAGTCGATCCCCGTGCGCGGCGTCCGCAAGGCCACAGCCTCGGCGATGACCTCGAGCGCGTACTCCGCGCCGCACGTGTCGGTGTGGGTCGACGTCGACGCCTCGCGCACGATGGAGCTGGTCAAGCGCCTGAAGGCCTCGCCCGACTTCGCCGACGTGAAGATCTCGCCGCTGCTGATCATGGCGCGCGCCGTGATCTGGGCCCTGCGCCGCACGCCCATGATCAATGCCGCCTGGGTCGACACCGACGCCGGCGCCCAGATCAGCGTGCGTCACTACGTCAACCTCGGCATCGCCGCGGCGACCCCCCGCGGCCTGCTCGTGCCCAACATCAAGGACGCGCAGGCGATGAACACGCGCGAACTCGCCAAGGCGCTCGAGCACCTCACCCTCACCGCGCGCGAGGGCAAGACGAGCCCGGCCGACCAGACCGGCGGCACGTTCACGATCACCAACATCGGCGTCTTCGGCGTGGATGCCGGAACCCCGATCATCAACCCCGGCGAGGCCGGTATCATCGCCCTCGGCGCGATCCGCCAGAAGCCGTGGGTGGTCGACGGCGAGGTGCGCCCGCGCTGGGTGACCACGGTGTCGGGCTCGTTCGATCACCGCGTGGTCGACGGCGACGGCATCTCGCGCTTCATCGCCGACGTGGCATCCGTTCTCGAGGAGCCCGCGCTGCTGCTCGACTGAGGCGAGCCGCGAATGCCTCGGCGCCGCCGCACGACGCGCCCCGCGTCGGCCGCCGGCTCGACGGCGTGCGGTGAGTCACGCCGCCGCGCCGCCGCCCGACTCGACCCGCGCCGTCAGCGCTTCGCCGGCGCGCGGCCGATCACGCCGCTCGCTCGGCGTGCGGCGCGGCCCGGCGCATCGTCTTGCGGAACCGGAACATGAGGTCGGGCTCGCCACCGCCCGGGCCGGATCGCTCGTCGTCGCGGTGCGGGCTGTGCGGGTCGGGGTGGCCGGGGTGGAAGAACTCCACGATCTGGAAGCCGCAGCGGTTCACGTAGAAGTGGATGTTCCGCTGCTCGAAGTACGGCGTCATCGTCTCCCAGACCTCGACCGACGGGAAGCGCCGCTCCAGGGCGCGCCAGGCCGCCAGACCCACTCCCCGCCCCTGGACGGACTCGTCGACGAAGAAGAAGTCGAGGTGACCGACGCCGAAGCTCGCGTCGACGTGAACGATGGCGCCTCCGCGGCTCCGCCCGTCGACCCGCACGTGCAGGGTCTCGGCCCCGGGGGCGTCGGCCGCGTCGGCGATCTCGGTCTCGGAGGGCCCGGGTTCGTCGTCGGCGGGAAGCCCTGCGGCGATGATGCCGGCCGCGAAGGCGGCTTGCAGCCGTCGCGCGAAGTCGGGCCGTTCCGCGCCGGTGACGGCGTCGAGGGTCACGGCGGGGGAGGAAGCGGTCACGGAGCGTCTCCTGATCGTCGGTGGCATGCCGGGTGCGCGCGGCACGCGGGGGAGGGTCACGATCCATGCTCGCGGGAGCGCGGGCGCGGGTCATCGTCCATCCAGGTGGCGATGTCGTCCGACCGGATGCGCACGCGGGGCTGCCCTGCACGCAGCTGCGACCCGCCGGAGCGAGCGTCAGGAGCGGTCCGACGCCTCGCCGGTGCGCACCGAGGCCCTCAGGGCCGCCATCGCCGGTACGAGCTGGCGGGCGGCCGACCGGCGGTGCTCGAGATGCCACTGGTAGGCCCACACCGGCAGCTCGCGGTGGCGCACGGCCTCGACGGTGCCGTCGGCGGCGCGAGCCGTGGCATCCAATCCCTCCCCGAGGCGGTCGACCGATTGGTGGTGGCTGCACAGGTGGTCGCCGGCGGTGGAGATCGGATCGGGGCGATCGAAGCGGACCTCGGTGGCGACGAAGGGGGCGCTCCGCGAGCCGCGGTGGCCGTCGATGTGCTGGTGCAGGGTGCCGCCGAAGGCGACGTTGACGAGCTGCATGCCGCGGCAGATGCCCAGGAGCGGGCGCCCGGCGGCCGCGGTGTCGCGGATGATCGCGAGCTGCGCCTCGTCGGCCGCGGTGTCGTACGGGGTCCAGTCGGGTCGTGAATCGGTCGTCCCGTAGGTGCGCGGGTCGACGTCTTCGCCGCCGAGGATGACGACGACATCGGCTGACCGGGCCGCCCCCAGGAGGTCGTCGAGGGGGTGCTCGGTCGCGGCATGCAGCTGCGCGTGCCATCCGGCGTCGCGCAGCGCGGTCATCGCGCCGGCATTCAGCTCGTCGAGCAGGTCTTGATAGTGCGGGGCGTCCGGGCGCGTGTCGCGGATGTGGAAGAGAGCGGCGGTCGGCATCGGGTCCTCGAGGCGGTCGGGCGGAATCTCAGGATGCCAGCAGCCGGGGCCGGACACGGAAACGTCTCCGAAAATGCGAACGCGAATGGACGTATCGGTCCATTGATGCGGTTGCGTTGCGCATTCCTTGCGCGAACATCCGCGCGAACGGTGCGTTGAGAGAAACCTGTGGAGGAGCTCGGGATTCGCTGGTGCCCCCCTCACCCGGCCCGGCGGTGCGCTCCCTACCGTCCTGAGTGCGGCGAAAACGCCGGCCCCACCTCATCAAGGAGAAGAACTCGTGACCAAGCCCACGGCCGCCCGTCGCCGCCGCCTCGTCCTGCCCGTCGTCCTCGCCGGAAGCGTCGCCTCGCTCATCCTCGCCCTCGGCCTCTCGCCGACGGTGGCCGCCTTCACGGCATCCATTCAGAACACGGTCAACTCGGCCGCGACCGGCGTCCTGAGCATGCAGGAGTCGAACGCCGACGGCACCGTGCGCTGCAACAGCACCGACGGCGGCTCGATCTCGACCAACTCGGCCACCTGTTCCACGATCAACAAGTACGGCGGCAGCACCACGATGGTCCCCGGCCAGACCGTCACCACGAACATCTCGATCACCAACACCGGCACGGTCGCCGCCAAGACCTTCAGCCTCACCCCGGGCGCGTGCTCGCAGGCCGCCAACGGCACCGTCAACGGCTCGGCCACCGACCTGTGCACGAAGATGACCCTCGTCATCACCTCCGGCTCGTCGACGATCTACTCCGGCCCGCTGTCCGGTTTCACCGCTCCCGTCGACGTCCTCGCGAAGACGACCACCACCTCGCTCGCCGCCGGCTCGACCCTGCCGTTCAGCTTCGCCGTGACCCTGCCCGCGGGCGCGGACAACACCTACCAGGGACTCAAGGCGTCGCAGGTGCTCACCTGGACCTTCAACTCCTGAGTCGGGGGATCCGAACCTCATGACCGACAGCACCGTGGCGATCACGCCCGGAGGACATCGCAGAGCAACACTTGCGGTCGCGATCACCATCGCCGTCCTCGCGGCCCTGATCGCCACGGTGTTGTCGGTGACCGGAGCCCGCCTGTTCGTCATCGAGACGGCGAGCATGGCCGAGACCGCGCCGGTCGGAACACTGGTCGTCGCACACCCGAAGCCCGCCTACGCGATCGGCGACGTCATCACCTTCGTGGTCGACGGGCGCACGGTCACCCACCGCATCGTGGGCGTGCAGGACGGGCGCTTCATCACCCAGGGCGACCTGAACGGCTCGCCCGACGCCTGGCAGCTCACCCCCGACCAGATCGTCGGCACGGTCGTCGCCATCGTCCCGGGCCTCGGCTTCCTGCTCAAGGCCGCCCCGCTGCTGTTCCTCGCCGGGATCATCGTCGAGGTCGTCGCCCGCCTGCTCGGCGGGCGGCGTCGCGGATGGCGCGTCGGTCTGCGCCTGACCGGGATGTCGCTCGCCGTCTCCGCGCTGTCGCTGTGGCTGCGGCCCTGGTTCAACGTGCAGATGATGGACTTCCGCGCCGCCGACGACGGCAGCGGGGCGCTCATGCACATCGTCAACACCGGTCTGTTCCCCGTGGTGGCCGGGGCCACCCGGCTGGTGAGCGGCGAGGACGGCGTCATCCTCTCCACCGACAAGCTCGCGTCGGGTGCCTACGCCCTCTCGCCCACCCCCGACCCCGACTGGCCGGTGCGGGTGCTGCTCATCGCGTTCTGCCTCGTGCCGTTCTTCGCGTCGCTTCTGCTGCGGGCCGACCACCCGGTCGCCGTCGCCGGCGGCCTGCGCGCACGGCCCGACCGGCGCGCCCGCGGTTCGATCCTGGCGCCCATCGCCATCGTCACGGTGCTGCTGGTCGTCATCCTGACCTCGGTGTCGACCTCGCACGCGGCCTTCGCCGCCTCGATCAGGAACGACAAGAGCGCGGCGGGCACCAACACGTACTTCACCTGCAAAGGCGCGGTTCAGAGTGTGGGTCGCAACGACTCGGTCGCCGCCTACGCGGTCGAAGGCACGGGGCTGCTGGGGCTGAACCTACTGACCACCGAGACCGACGTCTCGGGCAACAACCGCACCGGCACCTACCGCAAGTGGATGACGACGACGACGAGCAACGCCTGCACGCGCGATCAATCGCGCAAGGCGGTCGTGTTCGACGGCTCCCAGTGCCTGTACGTTCCCACGCGTCAGAACAACCCGAACGTGTTCACGATCGAGGCGTGGTTCTCGACGACGTCGAAGACCTCGGGCAAGATCATCGGCTTCGGCGACTCCGCCATGACCGACAACGACAAGTGGGACCGCCACATCTACATCGACACGGCGGGCCGACTGAACTTCGGACTGTTCCCGGATGCCACGGTGATCATGTCGACGCCCGACGGGCGGTCGTACGCGGACGGGGCCTGGCATCACGTCGCCGCCACCCTCTCGAGCGCGGGCGCCGCGTTCTACGTCGACGGCGCCCTCGTCGGCACCGCCGGCACCACCACCGGCCAGAACTACACCGGCTACTGGCGCATCGGGTGCGGCAACCTCACCAACTGGACCTCGAACCCGTCGAGCTTCTTCACCGGGGCCATCCAGTGGGCCGCCGTGTACGGTCGCGCCCTCAGCGCGAGCGAGATCGCGACGCACGCCGCCGCCGGGCGGTGACCGCGGGCTGAGGCGCGTGTGGGGTGTGGCCGCGGGGTGAGTCGCGGGGTGGACGGTGACCGCGGGCTGAGCCACGGGCGGGCGTGACCTTGGGGTGAGCCGCGGGGTTGGACGGTGACCGCGGGCTGAGTCGCGAGGTGGGTGCCCGCCGGTCACTGCAGGAGCGTTCGGATCGCGGAGGTTCTGCGGCGCATCGTGCGAGGTCGGGGCGCGTCTGCGAGACACGAGTCCGCGCAATCGGGCGCGCGACCCGTCCGGCTCTTGCCCTCGATCAATGTGAGCGATAACATTCAGTCGAGCCGCGCGGGTGACCACCGCGCGCCGGCGGAAGCCCCACCGCCCCTCATGTCTCGAGGAGGAGACCATGACGAAGTCCTCATCAGCGCGGGTCGCGCGACCTCGGCGGGCACGAGCGACGCTCGCCCTCGCCCTGACCGCGGCATCCCTCGCGTCGATGGTCGCAGCGAGCGCGCCCGCCGCGAGCGCCGCCGAAACAGCGCCCGCCCCGGCGCTCGAGTACACCTTCGACCAGATCGACGCCCGACCGGCAGGCGGCGCGATCATCGCCGATTCCGCCCCCGGCGCCCACCCGGGCACGGTCGTCAACAGCGGCGCCATGAGCGTCGCCGGACCGACCGGTGCGGCGGGCGACCTGGCGCTGTCGCTGCCCGGCGGCTCGAACACCTCGGCGGCCCCGCACGTGCGCATCGCCCCCGGCCTCATCCCGGCGGGCACCGCCGACGTCACGATGTCGGCGTGGATCAAGTGGAGCGGCGCGCCGCAGTGCACCTGGCCGTTCACCCTCGGTTCCAGCGTCGACGCCCACGTCCTCGCGACCACGCAGTGCGGCAACTCCGGCTACGGCGCGATCAAGAGCGGCTACGAGGTGCGCGCTTCGGGGACCGCGCCCGTCGCGGCATCGCGCTGGGTGCACATGGCCGTCGTCGTCGCGGGCGGCAAGACGGTGTCGACCTACCTCGACGGCGCACTCGTCGGCCAGGCCGCCACCACGCACACCGCGGCGGCCGCCATGGGGACCTCGGCCTTCTCGGGCTACCTCGGCAAGTCGTTCTACGGACCGGATGCCTATTGGGCCGGCGCCATCGACGACGTGAAGGTGTGGACCTCGGCGTTGACCGCGGGGCAGCTGCAGCAGTCCGAGAGCGACGTGCACACCGCGATCGCCCGCGGTGACGCGACGGTCTCGCTCGGCGACACCTCGAACGTCACCGCTGATCTCGCGCTGCCGACCACCGGCGCGGGCGGGTCGGCCATCAGCTGGACCTCGAGCGCGCCCGGCGTCGTGAGCACGAGCGGCGCCGTCGTGCGCCCCGCCGCGGGCTCCCCCGACGCCAGCGTCGTGCTGACCCCCACCGCGACCCACGGTGGAGTCGACGTCGTCGGCGCCGCGATCACCGTGAAGGTGCCGGCGTACGCCCAGGGCGACAGCGCTCAGGCCGAGCTCGCCCGCGCGGTCGCCGACGCCGTCGCCGCCGACCCGGCGCTGGCCGGTCCCCTGCGCGGCAACGTCACGCTCCCCTCGACCGGCGCCGATCTCGACGCGACGAAGGGCCGGGCGGGTGCGTCGGGCGCGGTCATCACCTGGGCGTCGTCGAACGAGGCGGTCGTCTCGAGCGTCGACAAGGGCACCGCCCCGAACGTCGTCGCCAAGGGCGCCGTCACGCGTCCGACGGCCGACACCGAGGTCACGCTGACCGCGACGGTCACCGTCGCGGGAGCCACCCCGGTCACGCGGGCGCTCACCCGCACCGTGCCGGCCGCGGCGCCGGTCGCCGCGGGCGACCTCGACGCGTATCTGTTCGCCTACTTCACCGGCGACAACGTCGAGGGCGAGAAGATCCGCTTCGCCACCTCCGACGGCAACGACTCGCTGCGCTGGAAGACGCTGAACGACGCGCAGCCCGTGCTCACCTCGACGAAGGGCACCAAGGGGCTCCGCGACCCGTTCATCCTCCGCTCGAAGGAGGGCGACCGCTTCTTCCTGCTGGCCACCGACCTCTCGGTCGGCACCTCCGGCTGGGGCGGCGCCACGAACCGGGGAAGCCACTTCCTCGAGATCTGGGAGTCCACCGACCTGGTCAACTGGGGCGAGCAGCGTCACATCGAGGTCAACCTGCCCAACGCGGGCATGACCTGGGCGCCCGAGGCGATCTACGACGACAGCATCGGGGCGTACACCGTGTACTGGACCTCGACGCTGTTCACCGACGGTGCCGACCGCAACGTCGCCGACGGCAACGGGCCGCAGATCCTCATCTCCACCACCCGTGACTTCCGCGACTTCACGACCCCCCAGCCGTGGTTCAAGGCGAAGGACGTGGCGGGACTCAACCAGGGCGCCGGTCTCATCGACTCGACGGTGCTGAAGGAGGGCGACACCTACTACCGCTTCACGAAGGCGACGCAGACCAGCGGCTGCGCGTCGCCCGACATCATCGGACAGAAGTCGACGAACCTGCGGGCGACCACCGAGTCGGGCGCCTGGTCGCTCATCGACACCTGCATCGGCCGGACCGCCGGGACCCCCGAGGTCGAGGGTCCCGAGATCTTCAAGGCGAACGAGGGGGACCGCGCCGGATACAAGTACTTCCTCTGGGTCGACAACTACGGCGGACGCGGCTACATCCCGCTCGGCACGAACTCGCTCGAGGGCGACATCCAGTGGACGATCCCGAGCAGCTTCTCGCTCCCGGCCTCGCCGCGCCACGGCTCGATCCTCGCCATCACGGCGAAGGAGCGCGACGCCCTCGCGGCGAAGTGGAACCCGTCGCTGCTCGTGACCTCGGTCGACCCGGTCGCCGCCACCGTTCCGGCCGGCTCCACCGAGGTGTCGCTCCCCGGCACGGTGCAGGCGAGCTTCAAGGACGGACACCGCGAGACGGTGGCCGTCACCTGGGAGAAGGCCGACCTGTCGTCGCTGAAGAAGGCCGGCGACACCGTGCAGGTGCGCGGGCAGCTGGCCAACTCGGCGGCGACGCCCGCCGTGGCGACCGTGACCGCGACGGCTCCCCCCGGACCCGCGGTGACCGCCGTCGCCTCGGCGCGCTGCATGGCGGGCAAGGTGCTGCTGACCACACGGGCGACCAACGACAGCGACGCCGCGGCCACGATCACCGTCACCTCGGCCTGGGGATCGAAGACCCACACCGCGGTCGCCCCCGGTGCCACGGTGTCGACGACGACCACGGTCCGCGCCTCGTCGATCGAGGGCGGAACGGTCACGGTCGCCGCGTCGGGGCCGTCCGGTTCGCGCACGGTCGAGGCGCCGTACGCCGCGGTCAGCTGCCGCTGAGCGGTCCCGGGTGAGACCGGGTGGGGAGGGATGCGTCCCTCCCCACCCGGGCCACCGGGTCTGCGGCATCCACCCCTCTTTCGCCACAGACCGCCGGGGGACTCGGTCCGCGGCGTCGTCATCCACGGCGTCACGCCAGACGGGACAGAAAAGCAATGCCGGAGTCTTCCGACCGCGGGCGCTCGAAACGCCGATGGCGCAGGCCGAGCGTCTACGACGTCGCCCGCCAGGCCGGGGTCTCGCACATGACGGTCTCGCGGGTGCTGAACGATCAGCCGAACATCCGCGACGCCACGCGGGACCGGGTGCTGAACGCCATCGAGGAGCTCAACTACACGCGCAACAACATCGCCCACGCACTGGCCACCCGCACGGGTCGACGCATCGGCGTGCTCGTCGACGCGCCCATCGAGAACGGGCCCAACAACACCCTCCGCGCACTGGAGCAGGCCGCCCGGACGGCGGGATACGCGGTGAGCGCCTTCGGCATCGACGACGGTGACGCGCAGATCCGCTCGGGGGTGATGGAGCTGGCGACGCAGGGCATCGACGCCCTCTGCGTCATCGCCCCGCGCGCGTCGTCGCTCGACGCCCTGCGCGAGCAGCCGACCGGGCTGCCCGTCGTCGTCATCAAGTCGGAAGCGGATGCCATGTGGCACACGGTCGGCGTCGACCAGCGCGAAGGAGCCCGCCTCGCGGTGGAGCACCTGCTCGGCCTCGGTCACGTCTCGCTCGTGCACCTCGCCGGACCCCAGGACTGGCTCGACGCCCGCGAACGCCAGCAGGCGTGGCAGGACACCCTGCGCGACGCGTCCGGCGTGCGGGGGACGGCGGTGGTGGGCGAGTGGACCTCGGATTCCGGCTACCAGTACGCCTCCACCGCCGAGTGGGGCGACGTCACCGCGGTGTTCGCCGCCAACGATCAGATCGCGCTCGGCGTCATCCACGGTCTGGCCGAACGCGGCATCCGGGTGCCCGAGGACATCAGCGTCGTCGGATTCGACGACCTCTCGGAGGCGAAGCACTTCTCGCCGCCGCTGACCACCGTGCGGCAGGACTTCGATGCCCTCGGGGAACGCGCGCTGGAATGCATCGTGGCGGCGATCAACGGCAGCGACGACCTCAGTCACTCGCTCGTGCGACCCTCGCTCATCGTGCGGGAGTCGACCGCGGCGGTGCCGTCCTGAGGCGTCGCCGATCGCGAGACATCGGTGCCGCGGCGTCCGGCCGGGGGACGCCTTGCGGGCGGCGGAAACGGTCCCTGGCGAGACGACGTTGTCTACGTCAACAGTTACCGCTAACGTTCATCTGGACATCGGTGTCCGTCCCTGGGGTGGCGCCGTTGCCAACCGCCCTCGGACCCGACCTGAGTGGAGACCCCCTCTCTTCGCCGAGGCGGCGCTGTGCCGTCCCACCCGCCCTCGACAACTCGCCTCTCCTTTGCGTTCTGCCCCCAACCCAGAGAAAGGTCTCGATGATGAGATCATCGGCCACCCGTCCACCCGGAACCGCGCGACCGCGTCGCGCGGCGAAGGCCCTCACCGCATCGCTGACCGGCGTGCTCGTCGCCTCGACGCTGAGCCTCGTCGCCCCGGCCGCGTACGCCGCCGATGTGCCGGCCCCCACCGCGCACTACGACATGTCGCACTCCGGCACCTCGCTCCTCGACGTCTCCGGCAACGGTCGTAACGCGTCGCTGACCGGCTTCACCGACGCCTCGTTCGCCGACGCCGCGGGCGACGCCGTGCTGCGCTTCAAGGCGGACGGGTACGCCGCCCTCCCCAAGGGACTCATCACCGGCACCGACAACGACTTCACGGTCGAGTACACCGTCGCGGCCTCCGCCGCGGCCAACAGCTTCGGATGGGTGATCGGCGACGGCGTCGGCCCGTGGAACACCACGCAGCTCGGCAACCACATCTTCCTCAGCCCCCGTTCGGCGCAGGGCGGCTACACCGACCAGGTGCTCGCGGCCATCCGCGTCAAGAGCGGCAGCAGCAACGGCGAGAGCCGCATGCCGGCCGGCGGCGGGCTCAACCCCGGCTTCACGACGCTGACCATGGTCGGCTCGGGCAACACGCTCACGCTGTACCGCGACGGCAGCGTCATCTCGACCCTGACGCACGCCAACTCGCTCAGCTCGATCATCCCCTCGGGCAACGTCCTCGGCTACCTCGGCCGTTCGCTCTACCAGGGCGACACGCTGCTGCGGGCCGACGTCAGCGACGTCAAGGTCTGGGATGCCGCGCTCACCGCCGACCAGGTCGGGGCGAGCATGCCCACGTCGTCGCAGAAGTCGTCGACGACCGCCGCGCTGCTGCGCGGCGACGTGGCGGCGACCATGCTGCGCGCGAACACGTCGCTCGACAACGTCTCGAGCAACCTCAACCTCGCCGCGTCGGTGAACGGCGTCGCCCTGTCGTGGGCCTCGTCCGACCCGGCCGTGGTGTCGACCACCGGCGTCGTCTCGCGCTCCATCACGTCGAACACGCCGGTCACCCTCACGGCGACGAGCTCGCTCGGCGTGCTGACCTTCGACGTCACCGTCATCGCCCCGAACGTCTCCACCGACCTGGATGCCATCTCGCTGGCATCCCGCACGACCGAGAACCTGCCGCTGGCGACCAAGGGTGCCGTCAACGGCGCCGCCATCACCTGGACCTCGTCGAACCCGGCGCTGGTCACCTCGACCGATGCCGGTTACACGGCACCGGCGGTCGGCGCCGCCGACCCGTTCCGCGGCGGCGGCCTGGTCGCACGCCCGGCGTACGGTGCCGGTGACGCGAAGGTCACCCTGACCGCGACGGCCACCCTGAACGGGCAGTCCGCCCAGAAGACGTTCGACGTCACCGTCGCCGAGAAGGGCCGCTGGGCTCCGGATGCCGGCTACGCGGCGGCGTACTTCAAGTCCGACAGCGACGAGAAGATCTACCAGGCCGCGACGAACGGCAACGACTTCTTCTCGTTCTCGCCCGTGAACGGCGGCGCGCCCGTCATCACCTCGACGACCGACACCAAGGGTCTGCGCGACCCCTACATCCTGCGGTCGAAGGACGGCGACAAGTACTACATGGTCGCCACCGACCTCTGCATCAGCTGCGGCACGGGCTGGGGCCCGGCGCAGTCGAACGGCTCGCTCAAGATCGAGGTCTGGGAATCCACCGACCTCGTGAAGTGGAGCCGCACGAATGGCGCGAACGAGGGCATCACGATCAACCAGCCCGAGGCCGGTATGACGTGGGCGCCCGAGGCGTACTGGGATGACGCGCTGCAGTCGTACGTGGTGCACTTCTCGTCGCGTCTGTACGCCGACGCGTCGCACACCAACAGCAACAACCTCCACGCCCGCGTCTTCTACGTGCTCACGCGCGACTTCAAGACGTTCACCTACCCGCCCACCGAGTGGCAGAACACCGGCTACGCGCGCATCGACTCGACCGTGCAGAAGATCGGCGACTACTACTACCGCTTCACCAAGAACGAAGAGGGTGGCGCGGCCGACGGTCTCGAGGCGGGCAAGGACATCTTCCTCGAGCGCTCGAAGGTGCTGACCGCTCCGACGACGCGTTCGAACTGGAACGCCGACCCCGAGAAGACCTGGCAGCTGACCGACACCAACATGACGGCGCTCGAGACGGGCCAGCAGGGCGAGGGGCCGCAGATCGTCAAGCTCAACGAGGGCGACCCGAACAACACCGGCGGAGACGGCTACGCCTTCCTCGTCGACAACTTCGGAGCCGGCGGATACCGCGCCTTCGTCACCACCGGCGGTCAGATCGCCAGCAGCACGCAGAGCGACCGCCTCTCGCGCCGCGCGGACTGGAACGTGCGCCCGGTCGGCGGCCTGCCCGCGAGCCCGCGCCACGGGTCGTTCGTGAGCGTCAGCCAGTCGGTGCTCACCGCCATGCGCGAGTGGAGCTCGGTAAAGGCGGTCTCGTCGACCACGACGCTCACCAACCAGGGCCGCACGGCCACGGCCACCGTGGAGGCCGCCGACCGCGGCGACGTCGCGGGCACCGTGACCTTCACGGGCGAGGGCTGGACGCAGACGGTGAAGCTCGACAAGCGCATCGCGTCGGTCGAGGTCCCCGCCACGGTCCGTTCGGTGACGGCTCGCTACGACGGCTACGCCGACAATCGCGTGACCGCGTCGACGTCGCAGGCGGTGACCCTCGGTCTCGACCTCTCCGCGACCGTCGCGAACCGCTGCGTGGCCGGCAAGGTGGTGCAGTTCGTCACCCTGACCAACGCGGACACCGTGTCGGCCGACGTCACGGTCGCCGGTGCCTACGGCAGCAAGAAGATGACCGTCGCCGCGGGCAAGACCATGTCGACGACCTTCTCGACGCGCGCGCAGACGGTCGAGGCCGGCTCGCTGTCGGTCGACGCCGTCGTCAGCGGCACGAAGGACGGCGCCACGTCGTTCACCGTGGCGACTCCGCAGGGCCGCTGCGGCTGACGCTGCGAGGTCGGCGCGGGATCCGGATGCCTCCGGGTCTCGTGCCGGCCCGCGGCGGCGCGGCGCGCCGCGGGCGCCGGTCGCCCGTCAGCGTGTCCCGGAGTCGTCGATCGGCCGCGTTCCGGCGCGATCGGGCCAGTCGAGGACGCCGCTCGACAATCCACGACCCAAACTCTTGTTATCGGAAACTGTTCCCGCTAACATCTTCAATGCACGGCGGGGAGAACCCGGCTCCCCGCCTCCCCCCATCTACCGGAGCGTCCGGTGATCTCGCTACTCGTACGACGTCGGTGTCATACGAAGAAACGGAGTACACAATGAAGTTCTCTCACGGCGCAGCTGCTCGTATCGCGGCTGCCACCCTCGGTGGTCTGGTGCTCGTCGGCACGGCCGGCGCGGCCGTCGCCGCCGAGGTCGGCGACGACCAGAACGTCGACGTCAACGTCCAGATCGCACCGGTCGATGGCCCCGGCAGCCTGAGCCTCACGGTGGCGGGCACGTCGTCGACCCTGACCGAGAGCGCCTCGGGCAACCCCGAGGTCCGCCAGTTCGACGGCACTCTCCCCACCGTGACCGTCACCGACACCCGTGACCTCGAAGACATCCCGGCGGACCACTTCTGGTACGTCGTCGGCCAGGCCTCGGCCTTCTCGGGCCCCAACGGTGCGAGCATCCCCGCCGCCAACCTCGGCTGGACCCCGAACCTCGTCGACGAGGGCGAGACCGGTCTCGTTCTCGAGGGTGACAAGGTCGACACCGCAGAGGACACCGGCGCCAACGCGGTCGGCCTGGTCGACAAGGAGCTGCTGTACGCGGCATTCGAGTCGGCGGCCGTGAAGGCCGAGGGCGAGACGTCGTGGACCGCCAACGCCGCCCTCGTGCTCAAGACCGGTGCCGATGTCACCCCGGGCGCCTACAGCTCGAAGCTGACCCTGTCGCTCTTCGAAGACGCGATCGACGCCGGCCAGCCGTAAGCTCGGAGTACCGCGAGGGCCGGGTCCTGAAGAGGGACCCGGCCCTCGCCTTCGTCCGAAAGCCCCCCGTCGACGCGATCGACGAAGATCCGGGATGGTGATGCACCGTCATGTCCACGACACGCTCCCTCGTGACGAGGGTGGTGACCGCGCTCGCGGTCCTGTTCGCCTCCGTGCTGCTCGGCGTCCCCGCGGCGCATGCCGCGTCCGACGCGGACATCACCTGGTCGGTGACACCCGCTGACGAGTCCGGGCCGGACAAGCGCGGCGTCATCCAGCAGGAGCTGGATCCCGGGACCTCGCGCTCCGACTTCTTCGCCGTGCGCAACCTCAGCCGCACCGAGGTGACCTTCGCCCTCTCGGCGGCCGACGGCTACTACACCGACACCGGTCGCTTCAACATGCTGCCGTCCGATCAGGAATCGGTCGACGCGGGTCTGTGGATCGACCTGCCCGACACGGTCACGGTCGGCCCCAACGGAACGGTCGTGGTTCCCTTCACGACCACCGTGCCCGAGGACGCGATCCCCGGCGATCACGCGGCGGGCATCGCGGCATCCGTCACCTCGGCGGGAACCGACGCCGACGGCTCGCAGGTGGGGGTCGAGAGCCGCGTGGGCTTCCGGATCATGACGCGCGTGACGGGCGACATCGTGCCGTCGTACGTCATCTCGGGCGTCGGCACGGCGTACGACATGTCGTGGAACCCGTTCCGTCCCGGATCCGTGCAGAGCACCTTCACGGTCGAGAACACCGGCAACGCCAGCCTCGTCGTCACCGGCACGGCGGCGATCGGCACCGGGTCGGCGGCGTTCCCCGCGGAGGGCGCCCCGCGTCAAGAACTCCTCCCCGGCGAATCACGCGCGTTCACGGTCGCGGTCGCCGACGTGTGGCCCACGGTCTTCGTGCCGGGCTCCATCGATGTCGCCCCCACGGCGGTCGATCTCGGCGGCGACCCCGTCGAGGTCGCGGCGCAGTCCGCGCCGGCGTCGTCGTGGGCGTTCCCCGTGCCCCAGGCGCTCGTGCTGCTCGGGGTCGTGCTGATCATCGCCGCCCTCTTCTGGCGACGCCGTCGCTTCGCCGCCGCTCTCGACCGTGCGCGCGAGGAGGGGCGCGTCTCCGCGGGCGCCGCGGGCCCGGCCGAGCGTTCCGACGCCTCGTCGGCGAGTCCGCGGGCGCAGCATGACGCCGGCGGTCTCCGCGCGGGCGACCGTCCGTGACCCTCATCGCGATGACCGACGACGCCGTCGTCATCGACGTCGACATCACCCCGCTCCCGACACCCGCGGCGACGGTGCTCCCGCCGGTCTCGGGCGGTTCGGCGCCGATTCCGGGCGGCTGGGGGCAGGGGTGGCTCGCCGCCACCGGCCTCGAGCCGTCGTGGTTCGTCGTGGCCGGCGCGGTGGCGGCCGTGACCGTGGGTGTGGTCTTGTTGCGGGCGCGCAGCCGACGACGACCGTGAGCGCACCCCTCGGGGTGATTCGGCGCCGCAAGCGAAAAATGTGAGCGGATAGACTCGGAGGTCGGATACGTTCATCGATGCGGGGGCCGTGCATACCATCGACGTGGAGACATCGTACCTTTCCATGGGGTTCGAGGCCTATCGCGCTGTTCCGGAACGTCCGGCACGCACCTTGATCGACGGCGGGATCGCATGAGCACACAGCCACAGTCCTCGAAGAGCGGATGGCAACGGCCCAGCATCTACGACGTCGCGCGTCGCGCGGGTGTCTCGCACATGACGGTGTCGCGGGTGCTGAACGACCACCCCAACATCCGGGAGTCCACCCGCTCCCGCGTGCTGCAGGCCATCGAGGAGATGAACTACACGCCGAGCTCGATCGCCCGTGCTCTGGCTACGCGGCGGGCTCGCCGGATCGGCGTGCTCATCGACGGCCCCGTGCAGAACGGCCCGAACAGCACCCTGCGCGCCCTCGAGAAGGCCGCCCGCGAGGTCGGCTACGCCGTCAGCGCGTTCTCGATCAGCGACGACGACTCCTCGAAGATGGATTCGGGGGTGATGGAGCTGGTGACCCAGGGAGTCGATGCGCTCTGCGTGATCGCTCCGCGCGAGTCCTCGCTCGATCTGCTGCGCCAGCAGACGACCGGTCTGCCCACCATCGTCATCAAGGCCGAGGCCGACACCGCCTGGCACACGGTCGGTGTCGACCAGCGCAAGGGCGCCCGCCTCGCCGTCGAGCACCTCATCGGCCTCGGTCATCAGACGATCGCGCATCTGGCGGGTCCGATGGACTGGTTCGACGCGCGCGAACGCGCGCAGGGCTGGCGCGAGAGCCTGGCCGAGGCCGGGCTCGCCGAGGGGCCGTTCGTCATCGGCGATTGGACGTCGGATTTCGGTTTCGAGTTCGGCCGGTCCTTCGACCTGGGAGAGACGACCGCCGTCTTCGCCTCGAACGACCAGATCGCCCTCGGCGTCATCCACGGGCTGCACGGCCGCGGCATCCGCGTTCCCGACGACGTGAACGTGGTCGGCTTCGACGACCTGTCGGACGCGCGGCACTTCCTGCCGCCGCTGACGACGGTGCGACAGGACTTCGCCGCGCTCGGGGAGCTGGCGCTTCAGCAGATCATCGCCGCCATCGGCGGTGAGACCGATCCCACGCACGACATGATCCAGCCGAGGCTCATCGTGCGCGGGTCGACGAACGCGCGCCCGACCGACGACTCGTCAGATGACTCGGGCGGCGTCTTCGTGAGTCAGCCGTGATCGAGTTGTGATCAGCTGAGGCCGCCGATCCACTAAGTTGGTACTTGCGCGCTTGATTGTTAGCGCGCACACTAGGTCTACCAGGAGTGCTGCCCCCAAAGCTGCACAGCATCCCTCTCCAACCCGAACGCTGGAGAGATCTCAAGGAGGAGAACAAATGACCATTTCGAAGCGCATGCGCGGCGTCGTCGGACTGATCGGTGCGGGCGCTGTCGCCCTCAGCCTCGCCGGCTGCGCCGGTGGCTCCGGTTCGGGCGACGAGAACGCCGACGCGGGCGGCTCCGGCGACGGCCTCACCACCGTCGGCTTCGTCGCCGTCGGCCCCGAGGGCGGATGGCGTAACGCCAACGAGCAGGCCGTGAAGGACGCCTTCACGACCGAGGCCGGCTTCGACCTCAAGTACGCTCCGGCGGCCAGCCCGAGCGACCAGAAGTCGCAGCTCGACGCCTTCACCACCTTCGTCAACGACGAGGTCGACGTCATCCTGCTGACGGCCACCGAGGCCTCGGGTTGGGACTCCGCGCTCGAGCTCGCCAAGGAGGCCGAGATCCCCGTCGTGCTCCTCGACCGCGGCGTCGACGCGTCCGACGACCTGTACGTCACGCGCATCGCCCCCGACAACAAGCAGGTCGCGGCATCCGTCGGCTCGTGGGCCGTCACCGCCTTCCCCCAGGGCGCGAAGTACTTCGTGCTCGAGGGTGTCCCCGGCCTGTCGGTCGTGAACGAGCGCAACGAGGGCTTCGACGCCGAGGTCGGCTCCGCCAGCGGCTTCACCAAGGTCGGCGCTCAGACCGCCAACTGGAAGACCGACGAGGGCAAGTCCGTCATCGAGACCGTCCTGAAGGCGAACAACAACGACATCCAGTTCATCTTCGCTCAGAACGACGAGATGGGCATCGGCGCCGCTCAGGCCGTCTCCGCTGCCGGTCTGACCCCCGGCACCGACGTCAAGATCGCCACCATCGACGGCACCAAGGGTGCTCTCGAGGCCCTCGCCGCCGGTCAGCTGAGCTTCGTCGCCCAGTACAACCCCTTCTTCGGTGACACCGCCGTCGACGCCGTGCAGAAGGCCCTCGCCGGCGACACCGTCGAGAAGGAGATCATCGTCAAGAGCGCCACGTTCGACTCGCCCGAGGCGGCCGACAAGGCTCTCGCGGACGGCCTGGGCTTCTAAGTCCGGTCCTACCGCTCGACGCACCAATAAAGGAGCGGGGGTCGCCCGCCTGGGCCGGCCCCCGCTCCGCATTCCCCACCCGCTCCGTACAGCGAGGAAGTTCGTCAGCGATGACAGAATCCCTACCGATCGTCGAAGTCCGCGGCGCATCGATCACGTTCCCCGGCGTCAAAGCCCTCGACGAAGTCAACTTCCGACTCCTGCCGGGAGAAGTCCACACCCTCATGGGTGAGAACGGCGCGGGAAAGTCCACGCTCATCAAGGCGCTGACCGGCGTCTACCAGATCGACTCCGGCTCGATCCTCATCTTCGGTGAGGAGCGCCGGCTGACCGGCACGGCCTCGGCGCAGGCCGCCGGCATCTCGACCGTGTACCAAGAGGTCAACCTCTGCACCAACCTCACCATCGGCGAGAACGTCATGCTGGGCCACGAGGTGCGCGGCCCGTTCGGCATCAACTGGCGCGCCACCCACGCCCGCGCCAAGGAGGGCCTGACCCGCATGGGTCTCGGCCACCTCGACACGCGCGCCCCGCTGTCGTCGATCTCGATCGCCCTCCAGCAGCTCGTGGCCATCAGCCGCGCGATGGTCACCGACTCGAAGGTGCTCATCCTCGACGAGCCCACCTCGAGCCTGGATGCCGCCGAGGTCGAGGTGCTGTTCACGGTCATGCGTCGCCTCCGCGACCAGGGCGTCGCCATTCTCTTCGTCTCGCACTTCCTCGACCAGGTCTACGCCATCAGCGACCGCATCACGGTGCTGCGCAACGGCGGTTTCGTCGGCGAGTACCTGACCCGCGACCTCGACCGCACGCAGCTCATCTCGAAGATGATCGGCAAGGACATCGAGGCCCTTCGCGCCCTCGGCTCCAACCGTCAGGTCGACGCCCGCGACCGCAGCGAGACCCCCGTCTACGCCGCCGAGGGCCTCGGGCGCGCCGGAGCCCTCGCTCCCACCGACATCGAGATCCACAAGGGAGAGGTCGTCGGCTTCGCGGGCCTGCTCGGTTCGGGCCGCACCGAACTCGCCCGCCTCATCGCCGGTGCCGACCGCGCCGACTCGGGCACCGTGCGCCTCAAGGGCAAGAAGGTCAACGTCAACTCGCCCGTGACGGGCCTGAGCAACCACATCGCCTACTCGACCGAGAGCCGTCGTGACGACGGCATCATCGGCGACCTGAGCATCCGCGAGAACATCATGCTCGCTCTGCAGGCCAAGCGCGGATGGCTCCGTCGCATCCCCGCCAAGGAGGTCGACCAGCTGGTCGCCACCTACATGGAGCGCTTCAGCGTGCGGCCCAACGACCCCAACCGTCCCATCCGTCTGCTCTCGGGCGGCAACCAGCAGAAGGTGCTCCTCGGCCGCTGGCTGGCGACCGACCCCGAACTCCTGCTGCTCGACGAGCCCACGCGCGGCATCGACGTCGGCGCCAAGGCCGACATCCAGGAGACCGTCGCCGAGCTGGCCGAGGCCGGCATGAGCGTCGTCTTCATCTCGTCCGAGCTCGAAGAGGTCGTGCGCCTGTCCGAGCGCATCGTGATCATGAAGGACCACGAGAAGGTCGGCGAGATCGTCAACGGCCCCGACGTCACGGCGGAGCGCGTCGTGTCGATCATCGCGGCGGAGTCCGAAGAAGAGGCGGAGGCCCAGACCGCGGCCCTCGCCGAAGGAGAAACCCACTGATGTCCGCTTTCAAGTCGCTGCTGCGCACTCCGTGGTTCTGGGGCGTCATCGGCATCGTGCTGCTGCTGTCGCTCAACGTCATCAAAGACCCGACCTACCTGGCCATCGGCATCAACCCGACGACCGGTCTGCTCGCGGGCAACCTGCTCGACATCCTGCGCGTCTCGGCGCCGATCATCATGATCGCCCTCGGTATGACCTTCGTCATCGCCACCAAGGGCATCGACCTCTCGGTCGGCTCGATCATGGCGGTCGGCGGCGCCGCGGCCATGGAGCTGCTGCGCTCGCTCAACGCCTCGACCTCGTTCGGCGCCATGTTCATGGCCATCGCCCTCGCGCTGCTGCTGGGTGCGGTGCTCGGTCTCGTGAACGGCCTGCTGGTGTCGATCGTGGGTCTGCAGCCCTTCATCAGCACCCTCGTGATGATGCTGGCCGCCCGCGGTATCGCCCGCGTGATCACGGGTGGTCAGAACACCAACTCGCAGAACCAGCCGTTCCAGCAGATCGCCAACGGCCAGGTGCTCGGCCTGCCGATCAGCTTCGTCGCCGCCATCGTCATCGTCATCGTCGTGACCGTGATCATGCGCCGGACCGCCCTCGGTCTCATGATCGAGTCGATCGGTGTGAACCCCGACGCGAGCCGCCTCGCCGGCATCCGTCCTCGCCCCATCCTCATCACGGTGTACGTGCTCTCGGGCATCCTCGCCGCCGGCGGTGGCCTGTTCACGGTGTCGGAGGTCATGACCGTCGACGTCTCGGGCACCGGTTACCAGATGGAGCTCGACGCGATCCTCGCCGTCGTCATCGGCGGCACCTCCCTCGCCGGAGGCAAGTTCTCCATCCTCGGGTCGACCGTCGGGGCGTTGCTCATCGCGACCCTCAACAAGACCGTGCTCTTCCTCGGCGTCTCCGCCGCGGCGACCCCGGCCTTCAAGGCCATCGTCATCGTGCTGCTCGTCCTGCTGCAGTCCGAGCGGGTGAGGACCTTCGTCCTCCAGGCCGGACGCCGCCGTACCCGTAAGGAGGTCGTCGCATGAGCGCGACCGTCTCACCCCCGTCGCCCTCGCACGGCACCGAAGTCCCGGTGCGGGGCCTGGCGATCTCCCGCATGTGGGGTCGCAGTCAGTCCGCCATCCCGACGCTGGCCGCCGTCATCCTCCTCGTCGCGATGCTCGTGTACGCCGAGCTCGCCTACGGTCGCGTGTTCCACGCCGGCACGATGTCGAGCCTGCTCGTCAGCTTCGCGCCGACGATCATCCTGGCCGTCGGCATGACGATCGTCATCCTCTCGGGCGGCATCGACCTGTCGGTCGGCGCGGTCGTCGCCTTCACCTCGGTGTCGGGCGTCATGCTGATGAACATCGGCGTGAACGGCTGGCTCGCCGTGGTGCTGATGATCGTTTTCGGTGCCCTGTTCGGACTCGTCTCGGGCGTGCTGATCCAGTACTTCAACGTGCAGCCGTTCATCGCGACCCTGGCCATGATGTTCCTCGCGCGTGGTCTGGCATCCATCCTGTCGACCGTTCCCGTGCAGGCGCCCGAGGATGCCCCGATCCTGGCGCTCGCGACCGACTGGAAGCTCTACGACGGCCCCAAGACGAACGACCTGGTGCTCACGCCCGGCTTCTTCGTCGCCGTGCTCGTCGTCGTCGGCGCCTTCGTGCTGCTGCACCGCACCCGCACCGGCCGCACGGTCTACGGCATCGGCGGCGCCGAGAACTCGGCGCAGCTGATGGGTCTGCCCGTCGCCCGCACCCGCGTGTTCATCTACGTGCTCAGCGGCGCCCTCGCCGGTCTCGCGGCCGTCGTCTACACCGCCGAGGTGGGCGGCAAGGCCCAGAACGTCACCGGAATCGGGTGGGAACTGGATGCCATCGCCGCCGTCGTCATCGGCGGAACGCTCCTGACCGGCGGTGCCGGCTACGTGCTCGGCTCGGTCGTCGGTTCGCTCGTGCTCGCCGCGCTCGCCATGATCATCACGAAGGACGGCGGCATCCGCCCCGAGTACCTCACGATCATCACCGGTGGCATCCTGCTCGCCTTCGTGCTGCTGCAGCGCGTGCTGACCGCGCGTCGGCGAAAATGAGCACCGTCGTCGACCCGCACCCCCGCAAGGAGAACACCGTGGCAGCGTCTTCTGCTGACATCACCCCCGACGTCCAGGCATCCATCGATCGCGTCCGCGAAGACGTCGCCCGGCTGCACGCCGAGCTCGTGCGGTACAACCTGATCGTGTGGACCGGCGGGAACGTCTCGGGCCGCGTGCCCGGCGCCGACCTGTTCGTGATCAAGCCCTCGGGCGTGTCGTACGACGACCTGGCGCCCGAGAACATGATCCTGTGCGACCTGAACGGCGACGCGATCCCCGGTACCCCCGGGAGCGAGCGCAGCCCGTCGAGCGACACCGCGGCGCACGCCTACGTGTACCGCAACATGCCCGAGGTCGGCGGTGTGGTGCACACGCACTCCACCTACGGCGTCGCGTGGGCGGCGCGGGGTGAGGAGATCCCCTGCGTCATCACCGCGATGGCGGATGAGTTCGGCGGGCCCATCCCGGTCGGTCCGTTCGCCATCATCGGCGACGACTCGATCGGTCGCGGCATCGTCGAGACCCTGCGGGGCCACCGTTCTCGCGGCGTGATCATGCAGAACCACGGTCCGTTCACGATCGGCACGAACGCGAAGGATGCCGTGAAGGCGGCCGTCATGCTCGAAGACGTCGCCCGCACGGTGCACATCGCGCGCGAGGCGGGGCCGCTGATCCCGATCCCGCAGGACAAGATCGACGCCCTCTACAACCGCTACCAGAACGTCTACGGCCAGAACACGGACGCCCGCCGGTGAGCGCCGCGACCACCTCGGCCGCCGAGGTCATCTCGTCGGGGCGCGCAGCACTCGGCATCGAGCTCGGCTCGACGCGCATCAAGGCCTGCCTCGTCGACGCCGACGACCCCACCCGCGTGCTCGCGACCGGTTCGCACGCGTGGGAGAACCGGTACCGCGACGGCAACTGGACCTACGCCCTCGACGACGTCTGGACGGGGCTCCAGGCCGCCTACGCGGCGCTGGCCGCCGACGTGCAGCGCGAGCACGGCGTCGCGATCGAGACGCTCGCCGCGGCCGGCGTCTCGGCGATGATGCACGGCTACCTCGCCTTCGACGCCGACGACGAGCTGCTCGTGCCCTTCCGTACGTGGCGGAACACCTCCACCGAGCGCGCCGCCGGCGTGCTCTCGGAGCTGCTGGGCACGAACATCCCGCTGCGCTGGTCGATCGCGCACCTCTATCAGGCGGTGCTCGACGAGGAGGACCACATCCCCGACGTGGTGTCGTTCACCACCCTCGCGGGCTACGTCCACGAGAAGCTCACGGGGCGCCGCGTGCTCGGTATCGGCGACGCCTCCGGGATGTTCCCCATCGACGTCGCGACCAACGACTACGACGCCGAGATGATGGCGAAGTTCGACCGTCTCGTCGCCGAGCGCGCGCCGGGCCTGGAACTGCGGTCGCTGCTGCCCGACGTGCTGGTCGCCGGCGAGTCCGCCGGAGAGCTGACCGCCGAGGGCGCGGCCCTGCTCGACCCGTCGGGAGCCCTGCGCCCCGGCGTGCTGTTCTGCCCGCCCGAGGGCGACGCCGGCACCGGCATGGTCGCGACCAACTCGGTCGCGCCCCGCACCGGCAACGTCAGCGCCGGTACGAGCATCTTCGCGATGGTCGTGCTCGAGCACCCGCTCGACAGCGCGCACGACGAGCTCGACCTCGTCACCACCCCGGCCGGCGACCTCGTCGCGATGGTGCACTGCAACAACGGCGCCAGCGAGCTCGCGGCATGGGTGGGTCTGTTCGAGCGGTTCGCCGCGATAGCCGGCGGCACCCTCGACCCCGACGAGGTGTTCGAGGCGCTCTTCGTCGAGTCGCTCGACGGCGCACCCGACGCGGGCGGCCTGCTGGCCTACAACCACCTGGCCGGCGAGCCCATCGCGGGTCTGCCGGAGGGGCGGCCGCTGTTCGTCCGCACGCCCGACAGCCGTCTGACGCTGGCGAACTTCATGCGCGCGCAGCTGTACGGCGTGTTCGGCACGCTGGCTCTCGGCATGCGCGTGCTCGCCGACGAGGGCGTGCAGCTCGACCGCATGTACGCTCACGGCGGCGTGTTCCGCACCGCCGGAGTCGCTCAGCGCTTCCTCGCCGGCGCGCTGGACGCGCCCGTCGCGGTCGCCGCGACCGCCTCCGAGGGTGGCGCGTGGGGAATCGCGGTGCTCGCGGCCTTCGCCGCCGACACCGCCGGCGACCCGCTCGACGCCTACCTGACCGACCGCGTCTTCGCCCAGACGAGCTTCGACTCCATCGATCCCGACCCCGAAGACGTCCCCGGATTCGCCGCGTATCTCACCCGATACCGCGCGGGGCTCGCCATCGAGCACGCCGCGATCGCGGCGACGCACTGACCGAGGCTCCCGCCTCTTCCACCACCCAAAAGGAATACCCGCATGACCCGCACCCCGCTCAAGAACGACCTCGATGGCTACGAGGTCTGGTTCGTCACCGGCAGCCAGAACCTCTACGGCGAAGAGACGCTGAAGCAGGTGGCCGAGCAGTCGCAGGCGGTCGTCGAGGGGCTTTCCGGACTGCCCGTGAAGGTCGTCTGGAAGCCCGTGCTGAAGGACTCCGACAGCATCCGACGGATGGCGCTGGAGATCAACGGCCGCGACGACGTCATCGGCGTGATCGCGTGGATGCACACGTTCAGCCCGGCGAAGATGTGGATCTCGGGCCTGGACGCCCTGCAGAAGCCGCTGCTGCACCTGCACACGCAGGCCAACGTCGAGCTGCCGTGGAACGACATCGACTTCGACTTCATGAACCTCAACCAGGCCGCCCACGGCGACCGCGAGTTCGGGTACATCCAGACTCGCCTCGGCGTTTCGCGCAAGACCGTCGTCGGGCACGTGTCGAACCCGGCCGTGCGTCAGCAGATCGAGGACTGGGAGCGCGCCGCCGCCGGCTGGACCGCCGCCCGCACCCTCAAGCTCGCCCGCTTCGGCGACAACATGCGCTTCGTCGCGGTCACCGAGGGCGACAAGACCGAGGCCGAGCTGCGTTTCGGCGTGCAGGTCAACACGTGGGGCGTGAACGAGCTGGTCGAGGCCGTCGAGGCGGCATCGGATGCCGACATCGACGCGCTCGTGCAGGAGTACGTCGACAGCTACGACGTCGTCGACGAGCTGCTCCCCGGCGGTGCGCGCCACCAGTCGCTGCGCGACGGCGCGGCGATCGAACTGGGCCTGCGCTCGTTCCTCGAGGAGGGCGGCTTCGGCGCCTTCACCACGTCGTTCGAAGACCTCGGCGCGCTCAAGCAGCTGCCCGGTCTCGCGGTGCAGCGCCTGATGGCCGAGGGCTACGGCTTCGGCGCCGAGGGCGACTGGAAGACGGCGATCCTCGTGCGCGTCGCGAACGTCATGGGCGCGGGCCTGCCCGGTGGCGCTTCTCTCATGGAGGACTACACCTACGACCTCGTTCCGGGCTCGGAGCGCATCCTCGGCGCCCACATGCTCGAGGTCTCGCCGTCGCTGACCACGAAGAAGCCGCGCCTGGAGATCCACGAACTCGGCATCGGCGGCAAGGACGACCCGGTGCGCCTGGTCTTCACCGCCGACCCCGGTCCCGCCCTGGTCGTCGCGATGAGCGACATGCGCGACCGTTTCCGCCTGACCGCGAACGTCGTCGAGAACGTCGGGGCGCCCGACCTGCCGAAGCTGCCCGTGGGCCGCGCGGTGTGGAAGCCCGCCCCCGACTTCGCCACCTCGGCCGCGTGCTGGCTCGCCGCGGGAGCCGCCCACCACACCGTCATGACGACGGCCGTGGGCATCGAGGTGTTCCGCGACTTCGCCGAGATCGCCAAGACCGAGCTCGTCGTCATCGACGACGACACCACGGTCCGCGGCTTCCAGAGCGAGCTGCGCTGGAACCAGGCCTACTACCGCCTGGCCCAGGGCCTGTAAGAACCCATCGTCCCGGGCGCCGCACTGCCCCGGGGCGATGCGGCACTCGCGCGTTCCGTTCGCTCGGAGCGCGTGCCGCGCGCCGGCTCCCCCCGGCGCACGGATCGTGCCCCGGACTCGTGGTGGCGGTGGGCCGCCGCAGAGTCCGGGGCACATCTGCGTTCAGGGGCGGGATTCGCGCTCGGTTGGCGGGTTTTGGGCGGGCTTCGGGCTCGGCCAGTGGTTTCGGGGCGGGATTCGCGCTCGGTTTGGGCGGGGTTCGCCGCGCGGTCAGTGGTTTTGGGGCGGGATTCGCCGTTCGGGGCGGATTTTTCTCGCCCCGAACGGCGGAACTCGCCCCGAACGCCGGGAAAGTCCCGGGCGGAGCGGTGGGGGCCGCGGCGCAGCGCACGACGCCGAGTCACGGCAACGGCACACGGCACACGCACGGCAGCGGCACACGCGCGCCGACGCACGACGCCGACGGCACGCGCGCCGGCACGCGCGCCGGCACACGCGCGACGGCACACGACGCGCGCCCGGGAACGACACAGGCCCCGGTGGAGGGGGATTCCACCGGGGCCTGGACCGTCACGTGGGGGTGACGGTGCGGGGGGTCAGCTGCAGGACTTCGCGGCGTAGGCGGCGGTGACCGTCCCCGTCGCCGAGCCCTGGGTCACGGCCACCTTCGCCTCGCCGGCCGGAACCGACGCGGAGCGGGTGGCGAAGACCGCGGAGGTGGTGGCACCCGCGGCCAGGGTCGTGTTCTTCGACCCGTAGGCCGACGTCATCGCGAGCGAGGCCGAGGCGTCACCCGTGTTGGTCGCCTTGACCGCCAGCTGCACCTTGCCCGCGATGCAGCGGGCCTCGGCCGTGAAGGTGACCTTCACGAGCGAGCGGACGGTGACGGTGGCCTCGACCGGCATGCGCGAGTCGTCCTGCGCGATGCCCGACACCGTGAAGGTGCCCGGGGTGCTGTACTTCGCGGCATCCACGGCATCCCACTTCACGTCGGCCGTCTGCACCGAACCGTCGACCTTGGTCAGACGGGCCTGAGCGGGCAGCACGGGCGCGGTGCCGGCGTCGGTGGCGACGTCGATGGCATCCACGGTCTTCACCGCGATGTTCGGGGCGTACGCCTCGAGCACCTTCTGGTACTCGGCGCGGGTGACGGGGATGACGGTGCCGTGACGCGGCTTGCCGCCGTCGGCGTTCTGCGGCAGGCCCTGACGGAGCTTGCTGCCGAGCGCCTGCCAGCTGCCGGCCTTGTCGAGGTCGTTCGTGCCGAACGGCACGTAGTGGTTGGGGCCGCCGTGGTAGTTCGGCTGGTCGATGAAGAGGAACCAGTCGAGGTTGTTCACGTCGCCCTCGTTGGCCGCGAAGATGTTCGCGCCCTCACCGCTGGAGTAGGTGCCACCCGGCTCGCCGTTGGGCAGGCCGCTGGCGACGCGCTCCTCGACGAGGGTCCACTGGTTCGCCGGTCCCGAGGTGCCGGGCAGGGTGCCCGAGATCGTGGCCAGCAGGTCGGTGGACTTCTCGTGGCGGATGGTCATGCTCGCCTCGTCCTTGGTGAAGCGGTGGTAGACGCCGTCCTTCTTCGCCACGGTCGAGTCGATGAGGCCCAGGCCGTTGCCGCGACGCACGTCGCTCCACACCTTCGCGTCCGAGAAGGTGACGAAGTCGTCGGTGGTGGCGTACATCATGCGGTTGTAGGTCACGCCCGTGCGGTCGGCCACGTTGGTGGTCGGGTAGAGGTTCGAGGCCCAGAACACCACGAAGGTGTCGAGCTCCTCGTCCCAGTAGGCCTCGGGTGCCCAGGTGTTGCCGGCGAAGTCGCTCGACACCTTCACGTGGCGCTGCTCCGACCAGTTCACGAGATCGTCGGACTCCCAGACCTCGATGTACTTCGAGCCCGAGATCTGCGCGGTCGTGAAGCCGCCGGCGAGGCCCGCGACCTTGAGGTCGGTGGCGATCATGTAGAACTTGTCGCCGTGCGGGGCGCGGATGATGAACGGGTCGCGCAGACCCTCGGTGCCGACGGTGGAGCTGAAGATCGGCTTGCCCTGGTTGAGGGTGTTCCAGGTCAGCGCGTCGTTGCCCTTCGAGGCCGCGATGCTGACGCGCTCGGCGCCGTCGCCCTCACCCGTGAAGAACGTCCAGAAGTACGCCTCGGTCTTCTGCGACCCGCCCGGCATGGGCTGGATGCGAGCGGTGAAGCTGCGGCTCGAGGTCGCCGAGCCGTTGGTGGCGGTGGCGGTGAGCTGCACGTCGACGGCGGCGGAGCCCGCGGCCGGACGCTTGACCTCGACGGTGCGCGCGTTGTCGCGGACGCCCGCGCGCAGCTCGGCGTTGGCCGCGCCCTCGGGAGCGATCGACCAGGCGATGCTCGAGCCCTCGGCGCCGGTGGTGGGCACCGAGAAGTTGCCGCGGATGTTGTCGAGGTTGCGGATCGACACCGCGGCGAGGTCGCGCGAGACCTTCTCGGTGTCGGAGAGCTGCTGCGTGACGAGCACGGGGTAGGTCTGCGTGCGCGTCTCGGAGCCGACCGTGAAGGTCGCCGTGAGGGTCACCGCGGCGTCGCCCGCACCGGCGGCCGGACGCGTCACCTTGGCGGCGCCACCCGTGATGGCGATGGCAGGGTTGTTCGAGGTCCAGCTGACGGTCGCGCCGGCGCTGGTGGTGGGGACGGTGAAGTCGGTGAGGGCCGAGGTCGGCACGCTGACGCCGGCGACGGCGCGGTCGAGCGCCTGCGCGTTGTAGAGCGCCTTGACGTCGGTCTCGCTGAGGGCCGAGGAGTACACGGCGTAGTCGTCGACGAGGCCGCTCCAGCCCGCGTCGGGGTAGGTCGAGCGGCCGAGGTACGACACGAGCGACGATCCGAACGACGAGACGTCGCGCGCGATGGCGTTCTGCGCGATGCGCGTGCCGTTGATGTAGACGCTCAGCTGGCCCGTGGTGCCGCTGATCACCGTGGTGTAGAGGCTGAGCCCGGCCGGGGTGCGCACGCCGGAAGTGGCGGCGTTGGACGCGCCGGGGCCGACCTCGGTGCCCCAGGGGGCGCCCGCGTTCACGGTGTTGGTGACGACCGACTTGACGTAGCCGCTGGGGTTGGCGGGGTTGAGCAGCCAGTAGCCCGACGAGAAGTTCGCGCCCGAGGCGACGGGTGCGCCGATGAAGGCCGCCGCGACGTTGCCGTTGCCCGAGCGCGGCGAGAGCCACGTTGAGATGGTGAGGTCCTTCTTGCCCACGAGGCCCGCGGTGGGGATGTCGAGGTAGGCCGCGGTGCCGGCCGAGCCGCCCGGCAGCGACAGGGCGCCGCCGGTGACGGAGCCGCCGCTCTGGCGGATGGTGGCGTTGTAGTTGTTGCCGCTGGTGTCGGCGACGCTGCTGCCGTCGGCGCTGTCGAAGGAGTAGTGGATCAGCGGCTGCGGCCCGTCGGCCGCGTGGGCGGCCGTCGCGGTCGCGCCCAATCCGGTCAGGGAGACGGCCACCGCGGCCGAGACGGCCAGGCCCTTTCTCCACAGGGGTGTACGTGTGCGCGTGCGCATGAGGGGGCGTCCTTGCTCTCGGGTGACGCGATGGAGCGTTCCCGATTCCGGACGACAACGTCAGGGGCGCCGGGGCACGCGTCTTCGCGGTGTGCAGGTGACCGATCGCTCGGTCGGAGTGCGCTCATGTTACCGAGAACATTCGATGAGGACAAGATGCGCTGGGCCGGAGTATCCCGCAGCATCCCGAGAGCGCAGAGCACGTGTGAAAGACGAAAGGGGTGCCCCCGGATCGGATCCGGACGCACCCCTCTCGCTCATCTCCTAGCCGCAGCTGCGCGCGGCGTAATCGGCCGTCGCGGCACCGCCGGAGCCGGCAGCGGTCGCCGTGATCGACCCCGCCGCCAGGTTGGGCGTGCGGGTGGCGAAGGTGACCGACTTCGTCTTGCCCGCGGCCAGGCCCGTCACGTCGGTGCTGCCGAAGGGCGACACCACCCGGGCGTCCAGCGCGGTGGTTCCGGTGTTCGTCACCGTCGCCACCAGCGTCGCCTTGCCCGAGATGCACCGGCTCGACGCCGCGAGCTGCACGGTCGGCTTCACGGGCGCGGTGACGGTGACCGTCGCGGTGACCGTGCGGTTGGCCGGGGCGAGCCACTCGGCATCCGTCATGTCGAGGATGGGGGTGTCGTCCTGGCGGAAGTAGACCATGCGGATACCGGAGTCGCGACTGCCGTTCTGCGTCGCCTTCGCGTGGAAGACGTTGAGCAGGTTGCCGTCGTCGTCGTAGGTGTACGAGTTGTGGCCGGGACCCCAGTTGTTCGCGAAGGCGCCCTCGTAGCTCCAGATGGTGCTGTTGCGCAGGTTCCACACCGCCGGGTCGAGCAGGTTCGCGCCGGAGGCGGCGGTGAGCAGGCCCACGCCGTACGTCCAGTCGACGCCCGACCCCGAGAAGGTGATCATGACCTTGCCGTCGCGCTGGATGACGAAGGGGCCCTCCACCACCGGGGTGGTGTTGGTCGACCAGCCCTTGTCGGGGAACGCGACCGTCGACCGCTCGCTGGCGAGCTGCCAGCTTCCGGACGCCTTCGTCGTGACCTTCGCGATCTTGAGCACGGCCGGCCCCGTCGAGGGCGCGACCACGCGCTCCGACCACATGACGTAGTCGGTGCCGCCGTCTTCGAAGTGGGTCATGTCGAGCGTGATGCCCTGGCCGTACGTGGTCAGCGGCTGCCCGGCCTGGTCGACGACGCGCTGCGGGGCCTCCCAGTCGGCGCGGGTCAGGGGATTCCCGCCCGGCTTCAGACGCATCGTGTAGGCCTGCACGCCGGCCCACCAGTTGGCGCTCTCGGCGTTGGCGGCGAACATGATGTAGAGGTCGCCGTCGATGACGTGCAGCTCGGGTGCCCACAGCTGCGCGTTGACGCTGTTGCCCGAGAGGCCGGGTCCGAGGATGCGGTTGTCGGTCGCGCTCGAGATCCCGCCGATGGTGTCGGACTGGCGGATGAAGAACTCGTCCTGACCGGCGTCGTCGGTCGCGATGTACAGCCACGTCTTCTGCCCGTTCGGCAGCGTGTATCGCAGCACGTGCGGGTCGGCGCGGTTGGCCACGAGCGGGAAGTTCGTGTCGGTGCGCTGCAGCGTTCCGGTGGCCGTGTAGGTGCCGGGCTTGCCGGTGTCGACCGCCGAGGTGTCCCATGTGACGCCGAAGTCGTGGGTGCCGCCGTCGGAGTAGTCGGCGGTGACTTTCGCGGGCAGCGCGAGCGCGTCGCCGGTGGTGAGACCGACGGCCTCGGGGGCGCGCACGCCGGTGTTGCGCACGCGTCCGAGCAGATCGGATGCCGAGCGGGCCTCGGCCGCGGTGACCGGGATGGCCGTCGCGTTCTCGGCGTAGGCGACGCCGGTGGTCGCGGAGCGTCCGCCGGGCTGCTGTCCGGCGCCCTGCGCGGTGACGGTCTGGAACGCGGTGGTGGTTCCGGTCAGGGCGGAGCCGGCTGCGCTCGTCCACACCACGCGGTAGGCGCTGACGCGGGCGTCCCATTCGGCCGACACGGCACCGGTCGTGCCCTGACCGGGCAGCGGCAGCAGGCCGCGCTCGGTCCAGGTGACGAGGTCGGGCGAGGTGAACACGAGCGCTCCCGCGGCGTCGGCCGCGCCGGCGGCGTTCATGCGCCGCGCGATGAGGCCGTATCCCTGGTCGCCCTCGAGGCGGAACAGGTAGGGCGACCCGAGATAGCGGGTCGTGCCGTTGGACTGCTCGGTCATGCCGGTCGAGGTCGCGTAGACGATGCCCGCGCCGCTGTTGAGCGGCGTGTACGTGGTGCCGTCGCTGCTGAGCGCGAGGTGCCCGCTGCGGGTCACCTCGGGGTCGTCGCCGCCGCGGGTGTTGCGCGAGGTCGTGTAGGCGGCCAGGCGCGAGGCGCCGGCCTCGGCGATGCGCACCGGGATCTCGGTGGTGGCGGCGTCGGCTCCCGAGCCGACGACGGCCTTGAGGGTGGCGTCGGCGAGACCGGTGGCGGGGGCCGAGGCGATCGCGCCGTTCGCGACCGAGCCGGCGCCCGACACGTGCGACCACGCCACGGGCAGGCCCTGCGCGGTCGTCGGCAGCACGTAGCCGTTCTCGAGCACCGACGGCAGCACGAGGGCGGCGGCGGCCTTGGTGGCCTGCTCGGCGGCGCTCGCCGGGGGCAGCACGGTGACGGTGAAGGTGCGGGTGGCGGTCTTGCCGCGCACCGTGGCGGTCGCGGTGAGCGTGACGTCGGTGCGGCTGGCGGGTCGGGTGACCTTGCCGTCCGCGGCGACGATGCCCGAGGGCGACGACGTCCAGGTCACGCCGCCCGTCGTGGGCAGCGACAGGTCGGTCTCGACGGCCGACAGGTTCTGCGCGTTCGCGCCGGCCAGGTCGATGGATGCCACGACCTCCGACGCCGTGGCGGTGGCATCCGTCGCCGAAGCCGCGGCGATGTCGGTGGCCGACAGGGCCTGGTTGTACACCCGGAACGACGAGACGCCGCCCTGGTAGAGCGAGTCCTCGGTGTACGCGCTGCGGCCGATGTAGTTCATCGTGTGCGTCGTGAGGTCGCTCAGCGCGGTGGTCGAGTCGGTCTTCTGCGCGACGAGGGCGCCGTCGATGTAGAGCTTCAGCGTCGAGGTGGCGGCGCCGGCGTTCTTCTCGATGGTGGCCGCGACCGACTGCCAGCGCCCCTCGGCCAGCTTCGTCGACGAGGTGACGGTCTGCTCGCCCGCCCAGTTCGTCTTCGAGATCGCCAGGCGGGGGGCGACGGGCTGGATGAAGAACTGTCCCGTCGCGGCGTTGCCGGATCCGCCGATGTTCCACAGGAACTTCGCGCCCGAGAGGGCGGTGGGGCTGGTCTCGATGATGATGGTCGCCGCGCTCTGCCCGGCAAGCAGGTTGTCGGGCAGCTTCACGTGGTTGGCGCCCGTGAACTGCATCGATCCGCCGCGCCACGCGGCGCCGCCGACGACCGCGGCGTCGCGACCGGCGCCCGAGGCGTCGCGCACGACGGTGCCGCTGGTCTCGGAGAAGTCGTACGACGCCACGAGCGATGCGGGCTCGGCGGCGCTCGCCGCCGAGACCCCGACGCCGCTGACGACGAGGGCGAAGCCGAGCGCGCTGGAGATCACCCCCGCGCAGCGTCTACGGAAGGCGCCGCGGGCGGGCGCGCTGGTCTTACGGTTCACGTCAGTGTCTCCTCTTCGTCGAGATGAGTCGTTCGGTCATTTGCACGAGGTGGCGCGGTAGTCGGCGGTCACCGTGGTGGAGGCACCCTGCACGGTCAGCGTGACGCGGCCCGCGTCGACGGATGCCGCACGGGTGGCGACGATCTTGGTCACCGACTTGCCGCTCGCGACGCTGCCGGTGCCGACGGTGCCGAAGGCGCTCGACAGGGTCGCGGTGAGCGGTGCGCTCCCGGTGTTGGTGACCGTCGCGAACAGCGACACCTTGCCGGCGACGCAGCGGGTCGTGACGGCCAGCTGCGCGGCCGTCGGGGCGGCCGCCACGACGATTCGCGCGCTCACGGTGCGGTGGGCCGGTGCGACCTCCTGCGCCGCGCTCAGCGAGAGGTCGAGCATGCCGTTGGCGCGCACGTTCACGGCCTTGAACCAGGTGTTGCGGTCGGGGTCGAACAGACCGCCGGCGTTCCCGCCGGTGTGCGGCTCGGGGTAGGGGCGCGCGTGGTAGGCGAGCACGAGGTTGCCGGCGGTGTCGGTCGCGAACGAGTTGTGGCCGGGGCCGGCCTGGCCGGTGCCGCCGAAGCGTCCGCCGGCGGTGTCGTTCGTGGTGAGCACGGGGGAGGGTACCTGCGTCCAGCTCGCGCGATCCTTCAGGTCGGCGTTCTTCGGGGCGCGCAGCATGCCGAGGTCGTAGTACTTGTCGACCGTGCCGCCGGAGTAGGTGAGGTAGACGTAGTCGCCGTGCTCGAGCATGAAGGGCGCCTCGACGATGCCCTGATCGGCACCCTCGTTCGTGTCGGAGGGAGTCGGCGACTGCTTGCCGTACTCCCACGGCTGGCTGAGCGCGTAGATCTCGTTCAGCCCGCCGTCGATGAGCGGCACCGTGCCCTTCGCGCCCATCTTCGTCTTGCCGACCAGCAGACGGCCGCCGTTGGGCATGACCCAGTAGCCCTGGGTCGCGCCGTTCTCCTGGCGCTCGAGGTACGACACGTCGAAGGCGGCGCCGTCGAGGATGGTCGGCTCGCCCCAGTTGGCCTGGTCGACCAGTCCGCCGGCTCGCAACGACTCCTCGGTGCCGGTGTAGGGGATGAGCACGGTGTTGTCGCACCAGCCGTTGGTGGGCGCGTAGCCCCGGTTCATGCCGGCGACGATCCACCACTGGCCGTTGATCTTGTGGAACTCCTGCGCCCAGATGTAGCCGCCCCAGCCGTAGAACGTGTTGGGGTACTGCGCCTGCTTGCCCGGGGTTCCGGCGTCGGGGTCGATGACGATCTGCTCGGGCGCGTCCTTCAGGCCGGCGATGGTCTTCGCGCGCTTGAGCCCGATCTTGCGGTAGGCGTTGGCGTCGATGAGCTGGCTGTCGGGGGCGTTCGAGGGGATCGAGTAGTGCGAACCGGTGAGGTACCAGTAGCCGTCGTCCTCGTTGAAGAACAGGTGCGGATCGGCCCGGGCGTCGTTGACCATCTGCTCGGCGGTCTGCTGCACCGTGCCGGTCACCTCGTACGTGCCGGGCGTGCGCGAGTCGATGGATGCCAGGTCGTCGGCATCCCACGTGACCGGGAGGTTCTTGGTGGAGCCGTCGTTGTAGTCGAGGGTGACGGTGGCGGGGAGGGTCGTGGCATCCACCTTCGCGCCGTTGTCGACCGCGACGTCGCCGATGGCGCGCACCCCGGTGTTCTGGAGGTCGACGTAGTTCTTGTAGAACACGTCGAACTCGGCCTTCGACAGCGAGAACGAGCTCGCCTGCGCCTGCGCGGCGAAGCCGGGCAGGCCCGTGCCGCTCACGCCGAGCGTGCGGGCGTCGGCCTTGGTCGCGACCGACGGGGTGCTGGTGCCGGTGAGCCCGTCGAGCTGGGCGACGCGTCCCTCGCCGGTGAGGTCGTCGGTCCAGTACGCCTTGTACTTCCGGCTCGCGGCGTCGAACTCGATGCGCGGGTTCTTCACGACCGATCCGTCGGAGGCGATCTTGACCGTGCGCTGGTTTCGGAAGGTGGCGCCGTCGGGGGCGTCCCAGACGTAGACGGAGTCGGTGGCGTTGTTCTGCGCCGCGACGGCGCCGAGGCCGCCGTCGGCGAAGCGCACGAGGGTGGGGGAGCCGACCTGGGCGTTGGGGTTGGCGGACTGCGAGCCATTCCACGTCGCGTAGAGGATGGCCTGCGAGCGGTTCAGCGGTTCCCAGGCGGTGGCGCCGGAGGGGCGGGCCGAGACGAACAGCGCGTCGGCGCGACGGTCGTCGTTGTAGGCGAGGGGGTCGTCTTTGACGCCGCCCGTCGTCGTGACCGTCTTGACGTAGGTGGCGATGTCGCCGCCGGCATCCAGGATCTGCGCCGACGCGGTGACGGGCTGGGCGACGCCGGCGATCGTGGCGGTCAGCTCGACCTGCACGGGACCGGTCGCCGGACGCGTGATCTTGCCGTCGGCGGCGACGAGCCCCGCCCCGGCACCCGCGGCCGACCAGGTCACGGCGTTGCCGAGGACCGACGAGGGAAGATCACCGGTGATGCGGGAGGGGATGCCGAGGGCGGCGGCCGGGTCGCTGGCCGCGGTCGCGAGTCCCAGTTCCGCCGGGGTGAGAGCGCGATTGTAGATGCGCAGGTTGTCGAGCAGTCCCGAGAAGTACTCGCCGCCGCCCCAGTTGGCCTTGCCCACCTGCAGCACGCCCCCGGATGCCCCGAGGATCTGCGACAGCGCGGGGCCGGTGGTGTTGGTCGACACCAGCTTCTTGTCGACGAACAGGCGCGCGGTCGCGCCCGAGATGACGAGGTCGACGTGCTTCCACGCCGCGTTGGCGGCGGTGGAGGCGAGGTTGCCGGCGCTGTTGCGGCTGCCGGCGTTGTCGTAGCGCTCCACGGTGATGCCGGTGGTGCGGTCGAGGAAGCCGAGGTAGTGCTCCTGCGCGTAGGTCTGCGTCGCGGCGCTGCGGGCGGCGAACACGGTCCACCCGGTGTTGCCGGTGGCGTCGGGCTTGCTGTCGTACGAGATGGTCACGTCGTTCAGGCCGGCCAGCAGCGGCGAGCCGTTCGTCTTGGCGACGTTGAGCCAGAATCCACTGCCGAGCTGCGCCGCGTTGCCGCTGACACCGGGCACCAGCCGGGCGCTGCCCTGCGTCGTGGCCGTGGCGCCCGCGCCGGTGAAGCTGGTCGTGCCGCTGTCGAACGTGAAGTCGGCGATGAGCGCGTCGTCGGCCCCGGCCGCGTGGGCGGCCCCGGGGGTCAGCAGGCTCGCGCAAAGGGCCGCGGCGGTCAAGGTGCCCCACGCGGAGGCCGCTCTGCGTCGGGTTCTCGGGCGGTCGGACGGGGTCTCGAACGGCGTTCCAGCGGGTGCGAGGCGCGTCGAAGGGGCTGCGATAGGCAGGTGCATGAACCACTCTCCATCGGGTCACTGGCCACCATTGGCGCAGTGTTATCGCTCACATTATGCATACGGATCAGCCGGTGCCAAGAGCCGTGTCGCGATCGTGATCAAAGTGCGCGCGCGCCCGGCGAGCGTCGGAACGCGCTGTTGTCTCTCGGCGAAGTGAGCGGTAACATCCTCGGAGTTCACGCTCTCCGGAGCCTGATCGTCCAGGCAAAGGAGCTCGGAGATGACCGAACATTCAACCGTCCACGCCGCCCCGGCCACCCGGTCCGTGCGCCGGCGGATGCGCACCATCCTCGGTGCGGTGACCGGTGCCGCCCTGCTCGTGGGCGGCCTCGTCCCCCTCGCCGCGGCGCCCGCCGCCGCCGAGACCGCCGTGCCCGCGGCCGGCCTCCGGGCCGAGTACGTGTTCGACGAGACGTCGGGGGCGAGCGTCCCCAACAGCGCCCCCACCACGCTCGGTGCGGCGAGCGTCGTCAACGGCACCGACGCGCTGTGGACGGGATCGTCGCTGGTGTTCACCGGCGGCGCCAAGACCAGTCCGACCGCCAGCTGGGTGCGCCTGCCCAACGACGTGCTCGCGGGCGCCCGGTCGGCGACGGTCACGATCGAGACCAAGCTCGACGCCTCGATGAAGAACAACTGGAACTTCCTCTGGAACATCGGCAGCGACTCCCCGACGCGGTCGTACTTCTCATCGGTCCGCGACAACCCGCGCACGGTCATCACGACGAACGGCGGCGGCGGCGAGGTCAACGCCCGCTCAGGCTCCGCCCTGGCGGCCGACCGGTGGTACAGCCTGACGTCGGTGATCGACGGCGGACGCATCACCTTCTACGTCGACGGCGAGCAGGTGGCATCCACCCCCACCGCGCTGACTCCCGCCGACATCACCGATCAATCCCTCAACGCGATCGGCCGCGCGCCCTACCCCGACCCGATGTACAAGGGCGAGGTGTCGACGTTCCGCGTGTACGACCGGGCGCTGTCGGCCACCGAGGTCGCGAGCGTCTCGACCGCTGACGCCTCGCTCCACGCCGACGCGCACCGCAGCGCCGCGCAGGGCGTCGTCGACGGACTCTCGGCGGTCACGATCGACGAGACCACCACGACCCTTCCCACCGCGGGCGGCCGCGTGACGTGGAGCTCGACCGACGCCGGCATCACCGTCGCCGGCGACGGCAAGACCGTCACCACGACGCTGCCCGCCGTGGGCGCGCAGCCCCGCAGCGCCACGCTGACGGCCACCGCCACGGTGCGCGGCGTCTCGGCCACCCGCGCGGTGCCCGTCACCATCGAGCCGGCCCGCGCCGCCGACGACGCCTTCGGCTACGCGATGGTGCACTTCATCGAGGATGCCAACGGCTACGCCGAGAAGATCTACCTCGACGTCTCGCGCGGCGACGACCCCGAGGCGTGGGATCCCCTGAACGGCGGCAAGCCCATCCTCGCCTCGCAGCTCGGCACCACCGGCGTGCGCGACCCGTACCTGACCTACAACCCCGAGACCAAGACGTACTACATCATCGCCACCGACCTGCGGGTCTTCGGCGGCGACCGCGGCATGGGCAGCTGCACCGAGTGGTGCTACTGGTCGTCGCAGGGCAGCACCAAGCTCAACGTCTGGGAGTCCACCGACCTCGTCACCTGGAGCGACCTGCGCCAGTTCGACGTCGCGCAGTCCCCCGCCGGGGCGAAGGTCGCCGAGCTCGGCATGGCCTGGGCGCCCGAGGCGACCTGGGTCCCCGGCTACAACGCCGACGGCAGCGGAGCGTTCGTCCTGTACTGGTCGTCGACCGTCTACGGCAGCTCCGCGCACACCGGCTCGACCTACTCCCGCGTGCTGTGGGGCGCGACGACCGACTTCACCCAGCAGACCTACCGCTACGGCGGCACCATGATCGACACCGGCGGCAACGCCATCGACACCACCGTCATCCAGAACGACGGCAAGACCTACCGCGTCACGAAGGACAACGCGTTCGGTCGCGGCATCTACATGGAGTCGACCACGGCGACGGACTGGTGGAAGCCGACGACGGCGTGGACGACCGTGCAGGAGCGCATCGGCGCGAACTACGCCGGTGGCAACGCCGGCGGCGTCGAGGGCCCCGCGGGCTTCCAGCGCCACGGTGAAGACGAGTGGTATCTCTACGTCGACGTGATCCCCTCCATCGGATACCGCCCCATGCAGACGACGAACCTCGACGCCGGGTTCACCCCGCTGGTGTCCGACACGTTCTCGATGGCGCCCAGCACCAAGCACGGCGGGATCGTCCCGCTGACGTTCGGCCAGTACGACGGGATCCGCAAAGCGGATGCCGCGGCGGTCGTCGCCACCGACCTCGGCGACGCCACCGTGACGCAGGGCGCGACCGCCGCCTCCATCACGGCGGCGCTGCCCCGCGAGGCGCAGGTGACACTGGCGTACGGCCGCGGCACGGCCGCCCAGCCGGTGACGTGGAAGCTCGACGGCGTGGATGCCACCCGCCCGGGCACCTACCCGGTCACCGGCACGGTGCGCACGATCGGCGCGAACCTCAACCAGTGGGTGGGCGCGGGCGGATCCACGGCGTACAACGCCGCCGACCGCCGCCTGTTCAGCTCCACGGCCCTCACCGTCACCGCCGACGTCGTCGTGACCGCCCCGGCGCTGACCGTCACGGCCGCGGCCGAGACGCGGTGCGTCGCGGGTAAGCCCGTCATTGCGGCGCGCATCACCAACGGCGGCACCGAGACCGTCGCGCTCACGGTCGCCTCCCCGCACGGCTCGAAGACGATCGCGTCGCTCGCCGCGGGCAAGACCACGAGCGTGACCTTCACCGCGCGGACCACCCCGCTCGCCGCGGGCGAGGTCACCGTCACGGCGAAGGCCGGTTCGGCCACTACCACGGTGACCGCGCCCTACGCGGCGATCACCTGCCGCTGATTCGATGAGGCCACCGGGGTCGCCCCTCGCCCGCGCGGTGGGCGGCCCCGGGCCACCGACGACCCGTCACAGACGACCGGTCGTCGACGACCCGTCACCGACGACCCCTCGACGTCGAGAAAGAAGTTCATGGTGAGACCGAAAGGCCCTCTCGCGATCCTGGTGGCCGCGAGCCTGACGACGGGGGCGCTCACGATGGGCGCCGCACCGGCCGCCGCCGCGATCCCCCGCCCCATCCTCTCGTACGATTTCTCGACCTCTGCGGGCATCGGCTCCGGCGTCGCAGCCGGGGGCACGGTCGCCGACACCGCCGGCACGCACGCCGGAACCGTGCGGGGAGCCGGAGCGACCGTGGTGGCCGGGCCGCGAGGCTCCGGCGACAAGGCGCTGCGCCTGCCGGGCGGATCGGCGGGCTCCGCGGCTGCGTTCGTCGAGATCGCGCCGGGACTGACCACGGCCGCCACCACCGACGTGACGATGTCGGCGTGGATGCGCTGGGAGGGCGATCAGAGCTGCGCCTGGGGCTACACGCTGGGCCAGTCGTCCGACCGCTACCTCTTCACCACCCCGCAATGCGGCGGGCGCCTGATCGGCGCCGTGAAGGCCGGCAGCGAGCAACGCGCCTCCGATGACGCCCCCGCCGCGGTCGGCCGCTGGTCGCACGTCGCCGTCGTGCTGCGCAGCGGCGTCAGCGTCTCGACCTATGTCGACGGCGAACTGGCCCAGACGACGCCGACGTCCGCGACCGGCGCCGCGACCGTGGGCACCTCGACGTTCTCGGGCCTGCTCGGCAAGTCCTTCTACGGACCCGACCCCTTCTTCATCGGCGCGCTCGACGACGTGCACGTCTACGACCAGGCCCTCACTGCGGCACAGGTCAGAGAAGACGCCGCGCCCGCCGCGACCGCCATCGCCCGCGCCGACGCCGATGCCGCGCGCCCGCCGGTCTCGGGCACCGTCACCACCGACATCGCCCTGCCCACCACGGGCGCGGGCGGGTCGACGGTGACCTGGACGAGCAGCAACCCCGCGGTGATCGACGCCTCCGGCAAGGTGACCCGCCCCGCGGCCGGTTCACCCGACGCCACCGTCAGCTTGACGCCGACCGCCTCCTTCGCCGGGGCAACGGCGACCGGTGCCACCGCGACGGTCACCGTGCGTGCCGACAGCGAGGCGGATGCCGCCGAGCGCCTGCGCACGGCGCTCGTGGTGCCGCCCGTCGTCGCCTCGGGCACGGCCCTGCCCGGGGCGAGCGGGTACAGCATCCAGTGGAGCGCCGATGGCGCGGCCCTCGGCTCACCCGTGCTGACCAACTCGACGGCATCCGATCAGGTGCGTCGCATCACCGCGCGCGTCGCCGTCGGGGCCACCACCGTCGAGAAGACCTTCTCGGTCACCGTCCTGAGCGCCTCGACGGGCCGCCAGCTCGTCTCGTACACCCGCAACGCCACGGGCGAGCGCAACGCCAACCACGACTCCGTGGCGCACAGCCTGCACCTCGCACTCGGCTCGTCGGTCGACGACGCGGCCCCGCTGTACAAGAACGGCGGCGTGGTCTTCGCCGAGGGCGAGTTCTTCGCCGTCGACCGCATCGACCACCGCGGCATCTCGAATCCGTCCCTCTTCACCTTCGCCGACGGCACCATCGGCGTCATCGCGACGCGCGTGCTGCAGTGGGGAGCGGCCGACGGCACCGAAGCCTCGAGCGCTCTGGTGTTCAAGGCGCGCGACGCCGCCGCCACCGACTTCGACGAGCTCGGTCTGATCGATCTGGGCACGACCGGCGGCGTCGTCGCCCCCCGCGCCGTCTGGGACTCCGCCGACAAGCGGTACGTCGTGTCGTGGACGGATGCCGCGGGCGCGGCGAAGTCGACGACGGTCACCGACCTCGCCCGCACCGAGATGCGCCCCGCGCCGTTCTGGCCCGAAGACGGAGGCACGCGCCCCTGGGTCGTCACCGAGGGCAACCGGGGCGAGGCGCGCTCCGGCGGGGCCCTGACCGTGGCATCCCCCGATCTCTCCGGCTTCGCCCGCCGTGTCGCCGACGCCCGGCCCGCCGGCACGCTGGCCGTGTCGGCGGCGACGGCGAAATCGCTGACCGACCGGCTCGGTCGCGTCGTCAACACGGCAGTGACCGTCGACCCGCAGACCATCGCGCCGGGGGGCACCGCCGCCCTCGCCAAGACGAAGGCGAAGCTGGCGTACTCCGACGGGTCGAGCGCGCAGCTGGGGATCGACTGGAACACGCAGCAGCTCGACAAGCTGGCGACCGCGGCGCCCGGCACCTATACCCTGTCGGGCACCGTGCGGCAGCGTGAGTACGCGGAGCCCTTCGCGTACAACCGGGCCGACCCGACGATCTACCGGTACGAGCGCGACGGCAAGACCCGTTACCTCTTCATCGCCACCGACGACACGAACAACAACAACATCGCGTCGGCACACCTGCCGATCCGCGTCGCCGACACCATCGATCAGCTCGCCGACGACAACGGCGGACGCAGCCGCGAGGTGGACCTGCTCAACCGCTACACCCGCGGCGACCGCACCACCGACGGCCGCGTGATCGCCGGCTGCTACTGGGCGCCGGAGATCCACGAGATCGGGGGCAAGCTGTCGATCCTCTTCGCGCCGTGCTTCAACCCCTCCAACCCGCAGTCCAACGAGGGCGGGCAGTGGTACACCGTGCAGGCGCACATCATGCAGCTGCGCGACGGAGGCGACCCGGGCAACCCGGCCGACTGGTCGCGGCCGGCCGCCGTCCTCAAGGGCGACGGCACGCCGCTCGGCCGGGCGGACTTCGGGCGCAACATCAGCCTCGACATGACGTACTTCGAATCCGGCGGAACCGCGTACTACGCCTGGTCGCAGCGCTACACCCCAGAGGGGGCACCCATCAGTGACCCCGCGACGTGGATCGCCAAGGTCGACCCGGCCGACCCGACCCGTGTCATCGGCACGCCCGTGCCGATCATCGTCCCGAGCATGTCGTTCGAGGAGCGTCTCGCCGAGGGCGCCTTCGCCATCCAGCGCAACGGGCGCATCACGCTCGTCTACTCGAGCGACGGCGTGAGCCCGAAGTACATCGTGGGCGGTGCCTGGGCCGACGAATCGAGCGACCTGACGAACATCGACAGCTGGCACAAGTACGACATGCCCCTGCTCAAGAGCGAGCCGATGCCGGCGGGTGTGACCGACTACCGCACCTATGAGCAGGGCCCGGGCCACGGTGCCGTCACCACCGACGAAGACGGGAACGACCTGTACGTCTATCACACGTGGGGCGACGGCGTCGGCGGCAACGGGCGCGACACCCGCATCACCCGCATCCACTACGCGGCGGGTGACCGGCCCGTCTTCGACATGACGCGCGACGAGGAGGTGCTGCCCTCGCTGCGCACCGTCACGACGACGGTCACGGTGACCGCCCCGCTGAGCGTCGCGGCCACCGCGGCGACGCGCTGCGTCGCGGGCAAGACGACGCTCGTGACGACCGTGAAGAACACGAGCTCGGTCGCCGTCGACGTCACGCTCGACACGGCGTGGGGCAAGAGGGCGATGGGTTCCGTCGCCGCCGGCGCCACGGCAACGGCCGCCGTCGCCACCCGCTCCGCATCGGTCGGCGCCGGGTCGGTCGGGGTCTCGGCCACCGCGGTGGTCGACGGCAGGTCGGTGTCGACCCAGGCGTCTGCCACCTACGCGGCGCGATCCTGCGGCTGACCGGCGAACCGGGAGGACGTGTGCGCGGTCTCGGCCGCGTCCTCCCGCGCGACGGGGTCGTCGCACCCTTTGAGTGAACCGCGTTCTCGCGCCCGTCCGCCCCGACTCGGGCGGGCGGGCGCGGCCGTGCCGGGGCGACAGACTCTGGGCGAGTGCATAGTTAGCGGGAACATCGCCGAGCTAGAATGGGACGAGAACCTCGCCCGTCGGCATAGCTGACGGACACGCACAGGATTGACGATGTCGTCAGCCCTCCGGAAGGACCCCCCGATGGCCGGACGCCAGATCCTCACCCTCCTCGCCCATGGGCTGCTCGCCACTTCGGCCGTCGCCCCCGCGGGCGTGGCTGCGTGGGAGCACCTCGACCTCGACAACAGCGCCGTCTCGCAGATCGCCGAGGGCGAGCCCGACCTGCTGTACATCAACGGTCGCGCTTTCGTCATCGAGTGACGTCGTAGGGACGCTGCCGAAGGGTCGCGACCGACCGCTGCTGCTGATCAGCCCGCAACCCTGTCGCGCTGACCAGGCTTCGCGCGAGGCAGCGAGCCGTGCTCCGTAGGGAGTCGCGCCCCGACCCCCGAACTCCCGCGCGCTCGGACCCGGAGCCCTCGAAGCGCGCGTCCGCCCCCCCGGCTCATCCCCGCCCTCGTGCTCCTGCGCCCGCCGCCGGCCTGACGCCCTCGACGATCGCGCCTCGCCGCTGACACCCGCCGCCCGCGGCGCACGAAGAACGCCCCGAGACATCCGGGGATGCCTCGGGGCGTTCAGGGGTGGAAGCCGTGGGCGGCCGCGCCGTCGCGTCAGCCGCCCACGGGCGTCTCAGCTGCAGCTGCGGGCGTCGTAGGCCCCCTTCTGCGTGGCCGTGACCGTCTTGCCGTCGACCTGACCGGTGGCGGTCACCGAGACCTCCCCGGCGGGAATCTGCGCCTGCCGGACCGTGAAGGCCTGCGTGGTGGTCTTGCCCGGGGCGACCGACGCGACGGTCTTCTGACCGTGCGGTGTGACGATGTTCATCGCCACCGTGACGGCGCTGGTGTTCTTCGCCATGACGGCGAGGGTCGCACGGCCCGCGACGCACCGCGACGTGACCGACACCTCGGTGGTGAGCGCCGGGGGAGCGGCGGCCCGCACGATCTGGATGCGATACGTCTTGGCCGTCGTGTGGTCCTGCGCCAGCGACCGCAGCGTCAGCGTCGTGGGCGCGCCGTCCGCCGCCAGCGGCACCGTGCGCTTCTGCGTGTCGTCGATGAGGATGTCGCCGACGTAAACCAGACCGCTGGGGGTGGCCGGGTCGGCGTCGAACGTCGCCGCCGTGGCATCCCGCGGGACCGTCACGGTGTAGTCGTACGTGCCGTCGGTCAGCTTCGGGCTGAGGGTGCCGCCGTCGAAGGTCAGCGCATTCAGGTCGGCGTCGGTGGCGTAGGTGGTGGTCGTGGTCGTGTAGACCCCGAACACCCCGCCGACGTAGCTGGTGCCGTTGCCCTGGAAGCGCACCGTGATGATGGGGATCTTGTTCCCCTTCTCGTCGAGCACGTAGTTGCCGGCCTGATCGCGCTTGTAGCGGTCCTTCGTGGCGATGTCGGCCAGCGCCGAGGCGGGGATCTCGTCGTACTGGACGTAGAACGAGTTCCCCCCGTTGGCGTTGGTGACGCGCTCCGACTTGAACTTCACGTCGTTGATGTACACGTCGAACGTCCGGCCGTTGTCACCGCCGAAGTACCGCACGCCGAGGTAGTTCTTCGGCGCGGACGGGTCGACGGCCATGTCGTACTGGAAGAACGCCTCGGTCGACATCTCGCCGTCGCGGTACTGCTGTCCGAGGTGCGCACCCACCGACGACCGGTTGAACTTGTAGTTCTTGCCGGCCTCGCTGTTGTTGTTGTCGAACGAGGTGAGGGCGTCCGTGGTCATCTCGTCGATGCGGAGCTTCTCCTTGTCGCTCTTGATGAGCGCCTGCGCCGCCGCCGAGTCGGGCTGGATGAGGTTCATGTACAGCGCGTACCGGGCGTTGTACATGCTGTAGTACGGCTCGAAGGTCAGCGCAGCGGAGGCGGCGTCGACGTTCTGCAGTTTGAACTTCATCACGGTGCGACCGTTATTGTCGGCGCCGTTGTCCTGACGGACGAGGTTCTTCTCGATGTCCTTCTTGAAGGCCTCGACGTCGCCGACGCGAACGCTGTTGGTGACCGACTTGTCGGCGACGCTGGTGCGGACCAGGATGCCGGCGGGCGAGGTCGCCTCGACGTTGGTACGGTTCAGCTCGGCCGAGAGCACGACCGGTCCGTAGCGGAACGCGACCCAGTTGGGGTCTTCGGTGCCGGCCTCGACCTGCACCTTGGCGGGGAGCTTGTACGCGATCTCGTCGCCGGCCGAGACCGGCACCACCACGTATCCCTTGTCGGTGGCGGCGGCGACGTCACGCGCCTGGCCGTTCACCGTGAGGGTCGGGTTGGGCGACCACGACGGCACGCGCAGGCGCAGGGTGGTGCCCTCGGCGAGGGCGCCGCCGTCGGCGGCATCCACCGAGAAGGTGACGGTGTCGGTGTTGGGCACGTCGGCCGTCTGCGTCAGCTTCAGGTTGTGCTGCTCCGAGGTGAACTCGGTGGAGCGGAACATGTTGACGTAGATCGACGATCCCTTGCGGAAGTAGATCGAGTCACCGAGCTTGGTGAAGCTCTCGGTGGCCGTGCCGTGGTCGCACCAGAACTCGTCCTCCTTGCGGCCGAAGACCTTGGCGTACCCGGCGGTCTGCGGCTGGAAGTACGTCATCATGCCCGTCTCGGGGTTCTGCGACGCGAGGATCGTGTTGATGTAGGTGTTCTCGTAGTAGTCGGCGTACTTCACGTCGGGGCTCACCCGGAACAGGCCGTGCGTGAGCTTCAGCATGTTGTACTCGTTGCATCCCTCGACCGTGGACTGCTCGCCGTAGCCGGTGGTGATGCCGTTCGTGGCGAACTCGTGCAGGGTGCCCGGCTGCTGGAAGTGCTCGGAGTAGCTGTTGCCGCCGCCGATGTACGAGTGGTCGTTCACCACCATCTGCCAGAAGTTCTCGGCCGCCCGACGGTACATGTCGAGGTTCGACTTCTCGGTGTCCGACAGGCGCGCGTAGAGCGTCGGGTTGTCGGTGAAGACGGTGTAGCGCTTGAGGGCGCCCACCAGCTTCGGGATCGTGGTGTTGGCGTGCTTGCCGGCCAGCACGTCCTGGTTCGCAGCGAGCTGCTGGAACAGCGTGACCTCGTCGAAGAGCTCGGCGGCCTTCTTGTGCTGGTCGTTCTCGGTGATGCTGTACAGCTCGTACAGCGCCTCGTTCATGCCGCCGTACTCGGTGCTCAGCAGTGCGCTCGGGTTGGCCTGGCGCGAGCCCCAGACATTGAGCCAGGAGCCGAAGCCGCTGGCGACCGTGAGGGCCTTGTCGGCGACGTCCTTCGGTGCGTACTGGTGGGCGTCGAGCAGGCCCGCGAGCACCTTGTGGAGGTTGTAGAACGGCACGATGAGACCGTCGGCGCCGTGCGGCAGGTACGACACCGGGAAGGGCGCGACGTACCCGCTGTTGGACGGGTCCTTCTGGGCGTAGGCGGCTTGGGCCGCGGCCAGACCGTCGACCGCGGTGGTCAGCTTGGCCAGCAGCTGGGCCTTGCGGCCCTCATCGGTCTCGGTCGAGTACGCCTGCGACAGCGCCGACACGAAGTGGCCGAAGAAGTGTCCCTGGAAGCGCGCACCGGTCGTCCGCTCCCATCCGCCGTACGGCTGAGCCGTGGTGGGGATGCCGGCGAGCTGGTCGAACGAGTAGAGGAAGCGCTTCGGGTCGAGGGTGAGCAGCCAGTCCACCATCTTCGCGTTGCTGTTCTGCAGGTAGGGGTCGGTGACCAGCACCTCGTTGAGGTCGGTGTCGTCGACGTAGATCGACGTCGACACGCCCTCCTTCGCGACCTCGACCTGGAAGGTCTTGGTGCGCGGGGTGCTTCCGGCGTAGGTCGCCGTGGCGGTGAGGGTGACCGTGGTCGTCGCGTCCTTCGGACGCGTGACCGTCGCCTGGCCGCCGTTGACGGCGATCACGGCGGGAGTCGACGAGGTCCACGTGAAGGCCGTGCCGTTGGAGGCGGCCGTGGTCAGTCCGAAGCTCGCCGAGGCGCTCCCGGGCACCGACAGCTGGTCGAGACCGCGCTGCGCCACCTCGGCCGGGTCGAAGGCGGGGTTGTTGGCCTTCGTGAGGGCGACGACATCGGATGCCGAGGCGACGGCGTTGTAGAGGGTGTAGTCGTCGAGCGCGCCGCGGACGTAGGCGCCGTTGTAGCCGGGGCCGTTGAAGCCGATCGACTTGGTCGTGGTGCTCTCCGACGTCAGTACGCCGGTCGCCGCGCCGCCGATGGCGTTCGGGATCGACGAGACCTGCTGCTCGCCGTTGCGATAGAAGGTGACCGCCTTCGTGTCCTTGTTGTAGGTGACGGCGACGTGCGTCCACTGACCGGCGGGGAAGAAGGCGTCGCGCGAGCCGTTGACCACGACCTTGTAGGGCTGCCCGCCGCCGGGGCCGATCGACAGGGCGAGAGGGGTGTTGGCGTTCTCGGCGGTGAGGTACCACCCGGCGGAGTTGTAGACGCCCTTGTTCCAGGTGAACACCTGTTCGCCGGTGCCCATGGCGCCGTCGGGCTTGAACCAGAACGACAGCGTCAGGTTCTCGGGCTGGAGCAACGCGCTCGTGCCGAGGCCCACGGCGTCGCTGCCGCGCAGGCTGAGGGCGCGACCGTGGATGCCGTCGACGTACGCGGCCGATCCGCGCAGCATCGAGGTGGGGATCTTGTTGGGGCCGGCATCGGTGAGCGTGTCGTCGAACGGCAGGTCGAGGACCTTCGTCGATTCGAGGGTGGCGGCGCTGGCTGCGGTGGGGGCGATCACCGCCAATCCACTGGCGATGATCATTGCGGTCGCGCCGATGGCGACCGCCTTGCGGAGCAGGGGCATCAGTGTTCCTTTCTGCGACGTTGCAGAACTGCGGGGGTGAGCGGCGGCTCGTGCCGCGTCGTCGGGGTCGGAGACGCGGCGGGAGGCCGAGTCTTCATGTTATCGGTAACAGAGCAAAAAGGCGACCGCTTTCCCAGACATCGCCGCCCGGGTTCGAGGCCGAGGTGCGGCGTTCACTCCACGGGGAGGAAGACGCGCATGGTGGTCGGCCACCGCTCCGCCCAGCGGTGGTACGGGATCAACGAGACGGGGATCCGCTTGCGGGCGGTCGTCGCCGACGGGGCTCCGTACGGCACCCGGCCGGGTGGCGTGTTTCGGGTCATGCGCACACGGACGTCGATCTCGGCGCCGTCCCCGTGGATTCTCGGCGCCGACGTCGTGTCGATCGCGATGTCCTGCAGATCGACGCCGGGAGGCAGGTCGGTCGATTCGACGCACAACACGAGGGGTCCGCGTTCGACCGCGACGCTCGCGCGCACGGCGTCGATACGGGGGTCCGGCCAGGTGAGGCGCGGAGCGACGTCGAGGTCGAGGTCGACGACGTCTCCCGTCACCAGGTCTTCGACGTGCGCCCAGCCGGGGCCCACCTGCTGGGGGCTCCTGCCCGAGACCGCGAGCGAGGCCGCTGCGCTCCACGACGGTATGCGCAGGCGCAGGCGGCCGCTCGTCGGCGCCTCCACGACGGTGATGCGGATCCGGCCGTCGACGGGATACTGCGTCTCGACATCCATCGTGTATCCGGCGACGGCGACCCGTCCCGCCATGTACTGCAGGAGCACGGCGTCGCCGTCGTCATCGGCCGCGGAGTACGCGGCCAGGCTGGCGAAGGTCCGCGCCACGTTGGTGGGGCAGCACGACACGTCGAACCAGGGAGCACGGCTGCCGCCCTCCGCGCGCGCGTTGACCCCCTCGTCGGGCGCCGAGGCACGTACCCGCTGCTGCAGGGGATTGGCGTAGAAGAAGGCCCGGCCGTCCTCGCTCGGCGAGGTGGCGATGACGTTGAAGAGGGTGCGTTCGATGAGGTCGGCGTAGCGCACGTCTCCGGTCGCGAGATAGAGCCGCCACGCGAACATCACGGAACCGACGCCGGCGCAGGTCTCGCAGTACGCTCTGTCGGCGGGCAGCTCGAAATCGTCGCCGAATCCCTCGTCCTGGTGACGTGAACCCATGCCTCCGGTCAGATAGGTGCGGCGTTCGACGGTGTGCGCCCACTGGCGTTCGAGCGTGTCGACGAAGTCGAGATCGCCGTCGTCGACAGCGGCATCGACGGCCGCGGCGGAGAGGTAGAGCGCCCGCACGGCGTGTCCGCGCAGGACGGTCGCCGACCTGATGGGCTGATCGTCCTGGAAGTACTCGGCCGACAGCAGCGGGCGCACGGGCAGGATGCCGTGACCCCGCCGTTCGAGGAAGAGCGCGGCCTGCCGGATGTACCGGTCGTCTTTCAGGGCGCGACCGAACTCCATGAGCCCGACCTCGATCTCGGGGTGACCGCAGATGGAGGGGCGTCCGTACTCGCCGAACTCCGCCCAGACGTGGTCGGCGGCCCTCTTCGCCGTCTCGACGAGCGCGTCCGTTCCGTGCGTGCGAAGGCGGGCGACCGCTGCCTGCAGGAGGTGCCCGATGTTGTAGAGCTCGTGGCCCATGGCCATGTCGCTGTACCGCGCGGGCAGGCCGGGGTGCCCGAAAGCCGTGTTCAGATAGCCGTCGGCATCCTGTGCCGCACGCACGCGCTCCACGAGGGTGTCGTAGGTCTGCTGGAGATCGTCGTCGGGCAGACGTCCGAGCTCCCAGGCCATGGCTTCGAGGAGCTTGTACACCTCGGAGTCGGAGAACTGCCAGCCGGGGCGACCGGTGGTGCGGTCGCCGCGGGCGACGCGGTCGAAGTTCTCGAGCCATCCCAGCTGTTCCATCCACGACCGGCAGTGCTCGAGCGTCGCGCGGCGGTTGGTGTGCTGCCTGTGCCCCCAGAACCCGGAGGGGTCGAGGTGCACCTCATCGATGCCGACTCCCACGCGGCGCGATCCGGGCGGCACGACCGGCGCCGCGGCATCCCGAGGGTGCGTGGCATGGATGGTCGCGTCCTTTCGAGGGCCGGTGATGGTCATGTCAGTCCTTCACTGCGCCGGCGGTGACGCCGGCCGCGACGTAGCGCTGTGCCATCACGAGGAGGATCGCAGCGGGGATGGAGGCGATGACCGCGGTGGCCATGATGGCGTTCCACTGGGTGGTGTTGTTGCCGATGAAGTTGTAGATGCCGAGGGTGATGGGCCGCAGCTCGCTGTTGCGGGCGAGGGTCGAGGCGAAGACGAAGTCCGACCACGCCCAGAGGAACGCGAAGAGCGAGACCGTGAGCACGCTGTTGCGGCTCATGGGGAGCACGACCGCGGTGAATGTGCGCCACGCGCTCGCGCCGTCGACGCGCGCGGCCTGGAGCAGTTCTTTCGGCAGGCCGCTCATGAACGCCGTGAACAGCAGCACGCCGAAGGGCACCGCGACGGTGGAGTCGGCGAGGATCAGGCCCCAGACGCTGTTGAGCAGACCGACGCGCACGTAGATGGCGTAGAAACCCATCGCCATGACCACGCCCGGGATCATCTGCGCGACGAGCAGCACGAAGTTCAGCGTGCGGCCCCCGCGCAGGTTGAGCAGCGCGATGGCGTAGGCCGCCGGCGCGGCGATCACGACGGTGAGCACGACGCAGCCGAATCCGATGAGCAGGCTCGTCGCCAGGTTGGGGAGCTGCGTACGGAAGACGGCTTCGAAGCCCTCGAACGTGGGGTCGAGGGGGATGACGTGGGGCGGGCTGTCGCGCAGGTCCTGGGTCTTCGTCAGCGAGACGTTGACCATCCAGTAGACGGGGAACAGCATGACGGCGGTGAAAAGGATGCCGAGGGCGACTTTCCACACGGGGCGGCGGGGGTTCATGAGGTCACCTCGCGGCGCTGGATGCGCAGGTAGAAGAAGCCGAAGACCAACGCGATGAGGATGAGCAGGTTGCCCACGGCCGCGGCGGGGGAGAGGTCGGGCTGACCCGTACCGAAGGCCTCGCGGTAGGACCAGATCGCCAGGGTGGTGGACGAGTTGGCCGGCCCGCCGGTGGTCATGATCCAGATGATGTCGACGACCTTGAGGGTGTAGACGAGGCCGAGCAGCAGCGTGATGGCCGACACCGGACGCAACAGCGGGAAGGTGATGCTCCAGAACTGCCGCCACGAGCCCGCGCCGTCGAGGGACGCGGCCTCGTACACATCGGCGGGGATGTTCTGCAGGCCCGCGTAGAGGATCACCAGGTTGAAGGGGATCCCGAGCCAGATGTTGGCGATGATGACCGAGGTGAGGGCCGTTTCGGGTGAGGTCAGCCAGTTGATCTGCGGACCGCCGAACGCGGTGATGACGGAGTTGACGATCCCGTTGTCGCTGTTCAGCATCCACGACCAGGTGGAGGCCGAGACGATGAGCGGCAGCAGCCAGGGGACGAGGAAGAGTCCGCGGAGGATGCCGGAGAGGGGGAAGGCGCCGCGGAAGAACACGGCGAGTCCCAGGCCGAGCACGTATTGGAAGAGCAGCGAGACCGCGACGAAGAGTGCGGTGTTCCCCAGCGCCTGGGCGAAGAGCGGGGAGCCGATGACGTCGATGTAGTTCTGCAGACCCACGAAGGCGGCGTTGCCCTGCACGAAGGCGCGCACGGTGTAGTCGTGCACGCTCAGATCGATGCTGCGCACCAGGGGGAACGCGTAGAAGATCAGGAGGTACGCGATGAGGGGAGCCGCGAACCCGACGGCGATCCAGCGTGAGCCGAGCAGGCCCGACGGCGGTCGCTTCCGCCGGGAAGGGACGGTGACCGAGACGGTGTCGGTCGTGGGGGCGGCGTGGCGGCTGAGCGAAATGGTCATGGAGTGTCCCCTCGGGTCCGGGGCGGGAACGACGGCTCCCGCCCCGGACGCTCGGTGGTGGAGTGTTACTTTCCGGTTTCCGCGGCCGCTGCGGTCTGCGCGGCCTCGAGGGCGGCTTCGGGGGTCGCCGCGCCCGACAGAGCACTCTGCACGGCCGTCCACAGCTGCTCGGAGATCACCGGGTACTTGGTACCGAGGTTGTCGCTGGTGCGTCCCTTGGCGGCCTGCACGGCCGACACCCAGGTCTCGAGGTCGGGGTGCTCCTCGAGGAGGGCTTCCTGGCCTTCGGCGGTCGGCGGGATGTAGTACGCGAACGTGTTCGCGGTCTCGACGAATCCTTCCGGCGTCGTCATGCACTCGATGATCTGACGGGTGATGTCGTATCGGGCGGTGTCCTGCTGGACGGGAGCGATGATGAACTCGCCGCCGGTGGGGGCCGCCGCGGCACCGCCGTTCTTCGCGGGCAGCGTGATGACACCGGTCTTGAAGGGGGCCTCGGCCGCGCTGTTGACCTGCCAGGTGCCGTTCTCGGCGAAGGCGAACTCGCCCGTCAGGAACTCCTCCCAGACCGTGTTCTGCGAGTTGGTGATGACCGAGTTGGGTGCGTACCCGCCGTCGACCCAGCCCTTCCACAGCGTGAGGGCCTCGATCGCCTCCGGCGAGTCGAGCTGGGTGAGCTCGGCGCCCGCACCCCAGAACCAGGGGAGGAATTGGAACGATCCCTCCTCGGTGTTCAGGGCGGAGAAGGTGATGCCGCGCTTGCCCGTGCTGGAGACCTTCGCGAGGGCGGCGTCGAGCGACGCCCAGTCGGTGATGGACGCGGGGTCGACTCCGGCGGCGGCGAGGACGTCGGCGTTGTAGTAGAGGGCGAGGGTGTTGGCGCCGACGGGGATGCCGTAGGTCTTGCCGTCGAGTTCGCCCGCGGCGAGGAGGTTCTCGTCGATGCTCGAGACGTCGAGGCCCAGCTCGTCGACGGTCGAGACCATGCCCGTCTCCGCGAGGGTGGACACCGCCGGGTTGTCGAGCAGGATGACGTCGGGGGAGTTGTTCTCCTGCGCCGCCAGCAGCGCCTGGTTGGTGAGCGCGGTGGTGTCGTACGCCGTGCGCTGGATGGTCACGCCGGCGGCGTCACCGCACGCCTGGACGCGGTTGGCCCAGTCCGAACCCTCCTCGTGCTGCGGGTACGGGTCCCACCAGGTGTAGGTGCCGGATTCGGCGCTGGAGTCGCCGCCGGAGGCGGTGCTGGAGCAGCCGGCGAGCGCGCCGACGGCGGCGAGCGTGGTGACGAGCGCGACGGGTACGCGCAGGGATCGGGCGATCATGGTGTTCCTCCTTGAACGGGTGACTGGATACCCCAGTCGGGGTGAGTGAGTCAGCGCAGGTCGTGGGCTGGCGGTGGTGCGCCGACGGATCCGCGCTCGGTGATGACGGGCGGGATCAGTTCGACGACGTGGTCGGACGTGTGGTTCTCGATGTGCCGGACGAGCTGTTCGACCGCTCGCCGCCCGAGCTCCGCCGCCGCGCTGTCGACGGCGGAGTAGGGGAGCGAGAAGGTGCGGGCGAAGTCGTCGGAGTAACGGCCGATGACGGAGAGGTCGTCGGGCGCCCGGAGGTGCCTCGTCTGCAGGACGCTGGGCAGGGCGGCCGCTGCGGCTTCGTTGTTCAGCAGCAGGCCCGTGGCGCCGGGGTGCGCGTCGAGGAAGCGGTGAAGATCGGCACCGATCTCCGGTTGCGCCGATGCGCCGAAGTACGTGTGCAGGCGGGCCCCGAGCTCCTCGGCGCGGGAGTGAGCGGCGTTCGCGAGTCGCCAGACGTACGCGCCCCCGCGTTCCACGACGTGCTGCGGCTGTGAGACGAGCACCATCTCGCGGTGGCCCAGGCCGTAGAGGCGGTCGACCATGAGGCGTCCCGCCGCGGCGAAGTCGAGGTCGAAGACGTCGAGACCGTGCGGGTCGCTCGGGAGGCCGATGAGCGCTCCCGGCTGGACGGCGGTACGCAGAAGGTTCAGGCGCTCGTCGTGCTCCGCCACGTTGAGCAGGACGAACCCGTCGACCATCCGCGAGTCGGAGATGCGCTTGAGCGCTTTCACGCCGTCTTCCTCGGTAACCATGAGGGTGTCGTATCCGAGCTCGCGCGCGCGGTCGGTCACGCCGAGGATGTACTGCAGCATGGCGGGGGCGAACTCGTCGGTGAGGAACTGCGCGAGCAAGGCGATGACGTTGGTCTGCGACGTGGCCAGGGCGCGCGCGCCGGCATTCGGCGTGAAGTTCAGGGAGCGGATGACGGTCTCGACCCGCTCGCGCACCTCGGGGGAGATGGACCGCTTCCCCGATAGGGCGTAGGAGACCGTGCTGCGCGAGACACCGGCCGCTTTCGCGACATCGCCGATGGTGACCATGCGAGCTCCTCTGCTGTCGAACCGGTTCTCTTGCGAACCGGTTCGACAATAGATCAGCCGCGAGGGCGTCGCAAGACACCCATGTCGCGAATGCATAACGACGCCGTCGGGGCGTCGACGGAGCGGGCGCGTCCGGTCGCGGAGGCGCCCGCGGCGAGCGGCTACCAGGGCGGCCGGTCCGGAGGGAGCGCGCCGGCGGTCGACGCGGCGAGCCGCTCGCAGAACGTCCGGCTCGCAGGTAGCGCGTCGAGGGTGGGACCGATAGTAGGCTCATCGAACCGGTTCTCCTGCGGGTGGTCCCCGTCGTCGGACGATGGCGTCGGCACGACCCCGGAGCCGCCCGGCGACGTCGCCATGATCGTCGCGCGGGCTACGACAGTGAAGTGGAGCCCTTCATGACGCGCACCATCCCCGCCTTCGACGTGCGGCACGTCCCCTTCAGCAGGCGCGGCGCCTGGATCAACCTCTCTCCCGTCGTCGCGGCGCACGTGACGGTCGACGACGTCCACCTCGTGTCGCATCGCACGGGCATGCACGCGGTCCTGTCGTTGCGGCCCGCCGGTCCGGATGCCGAGGCCGCGTGGACGGTCGACGCCGACGCCTCCCGCCTGCGCTGGTCGGACGGGTCCCGATCCGTGTGCGCCGTGTTCGCGGCCTCCGACGTCGTGCGGATCCGAGGCGAGGCCGGTGCGTCGATGCGCCTCGCCGAGGCCGCCGCCGAGCTCACCCCGTTCACCGGCACCTACCTCTACCGCGATCCGCGCGACGGGAGCGCCGTGTTCACCTCGTACGAGACGGGATGCCGTTATCGCGTGACCCTCCTCCGGGGCGCCCTCCACATCGACGGCGCGGAATCCCTCGGCGCCGCCACCCGGGCGGTCACGGTGACGGGCGACGACACCGGGTGGGAGATCGCGATCGAGGAGTACGAGACCTCGCGCCCGCCCTTGTCGCTCACGCGGTCGTTCGACGCGTGCGTCGAGGAGGTCGCAGAGGAGTTCGGCGCATATGCCGACGCGGTCGCGCCGTGGGCCGGCGAGGCCGACGCTTCCTCATCGCGGAGCGATGCTTCGCTGCTCGCCGCCTACGTCCTGTGGTCCGCCACCGTCTCGCCCGCCGGCTTCTTCGCGCGCGAGTCCGTGCTGATGTCGAAGCACTGGATGGACAAGGTGTGGAGCTGGGATCACTGCTTCAACGCCCTCGCCCTGGCATCCGGTCTTCCCGATCTGGCCCTCGATCAGTTCTTCGTCCCGTTCGACCATCAAGACGCCTCCGGCGCCCTTCCCGACTCGGTCGCCCACTCCGAACGGCTGTACAACTTCGTCAAGCCGCCCATCCACGGGTGGGCGTTGCGGCGGCTGCGCGACGAGGGCGTCGAGCTCTCCCCCGCCCAGTTGAGGGACGCCTACGACAGGCTCGCCCGCTGGACCCGCTTCTGGCTCGAGCACCGTCGCATCCCGGGCCACGCGCTGCCGCATTACCAGCACGGCAACGACAGCGGGTGGGACAACGCCACCACGTTCGACCGCCATCGCGTCATCGAGTCGCCCGACCTCGCCGGCTTCCTGCTCGTGCAGCTCGAGGTGCTGGCCGAGCTCGCCGACGAGCTCCACGACGATCCCGCACCCTGGCGGGTCGAGATCGCGGCGATCTCCGACGGTCTGCACCAGCTCTGGACCGGTGACGGGTACGTGGCCCGCGGGGCCGTCGACGGTGAGGATGCCACGCGCTCGAGCCTGCTGCCCTCGCTCGCCATCGTGGCGGCCGACCACCTCTCCGGCGCCGTGCGAGACGCCCTCGCCGACGGCATCCGCCCGTTCGTCACCCCCTGGGGCCCGGCCACCGAGCGCCCCGACAGTGCGCACTACGCGCGCGACGGCTACTGGCGCGGTCCGATCTGGGCGCCTTCGACCCTGCTGATCGAGGACGGACTCCGCCGCGCCGGTCATGACGACCTGGCCGACGAGATCGGCGCGCGCTTCCTGCGACTGTGCGAGAACGGCGGCTTCGCCGAGAACTTCGACGCCCAGACCGGCGAGGGGCTTCGAGACCGCGCCTATACGTGGACGGCCGCGGCGTATCTCATCCTCGCCCGCGACGCATCGCGGCGTTCCGCGCGATACTGAGGATCGCCGGCGATCGCCTCTTGCGTCGTCGGCGAACGGTGGTTACCGTAGTCGAACCAGTTCGATGACGAGGGGGACGCATGGTCAACATCGCCGATGTCGCGAAGGCCGTCGGCGTCTCCCGCAGCACCGTCTCGTACGCGCTGTCGGGAAACCGGCCGATCTCGCGCGAGACGCGCGAGCGGATCGATGCCGCCATCGCCGATCTGGGGTTCACGGTCAATGCCGGTGCCCGCGCCCTCGCCACCTCGCAGACCATGGTCCTCGGACTCCTCCTGCAGTTCCATGACGACGAGTTCCCCCCGGCGATGCTGCAGTACATCCTCGCGATCACGACGGCGGCGCGAGAGCTGGGCTACGACATCCTGATGATCACCGACGATCACGGGGCGGAGGCCATCCAGCGCATCACCTCGTCCAACATGGTGGACGGCGTGGTCCTGCTCGACGTCACCCACGAAGACCCGCGCCTCCCGGCGCTGATGAAGGCGCGGCAGCCTGCCGCCCTCGTCGGTCTCCCGAGAGACACGGATGAGCTCGACGTCTTCGACCTCGATTTCGAGGGAGCGGCCCGGCTCCTCGTCGACCATCTGCACGACCTCGGCCACCGCGAGATCGTCCTCGTGTCTCCGCCCCGCCACGTCTTCGACCGAGGCGGGGCGTACGCCTGGCGTTTCCGCGACGCCGCGCTCGAGCGGGCCGCGCAGCACGGGCTCACGGTGCACGCCCATTACGGCGAGTCGCAGCAGCCGGCGGTCGAGCGGAGCCTCAACGCCATCCTCGACGCCCACGCGCAGGCTACGGGGGTGATCGTGCACAACGATGCCTCCATCGCCGCCCTCCCCGCGGTTCTGCGGGAGCGCGGCACGGTCGTTCCGCGCGACCTGTCGGTGGTCAGCCTGTACCCGCGCAATTTCGGCCGCACCTTCCTGCTGCCCTACACCGCGGTCGAGACCTCGCCCGACGGACTGGGTCGGGAGGCTGTCCAGCAGCTGGTTCGCCGGATCGTCGCTCCGCAGGGCGGGCCGTCCGTCGTCCGTTTCATCGAGCCCGAGCTCACCGACAGGGGGAGCACCGCCTGAGAAGGCGCGGAGCGCGCCCGGTTCGTCGCCCATCGTCGAACCGGTTCAATACATCACCTGAACCCCGATACGACCGCCGTATCGGACACCCACTCAATGACGAGGAACCCCCCAATGAGGTCATCACCGCGGCTCGCCTCCGGCACGCCCATCGCAGCAGTGACAGCAGGACTGGCCGTCGCCGCTCTCGCCATCGGTCAACCAGCCGTCCCCGACAGCGCGCGGGCGGCCACACCGGCTGTCACCGCCGCCGACCACCTGATCCTGGACTACGACTTCGACGGCGCCGCCGCACCGACCGCGACCATCGAAGACACGTCGGGTGACGGCCGCGACGGCACGCTCACCAACCCGGGGTCGGCGAAGCTCGTCGACCGCCCCGGGGGCGGCAAGGCCCTTCATCTGAGCGGTGGGGGTCGCACCTCGACGACCGCGCCCTACGTCACCGTCCCGGCCGGTCTGTTCGAAGGCCTCCAGGGAACGACGATCTCGTCCTGGGTGAAGTGGGAGGGGAGCGAGGTCTTCGAGTGGCTTTACGTCTTGGGGAAGGACCGCGACAGCGCGACGTTCTACACCCCCAAATTCGAAGACGGCGTGGCCCGCTCGAGCGCCAAGCCGGCGACCAACGGGCAGGAGGTCGGCGCGCGGTCGGCGACAGCCCTCCCGGCCGACGAGTGGCATCTGGTCACCACGACCCTCGACCGTGACAACGTCATCTTCTACCTGGACGGTCTGGAGGTCAGCCGCACCAACGTGGGCATCGACGTCGCCCAGGCGCTCTACGGGGCGGCGTCGCCGAACTCGGGGTACATCGGACAACCCTTCTGGACCGGAGCGCACCCCTTCTTCACCGGCGCGGTCGACGACTTCCAGGTCTACGACACCGTTCTGTCGCCGCAGCAGGTGCGCGACCTCGCCGGCGCGTCCGCGCCCACGGTCACCGAACTGCTCGAGACGACGACGCAGACGCGCACCACGGTGGGCACGGCGCCCACCCTGCCCGGCGTGCGCGCGATGTTCAGTGACGGCCAGGAACGCCTGGCTCCCGTCACCTGGGAGACCGTCCCGGCGTCCGCCTACGCCCGGCGCGGCTCGTTCACCGTGAACGGGGTGGTCGACGGAACCACGACCGCCGTCACGGCGACCGTGCGTGTCATCACGCCCGGCGAGCTCTCCATCGACGTCGCCGACCGGACCGGCGCCTTCATGGGCGGTGCGTCCGGAACCCTTTACGGTCTGTACGGGCCGGGCCTGCCCTCGAACAACCTGATCGACGGCATCCAGCTCCGCACCGTCTCGACGAAGGCCCAGGACGGACCCCAGCACCCCGGTGCCGACGCGCTCGAAGTGGTCAAGCCTCTCGCGGACTCGTCCGACGGCGACGTCTACATCTACATGACCGACATCAACCGCGGCTTCCCGTACCAGGTGCCGGGCAACAACGGTGCCGAGAAGACGGCGTGGTTCAAGCAGTCGGTCATCGACCAGGTGAAGCAGGTCAAGCAACTGCCCGCGGAGTACCAGGACAACATCGTGTTCGTGCCGTTCAACGAGCCCGAGGGCAACATGTACGGCAACGGGGGAGAGAGCTTCTGGGGCGTCAGCTGGCTGGATGACCCGACCCGTTTCCTCGCCGCCTGGGACGACTTCTACCGCGCGATCAAGGCGGAGCTTCCCAACGCGCGGATCGCCGGTCCCAACACCAGCATCCTGTTCAACCAGGTCGAGGGATTCATGAAGCACGCCGTCGCCAACGACACCGTGCCCGAGGTCGTGACCTGGCACGAGCTGAGCGATCCCGCGACGATCCGCTCGAGCGTCGCCCGCTACCGCACCTGGGAGAAAGGCTTCTTCGCCGGCACGAAGTGGGAGGGCACGGAACTGCCCATCAACGTGAACGAGTACGCCTTCAACTACCACACCTCGGTTCCCGCGCAGATGATCCAGTGGATCTCCGCGGTCGAAGACAGCAAGATCGACGCCGACATCGCCTACTGGAACATCGACGGCAACCTCTCCGACTCCGCCGTCGAAGCCAACCGTGGCAACGGCCAGTGGTGGCTGCTGAACTCGTACGGCAACATGACCGGCGACACCGTGCGGGTCACGCCCCCGCAGCCCGACGTCAGCTACACCCTCCAGGGCGTCGCGACGATCGACGACACCAAGCAGCAGGTCAAGGCCCTCATCGGCGGATCGACCGGCGCGCAGAAGGTCTACATCGACAACCTGCCGTCCTCCATCGGAGGCGCCGCCCACGTGCTGATCCGCGACATCCGATGGACGGGGCAGATCGGTGATTCCGCCGAACCGCAGACCGTCAAGGAGTACGACGCCCCGGTCGAGAACGGCACCCTCGAGCTGGCCTTCGGCGAGGGCGACCTGCCCGCGCTCGGCAAGGACTCGGCCTACGAGATCGTCGTGACGCCGGGCACCGACACGACCTCGCCCTCGGTCCCCTCCGTGTCGTGGCGCGGCGTCTACGAGGCCGAGGCGGCCGCCCACACCGGCGCGCCGTATTACAACAACGGTCCCGAGGGATCGCCGCGCGACGTGGCGAAGTTCTACACGTCGGGAGAGCGCAACGTCGGCGGAATCGAGACGAATTCGACCCTCGCGTTGAACTTCGAGGTCGACGTCCCTCAGGCCGGGACCTACGACCTCAGCGTGCTGGCCAACGCCTACAACAAGGAGGCCCGCAACGAAGCGCAGGGCCCGGTCAACATGTTCCTCCGGGTGAACGGCGCTGCCGAGCAGGAAATCTTCGCCGACCTGGGCTACAAGTGGGTCGTGTGGGACCACACCGACACCAAGGTCGCCCTGAACGCGGGCAAGAACACCATCACCCTCGCCGCGCGCAGCCTCGACGGCACCAAGGCGACCACGGGTGCGGCCATCATCGACAAGATCGACGTGACCCTTCCCAACGCCGCCTACGCGCCCCTCTACGAGGCCGAGAACGCGGTGCTCCGCGGCGCGGCGCCGGCGTACGATCGCGGCGGCGTCTCCGGGTCGGGCTACGTCGGGGTGGGTGCGGACCAGTCCGCCACCTTCTGGGTGTACAACAAGGACGACTCCGAGAAGTCGCTCGAGGTGAAGACCCTGGGCGGCGGCATCGCGAAGGTTACAGTCAACGGCGTCGACCTCGGCGAGGTCACCGACACCGCCACGATTCCGGCGTTCCTGGTCGGAGGCATCAATAAGGTCGAGATCGTCGGCGGCAGCGGAACCCTCGCCCTGGACCGCATCTCCGTCGGCGCATCGGGCGGAAAGCTCGCCGCGCAGACGATCGAGGCCGAGGCCGGCGTGCTGGCCGGCGCGACGAAGACGCAGAACCTCTCGCTCGCCAGCGGCGGCAAGGCGGTCGTCGGAATCGGCGGGGCGCAGAACAACGGCAACACCCTCACTCACACGGTGACGGTCGCGCAGGCGGGCACCTACGCGATGACGGTGCGCTACTCGAACGAAGAGCAGTCCCCGGCGTCGCACTACAACCCCGACCCGGTCGCGCGCCGCGCCGACGTGTCGGTGAACGGCGGTCCCGTCCAGCAGGTGCTCTTCCCGCAGAGCTACAACGCGAACCAGTTCTGGGACCTGACCGTTCCCGTGCAGCTGAAGGCGGGCGCGAACACCGTCACGTTCGCGTCGAAGGAGGCGCCGGACTTCAACGGCACCACCTTCATCTCACAGCGCTTCCCGACACTGGGTCTGCGCTCGCAGTGGGCACCCAACCTCGACAAGCTGACCTTCACCGCGATGAAGCCGGCGGCGCCCGCGCCCGCTCTGAAGGTGGATGCCACGGCATCCACGCGCAAGATCGCGGGCAAGGCGTACGTCGCCGTCGCCGCCGTCAACCGCTCGGCGGTACCGGTGCGGATCGACGTCGTCACGGCCTACGGGAAGAAGGCCTTCGCCGAGGTCCGGCCCGGCCAGACCGTCAGCGCGATCGTCAACTCCACGCGGGCGACGATCCCCGCCGGCACGGCCACCGTGACGGCCACGGCCACGGTCGACGGGACGAAGACCACGTCGACCGTCGAGGCGCCGTACAACGCGCAGAACTGATCACCGCGGGGAGGGGGCCGTCCACGCCCCCTCCCCGCTGATCGAGCGCCGGCGGAGCTCGGTCGGTCATCGACGGGTGACGGGGCCCGGGGAGCCGGGCGGCGGGCGCGATCATCTCCACTCGCCGGCGCGACGTCGAATCGGTTACCCCGCATGACGGGTCGTTACCGGCCGTAACGCTCCGACTTCGGCATCTGCCCCGCACGTGATGACGTGGAGCCATGACTTCACGCCGCACCGCACGCCTGGCCACGATCCTCGGCGCCTCCACCGCAGCCCTCCTCCTCGCCCTCACCGGGTGCGCCGGGGGAGCGGCATCCGGCGACGACTCGTCGCGCATCGTCCTCGGCGCCGACGACGGCAACGAGGCGCACTGGACGGTGCTGAAGCAGAAGCTCGCCGACGAGGGGATCGAGCTCGAGGTGCGCACCATCAACGACGGCGTGCAGCTCAACCAGGGCGTGCAAGACGGCGAGCTCGACGTGAATCTCTTCCAGCACCTCATCTACCTGTCGCAGTTCAACGTCGAGAACAACGGCTCGCTCGTGCCGGTCGGCGCGACGGCGGTGTACCCGCTGGCGCTGTACTCCGAGCAGTACACCGACGTGAAGGACCTGCCCGAGGGCGCGACCGTCGCGATCCCGAACAACCCCACGAACCTCGCGCGCGGCCTGCTCAACCTGCAGACCGCCGGGCTGCTGACCCTGAAGGACGGGGGCACCGCGCTCTCGACGCCGGCCGACATCGAGACGACCAAGGTCACGCTGCTGCCGGTCGACACCAACCAGACCGTCACCGCTCTCAAGGACGGCAGCGCTCAGGCCGCCATCGTCAACAACACCCAGGCGCAGAAGGGCGGGCTCGGCGACGAGCTCATCATCTTCAAGGAAGACCTCGACAACCCGCAGCTGGCGCCCTACATCAACGCCTTCGTCACGCGCGACGACAAGAAGGACGACCCCCGCTGGGCGAAGCTCGTCGCCGCGTACCACTCGCCCGAGGTCGAGGCCGCGGTCACCGAGCTGAACCAGGGCAACCTGCAGTTCAAGACGGAGTGGACCGGCGCCCAGCTCCAGGACGAGCTGACCAGCCTCGAAGACGCCCTCGAGGCCCAGAACGGATGACCGCGGTCATCGAGCTGCGGGGCGTCACGAAGAGCTTCCGCACCGATCGCCGCACCTCCTCCACCGCCGTCGACGACGTGTCGCTGACGGTGGAGGAGGGGTCGATCGTCGGGGTCATCGGCTACTCCGGCGCCGGCAAGTCCACGCTCGTGCGGCTGCTCAACGGGCTCGAGCAGCCCACGTCGGGCACCGTCGAAGTGCTGGGCGTGAACGTGGGGGATGCCACCGAGGCGACGCTCCGCGACCTCCGGCGCCGGGTCGGCATGATCTTCCAGCAGTTCAACCTCTTCTCGTCGCGCACGGTCGCGGCCAACGTCGCCTACCCGCTCAAGGTCGCCGGCTGGAAGAAGGCCGATCGCGACAAGCGGGTCGCCGAGCTGCTCGACTTCGTCGGCATCGGCGACAAGGCGAAGCAGTACCCGCGGCGCCTGTCGGGTGGCCAGAAGCAGCGCGTCGGCATCGCCCGAGCGATCGCCACCGACCCGCGCATCCTGCTCGCCGACGAGGCGACCAGCGCCCTCGACCCGCAGACCACGGCCGAGGTGCTCGATCTGCTGCGCGAGATCAACCGACGGTTGGGCATCACCATCGTCGTCATCACGCACCAGATCTCGATCGTGCACGAGCTGTGCGACCAGGTGATCGTGATGGACGGCGGACGCGTCGTCGACAGCGGCGACACGTACCGCGTGTTCGCGCACCCGCGCGCCGAGCTCACCAAGCGCTTCGTCGCGGCCGTGACCCAGGGGGTTCCGTCGGGCGAGGCGCTGTCGGCGCTCACCGCGGGCGGGGGAGACCTGGTCAGCGTCGAGATCAACGAGTTCTCGAGCGAAGACGTCTCCGAGGTGTTCCACCGGCACGGTGCGCGCCATTCCGTCGTCTACGGCGGCGTGACCGACGTGCTCGGCAAGCAGCTCGGAACCCTGACGTACCGCGTGCACACCGATGACCTGGAGGCGGTCGTGGCCGAGCTGCGAGCACACACCGACGTCGTCGTGCCCACCGCGGAGGTGCGCGCGTGAACAAGTGGGACACCCTCACACCGGTGCTGCTGCAGTCCATCGGCGAGACCGTCTACATGGTCGCGGTCTCGTTGCTCATCTCGGGCGTCGCGGGTCTCGTCATCGGCGCGCTGCTCTACGCCACCCGGCCGGGCAACCTGTTCGCCAACCGTGTCGTGTTCGCCGTGGCCAACCTCGTGATCAACGTCATCCGCCCCATCCCGTTCATCATCTTCCTCACCGCCGTGGCTCCGGTCACGCGCGCGGTGACGGGGACGACGCTGGGGACGGATGCCGCGATCGTGCCGATCACGATCATGGCCACGGTCGTGATCGCCCGCGTCGTCGAGCAGAATCTCGTCGCGGTCGATCCGGGCACCGTCGAGGCGGCCCGGGCAGTCGGTGCACGGCGCATCGGTGTGCTGTTCGGAGTCGTCATCCCCGAGGCCCTCGCGCCGCTGATCCTCGGCTACACGTTCATGTTCATCGCGGTGGTCGACATGTCGGCCATGGCGGGGTACATCGGCGGCGGCGGACTCGGCAACTTCGCGATCATCTACGGCTACCAGCAGTTCAACGCGCAGGCGACGTGGGGGACGGTCGCCATCATCGTCGTCATCGTGCAGGCCGGTCAGCTCCTCGGCAACGCCCTGGCGCATCGCATCCTGCGCCGCTGACCTCGGGCGCAGGTGGCGGGGACGGCATCAGCTGCGAGGATCGGCCTGCCGGGCCCGCCTCCCACCTCCCCGCCTACGCTCGGAGGATGAGCCTGCTCCGCACCTCGGCCCGCTGGCTGCTCGGTGGCGTGCTCCTTCTCGCCGGCACCGCGCACCTCACCTTCGCGCGCGATGAGTTCGTCGCTCAGGTGCCGTCATGGCTCCCGTTTCCGGTCGACGTCACCGTCGTGGCATCCGGGATCGTCGAGATCGCGCTCGGCCTCGCCCTCGTCGTCCTCGGTCGCTTCCGTGTGGTGGTTGGCTGGATCGTCGCGGCCTTCTTCGTCGCGATCTTCCCCGGCAACATCGAGCAGTTCGTCCGCGGCACCGATGCCTTCGGCCTCGACACCGACCTCGCCCGCGGTGTCCGCTTGCTCTTCCAGCCCCTGCTGGTGACCTGGGCCCTGTGGTCGACCGGAGCGTGGCGGGCCTGGCGAGCGCGAAGATCGACCGCCCGCCGTTGAGCGCGGCGTCATGCTGAGAAAACACTTTCGCTTCGCGGCTGAGTTTGAGAACGATTATCACCAGCGTTACGGTTGCTCCCATGACCCGACGCATCCTCGCCCCCGTCGTCCTCGGGGCCGCCTCCGTTCTCGCGCTCGCCGGTTGCGCCGGCGGGGCGCCCGCCGCCACCAGCTCCGAGTCCGCCGCGGGCGGCAAGGTCGCGGTCGTGGCATCCACCGACGTCTACGGATCGATCGCGCAGGCGATCGGCGGTGACTTCGTCGATGTCACCTCGATCATCACGTCGTCGTCGCAAGACCCGCACGAGTACGAAGCCAGCGCGCAGGATCAGCTCACCCTGAAGAATGCAGGCCTGGTCATCGAGAACGGCGGCGGGTACGACTCGTTCATGGAGTCGCTCGTCGAGGCCAGCGGCACCACCGCGCCGGTCATCACCGCCGTGGAGTTCAACCACGACTACCCCGGTGCCGCGTCGCACGACGAGGCGCACGGCGACGAGGCGACCCCCGCCCCGACCGAGAATGCCGACGCGCACGCCGAAGACGACGGCCACGACCACGCCGAGGGCGAGACCCACGCCGAGGGCGACGGCCACGACCACATCGAGGGCTTCAACGAGCACGTCTGGTACGACCCGCACACCGTCGAAGACCTCGCCAACGACATCGCCGAGCACCTCGGCGAACTCGCTCCCGACCACGCGGCCGACTTCACGGCGAACGCCGACGCCTTCGTCGGCGAGATCGCCGGCCTCGAAGACTCGCTCGGGCAGATCGGGGCCAAGGATGCCGATGCGAAGGTCTTCGTGACCGAGCCGGTGCCCGTGTACCTCATCGAGGCCGCCGGGCTCGACAACGCGACCCCCAACGAGTTCAGCGAGTCGGTCGAGGAGGGGCAGGACGTCCCGCCCGCCACCCTGCTCGAGGCGCTGCAGCTGATCGACTCGGGCGAGATCCGGGTCATGATCGTCAACCCGCAGACCGGCGGCGCCGAGACCACGCAGGTCGAGAACGAGGCCAAGGCGAAGAACATCCCGGTGATCGAGTTCACCGAAACGCTCCCCGAGGGTCAGACTTACATCTCGTGGATGCAGAGCAACATCACGGCGCTGTCCGACGCGCTGGCGGCGTGACCGCCGCAGCCCCGCTGCGCATCCGCGGCGCCGCCCTGGAGCGGGGCGGCCGAGAGCTCTGGGCCGGGCTCGACCTCGAGGTCGAGCCCGGCGAGCTCGTCGCGGTGCTCGGGCCCAGCGGCTCGGGCAAGACGACGCTGCTGCGCGCGATCCTCGGCCTCGAGCGGCTGAGCGCCGGCTCCATCGAGGCGCTCGGCGCGCCCGTGCGTCGCGCGGGCAACCGTCGCATCGGCTACATCCCCCAGCAACGCCCCCTGCCCCGCGAGACGCCTCTGCGCGGGCGTGACATCGTCGGCCTCGGCGTCGACGGGCACCGGCTGGGGCTCCCGCTCTCGCGCAAGAAGGATCGCGCGCGCATCGACGAGCTGCTCGAGGCCGTGGGCGCCACCGCGTTCGGAGACCGACCCGTCGGACTCCTCTCCGGCGGCGAGCAGCAGCGCCTCCGCGTCGGTCAGGCCCTCGCCGACGACCCCGCCCTGCTGCTGTGCGACGAGCCGCTGACCAGCCTCGACCTCGCGAACCAGCAGGCCGTCGTGCGCCTCATCGATCGGCACCGCCGCGAGCGCGACGCGGCCGTGCTGCTGGTGACGCACGACATCAACCCCGTGCTCTCGCGGGTCGACCGCATCCTCTACATCGCGCACGGCCGCTTCACCCTGGGCACGCCCGACGAGGTGCTGACCACCGAGACGCTGAGCGGTCTCTACGGCGCCCCCGTGTACGTCGTGCGGGCCGGCGGGCAGCTCATCGTCGTCGGAGCACCGGATGCCGACGAGGCCCACCACCATCACCACGACGAGGACGACGCATGAACTGGTCCGACGTCGGCGACGCCCTGTTCGGCGGGGTCAGCCAGTACGGCGCCATCCTCGAGCTGGTGCAGAACTCCGTCTACGCCGGGGCCGTGCTGGGCCTCGTCGGCGGTCTCATCGGCGTGTTCGTCATGCAGCGCGACATGGCCTTCGCCGTGCACGGCATCAGCGAGCTGTCGTTCGCCGGCGCCGCGGTGGCCCTGCTCATCGGCGTCGACGTCGTCTCGGGCTCGATCGTCGGCTCGCTCATCGCGGCGGCCCTCATCGGTCTGCTCGGAGCGCGCGCCCGCGACCGCAACTCGATCATCGGCGTGCTCATGCCCTTCGGCCTGGGTGTCGGCATCCTGTGCCTCTCGCTCTACAACGGCCGCAGCGCCACGCGGTTCAGCCTGCTGACCGGGCAGATCGTGTCGGTGCAGAGCGAGCAGCTCGGGTGGCTCGTCGTCATCGGCGTCGCCGTGCTGGCGGCGCTCCTGCTGATCTGGCGCCCCCTGCGCTTCGATTCGCTCGACCCGCAGTCCGCCGCCGCCCGCGGGGTGCCCACCACCGCGGTGTCGCTGGCGTTCATGCTGCTGCTCGGTCTCATCGTCGCCGTCGCCGTGCACATCATCGGCGCGCTCCTGGTCATGGCGCTGCTGGTGACCCCGGCGGCGGCCGCGATGCGCGTGGCATCCGGGCCCCTGTCGGTGCCGCTGCTCGCGGCGGCGTTCGGCTTCGTCTCGGCCGTGGGCGGGGTGCTCCTCGCGGTCGCCGGAACCCTGCCGGTGAGCCCGTACATCACGACCATCTCGTTCGCGATCTACCTCGTCTGCCGTCTGGTCGGCGCGCGGCGCGACCGCACCACCCGCGCGCTCTGACGTCGACCGGCGGCGGCACGCCCCGGGTGCGGGCGGGAGGCGAGGCACCGCGGCGCGAGGCGGATGCGCGAGGCCGTCGCGGGCTACCGCGTAACCCCCAGCCGATTCACCGAACGCCTCGCTAGACTCGCCCGCATGGTCCAGCGCAACACGTGGCAGCGCGAGCGCGTGCGCGAAGCCCTGTCGGGAGCCGGCGGGTTCGTCAGCGCACAGACCCTGCACGCCACCCTGCGCGACGAGAACACCGGCATCGGCCTGGCCACCGTGTACCGCACCCTCGCCGGTCTGGCGGCCCGGGGCGACGCCGATTCCCTGCAGAGCCCCGAGGGCGAGAATCTGTTCCGCGCCTGCGAGACCCGCGGCCACCATCACCACCTGATCTGCCGCTCGTGCGGCAAGGCGGTCGAGATCGCGGCCACCGACGTCGAGGAGTGGGCGCAGCGCACCGCGGCCCAGCACGGGTTCAGCGAGGCCGAGCACGTGGTCGACATCTTCGGCATCTGCACCGATTGCGCCCGTGACCGGGCTCGCGAGCGTGGCGACGAGTAGTCGCACCACGGCACCCCCGCCGCAGCGTACGGGCGCCCCGCGCACCCTCGTCGCGCTCGGCCTGGGCGTCGTCGTGCTGGCGGTGCTGTTCCTGATCGACGCGCTCGCTCCGACGCTCTTCGCGCAGTCGCTGCCGACCCGCGCGCAAGACGGGCTGACCCTCGCTCTCAGCGTGCTCATCGAGTCGTTGCCGTTCGTCGTGCTGGGCGTCGTGCTGTCGATCGTCGTGCAGGTCTGGGTGCCGCCGGGGGCGATCGAGAGATGGATGCCGCGCGCGCCGTGGGCGCGCCGGGCGGTGCTGTCGCTGCTGGGCATGTTCATCCCCGTCTGCGAGTGCGGCAACGTGCCCTTCGCCCGCGGCCTGCTCATGCGCGGCTTCGGCGTCTCCGACACCCTGACGTTCCTCGTCGCGGCTCCGATCGTGAACCCGATCGTCATCATCTCCACGCACGCCGCGTTCGGCTTCAGCGACGGCATCCTCGTCGCGCGTCTCATCGGCGGGTACCTCGTCGCCAACCTCATCGGGTGGCTGTACAGCCGGCATCCCGATCCCGACAAGCTGCTCACCGAGCGCTTCCTCGAGACGTGCGAGATCGTCGTGCAGGAGCGCGGCGACCGCGGGCGGCGCACCCTGGCCCAGTTCGTCGTCGAGCTGCGCTCGGTCATGCCGGCGCTCATCATCGGCTCGCTGCTGGCGGGAGCGGTGCAGGTGCTCGTGCCGCGCAGCGCCCTGCTGGCGATCGGTTCCGACCCGGCCCTGTCGATCGCGGCGATGATGCTGCTGGCGATCGTGGTGTCGCTGTGCTCGAACGTCGACGCGTTCTTCGCGCTGTCGTTCGCCTCGACGTTCACGCCGGGGTCGATCGTGGCGTTCCTCGTCGTGGGCCCCATCATCGACCTGAAGATGATGGCGCTGCTGCGCACGACCTTCACCACGCGCGTGCTCGTCGGGATGACGGTGGTCGTGGTGCTGTTCGCCTTCGCCCTCGGAACGGTGGTGAACCTCCTTGTCTAGAACGGGTGCCCTCGCGACGCGCTGGCTGGGCGTGGGGCTCGCGACCTGCCTGTCGATCACCACGATCACGCTGTGGGTCACGGGCCGCATGTCGCTGTACATCAACCCCGACTCGGCCTGGTTCGCCGTCGGCATGTCGATCGTCCTGCTCATCGGGGCGGTCGCCTCGTTCGCGCTGCCGCTGGGGGCCGAGGCCGACCACGGCCACGACCACGAGCACGGCCATGCCCCGGCCGCGGCGTCCGCCCGTCGTGAGGCGTTCGCGCATGCCGATCACGAGCACGTCGATCCGCTCGACGACCACGACCACACCGCTCACGAGCACCTCGCGGCCCGCCCGCGGCTGACCCCGGCGGGGCTCGCCGCCTTCACCGGCGGGGTGCTCGCGTCGGGCGCGGTGATCGCCGTGCTGCTGACTCCGGCCGCGTCGCTGTCGACCGAGCTCGCCGTCTCGCGCGACATCGGCGCGCCCCCGCTGTTCGCGGGGTCCGATGTGGTGACCCTGGCGGCGTCGGGCGACACCTCGCAGTTCGGCATCGGCGACTGGTCGGCGGTGTTCGCCCACGCCACCAACCCCGAGACCTTCGACGGCAAGCCCGTCACCCTCACCGGGTTCATCACCCCCGGCGGCGACGGCGCGAGCTTCGATCTGACCCGGCTCGTGATCACGCACTGCGTCATCGACGCGCAGACCGCCCGCCTGCCCATCGCCGCCTCGGGAGCCGCCCCTGCCACCGGGCAGTGGGTGACGGTCACCGGTACGGTGCGCTCCAGCGGCGACGGCCGGCTCGAGGTGCAGGCCGAGCAGGTGGCATCCATCGACGAACCGGCGGATCCGTATGAGTACTGACTCCCGCCGGTCGAGGTCGCGCACGCGCCGCGGGCGCGCCTTCGCGGTCGCGTTCGCCGCGGTGCTCGTCGGCCTGGTGGTCGTGGGCGGCATCGGCGGCGTCGTCGCCGTCGCCCAGGGCCCCCGGGTCACCGACGTGCAGGTCGACCCGGCGGCGGCCGTCGCGGCATCCGGTTCGCGGGTGATCCTCACCACGACGCAGTCGCTCGAGACCGTCGACGCCTCGCAGGTGTCGGTGGAGCCCGCGACGCCCTTCACGGTCGACACGGCGGGGCGCAGCGTCGGAGTGCGCTTCACGCTGCCGCTGCGCGACGACACCGACTACCGCATCACCGTCGACGGCGTGAGCGGGCTCGGCGCGGGGCCCTCGTCGACGCTGACCGAGACGTTCCGCACCCCGCCCCTGCAGGCGTATCTGATGCAGCGCGGCACCCCCGAGGGCGACACGATCTTCCGGACCGACCTGAGGGGCGAAGCGGGACTCCCCGTCTTCGTCCATCCCCGCATCGAGGACTTCCGCGCCACGGCGAACCACCTCGTCATCTCGGTGCGCGACGGCGACACCGCGCGGGTGATCATCACCGACCCCGACGGACAGAACGCGCGCGATGTCGCCCTCCCCGGACCGGGCTTCGTCAGCAACCTGCAGTCGGCCGACCGGGGCGAGCGGATCGGCTTCACCTTCTCGGATGCCGATCTGAGCGCCGCCGGAGGTCGCGAGAGCCGCCTGTTCACCGTCTCGGCGGCCGATGACGCCCCGCCCACGGAGGTCGGCCTGAACGGCGGCGACGTGCGCATCGCCGACTACCGGTTCGTGCCCGACACCGACAGCATGCTCGTGCTGACCTTCGACTCGCGCCTGCTGCTGACCGACGCGGAGGGGGGCAACGCCGCGCCCCTGGGCAGCGCCGTGTCGATCGACGGCATCGCCCGCGGCTCGTCGGTCGCGATCGTCGAGCGTCTCGAGGGCATCCGCGAGATCGACCTCACCGACGGGTCCGAGCAGGCTCTGGTGCAGCCGGTCGACCCGCCCGGAATGGCCGGTCGCGCGACCCCCGTGCCCGGAACGGATGCCGGCACGATCCGCTCGTTCGCCGACATCAGCGCCGACGGCGTCTCACGCTCCACCACGGTCGCCCACGTCGAGACCGACGGCACGGTCCGCCCGTTGCTCGAGGTGCCGGGCTCCGACACGGTGCTGCAGACCTGCGTCTCGCCGAGCGGGCGGTACGCCGCGGTGCTCATCGCCCCGCGCGCCGTCGACAACCCGTTCGACCGGTATCAGCTGCCGCTCCCCGAGCGCCTGCTCACGCACCTCGTCGAGGTCGACACCGGCCAGGAGGTCGTGGCGCTCCAGGGCTTCGACCTGTCGTGGTGCCAGGTGCCTCCGCAGTGACGCGTCCGGCGACGCGCGACGACCTGTCGGCGCTTCCCGTCGAGGTCGCGCCGCGACTGCTGGGTGGGATGCTCGAGACCGTCGTCGCGGGGGAGCGCGTGGTCGCGCGACTGACCGAGGTCGAGGCGTACCACGGCCGGGGCACGGGCGATCGGCCCGATCCGGGCTCGCACGCGCGCATGGGGCCGACGGCGCGCAACGCCACCATGTGGGGCGAGCCGGGACACCTCTACGTCTACCTCAGTCATGGCATCCACTCCTGCGTCAACGTCGTGTGCGGCCCGGACGGGGTGGCCGGCGGTGTGCTGTTGCGCGCCGGCGAGATCGTCGAGGGCGCCGACGTGGCCGAACGGCGGCGACTCGAGCGACGCGGAGCCGTGCGTGCGCCGCGCGACCTCGCCCGCGGGCCGGGGCGCCTCGGCGACGCGGTGGGGCTGCGGCATCCGGTGCACGACGGGATCGATGCGGTGACGGGCGCGGAGCGGGCCGGGGCGGTCGCGCGCCTGTGTTTGCCGACCGAGCCTCCCGGCCGGATCGCCACGGGGCCGCGGGTCGGCGTGGCGGGCGTCGCGGGGACGGATGCCTTCCCCTGGCGGTTCTGGATCGAGGGGGATGCCACGGTCTCGGCGTTCCGCTGGGGCCGCGGCGCCGCGGAAGCGGCGGGGCGCTGAGGGATCCGGTGCCTTCGACGGGCTCGGGCGCCTGGTCGCACCGGTGGTCGGGGTCCGGTGCCCTCGACGGGTTCGGGCGCCCTGGTCGCGACGGAGGTGGCTGAGCCTGTCGAAGCCACCGGTGGTCGGGGTCCGGTCCCTTCGACGGGCTCAGGGACCCCGGTTCGGCGGCGGGGAGGCTGCGCTCGTCGAAGCCTGCGGGGTCGGGGCCCTTCGACAGGCTCAGGGACCTCGGCGCGAGTGCCCCGTCAAGCCGACACGCCGGTCGTGCTAGACTGACCCCTTGTCTGCGCGCACTCCAGCACGCAGTTCGCATCCCACCTCCTGATCACGGCCTCGTGCTGTGCGCAGGCGGGGTGCAGACAAGGGATCTTGGGTGGCACCGTCCGGTGTCACGGTACAGAAGGAGACATCACCATGGCAGCAGTGTGCCAGGTGACTGGAGCGGTTCCCGGCTTCGGTCACAACATCTCGCACTCGCACCGCCGGACGAAGCGCCGCTTCGACCCGAACGTGCAGAAGAAGACCTACTTCGTTCCGTCGCTGGGTCGCAACATCAAGCTCAACGTTTCGGCGAAGGGCATCAAGGTCATCGACGCTCGCGGCATCGAGTCCGTCGTCCGTGACCTGCAGGCGAAGGGCGTGAAGCTGTAATGGCGAAGAAGGCTCAGGACGTTCGTCCGATCATCAAGCTGCGTTCGACCGCGGGCACGGGGTACACCTACGTGACGCGCAAGAACCGTCGCAACAACCCCGACCGCATCGTGCTCAAGAAGTACGACCCCGTGGTCCGCAAGCACGTCGACTTCCGAGAGGAGCGCTAAGCACATGGCTAAGAAGAGCAAGATCGCGCGCAACGAGCAGCGCAAGGTCGTCGTCGAGCGCTACGCCGCGAAGCGCGCCGAGCTGAAGAAGACCCTGGTCGACCCCAACGCGACCGACGAGGCCCGCGAGGCCGCCCGCGTGGGGCTGCAGAAGCTCCCCCGCAACGCGTCGCCCGCCCGCGTGCGCAGCCGCGACGTCATCGACGGCCGGCCCCGCGGCGTCCTCACGAAGTTCGGCGTCTCGCGCGTCCGCTTCCGTGACATGGCCCACCGTGGCGAGCTGCCCGGTGTGACCAAGTCGAGCTGGTAAGCACCAGACACCCGCACGAAGGGCGGGGGTTCCGAGAGGAGCCCCCGCCCTTCGTCGTTTGGGCGGGGCTCCTGTGTCGTCGGGTCTCACTCGCCGGTCAGCCGCTCGACCGCCTCCGCGCGCGTGCGTACGCCGAGCTTCTGGTAGATGGAGCGCACATGACTCTTCACTGTGTTCAGCGAGACACCACGCTCACGTGCGATCTGAGCGAGACTGATCGGGCTCACCAGAAGCGAGGCGAGGGCGCGCTCGCTCGGAGTCAGCAATGCTGACGTCGCGGAGACGACACGTTCCGAATCGGGCAGAGCCGCGCGCGCAAGCGCGGCGCGGAGGGGAGATGCGACGGCCAGGAGGTCGTCGTGACCGTTCATCGCCGCGTTCACGAGGACTTCCGTCTCGCGATGGGGAAGCATCAGGAACGGCGTCGCCGAAAGGCCGGTGCGGACGATGAGCAGAAGCGCCGCCTCCATCGTCTCCCGGGCGCGGCGAGGGTGATCGAGACGGTTCAGGGCCAGCGCCCGTCTCACGAGGACGGGAATGAGGGTGCGCAAGCAGTGGTCGGTCCCCGCGGCCGCGCAGGCGTCGGTCTCGCCCAGCAGGTCGCGCTCGCGTCCGAGGTGCAGGAGAGCCGCCGATCGGTGCAAAGAGAAGCAGATGCTGTGCCCCTCAGGACTCTCGTACGGCTCGAGCAGGGCGAGAGCCTCACGATGCTCCCCCTCGGCGACGAGCAGGTCGGACGTCGCGCACACCAGGGAGTGACGCGCCATGCGATGGCTGCTGTGTCGGAGGGTCCCGCTCAGCAGACGTCGACTTCCTGCGCGTGCCGCGGCGAGGTCGCCGCTGAACATGTCGGCGACGACCTCCATCGCACCTGCCGAGAACGCGATGTACGAGTCCTGAGGCCGCGCCTTCGTCATCCTCGTCGAAACGCTCCGCAGTCCCGGGGCGTCGAGCCTTGCGGCGGCGACGTGTGCGTGCGCCAGCATCAGCAGGTGATCGGTCTCCTCTTGCGGCCAGTCCTCCTGCGCGAAGAGTTCCTCCGCCTCGGCGATGTCGGGTTCCGCTGACCGATGATCACCGTTCAGGGCGTGTCCGAGCGCGGCGAGGGACAGCGCACGGTAGCGCACTGCACGCGTGTCGGCGAAGAGAAGGGCCTGGGCGCTGAAGCGCGCGCCCATCTGCGGCCATCCGATCGCGTTGCAGTACTCGCCGGCACTCGCATACAGCTGGGATCGCACGCCGGGGCTCAAGGTGCCGGGGCGGGTGAGCCGCCCGCCCTCGAAGTATCGGGTGATCAGACCCATCCCCGCACCGAGTGCGTCGCGACGGGCACGTGCGGCGAGGCACGCGGTGAGATACGTCGCGGTGGCGTCCGTCCACGACGCCGGCGCCGCCGGCGGTTGCGTCTCCGCGAGCAGCGCCAGGTCGCGAGGGAGGGGGATGCCGTGGCCCGGGGCGAGACGGGCGACGGTTGCGGCCGCCGCGGCTTTGAGGTCGGCACCCGGCTCTCCCGGCGCCCGCTCACCGCGCACGACAAGTCCATCGCGTCGCGTCGGTGTCGACCGCACACGCCGTCGCCACGCCTTCGAACGTCCTCGCCCCGCAACCGGCGGGCCGTCCGCCGAGCGAACCGCGGCGAAGCCGACGGGTCGCTTCGCGTCGAGTGATCGCCTGGCCGGTGCAGCGATCACGTCCTCGAAGGGACGTCATCTCACGAGCGAGCGGGAGAGGACCTCTACCGCGGCGCGACGACCGCCGACCCCCAGCTTCGTGTAGATCGACCGCGCCTGGCTCTTGACCGTGTTCACCGATACGCCGCGTGCGAGAGCGATGTCGGGCAAGGTCATCGGTGTGGGCAACATCGCGGCCAGCTCGCGCTCAGCGGCTGTGAGCCCCGCATCTGCCCGGGGCGCGGGTTCCGTGCTGAGGGGTGCCGCGACTTGCGGCAGGGCGACGCGGAGCTCGGCGATGTCGCCCCGCAGTGCGGGGCGGGCGTCGGCGACCGCGTCGAGGAGCGCACGCACCTCGTCGCGGGGCAACATCACGAACGGCATGACCGAGATACCCGCCCGCACGAGAAGCAGAAGTGCGGACTCGAAGCTCTGCATCGCGCGTCGCGCTTCTCCCTGGCGCTGGAAGGCCACGGCGCGGCGGACGAGGAGGGGCACGAGGGTCCGCAGGTTGTGCTCGGCCTCGTCGGCCGCGCACGCCTCCGTTTCGGCGAGCAACTCGCGTTGTCGTCCCAGACCCAGCAGGCTGGCCGCGCGTTGCGAGGCGAAGCAGATTCCGTGCCCCGGCGAGCTCTCGTGCTGTGCGAGCAGGGAGAGGGCTTGGGTGAACTCACCCCGCGCGACGAGGATGTCGCTGTGGAGACACACGAGATTCTGCCGGGGGAAACTGTGGCTGCTGAGGCGACGACTGCTGAAGAGCAGCTGCGAGCTCAACGCGAAAGCCTCGGCGAACTCCCGTGAGTACAGATGAGCGGTGACGTCAGCCATCCCGGCCGTGAAGATCCAGTAGGGGTCATCGGGGTGCGTGGCGGTCATCTGGCTGCTGGTCGCGCGCAATCCCGTGACGTCGGCACGAGACGACGCCACGGCGATCTCCGCCGCGAAATGCCCGTAGTTCTTCTCGACCGCCGGCCACCCGTGGGCGTCGAAAAGCTCCTGCGCGCGACGGATCTCGGTGTCGGCGGCGGCGAACTCCCCGTTCATCGCCTGTGCGAGGGCGATGAGGGTCGTCGTGCGATAAAGGAGGGACGGAGTGTCGGCGAACAGCTGGGCTTCTGCGGCGAAACGAGCGCCCATGTGGGTCCACCCCAGGGCACCGCTGTACTCGGCGACGCACGCGTAGAGGTGAGTGCGCACGCCGGCGGACAGGGAGGCGGGCCGCCGCAGGCGCACGCCGTCGAAGTACCGGGAGATGAGGCGGCAGCCCTCCTCGAGCGAATCCTGACGCGATCTCGCCACGAATTGGGTGGCGAGGGTCAATGCCGCCGAGTCCGTCCAGACGGCGGGCGTGACGATCGGCTCCGACTCGGCGATGAGGGCGAGGTGGCGTATGGAGGGCACGCCGTTACCGGGCGGGACGCGTGAGGCCGTTGTGGCGATCGCGGCCCGCAGCGCGCGGCGCGCGTCGATGGAAGACTGGGATCCCGGCATCCGTGCCCCTCGGGTAGGGGCGAAGCCCTGCCCCGGGGCTTCGCCGTGTGCGGGCATTTTACGGTCCATACGTCACGCCGAATGACGAGAAGATGACGATCAGGCGGTCTAGAGGGTGACCCGGGTGACAAGTTCGCCCGCCAAAAGGCGTAGATTCACCCGAGCGGGCCGGGTCGCGCTCGCGCACCCCGGAGTGGTGAGGCGCGATCCCGTGCGCCGGCCGACCCTCACCGCGCCGACTGCAGCGCGACACGCCGGGCAGAAAGGGCCGAAATCCGTCAAGATCCGCGTAATTCCGCGGTTCGGTTGATACTGTCGAGGCGGTCTCCCGACCACCGAGGAGGGTTCCTCCTCGTCCGAGTAACGAGAGACGGCTTTCGCCGCCGTCTGGAGGACAACCACATGGCCGACAAGTCCATCACCAAGACCGAGCTCGTCGCGAGCATCGCCAGCGCGACCGGCCAGAGCCAGTCCGCCGTGTCGGGCGTGCTCGACTCCCTCTTCTCCACCGTCTCCGAGGCGGTCGCCAAGGGCAGCAAGGTCTCGATCCCCGGCTGGATCGCCTTCGAGCAGGTCGCGACGTCGGCTCGCACGGGCCGCAACCCGCAGACGGGCGAGGAGATCTCCATCCCCGCCGGCAAGCGCGTCAAGGTCACCGCGGGCTCCAAGCTCAAGGCCGCCGTCAAGTAAGACGGTCTCGAACCATCGGAGGGGGGATGCCACGGCATCCCCCCTCCGCTCTTTCCCGGCGACGTAGGCTGGTCGGGTGAATCCCCGACTTCTGCGCGTCGCGGGCCCCGTCATCCTGGTCGCGGTCTCGATCATCGCCGTCGTCGCCGGGCTCGCCTTCGGCGGGGGAGCGGCCCCCGGCCGTCTCGCCGACGCGGGTCCCGTGGTGCGTTGGGGTCTGCCCATCGCCACGGTGATGGTCAACCTCGCCGCGGCCACCATGGTCGGCTCGCTCGTGCTCGCGCTGTTCGCCCTGCCCGCGGGGGAACGACCCTTCGAGATCGCGCTCGACACGGCGTCGATCGGCGCGGCCCTGTTCACCGTCGCCGCGGCGGTGACGGGGTACATGACGTTCCTCAACGTCCTGAACGCCACCCCCACCCTCGACGCCGTCTTCGGGCAGCAGCTCGGTCGCTTCCTGGTCGAGAGCCCGCCGGGTCAGGCCTGGCTCATCACGACCATCGCCGGTGCGGTCCTCACGGTGCTCACCTTCGCCGTGCGTTCGTGGATCCCCACGCTGATCGTGGCGATCCTCGCGATCGCCTCCCTCATTCCGATGGGCACGCAGGGGCACTCCGGCACCGAGGCCAGCCACGACGCCGCGGTCACCTCCCTCGTGCTGCACATCATCGCCGCCGCGGCATGGCTCGGCGGCCTCATCCTGCTCGTCGTCGTGCGACCCGCGATGTCGCGCGGACAGCTGCAGACCACCCTCCTGCGGTACTCCTCGATCGCGCTCGTGGCGTTCATCGTCGTCGCGATCTCGGGCACGGTGCGCGCGTCGATCGGTCTCCTCGGCCTGCAGAACCTCTGGTCGGCGTACGGCGTGCTCGTGCTGGTGAAGGTGGTCGCGCTCGTGGCCATGGGCGTCTTGGGGGCCTGGTACCGCGGTCGCCTCATCTCGCGCATGGCCGACGAGCCCGGCTCTGCCCGGTTCTGGGGCGTCATCAGCCTCGAGCTCGTCTTCATGGGAATCGCCAGCGGTGTCGCCGCGGCGCTGGCGCGCACGCCCCCGCCCGCCGAGGCGCCCCTGGTCGGCACCACTCCGGCCGAGGTGCTCACGGGTGCGCCTCTGCCGCCCGAGCTGACCCTCGAGCGCTGGTTCACGGCGTGGAACGTCGACCTGCTGTGGACGCTGATCGTGGCGTTCGGCCTCTTCTTCTATCTGGCCGGTGTCTGGCGCCTCCTGCGTCGCGGCGACGGGTGGCCGATCCACCGCACGGTGCTGTGGTGCCTCGGTCTGTTCGGGGTGTTCTGGGTCACGTCGGGGCCGATCAACGTGTACCAGGACTACCTGTTCAGCATGCACATGATCGGGCACATGCTGCTGTCGATGGCGATCCCGCTCATGCTCGTGTTCGGAGCCCCGGTGTCGCTCGCGGCCCGTGCGATCCGCAAGCGCGACGACGGCACGCGCGGCGGCCGCGAATGGATCCTCTGGGCGGTGCACAATCCGGTCGCGAAGGTGCTGACCAACCCGTACGTCGCCGCCGGACTGTTCATCGGCTCGCTCTGGGCGTTCTACTACACCGATCTGTTCCGATGGTCGCTGTACGACCACGTGGGCCACATCTGGATGGTCGCGCACTTCCTCGTCACGGGGTACCTGTTCGTGCTCAGCCTCGTCGGCACCGACCCCGTGCCCTTCCGCCTGCCCTATCCCATGCGCCTGCTCGTGCTCATCGCGATCATGGCGATGCACGCCTTCTTCGGCATCGCGATCATGATGAACTCCGGACTCATGGTCTCGGAGTGGTTCGGGGCGATGGGTCGCACGTGGGGCGCGACACCCCTGGACGATCAGTACGTCGGCGGCGGCGTCGCCTGGTCGGTGGGTGAGATCCCGACCCTCATCCTCGCCATCACGGTCGCCATCCAGTGGAGCCGCAGCGACGAGCGCCAGCAGAAGCGCCGCGACCGGCACGTCGACCGCGTCGGCGATCTCGAGCTCGACGCCTACAACGAAGAACTCGCGCGCCTCGCCGCCCGCGACGCCCGCGTCGCCGCCCGCGGCGGCAGCTGAGTCCCGGGGGCGATGCCCCCGTCCGGCCGCGGCGGCGCGCATGACGGCGGAGCACGGCGCCGACACGCGGGCCGTGGCAGCCGTGTGGCGGCGTGTCGCACGAATTCCCCGCGGTCGTGCCCGCCGCCGCGGCGCCCGGGCGATCGCTCTGCGGCTTGTACGGCGGGCGTGCACAACGGCGGCGAACGGGGACGACACGCGGGCGGTGAATGCCTGGCGGCGGCGTGTCGTTGAAGAGATCCGCCGTTGTGCACGCGGCATCCGCCCGCCGGGCCGCCGCCGGTTCAGTCGGAGGAGCCGCCGACGAGGATGGATGCCGAGCCGTCGGGCTCGACGGTGATCTGGCCGTCGACGGTGAAGTCGACGTCTTCTTCGACCGTACGGACGCTGCCGTCGAAGATGGAGCGGATGTCGACCTCGATGTGCGCGACCGCCGGGGCGGACGGGATGCGCCACCCGGCGCCGTCGGGTTCGACGGTGACCTGCGGCTGTTCGACGATCGACCACGACGGGGCGTCGTCGATGCGATTGCGCACCGTGAAGCCGAACGGACAGCCCGTGGGCTGCAGCACCTTCTGCTCCGCGCACGCGGAGAGGAAGTCCTCCACCCGCTGCTGCACGACCCCGCGGAACTCCTCGGTCGGCTGGGCCTGCACGTCGACGGGGATGCCGGCCAGCGGCGCGTCGGCGAGCACGGCGACGCCGGGGGTCGCCGAGATCGCTGTGTCGACCGACACCGAGTACAGCCCCGGCGAGAAGACGAGCAACGGAAGGGCGGCGGTCGGGTCGACGTCGGCCCCCTCGATCGCGACCTGCCGCTTGTCGACCTCGAAGCCGTTCACCGCGAAGCGCATCGACCCCTCGACCGAGAGGTTCATCACCGACAGGGGACTCCGAGCGAAGCGCCAGCGGGGCAGCAGGGCATTGCCGGTGTCGCTCGTCACGTCGAACGTCGTCGACCCGGCGTATCCGCCGACGGAGTAGCTGACGCTGACGCGCGTGCGGTCGCCGTCCACGCTCTCGCCGGTGACAACGGCATCCGTCACCGCCTGCAGCGAGTCGGGGCGCAGCAGTGCTTCGGAGGCGGTGGCGGGCAGACCCGCCGCCTCGAGCTCGGCGGAGTCGACCGCGACACCGGGGACGGCCAGGGCCTCGGCGGCGCGGCGCTCCTGCAGAAGCTCGAGGTAGTGCAGCACGAACGCGCGGGGGCTGTAGAACTCGCGGTACAGCGAGGCGGTGCCGGCCCCGAGCGCGGCGACGAGCAGCACGCCGATCAGGATCATCGCCGGGATCTCGAGACGCCGGCGCGCGCGCACGCCGCCGACACCCTCGGGCGTCGCGGGGCCCCCGCCGGCGTTGCTCACGCCCCCAGTCTAGGAAGCAGTCCTGTGGGGGTGCCGCGTGCGTTACGCCACGAGCGACCGCACGACGGCCACGGCCGCGAGCTGTCCTCCCGCGATCGCCGCCGCCAGCGAGAACATCGGCCCCGGAAGGTGGTCGGGGTGGGCGATGTCGCCGACCGCGTACACGCCCTCGACGCTCGTGCGGCCGAACGGATCGGTGCGCACGGCGCCCGACTCCTGGCGTTCGAGACCGAGCGCGTCGACGAGCTCACCGCGCACGGTCCACGTCGGCGCGACGAAGGCGCCGGCCACCTCGCGCGCGGTCCCGTCGGCCAGGTGCAGGCGGAGTCCGTCGCGAACGCCCGAGACGGCGCTCACCTCGTCGGGTGCCACGACGTGCACCTCGGATGCCACCGGCTCGAGCATCCGCGCGAGGACGACGGCGTGCGGCGAGGCGTTGACGACGGCGACGGGGCGACCGGCGAACTCGTGTCCGTGGCAGAACGGGCAGTTCGCGACGGTGTCGCCCCAGTGCTCGGCGAGACCGGGGATCGGCGGGAGCTCGTCGGCCACACCGGTCGCGAGGATCACCGCGTGGGCGCGGAGGGCGTCGCCGTCTACGGTGACCGTCAGCGCGTCGCCGTCGCGCACGATGCCGGCGGCCGTGGCATCCCGGACCTCCACGGCGTCGTATGCGGCGATCTCGGCGCGGGCGATGCGGCGCAGCTCCGCCGGATCGCGTCCGTCGTTGGTCAGCAGGTTGTGCGCGTGGCGGACGGTGCCGTTGCGATACGCGCCCGAGTCCAGCAGCAGGGTGCGCCGGTGCATCCGGCCCAGCGTCAGCGCCGCCTGCAGACCCGCGGGGCCGCCTCCGATGATGATCGCGTCGTACACGATGGGCTCCTTCCGTTTGCGTCCGAGGCCATCGTGTGACTTCATGTCGACATGAAGTCAAGCGGGGAGTCCATCGGCGAGGCGGCGGCGCGGTTCGGGCTCGACACCCACGTGCTGCGGCACTGGGAGGACGCGGGGCTGCTGCGCCCCGCGCGCGACGGCGCGGGGAGGCGCCGGTTCGGCGACGACGACGCCGTGCGCATCGCCGTGATCCTGCGCAACAAGGCGGCGGGGCTCTCGCTCGAGCAGATCCGCGTGCTGCTCGACGACGACGCCCCCGACCGGCATCGGGTGCTCGAGGAGCACGTGGCCGAGCTCGACCGTCGCGCGGCCGAGATCGCCGAGGCCCGCGCGATGACCGAGCACGCGCTGCGGTGCCGGTCGCACGACATCACGCAGTGTCCCCGATTCCGCAGCCACGTCGCCGACGTGCTCTCGGGCGAGGCGCGTTGGCTGCTCCTCCACACCGAGCCGGCGGGTGGCGCCGTCGGCACGGCTCTGCGTCGGCGCGACGGCGCGAACTAGCATGGGCCGGTGACCACGCCGCCCCTTTCCGCCGAGCAGCAGGCGCTGTTCCGGCTGATCGAAGACACGCGCGAGCACGTCTTCGTCACGGGCCGCGCCGGCACCGGCAAGTCGACGCTGCTGCAGCACCTGGCATGGAACACGAAGAAGCAGATCGCCGTCTGCGCGCCGACGGGCGTGGCCGCGCTCAACGTCGAGGGGCAGACGATCCACTCGCTGTTCCGCCTGCCGATCGGGCTGATCGCGAACGGCGACATCGATCAGAACGACGCCACCCGCAAGATCCTCAACGCCATCGACACCCTGGTGATCGACGAGATCTCGATGGTCAACGCCGACCTGATGGATGCCATCGACCGCTCGCTCCGTCAGGCCCGCGGTCGTCGCTCCGAGCCGTTCGGCGGCACGCAGATCGTCATGTTCGGCGACCCGTACCAGCTGGCCCCCGTCCCGCCGCGGGGCGACGAGATGCGCTACATCCGCGATCACTACCGCTCGTTCTGGTTCTTCGACGCGAAGGTCTGGTCGGGCGCGGCGGCCAGCGACGGGCTCATCGACATCGGCCGGCACGGCGCCGACCTGCACGTGAACGAGCTCGTCGAGATCCACCGGCAGTCCGACCCGGGCTTCAAGACGCTGCTCAACGCGGTGCGCTACGGGCGCGTAACGGCCGAGATGGCCGGCATCCTGAACAGCGCGGGGGCGCGGACGCCGCCGCATCCCGCCGATGGCGAGCACCCGGTCATCACGCTCGCCACCCGCAACGACCGCGTGAACACCATCAACCGCAAGCACCTCGACGAACTCGTCGGGCGCACCCAGACCGCGAACGCGGAGATCTCGGGCGACTTCGGCCGCGGCGAGGCCAACTACCCCGCCGAGATGGAGCTGACCCTCAAGGTCGGGGCGCAGGTCATGTTCCTCCGCAACGACGCGGGGCAGTTCGGCGAGGCGCCGCGATGGGTCAACGGGACGATCGGCACGGTCACCCGCATCGCCGGCGACAGCGTGCGCGTCGAGGTCGACGGCATCCAGCACGACGTCGAACCGGCCGTGTGGGAGAGGTACCGCTACGCCTACGACCCCGGCACGAAGAACCTGTCGCGCGAAATCGTCGCCGAGTTCACGCAGTTCCCCCTGCGGCTGGCGTGGGCCGTCACGATCCACAAGTCGCAAGGCAAGACGTACGACCGCGCCGTGGTCGACCTCGGTTCGGGCGCCTTCGCCCCGGGGCAGACCTACGTCGCGCTCAGCCGGCTCACCTCGCTCGACGGTCTGTATTTGACGCGTCCGTTGCGCCCCGGCGACATCCGGGTCGACGAAGACGTCCGCCGCTTCATGAAGCAGGCGTGGCTGGCCCGGCAAGACGAGGCGGCCACCCGTCAGGCGTGAGGCTCAGGCGACCCGTGCGGCCTTCGCGCGCGTGAGGTCGGCGAACAGCTCGGTGGTGAAGCGGTAGGCCACCAGCACCTCGGCGATGACACGTTCTTTCTCGGCGTCGTCCCACGGCGCGGCGTCGAGCTGCTCGCGGTAGACGCTCTTGAACGCCTTGGGATCGGCGATGTCGCCGAAGAGCAGGAACCCGATGCCGTTCGTCTCGAACCCGAACTGCCGCTGCATGAGCCGGCCGATCGACGGGCCGCCCGACAGATCGCCGAGGAACCGCGTGTAGTGGTGCGCGACGAACCCACCCGGCCAGGTGGCCGCCACGCGTCGGATGCGCGAGACGTACGCCTGCGTGGTGGGCAGGGGGCGGATCTCGTCGCGCCACTGCGGGCCGATGAGGAAGGCGAGGTCGGCCTCGAGCGCGGGCAGGCGCGAGAGCTTGTCGCTCAGGAACACGGATGCCACCGGGTCGGTGCGCATGCGCGCGGACGCCTCTTCGAGGGCGGCGTAGAGGAACCAGTGCTGGGCGATGAGCGCGATGTAGTCGTCGCGGGTTCCGGCGCCGGTGAGCAGGTCGGTCATGAACCCGTCGCACTCGCGGGGCGAGTGCGCGCTGCTGGAGCGCTCGCGCAGAGCCGTGGAGAACGGGACGACGGCGTTCATGCGGTCATCATACGCAAAGAGTTAGGTTCGCCTAACCCCGTGTTCCCCCGGAGTCGCGCGAGGTGGCGGCAGTCGTGATGCAGACGTGACTCCCCGGGTGCGCAAGCGGCGGGTGGGCCCCCGCCCCGTGTGTTTGAATTCAACGGGAGTGCGCTTCGTCGCGCTCGGAAACGCTGGGGGTTCACATGCGGAGATGGCGTCGTTCCGCGGCCGTCGCGATCGCGGGCGCGGGAGCGCTCGCCCTCGTGCTGAGCGGCTGCACGAGCCAGGGGACGGTGTCGATCGACGTCCCCGCGCAGGTGGACGCCCCACTTCCCGAGGCCACCGTCACCGAGATGCGCGACGCGGTGAGCGCGGCCATCACGGCGACCGGAGCGACCGGGGCCATCGTGGGCGTCTGGGCGCCGTGGAGCGGCACGTGGATCTCCGGCGTCGGCACACAGGGTCCCGGCGGAGCCGAGGTGACCGACGACCTGCAGTTCCGCGCCGCCGACGTCACCGGTGCGATGACGTGCGACGCGGTGTACCGCCTCGCCGCCGACGGGCGCTTCGCGCTCGACGACCCGATCACGCAGTGGGTCAGCAACGTGCCCGGCTACGAGGACATCACCCTTCGGCAGCTTTGCGACGGCACGTCGGGCCTCGCCTCGTACACCTCGAGCCTCGACGGCCTGGTGCGGAGCAACCCCGATCGCGTGTGGAACGCGCGCGAGCTGATGGCGTACGGCATCTCGAAGCCCCGCCTCAACGATCCCGGTGTCTCGTTCGCCTCGTCGCCGACGAACTTCCTGCTCGCCGGCCTCGCCGTCGAGCGGGTCACCGGCGAATCGCTCGCCGACGTGATCACCGAGCGCGTCATCGACCCGCTGGGTCTTGCCGCGACGTCGTTGCCGGGCCCCGCGGCCGCCACCCCGGGCACGTCGCCGCTGACGGGTCACTGGTCGCAGCCCAACGCCGACGGCGCCTACGACTGCGCGCAGCCGACCGAGTTCACCACGATGTCGTCGAGCTACGGGCAGGCCGTGTCCGGCGCCGTCACGAACATCCGCGACCTCGGGCGGTACGCCCAGGCCCTCGCGACCGACGCGCTGCTTCCCGACGACAACGACAGGTTCGCGAACCCGGTGCCGGTCGCCGCCGATCAGCCGACGTGGTTCACCGCGGCGGGCGGGGCCTACCAGGCGGGCTCGCTCATCGGGCAGTTCGGTTCGACGCCGGGCTACATCGTGGGCGCCTTCGCCGACCCCGCGACCGGAATGTCGGTCGCCGTGGTGCTGAACAACTCCGCCGGCAACGAGAACACCGGCGCCTGGCTCGCCTGGCAGCTCGCGGCGATCGCCTCCAAGGCCCCCGCGGCCGCGGGGCAGACGCTGCCCGAGGCCGGCCTCCCCTGGACCGCCGACCAGATGCGCGACGCCATCACCGCCAACGCCATCTGCGCGCCCCCCGCCGGATGATCGCACGCGGCGGACAGGGCTCGGCCGCCGCGCTCGTGCTGGTGGGTCTCGCGTGCCAGGAGGTCGGCGCGTCGTTCGCCGTCATGCTCTTCCCCGAGACCGGCCCGCTCGGCATCGTCATGCTGCGCCTGGTCTTCTCGGCGCTGCTTCTGCTGCTGATCGCTCGTCCGCGCCTACGCGGCCACACCGCCGTGGCGTGGCGCTCGGTCATCGGCTTCGGCGTGGTGCTGGCATCCATGAACGGGCTGTTCTACCTCGCCCTCGCACGCCTGCCGCTCGGGGTGACCGTCACGATCGAGGTGCTCGGCCCGCTGACCCTGTCGATCCTGACGGCGACGGGCCTCGCGCGCTGGCTCTGGGCGGGCCTCGCGCTCGCGGGGGTCGTCGCCCTCGGTGCGGGCGGGTGGGACCGGCTCGACCTGCTCGGCGTCGTCTTCGCGCTCGGGGCGGCCGTGAGCTGGGCGCTGTACATCCTCGCGTCGGCGCGCGTCGGCCGGGAGTTCCCCCGCCTCGACGGGCTCGCGCTCGCGATGGCGGTGGGGGCGGTCATCGTCCTGCCGTTCGGTGTCTGGCAGGCGGGCTCGGCGCTGCTGCGCGTCGACATCCTCGCCCTGGGCGCCGCGGTCGCGCTGCTGTCGTCGACCATTCCGTACGCCCTCGAACTGGTGGCGCTGCGTCGCCTGCCCGCGTCGGCGTTCGCGATCCTCATGAGCCTCGGACCCGCGACGGCCTCGGTCGCCGGCTTCCTGCTGCTGGGGCAGCACCTGTCGTGGCTGGAGATCGCGGGGATCGCCCTGGTCATCGCGGCCAGCATCGGGGCCGTGCTCGCCGCCGCCCGTCGCGGCAGCGCGGCGCGGCATCCGGGACCCGACGCCGACGAGCCGTTGAGCGAGCCCGTCGGTTGAACGGATGCCGCCGCGCGGTGAGCGCCACAGCGAGCCGTCGGCGGTGCGGACGCCGACGCGTGGCGGATGCCGGTGCGGTGCGGATGCCACCGCGTCGTCGCCGGCGCAAGGGGGCGTCGACGTCGTCGGCCCTTGGCGAGGATGACGGCATGAGCGACGACAACGATCAGACCAAGAAGGACTTCGACGACGCGGTGAACATGACCGCGAGCGAGCTGAAGAAGTGGCTCGACACCGACGAATCGAAATCCGTCGGGCAGAAGAAGGACGGCGGCGAGTCGACCGGTCACGAGAGCGGGCGGCACATCGTGCGCATCCTCGAGAAGAAGAAGGCCGATCTCACCGACGACGACTACGCCCACATGCGCAAGGTCGTCGGCTACGTCAAGCGCCACAGCGCGCAGAAGCCGAAGGGCGACATCACCGACACCGACTGGCGCTACTCGCTCATGAACTGGGGCAACGACCCGAAGAAGTGACCGGGCGCACATAGGCGTCGGGAGTACAACGGACTCATGCCCATCATCGACAGCGCCGTGTACGTCGACGGTCACCGCATCGAGAACCCCGCGAGCCTCGACCAGACCTTCGAGTACATGGAGGCCCACGGCGGCATGGCGTGGATCGGGCTGCTGCGCCCCTCGCCCGACGAGCTCGAGCGTGTGGCCGCCGAGTTCTCGCTGCACCCGCTCGCCGTCGAGGACGCGCTCACCGGGCACCAGCGGGCGAAGCTCGAACGCTACGGCGACAACCTCTTCGCGGTGCTGCGCCCGGCGCGGTACATAGACGAGAGCGAGACGGTCGAGTTCGGCGAGCTGCACGTGTTCATCGGCGCCGACTACGTCGTCACGGTGCGTCATGCCGAGGTGCCCGACCTCTCGCGCGTGCGCCGTCGCCTCGAGAAGAGCCCCGACCTGCTCGCGCGGGGACCCGAGGCCGTGCTCTACGCGATCCTCGACGAGGTCGTCGACCAGTACGACCCGGTCGCGCGGGGGCTGCGCAACGACGTCGACGAGATCGAGGACCAGCTGTTCGGCACCGGCGGCGCCGAGCTCACGCAGCGCATCTACGAGCTCGCGCGGGAGGTCATCCACTTCCAGCGAGCCGCCGAGCCGTTGCGCGGCATGCTCGAGGCGCTGCTGCGGGGCGCCGACAAGTACGGCGTCGACCTCGAACTGCAACGGTCGCTGCGCGACGTGCTCGACCACGTGCTGCGCCAGTGCGAGAAGCTCACGGCGCTGCGCGCGATCCTCGACAACGCCCTCACCGTGAACGCCACCCTCGTCACCCAACGGCAGACCGAGACCTCGCTGCAGCAGAACGAACAGGTGAAGAAGATCTCGGGGTGGGCGGCCATCCTGTTCGGCCCCTCGCTGATCGGCGCGATCTACGGCATGAACTTCAAGAACATGCCCGAGCTGGAGTGGCAGTACGGCTACCCGATGGCGCTGGTGCTCATGGTGGCGGTGTCGGCGGGTCTGTGGCTGACGTTCAAGTGGAAGAAGTGGCTCTGAGCCGTGGCATCCGGATGCCGCCGATCTCGGCGCGCTTGCTGGACAGGCGGTGCGCGAAACGAATGATGGGTACGTGAACGACTCCACTCCGCGCTCGGGCGACGCCGCCGAGCCGATCAACACCTCGACCGTGCAGCTCGAGGACAGCGGCTACCACAAGGGCCTGTCGTCGCGTCAGGTGCAGATGATCGCCATCGGCGGTGCGATCGGAACGGGGCTGTTCCTCGGCGCCGGCGGCCGTCTCGCCCAGGCCGGGCCGGCGATCGTCATCTCGTACGCCGTCTGCGGCGTCTTCGCGTTCTTCATCCTGCGCGCGCTCGGCGAGCTGGTGCTGCACCGCCCGAGCTCGGGGTCGTTCGTGTCGTACGCGCGCGAGTTCTTCGGCGAGAAGGCCGCGTTCGTCTCGGGCTGGTTCTACTGGATCAACTGGGCGATGACGACCATCGTCGACATCACCGCCGCGGCCGTCTACATGAACTTCTTCGGCAAGTACGTGCCGTGGATCGGCGCGGTCCCGCAGTGGCTGTGGGCGCTGATCGCACTGGTCGTGGTGCTGGCGGTCAATCTCGTGTCGGTCAAGGTGTTCGGCGAGCTGGAGTTCTGGTTCGCCCTCATCAAGGTCGCCGCCCTCGTGGCGTTCCTGCTCGTCGGCATCTACTTCGTCGTGTTCGGCACGCCCAACGGCTCGCCCGTCGGGTTCTCGCTCATCGCCGACAACGGCGGGTTCCTCCCCAACGGCATCCTGCCCGCCATCCTCCTCATGCAGGGCGTCGTCTTCGCCTACGCCTCGATCGAGCTGATCGGCACGGCCGCCGGCGAGACGAAGAACCCCGAGAAGGTCATGCCCCGGGCCATCAACTCGGTGGTGCTGCGCGTGGCGGTGTTCTACGTCGGGTCGGTGCTGCTGCTGTCGCTGCTGCTCCCGTTCACGGCGTACTCGGCCGGCGAGAGCCCGTTCGTGACGTTCTTCGCCTCGATCGGGGTGCCGGGCGTCGACGTCATCATGAACATGGTCGTGCTGACCGCGGCGCTGTCGTCGCTGAATGCGGGGCTGTACTCCACGGGCCGCATCCTGCGCTCGATGGCGATCGCGGGCTCCGCGCCGCAGTTCGCCGCGCGCATGAACAAGGCGGGCGTGCCCTACGGCGGCATCGCGATCACGGCAGCGGTGGCCCTGTTGGGGGTCGTGCTGAACTTCTTCGTGCCCGCCGAGGCGTTCGAGACGGTGCTGAGCGTCGCATCGGTCGGCATCATCTCGACGTGGGCGACCATCATCATCTGCCAGATGCGTCTGAAGCAGCTCGCCGACCGCGGGCTGCTGGTGCGCCCGTCGTTCCGGCTCTTCGGCGCGCCGTACACGAACTGGGTGACGCTGGTGTTCCTCGCGGGTGTGCTCGTGCTGGTCTTCGTGGACTCACCGGCGACGCTGGTGGCCACGGTCGTCGCCGTGATCGGCATCGTCATCGGCTGGTACGCCTGCCGCAAGCGCATCGCCGAACTGGCTGCGGAGCGTGAGGGCTACACGGGAACGCACCCCGTGGTGCCGAGCCCGTTCCCGAAGGCGCCCGAGGACTGAGCTTCTCCGCCCCGGCACGCGGGGATGCCGGGCTCGCTTCGGTTCGGGGCGGGTTTCGCCGATCGGGGCGCGATTTTTCTGCCCCGAGTGGCCGATTCCGCCCCGAACCGGCTGGTCTCGCCCGGACGGCTCGTGCCGACCTGGGCCCGAGGTCACGGCCGGGGGAGCACGGAGAGGGTCAGACGTCGAGGGGCCACCCGCAGTACGCCTCGGCGAGGTACGCACGGCCGTGCTCGGACTCCACCACGGTGCGCAGCTCGCCGAGCTGGCGGCGGCGGTCGAAGTCGGTGGCATCCGGAGCCGCGTGCAGCATGCTCGTCATCCACCATGAGAAGTGCTGGGCCTTCCAGATGCGGCGGCTCACGGTCTCGGGATAGGCGTCGAGCAGGCGTTCCTCGCCGTCGAGGAGGAGGGCGCGCAGGGCTTTCGCGAGCACGCGCACGTCGGCGATGGCGAGGTTCATGCCCTTCGCGCCGGTCGGTGGCACGGTGTGGGCGGCGTCACCGACGAGCGCGACGCGGCCACGACGCAGCTCGTGCGCAACGAAGCTGCGGAAACGCAGGACGTCGCGCTGGAAGATAGGGCCCTGCTTCAGCTCGGTGCCGGGCACGCGCTTCTGCAGCTCGTCCCAGAGCTGCGCCTCGCTGTAGGCGGCGGTGTCGGTGTCGGGGGCGCATTGGAAGTACATGCGCTGCACGGTCGCCGACCGCTGGCTGACGAGCGCGAAGCCGTCGGGGGAGTTGCTGTAGATGAGCTCGTCGCTCGAGGGCGGGGCTTCGCAGAGGACGCCGAACCAGGCGAACGGGTACTCGCGGAAGTATCCGCCCGTGCTCGACCCGGTCACCGCGGCGCGGGCGACGCTGCGCGAGCCGTCGGAGCCGACGACGAACTCCGCCTCGATCTCGAAGGGCGCGCCGTCGGCGTCGCGGGCGATCACACGCGGGCGGTCGCCGTTCTCGATGCGCTCGGCGGTGACGCCGAATCGCAGGTCTTGCCCGGCGGCGAGCCGCGCGGCGATCAGGTCCTTCAGCACCTCGTGCTGCGGGTACAGCCACACGGCCCGGCCGACGGATGCCGCGAAGTCGATGCGGTGCCCCTCGCCCTCGAAGCGCAGTTCGATGCCGTCGTGGCGGTGGCCGACGGTGCGGGCGCGCGAGGCCGGGCCGATGGTGTCGAGCAGCTCGACGGTGCCCTGCTCGAGGATGCCGGCGCGGATCGTGCTCTCGATCTCGTCGCGCGAGCGCTGGTCGATGACGACCGATTCGATGCCGGCCTGCTCCAGCAGGTGCGAGAGCAGGAGCCCCGCGGGGCCGGCGCCGACGATGGCGACACGAGTGCGGACGGTGGTGGTCATGGCGTCTCCTTCGACGGTGGCTGTGGTCGATGGTGCCTCCCTCACCCCGAGCCCATGCGCCCTCTCTCATTGAACGGGATGCCACGAGCATCCCGCGCGTGCCGTTCCGCGCCGCGGTCGGCAATGTCTCCCGGACGTGAGCCGTGGCGTGCGCCGAACGGGCGCGGCCCCAGGATGACTTGCGCCGAATGGTCGCCGGGGCGGGGCTTTCATGTACGCATGGCGCACGTCAGAGGGTCGTTCCGAGCGAGGTGGCCGCGGCCTCAGGATGACTTGCGCCGAATGGTCGCCGGGGCGCGCTCTTCGCGTGCATACGGCGCAAGTCACGGGGGGAGCGGGGGCGGGCGCGGGTGGAGGTCAGCGACGGTAGCCGAGGGCGCGCTCGGTGTCGCGGGCGGCGCGGTGCAGTTCGACGAGGGCGAACTGCGTCTCGGCGTCGCGCGGCAGCACCACCGACAGGGCGGCGATGACCGCGCCGGTCTCGTCGCGCACGGGCACGGCGACGCCCGTGGACACTTCGTCGACGTAGCCGGGCGCGATGACGCGGCCGAGCGTGCGCACTTCGGCGAGGGTACGGCGAAGCGCGGTCGGGTCGACGATCGTCTCGGGCGTGACGCGGGGGAGGGGGCCTGCCAGCACCCGTTCCTGCAGGTCGTGCGGGGCGAAGGCCAGCAGCACCAGGCCCGACGACGACGCGTGCACCGGCAGCCGGCCGGCGACGCGCGTGATGTTCGCGCCGGAGTCGGGCGCGCTGAGTCGTTCGAGGAACAGCGCCTCGTCGTGCTCGAGGATCGCGAGCTGCGTGTGCTCGCGCACGCGCTGCTGCACCCGTTCCATGTACGGCAGGGCCGCCTGGCGCAGGCGCAACGCGTGCGACGACCGCGTGGCGAGCTCCCAGAGCCGCATCCCCACGCGCACGCGTCGCTCGTCGTCACGCTCGAGGAGGCCGGCATCCACGAGTTCGTTGACGATGCGGTGCGCCGAGGAGCTCGGCAGACCCGCCCGTCGCCCGATGTCGGCGGTCGTCTGCGCCGTGCGGGTGGGGGTGAACGTCTCGAGGATGCGCACGAGACGGTCGGTCACGGAATCGCCGGAGGGGGAGTTCGCCACGACGCCAGGATGCCATGACTCCCATTGAGCGGGAACATCCCGGCATCGGGTCGATCGGTGCCGGACGATGGAGGCGTCGAAGGAGACCCCATGTCCCACACCCTCGCCGCGGCGCCCGAGACGCTTCTGGCCGCCCCCGACCAGGCGTCGCAGGCCGAGATCGTCGACGAGATCCGCGCGCGCCATGCCGAGCTCGACGCGCTCGAGGCCGCCGGGGAGCGCGTTGCCGCGACCGCGCACGACTTCCCCGCGTACCGCTCGAGCGTGCTGCGGCATCCGACGAAGAACCCGAGGCTGGTCGACCCCGAGACGATCGAGCTGTTCTCGCCCGCGTTCGGCCAGCGCGATGTCGCGGCGATCGAGTCCGATCTCACCCTGCAGCACGCCGGTGAGCCGTTGGGCGAGCGCATGAGCGTGCAGGGTCGCCTGCTCGACTCGTGGGGCCGGCCGATCGCGAACCAGCTCATCGAGATCTGGCAGGCCAACTCCGCCGGGCGCTACATCCACCAGCGCGACCAGCACCCCGCCCCGCTCGACCCGAACTTCACCGGCGCCGGGCGAGCGGTCACGAACGCGAACGGCGAGTATCGCTTCACCACCATCAAGCCCGGCCCGTACCCGTGGAAGAACCACCGCAACGCGTGGCGTCCGGCGCACATCCACTTCTCGGTGTTCGGCTCGTCGTTCACGCAGCGCCTCGTGACGCAGATGTACTTCCCGGGCGATCCGCTGTTCGCGCTCGACCCGATCTACAACAGCATCCACCGGCAGAAGGACCGCGACGCCCTCGTGGGCGTCTACGACCACGACCTCACCTCGCCCGAGTGGGCGACGGGGTACCGCTTCGACATCGTGGTCGATGGGCCGGATGCCACCTACTTCGAGCCCGAGGACGAGTGAGATGACGACGACCTCCGACGCCGCGGCGCGTGTCGCTCCGGCCAAGACGCACCGGGCGACCCCCGGCCAGACGGTGGGCCCGTTCTTCGCCTACGGCCTCGAGTACCCGAAGCAGCACGAGGTCGTGTTCCCCCACTCGCCGGGCGCGATCGTGCTGGGCGGCACCGTGTACGACGGCGTCGGAGCGCCGATCCCCGACGCGCTGATCGAGATCTTCGGGGCGGATGCCGACGGCTCGGTGCCGCGAGCCCGCGGCGCGTTCCGCCGCGACGCCCACACCTTCACCGGCTTCGGGCGAGCGTTCACCGACGACGAGGGGCACTTCGAGTTCTGGACGCGCGAGCCCGGCGGCATCCAGGGGCGTCCGGGCTTCTTCGCCGCGATCGTCTTCGCGCGCGGGCTGCCCGACAAGCTCCACACGCGCATCTACGTCCCGGGCGACGACGAGGCGCTGGCGGCGGACCCGCTGCTGTCGACGCTGACGACTGAGGAGCGCGCCAGCCTCATCGCGACGCGCACCCCCGACGGCGGTCTGCGGCACGACATCCGGCTGCAGGGCGAGAAGGAGACGGTGTTCCTTGCCTTCTGACGCCCTTCCGTGGATCGACATCGGGCTGTTGTCGCCGGTGACCGTCGGGCACGACCTGCTCGTGTCCGACGCGGCGGTGGCCGACGCGCTCGTGCGTGCGGAGTGCGCGCTGGTGGCCGCCTACGCGAACCTCGGGGTCGCACCCTCCGAGGTTCGACGCGACGTCGATCACGCCTTCGGCATCGATGAGAAAGCCGGCCCCGCCGTGGGGGCCGGCGACCTCGACCGGCTCGCCCGCGAGGCGGTGAGCGGCGGCAACCCCGTCATCCCTTTGGTCGCGCTGATGAAGGAACGGGTGCCGGCCGAACACCGCGTGTGGATCCACCGCGGGGCGACGAGCCAGGACGTCCTCGACACGGCGCTGATCCTGGTCGCACGGCGCGCGATGGAGCAGGTGGGCTCATCGCTGCGCATCGCGGGGCAGCGTGCGCGCGAGCTCGCCGAGATCCACGCCGACGCGGTGTCGCCCGCGCGCACCCTGACCCAGCATGCGGTCCCCACCACGATCGGCGCGCGGGCCGCGACCTGGGCGCGCGGGATCGAGCGCGCGCTGCGGCGCGTCGAGGCGCTGGAGTACCCGGCGCAGCTCGGCGGCGCCGCGGGAACCCTCGCCTCGTTCGTCGAGATCACCGGGTCAGAGGATGCCGCGGCCTCCCTGCCCACGGCCTTCGCCCGTGCCGCGGGACTCGACGCTCCGGACGCCCCCTGGCACGTGACCCGCTGGCCGATCACCGAGCTCGGGGACGCGCTCGTGCAGGCCCTCGACGCGCTCGGCAAGATGGCGTCCGACGTGGCGACGCTCGGCCGCACCGAGATCGGGGAAGTGGCCGAGGGGATCGGCGGCGGATCGTCGGCGATGCCCCAGAAGCAGAACCCGGCCGAGGCGGTGCTGGTCCGCTCGGCGGCCCTGCGGGCCCCGCAGCTGGCCGCGACGCTTCACCTCGCCTCCGCTCTCGCGGTCGATGAACGGCCCGACGGGGCGTGGCACGCGGAGTGGCCGACCCTGCGCGAGCTGCTGCGGCTCGCCCTCGGGGCGACCCGGCACGGCGCCTCGATGGTCGCCCACCTTCGGGTGGACGGCGCCGCGGCGGCGCGCAATGCGCGAATGACCGGCGGCCGTCTCGTGAGCGAGCGGCTGCGCGGCGTGCTCGTGCCGCTCATCGGCGCGGACCGGTTCGCCGAGCTGCTGACCGGCGACGACGACCTCGCGCCGCGGCTCCGGGCGTTGCCCGAGGCGGCAGGACTCGACGTCGATGCGCTGCTCGACCCGCGCGCCTACGTCGGCCTCGCGCCGCGGCTGGCGCGCGGCGGGGCGCGCGACGATGTGGGCGCCCGCGCCGGGGCGGGTGCGGACTCGGCGACTCCGGCGGGCCCGCGGGAGGGCGTGGACGACGCCGAGGACGCGCGCGATCGTCGAGGCCGCATGGGAATCGACACAAACGGATGCGGAGCCGACGAATGAGTGCGGCCTCGCTGATCTCGCTGACGGCCCCGGTCGGACCCGCCGACGCGCCGCTCCTCGTGCTCGGGCCCTCACTCGGAACGTCGACCATCCTGTGGGATGACGTCGTGCCGCTGCTCGCCGACGACTACCGGATCGCCGCCTGGGACCTGCCCGGCCACGGCGCCGGCCCGGTCGCGCGTGAGGCGTTCACGGTCGCCGACCTCGCGGATGCCGTGGCGCGAGCGGTACCCGACGACACCTTCTTCTACGCCGGTGTCTCGCTCGGCGGGGCCACCGGCCTCGAGCTGGCACTGCGTCACGGCTCTCGTCTGCGGGGGGCTGCGGTCCTGGCATCCGGGGCCCGGCTCGGCGAACCCTCCGCTTGGCACGAACGCGCGGCGCAGGCGCGGACGCAGAGCACGTCGAGCCTCATCGTGCCTTCCGCGCAGCGCTGGTTCGCACCCGACTCGATCGCGCGCCGCCCCGATCTGACGGGGCGCCTGCTGCACGCGCTGCAGGACGCCGACGACGACAGCTACGCCCGGTGCTGCGAGGCGCTCGCCGCCTTCGACGTGCGCTCCGCGCTCGGGGCCATCACGGTTCCCGTGCTCGTGGCGTGGGGCGCCTTCGACGCGGTCGCCCCCGAGGTCAAGGCCGTCGAGATCGCCGAGGGCGTGCGCGACGGGCGGATCTCGCGGATCGAGGATGCCGGACACCTGCCGCCCGCCGAACAACCCGAGGCCGTGGCGGCGCTGCTGCGGTCGTTCTTCGCATCCGTTTCTGGAAAGGACGCCTGATGCCCACCGATCAGGAACGCTACGACCAGGGCATGGCCGTGCGCCGCGCCGTGCTGTCGGACGCGCACGTCGATCGCGCGACGGCCGCCGCGACCGACCTCACCACCGACTGGCAGGACTTCATCACCCGCGTCGCATGGGGTGACGTGTGGTCGCGGCCGGGCCTCGACCGCCGATCGCGCTCGATCGCGGTGCTCAGCTCGCTCATCGCCCACGGGCACCACGAGGAGCTCGCGATGCACCTGCGCGCGGCGCTGCGCAACGGCCTGACGGTCGACGAGATCCGCGAGGTCATCCTGCAGTCGGCGATCTACTCGGGCGTGCCCGCCGCGAACACGGCGTTCCGCATCGCATCGCAGGTGTTCTCGGCTCCGGCCGACGAAGCGGCGGCCGAGACGCCGGTCGGAGCGGATGCCGAGACGCCGGCCGATGCCCCGGCATCCGCGTCCGGGGCCCCGGCCGAGACGACCGCCGACACCTCGGCATCCGCCCCCCGCGAGGGAGGCGCGACGTGATCGACAAGACCGTTCCCGACGTCGCGGCCGCCGTCGCCGGCATCCCCGACGGCGCGACCGTGATGATCGGCGGCTTCGGCCGCGCGGGTCAGCCCGTCGAGCTGATCGACGCGCTCATCGCCCACGGCGCCCGCGACCTCACCGTCGTCAACAACAACGCCGGCAACGGCGATACCGGCTTGGCCGCCCTGCTGGCCGCGGGGCAGGTGCGCAAGATGATCTGCTCGTTCCCCCGGCAGAGCGACTCGTGGGTGTTCGACGGGCTGTATCGCGAAGGAAAGGTCGAGCTCGAGCTCGTGCCGCAGGGCAACCTCGCTGAACGCATCCGCGCGGCGGGCGCCGGCATCGGCGGGTTCTTCACCCCCACCGGTTTCGGCACGCAGCTGGCCGAGGGCAAGGAGACGCGGCGGATCGACGGCCGCGACTACGTGCTGGAGTATCCGATCCGGGCCGACGTGGCGCTGATCAGCGCACGCGCGGCCGACCGCTGGGGCAACCTCGTCTATCGCGAGACCGCGCGCAACTTCGGCCCGATCATGGCCGCGGCGGCCTCGACCACCGTCGTGCAGGTCGACGAGGTCGTGCCGCTCGGCTGGCTCGACCCCGAAGCGGTGATCACCCCGGGGCTCTACGTCGATCGCGTCGTCGCGGTGGGCGAGCGCCCGTGGCTGCGCGACGGCGAGTTCGTCGGCGGCGTCGACATCGAGGGGCGCCCGCTCGCGCTCGAGGCACCGCCCACGGCAGACCCGACCACCGCAGGAAGGGCAGAACAGTGACCACCCGCATCCCCCGTCGCGACCTCGCCGAGCGGCTGGCATCCGACATCCCCGAGGGTGCCGTCGTCAACCTCGGCATCGGGGCGCCGACCCTCGTCGCCGACTACCTGCCCGAGGGCCTCGAGATCGTGTTGCACACCGAGAACGGCATGCTCGGCATGGGTCCCGCGCCCGAGCGCGGCCGGGTCGATCCCGACCTCATCAACGCCGGCAAGCAGCCCGTCACGGCGCTCGCCGGCGCGGCGTACTTCCACCATGCCGACTCGTTCGCGATGATGCGCGGCGGTCACCTCGACGTGTGCGTGCTGGGCGCCTTCCAGGTCTCGGCGAGCGGTGACCTGGCGAACTGGTCGACGGGTGAGCCCGGGGCGATCCCCGCGGTCGGCGGGGCGATGGACCTCGCCATCGGCGCCAAGGACGTCTACGTCATGACCGATCTGCTCACCAAGGCCGGTGAGCCCAAGCTCGTCGAGGTGTGCACCTACCCGCTCACCGGCGTCGGCTGCGTCTCGCGCGTCTACACCGATCACGGTGTCTTCGACGTCACGCCTGACGGCTTCCGCGTGCGCGAGCTGTTCGGCGACAACACGCACGCCGAGATCGAGGCCCTGCTCGGTCTGTCTCTGGAGGTCTGACCCATGCCCGCTTCCTTCGTCTACGACGCCGTGCGCACCCCCTTCGCACGGCACGGCAAGGCGTTCGCCGACGTGCGGCCCGACGATCTCGCGGCGACGGTCATGGCATCCGTCGTCGAACGCACCGGGATCGACCCGGCCCGCATCGAAGACGTGGTCTTCGGCGACGCGAACCAGGCAGGAGAAGACAACCGCAACGTCGCGCGGTTCGGGGCGCTGCTCGCGGGCTTCCCGTCGTCGGTGCCCGGCACGACGATCAACCGCCTCTGCGGATCGTCTCTGGATGCCGTGATCCAGGGCTCGCGGGCGATCGAGGCCGGCGACGCCGACGTGATCCTCGCCGGTGGCGTCGAGTCGATGACGCGTGCGCCGTTCGTGGTCGAGAAGAGCCCGCGGCCGTTTCCCGCGGCGAATCAGACGATGTGGAACACCTCGATCGGCTGGCGCATGACGAACCCGCGGCTGAGGGCGGACTGGACGATCTCGAACGGCGAGAGCGCCGAAAAGCTCGCCGAGATCTACGGCATCTCGCGCGAGGAGCAGGATGCCTTCGCCGCCCGCAGCCACCGCCTGGCGGCCGCGGCGTGGGCCGCGGGGCGCTTCGACGACGAGATCGTGCAGGTGGAGGGACACGCGCTCGCGCGTGACGAGGGCATCCGCGACGACTCCACCGCCGAGGTGCTCGCGGGTCTGCGCCCGGCGTTCCGCGCGGGCGGGTCGGTCACGGCGGGCAACTCCTCGCCCATCAACGACGGGGCCTCGGCCGTGCTGCTCGGCGCGGAAGGGGCACTGGATGCCGAGCCGCTCGCGCGCATCGCCGGCCGGGCCGCGTTCGGCAACGCCCCCGACGTGTTCGGCGTTGCCCCTGTGGAGGCGGCGAACCGCGCGCTCGCCCGCGCCGGCCGGTCGTGGAGAGATGTGACCTTCGTCGAGCTGAACGAGGCGTTCGCCTCGCAGACCCTCGCGTGCGCGAAGCTGTGGACCGAGCTCGACCCGTCGACGCTCAACGAGAACGGCGGGGCGATCGCGATCGGCCACCCGCTCGGCGCCTCGGGCGGGCGCATCATCGCGCGCGCCGCGCACGAGCTGAAACGCCGGGGTGGCGGCGTCGCGGTCACGGCCATCTGCATCGGCGTGGGCCAGGGCTTGGCGGTGGTGCTGGAGCGCTGACGCGAGGCATCCCCGTCGTGATGACGCGACAGAGGCGGCCGGCCGGAGGTGCCGCGCGGGGTGGATGTCCCGGCATCCACGCACCGAGAACAGGGGATGCCACGAGAACAGGCGAATCCGTGGCGGATCGCCCTGTTCTCGTGTCGTTCGCCTGTTCTCGTCGCGCCGGGGCGGCCCTTCGTCGTCGATGGTGAGGGTGATGCACGGCATCAGAACCCCTTATGTCTAAATGAGGCAAAAGAGGGGTAGCGTCGAAGCAACCCACAGAGAGTGAGCGACGATGCTTCTCGAAAGAGACCTCATCCAGTCCGTCGGCTTCCGCAACGTCCGCGAGGACGGCGAGATCACCGGCTTCCAGTTCCGCGTCCGCATGCCGTCCTATCGCGGCATGGCGGCGTCGCTGATCGACGGGATCGGCGTCAGCATCCCGGGCCTGGTCGACGTCGCCCCTGACGTGCCGTTGTGGACCCTGCAGGGGCAGCAGTACTCACTCGCCCAGTTGTGGGACGGCGACGGCGTGCGCTGGCCGCTCGAAGACGCCGCGATCGTCACCGTCCCCTTGCCGGGCGGCCTCCCCGACGGCGTGCATGAGCTCTCGATCGAGTTGCGCCTGCGGATGTCGTACATCCCCCAGGAGCACCAGCCGAGCACCTACCGCGTCACCAAGCACGTCACGCTCGCGCCCGAGGCATCCGGTGCGCCCTTCCGCTACGGCGTTTCTCTGTACAGCTACATGAGCGACTTCGGCACCGTCATGGACCTCGAGACCGCGATGGCCTCGATCGCCGACCTCGGCGCCACCGGCCTGGAGATCCTCGGTGAGGCGCACGTGCCGAACTACCCGAACCCCTCGGACGAATGGGTCGAGCAGTGGTTCGCGCTCCTGCAGAAGTACGACCTCGAGCCCACGAACTACGGCTCGTGGATCGACACGCGCCTGCACTCCAGCGGCCCCAACGGTCGAGACATGACCGTCGAGGAGGGCGCCGCAGCACTGCAGCGCGACCTTCGCCTCGCCAAGCGCCTGGGCTTCCGCTTCGTGCGACCCAAGATCGGCGTCGTCTCGGGCGACCTGATCCCCCACCCGATCTGGACCGAGGTCGTCGAGGCGTCGCTCCCGCTCGCCGAGGAGCTCGACGTCGTCATCTGCCCCGAGATCCACTCGCCGACGCCGATCAAGCACGAGGTCGTCGACGACTACATCGCGCTCATCCGTCGCACGGGCACGAAGCACTTCGGTCTGCTGCTCGACACGGGGATCTTCCAGGACCGCCCGATCCCGCTCAAGCCCGGCGAGCTGCCGGGCCAGCGTCCGGCTTTCCTCGACGGCATCCACGTCGACCCGAACGACGTGTTCGACGTGATCGAGAACGTGGTCTTCATCCAGGCGAAGTTCCACGACATCGACGACAACCTCCACGACCAGCAGATCCCGTGGGAGCCCGTGCTGAAGGCGCTCAAGGCCGCCGGCTACACCGGCTACCTCTCCAGCGAGTACGAGGGCGAGCGCGAACCGTGGCGCTCCATCGAGCAGGTGCGGCGCCAGCACTCGCTCATCCGTCAGATCGCCGACCGGCTTTAAGGAACGCTCATGCCCAACGGACTCATCCACGCCGACAGTCTGCGCACGCACCCCGACGGGCTCGCGCTGCGCCTCACCATCCCCTGGTACCGCAGCCTCTGGCTGTCGTCGGTGACGACCCTCGCCCTCACGGTCGACGGAGAGGCGGTGGATGCCGACGACCTCCGCGTCTCGTTCGGCGACGAGTCGTATCGCCTCGACGAGCTGCCCGAGCAGAGCGAGCGCCTGTGGTTCCTGCAGGAGCACCCGCTTCTCATCGCTCGCCGTGACCACCCCGTGGCGCTCGGCGAGACGCACGAGGTCGTGCTGCACGGCGAGCTGCGACTGCCCTACATGCAGATCGCGCCCGGCCCGGACGGGGGACCCGGGCTGTACGTGCCGAACGTCGTCCACGACGTGAAGGCGCTCACGGTGGTGGACGCGGATGCCGCGATCCCGGCGCTCGTGTCGGACGTGACGCCGCCGCCCCCGGCGTCGGACGACGATCCGTTCCGGCTCGGGCTCACGCTGTACTCGGCCAGCGCGGAGTTCCGCGCGGGTCACTTCGATTTCGACGGTCTGCTGGACCGCGTCGCGGAACTCGGCATCGGTCCGGGCATCGAGATCGTGGCATCCCAGATGGTGCCGACCTACCCCGTTGTGGGCGACGAGTTCGTGCGCACGTGGCGCGAGGCGTTCGACCGGCACGGGTTCGTCGCGAGCTCGTTCGGAGCCAACCTCGACATGGGCCGCCGTCGCGACCGCGACATGACGCCCGACGAGGAGTTCGCGTTCTCGAAGCTGATGTTCGAGGGGGCGAAGAAGCTCGGGTTCCCGCTGGTGCGCATCCAGAGCGCGAAGCCGGCGCTGCTGCGCCGCCTGCTGCCGATCGCCGAGGACCTCGAGCTGAAGCTCGCCTATGAGATCCACGCGCCGATGGGGCCGAACGCCGAGCCCATCCTGCGGGTACGCGAGACGTACGCCGAGCTCGACTCGCCGCTGCTCGGTTTCGTCGCCGACTTCTCCTCCACCATGCACGCGATGTCGCCGACGCTGCTGCGCGCCGTGCGGCGGGCGGGGCTCGACGACGAGGCGGTGCAGCGGCTGCAGGACATCTGGGCGACGGATGCCACGATGCAGGCGCGCCAGCAGGAGTTCCTCGCCTACCTGCGCGGACGCGACTTCGACCCGGGTCGCCTGGGCTCGTTCGCGCATCTCGCTTTCAACATGCACGGGCACGTCGATCCGCGCGAGTGGGCCGACATCATGCCGCAGATCCTGCACGTGCACGCGAAGTTCTACGACATCGACGCGCACGGCCAGGAGCCGGCGATCGACTACCCCGAGCTCGTGCGCGTGTTCGTCGAGGGCGGCTACCGCGGATTCTGGTCGAGCGAGTGGGAGGGCCACGCCTTCGCCGAGCTCGGCGAGGTCGACCCGCTGCTGCTCGTGCGGCGCCAGCACGACCTCATCCGGGCGTCGATGCGGGCGGTGACGGCGGCGGTGTGACCGAGGTGGGGCGGCGGGGCGCGACGTGCGCCCCGTCGTCCTACGCCGGCCGGACGCCGACGCGTCGGGATCGGAGCCGGTTCACTCCGGCGCGGTCATGAGGACGACGGTGTGCGCGAGGCGGTCGAGCAACTCCCGCCAGCCGTAGGCATCGTGGGGGCTCGCGGTCGCCGCGACACCGAGGCCCAGGTACCGCACGCACAGGCTGTAGAAGACCTCGAAGGCCCAGCGCGCCCTGTCTGCCGACACGTCGACGCCGTGCTCCTCGGCGGCGGCGACCAGGGCCCCGAGGAAGACCTCCTGCCCGGCGTCACCGGATCGACGCCCGCGCTCGAGGAGGGCCGCATCCTCGACGCCGAGAAGGAAGAACGGCGACAACATGTCTCGGTTCTCGCGCAGCAGCTCGGCGTAGGCGGTGACGATCGCGGTCGTCGCGCGGGCGAAGTCGGGTGCCCCCGCGCCGGCGACGGAGACGCGCTCCGCGGTCTCGAGGTCGAGGCGGTCGAACTCCTGGCTCTGGACGGCGCGCAGCAGCTCCGCCTTCCCGGTGACCCGGCCGTAGATCGACCCGATCGACACCTCCGCCCGCGCACTGACCTCGGCGAGTGAGAACTGCCCCGTTCCGCGTTCGTGCAGAAGCTCGAGCACGGCGGCGCAGACCTTGGCGAACGAGTCGCGGCTGCGTTGCTGCTTGGGCTCGGTCACCCCGCTCACGACCGGTCGTGCTGCCATCGGCTCCTGCTCTCGGTTGTGCCGGACGACTGTCCTCAGACCGTCAGTTCGATGAGGAGCGCGGACTGCGGCACGATGTCGACGTTCAGCTGCAGGCTACCCGTGTCGGACACGATCGCATCGCGCGGGCCGACGACCTCTCCGCCGAGGGTGGTGGTCGTGACCTTCACCGTGGCATCCGTCCACGGCAGATTCTTCAGCTCGATACGGGCCGAGTCCACCCCGGCGGATGCCAGGTCGAGACGCTGCGGAGGAAGGGTGAGCCCCAGCTCGATCCGCTGCTCGCCGATGGGGATGCGGAACGTGAAGCGGTCCTCGTCGCGGGGCGCGAGCGCGGAGTCGGGCGCGACGTAATTCGCGACCAGCACGCGCACGCGATCTCCCTCGCGTCCGGCGATGGCGGTGAACCCCGACTCATCGCCCCCGGTGACGGCGAGGCGGCGTCCCCGCATCGCACGACCGGCGAGCACGAGGGCGCGCGTGCGCTCGTCGGGCTGTCCGTCGACCTGGCCGACGCCACCGGGGTCGACGAAGCCGTAGTGCGGGTCGAGGCCGCTGTCGGCCCGGAAGAAGAAGGCGTGGTCGATCACCGTGTCCTGCAGGGAGATCGCCGTGGCGGCTTGGAAGGCGCCCTTCTCCGCTGCGGGCGCGGTGGAACTGGGGACCGCGAGGTAGTTCCAGTAGCTGAGCGTCAGGTCGGTGTCGGCGAACCCGTGCGCGTCGAGGAGTGCGCGAAGCTCGCGCGAGACGTACCGGTAGTCGAGCGGGTCGCGGCTGCCGTCGGTGAACCAGAGGAAGGAGTAGAAGTCGAGGGGCAGGTCGTTCTCGCGCACGAAGGTCAGGAATCCCTCGCGGTAGGGCGCGTCCGCTTCGAGGGGGAACGCGATGGCCGGACCCCCGACCGTCAGCGTGGCGTCGACGCGCCGCACCGCCTCGCAGAACGCCTTGTACATGGCGAAGAACTGCTCGGGATGCCCGTCGAAGTGCAGGGGCCCGAAGTCGGGCTGGTCGCCGAACTCGTAGATGCGGACGGGCTTCGCGGGTCCGCCCGCCCAACCCGCGGAGTAGTGCCGCACGATGCGCTCGACGACCCGGCCATAGACTTCGACGTCTTCGGCGGGGAGCTTGTTGCGGGGGATCGAGCTGGCCACCGTGAACATCACCTCGGCGCCCACGGCGTGCACGGCGTCGATCCACTGGTCGGTGGCGGCGAAGTTGTAGCTCGCGGGATCGTCGACGTCGGCGCTCCAGTCGGGGAAGAGGCTCGTCGGGTTGTCACGGGTGTCGAGGCGCGAGACCCAGTCGAAGGAGCGGACGACGCTCACCCCCGCCTCGCGCCACATCGGCGTCAGGTCGGGGAACTGCTCGTAGCCCTCGACGGGACCGGGGACGCCGCCGACGCCGTTCAGTGGGCGGAAGGCGCTTTCTGCGGTCGCGTCGACGACGAGGGTGCGGGTGTTTGAAGGGTTCGACACGTTCGTCTCCTCGGAGGTCAGTAGGGCATCCGCAAGAGGCGGTTCGCGTACTCGTTGGCGATGGGCTCGTCGTGGCGCAGGTGCTCGATGCGCGCACGATAGGTCTCGTCGGTGACGGAGTCGAACTCCTCGAGCATCGACTCGATCGAGCGGTCGTGCACGGCCCGCACGCGCGGGAGCCGGCGCTTCATGACCTCGAGCTGGGCGTCGAGCACCGAGTCGTTCCTGGCGAGCTCCTGGGCGAGCACGACGCCGTCCTCGATGCTCATCGCGGCACCCGAGCCGAGGTAGGGCGTCATGGTGTGCGCCGCGTCTCCCAGGATCATCACGCGACCGCGGAACCAGGGGTACGGCACCCACACGGTCGAATACGGCGTGTAGGCGACGTTGTCGGCGTGGCGCACGTCGTCGAGCGCGTCGGACAGGAAGGCCGATCCGCGGGTCAAGGCGGCCGCGCGATCGTGCATGATCTCGGCCATCTTGCTCGCGTCGTACCGGGGGCGTCCCTCTTCGGCCACGGTGAGCACCATGTACATCGTGTCTTCCGACAGCGGGGTGAGCATGATCTTGCCGCCGTAGCCCTGGCAGATGATGGGCTGCATGATCTTGCGGCGGTTGGGGAGCCCCACGCGCCACGCGACTCCGCCGACCGGGCGCGGCGCGTACTTCTCGCCGAAGTAGTCCCGGCGGATCTGCGAGTGCAGGCCGTCGAAGCCGAGCACCAGGTCGTACTCGGCTCGGTCGCCGCTGCTGAAGGTGACCGTGGCGCTCTCGTCGTGCTGCGCGATGTCGGCGACGGTCGTGCTCATGCGGAAGGCGCAGCCGTTGTCGAGGGCGTACCGGGCGGCGAGCTCGAGGAAGGCGATCCGCGACATCGTCACGCAGCCCGGGAGCCCCTCGTCCTGCGTGCCGTAGCTCATGGTGCTGAGGAGGTTCCCCTCGGCGTCGTAATTGTCGATCCCCGGCGCGGGGTGCCCGATCTCGAGCACCTCCTCGAGCAGACCGATGTCGCGCACCGCCCGCAGGCCGTTGATACGGAGCCCGAAGCCGACGCCGGCGACGCTGATCTCGGGCTTGTCGTCGATGACGTCGACCTTCGCGCCCATTCGGGCGAGCGCCGACGCCGTGCTGAGGCCTCCGATCCCGGCTCCGACGATCAAGATCTTCAACGGTTCGGCCACGGGATGCTCCTCACTGAGCGGATGACGGGACGCGCGGGAGAGCGGCCATTTTCAGAATCAGTACGTTGGTTCTGGTTCTGAACCTATGGCGGAACGGCCGCGTCCACAAGATCCGTCCCCGACGCCGGGTGCGCGGCATCCTGATGCGCCGCATAGGACCGCTCGATAGTGCTCGGCGCAACGATCGGGCGACGTCGGTCGGCCGTTCGCGCCCGGCGGACCCCTCAGTGCGGGGCGTGTCCGGCGGCGATCACGCGGCCGGCCTCGGCGAAGAGCCCGCGCATCCACTCGTGCTCCGGGTCACGGTTGTGCGAGGGATGCCACCACAGTGCGCTCACGATGGGAGTCGCCGCGAAGGGCAGCGGTACGACGCGGATGCCGCCGATGCGCAGCAGGTGCGGCGCCAGCGCCGACTGCACGAGACCGACGCGACGCGTGCCGCTGACGAAGTGGCCCACCGAGAGGAAGCTCTCGAGCACGACCTCGATGTGCGGCTCGACGCCGAGTTGCTGCACCTGCCGCGCGGCCGAGGTGAAGGCCGACCGCGATTGGAACGTCAGCACCCAGGGCAGATCGGCGAGGTTCTGCATCGTGAGCGCATCGCCCACGTCGGCGTTGTCGTCGGAGACGACCGCGAGCCAGTCGTCCTGCCACAGGTCGAGGTAGGGCAGTTCCGAGACGGGGCCGTGGGGGATGACCATGGCGTCGGCGGAGCGAAGACGGTTCGCGGCGTCTTCGACGATCCCGGGATTGTGCAGCATGTAGCGGAACCGGACGCCCGGGGCCTGCTCGGCGGCGAGTTGCGACACGACCGTGCCGACGGTGACGAAGCCGTAGTCGGAGCCGTAGATCGAGAACTCGCGGGTCGATTCCGCCGGTGACCACGAGGACTGGCTCTCGAACACGCGCCGTGCGGCCTCGAGGGCGGTGCTGGTGTGGTCGGTCAGTCGCAGCGCGAACGGCGTGAGCTCGTACGTGTTGCCGCGGCGGGCGAGGATCTGGTCGTCGAAGTGGGTGCGCAGGCGCGCGAGCGAGGCGCTGAGTGCGGGCTGGCTGAGGTGCAGGCTCTCGGCCGCGCGGGTGACGCTGCGCTCGGTGAGCAGCGCGTCGAGCGAGACCAGGAGGTTCAGATCGAGGCGGGAAAGAGCTGCGTTGTCGGACACGTCGTCGTGTTCTCCTCGTGCCGGGGTGGAACGAATCGGCTGAGCCCGAGCGTATCAATCACATCGATGCAATGGCTGAAGATATTCCCGATCGTGATCCGAGTCACTCCGCCGCGATCATCACCACCTGCGTCGCATCGAGGGAGCCACCCACGTGCAGCTCGAAAGCGCCCGGCTCGACCACCCATCCGTCGCGCCACAGGGCCAGGCATTCCCGCCGCACCGGGATGGTCACGGTCGCGGTGGCGCCGGCATCCACCGTCTGACGCGCGAAGCCGATGAGGCGCCGCACCGGCTGGGTGACCGTGGCCACCACGTCGCGGGCGAAGACCTGCACGACCTCATCGCCACGGCGGTTCGAGACGTTCCTCACCTCGATCTCGACGGTCAGCACGGTCTCGTCGCGCGGGCCCTCGGCCGAGAAAATGGATGTCGACACCCGCGGCGCCTCGTGTGCGAAGCGCGCGTAGCCCGACCCGTGGCCGAACGCGAATCGCGGACCGAGGGGCAGGTCGAGGTACTTCGAGGTGTACTTGTTCTCCACGTTTCCGGGGCCGTGGAGCCCCACGTCGTGGTGTTCGACGGTGAGGGTGCCGCCCGTGGTCGCGGGGCGACCGGTGTTCTCGTGCGCGTAGTGGATCGGCACCTGGCCGACCGAGCGGGGGAACGACATCGGCAGGCGTCCGGCGGGCTCGGCCTCGCCCAGCAGCAGATCGACGATGGCGGCCGGCGCCTCGGTGCCGCCGTGCCACACCACGACGGCGGCGGCGACGTGGTCGATCCAGCCGGCCACCACGAGCGGCCGACCGGTGACCAGCATGACGACCGTGGGTGTGCCGGTCGCGGCGACCGCGCGGATGAGGTCCTCTTGACGGCCGGGCAGGGCCAGGTCGCTGCGGGAGGCTGCTTCGCCCGAAAGCGCCGACGGTTCGCCCGCCAGGACGACGGCGATCTCGACGTGACGAGCGGCCTCCGCGGCCGCGGCGATGCCCGTGTCGTCGAGTGAGAGGAAGTCCGCGCCCTCCTCGACGATCAGATCGAGGTCGGGACGGCGCGCGCGCAGGTCGTCGGCGACGGTGCCCGCGTGCGCGCCGAAGAACTGCACCCACGCGCCCAGGTGGTCGGTCGAGGTGGCGTACGGACCGGTGAGCAGCACCGAGCGCGGGTCGACGAGCGGCAGAACGCCGTCGTTCTGGAGCAGCACACTCCCGCGCGCGGCGGCGGCTCGCACGAGGGCGCGCGATGCGGCATCCGGTGCGGTGATCTCGGCGGCGGGATCGACGTAGGGGTTCTCGAACAGACCGAGGGCCTCTTTCAGTCGGAGCACCCGGCGCACGGCGTCGTCGATGCGGGCGGGGTCGAGGCGGCCCGGCGCGAGGTCGTCGGCCGTGAGCGAGAGGGGAGCGCCGCCCATCTCGATGTCGAGCCCGGCATGGTACGACTGGCGGACGGCATCCGGCACGTCACGGGCCACCCCGTGCGGCACGAGGTTGGCCACGCCCTCGGCGTCGCCCACGACGACACCGCCGAAGCCCCACTCCCCCTTGAGCAGGTCGGTCAGCAGGCGCCGGTGAGCGTGCATCGGAATACCGGAGACCGAGGTGAACGCGGCCATCACCGACGCCGCGCCCGCGCGGACGGCGGCGTCGAACGGCGGGAGGTGCACGGTGCGCAGGGCGCGCTCCGACAGGTCGGCGCCGTTGTAGTCGCGGCCCCCTTCGCCGGCGCCGTACCCGACGAAGTGCTTCGCCGTCGCGGCGATGGCGTCGGGGGCTGACAGATCGTCGCCCTGATAGCCCTCGACCATGGCGGCGACGAGCAGCGAGGTCAGCAGTGGGTCCTCGCCGAACCCCTCGGACACGCGGCCCCAGCGCGGGTCGCGCGAGACGTCGGCCATGGGCGAGAAGGTCCAGGTCACGCCCCCCGATCGGGCTTCGCGCGCGGCGAGGTGGGCGAGTTCGCGCACGAGCCCGGGGTCGAAGGCGGCGGCCTGCGAGAGGGGGATGGGACCGATCGTGCGCTGCCCGTGGATCACGTCGAGTCCGACGAGCAGCGGGATGCCGAGTCGCGTCTCTTCCGCGGCGACGCGCTGCAGCGCGTTGGTGGCCGCGGCGGACGGCGGCCAGAAGGTCGAGCCGATGCCCCGGCGGACGAGGGCGGCGGCGTCGTCGGGGTTCGGGCGGAAGACGATCTGCAATTGGCCGAGCTTCTCGTCCCACGTCATGCGCGAGACGAGCTCGTCGATGCGGGAGCTCACGACAGCGGCCGGTAGGACACGCAGCGGAAGCGCGCCGAGCCGGAACCGGTCGCGTACAGCGCGGGACGCAGGCTCAGCAGGTCGCCGACGGTGTTGGCGTGGTAGCCCGACACCTCGAAGCGCAGGCCGTGGCGGGTCCACGCGCCCCCGGGTTCGCGGTAGTGGATTTCGACGATGTGCTCGATCGTGCGGATGCGCAGCTGCAGACGCCGCACCGGCGGTGCCGGCTCCGGTCGGTGGTGCGGGTGCCCGCCGAAGTACGTGAGCATGCGGTCGCCGTCGATGCCGATTCCGACGTACAGCCGGTCGTTGAAGAAGAGCAGGAGCCCGGCCTCGGTGTCGTCGCCGAGGAGTTCGACGTCGGCTTCGATCTCGTAGGAGTGGTCGGGCGCGATGGCGACCAGGGGAGAGGTGTCGGACGGGGAGGAGCCCTTCGCCGCCAGCACGAGGCCGTGATCGAGGCGGAGCCGCGCAGCCGCATCGGGCCCGGGGGCGTGGAACGTCCAGCGCTCGCCGGAGGGAAGGGCCGCGAAATCGTCGGTCCACGACGCCGGCTGCGCTTGCGGGGCGGCCCCGGCCGGGGCCTCGAGGTCGCCGCCGATGTCGTCGGCGCCCACGGGCCACCCGTCGTCGGTCCAGGTCACGGGTTCGAGCAGGATCTGCCGTCCGAGCGTGCGGTAACCGTTCTCGTAGCCGTGCGAAAGCATCCACCAGCCGTCGCCGGTCGGCCCGGGCACGAGGGTCGCATGACCGCGCGACCACCAGGCCTGCGCGGCATCCGTCGTGCGGGTGACGGGATTGTGCGGGCTGTTCTCCCACGGACCGTCGACCGAACGCGACCGGGCGGCGATCACCATGTGCCCGGTGGGAGGCCCGCCGGTGCCGCCGACGGCGCTGATCAGGTAGAACCAGCCGTCCTTTCGCAACAGCTTCGGCCCCTCGAGGGCGTAGGCCTCGGTGATCCATTCATCGGGGTAGTGCCACCCGTCGTAGACGTGCTCCAGCTCGCCGACGGTCGAGAGTCCGTCGGCGCTCAGCGCGATGCGACGGATGCCGTTGGTGAAGAGGTACCGCGTTCCGTCGTCGCCCACGGCATGACCGGGATCGATCGCCCCGCGGATGCCGAGGTCGATGGGCTCCGACCAGGGGCCCTCCATGGCATCGGCGTGGATGACGAAGATCGAGGGCTCGGTGAGGCTGGACCAGGATGCCGGGACGAAGGGGATGTAGATGAAGAAGCGCCCGTCGACCTCGGCGATGTCGACGGCGAAGGTGCTGCCGACGGGGTGGGGAAGCGCTGCCGTGACGTACTCCCACGTGACGAGGTCGCGGGAGCGATAGAGCGGGAGCCCCGGGGCCGACTCGAACGAGGAGTACGTCATCCAGTACTCGTCGCCCACTTTGATGACGGCGGGGTCGGGGCGGTCGCCGCCCAGGACGGGGTTGCGGAAGGTGGTCACGAGGCTCCAGCGGTCGAGGGGAACGGGCGATCGGCCGCCGCCCCGTGGGGCGACAGCCGATCGGTCTGGGAGGGGGACATCGGCCGACCGTCGCCCGCGGGGACGCCGGTCGGCCGAGACCGGATCACCCCCAGGCGCTGTCCATGTCGGCGAGCACCTGGTCGACCGTCTTCTGGCCGGTCAGCAGGCCCTGGACGCCGGTGCCGAGCGCGTCGTAGACCGCGGCGTTGGGCCAGGCGGCGTTCGGCAGGCCCGTGTACGCGTTCGCCTCGAGCAGCGAGCCGACCGTCGTGTACTGCGGGAGGAGGCCGTCGGTCGTGGCTCCCGCGATGGGGACCGCGCCGAACGAGTCGGCGAAGCTCTTCGCCTGCTCGGGAGTGGCGACCCAGTCGAGGAAGTCCTGGATGAGCTTCTTCTTGGCGTCGTCGGCCTTGGCGTTGACCGCCCACGCGTAGTTGGCCGAGGCGAGCAGGAACGGCTTCTGGCCCGACGCGGGCGGGAAGCTCTGCACGGTGAGCGTGGCACCGCTGGCCTGGCCGATCGAGCTCGCCGCGCTGCCGGGCACGGCGGCCGAGAGCGACGTGCCGCCGCCCAGGCCGGCGGTGATGTTGTCGAACGTGCCGCCCGCGACGCCGTCCTGGAAGCAGCCGCCGGCGTTCATGTCGACGAGGTCCTGCAGCGTCTCCTTCCAGCCCTCGGAGTCGGCGAAGGTGACCGTGCCGTCGGCGCGCTGCTGGTTCCAGTCGGGCTCCGCCTCGTACACGCGCGTCGCCGAGATGAGCTGGGCCATCAAACCGGTGTTGAAGGGGATCCCACCGGCGAGGACCGTGAACGACTTGCCGGCGTCGCGGACGGTCTTGCAGTCCGACAACAGTTGTTCGTATGTCTCGGGGTACTCGCTGAGGCCGGCCTCGGCGGCGGCGTCGTTGTTGTACACGAGGCCGACGGGCACGAGTGCCGTGGGCTGGCCGTACGTCTTGCCGTCGACCTGGTACTGGTTCTCGGCGTTCGCGGGGATGACGCCCGTGGAGGAGTCGGCGAGCGGTGCGAGCAGCCCCGCCTGGGCGAGGTTCACGATCGAGATCGGCTGACCCGTGCCCGGCGCGAGGATCATGACGTCGGCGGCATTGCCGGCCTGCAACTGCGTGGTGACCTGCGTGTTGTAGCCGTCGGAGGGGTAGGGGATGACCTCGATGTTGAGGCCCTTCTCCTGTCCGTAGGCCTCGAGGACCTTGGCGTACGACTGGTCGTCGTCATTGGCCTGAGCGACCATGACGGTGAACCCGTCGGCCGAGTCGCCGCTCCCGGAGTCGCCGCTGCCCGAGCATCCGGCGAGGAGGAGGACGCCGGCGAGGGGGGCTGCGAGCAGGGGAAGACGGAGGGGCCGGAGCGAACGGTGCTGTGGCATGGAACGAACCCTTTCGGTGACTTCTTTGTCTCCAGCCCCGGGAGCGGCTGGTGCGGCGTCGGGGCCGCGTCTTCAGAGTGACATACATCCGTCGGTTTTCGACATTAGCTGTGTTGATGCCGTGCAGTAGTGCGACGGATTCGCCCGTGATCAGGCGATGTCGACGAGGGTCACCGGTCCGGCGAGGCCCGCGGGACGCACCTCGGCGTCGGCCGAGAACACCTGCGTCATCGGTGCGAAGATCTCGCCCGTGGGTCGGGCGGCCTCTGCGATCAGTCGATTGCGCCAGGGGACTGCCACGTCGATCTCGACCTCGTTCGCTCCCTCGAGCCACGCGTCCGAGACGTCGACGCGGTACGGGCTCGTCCACGTGATCCCGCACTCACGTCCGTTCACGCGGACGCGGGCGACGCCGTGGACCGCGCCGAGGTCGAGCTCGATGCGGCCGGCGGGGGCGGCATCCGGGGTCGTCAGCCGGGCGCGATAGACGCCGATCCCCGAGAATCCCCGGGCGGACGCGCCGTCGTCGGTCCAGGGGTGCGGGGCGTCGCCGTGGGCGGTGGTGGCGAGTCCGGGCAAATCGACGCTCCACATCCCCGTGGCGGCGAGACGGCGTTCGACGGGCGGGGCGACCGCCTCCGCGCCGTCGACGACGAAGACCGAGCCGAAGGGGGGAAGCGACACCTCGGCCCGACCGTCGAGGGGGGCGAGTGCGCTCCGCCTCAGCGACACCGGGTCCCAGACCTCGACGCTCTGCGGCAACGCGCTGAGCGCTATGGTGACGGGGTCGGGTGACGGATTGGCGAGGAAGTCCACGCGACGTCCGTCGACCACACGGGCGATTCGGCGCACCGGGGCGCCCGTCACGGGACGGGCGGGAGCGACGCCGAGGCTGGCGAGGGCACCGGGCAGATCCGTCATCTCGATGACGCTCGTCGCGCGCCAGATCGCGGCGACGAGCGCAGCGAACTCCGCCGGGTCGTCGCCTCGAGAGGGCGACTTCTCGGGACGTCGGCCGATGATCGTCGCTCCCGCCTCGACCAGGGTGCGAAGACGCCGAAGGGTCGCCACGGTCAGACGGTGGCTCGATCCGCCGAGGAACAGGGCCCGGTAGCGCGAGTGGCCGGCGACCATCTCGTCGCCCTCCACCTCGAGCAAATCGAGCCCGGCGACGCCGAGGTAGTCGAAGTCGAAGCCCTCGGGCACGGTGCGGTCGAGGAGGTTCTCGTACAGGCCCGTCACCGGTGCTTCCTCCCCGACGAACACTGCGACGTCGACCGCCGGCCGGCCCGCCGCGAGCACCGCCGAGCAGCGTGCGAGGTAGGCGATCCATGGACCGGCCATCTCGGCCCACGTCTCGTGGCGGGTGAAGGCCTGACCGAGGAAGGGCGCCAGCGCGATCCCGGGCGGGGGAGTGGATGCCGGCTGGTGCGGCGAGGTGTGCACGCAGAACCGCGTGACCCCCAGCGCCAGCTGCAGGTCGGCGACGTGCTTGAGGTTCGACGGCATCCAACCCCAGGGGTCGCCGAACGACGTGAACGCCTCGGCACCGGTCCAGGTGCGCCCGTGCACGTGCGCGACCGACGACGCGCCCTTCAGGTCGGCGACGTACGTGGGCTTCGGCCCAGCAGCCGGGTCGAAGGTCCACATCGCGCCCATCGGCACGTCAGCCGGCGCGCGCATCGCCAGGTCGTCGCCCCACTGCGGTCGCCCGTCTTCGAGGGCCTCGGCGTAGTACGTCATTCCTCGCTTGTGCGCCTCGCTCGACAGTGTGCCGTAGTACTCGGTCGCGAGCAGCTCTCCCAGCGTGCGGCGATAGTCGTACAGGAAACCGTCGCTGGCGGTCGCCCCGCCCACGACGTACCCCGCCAGCGCGGGGAGCCACGCGGTCGGGTCGTAGCCGCGCGCGATGGCGAAGCGCTCGGCGAGATCGTCGGTGTAGTTCTGGGCACCGGCCTCGATGCTGTCGCTCAGCAGCGCGGTGAAGCGGCCTGTCCGCGGACGTTAGCGCTCGAGATGGGCCCGAAGGTAGGTCCGGACGCGACGGCCGTCGAGCTTGTCGACCTCGAGGCCGGTCGAGATCGCGGGGGCCGGTCCGTTCGTCTGGCCGGTGAGCGAGGCGCCCAGACGCAGCACGCGCCACGACCCGGGTGGGGCGTCCCACCGCAACCGCCGCCCGTCGAAGGCGTCCGTCAGGTCGACCACCCGGCCGGGGTCGATCGCGCGGGTCGAGGGGTCGTCCACCGAGTCCAGGGCGTAGAAGTCGCGCTCCTCTCCGAAGCCCGCCTTCGTCTCGGCGTGATGCACGCGGGGCCCGGTGAACAGCGCGAACTCGCTCACGACGAAGGCATCGGCGCGGCGCAGCACCGGTGGCATCCGGACCCCCGGCGACAGCTGCGGCAGCGCCTCGCTCGCGCTCGCCGCCGAGAGCACGAGGCGGAAGCGGCGCGCGGTGACGGCGGGGAAAGCGGCCGTGCGGGCGACCACGGTCGTGGGATCGAGCCGCGCCACCTCGCGGAATCCGGCGCCGTCCTCGGCCTCCAGCACCGCCAGCGGCGGGGGTGCCGCCCCGAAGCCGCGAGGTCCCGGCAGCCCGAGCGTGACCGCGCGCACCGTCACGGGCTCGTCGAAGACGGCCTCGAGAACGGCCTCCGACCACGCGTCGGGATCGCGGGGGAGACGGATGCCGTCCCCGAAGGCGCGGTCGATAAGCGGGGCGCCGTCGATCTCCGCACCCTCGCTCATATAGGCCGTGGGGCGAAGGGGGGTCTGGCCGGGATCGGCGGGGAACGCGACCACGCGCCAGTCGGTGCACCACCGGGGTGACCCGTCGGCGCCGTGGCGCGCGGCGTCCTGGAAGCCGCCGGCGGCATCGGGCAGGGGCGGCAGGGTGATGTCGACTGAGCCGCCCTCGACGACGGTCTCACTCCACACCACCTTCTTCATCGCATCAGCGGGCTCCACCCACGGTCCGCCCGCGGCGCTCCACCCCGCCGAGGTCACGATCGCGATCTCCATGCCCAGGCGCGCGGCGGTGGTCACGGCGGCTTCGACGGCGTCGTCCCATTCGGGTGTCCCCGGATGCCGCGGGGCGTCGACCACCAGGGGCACCCCCATGCCCCCGTCGAACAGGTGCACGCCGCGCACGCCCACGCGGTGCAGCCATTCCAGGTCGGCGACGGCTCCCTCGGCGTCGGCGTTGCCGTCCATCCAGTGCCACCACGCCCGGGGGCGGGCCTCGGCGGGCGGGTCGAGGAAGAGGGACCAGAGATCGAGGGGCGCACCGTCGCGCGAAGAGGAGCTCACCGCGGCATCCTCGCAGTACGCCTTGCGCCGCGGGGCTCCCGCCTCCTTATGCGGTCCATCCGTGGAACTAATGTGTCTTTTCGACACAAGGGTGCGATAGTCGGTGAACCGGCACCCGCCTTCACAGGGCGCCTCGACGAAGAAGTCAGAGAGCAGATGACTGTGACCATCGAAAAAGACAGCACGCGGACGCTCACCGTGCCGCCCAAGGCGCGGCGGACCTCGCAACGACCCGTCCGCGGTGGCAAGCCCCTCATCAGCTACGGGCAGTGGTGGTGGGCGCTGCCGGCCATCGTCCTCGTGCTCGGCGTGCAGTACGCCGCCACCCTCACCGGCGGCTTCTTCGCCTTCACGAACTGGATCGGGCTGGGGTCGTTCGAGATCACCGGCTTCGACAACTTCGCGAAGATCTTCGCCGACCCGCAGCTGCTGGGCGCCGTGTGGAACACGCTCTTCCTCGCGTTCGGGTCGGTCATCCTGACGAATGTCCTGGGGCTGCTGTTCGCGCTGGCGATCAATCGCACGCTGAAGACCCGCTACATCCTGCGCACGCTGCTGTTCATGCCGGTCGTGCTGAGCCCGCTCGCGGTGGCGTACGTCTGGAAGTTCATCTTCCAGTTCAACGGTCCGCTCAACGGCTTCCTCGGCGCGATCGGCCTGGAAGAGTTCCAGAAGACCTGGCTCGCCGACCCGACCTGGTCCATCTGGGCGATCCTCATCACCGTCGTCTGGCAGCAGACCGGGTTCACGATGGTCATCTACCTGGCGGGCCTCGCCTCGGTGCCGGTCGAGGTCGAAGAGGCCGCCGCTCTCGATGGCGCCGGGGTCTGGGGACGCTTCTGGAACGTCGTCGTCCCGGCCATCCGCCCCTCGATCGCGATCGCCACGACGCTCGGCCTCATCCAGGGGCTGCGCATCTTCGATCAGATCCTCGCCCTCACTGGCGGCGGACCCGCCGGGGCCACCGAGACCCTGGCCACCGAGGTCTACAAGAACGCGTTCTCCCTCGGGCAGTTCGGTTTCGGCTCCGCGCTCGCGCTGGTGCTGACCGTCATCATCCTGGCGTTCGCGATCCTCCAGCAGTACGTCACCCGCGACCGCGAGGTCGGGAAGGTCTCCTGATGTTCCGTTACACGAAGTTCACGGCCGTTCGCGAAGTGCTCGTGTGGGTCGTCACCCTCATCGGCCTTCTGCCGCTGTACATCCTCGTCGTCACGGCGTTGAAGAGTGACAAGGAGGCCCTCTCCAGCAGCGCCGTCGCTCCGCCGACGAGCATCGACCTCGGTGCGTTCGTCTCGGTGCTCACCTCGACGGGGCGCAACAGCATCCCGATGAGCATCCTCAACAGCGTCATCATCACCGCCGGGTCCATCGCCGGTCTCGTGCTGTTCGGGTCCGTCGCCGCCTACGTGATCGCTCGACGCACGCGCAGATGGACGACGATCACGTACTACCTCGTCCTCATCGCCATCATCCTGCCCGCGCAGCTGGGCACCGTGCCGCTGTACATCGGTGCCCGCTCGATCGGTCTGACCGGCAATGCCTTCGGCATGATCATCCTCTGGATCGGCATCCTCATGCCGCTGTCGGTCTTCCTCTACGCCAGCTTCTTCCGCGGGCTGTCGACCGAATACGAAGAGGCCGCGGTCATCGACGGTGCCTCGCCCGTACAGGCCTTCTTCCGCGTGGTGCTGCCCCTGATGGCGCCCGCCACCGGCACGGTCGCGATCCTCGCGGGTCTCATCGTCTGGAACGACTTCTTCAACTCGCTGATCTTCCTCGGCGGCTCCACCACCCAGACCCTCCCCGTCGCGATGTACACCTACGTCGGCGGGCTGGTCTCGGCCTGGAACAAGATCTTCGCCGTCGTGATCATCTCGATGATCCCGATCCTGCTCTTCTACATGTTCGCCCAGAAGCGCTTCATCCAGGGCTTCGCCGGCGGCCTGAAAGGCTGACGCCTCTCCCGCTTCGCTGCCGGCCGTCGGCCGATCAGCTGACGCCTTCTCCACACCGATGCCGGATACCCGGCCTCACGGGCTGAGCCTGCCCAGATGGATGCCGCATTCCCGGCATCCGTCGATCGTCGCGCCTCGCGTCTGTCGAAAGGACACCCTCGTGTATCACCTCGCCCCCAATATCGAACTCCTCTTCACCGAGGCCGGTGACTACCACGACCGCGTGCGCGCGGCGGCGACCGCGGGCTTCGACGCCGTCGAGATGTGGGGTCCCACGGGCGTGGACGCCCCCGCGGCCCCGAAGGATCTGCCGGCGCTCAAGGCGGCGCTCGAAGAGACCGGCGTGCAGCTCACCGCGCAGCTGGCCGAGCCCCGCACGCAGTTCATGATCCCGCCGTGGGACCACTCCGAGTTCTTCCGCAAGCTCGACGAGGGTGTCTCGATCGCGCAGGACCTGGGGTGCCCGCGCATCGTCGTCGGCAGCGGCACGGGTTTCGGCGGGTGGAAGCGGCAGGTGCAGCTCGACAAGCTCATCGAGATCTACCGGAAAGCCGTCGCGCAGATCGACGGATCGGGCGTCGGTCTCGTGCTCGAACCGGTCAACGTCCGGGTGGACCACCCGGGTTCGCTGCTCGACCGCACCGCCGAGGCCGTGTACGTCGCGCGCGGCGTCGCGTCGGCGAACTTCGGCGTGCTGTACGACATCTACCACTCGGCCGTCGAGGGAGAAGACATGGAATCCGAGCTCGCGAACGCCGGCGACCTCATCCATTACGTGCAGCTCGCCGACGCGCCGGGCCGCGGCGAGCCCGGCACGGGCCGGCTCGACTGGGCCGAGCGCTTCCGCCTGCTGCGCGACAGCGGCTACGACGGGCCCGTCGGCCTGGAGTACTACCCGACCATCGCGTCGGAGGCTTCGGTCGCCCACGTCGTCGAGATCGCGCGCGCAGCATGAGCGGGCGGCGGTATCCGGAGTCGGTCGACGTCGCCATCGTCGGTAGCGGTCCGACCGGATCGGCGTACGCGCGCATCCTGTCGGAGCGGGCGCCGGGGGCGACCATCGCGATGTTCGAAGTCGGCCCCACCGTGTCCACCCCGCCCGGGGCGCACGTGAAGAACATCTCCGACCCCGCCGAGCGCGCTCGCGCGCAGGCGGCGTCGGAGGGACCGGGGGAGCGCGGCGCGAAGGTCGCCAACCCCGGGGCCGCGAAGGCCGGAGTGCGCGGGGCGCGGCCGGGGACGTTCCTGCTCGAGGACGGCTACGCGTTCGAGGGCGAAGACGGTCTGCCGGTCGCGGCGATGTCGAGCAACGTCGGCGGCATGTCGGCGCACTGGACGGGTGCCTGCCCGCGCCCGAACGACAGCGAGCGCATCGCCTTCCTCGACGACCTCGACGAACTGCTCGACGAGGGCGACCGTCTGCTGGGCGTCACGCGGAACGCCTTCGATTCCGCGCCGTTCGGCGCCATCGTGCGCGAACGTCTCTCCGCCGCGGTCGATGCGGGCCGGGTCGACGAGACGAAGGTCCAGAGGATGCCGCTCGCCGTCCACCGGCGCGACGACGGCCGCCTCGTGTGGTCGGGTTCCGACGTGGTGCTCGGCGAGGCGACGCGGGAGAATCCCGGCTTCTCGCTGTTCGACGAGTCGCTCGCGGTGCGCGTGCTCGTGGAGGGCGGCCGCGCGGCCGGTGTGATCGTGCGCGATCTGCGGACGGGGGAGGAGCACCGGGTCGCGGCGCGCTTCGTCGTCGTCGCCGCCGATGCTCTGCGGACGCCGCAGCTGCTGTGGGCGTCGGGCATCCGCCCGGAGGCCCTCGGGCGGTACCTCAACGATCAGGCCCAGGTGGTCTTCGCCTCGCGCCTGCGCGACATGCCCCCGCTCGCGGAGGATGCTCCGACGGCCGGGCTGGCGGAGTACAGCGGCGTCAGCTGGGTGCCGTTCACCGACGACATGCCCTTCCACGGTCAGATCATGCAGCTGGACGCCTCACCCATTCCGCTGGCCGAAGACGACCCGGTGGTCCCGGGGTCGATCGTGGGCCTCGGGCTCTTCTGCGCGAAGGACCTGCAGGCCGACGACCGCGTCGTCTTCGACGACGAGCACGTCGACGGATACGGGATGCCGGCTCCGCGGATCCACTACCGCCTCACCGATCGCGATCACGAGGTCGTGGAGCGCGCTCGGCAGGAGATCGTGCGCCTGGCCGAGGCCATCGGCGACCCGGTCGGGGATCGCCCCTTCACCCTGCCGCTGGGTTCATCGCTGCACTACCAGGGCTCGACGCGGATGGGTGTGGCCGACGACGGCACGAGCGTGTGCGACCGCGACAGCGAGGTGTGGGGCGTGCCGGATCTCTTCGTCGCCGGCAACGGCGTCATCCCGACCGCGACCGCGTGCAACCCCACGGTGACCTCGGTCGCCTTGGCGGTGCGCGGTGCGCGGAAGATCGCGGCGGTGCTCTCCCAGGAACGCACCGTGGCGGCAACGGCATCCGTCTGACTCTTGCTTATGCAGGATTACGACATTAGTATGTAGGAACCAGAACAAAGAAGTTCGCGGCTCCGGCCGCACCGACGAGGAGGTCATCGTGATCCCGGATCGCATCATCGAGCAGGGGACGCTCATCGCCGACGGCGGCCGCGCATCGGTGGAGGTTCGTCTGCCCTGGTACCGGGCTCTGCCGGCATCCTGCATCTCCGGCGCGAAGCTCGCCGTCGATGGCGTGGAGGCGCCCGCGGACTCCCTGCGCTGGCAGATGAACGGTGAGGAGTTCACCTTCGCCGAGATGAAGACGAACACCGACCAGTGGTGGTTCCCCACCGACTCCGCCGTCCTTTCCGCAGAGGTGGCGGTGGATGCCGGGGAGCACGAGGTGCGCGTCGACCTCGAGCTGTACATCCCGTACATCATCATCGCCGACGATCAGGTGCTGCACATCGAGGAGCACGACAGCAAGACGATGACCGCCCGCCAGGTCGAGGAGGCCCGCGCATGACCCTTCGACAGGCTCAGGGACCCCATCGACAGGCTCAGGGACCCGAGCTCGGCACGCCCATCCAGGGCGTCACGCTCTACAGCTTCACCCGGGCCTTCCACGGCCGTCAGTACGACCTCGATCAGCTCATCCGCAAGACCGCGGCGGAAGGCTTCGGTCCGGGCCTCGAGATCATCGGGTTCTCGAGCTTCCGCGGGTTCCCCGAGATCGACGACCGTTTCGCCGGTCGCTTCTCCGATCTCGTCGACGAGGTGGGCCTGGTGCGCACCTCCCTCGCCGTCAACGCCGACATCGGTCTGCGTCCCGACAAGCTGATGGACCAGGACGAGCTGCTCGCCTACATGCGCAAGCAGATCGCCGCCGCGGCGAAGCTCGGCTTCCCCATCGCGCGCGTGCAGATCTCCATCACTCCCGACTCGATGGAGGCGCTCGCCCCCATCGCCGAGGAGTACGGCGTCACTCTCGCCCTCGAGGTGCATGCCGACCAGTACGCGTCGCACCCGCGCATCCTCGCGCTCCGCGACCGCTACGAGAAGGTCGGCTCGCCCTTCCTCGGCTTCACCATGGACTGGGGTGCCACCGTGACCGGCTTCGCCCCCTCGCTCCTCGAGGCCTATCGCCGCCGCGGTGCGTCGGAGGAGCTGCTGTCGGCCGTCGTCGCCCTCTGGGACGAGTACTACGAGCAGGGCCCGCCCGCTGACCAGGCCGACCACGGCCAGCGCTTCGGGCGCTTCATCGGCCTCGCCCACCAGCACGGCCGCCCCGACCTCGGCATCGACATGGGCATCAACGGCACCGGACTGTTCGGCCCGGCGCGCGTGGACGACTGGCTCGAGATCATGCCGTGGGTGAAGCACGTGCACGGCAAGTTCTTCGGCATCGACGAGAACGGGAACGAGCCGTCGGTGCCCGTCGCCGACCTCATCACGTTGCTGGTCGAGAACGGCTATAGCGGCGCCGTCTCGAGCGAGTACGAGGGCTGGCACTGGAACCACTGGCAGAACCCCTTCGAGATCATCCGCGGTGAGCAGGCCCTCCAGCGCACCGCCGCCGAGGCCGCCGGATCACGGATGATCACGGATGCGGCAGAGGCCCGCGGCGCCCTCGACACCCACCTCGCGCACGCGGTGCGCGCCTGACCCTCCGGGACGACGACATGACGGACACCGACGGCATCGCCGGAACGGGCATCAAACTCGGCACGACGCTCTACTCGATGACGAGCGAGTTCGCCGCGGGCCTCTACACGCCCGAGACCCTCATCGAAGAGGTGCACGACCAGGGGATCGGCCCCGGCGTCGAGTTCAACTTCGCACAGCTGCTGCGCTCGTACCCCGACGTGGACGCCGAGTTCGTGAAGCTCTGGTTCGACGCGCTCGAGACCCACGGTCTCGAACCCAGCGCCGTGGGCACGAACCTCGACATGGGTCGGCGCAAGGACCGCGACATGACCCCCGACGAGGAGCACGACTTCTTCGCACGCCAGCTGAAGTCGGCGCACACGCTCGGCTTCAAGAGGGTGGTCATCCGCTCCGCCGGCAAGGAACTGCTGCGGAGTCTGCTCCCCCTCGCCGAGGAATACGACCAGAAGCTCGGCTACGAGATCCACGCGCCCTCGGGCCCGAACGACCCCAAGGTGCTCGAGATCCGCGAGGTGTACGAGGAGCTCGGAAGCGACCGCCTCGGGTTCACCGCCGACTTCTCCTCGACCATGCACTCCCTCTCGCCGACGCTGTTGCGCACGCTCGCGCAGATGGGCATGGACGAGAAGCACTTCCCCGTCATGGAGGAGATCTGGCACGAGCCGACCCCCATGCACGTGCGCAACCAGAAGTTCGAGGACTACCTCACGGGCGAGGGCGTCGACCCCCTGCGGTTCGGGCCCTTCACGCGCCTCGCGTTCAACATGCACGGGCTCGTGCCGCCGGAGGAGTGGCTCGACATCATGCCGCAGATCTTCCACGTGCACGCGAAGTTCTACGACATCGGCGCCGACGGCGAAGAACCCGCCATGGACATCCCCCGCATCGTGAAGCAGTTCGTGATCGGCGGGTACGAGGGCTACCTCTCGAGCGAGTGGGAGGGCCACGCCTTCAGCGACCTCGGTGAGAGCGACCCCATCGACCTCGTCAAGAAGCAGCACGCGCTGATGCGCACAGCCATCGAAGACACCGTCGCGGCGCGTCAGCCCGCGTGACCCCCGACCACACGAAGGAGTGATCATGTCGAACACCACCGCCGAAGCATCCGTCTCCGAGCTCGTCGCCGAAGTCGCGCGCCTGCGCGAACAGATCGAGGCAGCGCACGCCCTCGCGCAGCGCGCCGAGGACCGCGGCCAGGTCGAGAACCTCTTCAACCGCTACATGTACCTGCACAACGCCTTCGAGGACGAGCAGATCATCCCGCTGTGGGTGAAGGAGGGCACCGAGGGCATCCGCGCGCGTTACACCAACGCCGGTCAGTACACGACGTGGCAGAGCGTGACCGACTACCACCGCGGACGCCCCCACCCCGAGGGAAAGCTCATCCTGCACGCCACCAACACCCCGGTGATCGAGGTCGCCGGCGACGGCAAGACCGCAACGGGCGTCTGGATGATGGCCGGCACCGAGTCGGGTCTGACCGACCCCAAGGTCGCCGAGGCGTTCCCCGACATGTATTCGCCCGAGGAGGTGCTCGGCAAGAAGGTCTGGGCCCACTGGGTCTGGTGCAAGTACGCGATCGACTTCCTCAAGCAGGACGGCGAGTGGAAGTTCTGGAAGTTCCGCTGCTACGAGCTCGCTCGTGCGCCGTTCGAGGAGAACTGGGTCAGCTTCGGCCTGAAGAATCAGGGCGCGTTCGACCTCGACCTCATGTACTTCGGCGACGACGGCAAGCCCGTCTTCATGCCCCCGGCCGACGAGCCGGTGCCGTCGAAGAACCACCCGTACAGCCCCGAGACCACGCAGAAGCTCGAGCCCGCGCCGCCGGTCGCGCACCAGAGCTTCTCCGACACCTACGCCTGAGAGACACCATGGCCACCCACAACTCGCTCTTCGCCGAGAAAGACGTCCGTCGCACCGACGACGGCCTCGCGGTCTCGGTGCAGCTGCCCTGGTACCGCAGCCTCTGGCTGTCGGCCGTCGACGACGTCGCGGTCACGGTCGACGGTGCGGTGGTGCCGAAGGACGACCTGCGCTTCGCCCTCGAGGGGCGCGAGTACCGCGTCGAAGACCTGCCCGAGCAGTCCGAGACGCTGTGGTTCGTCGCCGACCGCCCCGACGTGCTCATCCACCTCGACACCCCGCCGGCCGCGGGCGAGAAGGTCACCGTCGAGGTCGTGCTCACGATGCGCCTGCTCTACATGCAGATCATGCCCGGCGTCGACGGCGGCCCCGGGCGATACGTCACGAACCGCGTTCCGGTCGAGCGCGAGCTGGTGCTGTCGTGACCCTTCGACAGGTTCAGGGGCCCCTTCGACAGGCTCGGGGACCCCTACGTGTCGCCATGATCGGCTACGGCTTCATGGGGGCCGCGCACTCCGTCGGGTGGCGCCAGGCGCCGCGCATGTTCGACCTTCCGCGCGCGGTCGAGATGACCGTGGTGGTCGGACGCAACGCGGATGCCGTGGCCTCGGCCGCCGAGAAGTGGGGCTGGGCCGAGTCGGCCACCGACTGGCGCGAGGTCGTCACCCGTGACGACATCGACATCGTCGACATCGTCACCCCCGGGGAATCCCACGCCGAGATCGCCATCGCGGCCCTCGACGCGGGCAAGCACGTCCTGTGCGAGAAGCCGCTGGCCAACACGGTCGCCGAAGCCGAGGCGATGGCCGAGGCCGCCGCGCGGGCGCGGGTGCGTGGCATCCGGTCGATGGTGGGGTTCACGTACCGCCGGGTCCCCGCCGTCACGCTGCTGCGCGACATGATCGCCGAGGGCGCCGTTGGCACGGTCCAGCAGGTGCGCGCGGCGTACCGGCAGGACTGGTTGGTCGACCCCGAGACGCCGCTCGCGTGGCGCCTGCAGAAGGAGCACGCCGGCTCGGGCGCTCTCGGTGACATCGGCGCGCACATCATCGACATGACCCAGTTCGTCACCGGCCTCGGCGTGGAGCGGGTGTCGGGAACGATCGACACGATCGTGAAAGAACGCCCGCTCCCCGCCGACGGCTCGATGGGGCTGACGAAGGGCGTCGGCGCCGCCGAGAAGGGGGCGGTCACCGTCGATGACGTCGCCCTCTTCACCGGCCGCCTCGCGAACGGCGCGCTCGCCTCGTTCGAGGCCACCCGCTTCGCGACCGGCCGCAAGAACGCTCTGACCATCGAGGTGTCGGGCGACCGGGGTGCGCTCGCGTTCGACCTCGAAGACCTCAACAGCCTGCGCTTCTACGACCGCACGGCGCCCGAGGGGCGTCAGGGCTTCACGCAGATCCTCGTCACCGAGGCCCGGCACCCGTACGTCTCGGCATGGTGGCCCGCGGGGCACATGCTCGGCTACGAGCACGGCTTCAGCCACCAGGTCGTCGACCTCGTCGAGGGTATCGACGCCGGCACCGACCCGCACTCCTCGTTCGACGAGGGTCTGCGCGTGCAGCGCGTGCTCGACGCCGTCGAGCGCAGCAGCGCCGCCGAGTCCGCCTGGACCCGCGTGGGCGCCCCCGTTCCCGCCCTCTGACTTTCCGTCCCTCCCGCGCAAAGGACCCGCCATGGCCCGCCCGATCACCCTGTTCACCGGCCAGTGGGCCGACCTGCCCTTCGAAGAGGTCGCGCGTCTCGCGGGGGAGTGGGGCTACGACGGCCTCGAGATCGCCTGCTGGGGCGACCACATCGACGTCTCTCGGTGGGATGACGCCGACTACGTGCAATCACGGCTCGACATCCTCGAGCGCAACGGCCTGAAGGTATGGACGATCTCCAACCACCTGGTCGGCCAGGCCGTGTGCGACGACCCCATCGACGAGCGCCACCACGACATCGTCCCGTCGCGCGTCTGGGGCGACGGGGATGCCGAGGGGGTGCGGCAGCGCGCGGCCGAGGATCTCGAGAACACGGCGCGCTTCGCCGCGAAACTCGGGGTGAAGACCGTGACCGGCTTCACCGGCTCGAGCATCTGGAAGTACGTCGCGATGTTCCCGCCGGCCTCCGACGCCATGATCGAGCGAGGATACGCGGACTTCGCCGCTCGTTGGCATCCGATCCTCGACGTGTTCGAGGAGGTCGGCGTGCGCTTCGCGCTCGAGGTGCACCCGTCCGAGATCGCCTACGACTACTGGACCGCGAAGAAGACGCTGGATGCCATCGGGCACCGCAAGAGCTTCGGCTTCAACTTCGACCCCTCGCACTTCGTGTGGCAGCAGCTCGACTCGGTCGCGTTCGTGCTCGACTTCGCCGAGCACATCTTCCACGTGCACTGCAAGGAGTCGACGACCAACCTCGACGGGCGCAACGGCGTGCTCGGCTCGCACTTGTCGTGGGACAACCCGCGCCGTGGATGGACGTTCGTCTCGACCGGTCACGGCGACGTGCCCTGGGAGCCGCTCTTCCGCGCGCTCAACGCGATCGGCTACGACGGCCCCACGAGCGTGGAGTGGGAGGACGCCGGCATGGACCGCCTCGTCGGCGGCCCCGAAGCCCTCGCCTTCGTGCGCAAGCTCGGCGAGATCACCCCGCCGCACCAGCTCTTCGACGCGGCTTTCTCTCAGAAGGGCTGATCGATGACCGACGTCCTGAACGTGTTGATCCTCTCGGGGCACATGACCATCGAGCACGACAACGCCCACCGCAGCTTCCGCCTGCACAACCAGTGGATCACCACGCTGCTCGAAGACACCGGGCGCTTCAAGGTCCGCGTCGTCGAAGACCCGAGGGGTCTGCCCGCGAGCGTCATCGACAAGTACGACGTGCTCATCGTCATCTTCGAGGGGCGCGACGGCTACCACGACATGGCGACCGGCTTCGGCGCCGAGACGGATGCCGCGATCCTGCGCTTCGTGCACGACGAAGGCAAGGGGATCGTCTGGTTCCACGGCTCCGCAGCTCAGGAGGACCGCTGGGGCTACCCCGAGGAGTACAACGTCATGCGCGGAGCCAAGCTCAGCGCCTGGGAGACGGGACTGCGCCCCCGCCCGTGGGGCGAGGCGCAGCTGCACACCGTCGAGCCGCGGCATCCCATCACCGAGGGCATCAACGCCACGTGGACCGTCACCGGCGACGACATCCTCGTCGGCGTGCAGATGTACGAGGGTGCGCAGGTGCTGCTGACGACCTTCGACGACCTCGAGGCCTACGAGAAGGCGCCGGTCTGGCCGATGCCGCACTACCCGGTGGATATCCCGCCGGAGGGCATCGCCGCCCTGCCCGGGATTAACACGGAGCAGCCGCTGGCGTGGATCAACGAGTACGGCGCGGGCCGCTCGTTCACGATCACCATCGGCCACGACATCGACACGTTCCGCCGTATCGAGTTCATCCGCATGTTCCCCCGGGGCGTGGAATGGGCGGCGACCGGCGAGGTCACGCTGACCGGCCCCGACCGCCGCGGCGACCGTCGCATCAACCCCTGGCCGTACTACAACGGCGAGGGGTGACGCGCGGGGGCTCGCGCCGCCGTCGGCGTGGGGGCGCCGGCGGCGGCTGCGGGCGGCGGGTCGCGCGCTGCGACGAGAACAGGCGATGTCACCGGAACAGGCCGTCTCGGTGCGAATCGCCCTGTTCTCGTGGCATCGCCCTGTTCTCGTGGCATCGCCCTGTTCTCGTGACGGCGGCAGCGACCGAGGCGGCGGCGGCACGGAGCCCGTGCGACCGCAGCCCCGGTCGGCCGCGGGCGAGGTCAGGCGCGGACGCGCGCCCCCTCGAGGACCGGCCGCAGCACCTTCTGCACGTACCAGCCGGCGACCATCGTGCTCTCGGCCGGGTGCGGGCTCTGGTCGGACTCGACCACGATCCAGCCGCGGTAGCCGTGCTCGGCCAGGGCGCCGACGAAGCCCTCGAAGTCGACGAGCGCGCGTTCGTCGCTGGGCTCGTAGAACCAACGGAGGATCTTCCGCGAGCCGCCCTCGGTGCGGATGAACTGCTCGGCGTGCGGGGTGCTCGCCTCGGCGTCGTCGACCGTCTCGCGCGCGTCCTTCAGCTGCACGTGCACCACGCGGTCGGCGTGACGCCGGTAGAACGCGACCGGGTCGATGCCCGCGATCGCGTACTCCGCCGTGTCGATCGCGAGGCCGACTTTCTCGGCATCCGTCGCCTCCAACAGGCGCGAGATGCCATCGTCGAGCCGCAGCGCGGACAGGAAGTCGACGTGCAGGCCGAGGGCGACGCCGTCCGCGGCGATGGCCGCGCCGACGGTGTTCCACAGGGTGGCGAGCACACCGATCTGCTCGGCTGACAGAGCGCCCGTCTGCCACGCCGACGGCGCGGCGCGCACGACCAGCACGCTCCCACCCAGCCGGCGGATGGCATCCGCGAACCACCGCGCAGTGCGCACGATCTGGTCGACCGACGCCGGATCGAGGGGGTCGGGGCCGCGCCCCATCTCGACCTCGAAGCCGACGGAGGGGTCGTAGACGTAGCTGCTCACCGCCTCGATCGCGCACGAGGAGAGGAACTCGCCGAACTGCTCGACCGACCCGTACAGGTCGGCGAGTTGCTGGGGCGTGCCCAGCGGCTCCCACGCGCCGAAGCTCTCGGCGGTCAGCTCCACCCCTGCGAAGCCGCTGATGGATGCCGTCTTGAACGCCCGCTCGTGCTCGCGTTCGCGCACGAACGAGTCGATGTTCGTGTCCCACTGGTTGATGGCGTAGGCCCAGCGCACGTCGCTCATCGCGCGACCTCCTCGTTGTAGATGCCGTCCAGCACGTTCTTGGCGTACCAGCGTGAGATCGCCGTGCTCTCGGCGTAGTCGCCGCCGAGCTTGTCGGCTTTGTCGTGCTCGACGCTGATCCAGCCGGTGTAGCCGTTGTCGCGCACCGAGCGCATCATCGCCTCGAAGTCGACGAGGCCCTCGTCGGTGCCCATCTCGTAGAACCACTTCTCGGTCGTCTTCGCCGAGACCTCGGCATCCGGGAACATCCGGTAGTCCTCGTTCGTGTCTTTGTGCCGCGTGTCTTTGAAGTGGAAGCCCGTCACGCGCTCGTGATGCTTCTCGTAGACGTCGACGGGGTCGACGTCGGCGATGCAGTGCTGCGCGGTGTCGACGAAGAACTTCACGTAGCGCGGGTCGGCGTACGAGTAGAAGCGGTCGATCTGGTCGCGCGTGCGGATGCCGGCGTAGAACTCGTGGTGGCAGGTGAGGTTGACGCCGTACTGCTGCGTGAGCTCGCCGACCTTGCCCCAGATGTCGGCCGCGTGCTTGAGGCCGTCGTCGGGGACGCCCGCCTCGTCGAAGTAACGGGACCCGGGCATGACGATGATGTTGTCGAGCTGGATGCCCGACCACATGTCGAGCGTCCGCCGGAAGTCCTCGAGGATCGTGCCGTGCGTCGCCGGTACTTCGGGCGCGTAGCGGTCGGGCGAGTAGTAGACGCCGTGGAACGTATTGACGATGCGCTCCAAGCCCTGCTCCTGCACGAACTCCTGATAGTTCGCGACCGAGCCGTACTGCTCGAAGATCTGCCAGATGCGGAAGTCGAAGGTGTCGATGGCGTCGAACCCGACGGCGGCCACCTGCTGCAGGAAGCGCTTCATCGCCAGCTTGGACTGCCACTGGTCGTAAGGTCCGGCGGGGCCCTGGGCCCGCCAGTGGTCCATGTAGCTCCACTTGATGGGTCGGTCGGTCATTGCGCGCTCGCTCTCTGAAGGGATGCGGATGAGGGGCGGTCGGAGAGGAGAGCGCCGGCCAGAGCGAGGTGACGAGACGTCATCTCCCACGGGTCGTCGTCGAGCCACTCCTGGCCGCCCCACTCGCTGCAGAGCGTGCCGGTGAAGCCCGTCGCGGCGAGGGCGGCGCCCACGTCGCGAAGGGGGTCGGAAACTCGGTCGTCGGCATCGTCGAGATCCCAGAACTTCAGGTGCACCGCACCGAGGAGAGGAAGAGCGGATGCCAGATCCTGCACTCGTGATCGCCCGAAGCGCACGAGCAGGTTCATGTAGAGGGTGTGCACCGGCCTGGGCACATGGCCCGAACGCAGCAGACCGACGACCGCGTCGTGGGTCGCGGGGTCGCGCCACTCGTCGCGGAGGCGTCGCGCGATATCGGCGGGGATTCCGCCGCGCTCGAGCCGTTCCAGGTAGGTGACCGGGAGGGCCGGCATGAGCATGCTGATGTCGAGCAGCAGTCGCACGCGCGGGGTGTCGAGCTCGGCGATGCGCGCGTACGCCTCCGGGCGCGCGGCGGGCGTCTCGTGGCCCTGCGCCTCCTCGTAGAGCACGAGGTCGAGCTCTTCGAGCAGGGGCACCAGATCGTCGAGCATCGCCCCGGCCTGGCCGATCGGCAGGCGCACGCCCGCGGCTCCCGCCGAGGCCGCCGCCCGCAGCTGCGGTTCGAGGAACGCCCGGCGCTCGGCATCCGTCCGCCGTCGTCCGCGGTCGTACTCGTCGATGCTGACGCCGACGATGCTGACGCGCCCGCCCGCAGCGGCGAGCCGGGCGCGGAACGCCTCGACCTCGTGCGTCTCGGGCGCGGGGAATCCGCGCCACATCTGCCCCAGCTCGATCTCGATGGCTGACGCGTCGCCCCGCTCGACGAGGGTGAGCGCGAGGTCGGGGGCGGTGCGTTCGGCGCGGATCACCGCGGGAGTGAGGTTGAAAGCACTGGCCGACAGGGTCCAGCCGGGGGGCAGGCTCATGCGGCTACTCCGACGTCGAGCGAGACGGTCGCGGCGGCGGCGCCGGTTTCGAGGGTCCGGGTGACGGAGAACGGCAGGCGCAGGGGCGCGTCCGGACCCGCGGGCAGGTAGGGGATCTCCAGGCGGAACGACACCGACACCTCGTGGATGCCGGGGCTCACGGCATCCGGGATCTCCAGGACCACGCGGTCCTGCAGATACCACCAGCCGTCCTCGTCGAGGAGCGCTGCGGCGGGCACGCGTCGTGCGCCGAGGACGACGGCGGGTTCGTGCCGTGCGCCGTCGAGGTGCACGACCGGGTCGGTGAGGCTCGCGAGGGGAAGCGAGCGGATCCACGGCAGCGAGAGGCGGATCTCGGTCACACCGTCGGTGGCGCGCAGGGCGTCATCGCGGAGAGCGGAAAGGGTCATGGCGGGCACGTCCTCGTGTCACAGCGCACCCCACGGCACGCTTCCGCTCACAACATACCGACTAATGTCGGAATTAGGAAGAAGCTAGCCGCTCAACCCGTGCACGGCGGCGACCGTCGGGCGGCCCTCGCCGAACCAGCGGGGGAGGCTCACCTCGAACAGCTGCTCGAGGGCGAGGTCGACGCCGCCCCGCACCGGCTCCCGCGTGTCGTTCTCGCTCGTCTTGATCAGGAGGTCGCGTGTGGCCAGGGGGAGTGACAGCTCGTAGACGCGGTGGCGCACCTCGGCCAGGAACAGTTCGCCCGTCGAGGCGACGGCCCCGCCGATCACGATGAGGCCCGGGTTGAACATGTTGACCAGCGCGGCCACGGCCTCACCGACCTGTCGGGCCGACGCCTGGACGAGCGAGATGGCCAGCGCGTCGCCTCTGCTGGCCGCGAGAGTGATCTTCTCGAGGCTCAGATCGTCGCCGGCGGCCACGCTCTCGGCGAGGGCTCCCGTGGCACCGCCCTCGATCGCGGCGCCTGCGTCGCGCACGAGCGCCCAGCCTCCGGCGACGGCCTCGAGGCAGCCGATCTTGCCGCAGCGGCAGACCTGCTCGGCGCCCGGAACACGTACATGGCCCATGTCGCCGGCCGCGCCGTTGGCACCGCGGTGCAGACGCCCGTGCGAGACCAGTCCCGCGCCGATGCCCGTACCGACCTTGCAGTAGATGAGGTCGATGCCCTCGTCGCGCCGGCGCGCGCGCTCGCCGGCGGCGAGGAGGTTGACGTCGTTGTCGACCCAGACGGGCGCGTCGTAGCGCGTCTCGAACGCGCCGCGGACGTCGAAGCCGTTCCAGCCCGGCATGATCGGCGGGGCGACGGGGCGGCCCGTCTCGAAGTCGACGGGGCCCGGCAGGCCCACGACGATCGCCCACACGGGGCTGCCGTTCCCCGCGGCCAGAAGGTCGTCGACCATCGCGGTCGCGGTGGCCAAAGTCTCTTCGGGGCCGCGCGCGATGTCCCAGACCCGGTGGTCCTCGTCGAGGATCTCGCCGTCGAGGTCGGTCACGCCGACGTGGACGTGCTGTCCGCCGAGCGCGCAGACCACGATCCGCCCGCGTTCGGCGCGGAAACGCAGAGTGCGCGGGGCGCGCCCGCCGGAGGACGGCGCGTACTCGGCGTCTTCGAGGAAGCCCATCTCGACGGCGCGGTCGACGCGCTGAGCCACGACACCGCGGCCGAGGCCCGTCACGCGACCGATCTCGGGACGGGTCACGGCTTCGCCGAGGCGGACCATGTTGACGATGCGCAACAGACTCGTGACCTCGTCGGTCTGTGCGCCGAAGCGAAGGGTGGAGACGTTGGCCATGGGTTGATCTTCACATAAGAGTCGCACTGCCCCGCAGGAACCTGGTCACCTATAGTTCCTATCGTGACGACTTCGGCATAAATAATGCTGAAGTAGGCGAAGGGGCCGACATGACGTGGGGCGTGGGCATCATCGGATCGGGGCCCGGTGTGGCGGCGTTGCACGCGCCCACCCTGGCGCGCGTCGGCGGCGACTTCCGTCTGGTGCACGTCAGCGACGCCGGCAGCGGACGAGCGGCGATGATCGCGGAGCGCTTCGGTGCCCGCGCGTCCACGGGGCTCGACGCGCTGCTCGCCGACCCCGATGTCGACGTCGTCGCCGTGTGCAGTCCGCCGTCCCTGCACGCGGACCACGTGCGCGCCGCACTCGCGGCCGGCCGGCGCGCCATCTTCTGCGAGAAGCCCCTCGCCGACACCGCGGAGGAAGCCGATCGACTCGTGGAGGAGTGCGCCGCGGTCGGCGCCCTGCTCGTGGTCGGCACGAACCATCTCTTCGATCCGGCATGGGGGCGGGCGACGCACCATCTGAGCGCTCTCGACGGTCGCATCTCGGCGGTCACCGTGACGCTGTGCCTCTCGCCCAACGACCGCTATCACGCGCTCACGATGGCGGAGCCGCTGCCGGCAGGCACAACCCCGAGCCGGCCGCCCCTCGACCTCGACGACCCCGAGCAGAGTGCCGCGGTCGTGCGGCAGCTCGTCGCGGGACTCGGCGTGCACGACCTGCCGCTCGTGCGCGACCTCGTACCCGCGACGCCCGAGCTGGTGTGGGCGCGGCCCGTGCCGCCCGTCGGGTTCGATCTCGCGCTGCGCGCGAACGGTGCGCTCGTGCGGTTCACGACGGTGATGCTGCCCGAGGGAGCGGATTCGCTGTGGCGTGTGAGCGTGACGACCGCCGGCGCGCGGGTCGAGGTCGAGTTCCCGCCTCCCTTCGTCCACGTCGGGGGCGCGCGCACCACCGTGCGAGATGCGCAGGGCGTGCAGACCGTCTACCCGATCGACCGGCGCGACGGCTACGAGGTGGAGTGGCGCGCCCTCGCGGCGCTGCTGCGCGGGGAGGCGGCCATGGAGTACGACGAGCTGCGCGCCGATGCCGCGTTCGTGACGGCGATCGCCGACGCCGCGGCCGACGCCGTGCGCGAGGGAGCCGTGCGCAAGGGAACAGCGCGCGACGGAGCCGAACGCGAGGGAGTCGTGCGAGACGGGGGCGCGCGATGACCCCGCGCGAGGTGTGGACCGACCTCGCCGCCTACCGGGCGGCGACGGCCGAGCTTGCCCCGCGAGTGCGCCCCGGTACCGGCGTCGAGGCGATCCGCGTGGTCGAGGGCCGCGGCGCCTGGTGGGAGCGCCTCGTCGACGCGTCGGCCTTCGTCGTCGACGAGCCCGACCCGGCACCCGTCGCTGCGCACGATCGGCTCGCCGCGATCGGGGTGCCGGTCGCCGTGGTCCGTCGCCGCCTTCGTGCCGACATCGTCGCCGACGCGGGCGCGGAGGCCCTCGCCCTCCGTCACATCGTGATCGACGCCTGGGGAGGGCGGACGGATGCCGCGGCCCTCCTCCGCGACGCCGTCGGGTGGGCGCGGGTTCTCGCCGGTGGCCCGCTGAGCGTCGTCGACCGTGCCGATGCGACGGCGGCCACGACCCTGGCCCTGCGCGGTCCGGGCGGCGTCGGCGTCAGCGTGACGCGAGCGATCGGCGGCGGAGTGGGCGGCGCGCTGACAGCCACGGCGCTGGGGACGCGGCGTCTCGAGGTGCGCGTCGACTCCGCCTCCCCGCTCCCGGAGGTGGCGTTCGACGATGAGGAGGGTCGCCGCATCCGGCCCGTGCGTCGCGAGTCGCCCGAGCGTCTCGCGCTGCGCCGGATCTTGGATGCCACGGAGGCGGGCGCCGCCGTGAGCGACCTCGCCGAGCTCGCGGCCGACGACGCTGTCCTCCGGCACCCGTCCCGGTGACCGTTCCGGTGGTCGAACGCGCTCGGCGGGGCGTCCGGATCAGCCACGCCGATACTCGGCATCCACAGGATCGGGTTCCCTGATACCGACTTCGGTCGGATAGTGGAAGAAGAGTCGGAACGACCCGATTCACCGAAAGGATCGAAGATGATCAAGCTTCTCTCTCATCTGTCGTTCGTCGCGATCACGACTCCTGATGTCGAGGCCTCGGTGGACTTCTACGTCAACCAGGTGGGGCTGACCGAGGTCGCTCGTGAAGACGACCGCGTCTACCTCCGCTGCTGGGGTGACTACTACGCGTACTCCGTGGTCGTCGCGAAGGGCGACGAGCCCGCCCTCGAGACCATGGCCTGGCGTACCTCGTCGGCCGAGGCCCTGGAGGAGGCGGCGAAGCGCGTCCAGGCCGCCGGCGTCGAGGGCGAATGGTTCGAGGGCCGCGGCATCGGTCGCGCGTTCCGCTTCACGGGCCCGCAGGGACACAACATGACCCTGCACTGGGACGTCGAGCGTCACCGCGCCCAGCCGCACACCGCTTCGATCTACCCCGACCGCCCCGAGAAGCGCAGCCCCGTCGCGGGTGCCCCGCGCCAGCTCGACCACGTCACGGTCGCGGCCAACGACGTCGACGCGTTCGTGCAGTGGTACGTCGACACGCTCGGCTTCCGCTTCATGGCGCGCACCGTGCTCGACGAAGCGCCGATCTCGGTGTTCTCGGTGCTCACCACCAATGAGAAGTCGCACGACCTCGGCGTCGTGCTCGACGGCTCGACCCGCGCCGGCCGCATCAACCACTACGCCTTCTGGGTCGACACCCGCGAGGAGCTGCTCATCGCCGCCGACACGCTCATGGAGAACGGTGTGCCGATCGAGTACGGCCCCAACATCCACGGCATCGGCGAGCAGACCTTCCTCTACTACCGCGAGCCCTCGAGCCTGCGCATCGAGCTGAACACCGGCGGCTACCGCAACTACGTGCCCGACTGGGAGGCCAACACCTGGAAGCCCTCGCTGGGCTCGAACAACATGTACCGCAACGGCGCCATGCCGATGTCGATGACCGAGTCGTTCCCGCCCGCCGACGGCCCCAGCGCCACCGAAGAGGGCGTGCCCGACGAGATCAAGGACGCCCTGCTCAACCCCTACGCCGTCCAGGGCCGGGGCTGACCGGCGATCCCGGTCGGGGAACGAGAGGAACACCATGACCACCGCACCGTACGCACTCGCCCGCTATCGCGACGGGGATGCCGTGCGCGTCGGCCTCGTGGCCGGCGACCGCGTCCGCCCGCTCGACGCCGACGAGCTGGGCGGGGGTCTGAACGACTTCCTCTCCGACCCCGACTGGGATCGGATCGCCGCACTGGTGGACGCGCCGGCCGCGTGGCATCCGCTCTCCGACGTGACCGTCACCGCGCCGGTCGAGCCGCGGCAGGTGCTGCAGACCGGGGCCAACTACCGCGAGCACGTCATCCAGCTCGTGGCCGCGGGCCTGACGCAGAACACCGACCGTACTCCCGAAGAGGCGCGCGCATTCGCCGCCGACATGATGGACGAGCGCGCCCGCAGCGGAGAGCCGTACTTCTTCATCGGGCTCCCGGCATGCGTGGTGGGCGACGACGTGCCGCTCGTGCTGCCGGGCTACAGCGACGTGCACGACTGGGAGCTCGAGCTCGCCGTCGTGATCGGCAAGGAAGCCTTCCGCGTGTCGCGCGAGGAGGCGCTCGACCACGTCGCCGGGTACACCATCGTCAACGACATCACCACGCGCGACCTCGTGTTCCGCAAGGACATGAAAGAGATCGGCACCGACTGGTACCGCGCGAAGAACGCGCCCGGATTCCTGCCGACGGGGCCTCTGCTCGTGCCCGCGCGCTTCGTCGACCCGGCCGACACCGACGTGCGCCTCGAGTTGAACGGACAGGTGATGCAGGATGCCAACACCTCCGACCTGCTCTTCGATGTGCCGGCGCTCGTCTCGGCCGCATCGCAGACGCACCCGCTGCTGCCCGGCGACCTGCTGCTGACCGGGAGTCCCGCGGGCAACGGGCAGCACTGGAAGAGGTTCCTCCGCGACGGCGACGTCATGACGGCGACGATCGGCGCGCTGGGCACGCAGGTCGTGCGGTGCGTGGGGGAGGCGTCGTGACCCTTCGACAGGCTCAGGGACCCCTTCGACAGGCTCAGGGACCCGACGCCCAGGAATTCCTGCCGTCGGAGGACCCGGCCGATCTCGACCGTCAAAACCCCGAGACCGAGATCGCCGCGCGCGCCGAGGCCTACCGCAATTGGGGGCGGTGGGGCGAGGACGACGTGCTCGGAACGCTCAACTTCATCGACGCCGACAAGCGCCGTCAGGCCGCCGCCCTCGTGCGCGACGGCGTCTCCATCTCGCTCTCGCAGCGTTTCGACACCGACGGGCCGCAAAAGGGCTGGCGTCGACGCACCAACCCGGTGCACACGATGACCGACACGGGAACGGATGCCGAGCGCGGCAATCAGGGATTCCCGCACGGCATCGGCGGGGCGGATGACGTCATCTCGATGCCGCTGCAGTGCTCCACGCAGTGGGACGGCCTGGGCCACATCTTCGACCACGGCTTCGCGTGGAACGGCCGGCGCGCGGGAGACGTCGTCACGAGCGACGGCGACCTGGTCACCGGCATCGAGCACGCGGCATCCGTCATCGTCTCGCGCGGGGTGCTGCTCGACATGGGCCGCCACCTCGCGCCGGACACGGGTGAGCTCGCCGACGGGTACGCGATCACCGTCGCCGATCTCGAGGCCTGCGCCGCGGCCGAGGGCGTCGAGGTGTCGCGCGGCGACATCGTGCTCGTGCGCACCGGCCACTACACGCGCGCTCACCGAGAGGGCTGGGGCGACTACGCCGGGGGTCCCGCTCCCGGCCTCTCGCTCACGACGGCCGGGTGGCTGCACCGTACCGAGATCGCCGCGATCGCGACCGACACGTGGGGGTTCGAGGTGCGGCCGAACGAGTTCGACGTGCCGGCGTTCCAGCCGTTGCACCAGGTCGTCATCCCCAACCTCGGGCTCACCATCGGCGAGATGTGGAATCTGGACGCCCTCGCCTCGGCCTGCGCCGATGCGCGACGCTGGGAGTTCTTCCTCGCGGCTCCGCCGTTGCCCATCACCGGTGCCGTCGGCTCCCCGGTGAACCCGCTGGCCCTTCTCTAACCCCCGTCCCCCAGAACAGAGAGGTTCTGACATGACCGCCGTTCAGAAAGTCGCGATCGCCGGAGCCGGCGTCGCGGGCCTGGCCACCGCCATCTTCCTCGCGAAGGCCGGTGTCGAGGTCGATCTCTACGACGCCCAGCCCGCGCTCACCACGCGCGGCTCGGGCATCACCCTGCAGGGCAACGCTCTGCGCGTCTTCGACGAGCTCGGCGTCTGGGACGAGGTCGCGGCCGCGGGCAAGGCCTTCGAGGGGCTCAACCTGCGTGCCCCGGGACCGGGAGCCCCGGTCGTCGCGGCCCTGCCCGACCTCAAGACCGGCGGCCCCGACTACCCCTCCACGATGGGGATGTCACGGCCCGACTTGGCCCGGATCCTGCTGGCCGAAGCCGAGCGGTCGGGCGCGCGCGTGCACTTCGGCACCCGCGTCACGGGCGTCTCGCAGACCGACGACACCGTCGCGGTCGAGGTCGACGGGCAGCCCGCGGGCACCTTCGACCTCCTCGTCGGCGCCGACGGCCTTCACTCGGCCGTGCGCGAGATGATCGGCATCCAGGTCAGCCCCGAGCAGACCGGGATGGGCATCTGGCGCACCTTCGTGTCCCTGCCCCCCGACGTCGACCGCAGCGAGCTCTACTACGGCGGCCCGATGTACATCGCGGGCTACACGCCCACGGGCGACGACACGATGTACGCCTTCCTCGTCGAGGCCGCGCAGGACCGCTCGCACGTCTCGCCCGACGAGGCCCGGCGCATCATGGTCGAGCAGTCGCGCGCGTACGACGGTCCGTGGAACCACATCCGCGCCGACATCGAGGCCGGCGCCGACGCGAACTACACGTGGTTCACCCGGCACCTCGTCGAGGCCCCCTGGAACCGCGGTCGCGCCGTGGTCATCGGCGACGCCGCCCACAGCTGCCCGCCCACCATCGCGCAGGGCGCGGCGCAGGGCCTCGAAGACGCGGCGGTGCTGAGTGAGCTGCTGGTGACACGGGATGCCGTCGACCAGGCGCTGTGGGACGCGTTCCACGAGCGCCGGGTGGCGCGGGCGAAGGCCATCGTCGACGCCTCGGTGCAGCTCGGCCAGTGGCAGCTCGACGGCGTCCGCGACGCCGACATGGGCGGCCTGATGTTCGGTGTGGCGCAGCTGACGGCGGCCCGCGCATGACCGGCGTCGTCGACGGCACCGCACCCGTCACGGGCGATCACGGGGCGTCGCGAACGAGCGAGATCACCGACGTGCACGCCCACCTGCTCATGCCGGGGCTGCACGCCGAGGTCGAACGCCGCGTGCCCGACGAGGTGCAGGCCGCGGCCGACCTCGAGCTGACGCGCAACGGGCTCGCGAGCCTGCAGGCTTCGGGCCGCATGATCGGCGAGCGCTTCCCGCGCCTGACCGACGTGCGCGCGCGCCTCGAGGCAATGAACGCGCAGGGCGTCGACCGTCAGTGGGTGAGCCCCTCCCCGAACCACTTCTACCCGTGGGCGAACGAGGGACTCGCGACGTGGGTGACGGGCGAGGTCAACCGCCTCATCGCCGACCATGTCGCCCAGGCGCCCGACCGTCTCGTCGGCCTCGGAGTCGTCCCCATGCAGCACCCGCACCTGGCCGTCGACGCGCTCGACGACGCCGTTCTCGGTCGCGGTCTCGCGGGAGTGGAGATCTCGTCGTTCGCCGGCGATGTCGAGCTGAGCGACGAACGTCTCGAGCCCTTCTGGGCGCGAGCGGCCGAGCTGCGCGCGGTGGTCTTCCTGCACCCCTTCGGCTGCTCGCTCGATGAGCGTCTCGACCGGTTCTACCTCTCCAACACCGTCGGCCAGCCCACCGAGAACGCGGTCGCGCTGTCGCACGTCATCTTCGCGGGCGTGCTCGACCGGCATCCGGAACTCCGTCTCGTCGCCGCGCACGGCGGCGGCTACTTGCCGACGGCCATCGGTCGCTCCGACCGCGCGTGGAAGGTGCGGCCGGAGGCCCGGGGCTGCGCGCACGCGCCCTCGTCCTACCTGTCGAGGATCTGGTTCGACACCGTCGTGCACGACGAGCGCGCACTGCGCTGGCTCGTCGAGGCGGCGGGAGCCGACCGGGTGCTGCTCGGCAGCGACTTCCCGTTCGACATGGGTCTCGACGAGCCCGTCGCCTTCGTGCGGGGCGCGGGACTGTCGGATGCCGAGGTGACCGGTATCCTGGGCGCGAATGCGGCCGAGTTGCTGCGCACCCGGGTGCACGCGTGAGGATCGCGCGCTGGGCCGACGGTGCCGACGTGGGCGAGGGGTTCGTCGACGGCTCCCAGGTCATCCCCTTCCCGGACGGGCTGAGGGTGGCCGAGGTGTTGGCGCAGGGGCTCGAAGCCGCCGGCGAGCTGTTCCGGCGCCGCGATACGAGCCTGGCTCGCCCGCTCGCCGAGGTGCGTCTGCTCGTTCCCCTCGTGCCCGCATCCATCCGGGACTTCGTGGCGTTCGAGGAGCACGTCGAGGGCGTGAGCGCGTCGGTCGACGGCAAGAGCGAGGTCGTGCCCGAGTGGTACGAGGCGCCGACGTTCTACTTCACCAACCCGCACACCGTCCGGGCGACCGGTGATGTCGTCGCGATTCCCGAGACCCGGCGACTCGACGTGGAGCTCGAGCTCGCCGTCGTGATCGGCGCCGTACCGGGCTCCGACGGCGAGAACCTGGATGCCGAGACCGCGGCATCCCACATCTTCGGCTACACCGTGATGAACGACTGGTCGGCCCGTGATCTGCAGTCGCGCGAGATGAAGGTGCGGCTCGGGCCCGCGAAGGGCAAGGACTTCGCGATGACGCTCGGGCCGTGGATCGTCACAGCCGATGAGCTGGAGCCGTTCGTCGACGCCGACGGCTTCCTCGCCGTGCGCGCCGAGCTCTTCGTGAACGGCGAGCTGGTCGGCCACGACCTCGTGTCGAACATGGGCTGGCCGTTCCCCGAGCTCGTGGCTTACGCCGCGCGCAACTCCGTGGTCGTTCCGGGCGACGTCCTCGGCTCGGGCACGGTGGGGAACGGCGGCTGCCTCGGCGAGCTGTGGGGCCGCCGCGGCGGTCTCAACCCGCGACCGCTCGAACCGGGCGATGAGGTGCGCCTCGTGATCGAGGGCGTGGGTGAGATCGTCAACGTCGTGGGGGAGAGGGTGGCGGCGCCGCCGGTTCTGCGAGCGCGGCAGCGGTCTCGGGCGCGGAGCAGATGAGCGGCGCCGGCGCGGTCTCGGCCGCCGCCGACGCGGACGTGCCCGGCCTCGCCGGGCACCTCTTCGTCGTCACGGGCGCCGCCGGCGGCCAGGGGGCTGAGGAGGCGCTGGTCCTGGCGCGGGCGGGCGCCGAGGTGATCGCCGTCGATGTGTCTGCCGACGCCCCGGCGCTCGTCGCCTCGAGCGCCATCACCTACCGCCGCCTCGACGTCTCGTCGGAGGAGGACTGGACGACCCTCGCCGCGTCCCTCGCGGGCCGCCGCGTCCGCGGCCTCGTCAACAACGCCGGCATCACGCACCGCGCGCGCATCGGCGCCCTCGCTCGCGACGACTGGGATCGCGTCTTCGCGGTCAACGTCACGGGAGCGATGCTCGGCATCCAGGCGCTTCTTCCACTGATGGATGCCGGGTCCTCGATCGTCAACATCGGCTCGGTCGCGGGCCTGACCGGGCATTACACCGCGGCCTACACGGCCAGCAAGTGGGCTCTGCGCGGGCTCACGCATGCTTGCGTCACCGAGCTCGGACCCCGCGGTATCCGGGTCAATCTCGTACACCCCGGTTTCATCGACACCGCCATGACGGCCGGTGCGCCGCCCGCCTTCCGCTCGGCGAACGAGTCGGTGATCCCTCTGGGACGAGCGGGTGCCGTGACCGAGGTCGCCGGCATCGTCGCCTTCCTGCTCTCGGATGCCGCGGCGTTCCTCACCGGGGCCGAGATCGGCGTCGACGGGGGGCAGACGCTGTCGGGGGCCGCGACGGTTCTGTCGAATGCGCTCCGGTAATGTTCGAAACCGACAAAAGTCGGGTATGATGGCGGGGACGTCGGGGCTCATCGAGTCCGTTCGCCCGGTGAGGGAGCCGGAGCGGCACACACGGTCGCGTCGATCGCCCGGTCGTACGGGCGCCCCACGCATGACTCTCTCTCCTACGCGCGTGCGCGTCCTCGTCGCGGCCCTGCTCGCGGTGTCGTTCCTCGGCGCCCTCGACCACACCGTCGTCTCCACCTCGCTCGCCACCATCGCCGGCGACCTCGGTGCGCTCGAGCACATGAGCTGGATCATGGTCGGCTACACGCTCGCGGCCACGGTGATGCTCCCCGTACTCGGCAAGCTCGGAGACGTCGTCGGCCCGCGCCGCGTCTTCGTCGTCTCGCTCGTGATGTTCCTGGTGGCCTCGCTCGCCTGCGGCTTCGCGCCCGACCTGGGGTGGCTCATCGCCGCGCGCGTGCTCCAGGGACTCGGGTCGGCGGGGCTGCAGCTGATGTCGCAGACCATCGTCGCCCGGGTCACCACCCCCCGCCAGCGACCCCGCTACATGGCCGTGATCGGCGCGGCCTTCCCGGTCGCCATCGTCGTCGGCCCCGTGGTCGGCGGCCTCATCACCGACTATTCGAGCTGGCCGTGGGTGTTCTGGATCAACATCCCGGTGGGGCTCGTCGCACTCGTCCTCGCGCTCACGGCGATTCCGCGCCTGCCGGGCGGCGCCCATCCGCGCTTCGACGTGCCCGGCTCGCTCGTCTTCACCGGCTCGCTCCTGGCGCTCATCCTCGCGGTCACCTGGATGGGCGACGAGACCCTGCGTCCCGCGGCGATCGTCTGCGCGGTGGCGGCGGCCCTCGGCATCCTGGCCCTCGTCGTGATCGAGCGTCGCGCCCTCGCGCCCATCCTTCCCCCGCGGATCCTCCGCAACCGCACCATCCTCGTCTGCCTCGGACTCTCGCTCGTCGTCGGTGCGGGCCTGTTCTCGGTGGTCGCGTACATCCCCACCTACGTGCAGATGGCGTATCGCACCAGCGCGACGGTCTCGGGTCTCGTGCCGGTGGCGACCGTGCTCGGCATGCTCGTCAGCAGTCTGCTCACCGGGTGGCTGGTCAGTCGCTCGGGGCGGTACCGGCTCTACCCCGTGACGGGCACCGCGCTCGCCGCGGCCGGCCTGTTCACGATGGCGCTTCTTCCGGCGGGGGTTCCGCTGTGGGCGCCGATGGCGGTCATGGCTGCGGTCGGCATCGGCACCGGAGCGTTCACCAACCTCATCTTTGCGGTCGTGCAGAGCGCCGCCTCCCGAGACGATCTGGGGGCGGTCACCGCGACCACGAACCTCGTGCGACAGGTGGGAGCGGCCGTGGGCACCGCGGTCGTCGGCGGCGTGGTCGGCTTCTCGGTCGCGGCCGCTCTTCCATCGGGACTGGATGCCGCCACCCTCACGCCGGCGGCGGTCCGGTCGACACCCGAGGCGCTGCAGGCGCAGGTCGGGCTCGTTTACCACGACGTGTTCGCGCCCGTCTTCCTGGGGCTCGCCCTCGTCTACGCGTGCGGAGTGGTCATCGCGCTGCTGCTTCCCGCGGAGCGTCTGTCGGATGAGATGCCGGCCCCGCTGCCCGAACCAGTCGACCGTCAACCGGCGTGACCACCTGCTTGCCATCGCTGTGAACAACGAAGGAGAAATCATGAGCGACACCCCCGTCGTCGCCGTCGTCGGCAGCGGCCCCGTCGGAGCCACGTATGCGCGACTGCTGCTGGAAGCGCTGCCCGACGCGCGAGTCGTGATGTTCGAGGCCGGCCCGCAGGTCACCGAGCGTCCCGGCCAAAGTGTGCGCAACATCACCGATCCCGACGAGAAGGCCCGCGCGCGCGAGCGTTCGCAGGGACCGCAGGCGGGGGAGTTCCGGGCCTCGCTCGGCATCCCCGCCGGGGCGGTCGTCGAGGGCATGTTCACCGCCCGCCAGGGAACGCACCTGCTGGACTTCGGCGGTGAGGGGTCGGCGCACGCATCGAACTTCCCCGCGGCCGCGGCCGCGACGAATGTCGGCGGTCAGGGAGCCCACTGGACCTGCGCGATCCCGCGTCCGGCCTTCAGCGAGATGATCGACGTCATCCCCGATGGGGAGTGGGAGGATCTCATCTCCACCGCCGAGGGACTCCTGCACAAGCAGAGCGCCGCCTTCTCGGACTCGCCCGTCGGAGCCGCCATCCGCGAGCTCCTCTCGCGCGAGTTCGGCGACGAGCTGCCCGACGGATACGGCGTGAGCACCCTACCCGTCGCCGGCGACCCCCAGCCCGACGGCACCATGCGCTGGGCCGGCGCCGACACCGTTCTCGGCCCGCTTCTCGACCAGGGGAGCGACACCGCCGCCCGTTTCGAGCTGCGCGACCTCACGCTGGTCCGGCACATCGAGCACGACGGCGCGCACGTGCGGGGGGTCGTGATCGAAGACCTGCGCACCGGCGAGCAGTCGATCGTCGAAGCGGATGCCGTCGTGGTCGCGGCCGACGCGTTCCGCTCGCCGCAGTTGCTCTTCGCCTCCGGCATCCGCCCCGCGCCCCTCGGGCGCTACCTCACCGAACACCACGTGGTCATCAGCACGGTGGCGCTCGACGGCGACCGCATGGCCGACCTCGTCTCGGACGACGAGCTGAGCGCCGAGCTGGCGCGTCGGGCGAAGAACCCCACCGATCCGGTCGCGGCGGTCAATCGCATCCCCTTCTCCGAGCCCGATCACCCCTACTCCGCCCAGATCATGTACGCCGAGACGCCGCCGTTCCCCCTGCCGAGCGACCACCCGGCGTCGGGCAACCGCTGGGGGTACGTCAACATGGGCTACGGCGTGCGCAAGTTCCCCCGTGTCGAAGACGGCGCAACCTTCTCCGACGACGAGGTCGACTACCGCGGGCTTCCGAACTTCACGATCGACTACGCGCTCGACGCCGACGAGGAGCGGGAGATCGAGGAGGCGACCGCACTGCTGCGCCGAGCGGGGAGCGCGCTCGGCACGTTCATCGCTGAGCCGCGCCTGCTCCCCTTCGGCTCGAGCCTGCACTTCATGGGCACCATGCGAATGGGCACCGACCCCGCGGTCTCGGTCGCCGATCCGTACTCGCGGGTTTGGGGCTTCGACAACCTCGTGGTCGGCGGCAACGCCCTCATCCCCACCGCCAACACGATGAACCCCACCCTGACGAGCGTCGCCATCGCCGTGCGCGGCGCCCGGCACCTGGCCGAGCAGCTGGCGGCCACGCGCGCGGCTCGCGTGTGAGGCGCGTCTCGGGTCGCGGAAGGCCATCGGAGCGGGCCGGGAGCGAATGACGCACGCACGTACGGCGGTTCTTCCCACAGGCTGTGGATAACTCTGTGGAATCGTGTGCGAAACCCGCTGAGCGCTGTGCACAGTGTGTGGGAAGACTCGCTCATTCGATGGGAACTTCGAAACTACACGCGCGTAATTCCGCGCCTTCGGCCGGCCCACGATCCGGCGAAGCGTTCGCACGGTGGTGGACACGTCGCCTCGCCGCGTCTGTGGACAACTCCGCCGACCAAGACGGGCGCCGCCGCCGATGTCAGCGCGAGCCGCGGTGGAACGGACAGCCCGACGGCGCATCGGCGCGGCGCACCCGTCCGCCGGAGCGGGGCTTGGTCGGCATCCGTCGCCGGTTCACGTCGAGGCCGTGGCCCGAGATGCGCAGGCGCGGGTCGCTGAGGACGGCGATGGATGCCGCCAGCCCGGCGATCGCGAGCTTCTCACCGGGACAACGGTGGCCGGTGCGCACGTCGCCCCCGCCGTGGGGGACGAAGGCGTGCAGCGCCTCGTAGTCGTCGACGCCGACGAAGCGCTCGGGGGCGAACTGCGACGGCCGCTCCCACTCCCGGGTGTCGGTGTCGGTGCCGAGGATGTCGAGCACGACCCGGCCGCCCGCGGGCACCCGCTCACCGTCGACCTCGACGTCGGTCTCTGCCCAGGCGGGCAGCATCGGCACGAAGGGGGCGGTGCGACGGATCTCCTGCGCGAAGGCCGTGGCGAGCGGCCCGCCGACGAGCGATCCCCGCTGGGCGGTCTCCGCGGCGATGCGCTCGCGCCATTCGGGGCGGTCGTGCAGCTCCTTCGCGGCGAAGGCGACGAAGCGCGAGACGGCGATCATCGGCCGGAAGCTGTTCTGCAGCTCGACCCCCGCGCGCTTCGCGGGCAGCAGCTCACCGCCCTGGTCGCGATGGTGCGCCCACGCGTGCAGGGCGGTGCCCTCGGCGGGTCGCAGCGTGCCGGTGCGCACGGCCTCGATCAGCTCGGCAGCATGCCGGTCGGACCACGCGCGGTTGACGAGGGCGAGGGCGAACTCGGGGGAGTAGGGCACGCCGAAGCCGTCGACGATCTGCGCTTGACGCTTCGCCCACCGCGTCTGGGCGGCCGCGGTGCCCGGGATGCTTGCCCACCGCATGATCGCGCGACCGAGCGCTCCGACGGCCGCCTCGTAGGCCGAGCGCTCGCCGCCCGCGACCCACGCGTCGAGCTCGCCCTGCCACTGCCCCTCGAGCTCGGGCAGCAGCCGCTGCACCTCGGCGTCGTCGTAGAGCACGTCGACGAAGGTGGCCTTGCGGTGACGGTGCTCCTCACCGTCGAGGCTGTGCACCGAGCCGTGGCCGAACAGCGACTCCTGGATGAACGCCGGCATCGCCCCGTGCCGTCGCACGAGCGATTCGTCGTAGAAGACGCGCACGCCCTCTTCGCCGCGCACGAACAGGGCCTCGCGCCCGAGCAGGCGGAACGGCACCGCACGTGCACCTCTGTCGGCGCGCCGCCATAGATGCGCGCCGAAGCCGTAGCCGCGGAGGAGGAGCGAGAGCGAGTCGTCACGGAGCAGGGCGAGGGGGGATGCCATGTGCGCCACGGTGTCACGCCGGGACGGGAACGGCCGAGGGGGCGGCGGTGGCGGGGGCGATGTGTTAGACGGGGACCCCCCTGACGTGTGCTTCGACATGAGGCGTCACCGAGTGTCCGATCGCCACCGCGCACGTCGCGCGCACGCGCCGACGACGGCGGATCGCTTCCCGCTGTCGCCGTCGATAATGGGGGAGTGGAGCCCTGGGAGACGCGCGAGTGGTTCGCCGACGTGCTCGACGCGTTGAACCGGCACGATCTCGACGACCTGCGCGGCTTCCTGCAGCCCGACGTCCGTCGCGCGCACCTGCCCGCCGGCGCCGACGCCTGGATCGAGGAGTACGCCGACCTGCTGCACGGGTTTCCCGACTGGCAGTGGAAGCGCATCCAGCTGCTCGTCGAGGACGACCGCCTCGCGGTGCACCTGCGCGGCGGCGGGACCCACACCGGCGTGTTCGCGCACATCGCCGCCACGCGACGACGCGTGAGCATCGCATCCTTCGCGATGTGGCGCGTGGAGCACGGCCGCATCGCCGAGGCGAGCGGCACCGACGACGCCGCCCAGATCCGCGCCGCCATCGGCTGAGCCCCACCGACTGCGGGCCGGATGCCGCGGCGTGCAGCCGCGGATCTGTCAAGGGCGGCTCGATGTCGGAGGGCCCGGGTACGGTCACTTCTGCCCGGTTCCATCGCGGGTGTAAGGAGGGCGACCATGGTGTCTCCCGAACAGCCCGGAGCGGGAGTCGTCTGGGCTCGCGTCGAAGAGGGCTTCCATGTCGGCAGCCGCAGCGGAGTATTTCTCGGCTACATCGATCGTCAGCACGACGGCGTCTATCTCGCGCACGACGGCCACGCGCGCGTGGTCGGCCGCTTCCCGGCACTCACCGAGGCCATGGCCGCCGTCACGAACGCACAGCCGCCGCACGACGCGCCGATCACCCTCGAGCAGGTGCGCGTGCCCGCGCCCCGTTCGGCCGACGACGGGAGCGCGGTCGCATGAGCACACCCCTGGTGTCGGTCTCGTACGTCAGCACGGCTGCCGAGTCGTTCGACGACGCCGCGCTCACCGCCCTGCTCGCGCAGAGCCGCGCGTCCAACCACGAGCACGACCTCACCGGCATGCTGCTGTACCGGCGTGGGCGGTTCTTCCAGGTGCTCGAGGGGTCTCAGGATGCCGTTGACGAGCTCATGACGAAGATCCGATGCGACCCGCGGCACACCGACGTGCGGGTGCTGCTCACCGAGCAGCTCGACGAGCGACGGTTCTCGGAGTGGACGATGGGGTACGAGCCCATCGGTGTCCCCTCCTCCCCGCCGCCCGAGGGTTTCCGCGACACGTTCGCCGACCTGGAGTCCGACGACGACGATGCCAGCATCCGCGCGGTCAGGGAACTGACCGTGTGGTTCCGCGCGCGCACGACCGTCGACGCCTGAGGTGTCGCGGCGGAAGAGGTGAGGTTTCCAGTTCGCGGTCGTGAGACCCTCGGCGCCTGACCTGCCGCGATGGCGGGGCTGATGGGCCTGCCTCGCCCGCGCGAGCGCCTTCGACGCTCGCGATCCGACTGCCGCGAGGCGCGATGTCGGTGCGGCGCCGGACGTCTCCGAGAACATCCGGCTGGCTCCGCGTAACGTCGACCAGGTGACCTCCGTCTCGACCGTACGCTCGGCGCCGCCCCGGTCGACGGGGCGCGTGCTGCCGCTCGCTCGCGTCGTCGTCGGCGTGGTGGTCCTGCTCGTGGTGCTGTTCGCGTACGCCCTGCGGATCGCCGTGGGCGATGCGAATCCTTTCGACTTCTTCGGGTATTTCACGAATCAGACGAGTTCGCTCACCGCTCTCGTGCTCGTCGCCATCGGGGGGTGCGCCCTCGCGGGCCGTCGCCGACCGGAGTGGCTCACGGTGGGGTGGGGCGTCGGGGCGGCGTGCTTGATCGTCGTGGCCGTGGTCTACAACGTCCTCGTGCCGGGTACGGGTTCCGCGCCGCCGTGGGTCAGCGTCGTGCTGCACGTCGTCTTCCCCGCGATCGTTCTGGCCGACGTCCTCCTGTCGCCGGATCGACCGCGGCTTGCGTGGAAGCGGCTGTGGTGGGTGCTGCCGTACCCCCTCGCCTGGGTCACCGTGGTGCTGATCCGCGGTGCGACGGATGGATGGGTACCGTACGGCTTCCTGCTGCCGTCGCGGGGGCTCCCCTCTCTCGGGCTGCATGTCACGGGCATCCTGGCGCTGCTGATGCTTTCGGCGACGGCGGTATGGACGCTCAGTGGCCGGCCGTCGCGGCGTCCTCGGCGGACGTAGTCCTCACGCTCGTTCAGCCCGCGCCTCGCGGCATCTGCTTCCGGCGCGTCGAGTCGGTTCCGCCGTGCGCCGGGGGCGGGGCGCCCGTCAGAGAGGCGGGTCGAGGGCGCGCAGCGCGGCATCCATCCGTTCCGCCATCTCGGCGTAGCCGGTGTCGTTCGGGTGGAGGCCGTCGGATGCCATCCAGCTGTCGGCGGAGTCGGCATAATGCCCGTCGAGCCAGTGGCTGGTGCCCTCGATGTGGTCGGCGTCGATGCGTTCGGCGGCGGCCTCGACCCATCCCGCGATGATGTCGACCGAGGCGGGGCGATCGTCGGTGTACCAGAACGGCTCGACGACGATGATGCGCGCCTCGGGCAGGCCGTCGCGCAGGCGCTGCAGGTCGCTGTCGATGGCGGCGCGGATGTCGTCGGCGGCGCTGTCGTAGCTGAAGTTGTCGTTGAGCCCCATCGTCACGAACACGATGTCGGGGTCGTCGGCGACGATCAGCGTCGGGATGTCGTTCAGGCCCGCGCCCATCGAGGCGCGGCGGTTGACGAAGCCGAGGCCGTTCTCGCAGCGGTTGATCTCCTGCCAGCCGCGCTCGGCCGACACGATGGTCGACCAGCGCTTCTCGGGCGAACTCGCGCCCGTCCCGCGCGTGTACGAGTCTCCGTAGAAGGCCACGACGGGCCCGTCGACGGCGGCGGCGGGCGCAGACGGCGCCGCGCCCGAGTTCGGGGCGGAGCAGGCGACGAGCCCCGCGAGGAGGGATGCCACGATCCCCAGGCTCACCGATCGACGCGCGCGCATGAGCCCATTCTCGCCCGTTCGGGCGGGGCCGGGCCTGTATCGGTCGCCCGTCCTTCGCGACGCGGCGCCCGGCGCGGGGGAGCGTCGGAAAGTCAGGCGCCCTCCCCGGTCGCGGCGTCGAGCGCCTCCAGCCGCTCGATGTGCCGTGCGATGCGTGCCGCACGCACGCTGTCGTTCGCGGCGGTGACCACCGGGTGGAGTACCGAGTAGCGCTGCGTCTTGTTCAGGGCGGCGAAGGCGCGGGCAGCCGCCGGCGCGGCGTCGAGAGCAGCCTGCAGGTCGGGTGGAACCTCGATCGTCGCGGGGCCGGCGTAGGCCCGCTCCCACCGTCCGTCGGCCTGGGCCTTCGCGATCTCGTCGGCCCCCCGCGGACGAATGCGCCCGTCCTCGCTGAGTCGGGCCACGATGTCGACGTTGCGTGTCGACCACAGCGACCGCGAGCGGCGCGGGGTGAAATGCTGCCAGAAGGTCGTGGCATCCCGAGACTGCCGGCGGCCGTCGATCCATCCGCTGCACAGCGCCTCGTCGAGCGCCTCGGCGTAGGTGAGGGTCGTGGGGACCGTCGTGCCCTTCTTCGCCAGGACGAGCCGCACACCGTCGCTGGCGCTCTCGTTCTGATCGAGCCACGCCCGCCACCGCTCCGCGTCGGCGACGATGAGCTCGGGGATGTCAGCCACTGATTGCGCTCCTCTTCGTCGTGTCTGGCAACCTAGCGCGTACTCCCGACATCGACCCCTAGCCGAGCGGAGGCCTGCGGGGCAAGCGGCCCCCTGCGCGGTGTGCTCACCCCCACCATGAAGGGATGCGATGTGTAACGTACGCCGGCGAGACCGTGACCACGACCGACGACGTCGCCGAGGCGCTCGTGCAGCTGACGGCATCCATCGCCGCCGACGGGCAGGCCGAGGCGGTGAGCATCCCGATCGTCACCGACGCGGGCGACACCGAAGAGGCCGAGCTCGTCATCGGCGTCGGCAACGACGTGCTGAGCGCTCCGGCGCACGACTGGACCGGCGACGAGCCCGATTTCGGGTGGGCCGCCGAAGAACTGCGGCAGCACAAGCGCTTCCCCCAGGCGCCGGCGATCGCGCACGAGCAGACGGTGGACACCGACAACCCCGACGCCTTCTGGGACCCCGACCTCGACGGCTTCACCCGCGCCTGACCCGGGTTCCTTCGGGTTGGGGCAGGTTTTGCCGCTCGGGGCGTGAATTTCCCGCCCCAAGGTGCGGAACCCGCCCCGAACCGGCGGGGCCGCCCCGAACGCGCGGCGAGGAGCGCCGCGGCGGGAACTCGTACTCCGAAGTCGCCGTGAGCGCCCGGTTCCTTCGCTTTGGGGCGGGTTTCGCGGTTTGGGGCGTGAATTTCCTGCCCCAAGGTGCCGAATCCGCCCCAAGCTGCCGGATGCGCCCCGAACCCGCCTCCCCGCACCTGCCGGGGGAGCTCGTCAAGCCGGGTGACGCACGCCCGGTGCGACGTAACGTGAGTGCTCCACGTCGGACGTGACCGGTCATCACCCCCGACGTGTGAGCCCCGGACAGTTCGGGCGGCGTCGCCGTTTCGCGTCGCCGCCCGGACGCTCGGCGCATCGACGAGGATGAGCACATGCTGTTCTCCCTCGTCACCGGCGCCTCCCGCGGGATCGGCCGGGCCGTCGCCATCGCCCTCAGCGAGCGGGGCGACCGCGTCGCCGTCCATTACGGGCAGGATCGGGATGCCGCGCTCGAGACGCTCGCATCCCTGCACGGCGAGGGGCATGTCGTCGTCGGCGGCGATCTCACGGATCCCGCGACCGCGGAGCGCGTCGTGAACGAGGTGCTCGGAGCCTTCGGCCGGATCGACGTGCTCGTCAACAACGCCGCCCTCGCGCCGAACGCCTCGACCTCGCATCCCATCGCCACCGTCGACTACGCCGCCTGGCACACCGTCTGGCAGCAGATGGTCGATGTCGACCTGCGCGCCCCGGCCAACATGGCCTTCCTCGTGGCGCGTTCGCTCATCGAACGTGGTCTTCCCGGATCCATCGTGAACGTCGGCTCGCGCGGCGCCTTCCGCGGCGAACCCGAGTTCCCCGCCTACGGCGCCGCGAAGGCCGGCCTGCACGCGATGGGCCAGTCCCTCGCCGTCGCGCTCGCCCCGCACGGCATCGCCGTGACGAGCGTCGCGCCCGGCTTCGTGAGCACCGACCGGCAGCAGGAGAAGCTGGCCGGTGCGGCGGGCGATGGCATCCGGGATCAGAGTCCGTTCGGCCGCGTCGCGACCCCGGAAGAAGTGGCGGATGCCGTGGTGTACCTCAGTTCACCTCGCTCGCAGTGGGCGTCGGGCGCCGTCCTCGACCTGAACGGTGCGTCGCACCTGCGTAGCTGACGCGCCGCCGCGGCGGGGCTGCCCGATGGGCGCAAGCGTCACTGCTGATCGCGATCCTCGGGCGCGGCGGTGCCACCGCGCCCGCGTATCTCCACGGCGAGGCGAATCATTCCCACGATGATGAGCAGGAAGCCCAGCACGGTGAGGTTCCACCTCCACAGCCCCTCGAGGCCGAACAGCACGGAGGAGGAGAGGGCGAACGTCGCGCCGATGAACACCCAGACGGCGATCTGCGGGGGAGCCTCGTCTCTTCGCATGTCTCCCACGGTAGGCGGGTGCTTTCCCGTCGGCATCCGTCGAGCGAGGGAGATCAGGATGCCGTCCCCGCACCGTCTCGGACAGCCTGTGGCCACCCGTGAGGGGTGCCCAGGGGCTGATGGGATCGTCCCGACCGCCGCTCCGGCGGCGTGGGCCCACCCGCTGCGGGATCGGTTCCTACGGCACCCACGCGGAAGGTCCGCCACACCGGCTACGCCGGCATGTCGGACCTTTTGAGGGGCTGACGGGAATCGTCCCCACCGCCCCTCCACGCGCCGCTTCGCGCCGCGCGGAGCCTCCGGCGGCGTGGGCCCACCCGAGGCTTCGATTCACGGCAACACGAAAGCCCTCCCGAACGGCCTGCGGCCGCCCGTGAGGGCTTTGAGGGGCTGACGGGAATCGTCCCCACCGCCCCTCCACGCGCCGCTTCGCGCCGCGCGGAGCCTCCGGCGGCGTGGGCCCACCCGCTGCGGGATCGGTTCCTACGGCACCCACGCGAAAGGTCCGCCACACCGGCTACGCCGGCATGTCGGACCTTTTGAGGGGCTGACGGGAATCGAACCCGCGCTATCTGCTTGGGAAGCAGATGTTCTGCCATTGAACTACAGCCCCGGAGCCTTGCGGCAACCCGGCCAGCATAACAGGGTGCGCCGTGGCATCCTCCGGCTCGCAACGTCACCGCCCGCGGCGACGACACCGCACGCATCCTCGAGGCCGCATGCGATTGACGAGACCGCGCACGATTGCGTCGAGAAGCGTGCGGTCTCGACGAAGGGATGCGGCCTCGGCGGGCGGACGCCGCTCGGCGACGGGAGCGTCATCCCCGCACCGCCCCTAGGCTGGGGCCGTGCTGCTCTCCGATCGCGACATCCGGGCCGAACTCGACGCGAAGCGCCTCGGCCTCGACCCCTTCGACCCGGCCATGGTGCAGCCCTCGAGCGTCGATGTGCGGCTCGACCGGTACTTCCGGCTCTTCGACAACCACAAGTACCCGTTCATCGACCCGGCCGAGGACCAGCCCGAGCTCACGCGCCTCATCGAGGTGGAGCCCGACGAGCCGTTCATTCTTCACCCGGGTGAATTCGCGCTCGGATCGACCTTCGAGCGGGTCAGCCTCCCCGACGACGTCGCCGCGCGCCTCGAGGGCAAGTCGTCGCTCGGCCGCCTCGGCCTGCTCACCCACTCGACCGCCGGCTTCATCGACCCGGGCTTCTCGGGACACGTCACGCTCGAGCTGTCGAATGTCGCGACGCTGCCGATCAAGCTCTGGCCGGGCATGAAGATCGGGCAAGTCTGCTACTTCCGCCTCACCTCGCCCGCCGAGAACCCCTACGGCTCGGGCCCCTACGGCAACCGCTACCAGGGCCAGCGCGGACCGACGGCCTCGCGCTCGGCGCTGAACTTCCACCGCACCGACGTCGGCTCCACCGACGCGGGTTCGCTCGGCGGCTGACCGTGGTCCGGCGCCGGCGCGCGCCGAGATGACCCGCTCTTGCCGACCTCACCCCTGTTTGCGCGGCAACGGAGGTCATCTCGCGTATCGCGGGTCATCTCGCGAACCGTAGCGTACGCATCGAGTTGCCGCCTCGCGTCATCGACCGACCCGTTGTCGACCACGACGACGGTCTCGACCCCCGCGGCGCGCATCGCGCCGACCGTCGCCAGGCACGAGGCCGCACGGGAGCCGTACGTGACCGTGGCGCCGATGACGCGCGGAGGGGCCACGGACGCAGCACACGCCGCGGCCATCGCGGCCGCCCCGGCCACCGTGTCCACGGCGGACACCGCAGAGCCGGCGCACACCGCGGCCACCGCAGAGCCAGCAGATCCGGCCGACACCGCGAACACGCCGCGACAGCGGGCACACCTCCCCGCCCCGGCGCCGCCCGCGTCAGTGCGCCGTGCGCACCCCGAGCAGGTCGTGCACCAGCACCGCGGCCACCCGCGCGCCTTGCCCGGCCGCGACGATGAGCTGCTGCGGACCGGGGGCCGCGGCATCACCCGCCGCATAGAGCCCCGGCACCGACGTGCGGCCGGAGCGGTCGGTGACGAGGTGCCCGTCGGCGTCGGTGTCGGGCGCGAGCGGATCGAGGAAGTCGTGCGCGGCATGCCACGTCGGCCGCACGAAGCCCCCCTCGATCACGAGAGTGCCACCGTCGGCGAAGCGCACGGCCCTGACCTGTCCGCGCTCGCCGTCGAGGTCGGCGATCACGCGCCGTTCGACCGCGATCCCGGATGCCACCAGCTCGGCCTCGTCGGCCGGATCGATGACGTCGGCGCCGTTGGTGCACACCGTGAGCTGCGATGTCCAGCGGGTCAGCAGACGAGCCCGGTCGGCGAGATCGGAGGTCTCGCCGATGAGGGCGACGGGCCTGTCCTGCAGCTCCCACCCGTCGCACGCGGCGCAGCTGAACATCGACATGCCGTAGAACGAGCGCAGGTTCGGCACCTCGGGCAGCGTCTCGCGCAGGCCCGTCGCCACCACGACGGTCCGTGCGGTCAGGATCGGGGATGCCGCGGCGACGCGGCCCGTGAGCGTGGCGACGAAGCCGTCGGCATCCGTCTCGATGCGAGCCACGGCGGAACGGTCGAGGATGCGCACCCCGTCGTACGCGAGCAACTCGTCGCGGGCGAGCTTGCGCAGCTCGATGGGCGAGACGCCGTCGCGCGTGAGGAAGCCGTGCGACCGCAGGGTCGCGGCGTTGCGGGGGCGACCGGTGTCGACCACCACGACCGACGCGCGGGCGCGCGCCAGGTTCAGCGCCGCCGACAGCCCCGCCGGGCCCCCGCCGACGACGAGCACGTCGGCGGACGGCGTCTCGTCCGCCGGCGTCTCGGCCGGCCGCCCGGCCGGGAACGCCGCCGCGGAACCGGCGCCCCACGCGGAGGAGCGCGCGAACTCAGTCATGCGCCTGCGGCGGCAGCACCGCGACGACCGGGTGGTCCTTCGCGATGACCCCCACCTTGGCGGCGCCGCCGGGCGAGCCGATGTCGTCGAAGAACTCGACGTTGGCCTTGTAGTAGTCGGCCCACTCCTCGGGCAGATCGTCTTCGTAGTAGATCGCCTCGACGGGGCACACCGGCTCGCAGGCGCCGCAGTCGACGCACTCGTCGGGGTGGATGTACAACGAGCGTTCGCCCTCGTAGATGCAGTCGACGGGGCACTCGTCGATGCAGGCGCGGTCCTTCACATCGACGCAGGGCAGCGCGATGACGTACGTCACGAGACGAACGCCCCCGACCGCGAGACGGCGACCTGCTCGTCGCGCGGCACGACCTTCACGCGCTCACGCGTGTGCTCGTGCGCGGCGCCGAGCGCGCGTTCGTGCGCGTCGAGGGCCCGCCAGCCCTCCCACGTCGTGAACTCCACGCCCCGCTCGGCCAGAGCCTCGAGCACGTCGCCGTCGACCGTGGGGGCCGACAGCGCGCCGGCCTCGACATCGGAGACGAGGTGGGCGATGGTCTCCATGGCATCCGACTTGGTGTGTCCGATGAGGCCGACGGGTCCGCGCTTGATCCAGCCGGTGGCGTAGAGGCCCGGCACGACGGCGTCGGCCTCGACGACCCGGCCCTCGACGTTCGGCACGACACCGCGGACGGCGTCGAAGGGCGCGCCGAGAACGGGGCTCGAGAAGTACCCGACCGCGCGGTACACCTGCTGCACGGCGATCTCGCGGATCTCTCCCGTGCCCCGCACGGTGCCGTCGCCGACGGGCTCGGTGCGCTCGAAGCGCAGGCCCTCGACGCGCTCCTCGCCGAGCACCGCGAGGGGCGAGTGGTAGAAGTGCAGGTGCAGGCGGCGGCTCGCGCCGGTCTGCTCGCGCGTGCGCCAGCTGTTGAGCACCCGCAGCATGACCTTCAGCTGGTTGTTGGAAGCCTGGGCGGGGTCGGCATCCGCGAAGTCTTCGTCGTGCACGATGATGTCGACGTTCGGCACCTCGCCGAGCTCGCGCAGCTCGATGGGCGTGAACTTGATGTCGGCGGGGCCGCGGCGACCGAACACGTGCACGTCGGTGACGGCCGAGGCCTCGAGTCCGTGCAGCACGTTGTCGGCGATCTCGGTCGAGCGCAGGTCGACGGCGTGCTTGGCGAGTACGCGGGCGACGTCGAGGGCGACGTTGCCGTTGCCGATGACGGCGACCTCGCGCTGATCGAGCGGCCATTCGCGCGAGACGTCGGGGTGGCCGTCGTACCAGGCGACGAAGTCGGCCGCGCCGTACGAGCCGGGCAGGTCGATGCCGGGGATGTCGAGCGGCGCATCGCGCAGCGCACCCGTGGCGAGGATGACGGCGTCGTAGCGCGCGTTCAGCTCGTCGACCGCGATGTCGCGGCCCACCTCGACGTTGCCGATGAAGCGGGTGGAGCCCGCGTCGAGCATCTCGTGCAGCGAGTCGACGATGCCCTTGATGCGCGGGTGGTCGGGAGCGACGCCGTAGCGGATGAGTCCGTAGGGCGCGGGCAGCGAGTCGAACAGATCGATGGCGACCGTGCCGCCGGCGTCGGTCACCGCGCGCGTGAGGATGTTGCCCGCGTAGATCCCGGCGGGGCCGGCGCCGACGATGGCGACGCGGAGCGAGGTGAGAGAAGACGAGGTCACAGCGAAGGGGCCTTTCGGGGAACGGCGAGCGGATCGAAGGTGAGATCGAGGGATGCCACGGCTGCCGGCGCATATGGGCTCAGGCGAACCACGTCTCCGACGACCACGACGGCGGGGGAGCGCACACCGCGCTCGGCGGCCTGCGCGGCGATGGTCGCGAGCGTGCCGACGGTCACGCGCTGGCGCGGGCCGAAGCCGTCTTCGACGATGGCGACCGGGCAGCCGGCGCCGCGCTCGCCGCGGGCGAGGGTGATCGCCGAGTGCGCGAGCGTGCCGACGCCCATCAGCAGCACGACGGTGTGGTCGCGCCCGCCGCTGAGCGCGGCGATCTGGTCGTGCGCGGTCGCGACGGTGAAGGTGGTGGCGAGACCGCGGTGCGTGAGGGGGATGCCGGCGAGCGCGGGCACCGAGACGGCGCTCGTGACCCCGGGCACCACGCGCACGTCGATCCCGGCGTCCTGGCACGCGAACAGCTCTTCGCCGCCGCGGCCGAAGACGTAGGGGTCGCCGCCCTTGAGGCGCACGACGGTGCGCCCGGCCCGCGCCTCGCGTACGAGCAGGGCGTTGATGGCATCCTGCGGCACGGCGTGGTGGCCCGGGAGCTTGCCGACGTCGACGATCTCGGCGCTCAGGTGCACGCCCTCGGCCGCGAGGCCGTCGAGCACGCCGCGCGCGCCCAGGCGGTCGGCGACGATGACGTCGGCGGACTCCAGCGCCCGCAGCCCGCGCAGCGTCAGGAGCCCCGCGTCACCGGGACCGGCGCCCACCAGCCAGACGGTTCCGGAGGCCGGGGCCCCGGCCGTCTGCCGAGCACCGAGCAGCGTGGCATCCGGGACGACCGCGTCGGAGGCATCGCCCGCGCGAGCGGCGGCCGCATCCGTTCCCTCGGCGGAGCCGCTCATCGCGTACCGCCCGACAGCAGCAGACCGCGCCCGCGCAGCATGCGCCGCTCGATGGGTCCGAAGAAGGCGAGCTCGATGAGGATGCCGATACCGAGGATGACGACGATCGTGGCGAGCACGCCGGCGAGGTCGGCGAGGTCGCGCGTCTGCTGCAGCATCGTGCCGAGGCCGAACCCGATCGTGCCGCCCGAGGTGATGATCTCGGCCGCCATCAGCGAGCGCCACGAGAACGCCCAGCCCTGTTTGAGGCCGGCGAAGTAGCCGGGGAGGGCGGCGGGGAGGATCACCGAGGTCGCGAGCTGCCACTTCGACGCACCGAGCACCGTGCCCACGCGCCGCAACTGCGGCGGCACCTGGTCGACGCCCGAGATGAGCCCGTTGACGATCGAGGGGATCGCGCCCATCAGGATGACGAAGTAGGCCGTGGCATCCGTCAGACCGAACCAGATGATCGCCGCGGGCACCCACGCCACCGACGGCAGCACCTGCAGGCCCGAGATGATCGGGCCGACCGCGCGGCGGATCGGACGCACCTCGGCCAGCAGCAGGCCGATCGGCGTGCCGATGATGATGGCGATGACGAAGCCCAGGATGCCGCGTTCGAGGCTCGTCAGCACGGCCTCCTGCAGGCGGCCGGTGTCCCACGCGTAGGTCAGCGCGCCGAGCACGTCGGCGGGGCTGGGGGCCTTGTCGGGGCGCGGGTCGGCGATGACGATGTAGAGCTGCCACGCCGCGATCAGCAGCACGACGAAGATGACGGGCGGCAGCACGCTCGACCAGAAGGTGCGGAAGCGTCCGGCGCCGGCGTCGGTCGTGGTCTGCAGATTGTCGAGGCCGGCCTCGAGGCTGCGGAGGTCGTCGGCGGATGCCGTGGTGTCAGCGCGCATTGCGGCGGATCTCCTTGCGCAGTTCGTCGGTGATCTCCACCGACAGGGCGGCCACCTCGGGCGATTCGATGCGGCGGCCCTCGGTGCGCTCGATGCGCCACTCGTTGACCACACGGCCCGGGCGGCTGCCGAGCAGCACGACGCGCTGGCCGAGGCGGGCGGCCTCGCGCACGTTGTGGGTGACGAACACGATGGTGCGGCCGGTGGTGCGCCACACGCGCTCGAGCTCCTCGTGGAGCAGGTCGCGGGTGATGGCGTCCAGCGCGGCGAAGGGCTCGTCCATCAGCAGCACCGGCCGGTCCTGCGCGAGGGCGCGGGCGAGGGCGACGCGCTGACGCATGCCGCCCGAGAGCTCGTGCGGGCGCTTGTCGGCGGCATCCGCGAGGTTGACGGTGTCGAGCAGGCCGAGGGCCTCGTCGCGCCGGCGAGCGCGCGGCACACCGCGCAGGCGCAGCGCCAGCTCGACGTTCTTGCGGGCGCTGAGCCAGGGCATGAGCGCCGACTCCTGGAACATCACCGCCGAGCCCTCGGCGGGCGTCTCGATGCGTCCCGCCGTGGGGCGGTCGAGGCCGGCGATGAGGTTGAGCAGCGTCGACTTGCCGCAGCCCGACGCGCCGAGCAGGCACACGAACTCGCCGGGGGCGAAGTCGAGGGAGATGTCGTCGAGCACGACCGGGCCCGCACCGAAGCGCTTCGAGACGCCGTCGATCCGCACCGCCGGAGCGGTGCTGAGGGCGGGTGCCGGGCTGTCGATGCGGGCCGTGGTCATGTCACTCCTCGCCGAGGCCGGCGGCCGAGATCTTCGTGCCGCCGCTGGTCGCGAGCTGCGCGTTGAGCAGCCGCAGGTCGAACAGGCCCTCGATCGAGCCCTCCTTCTGGGTGCCGGCCGCGACGCCGTTCTCGACCAGCGTCGAGAATGTGTCGGCGTGCGGGTCGACCGAGTACGTCACGTGCTCGAGGGCCCGGGCGATGACGGCGTCGGCGAGCGGCTTGCCGGTGTCGGCGGCGATCTGCGCGTTGATGACGGATGCCGCGGTGCCGGCGTTGTCGGCGATCCACTTCACGGATGCCTCGTGCCCGGCGAGCAGCTTCGACACCGTCTCGGGGTGCTGGTCGAGGAACTCCTTGCGCACCAGCAGCACGGTGGTGGGGAACTCCCCGTCGGGCCACTCGTCGGCCTCGTCGACCAGCACCTTCGCGCCGGCGTCGACGACCAGGCGCGACACCCAGGGCTCGGGGAGCCAGGCGCCGTCGAGCTGACCGTCCTTGAAGAGTTGGAAGGTCTGCGCGTTCTCGGTCGGCGTGATCGTCACGTCGCCGCCGCCCGAGGTGTCGGTCTGGAAGCCCTGCGCCTTCAGCCAGCCGCGCAGCGCCACGTCTTGCGTGTTGCCGAGCTGAGGGGTGGCGAGGGTCTTGCCCTCGAGGTCTCGCGCCGACGTGATGCCGTCGCGCACGACCAGAGCCGCACCGCCGGTGGCGGCGCCGGCGACGATGCGCGCCGACTCGCCGCGCGACTGGATGAACGTGTTGATCGACGGGTTCGGGCCGATGTAGGTCGCGTCGATCGCACCGGCCGACAGGGCCTCGATGGCGGCGGGGCCGGCGTTGAACACCTCGGTCGACAGCTTCGTGTCGCCGAGGGCGTCCTGCAGCAGGCCCTCCTGCAGACCCACGAGCGCGGGGGCGTGCGTGACGTTGGCGAAGTAGCCGAGGCGCAGCTCTTCGGCGGGGCCCTGATCGGTGGCCTCCGCCGTCGACGAGGCGCAGCCGGCCATCATCGCTGCCACCACTCCCAGGGTCGTGATCGTTGCTGCAATGCGTCGTATTTTCACTGTCGCCTCCTTCACAGGGCTGGGTGCGCCGATCGGCGCGGGAGTTCTCGAGCGCCGGTCAGCGCACGATGCCGGCGGCGAGAGTCGCGCCGTCGGACGGATGGATGACGAGGAACGAGCCCTCGTGGCGGCTGTCGCGGTACGGCTCCAGCGGCAGGTCGGCGGCCAGGCGCAGACGCGCGCGGCCGATGTCGTTGGTCTCGAGCCGGTCGGCCGCGACGTGGGTGAGCGCGTCGAGGTCGTAGCGGGAGTCGATGGATGCCACGATCGCCTGCACCGTGGCGGTGCCGTGCTTCACGAGCACGCGGGCGCCGGGGGTCAGGGGCCGCGCGTCGAGCTGGAAGAGCTCGACGTCGGCCTCGCGGCGCGGCGCCGGCAGGGTGCCCGCCGAGGCGATCACGGCACCGCGGGCGGCATCCACGTCGTCGGCGAGTTCGAGCGACACCGACTGCGGCGCGACGGCGCTGTCGGCGGCGACGCCCGCGACCCGGATGCCGCGCACCACCGTGCGCACACCCGAACCCGACACCTCGACCTCGTCGCCCACGCGCACGGCGCCGCGCGAGATGCGTCCGGCGACGGCGCGGTAGTCGCGCAGCGCGGTGGCGGTCTCGGGGTCGGCGGCGAGCTCGGGCGAGAGGCCCCCCTGCGGGCGGATGACCGACTGCACGGGCAGGCGCAGCGGCTCGTTCTCACGGGCGGACTCGTCGGCCGAGGGCAGCGTCTCGAGCAGTTCGAGCAGCGCGGGCCCGTCGTACCAGGGGGTGCGCGCCGACCGGTCGACGATGTTGTCGCCCTCGAGGGCCGAGACCGGCAGCACGTGCAGGTCGTCGATCTCGAGCTCGGTGGCGACGGCCCGCGCATCGGCGGCGACCGCGCCGAACACATCGGCCGAGAAGTCGACGAGGTCGATCTTGTTCACCGCGATGATGACGTGCGGCACGCGCAGCAGAGCGACGACGGCGAGGTGGCGGCGCGTCTGCTCGACGACCCCCGCGCGGGCGTCGACGAGCACCACGACGGCGTCGGCCGTGGTGGAGCCGGTGACCATGTTGCGCGTGTACTGCACGTGGCCGGGGCAGTCGGCGAGGATGAACGACCGCGTCCCGGTGGCGAAGTAGCGGTAGGCGACGTCGATCGTGATGCCCTGCTCGCGCTCGGCGCGCAGCCCGTCGGTCAGCAGCGCGAAGTCGAACGCGCCGTGCGCGAACCCGCGATCGGCCGAGGTGCGCGCGACCTGCTCGAGCTGGTCGGCGAGGATCGCCTTGGCGTCGTGCAGCAGGCGTCCGACGAGCGTGGACTTGCCGTCGTCGACGGAGCCGGCGGTGGCGAAGCGGAAGAGCGTGGGCTCGGTCGTGGTGACCGGCGCCTCGAGGGTGTCGAGCGACATCAGAAGTACCCGTCCTTCTTGCGGTCTTCCATGGCCGCCTCGCTGAGGCGGTCGTCGGCGCGGGTCGCCCCGCGCTCGGTGATGGTGGTGCGCGCGACCTCGGCGACGATGGCCGTGAGGTCGGCGGCATCCGATTCGACCGCTCCGGTGCAGCTCATGTCGCCGACCGTGCGGTAGCGGACCGTGCGCACCTCGACGTTCTCGCCCTCGCGGGGCGGGGAGAACGGACCGACCGGATGCCACATGTCGCCCCGGCGGTACACCTCGCGCTCGTGCGCGAAGTACAGCGGCGGCAGCGCGATGTTCTCACGCTCGATGTAGCGCCAGATGTCGAGCTCGGTCCAGTTCGAGATGGGGAAGGCGCGCACGTGCTGGCCGGGGGTGTGGCGTCCGTTGTAGAGGCTCCAGAGCTCCGGGCGCTGGTTGCGCGGGTCCCACTGGCCGAACTCGTCGCGCAGCGAGATGATGCGCTCCTTGGCGCGCGCCTTGTCCTCGTCGCGGCGCGCCCCGCCGAAGACGGCGTCGTGGCGGCCGGCGGCGATGGCGTCCAGCAACGGCAGGGTCTGCAGCGGGTTGCGGGTGCCGTCGGAGCGCTCCTGCAGGCGCCCGTCGTCGATGTAGTCCTGCACGCGCGCCACCTCGAGGCGCAGGCCGAGCCGCGCGACGGTCTCGTCGCGGAAGCGCAGCACCTCGGGGAAGTTGTGCCCGGTGTCGACGTGCAGCACGGGGAAGGGCACGCGGCCCGGCGCGAACGCCTTGGTGGCCAGGTGCAGCACGACGACGGAGTCCTTGCCGCCCGAGAACAGCAGCACGGGCCGCTCGAACTCGGCGACGACCTCGCGGATCACGTGGATCGCCTCGGCCTCGAGCAGGTCGAGGGTGGAGAGGGCAGTGGATGCCGTGGACACAGCGCTCATGTGTGCAACCCGCATTCCGTCTTCGAGAAGCCGGCCCAGCGACCGGCTCGGGGGTCTTCACCGGGGGCGACCGGTCGGGTGCACGGCTCGCACCCGATGGAGGGGTAGCCGTGGCTGAGGAGGAGGTTGACCGGCACCTTCTGGTCGTTGGCGTAGCCGATCAGGTCGTCGAAGCTCCACGCGGCGACCGGGTTCACCTTGACGAGGCCGTTGCGCTCGTCCCAGGTGACCAGGGGAGTGTGCGTGCGCGTGGGCGCCTCGTCGCGGCGCACGCCGGTGAACCACACCTCGTACCCGCCGAGGGCGCCCTGCAGCGGGTCGACCTTGCGGCGGGCGCAGCACAGCGCGGGGTCGCGCTCGTACAGGCGCGCGCCGTACTCGGCATCCTGTTCCGCGACCGTCTGCTCGGGCAGCACGTCGACGACCCGCACGTCCAGGGCGCGGTCGACCTCGTCGCGGGTGAAGTGCGTCTCGCGGAAGTGGTAGCCGGTGTCGAGGAAGAGCACGTCGACATTCGGCAGCTGCGCGGCGACGAGGTGCGGCAGCGCGGCATCCGCCATCGAGCAGGCCACCGCGGCGGACTCGGGGGTGAAGTTGCGGGCGACCCAGGCGACGACCTCGGCGGGCGACGCCTCGTCGTCGGCGAGGCTGCGCAGCTCGACGTTGCCCTGTTCGGCGAGGGCCTTGAGCTCGTCGTGGCTGCGGCGGGCGGTGACGCGGGGCGCGAGGGAGACGCTCACTGCAGGGCCTCCTCTTCGGCGCGGTGGGCCCACTGGGCGAAGGTCTCGTCGGCTGCGGCGTCGCGCTCGTCGAGGAAGCGGCGCACCACCCGGTCGACGTAGTCGGCGATGCCGTCGGCGGCGACCTTCAGGCCGCGCACGGTGCGGCCGAGGCCGGCCTCGTCGCGGTCCTGCGAGGCGAGGCCGCCGCCGAGGTGCACCTGGTAGCCCGGCACCTGCTCGCCGTCGATGGTGACGAGCTGGCCCTTGAGGCCGATGTCGGCGGTCTGGATGCGCGCGCACGAGTTCGGGCAGCCGTTGACGTGCAGCGAGATCGGGTGCGGCAGGTCGAACCCGGCGAGGCGCTCCTCGAGGTCTTTCACGGCGGCCGTGGCGTTGACCTTGGTCTCGACGATCGCGAGCTTGCAGAACTCGATGCCCGTGCACGCGATCGTGCCGCGGCGGATGAGGCTGGGGCGGGCCTGCAGGCCCAGCTCGTCGAGCCCGGCGACGAGGGAGTCCACGCGGTCCTCGGGGATGTCGAGGATGACGACCTTCTGGTGCGGCGTGGTGCGCAGGCGCGTCGAGCCGTGCTCCTCGATGAGGTCGGCGAGGCGCGCCAGCGTCGTGCCCGAGACGCGGCCGACGATGGGCGTCGCGCCGACGTAGAACCGCCCGTCTTTCTGACGGTGGATGCCGACGTGGTCACCGGGGGCGGCCGGCTTGGCCGGCGCGGGACCGTCGGGGAGCGTGTAGCCGAGGTATTCGTCTTGCAGCACCTGGCGGAACTTCTCGGTGCCCCACTCGGCGAGCAGGAACTTCAGACGCGCCTTGTTGCGCAGACGCCGGTAGCCGTAGTCGCGGAAGATCTGCGCGACGCCGTGCCAGGCCTCGGCCACCCGGTCGGGGGAGACGAAGACACCGAGGCGCTCGCCCAGGCGCGGCGTGGTCGACAGGCCGCCGCCGACCCACAGGTCGTAGCCGATGCCGAGTTCGGGGTGCTCGACCGCGACGAAGGCGACGTCGTTGATCTCGTGCACGACGTCCTGGTTGGGGTGGCCGGTGATCGCCGACTTGAACTTGCGGGGCAGGTTCGACAGCGTCGGGTCGCCGATGAAACGGCTCGTGATCTCGTCGATCTGCGGGGTGGGATCGATCAGCTCGTCGGCCGAGATGCCCGCGACGGGCGAGCCGAGCACGACGCGCGGCACGTCGCCGCACGCCTCGGTGGTTCCCAGGCCCACGGCCTCGAGGCGGCGCCAGATCTCGGGCATCGACTCGACCTCGACCCAGTGCAGCTGCACGTTCTGGCGGTCGGTGAGGTCGGCGGTGTCGCGACCGAACTCCTGCGAAATGCCGGCGATGACGCGCAGCTGCTCGGTGGTGAGCTGACCGCCGTCGATGCGCACGCGGAGCATGAAGTACGCGTCTTCGAGCTCCTCGGGGCTCAATGTCGCCGTGCGACCGCCGTCGATGCCCGGCTTGCGCTGCGTGTAGAGGCCCCACACGCGGAACCGCCCGTGCAGGTCGGTCGGGTCGATGGAGGAGAACCCGCCCGCGGCGTAGATGTTCTCGATGCGCTCGCGCACCGCGAGGCCGTCATCGACCTGCTTCCACTCCTCGTTGCCGTTGAGGGGTGCCGTGCCGTCGATCTTCCACTGCCCGTTGGGCTTGGTGGACGGACGCGGCGGCCGGGCGGCGGGGCGCGGTGTGGTCTGACTGGTGGTCACGGTGCGGCTGTTCCTTCACTGCGCCGTTGCGTCGTGCCGGCGGCATTCCAGGTGACGCTAGAACGCGCTGCGGAACCGGGCCAATGGATGCGTCTCGAAGCGTCGCGGAGTGAAACGGAGCGTCATGAAACGCGCGGGCTCTTGCGCCGTGAGCCGTGACGCAGTATCCCGACGACGGCGACCGCAGCCCCGCTCGGGGCGCGGTCGCCGATGGTGGGGCGCCACGGGACGCTCTCAGTCCTGCGCGGCGGGCGGGGCGCCGGCCTCGCGTCCGCGCCGGAACCCGGCGTCGAAGCCGCGCTCGTACGCGCGCTCCTCGCGGCGGTGGCGGCGGTGTTCGCCGCCGCATCCGTGCGCACCGCGGCCGTGGCGGGTCGCGCCGCGCTCGCCGCGGTGCTCGCCGTGGCCGTGGCGGTGCTCGCCGTGCGGGCCGTGGCCGTGGCTTTCGCCGCGCTCGCCGTGGCTCTGAGGGCGGCCGTCCGGCGCCGCGGGCGGGTCGGCGGGCTCGAACGGGCGGCGGGGTCCGGGGCGCTCGCCCACGCGGAAGCCGCGGTGCTCGTTCGGTCCGAAGGCCCGTCGCGCGCCGGGGCCGAAGCCGCGCGGCCCGGCGCCGAGGTCGACGCGGAATCCGCGCGCCGGGCGATCGGCGCTCTCGTCGTCGTCGACGCCCAGCGCGTTCGCGACGGCGTCGAGCGCCGTTGTGAGGTTCGCCAGCTGCTCCTCCGGTACATCGGCCAGCAGCGCCGACCGCTCGGCATCCACTCGGTCGAGCAGGGCCCGGCCGTCGTCGGTCAGCGACCAGGCGTCGTCGGTGCGGACGATCCACCCGCGCTCGGCGAGGGCGGCGACCCGCTTGCCGCCGCGTTCGAGGCGATCGGCGACCCAGGGCGCGTCGACCCTGCCGTCGACGGCGCTGAGCAGCAGGAGGGTCTTGGGATGGATGCCGCTGTCGTGCAGCTGCGCGAAGAGGCGGTGGTGCAGCGCGTGGCCGACCGTGGTGAGGCGGTGGGCGAGGGCGCGGGGATCGTTAGGGGTGTTCATGGGAGGTCCTTTCGTCGGCGGGCGATCCGCCGGTACATGTCATGTGACAACGAATGTACTGTGACATGTATTCCTGATGCTTGTCAAGAGACATGTAAAATCAACGTCATGCCCACCGACCCCGCCGACGAGATCGCCGCGGCGCTGGCACGCCTGCGCGGTCGGCGTCCGCGCCCGCCCTTCCCGCCCGAGGCGCATCATCACCCCCACGGCGGACACGAGGGTCACGGCGGGCGCGGCGGTCCCTGGGGTCGCGGTGCGCCGCCCTGGGCCGACCCCGCGCACGGACGCTTCGGTGGTCCCGCGCGCCTGCGCATGCTCGATGCGCTCGTCGCGGCATCCGGATCGCTGTCGGTCGGAGAGATCGCCGAGGCGGTCGGAGTCGACCAACCGCGCGCGTCACGCCTCGTCCAGCAGTCGGTCGAGCTCGGCCTGGTGGCGCGGGAACCCGACCCGGACGACGCACGCCGCACCCGCGTGCGTCTCACCCCCGAGGGGCAGGGCCTCGTGTCCGGATTCCGCGTGCGACGACGGGATGCCGTTCGCAACGCCCTCGCGTCGTTCAGCGACGCCGAGCGGGTGGAGTTCGCCCGCCTGCTGGCGAAGTTCGCCGATGCCTGGCCGCGCGACTGAGTCCGCGGCATCCTCGTTGCGGCCGTGGGCCGCGCTCCGGAGAAATCGAGCGGGCGGCTACTCGCGGATGCGGTTTCGAGCCAGCGTCAGCGCTCGACCACGCAGAAGGTCCGGAGTCCCGCACGCCCCGCCGCGTCGCTGACGACGACCGCGCTCGCCGCCCGGACGTCTGAGCTCCGTCCCGCACGCGGGCCGCGCTCCGGAAAAGTCGCGCGTCGAGGCGAGAGCAGGCCCGACATCACGCGGAGGTCAGCGAGCGGCTCGTCAAAATCTCCGGAGCCTCGGCCGGGGTGGGCCCGTGCGCGAGAGTCAGCGGATGACGGCGCCCTTCGCCTTGACCGGGAGCATCAGCAGCAGACCCGCGGCGAGGATCAGCACGATGCCCAGGATGCCGAGGCGGGTGTCGCCGGTGAGCCCGACGAAGAGCGCGAACAGACCGGGGGCGAGGAACGACACCGCGCGGCCCGTCGTCGCGTACAGACCGAAGATCTCGCCCTCGCGGCCTTCCGGGGCCACCCGCGCGAGGTACGACCGGCTCGCGGACTGCACCGGCCCGACGAACGCACCGAGCCCGAGCCCGACGATCCAGAAGCCGACCTGCGAGGTGCCGATGAACAGCATCACGGTACCGAGCGCGATCAGACCGGTGAGCGAGACGAGGATGACGTTCTTGGGGCCGAAGCGATCGTCGAGGCGCCCGGCGAGCATGACGCTGACGCCCGCGACGAGGTTCGCCGCGACCGCGAAGTACAGCACCTCGGTCGAGCTGAACCGGAACACCTGCGCCGCGATGATCGCGCCGAAGGTGAAGACTCCCGCGAGCCCGTCGCGGAAGATCGCGCTGGCCACGAGGAACAGCAGCACCTGACGGCTGTCGTGCCAGAGCGAGCGCAGCGTGCCCCAGAGCACCGCGTACGACCGGAAGAAGCCGACGCGCACCCGACGCGACTGCGCCGGGATCTCCGGCACCCGCAGCAGAACCGGGATCGCGAAGACGGCGAACCAGACCGCGGATGCCAGTACGGCGAGGCGGATGTTCAGACCGCCCTCCTTGCTCACGGCGAGCAGCCCCCCGGCATCCGGATTCCCGAAGCTCTGGATGAACAGCACCAGCAGGAGCAGGAGCAGCACGATGCCGCCGACGTAACCCATGCCCCAGCCGAACCCGGAGACGCGGCCGATGTTCTCGCGCGTGGAGACCTGCGTGAGCATCGCGTAGTAGTTGACGCTGGCGAACTCGAAGAAGACGTTGCCGACGGCGATGAGGGTGGCGCCGAGCACCAGATACTGCGGCGTCCCCTCGACGAACACCATCGCGGCCATCGCCAGCACCACGAGTGCGGTGTTGATGCCGAGCCACAGCTTGCGGCGCCCCGTGCCGTCGGAGCGCTGGCCCAGCACGGGCGCCACGAGCGCGACCACGATGCCGGCGACCATGAGCGCGACGCCCACGACGCCGGCGTTCTCGGCGAGCGCGCGCACGAGCTCGGGGTCGGAGTCGTCGCCGTTCGCCGCCGCCACGACCGCGGGGTCGACGAACAGCTCGCTCGCGAGATACGTGCTGAAGACGAAGGTCGTCACCACGGCGTTGAAGGCGGCCGAACCCCAGTCCCACAGGGCCCAGGCGAGGACGGGACGTCGAACGGCGGTGGTGGGCGGAGCCGTCTCCGGGGAAGACATGTCGGTCACGCTAGGGTCCTTGGGTGAATTCCCGGTTCGCCGGGATCTCGCTGCACCGGCGTTGGCGCGCGCGTTCAGGTTATCCCCAGGCCCGCGCGGCAGGGCCAGGCGGACTACCGTGGAGTCATGGCATCCGAAACCCCCGTCGACTCCGCTGAGGCGGAGACCGCTCCCGACCAGCTCACCTTCTCCGATCTGGGTCTGGATGCCAACGTGCTCAAGGCCCTCAAAGACGTCGGCTACGAGACCCCCTCCGCCATCCAGGCGGCCACGATCCCGGTCCTGCTGCAGGGCCGCGACGTCGTCGGCCTCGCCCAGACCGGAACCGGCAAGACCGCGGCCTTCGCGCTGCCGGTGCTGTCGCAGATGGAGACCGGGCACAAGAATCCCCAGGCCCTCGTGCTCGCGCCGACGCGTGAACTCGCGCTGCAGGTGTGCGAGGCGTTCGAGAAGTACGCCGCCCACATCAAGGGCGTCTCGGTGCTGCCGGTCTACGGCGGCCAGGGCTACGGCCAGCAGCTGTCGGCGCTCCGCCGCGGCGTCGACGTCATCGTCGGAACGCCCGGTCGCATCATGGACCACCTCGACAAGGGCACCCTCGACCTCAGCGAGCTGAAGTTCCTCGTGCTCGACGAAGCCGACGAGATGCTCAAGATGGGCTTCGCCGAAGACGTCGAGACGATCCTCGCCGACACCCCCTCGACCAAGCAGGTCGCGCTGTTCTCGGCCACCATGCCGGCGCAGATCCGTCGCATCTCGGCGCAGTACCTGAACGACCCCGAAGAGATCACGGTCAAGACCAAGACCACGACCTCGGCCAACATCACCCAGCGCTACCTCGTGGTGTCGTACCAGCAGAAGATCGATGCGCTGACGCGCATCCTCGAGGTCGAGAACTTCGAGGGCATGATCGTCTTCACCCGCACCAAGAACGAGACCGAGACGGTCGCCGAGAAGCTCCGCGCCCGCGGCTACACCGCCGCCGCCATCAACGGCGACATCGCCCAGGTGCAGCGCGAGCGCACGGTCAATCAGCTCAAGAGCGGCAAGCTCGACATCCTCGTCGCCACCGACGTCGCCGCCCGCGGCCTCGACGTCGAGCGCATCAGCCACGTCGTCAACTACGACCTGCCGATCGACACCGAGTCGTACGTGCACCGCATCGGCCGCACCGGCCGCGCCGGCCGCACCGGCGACGCGATCAGCTTCGTCACCCCGCGCGAGCGTCGCATGCTCACCGCGATCGAGAAGGCCACGCGCCAGCCGCTGACCGAGATGTCGCTGCCGAGCGTCGACGACGTCAACGCCACGCGCCTCACCCGCTTCGACGACGCGATCACCACCGCCCTCGAAGACACCGCCGCCATCGCGACGTTCCGCGATGTGGTCGCCCACTACGTCGCGCACCACGACGTGCCCGAGGCCGACGTGGCCGCAGCGCTCGCCGTGGTGGCGCAGGGCGACACCCCGCTGCTGCTCGAGGAGGAGACGATCCAGCAGCCGCGTTTCGACCGCGACCGGTCGGACCGCGCGGGCCGCGAGCCGCGCGAGGGCGGCGACCGGCGCGGTGGCGGCGGGCGTTTCGCGACGTACCGCATCGCCGTGGGCCGTCGCCAGCGGGTCGAGCCGCGTCAGATCGTCGGGGCCCTCGCGAACGAGGGCGGCCTGCGTCGCAACGACTTCGGGGCGATCCAGATCCGTCAGGACTTCTCGCTCGTCGAGCTGCCGGCCGACCTCTCGCGCGACACGATCAACCGCCTCGCCGACACCCGCATCTCGGGCCAGCTCATCGACCTGCGCCTCGACCAGGGCGGACGCTCCGCCAAGCGCAGCGATCGCCCCCAGCGCCGCGACCGCGACCGCGACTGACTCCGCACCGTCGGGTGCGTGGCCCGGCGTGGCGGTGATTCCGGCCATGCGCCGGGTGCGTGGCCTGGTGCGGCGGTGATTCCGGCCATGCGCCGGGTGCGTGGCCTGGTGCGGCGGTGATTCCGGCCGGTGCGCTGGGTGCGTGGCCTGGCGCGGCAGTGATTCCGGCCGGTGCGCTGGGTGCGTGGCCCGGCGCGGCAGTGATCCCGGCCGGTGCGTCGGGGAGTCGGCATCCGTTCGACGCCCCCGCAGACCCTCGGGTCGCGGGGGCGTCGCCGTTCTCGTGAGCCCGGGGCGTCGCCGGGTCCGGGCTGCGGGCTCGGGGAGGTTTCCGCCGTCCCGGGTGGGCGGGCGGCGGCGGGCGGGCGGCCGGCCGGTGCGGGGCGCCGGCTCGTGAACCGCCCCAGAACGGTCAATCGCGCCCCGGACCGAGTTCGTCTGCGGTTCGGCAGCCGGGCGGCGCGGCGGGCAGCCAGTGCGAGTGCCGGCTTGTCATGGGGGTTTGGGGCGGTTTTCGCCGTTTGGGGCGGACAGATTCCGCCCCAAACGGCCGATGACGCCCCAAACCGGGCTCGCCTGCAGTTGTGGGGCGCGGAATGTGCACCGGGGGGCGTCCATCGACCGCCCCGGTGCATATTCGCCGCCCCGGTTCGGTGAGGCGCCACCTGCGCAGGCACCGGCACCCGTGTCGCCTGCGCATGCGCCCGCACCCCCGCGTCACCCCCACCCTCGCGCCACCCGCGCCCCATGCCCGCGGCATGGCATCCGGAAGTTGAGCCAATTCATATCAAGTCATCTTGACCTCGCGAGGGGGCCGCGATAACCTTGAGTCATCGCGGCTCAACCCGCGCAGCAGACTTCAGCACCAACCTCGAGTCGTGGCATCCGCCCGACTCACAAGCAAGGAGACACATATGCCCCGTGCAGTGGGAATCGACCTCGGTACGACCAACTCCGTCGTGAGCGTGCTCGAGGGTGGCGAGCCCAAGGTCATCGCCAACGCCGAAGGTTTCCGCACGACCCCCTCGGTCGTCGCCTACACGAAAGACGGCGAGGTGCTCGTCGGCGAGACCGCCAAGCGCCAGGCCGTCACCAACGTCGACCGCACCATCTCGAGCGTGAAGCGACACATGGGCACCACCTGGAGCTTCGACGTCGACGGCAAGAAGTGGACGCCGCAGGAGATCTCGGCCCGCATCCTGCAGAAGCTCAAGCGCGACGCCGAGGAGTACCTCGGTGACAGCGTGACGGATGCCGTCATCACGGTGCCCGCGTACTTCAACGACGCCGAGCGTCAGGCCACCAAGGAGGCCGGTGAGATCGCGGGCCTCAACGTGCTCCGCATCATCAACGAGCCCACCGCCGCGGCCCTCGCGTACGGCCTCGACAAGGGCAAGGAAGACGAGCTCATCCTCGTGTTCGACCTCGGTGGCGGAACCTTCGACGTCTCGCTGCTCGAGGTGGGCAAGGACGACGACTTCTCGACCATTCAGGTGCGCGCCACCTCGGGTGACAACCGCCTCGGCGGTGACGACTGGGACCAGCGCGTCGTCGACTACCTCATCAAGCAGTTCAAGGACACCACCGGTGTCGACGTCTCGGGCGACAAGATCGCCCTGCAGCGCCTGAAGGAAGCGGCCGAGCAGGCCAAGAAGGAGCTGTCGAGCTCGACCTCGACCTCCATCAACCTGCCCTACCTGTCGCTCACCGACTCGGGCCCCGTCTCGCTGAGCGAGACCCTCTCGCGAGCCAAGTTCGAGGACCTCACCAAGGACCTCCTCGACCGCACCCGCAAGCCCTTCTCCGACGTCATCCGCGAGGCCGGCGTGAAGGTCGACGACATCGCCCACGTGGTGCTCGTCGGCGGCTCGACCCGCATGCCCGCGGTCGCCGAGCTGGTGAAGAAGGAGACCGGTAAGGATGCCAATAAGGGCGTGAACCCCGACGAGGTCGTGGCCGTGGGCGCAGCCCTGCAGGCCGGTGTCCTCAAGGGCGAGCGCAAGGACGTCCTGCTCATCGACGTCACCCCCCTGAGCCTCGGTATCGAGACCAAGGGCGGCATCATGACCAAGCTGATCGAGCGCAACACGGCCATCCCGACCAAGCGCAGCGAGACCTTCACCACGGCCGACGACAACCAGCCGTCGGTCGCGATCCAGGTCTTCCAGGGCGAGCGCGAGTTCACCCGCGACAACAAGCCGCTCGGCACCTTCGAGCTGACAGGCATCGCCCCGGCGCCCCGTGGCATCCCGCAGGTCGAGGTCACCTTCGACATCGACGCGAACGGCATCGTGCACGTCTCGGCGAAGGACAAGGGCACCGGCAAGGAGCAGTCGATGACCATCACCGGCGGCTCGTCGCTGCCCAAGGAAGACATCGAGCGCATGGTGCGCGAGGCCGAGGAGAACGCGGCCGAAGACAAGAAGCGCCGCGAGTCCGCCGAGACCCGCAACCAGGCCGAGACCCTGTCGTACTCGATCGAGAAGCTGATCAAGGAGAACGACGACAAGCTCCCCGCCGAGGTCAAGACCGAGGTGCAGGGCGACGTCGACGCGCTCAAGACGGCCCTCGCCGGTGACGACGACGACGCGGTCAAGACCGCGTTCGACAAGCTGAACGCCAGCCAGGGCAAGCTCGGCGAGGCCATCTACGCCTCGTCGCAGGCCGCGGGCGAGCCCGCCGACCCGAACGTCGGCCAGCCCGGCAACGGCGAGACGCCGAACCCCGAGGAAGACGTCATCGACGCCGAGGTCGTCGAAGACGACAAGCCCGAAGACAAGAAGTAAGCAGAGAACATGGCACACAAGGACGACGAACAGCCCACGGGCTCGGGCGCCGGTCCTGACGAGACGGGGCCGGAGGAGAACACCTCCGGCCCCGCGCCGTCGGGCGAGCAGCCTGAGAGCGAGGGGACGGATGCCGATGGCCTGACCATCGACGACATCCTCGGCGCCGAGCAGACGCCCGAGGCCGCAGCCGAAGACGCCGGTTCCGACCGCGAAGCCTCGCTGCTGATCGACCTCAAGCGTCTGCAGGCCGAGTACGCCAACTACCGTCGGCGCACCGAAGAGCAGCGCCAGCGCGAGATCGAGCGCGCCAAGGGTGAGGCCGTGAAGGGCCTGCTGCCGGTCATGGACGACCTCGATCGCGCTGCCAAGCACGGCGACCTCGTCGAGGGCAGCCCGCTGGCCGCCATCGGTGACAAGGTGCGCGCCGTGGCCGAGCGTCTCGGTGTGGTGTCGTACGGCGCCGTCGGCGACGTGTTCGACCCGCAGCAGCACGAGGCGATCTTCCAGGCCCCGACTCCGGGCGTGACCGAGACGACGATCCTCGAGGTCGTCGAGGTGGGGTACCGCCTCGGCTCCGTCGAGCTGCGACCGGCCAAGGTCGTCGTCGCGGTGCCGGCCTAAGAGGAGGACGCATGGCGAGTCAGGACTGGTTCGACAAGGACTTCTACAAGGTCCTCGGTGTCGACAAGAGCGTCAGCGCTGCTGATCTGAAGAAGACGTACCGCAAGCTCGCGCGCCAGTACCACCCCGACTCGAACCCGGGAGACGCGAAAGCGGAGGCGAAGTTCAAGGAGATCAGCGAGGCGTACTCGGTGCTCAACGACCCCGAGCAGCGCGAGGAGTACGACCAGATCCGGGCCATGGGCTCGGGGGCGCGCTTCTCGGCTCCCGGGGCCGGGGGCGGCGGGGGCTTCGACGACGTCTTCAGCCGCTTCGGTCAGCAGCGCGGCGGCGGTCAGGCACCGGGCGGCTTCGAGGACATCTTCTCGATGTTCGATCAGGGCGGCGGGGGCTTCGGTTCCGGCCGGTTCGGTCAGACCACGGGCGGGTTCCGCGGCTTCGGCGGCCCGCAGCGCGGGGCCGACGTCACGGCCCGAACGACGATCGACTTCGTCACCGCAGCGAAAGGCGAGACCATCACCCTGCAGGGTGAAGACAATGTGCCCTTCAAGGTGAAGATCCCGGCCGGCGTCTCCGACGGGCAGAAGATCCGCCTGCGCGGGCGGGGTCGCAAGTCGCCCGACGGCGGCGAGAGCGGCGACATCGTCGTGACCGTCGCGGTGCGGCCGCACCCGGTGTTCACGCGCGACGGCCTCAACCTGCGGGTGACGGTCCCCGTCACCTTCACCGAGGCGGCGCTGGGCGCGACCATCGAGGTACCGACCCTCGGCGGCGACCCGGTGCGCCTACGCGTCGCCCCCGGCACCCCGTCGGGGCGCGTGTTGCGCGTCAAAGGACGCGGCATCGAGTCGACCAAGGGCGCCGGCGACCTCCTCGCCGAGGTCCAGGTCGCGGTGCCCTCGCACCTCGACGACGCCGCCCGCGAGGCGCTCGAGCGGTTCCAAGAACTGCAGCCGAAAGAGAACCCGCGCGCCGACCTGATGTCGAAAGCGCGATAGAACAGCAGCAGGGTTCCCGGCAACCGGATTCAGGATGCCGGGACCCCGCCGCCGACACCAGGGGAGGAGAGACCGTGCCCGAGAGGGAGATCGACGAAGACGCTCCGATCTTCGCCATCGCCGCCGCGGCGGAGCTGTCGAACATGCACCCGCAGACGCTGCGGCAGTACGACCGGCTCGGTCTCGTCGTTCCCGCCCGCACCCAGGGCGGGTCGCGCCGCTACTCCAGCCGTCACGTGCAGCAGCTGCGCGAAGTGGCGCGTCTGTCGGGCGAGGGCATGAGCCTGCCCGCCATCGCGCGTCTGCTCACCCTCGAGCAGCAGGTGCACGACCTCGCACGCCGCGTCAACGACCTCGAGCGTCAGCTCACGATCGAGCGGCAGTCTCGTCCCGGTGCCCGCGTCTTCGCGGCCGGTGCCACCGGCTCGGTCGTGACGCTCCGCCACGGCGCTCGCGTCCGCCGCGCCACCGACATCGTGCTGTGGCGCCCGCGCGACATGCACGGCGACTGACGACGTTCTCCGGTGGATGCCGCGGGTGACCGCCTGGGGCCCCGGAGCTCGCGGAGCGGAGGTCCCTGAGCCTGTCGAAGGGACCGGATGCCGCGGCGCTCAGGCCGGCTTGATCCGCAGGACCGTCGGCACCTCGCCGAGCTTCAGGTCGTCGACCACCCGAACCGTGCGCGCCACGGCATCCACCGCTCCGATCACCGTGCCGAAACGTTCCCGATCGGAGCACACGGCCGTCACCGTGACGAAGTGGGAGCCGGCGTCCCACGTGTAGGTCGCGAACGGCGGCGTGCGCGCGTCGCTCGGCAGCGGCATGGCCAGTTTCTCGCCGACCCCGAGGAAGGGGTTGGGGGAACGACTCGGTGTCGTCGTACTCCATCGGCATCATTGCCCGCGCGGTGCGCGCCTGCGGCGTCGCCTCCTGCAGCTGAGCCATGACGACGAGCAGTTCGGGGTCGCTCTTCCACACCCACACGAGCACGCGCCCGCCGGCCCGGCGCATCAGAAGCGGGGTCGCCTGGCTCAGGAGCCACGCGAAGGCGCCACCGCCGGGGCGAGGGGCCGCTCCCGCCGCCTGATTGGCCTGGCTCAGCAGCATGCCGATCGCGGCCTTGCGGTGGCGGCGGCCACGCAGGCCGAGGGAGCCGGTGACGGGCACCCAGAGGTCGGCGGGGGCGTCGGCCTGCAGTCGGGACATGCCTTCAGCCTACGATCCGGCGCAGGTGAGGGGGATGCCGGAGGCTCGGCGCGGGGCGGCGGCAGCCGTCGACCGGGGGTGTGCGTGCAGGGGGTCGCCGGTGTCGGAGGTTGGTGCAAGGCTGTACTCCGCGGCCACCCCGACCGCATCACGACCGTTCGGAGGTGCCGTGCTCGGCAAGATCCTCATCCGCTACCTCTCCCGGTACCGGTGGCTGCTCGTCGCTCTGCTGGCGTTCCAGTTCGTGGCGGCCATGGCCTCGCTCTACCTGCCCCGACTGAACGCCGACATCATCGACCAGGGGGTCGCGCGCGGCGACACCGCCTTCATCTGGTCGCAGGGGTCGCTCATGCTGGCCATCTCGCTCGGCCAGATCACGGCATCCATCATCGCGACCTACTTCGCGGCGCGTGCGGCGATGACCGCGGGCCGCGACATCCGCCGCGACATCTTCGAGAAGGTCAGCGGCTTCTCGGAGCGCGAGCTGTCGCACTTCGGCGCCGGGTCGCTCATCACCCGCAACACCAACGACGTGCAGCAGGTGCAGATGCTGGCGATGATGGGCGCGACCATGCTCGTCAGCGCGCCGCTGCTGGCGATCGGCGGCATCTTCATGGCGCTGCAGCAAGACGTGGGCCTCAGCTGGCTCATCGCCGTCTCGGTGCCCACGCTGCTGATCGCGGCCGGGCTCATCATCGCCCGCATGGTGCCGCTGTTCCGCAGCTACCAGTCCAAGCTCGACGCCGTGAACCGCATCATGCGCGAGCAGCTCACGGGCGTGCGAGTGGTGCGCGCCTTCGTCCGCGAGCGCATCGAAGAGAAGCGTTTCCGCGGGGCCAACACCGACATCATGGTCGTCGGGCGCAAAGTCGGCTCGCTTTTCGTGCTGCTGTTCCCCCTCGCGATGCTGGTGCTCAACGTCACCGTGGTCGGCGTCATCTGGTTCGGCGGCATCCAGGTCGATCAGGGCGGCGTGCAGATCGGCACGCTGTTCGCCTTCATGCAGTACGTCGCGCAGATCCTCATGGGCGTGCTCATGGCGAGCTTCATGACCGTGATGATCCCCCGCGCCGCCGTCTCGGCCGAGCGCATCGGCGAGGTGCTCGACAGCCACTCGACCCTGGAGCGCCCGGTGAACCCGGTCAGCGTATTCCCCGAGCGCGGATCCATCGAGTTCGACGACGTCGCCTTCGCCTATCCGGGCGCCGAGTCGCCCGTGCTCGCCGGCATCGGCTTCGCCGCACGGCCGGGTGAGACGGTCGCGATCGTCGGCTCGACCGGCTCGGGCAAGACGACCCTGGTGTCGCTCATCCCGCGCCTGTTCGACGTGACCGCCGGCACCGTGCGGGTCGGTGGTGTCGACGTGCGAGAGGCCGACCTCGACGTGCTGTGGAAGAGCATCGGGCTCGTGCCGCAGCGCCCGTTCCTGTTCAGCGGCACCGTGGCATCCAATCTTCGCTTCGGGCGAGAAGACGCCACCGACGACGAACTCTGGCGCGCCCTCGAGATCGCGCAGGGACGAGATTTCGTCGAGGCGATGGACGGGCAGCTCGACGCCCGCATCGCCCAGGGCGGAACGAACGTCTCGGGTGGTCAGCGCCAGCGCCTGGCGATCGCGCGGGCGATCGTGCATCGCCCGGCGGTCCTGGTCTTCGACGACTCCTTCTCGGCGCTCGACCTCACCACCGACGCGCGGCTCCGGCAGGCGCTCTGGCATGAACTGCCCGAGGTGACCAAGATCGTCGTCGCCCAGCGCGTCTCGACAATCACGGGGGCCGACCGCATCGTCGTGCTCGAAGAGGGTCGCCTGGCCGGTGTCGGCACCCACGAGGAACTGCTGCAGACGAGCAGCACCTATCGCGAGATCGTCGAATCGCAGCTGGGGGTGGAGGCATGAGCACCACTGACACGCTGACCGAAGAAGAGCGGGCCGAACTCGAGCTCGCCGAGCAGGCCCGGCTGAACTCCGGAGACTGGGACAGCGTCGCGCCCGGCAAGGCGTCCGACTTCGGGCGCAGTTTCCGACGGTTGATCGGACTGCTGCGCCCCTACGCGGCCGCCTTCACGTTCGTCTCGGTGCTGGGCGCCCTCGGCGTCGTGCTCGCGGTGCTCGCGCCGCGCGTGCTGGGCGATGCGACCAACATCATCTTCGAGGGTGTCGTCTCGAAGGGATTGGCCGAGCAGTTCCCCGCCGGCACCTCGCAGGCCGAGGTGGTCGAGGCCCTGCGGGCGGCGGGGCAGGGCGACATCGCCAACATCGTGGGCGCGATGAACAACTTCTCCGTCGGCGCGGGGATCGACTTCGACGCCCTGCGCCTGGTCGTGGTGGCGGTGCTCGCGATCTACGTGGGCTCGTCGCTGCTGTCGTGGATCCAGGGCTACGTCATCAACGTGATCATGGTGCGCACCATGTGGCGCCTGCGCGAAGACGTCGAGGCGAAGATCAACCGCCTGCCGCTGTCGTACTTCGACAAGGTGCAGCGCGGTGAGCTGATCTCGCGCGTCACGAATGACATCGACAACATCACGCAGACGATGCAGCAGTCGCTCTCGAGTGCGCTGACGTCGGTGCTCACCGTCGTGGGCGTGCTCATCATGATGTTCACGATCTCGTGGCAGCTCGCACTGGTCGCCCTCGTCTCCCTCCCCCTCATGGCCGTGATCTTCGGTGTCATCGGCCCGAAGTCGCAGAAGGCCTTCGGCGAGCAGTGGAAGAAGGTCGGTCGGCTGAACGCCCGGGTCGAGGAGTCCTTCTCGGGCCACGCCCTGGTCAAGGTGTACGGCCGCGAGAAAGACGCCCGCGACAAGTTCGAGATCGAGAACGAGGAGCTCTTCCAGGCGAGCTTCAAGGCGCAGTTCCTCTCCGGCATGATCATGCCGGGCATGATGTTCGTCGGAAACCTGACCTACGTCGGCATCGCCGTGCTCGGCGGGCTGATGGTCGCCGGCGGCCAGTTGCGCCTCGGCGACGTGCAGGCCTTCATCCAGTACTCGCAGCAGTTCACCCAGCCGCTGTCGCAGCTCGGCGGTATGGCCGCAGTGGTGCAATCGGGCACGGCGTCGGCGGAGCGCGTCTTCGCCCTGCTCGACGCCGACGAGCAGGATCCGGATGCCGCCGACGCCCCCGCCCACGTCGAGGGCCGCGGCGTGATCGAGTTCGAGAACGTCCGCTTCGCCTACACACCGGAGCGGCCGCTCATCACCGACCTGTCGTTCCGCGTCGAGCCCGGCCAAACGGTCGCGATCGTCGGTCCCACCGGCGCGGGGAAGACCACGCTGGTCAACCTCATCATGCGGTTCTACGAGCTCGACGGCGGTCGAATTCTGCTCGACGGGCAGAACATCGCCGACCTCCGCCGCGACGACGTGCGCTCCCGCACCGGCATGGTGCTGCAAGACCCGTGGCTGTTCGCCGGTTCCATCCGCGACAACATCCGCTACGGCCGCGAGAGCGCCACCGACGACGAGATCGCGGAGGCCGCCGTCGCCACGCGCGTCGACCAGTTCGTGCACTCACTGCCCGAGGGCTACGACACCGTGCTCGACGAAGACGCCGCGAACGTCTCGGCCGGAGAGAGGCAGCTCATCACCATCGCGCGCGCGTTCGTCGCCCGCCCGTCGGTGCTGATCCTCGACGAGGCGACGTCGTCGGTCGACACCCGCACCGAGTTGCTGCTGCAGCAGGCGATGGCCGCGCTCCGCGAGGGGCGCACGTCGTTCGTCATCGCGCATCGCCTGTCAACCATCCGCGATGCCGACCTGATCCTCGTCATGGAGCACGGCGACATCGTCGAGAAGGGCACGCACGAGCAGCTCATCGCCGCCGAGGGGGCGTACTACCGCCTGTACCGCTCGCAGTTCGAGCAGGCCGCAGCCGACCTCGACGTCGCCGACCCGTCGTCGGCCGCCGACCCTGAGCGCGCACCGGCGACCGACGACGCCGAAGTGGTGTCGACGTTCGCGGCGGCGGCATCCGACGTTCGAGCCCCCGCGGGCACCGACGGTCCGCCGCGCCCGGCCCACGGTGCGCCCACGCCCGACCCCCGTCTGGAGGGGAAGGGGTAGCTCCGGCCCGCCGCCGCGATCTGAAGCCCGCTCGCCCTCGCGCCGAGCGGGCTTCGTCGTGCCCGGTGTCGCTCACCACGGCGTCCGGGGGCGGGCCTCCCGTTTGGGGCGGATTCCGCACTTTGGGGCGGGCGGTTTCTGCCTCAAGTGGCGGATCCTGCCCCAAATTGCGGGGGCACGAGCGGTTCGCTGGTGCGTGGTCGGCCGCGGCCGGGCGTCGCCGTGATCGGTGCCGCCCGTGCGACGTTCGGGGTGGGCCGCCCGTTTGGGGCGGGTTCCGCACTTTGGGGCGGGCGGTTTTCGCCCCAAGTGGCGGATCCTGCCCCAGATTGCGGGGTCACGAGCGGTTTGTCGTTCTGGGGGCGCTCAGACTCGGCGGCGCGTGGTTGGGCGCGGGCGGGTTTGGGGCGGATTCCGCACTCCGGGGCGGGAAATTCCTGCCCCAAGTGGCGGAGTCCGCCCCAAACCTGAAGTCACGAGCGGTCCTCACGAACCTGGCCGGGCCGAGACGCCTTCGGCGCGTGTGCTGCATTTCCGGGCGGGTGATCCGCGTCGCAGCGGGCGCCTCCCGGCGCCAGCGCCACCCGCCGCAGGGGGCGTACACCACCCGGCGACCGCGCCACCCGCGGCAGGGGGGCGTACACCGCCCGGCGCCGCGCCGACCGCAGCGGGGAGCGGCCCCGCTCGAAGGCCAAGGCCACCCGCGGCGGCCGTCACCGCCCGCAGCCGGCCGGGGTGCAACGCACCCTGGGGATGCTTCCCGGGGTCGCAAAACCCGCTCGGGTAGGGTGGACGGGCGCACGACCCGCACCGCGCGAACCGCCCGCCGCACAGATAGGCCTCACCGTACGTGACCACTCCTGCGACGCCCGCCGACCATCCCGCGACCGGCGCCCCGGCCGAACCGGCCACAGCCGCCGCCCCCTCCGCCTCGGCGGAGCCCACGGCCGCGGCATCCTCCGTTTCGGCGGAGCCCACGGCCGCGGCGCCCACCTCCTCAGCTGAGTCCGCCGCGCCGGCGCTCACCCCGCCGGTCGAGCCCGCCGCGCCGGCGCCGTCCGCCTCCGCCGATGCCGCGGCTTCCCCGTCCGGAGACCGGCCCCTGCGCATCCTCATCGGCGCCGACACCTTCCTGCCGCACGTCAACGGCGCCGCCCGCTTCGCCGAGCGGCTGGCCGCCGGTCTCGTCGCGCGCGGCCACGACGTGCACGTCGCCGCGCCCAGCATCGGCCACCAGAACGGCGGCACCGCGACCGAGACGGTCGAGGGGCAGCCCATGACGGTGCACCGACTCCCCGCGTTCCGCTTCCGCCCGCACGACTGGATCACCTACGTGCTCCCCTGGCGCTCGAAGCATTACGCGCGCATCGTGCTCGACGAGGTCAAGCCCGACGTGGTGCACATCCAGTCGCACATCGTCATCGGCCGCGGACTCACGCGCGAGGCCCGTAAGCGTGGCATCCCCGTCATCGCCACCAATCACGTGATGGCCGAGAACATCCTCGACTTCACCACGCTCCCCGATTTCCTCGACCGCATCTTCGTGAAGCTCGCGTGGGCCGACGCCGAGCGCACGTTCAAGATGACCCGGGCCGTCACCACGCCGACCCGCCGGGCCGCCGACTTCCTCGAGAAGACGATCGACATCTCGGGCGTCATCCCCATCTCGTGCGGCATCGACCGCACCAACTACCGACCCGACCTCACTCCGCGTGACAAGAACCGGCTGCTGTTCGTCGGCCGTCTGACGACCGAGAAGCACATCGACGTCGTGCTCCGGGCGCTCGCCCAGCTCGACCCGTCCCTCGACGTCACCTTCGACGTCGTCGGGGGCGGCGACCAGCGGGCCAAGCTCGAGGCGCTCGCCCAGCAGCTCGGCGTGGCCGGTCGCGTCACGTTCCACGGCCACGCCTCCGAGGACGATCTGCGCACGCTCTACTCGCGGGCGAGTGTCTTCGTCATCGCCTCGATCGCCGAGCTCCAGTCGATCGCGACGATGGAGGCCATGGCATCCGGACTCCCCATCGTGGCCGCGAACGCCGTCGCGCTCCCGCACCTCGTGCACCACGGCGAGAACGGCTACCTCTTCGAGCCGGGCGACGCCGAAGAGCTCGCCGCGCGCGTCACCGACGTGCTGACCGCCTCCCCCGAGGAGAGGCTGCGAATGCAGCAGGCGTCGCTCGACGAGGTCGCCGTGCACGACATCACCCGCACCCTCGACACGTTCGAGGCGCTCTACCGCGGGCGACCCCTGCCGGAGTAATCGCGTGCACGTCGTCATGTTCGCCGACCAGCACCTCGAGTCGCTCGGCGGTGCGCAGGTGTCGATGCGGCTGCAGAAGCGGTTCCTCGAGCGCGCGGGCCACGTGGTCACCATCGTGGCTCCCCGATTGCATCGCGACGCGCCCGACGACGCCGCCTACCTCGACCTCCCCTCGATCGCGATCACGCCCGACCGCGAGTACGCGCTCACCTGGCCGGGAGCACGCACCGACCGCTTCGTCGACGCGCAGATGGGTGCGCGGCTCCCCGTCGACGTGGTGCACGTGCAGGCCGACTTCTGGGGCGCCTTCATCGGCCATCGCTACGCGGCCCGTCACGGTCTTCCGGTCGTGCACACCATGCACAACCGGGTCGACGTCGGCATCGAGGCGACGGCGCCGTTCCCCGGGCTCGTGCTGCGGGTGCTGAACGCGTGGGCGCGGCGCGCGTTGCGCGGCACTGCACCGTCGCGGGACGTTGTTCCGGATGCCGCCGGGGCGGCGCGGTCGCGGGATGCCGGACCTGTGGGGCGCGGTGCCGGGGCGGGGCGCGGTGCCGGGGCGGGGCGCGGTGCCGGGGCGGGGCGCGGTGCCGGGGCGGAGCCCGCCTCAGTACGAGCCGGGCGAGTGGCCGCTGTCCCCTCGGGTCGCAGCGCGGCGGACGGCTGGGCCTACCTGCGCCGCCTCGCCGCCCTCTCCCACGCCGTCACGGCACCCTCGTCACATTTCGCACGCCGCCTCGAGGAGCACGGGGTCGCATCCGCCGTCGACGTGATCTGGAACGGCATCGACGACGACGTGCTCGATGCCGCGCTCGGCGCGGGGTCGTCCGTGCGCCGGCCGGGCCGGCCGCGATTCATCTGGCTCGGACGGATGAGTCCCGAAAAGCGCCTGCTTCCATTTGTGGAGGCCGTCATCGCGTCGGGAATCGACGCGGAGGTCGAGATCGTCGGCGGGGGAGCGCAGCTGCGGGCGGCGCGGCGACTGATCGAGCGGGCATTGCCCAAGGCGACCGTGACGTTCTCTGGACGACTTCCGTACGCCGAGACTCTCCGGCGCTTGGCGGATGCGGACGCGGTGGTGCAGACCTCGATCGGGTTCGAGACGCAGGGGATGACCGTCTTCGAGGCCGCCTCCCTCGGCACGCCGGCGGTGGTGAGCGACCCCGACATCGCCGACGAGCTCGGGTCGGGAACGTGGAGGGTGACGGATGCCACCGTCCCAGCCCTCGCGAACGCGCTGCGCCGCGCGGCGGCCGACATCGCCGCCGGCACCCCGGTCGAACCGGACGCGTCGATCGCGGAACGCTTCCGCCAGTCGTCCCGCACCGCCGCCATGGTCGACGTCTACCGCCGGGCGGTCGCCGCCGGGCGCTGAGACTCGGCGCTGCGGCTGAGGTCGGTGCCCCGCGGTGGGGCCGTGGCTCCAACTACGACGTTGGGGCGATGGACTCCGTTGCCACGGCGTCCGGGTCGCGCCGGGGTGATGCCGCGTGCACAACGGCGGGGGTTTCTGCGACGCGCCGGGGTGGTGGCATCCGGTGTCGGCGTGTCGGCGGTGCCGCCTGCCGTTGTGCACGCGTGGTGCGGGGGTGTCTCTGCCGCGGGGCTCCGCGATCACTTCGCTCGCGCGATGCGCAGCGGGCGCGTGACCGGCGCCGCCGAGGGGGCCGACACCTGGATGCTCGGTCGCGCGGCCTCGACTCCGGGCGCCGCGGCGGGAGCGAGCTGCGAGCGGACGGATCGATCGGCGCGGGAGGCGACCCGCGACGGGTCGGTGGGGATGCGGCCGTAGCCGTCGGTGCGCACGAGCCAAACGGTTCCGACGATGCCGGCGAGGGACAGGATGCCGAGAGCGATGAAGTAAGCCATGGCAGGAAAGCTACGGGTAGAGGAATGATGCCCACGAGTGGCATGATGGACGTCAGTCGTCAGATTCCTGCCACACCGGAGGTTCGCATGCGGTCGGTCGCCGTCGTCATCCAGCCGGGGTTCGCCCCGTTCGAGTTCGGTCTCGCGTGCGAGGCGTTCGGGCTGGATCGCAGCGATGACGGCATCCCGAACTTCGACTTCCGCATCGTCGCGCCCGATCCGGGCGTCGTGCCGTCGAACATCGGCTTCTCGATCAATGTCGAGCATGGGTTGGAGGCGGCGGCCGACGTCGACATCCTCGTTCTCGCCCCCATTCCGCGGGCCTCCTGGGCGTCGGTCGACCCGCGCGTGACCGAGGTGGTTCGGGCCGCGCACGCCCGCGGAGCCTGGTTGCTGAGCGTGTGCAGTGGGTCGTTCGTCATCGCGGCATCCGGGGTGCTCGACGGCAAGCGCGCGACGACGCACTGGCGCTACACCGACACGCTCAGCCGGATGTACCCGCAGATCGAGGTCGACCCCGATGTGCTGTACGTGCAGTCGGGCAACATCATCACCAGCGCCGGGACTGCCGCGGGCCTCGACGCGAGTCTTCACCTGCTGCGCCAGGAGCTGGGCTCCGAGCTCACCAACCGCATCGCCCGGCGCATGGTGGTCGCTCCCCAGCGCGACGGCGGGCAGGCGCAGTTCATCGCGTCGCCCATTCCGATCGACTCCTCGCTCTCGCTGGCCCCGGTGACCGAGTGGATGCTGCAGAACCTGGATGCCGAGCTCTCGGTCGACCGGCTCGCCGCGCGCGCCCACATGTCTCCGCGCACCTTCGCCCGGCGGTTCAAGGCCGACCTCGGCGCGACGCCCGCGGCCTGGCTCGCGCGTCAGCGTCTGCTGCACGCGCAGCGGCTGCTCGAGGAGACCGACCTCGGCCTCGACAGGATCGCGTCGGAGTGCGGATTCGGTTCCGCGGCGGTGCTGCGGCAGAACTTCGCCCGCACGATGGGGCTCACCCCCACCGCCTATCGCGCGCGGTTCTCGTGTGCGGCGCCGGAGGCGGTGGCATCCGAGGTGGCCTCGTCGGAAGCGGCATCCCCGGAGCCGGTTCCGGCCTGACCGACGGCGCTTCACGAGCTGCCGCACGGGTGCCCTCGCACCTCCCGCGCGAGCCCGCCGCCGCGCTGACCCGACGCTGTGACCGCGCCACGGCGCGACCATCTCACCGCGGTCTCGTCCTCGGCGGTCGCCGCGGAGAGACGGCATCCATTGTCCGACGCTGACACCGGTGCTAAACTTGAGTCAACGCCGCTCAAGTTTGAGCGAGAGCGAACCGACTTCCAGGAGAACGTATGAACGCCACACAACAGCCGGGGCAGGAGGACGCGCGCAGCGCCCTCGAGCAGTTCGGCATCAACCTCACCGACCGGGCCCGCCAGGGCAAGCTCGACCCCGTGATCGGGCGCGACGGTGAGATCCGCCGCGTCAGCCAGGTGCTCACCCGGCGCACCAAGAACAACCCCGTGCTCATCGGCGAACCCGGCGTCGGCAAGACCGCCGTCGTGGAGGGCCTCGCTCAGCGCATCGTCGCGGGCGACGTCGCCGAGAGCCTCAAGAACAAAGAGCTGGTCTCGCTCGACATCTCGGCGCTCGTGGCCGGTGCCATGTACCGCGGCCAGTTCGAGGAGCGCCTCAAGAGCGTCCTGAAAGAGATCACCGAGTCCGACGGACGCATCATCACGTTCATCGACGAGCTGCACGTGCTGATGGGCGCGGGCGGCGGCGAGGGTTCGGTCGCGGCCTCCAACATGCTCAAGCCCATGCTCGCCCGCGGCGAGCTGCGCCTGATCGGCGCGACCACGCTCGACGAGTACCGGGAGTTCATCGAGAAGGATGCCGCGCTCGAGCGCCGTTTCCAGCAGGTCTACGTCGGCGAGCCCACGGTGGAGGACACCGTCGCGATCCTCCGCGGGCTCAAGGAGCGGTACGAGGCGCACCACAAGGTGGCCATCGCCGACGCGGCGCTGGTGGCCGCGGCATCCCTCTCCAACCGGTACATCCCCGCGCGGCAGCTGCCCGACAAGGCCATCGACCTGATCGACGAGGCCGCCTCGCGCCTGCGCATGGAGATCGACTCCGCCCCGCTCGAGATCGACGAGCTGCGGCGGCACGTCGACAGGCTGAAGCTCGAAGAGCTCGCGCTGAAGAAAGAGAAGGACGACGCCTCGAAGGAGCGCCTGGCGGCGCTGCGCGAGACACTCGCTTCCGAGCAGGCCAAGCTCGACGAGCTGCAGGCCCGGTGGGAGCGCGAGCGCGCCTCGTTGAACCGCGTCGGTGAGCTCAAGACGCGCCTCGACGCCGCCCGCGTGGACGCCGAACGCGCCCAGCGCGAGGGCAATCTCGAGCGCGCGTCGCGTCTGCTCTACGCCGAGATCCCGGCCCTCGAGCGCGAGCTGATGGTCGCCGAGCGCGAAGAGCCCGCGGGCGATCGCATGGTGAACGACCAGGTGACCGACGAGGACATCGCCGCCGTCATCGCCGCGTGGACGGGAATTCCCGTGGGGCGCCTGCTGCAGGGCGAGACCGAGAAGCTGCTGCACCTCGAGCGCGAGCTCGGTAAGCGGCTGATCGGGCAGCGGGATGCCGTGAGGGCGGTGTCCGACGCCGTCCGTCGCTCGCGCGCCGGCATCAGCGACCCGCACCGGCCCGTCGGATCGTTCCTGTTCCTGGGCCCGACCGGTGTCGGCAAGACGGAACTGGCGAAGTCGCTCGCCGACTTCCTCTTCGACGACGAGCACGCCATGGTGCGCATCGACATGTCGGAGTACGGAGAGAAGCACTCCGTGTCGCGCCTGGTCGGTGCCCCTCCGGGCTACGTCGGGTACGAGGCCGGTGGCCAGCTCACCGAGGCGGTGCGGCGGCGCCCCTACAGCGTCGTGCTGCTGGATGAGGTCGAGAAGGCGCACCCCGAGGTGTTCGACGTGCTGCTGCAGGTCATGGACGACGGTCGCCTGACCGACGGACAGGGCCGCACGGTCGACTTCACCAACGTCATCCTGATCCTGACGTCGAACCTCGGCTCGCCGATCCTCATCGACCCGACGCTGTCGATGGATGCCAGGCGCGAGCAGGTGCAGGCGCTCGTGCGCCAGGCGTTCAAGCCCGAGTTCGTGAACCGTCTCGACGACATCGTGATCTTCCAGGCGCTCAGCCAGGACGACCTCGCCCAGATCGTCGAGCTCGCCGTCGACGCGCTGCACAAGCGGCTGCGCGAGCGCCGGTTGACCCTCGCGGTCACCCCCGACGCCCGGTCGTGGCTCGCCGAACGCGGCTACGACCCGGTGTACGGGGCCCGGCCGCTTCGCCGACTGATCCAGACCGAGATCCAGAACCGCCTCGCGATGGCGATCCTGGCCGGGTCGGTGCGCGACGGCGACGTCGTACGGGTCGACGTGGCGAGCGACGGCGACTCGCTCATGCTGGTGAGCACGGGGCCGGCGGCGGATGAGCCGGACGACGACGTGATCGAGGCCGAGATCGTCGAGTAGCTCCGGCCTATCGGGGATGCCTCGCGACAGGCGTGGCATCCCCTTTCGCGTATGTTCGCCGTGCGCTCGGGGTCGCAGGCGCTCCTGTCAGCGAGAAACGCCGTTCCGATCGAGACACGACGCGGCAGCGCGTGTCTCGATCGAAACGGCGTTTCTCGGGATGGATCCGGGGCTCAGTCGTCGACGAGCAGCGACTCCGCGACCGTGCGGCGCTCGCGCGGGGCGAGCTCGCGCTGACGCAGACCCTCTTCGGCGGCGTCGATGTCGCCGAGGGCGCCGACGGCGATGACGGTGACGGGAGTGAAGCGGGCGTCGATGTCGAAGACCGCGCGCAGGTCGTCGGCGACGAAGCCGCCCATCTGGTGCGTCGCGAGACCCTCGGCGTGCGCCTGCACGGTGAAGTGCGCGGCGGCCTGGCCGCTGTCGTACAGCGCCCAGGTGCGGGCCTCGCCGTCTTCGGTCTCGGTCTCGGCTAGTACGACGACGAGGGCGCCGGCCGCGGGGGCCCACGCCTGGTTGAAGCCCATGAGGGTCGAGACGAGGCGCTGGTGCGCGGCGGTGCCGCGGCGGGCCACGATGAAGCGCCACGGCTGGAAGTTCATGCCCGACGGCGCCCAGCGGGCGGCCTCGAGGGCCGAACGCAGCGCCTCTTCGTCGATGGGGGTCTCGGCGTCGAAGACGCGGGTGCTCCAACGCTCGGCGAGCACGTCGAGGATGGGGGCGTCGGTGGGGGCGGTGCGATCGAGAACGAGAGACATGGGTCCTCCTGAGAACGGGAACTGAACCGGGACGCCGTTGACCCGATTCAGTGAACGCGAGTCACGCGCGAGATGTTCCCGTGTGACGTCGTGCGTCGGTCGGCCGCGCGTCGGTCGGCGTGCGTGGCCGGCCCGTGCACAACGGCGGGGATTATCGCGACACGCCGGTGGGTGGATGCCGGTGGTCGGCGTTCCGCGAAGCACCTCCGCCGTTGTGCACGGCGCGGGGCAGCGCGTCCCGCACGGCACGAGACGGCCGCGCCCGGCACGTCCCGGCACGGCGCCGCGCACCGCGGGGCAGCGCGTCCCGCACGGCACGAGACGGCCGCGCCCGGCACGTCCCGGCACGGCGCCGCGCACCGCGGCGCAGCGGGGTCAGGCCCGTGGCAACCGTCTCACAGGTTCCAGGATGCCGGTCCCGCGGTGCCCGCCGCGTACTCGTCGAGCGGCACCTCGTTCTTGCGCCACGCGTCGATGACCGGCTGCACGATGCGCCAGCACTGCTCGGCGGCGTCACCGCGGACGGCGAGCATCGCGTCGCCGTCGAGGATGCCGGAGAGCACCTCGCCGTAGGCCTTGAGCGCGCCCTCGCCGAGGTCGGCGGCCAGGGTGACCCGTTCGAGCTCGAGCGGGTCGTCGGCACCGTTGACGTTGAGGCCGAGGCTCATCGTGTCGGGGCCGAGCGAGAAGACGAGCACCGACGGCTCGCTCTCGCCGACGAAGCCGCCGGGCAGGTGCCGCACCGGCTTGAAGGCGACCGTGACCGCGCGGTGGCCCGAACTCAGCGCCTTACCGGAGCGGAGGGTGATCGGCACGCCCTGCCAGCGGGCGTTGCGCACCTCCACGGTCATCTCGGCGAGGGTCTCGGTGCCGCGCGCCGCGTCGACGCCCGGTTCGTCGACGTACGACGTGAAGTGGCGGTCGCCGACATCGCCTGCGGTGTAGCGCGCGCGGCGCGAGTTGTGCACGGGATCGTCGTCGCGCACGTGCGTCGCGCGCAGCACGGCGGAGGTCGCGTCGCGCAGATCGAGCTGATTGAGGGATGCCGGGGGCTCCATCGTCACGAACGCCATGACCTGCAGCAGGTGGCTCTGGATCATGTCGACGAGCGCGCCGGCGCCGTCGTAGTAGCCGGCCCGGCCCTCGAGGCCGAGCGCTTCGGGATAGTCGATCTCGACCGACGCGATGTCGTCGGCCGACCACACGCTCTCGAGCAGGCGGTTGGCGAAGCGGGCGCCCAGCAGATTGAGCACGGTGGATCGCCCGAGGAAGTGGTCGATGCGGAAGACCTGGTCTTCGGGCACGAGCTTCGCCAGCTGCTGATTGAGGCGATGGGCGCTGGCCTCGTCGGTGCCGAACGGCTTCTCGAGGGCGAGGACCGTGCCGTCGGGAATGGTCACATCGCTCAGCGCGAGGCACGACTTCTCGGCGACCGCCGGGGGCACGGCGAAGTACAGCGCCGGTCGACCCTCGGCGTCGTCGAGGAGCTTCTGCAGATCGGCGGGCTCGGTGATGTCGGCGCGTGAGTACGTCGTCTCGGACACCGCGGCGAACGCGGCTGCGGCATCCGTCGTCTGGAAGGCCTTCTGCACGACCTCGCGCCAGTGCTCGTCGGTCCAGTCCTCCATGCCGGCACCGTGCAGCCGGACGGAGCGGCCGGGCTCGCGCGTCAGCAGCTGCCCGAGCGCGGGCAGCAGCAGCCGGGAGGTGAGGTCGCCCGAGGCGCCGAGGATGATCAGGGTGGTGTCCGCCGTCATGCGGCCACCGTAGCGCTCCCCTCCGACACGGGCAGGATGCTTGCAGGGGGCACATGGATGCCACTAGCGCGACGCACGGCCGCGATGTCGGGGGCCTCTGCCATGATCCGAGGGTGACCACACCGATCGAGGAGTACGCCCTCCTCAGCAACTGCCGCTCCGCCGCGCTGGTCTCCCGTGACGGCCGTGTCGACTGGCTGTGCCTGCCGCGGTATGACAGCGGGTCGATGTTCGCGGCGCTGCTCGGTGACGAGTCGCACGGCGCGTGGTCGGTGCGTCCCGCCGATCCCGACGCGCGGGCGACGCGGCGCTACGACGGCGACACGTTCGTGCTCGTCACGAGGTGGGAGACGGCGACCGGCATCGCCGACGTCTACGACGCGATGCCCGTTGACGAGGGCGTGGACGCCCTCATCCGACGCGTGGTCGGGGTGTCGGGCGAGGTCGACTTCGTCAGCGAGGTGCGTCTGCGCTTCGACTACGCCCGGGCGGTGCCGTGGGTGCGGCAGGTGGGCCACCACGGCGAGCATGTGATCCTCGCCGTGGCGGGGCCGGATGCCGTCACGATCCGGGGTCCCCGGCTGATCGCCGCCGACACCGCCCACCGCGGCCGCTGGACCACCGAGGCCGGCGTGAGTGTCGACTCGGTGCTGGCGTGGGGCCCGTCGTGGCGCGACGCGCCGGCGGCGTTCGACGTCGAAGCCGCGCTCGAACGCACCCGCGAGTGGTGGGCCGCGTGGGCCGACCGAGTGCAGTCGGCCGGTACGCACGCGGCGCTCGTGACGCGCTCGCTCATGGTGCTGCGCGCCCTCACGCACTCCGAGACCGGTGGAATCGTGGCGGCGGCGACCACGTCGCTCCCCGAGGCGTTCGGCGGCTCGCGCAACTGGGACTACCGCTACGTCTGGCTGCGCGACGCGGCGCTCACGCTCAGCGCCTACATCGACCACGGCTACCTGGATGCCGCCCAGCGGTGGCGCACCTGGCTGCTCCGCGCGATCGCGGGCGATCCGGCCGACGTGCAGATCATGTACGGCATCGCGGGGGAGCGCGACCTCCCCGAGCGCGAGATTCCCAGCCTCCCCGGGTACGGGGGCGCTGCGCCCGTGCGCATCGGGAACGGCGCGGTCACGCAGTATCAGGCCGATGTCATCGGCGAGGTCATGGTGGCCCTCGAGGCGGCGCGGAACGCCGGTGTCGAAGAGACGACCTTCTCGTGGTCGCTCCAGCGCGCCCTGCTGAACCAGCTTGCGGGCGAGGTCGACAAGCCCGACCTCGGCATCTGGGAGATGCGCGGCGCTCCCCATTTCTTCACTCACTCGCGCGCGATGGTGTGGGCGGCGTTCGACCGCGGCATCCGGGCCGTCGAAGAGGGCGGGCACGACGGTGAGGTCGAGACGTGGCGCACGTTGCGCGACCGGGTGCGAGCCGACATCGATGCGCACGGGGTGCACCAAGGCGGCTGGTTCACGCAGCATTTCGACACCGACGAGGTCGACGCCTCGCTCCTCGTGCTGCCGCAGGTGGGTTTCTGCGCCTACGGCGATCCCCGCATGCTGGCGACCGTCGCCCGCATGGAAGAGACGCTCATGCCCGATGGGTGGCTGCTGCGCTACCGCACGACCGGGGTCGACGGGCTGACGGGCGACGAGCACCCGTTCCTCGCGTGCTCGTTCTGGCTGGTCGGGCAGTACGCGCACAGCGGTCGGCGCGACGAGGCCGTGGCGTTGATGCACCGCCTGACCGCGGTCGCGAACGACCTCGGTCTGCTGTCGGAGGAGTACGACCCCACGACCGACCGCCAGGCGGGGAACACCCCGCAGGCGTTGTCGCACCTGGCGTTGGTGGGCGCCGCAGACGCTCTGGATGCCACGGCTCCGCGTCGCGACGAGTGACACGCACGCGCGTGCGTCCGTGCGGGAGGCGGAGCGGGCGCACGGGAGGTGGCTGAGCCTGTCGAAGCCACCGGTCGTACGCCGGGTCGGGTCCCTTCGACAGGTTCAGGGACCTACGGGCCTCCGAAGCCGGAGAGCGCAACCGCGTGCACATCACCCGACCCGTTCCTGCTTGCCCGACGCGCCTCTAGAGTCAACGCATGGACGACGACGTCGAGCTGCGACGCCTCCGCGAACGCGTGTACGGCGCTGACGGCTCCTCCGCCACGCCCGCGATGCGCGAACGTCTCGCCGAACTCGAGAACTTGGTTCGTCGGCCGGCCGTCGTCGTCGATCCTCCCGTCCCCGCGAACACGCCAGCCAAGCCGGGAGGCGAAGGCCCCCACCCGACCGGCCCGGAGCACGAGGTTCCGGATCCTGCGCCGACCCGCCGCCTGCGCTGGACGTTGGCCGCCGTCGGCGCCGTCGCCCTCTTCGGGGCGGGCGTCGCGATCGGCGCGGCCGTGACCGCGTCCGCGCCCGCCGCGGCCGACCCCGCAGCGGCGACCCCTGACCCCGCCGCAGCCCTCTATCCGGAGCTCACGTTCCGGCAAACGATCGAGGACGCCATCTCGGCCGATGTCCTCCGCGACAGCGGCCTCGCCTCCGGCAGCACGCGCTACATCGCGACCGTCAGCGACTACCTGATCTACTTCGCCCAGCCCGACGACGGTGACGGGCGCTGCATCGTCACGTTCACCGCGAGCGACGAGCGGCCCTGGTCGGCGGCGTGCGCGCCGGGCGCACCCGAAGGGGCGGCGGTCTTCCGGATCGACGACGGCCTCACCGTCGCGATCGGCGACCCCGACGAAGCCGACGTCCGCGGCATCCCCTTCCGCCTGTCCGAGAGCGTCACGGCATACGTGGCGCAATGATGAAGGAGAGAATGATGTTCCATGCTGACGGGGCGTACTCCGGGTTCGCGGTCGATGACCTCGACGCCGCCCATCGGTTCTACGCCGACACCCTCGGGCTCACGGTCGAGGTGCTCGAGGGGTCGGGCTTTCTCACCCTGCACCTGGGTTCGGGCGGTCGGGTGCTCGTGTACGGCAAACCGCGCCACGAGCCGGCCTCGTTCACGGTGCTGAACTTCCCCGTCGCCGATGTCGAGGCGGCCGTCGACGACCTGCGCTCACGCGGTGTGGAGACGAAGATCTACGACGACGCGGACTTCCCCACCGACTCCCGGGGGATCATGCGTGAGGGCGGCCCGCTCATCGCGTGGTTCCGCGACCCGGCCGGTAACGTCCTGGCCGTTCTCGAGGAGTGACGACGAGGGGATGGATGCCGGAGTGCCCGGCATCCATTCCCTCCCTGACGCGGCGCGCGTGACGTCGCTCAGCCCTTCAGCGCCTCCGCGAGCTTCACCCGCGCGCCCATCCGCAGCAGCGAGTTGCGGTAGATCCGCGCCGCGAGGCCGATCGCGAGAACGCACGAGCCGAGCAGGATCGCCAGCGACAGCACCGGCTCCCACCACTGCGCATCTCCGATGTACATGCGCAGCGGCATCCCGACCGGGGCGGAGAACGGCACGTACGACATGATCGTCAGCACGACGGGGTTGTCGTTGAAGAAGATCACGAGGAAGTACGGCGCCATGATCAGCATCGTGATGGGCGTGGTCGTCGAGCCGATGTCCTCCTGGCGCGACACCATGGCCGCCGCCGCGGCGAACAGGGCCGCCAGCAGCACGAAGCCGAAGAGGAAGAAGATCGCGAACCAGGCGATCGGTGCGCCGAGGGCGTCGAGCATCCCGGTCTGCCCCGTCACGGCGAGTCCGATCAGCGCCACGGCGGCCAGCAGCACGATCTGCGCCATGGCCAGGATCGTGTTGCCGAGCACCTTGCCGGCCAGCAGCACCCGTACGGGAATCGCCGAGATGAGGATCTCGACCACACGCGTCTGCTTCTCCTCCACCACGCTCTGGGCGATGGTGCCGCCGAAGGTCGACGCGGCGATCAGGAAGACCAGTCCGAAGCCGAGGGCGATGATGTAGCGCAGCGCGTCGGCGAGTCCGGCGCCCGGATCGAGCAGCTGCACGGGCGGGCTCTCGCTCAGCATCTGCAACAGCGCCGAGGGCACGTTGTCCTCCGCCACGACGGTGTAATCGAAAGCGGCATCCGATGAGCCCGAGACCAGGGCGGCATCCACCGTCCCGTCCTCCACCAGAGCGCGTGCGGCCTCGTCGCTGTCGGACACGGTCACCTCGAGCCCGTCGAGACCCGACACCGCGCTCTGCGTCTGAGAGGTGACGGCGACCGGGATGCCGCTGCCCGACGCGTTGTTCGCGGCGAAACCGCCCCAGATCACCGAGGCGAGCGCGGCGACGATGAGGATCGCGGTGGAGATGACGAACGCCTTGCTGCGCAGCTTCGACCCGATCTCGCGCTCGGCGACGAGCCAGATGCTCTGCAGTTCGCCGGGCGCACGGCGGGGGGTGGGAGTGGCGGTGCTCACTGGATGACCTCCTTGAAGATCTCGGCGAGGGACGGTCTCTGCGGCGCGAAGCTCGCGACATCGCCGCGCTCGACCGCGCCACGCAGCACGCGCTGCGCGGTGGCGTCGTCGGCCGCGTCGAACAGGGCGTATCCGCCGTCGAAATCGAGCACGGTCACGCCGGTCTCATCGCGGAGCCAGCCGGCGTCGCCGCCCGAGATTAGCTCGTAGCGGTGCGTCGCGTGCTGAGCGCGAAGGGCGTCGCGGCTCCCGGCGGCGCGGATCGTTCCTCCGGCGATGATGACGAGGTCGTCGCACAGGCGCTCGACGACGTCGAGCTGGTGCGACGAGAACAGCACGGCGGCGCCCGCGGCCGCCTTCTCTTGCAGCACGCCCGCCACGACGTCGACGGCGAGCGGGTCGAGCCCCGAGAACGGCTCGTCGAGGATGAGGACGTCGGGCTCATGGACGAGGGATGCCGCGATCTGCGCGCGCTGCTGATTGCCGAGCGACAGGGTCTCGATGAGATCGCCGAGGCGCTCGCCGAGCCCGAGGCGCTCGAGCAGCGCGGTGGCCTTCTGCGTCGCCTCGGCCTTTCCGAACCCGTGGAGCCGCGCGAGATAGGCGATGTGCTCGACGACCTTCATCTTGGGATACAGCCCGCGTTCCTCCGGCATGTAGCCGAATCGTCGTCGATCGGCGGTGGTCACGGGTGCGCCGCCGAGCTCGACGGTCCCCGCGTCTTTGCCGAGGACGCCGAGCGCGATCCGCATGGTGGTGGTCTTGCCGGCGCCGTTGCCGCCGACGAAGCCCGTCAGCCGCCCCGGGGCGACCGTGAAACTCACGTCGTCGAGCACGCGGCGTCCGCCGTAGCTCTTGGTGATGCCGTTCAGATCGAGCATGTCGCATCCCTTCCTGTCACTGTGATTCCACGCTAGGGAGACGGACGCCGCGGCGCCTCCGCCCCGGGTGGGGTCGTGGCATCCTCCGCACGGGGGAGGGGGCGTTCCGAACTCCGGAGATTCGTCGCCGCGAAGGCCGGCTCGGCGTCGTGCGGTGCGGTTCGGCGCCGGTTCTCCGGAGCGACGCACGCGCTGGGCGGTGGTGGGCGGCGGGCCTCCCGTCCGGGTGCCCCGGGGCCGGGGCCGGTTCCGGAGTGGCGTGGGGCGGGGCTGCGCGGGCGGGTCGACCGGCGACGACGTACGTGTTCGTCGAGGCCGCACCCGATTGGCGACGAACGAGTGCGTCCTCGGCGAATGAGTGCGTCCTCGGGAGCGCCCACGACCGCGCCCGCCGCGCCGAGCCCCGCCGCCGGCCTCGCTCCACCGCGGCCGCGGCCGCGGTGTCAGGCCAGCCCGTGACGGTGCGCGAGAACGACGGCCTGCACGCGGTCGCGGGCGCCGAGCTTCTGCAGCACGTTCGACACGTGCGTCTTCACGGTCGCCTCGCCGATGAACAGCCGGGCGGCGATCTCGGCGTTGCTCAGGGCTTCGGCGACGAGCCTCAGCACCTCGGACTCGCGCTCGGTCAGCGGCTCGGCGACCGGCAGAGGAGGGGGAACGGATGCCACGGCCGCGGGCCCGTGCCCCGCGAACCGTTCGATCACTCGCCGCGTGACCTCGGGTGCGAGCAGCGCGTCGCCGGCGCCCACGACACGGACGGCGGCGACCAGCTCTTCGGGGCCGGCGTTCTTGAGCAGGAAGCCGCTCGCGCCGGCGGCGAGGGCGGCGAAGAGGTAGTCGTCGCGATCGAAGGTCGTGACGATGAGCACGGCGGCGTCGGAGGCGGGATCGGCGGTGAGCCGCCGGGTGGCCTCGAGGCCGTCCATGTCGGGCATCTGCACGTCCATGCAGATGACGTCGGGTCGCAGCTCGAGGGCGGCGGCGAGGGCCTGCGTGCCGGACGCCGCCTCGCCGACCACGGTGATGTCGTCTTCGAGCGACAGGATCGTGCGGAACCCCGCCCGCATCATCGCGTGATCGTCCACCAGCAGCACGCGCAGCTCAGACACGGGTGACCTCCGCGATGGTGATGGGCACCCGCACGCGCACGAGGAACCCGCCGCGGGCACGCGGCCCGATCTCGATCGTGCCGCCCGACACCGCGGCGCGCTCGCGCATGCCCAACTGCCCGAGCCCCGGCGTCGACGAGCCACGGCGGCCGGTGTTCGAGACCTCGAGCTCGACGGCATCCGGATCGAATCGCAGACGCACGTCGGCGGTCGCGTCGGGCCCGGCGTGGCGACGGGCGTTGGTGAGCGCCTCCTGGGCGATGCGGTACAGGTTGACCTGCACGAGCGGTGGCGGGTCTCGGTCGGGTTCGCCGACGACGGTGAAGGTGGTGGGGAGGCCCGCAGCGGTCGCCTCGTCGCAGAGAGCGTGGATCGAGGTGAGCCCGTGCGTCGTCGGGGCGGTGTCGGGATCGCTGTCGGAGCCGGGCGATCGCAGCGTCTCGAGCAGGTGGCGGAGCTCGTTCAACGAGGTGCGGGCGGAGCTCTCGATACCCGTGAGGGTTTCGCGGGCCGCCGCGGAGTCGCGGTCGAGGAGCGACCGCGCCACCCCGGCCTGCACGCCCATCAGCGACACGTGATGGGCCACCACGTCGTGGAGCTCGCGCGCGATCCGCACCCGGTCGAGGGCGACGGCTTGCGCCGCCGTCACCTCGCGCTCGGCTTCGAGCTCGGTGGTGCGTTCCTCGAGCGCCGCGCGCTCGCGCATCTGCTGGTACGAGCGGTCGCCGAAGTAGTAGGCACCGCCGAAGAACAGCGCGTTCACTCCGATCATCAGCAGCTGGTAGGCGACGAACGGCGAGAACGCGCCGGCGCGCGAGAACGCGGGGTCGACGGGCTGGGTGGCGTCTTGGAACATCACCACGAACAGCCACGCGAACATGCCGACGATGATCGCGATGCGCACGATCGTGGCGCGACGCCGGTTCTGCTCCCACGCGCCCACCGTGTACAGCGCGATGAACATCGCGATGTTGCCGGCGTAGAGCTCGGGGATGCGGAAGGTCACGGCGAGGAAGTACGCCACCGACACGATCACGGCCGTCACCGACGGCCAACGGCGGCGGAACGCGATGGGCACGGCGAGGATCGCGACGTAGACGAGCGCGACGGCGAGGGAGCCCTGCTCGTCGCCGTACAGACCCGAGATCGACGACAGCACGGCGCTCAGCATCCCGCCGAGGAACAGCACGAGCGCGAGCACGATGTCGCCTCGCTGCTGGGTGCGGGTGAGGCGTGGCATCCCTCCACGCTAGAGCGCACCTGCGACATCAGCATCCCCCGCAGGGTGGAGTCAAGAGGGGTCGGAATACAGGTTCGCCCCCGATGCTTGCACGTGAATGAACCCGGGCGCCGTGCGCCCCCGTCGTCCCAGAGAGGATCATCGTGACCCAGTACACGATCGGCTACATCGTCGGAAGCATCTCCAGCACCTCGATCAACCGCCGCCTGGCGAAGGCGCTCGAGAAGGTCGCGCCCGAAGGCGTCACCCTCAAGGAGGTCCCGATCAAGGACCTTCCCTTCTACTCGCCCGACCACGACGGCAACTTCCCCCAGGTCGCGCAGGACTTCAAGCAGGCGATCGAGGATGCCGACGGCATGATCATCGTCACCCCCGAGTACAGCCGGTCCATCCCCGGTGTGCTGAAGAACGCCCTCGACTGGTCGGCGCGCCCCTACGGCGAGGCGTCGTTCAACGACAAGCCCACCGCCGTCGTCGGCACCTCGCAGGGTGGCATCGCCACCGCCGCGGGCCAGCAGCACCTGCGCTCGGTGCTGCTGCACTACAACGCCCTCGTGCTCGGCCAGCCGGAGGGCTACATCCAGTCGACGCCCGGTCTCTTCGAAGACGACGGCACGGTGACCGATGAGGACACTGCCGCCTTCCTGCGCTCGATCATCGAGGCGCTCGTGACGCTCATTTCGCGCACGGCTCCGGCCGAGGTCCCCGCGGCCTGAGTGCACCGCGACGGCGGGGTCGGGGTAGGCCTCGGCCCCGCGGTCGTGTCGGGCGCAGGTTCCCGGCCTGTCGAACGGTTCGGGGTGTGCGGGATCGACGGGTGCAGCCACGGCTCCGTGTCTCATGGAGCCGAGGTCCGTGAGCCTGTCGAAGGGACCCGGGGGATGCCCGGGGCCAGCGGCTTCGGCGGGCTCAGCCACCTGGGTTGCGGTCAGAGGCGCAGCGCCTCGGCCTTCCGCCGCAGCAGCGCAGCCTCCCGCTCGTTGCGCGTCAACTCCGCCGCGGCGAGCAGTTCGGACCGCGCCTCGCGCGTTCGCCCCAACCGCGACAGCAGCTCCCCGCGCACCGAGGGGATGAGGTGAGACCCCTTCAAAGCGCCGGCGTCCGCGAGCTGATCGGCGATCGCGAGACCTTCCAGGGCACCGGATGCCATCGACACGGCGACCGCGCGATTGAGCTCGACCACGGGGCTCGGTGCCACGCGACCGAGCATCTCGTACAGCAGCACGATGCGGTCCCAGTCGGTGGCCTCCACGCTCATCGCCTTCGCGTGACAGAGGGCGATGGCCGCCTGCAGCTGATAGGGGCCGCGGCCCCGGCCGAGCGCGTCCGCCCGATCGAGCATCGCCGCACCGCGGGCGATCGCCGAGCGGTCCCACCGCCGACGGTCCTGGTCGGCCAGGAGCACGGCATCCCCGTTCGCGTCCACCCGGGCGGCGAAACGCGACGCCTGCAGCTCCATCAGCGCGGAGAGTCCGAGCGCCTCGGGCTCGCGAGGCAGCAGTCGGTTCAGCACGCGGCCGAGGCGCACCGCTTCATGCGCGAGTTCGGTGCGCAGCACCGCCCCGCCGGTGCTCGCCGCGTACCCCTCCGTGAAGACCAGGTAGATCACGCTCAGCACCGCGCCCAGCCGCGCGGGCCACTCCGACGGGTCGGGCACCGCGAAGGGCACGCGCGCCACCGACAGCGACTTCTTCGCGCGCACGATCCGCTGCTGCATCGTCGGCACCGGCACGAGGAACAGGCGCGCGATCGCGTCGGTGTCGAGGCCGCCGACCACTTTCAGCGTCAGCGCCACCTGCGCTTCGCGGGCGAGCACGGGATGACAGGCGGCGAACACCAGGCGCAGCACATCGTCGTCGATGGGTTGCCACTCGGCATCCGTGATCTCGTCCAGGTCTGCGCCGATCAGCCGGTACTTCTCGCCCAGGTTCTGCGAGCGGCGCCAGCCGTCGATCGCGCGCCGCTTGGCGACGGCCGTCAGCCAGGCTCCGGGATTGCTCGGGATGCCGTCGCGCGGCCACTGCGCCAGCGCCTCGGCCACGGCATCCTGAGCCAGATCCTCGGCGGTCGCGAGGTCACCGACCACGCGCGCGAGCGTCGCGACGATCCGGGCGCCCTCGATGCGCCAGATCGCCGCGACGCGCCGCGCGACGTCGGTGGTCACGTGGTCAGCGCGAGGCCTGCTCCTCGCGCCAGCCCTCCTCCTTCTGGATGTACTCGTTGTCGGCGAACGCCGCGAAGTCGGTCTCGTCGGTCACGCGTCGCACCTCGAGCTTGTTGCCGGCGATCAGCGGCGCACGGCGCGCCCACTCGATGGCTTCATCCTTGGTCGACACCTCGATGATCCAGAAGCCGTTGAACAGCTCGTGCGTCTCGCCGTAAGGACCGTCGGTGACGACCGGCGCTTCGCCGCCGAATTCGACGACGAAGTTCTTGCTCGTGTCTTCGGCCAGCCCCTCGCCGGCGACGAGAACGCCGGCGGTCATCATCGACTCGTTGTAGGCGCCCATCTCGTTGATGATCTGCTCGAACGGGATCTGCTTGTACGCCGCGTACGCCTCGTCGGTGCCGCGCATGATCAGCATGAACTTCATCGTGAACTTCTCTCGTAGGTGCTCGTGGGAGCGGTCTGAGGGGAGCGAATGCTTCCCCTTACTATCGCGTCGAACGGGCGGTGGCGGAATCGACAGGGACCGGAGGATTTTCTCGGGCGCCCGCTGGGGTCGCTGATTCCAGGTTCACAAACCCGTTCCGAATTCGCGACGCCGCGCCGCACGTTCGCACCGGATGCGTCGCGCAGGGCTCACCTCGGGGGGACGCCCCGTGACGCACTGGATGCCGGGGCACGCAGCGCTCAGCGCGGCGGGGCGGGGGAGCGACGAACGGATGCCGTCGGGCGGCGCTCAGCCGAAGATCATGGGCAGGTCGTCGTCGTCATCCGCGCCCGACAGGTCGAGGTCGGCCACGACCGGGACGTGGTCGCTGGGAACCTCGCCCTTGCGCTCGTTGCGGTGGATCTCGGCGCCGTGCACCGCGTCGGCGAACGCAGGGGATCCGAGGATGAAGTCGATACGGAGGCCCTCGTTGCGGGGGAAACGCAGCTGCTTGTAGTCCCAGTACGTGTAGCCGGTGGGGATCAGCGGCCGCACGACGTCGGTGAGTCCGGCCGACTCGAAGGCCGCGAAAGCGGCGCGTTCGGGCGGGGAGACGTGGGTGGTCGCGCCCTCGACGACGGTGGGGTCGCCGTTGTCGTCATCCGTCGGGGCGATGTTGAAGTCGCCGGTCAGTGCCAGGGGCAGGCGGGGGTTCTGCGCGAGCGTGTCGGCGGTGTACTGCCGGAGCTGGTCGAGCCAGTCGAGCTTGTAGACGTAATGCGGGTCGTCGAGCCCGCGACCGTTGGGCACGTACAGGCTCCATACGCGCACACCGTTCACCGTCGCGCCGATCGCGCGGGCCTCCTGCGGCAGGTCGGGCCCCTCTTTGCCCTTCTCGAAGCCGGGCATGCCGGGGAAGCCGATCTCGACGTCTTCGAGCGGTTCGCGGCTGGCGATCGCGACGCCGTTCCACTGATTCAGGCCGTGCGCGGCGACGTGGTAGCCCGCCTCCTCGAAGGCCGCGTACGGGAACTGCTCCGTCTTGCACTTGATCTCCTGCATCGCCAGCACGTCGATGTGCTCGCGCACGCAGAACTCGACGGTGCGGGTGACGCGGGCACGGATGGAGTTGACGTTCCAGGTGGCCAGGCGCATGGCATCCAGCCTACTTTCGTGGTCCGACATCGTCGTCCGGAGCAGCCCCGACGTGATCCGGACGGAGCACTAAACTCGACGCCGTGACCACCGCCTCCACTCCCGAGCTCGAAGCCGACCGTCAGGCCCTCATCGGCCTCATCAATGAGGAGGCGGTGTTCCACGGCGACTTCACCCTCTCGAGCGGAAAGAAGGCGACGTACTACGTCGACATGCGCAAGCTGACGCTCGATCACCGAGCCGCCCCCGCGATCGGCCGGCTCGTGCTCGACCTCGTGAAGGACCTCGACGGTGTCGTCGCCGTCGGCGGTCTGACCCTCGGAGCCGACCCGATCGCGAACGCCGTGATGCACGAGTCGGTGCACGCCGGAACGCCGCTCGACGCATTCGTCGTGCGCAAGGAGCCCAAGGATCACGGCCGCGGCCGCCAGATCGAGGGCGCCGATGTGAAGGGCAAACGCGTCGTCGTCGTCGAAGACACCTCGACCACCGGCCAGTCGGCGCTGAAGGCCGTCGAAGCACTGCGCCGCGAGGGTGCGGAGGTCGTCGCCGTCGCCGTCATCGTCGATCGCAAGACCGGCGCACAGGCCGCGATCGAGGCGGAGGGCCTGCAGTGGCTGGCATCCATCGACCTCGACGACCTGGGTCTCGCGCCTCAGTAGTCCTCGGCCGGTCGCGCCAAGCGGGACCGCCCGCGCGCGACCCTGCACCCGGTTGCGCGCGTGACTGCCCGCGTGGTGTCACGAGAACAGGGGCGTGCGACGAGAACAGGGCGATCGGCCGTCGATCGGCCTGTTCTGGTGGCATCGCCTGTTCTGGTGACGCGGCGCTCGGGATGCCGCCGCGTCGCCGCGCGCGCCGCGTGCGACTTTTGGTCACATCGCCTGTTCTGGTGACGAACAGGATGCCGCCGCGTCGCCGTGCGAACCGCATCGCCGCGCGCGCCGCATCCGCCTGCGAGGGGCGACCGCCCGCGCGTGGTGTCACGAGAACAGGGGCGTGCGACGAGAACAGGGCGAT
>NZ_KQ758469.1:0-64575 GCF_001456955.1 Microbacterium enclense | reverse complement strand
ACGAGAACAGGGCGATTGGCCGCCGATCAGCCTGTTCTGGTGACATCGCCTGTTCTGGTGACGCGGCGCTCGGGATGCCGCCGCGTCGCCGCGCGAACCGCGTGCGACTTTCGGTGGCATCGCCTGTTCTGGTGACGCAGTGCTCAGGATGCCGCCGCGTCGCCGCGAGCGCCGAACCAACGTGCGCGGCCGCCCGCCCCGCCCCGCAGCGCCGGATCGGGGGCGAACAGCCCCGACCCCGCCCTAGCCGTCAGCGAGAGTCGTCGTCGGGCCCCGGCCCGTCGAACGGGTCGCGGCCGCCGCCCCGGCGCGAGCGACGCCACTGCACGATGAACGCGACCAGCGTGCCGGCGGTGATGAAGGTGGCGGTGATCAGCCACAGGGTGCGGTCGTCCATATCGTCTTCCGGGGGAGGTGTCAGAGGCCCGCTTCGAGGCCCTCTTCGCCGTCGGCGAGCTCGGTCTCGATGGGCTCGTCGCGCACGAGGTCGGCGACGGAGTCGAGGATCTCATCGGGGCGGAAGGGGTAGCGCTCGATCTCGCGCTGGTCGCTGATACCGGTCAGCACCAGCACGGTGTGCAGCCCCGCCTCGATGCCGGCGACGATGTCGGTGTCCATGCGGTCGCCGATCATGCCGGTGTTCTCGCTGTGCGCACCGATGCGGTTGAGCGCGGAACGGAACATCATCGGGTTGGGCTTGCCGACGATGTACGGCTCCTTGCCGGTGGCCTTCGTGATGAGCGCGGCGATGGCACCCGTCGCGGGGAGGACACCCTCGGTCGAGGGGCCCGTGGCATCCGGGTTCGTGGCGATGAAGCGCGCGCCGCCCCGGATGAAGCGGATGGCCTTCGTGATCGCCTCGAACGAGTAGTTGCGCGTCTCGCCGACGACGACGTAGTCGGGCGTCGTCTCGGTCATGATGAACCCGGCCTCGTGCAGGGCCGTCGTGAGCCCCGCCTCGCCGATCACGAAGGCGGAGCCGCCGGGCATCTGCGACTTCAGGAAGTCGGCGGTGGCCAGCGCCGAGGTCCAGATCGACGCCTCGGGGACGTCCAGGCCCGACGCGCGCAGACGTGCACTCAGGTCACGCGGCGTGAAGATCGAGTTGTTCGTGAGCACCAGGAACGGCGTGCCCTCGGCCCGCCACTGCGCGAGCAGCTCGGACGCACCCGAGATGGGTGTGTTCTCGTGCACGAGAACGCCGTCCATGTCGGTGAGCCAGCATTCGATGTCGCCCCGGGTCCGCATGGGGCCAGCCTAGCCCCGGCCTCCGACATAGCACCGGGATGCAACCGGGCGAAAACGAGCACGGGCGGGTCCGACCGTGGTCGAACCCGCCCGTCTGCGGTGCAGACTTACTTGAAGGCGTCCTTGACGTTCTCGCCGGCCTTCTTGGCATCCGCCTTCGCCTGGTCGGCCTTGCCCTCGGCGGCGAGCTTGTCGTTGTCGGTGGCGTTGCCGATGGCTTCCTTCGCCTTGCCCACGATGTCCTGAGCGGCGTTCTTGATCTTGTCGTCCAGACCCATGATCTGACTCCTTCTCGAGTGTCGGCGTCGGCGGCGACCCATCTCGTCGCGACGGAGCATGTGCTCATCAAGAAGACGCGCTGACGGGTCGATTCGTCACGAGATCGACCGAAAAAGTTTCCTCGAGGCCGATATGCCCGAATCGGAATGAACTCGTGACGCCGGCGAGCGATCTCGTTAGGGTCGTAGGGTGGCGCGCACCGACTGGGATTCCCGGAACCTCCCCGACCTGACGGGCAAGACCTACCTCGTCACGGGCGCGACGCGGGGCCTCGGCTATTTCGGCTGCGAGCAGCTCGCGGCCGCCGGCGCGCACGTGGTGCTCACCGGGCGCAATCCGAACAGGCTCGTCGATGCGAAGTCGGCGGTGAAGCGCTCGAGCCCGGATGCCACGGTCGAGACGCTCCTGCTCGATACCAGCAACATGGGGTCGGTGCGCGCGGCGGCGGCCACCGTCCGCGCGCGCGGTCGACTCGACGGCCTGCTGCTGAACGCGGGCGTCGTGCATCCGCCGAAGCAGCGCCAGACCGTCGGCGGCCACGAACTCGTCTTCGCCACGAACGTGCTCGGTCACTTCGCGCTCGCCGGGGAGCTGCTCAAGCCGCTCGCCGCCGCGCGCGGACGCATGGTGTGGGTGGGCAGCATGTCGACCTCGATCTGGGCGCACCTCCCCACCGATCCCGAGCTCGTCGAGGGCTACACGCCCTGGCGCGCCTATGTGCAGTCGAAGGCGGCCACGACGTCTCTCGCCCTCGAGGCCGACAAGCGCCTGCGCGCGCACGGGGTGCCGGTGCAGAGCCTGGTGGCCCACCCCGGCTACTCGACGAGCGGGCGCACCCGCGGGGTGCGCGGCGTCAACGAGCCGAGCCGGCTCACGCGGTTCGTCGACAACCTGCAGGCCCCGATCACCCAGTCGAAGGAACAGGGTGCGTGGGCGTTGGTGCGCGCTCTGGTCGACCCCCGCGCCGACGGCGGTGCGATGTACGGTCCGGCGCTCATCGCACGCGGCGAACCGCGCGTGGCGACGCCGGCGCGGAGGACCCGGCGCAGCGAGCTCGGCGCAGACCTCTGGCGCGCCTGCGAGACCGCGACCCACGTGCGCTGGCCGTTCGATCGGGCTCGGCGCGCGGCATCCTGAGCGGGGATCCGCTCCAGCGGCGGGTCGCCTGTCCTCTGGCGTTCTTCCCGTCGCCGGCATGTGCTCAGGCCGTCAGCCACACCGATCCGCCGGCACCGGCCGGCAGGGTCACCTCGACGCCGTCGGCGCGCACGACCTCGTCGGACACCACCTCGAGCTCGTGGCCGACATCGATGCGGCGCTCGACGAGCGCGCGCAGCAGTTCGGGGTCGCGGTCGCTCACGCGCAGCACGCGACCCGCGTGGCCTGCGGCGGCTCGCGACAGCAGCACGAAGGGTTGACGGTGCACCGCGCCGTCGGCATCCGGGATCGCGTCGCCGTGCGGGTCGAACCGGGGCCGCCCGAGGCGTTCGTCGATGCCCTCGAGCAGGCGGTCGCTCAGCGCGTGCTCGAGCACCTCGGCTTCGTCGTGCACCTCGTCCCACGCGTATGCGTACTCGCGCACGAGCCACGTCTCGATGAGCCGGTGACGACGGATGACGCCGGCCGCACGCCGCTCGCCCGCGGGCGTCAGCGACACCGGGCCGTACGGGCGATGCGTCACGAGCCCCTGCGCGGCGAGCTTCTTGACCATCTCGGTCACACTCGAGGGCGCCAGGCCGAGCACGCTGGCGAGCTGCGACGGCGTGATCGGGGTGTCCTGCCACTCGGTGTGGTGATAGATCGCCTTGAGATAGTCGTCGGCCACGGGCGATTTCACGCCGTCAGCCTATCCGCCGGTGAAGACGAGCCAGAGGAGGACGAGGTTGAGGGTGATGAGGAACACGGATGCCAGCACCCCGGCGACCGTGGTCGCGACGCGGTTGCGGTACGCGCCGAGCACTGTCGCCTGCGCCGTCAGCGCGACGAGGGGGACGAGGGCGAACGGGATGCCGAACGACAGCACCACCTGACTGAGCACCAGGGCGAGGGTCGGGTCGATGCCGAGGGCGAGGATCCCGAGCGCGGGGAGGAGCGTGACGAGGCGTCGTACCAGCAGCGGGACCCGCACGCGCAGCAGCCCGTGCATGATCTCGGCGCCCGCGTAGGCGCCCACCGATGTCGAGGCGAGCCCGCTCGCGAGCAGACCGACCGCGAACAGCGTCGCGACGAGGGGACCGAGCCCGTCGCGCAGCGCCGCGTAGGCGCCTTCGAGGCTGTCGGTTCCGTCGACGCCGGCGAGGTTGGCGGCGGCCAGCAGCAGGATCGCGAGGTTGACGGTGCCGGCGACGGCCAAAGCGATCGTGACGTCCCAGCGGGTCGCGCGCAACAGGCGCGGGGTGGAGATGCCGCGTGCGCCTTCGAGCGACACCGTGGCGTCAGTGCTCGACGGTCGGTCGGCGGAGGCGGCATCCGGTGTCGTGCCGGAGGGGACGAGCGCCGACGGAGCGAACCGGTCGCGCGCGAGCGCTGAGTGCGCGTAGATGGCGTGCGGCATGATCGTCGCGCCGAGGATGGATGCCGCCAGCAGCACCGACTCCGTGCCCTCGAAGCGCGGGAGCAACCCGCCGATGACGCCGTCGGGCGCCGGGGGAGCGAAGAAGAGCCCGAACGAGAAGCCCACCGCGATGATCACGAGCAGGCCGATCAGCACCGTCTCGAACGTCCGCGCCCCGCGCCGCGTCTGCACGAGCAGGAGGCCCATCGACACGACGCCGGTGATCGCCCCGCCCCACAACAGGGGGATGCCGAAGAGCAGGTGCAGCGCCACTGCACCGCCGATGACCTCCGCGACGTCGGTGGCCATCGCGACCAGCTCGGCCTGCAGCCAGTAGGCGCGTCGCGCCCACGGGCGGCGGATCCGGCGGCCGAGCACCTGCGGCAGACTCTCGCCCGTGACGATGCCGAGCTTCGCCGAGAGGTACTGGATGAGCCACGCCATGACGTTGCCGAGCACCACCACCCACACGAGGAGGTAGCCGAACGCGGCGCCCGCCGTCATGTTGCTCGCGACGTTGCCGGGATCGAGGTAGGCGACACCCGCGACCATCGCCGGCCCCAGGAGCCACAGCGCGCGCCCGGGGGCGTGGCGGCGGTCGATGGCATCCCCTGTTTTCGGCATGCCGAAAAGCTAGCAAGTTTTCGGGATGCCGAAAAGCGATGTGCGCGCGGGTGCGGCGATCTCGACTCCTGCGCAGCGCTCGTGCGAGACCTCTCGCTCCGCCGCCGCAGGGACGGTCGCAGGTGCCCGCCGAGGTGACGAACGGACGCTCCGCCCCGCGGCCGCGGCGGCGGGTGCGCGCGGCGCGCGGGTAGCCTGAGGCGGTGACGGATGCCGACCAGACCACGCCGGCAACACCCCCGTTCGACGAACCGGCGGGCGAACCCGCCCACGGCGTCGGCCCGTGGCCGGGGGAGTGGCCCGACGACGCGCGGTACGACCGCGAGCTGCTCGCGGAGGGCGACCGGCGCAACGTGGTCGACGAGTACCGCTACTGGACGATGGACGCGATCATCGCCGACCTGGATGCCAAGCGGCATCCGTTCCACGTCGCGATCGAGAACTGGCAGCACGACCTCAACATCGGGTCGATCGTGCGCAGCGCCAACGCGTTCCTGGCCGCCGAGGTGCACATCGTCGGCAAGCGCCGCTGGAACCGCCGCGGCGCCATGGTGACCGACCGCTACCAGCACGTGCGCCACCACGAAGACGTCGAGGCCTTCACGGCATGGGCCCGCGCGGCGGGTCTGCCCGTGATCGCGGTGGACAACGTCGAGGGGTCGGTTCCGGTCGACCGGGCCGATCTGCCCGAGCGGTGCGTGCTGCTGTTCGGCCACGAGGGGCCGGGGCTCTCGCCCGAGGCGATCGCCGCGGCGACCGGGGTCGTCGAGATCACGCAGTACGGCTCGACGCGCTCGATCAACGCCGCCTCGGCGGCCGCGGTGATCATGTACGAGTGGTGTCGCCGCTGGGCGTGACCGCCCGCCGCACGAGGAGCCGCTTCAGCTTCCCGCCGTCATCCAGGCCTTACCGCGCACGCGCAGGCCGAGCGTGATCGCCCGCGCGAGCATGTACACCCCGAAGAACGCCGCGGCCAGCCACGCGAGCCCCGCCGCACCGCCCCCGGCGAACACCGCGACGAGCACGAGCGCGGGCACGTACGGCACGAGATTGAGCACACCGGCCAGCGCGAGGTAGCGCGCGTCGCCCGCGCCGATGAGCACGCCGTCGAGCACGAACACGAATGCCGCGAGCGGCTGTGCGACCGCGAGCACCAGCAGCGCGGGCTGGATGAGCGCGGCGATCTCGGCATCCCCCGTGAACACCAGGCCCAGCACGCCCGACGACGCCGCTACGAGGGCCCCGACCGCCACGCCGAACCAGATGCCCCACGCGCTCGTTCGGCCGAGCACCCGCCCGACCGTCTCGGTATCGGCGGCGCCGAGCGCGCGGCCGATGAGCGCCTGCGCGGCGATCGCCAGGGCGTCGAGCGCGAAGGCCGCCGTCGAGAAGATGGTGAAGGCGATCTGCCACCCGGCGAGCTCGGCGGACCCCAGGCCCGTGGCCACCGCCACCGTCGCCAGGAACGCCGCGCGCAGGCTCACCGTGCGCAGGAACAACCAGCCGCCCGAACGCACGGTTCCGCCGAGGCCCTCGCGCTGCGGGCGGATGGATGCCGCGTGCAGCCGCGCCAGTCGACGCACGACCAGCACGTAGGCGCCCACCATTCCCCACTGCGCCGCGACCGTACCGACCGCGGAGCCGGCGATGCCCCACCCGAAGCCGTAGATGAACAACGCGTTCAGCAGGGCGTTGGCGCCGAAGCCGAGACCGGCGATCCACAGGGGCGTCACGGTGTTCTGCATGCCCCGCAGCAGGCCGGTCGCCGCGAAGACGACGAGCATCGCGGGCAGGCCCCACATCGAGATCGTCAGATAGGTGCGGGCGTTCTCGGCGACGTCGGGCGCGGCTCCGAAGAGGTCGACCACGAGCGGCGACACGATGGCGCCGACGGCCGCGAGCACCGCGCCGAGGGCGAGTGCGAGCCACATGCCGTCGATACCCACCGAGACCGCGCGCCCGGGCTCTCCCGCGCCGAACCGTCGCGCGACGGCCGGTGTCGTCGAGTAGGCCAGGAACACCATGAGCCCGACGATCGTGTGAAGCACCGCTCCGGCGATGCCGAGGCCCGCCAGCGGTGCGACGCCGAGGTGCCCGACCATCGCGGCGTCGACGATGAGGAAGAGGGGTTCGGCGATGAGCGCGCCGAGCGCCGGAACGGCGAGCCGCAGGATGGAGCGGTTCAGCGTCGCCGGCGGTGTGGTCGTCACTCCTCGAGCCTATGGCGGACCCCCGACATCGGGCATCGGGCATCGGGCATCGGGCGCCAGGCCCCGGTCTCGCGGATGCTGAGGTCAAGCGTCACAACGTCAGTGATGTGCACAACCTCTGCCGGCATCGGGGGGATGCCGCTGAGGTTGTGCACATCGCGGAGGTTGTGCGCGGTGGAAACCGGGCCGTCGACCGCGCGGCGAGCTGGCAGCCTCCCCACTCCTCGGAGCCGGCACAGAGAAGCGGCCTCTATCCTGTCTGCATGACCGACATCCCCCGCTCCTCCGGTCTCGCGCTCGACGAGCTCAGCACCGAGATCCGCCCGCAGGACGACCTGTTCCGCCACGTGAACGGCAGCTGGCTGGAGCGCACCGAGATCCCCGACGACAAGGCCCGCTGGGGGTCGTTCCACCTCATCGCCGAGCAGGCCGAGGCCGACGTGCGCGCCATCGTGCAGGAGTCGCAAGACGCCGAGCCGGGCAGCGAAGCCCGCAAGATCGGCGACCTGTACGCCAGCTTCATGGACACCGACCGCATCGGTGCGCTCGGCGGCGAGCCCCTCGCGCCGCAGCTGGACCGCGTCGACGGTGTCGACGGCATCCCCTCCTTCCTCCGGCTCGTCGGCGAGCTCGAGCGCGACGGAATCAGCGGCCTCATCGCCCTCTTCGTCGAACCCGACCCGGGCGACCCCACGCGATACGTGCCGGTGATCTACCAGGGCGGCATCTCGCTGCCCGATGAGAGCTACTACACGCTCGAGAACTTCGCCGAGACGCGCGAGGCCTACCGCGGCCACATCACGCGCATCCTCGAACTCGCCGGCGTCGCCGAGGCCGCGGCATCCGCCGATCGCATCTTCGCCCTCGAGACCGAGATCGCCTCGCACCACTGGTCGCGCGAAGACAGCCGCGACTCGGTCAAGACCTACAACCTCAAAACGTGGGACGACACCGTCGCGCTCGCCGGCGTCGACCTGGAGCCGTGGCGCGCGGGCGTCGCGTCCGGGCACGAAGACGCCTTCGCCGAGGTCGTCGTCTACCAGCCGAGCTTCGTCGAGTCCCTCGGCGGTCTGCTCGTCGAGGAGCGTCTCGACGACTGGAAGGCATGGCTGCGCTTCAAGATCGTGCACGCGGCGGCGGCCTTCCTGTCCGACGACTTCGTCGCCGAGAACTTCGCGTTCTACGGCACGCAGCTCACCGGCGTCCCCGTCAACCGCGAGCGCTGGAAGCGCGGAGTCAGCCTCGTCGAGGCGGCGCTGGGCGAGGCGATCGGCAAGGTCTACGTCGAGCGGCACTTCACGCCGTCGGCGAAGGATGCCATGGACGGCCTCGTCGCGCACCTCATCGAGGCGTACCGCGGGTCGATCCAGAACCTCGACTGGATGACCGACGAGACGCGCCAGAGGGCCCTCGCCAAACTCGACACCTTCGTGCCCAAGATCGGCTACCCGGTGCGGTGGAAGGACTACTCCGCCGTCGAGATCGACGCGGGCGACCTCGTCGGCAACGTCCGGCGCGCGCACGTGTGGGAGCACGACCGCCAGCTGGCGAAGGTCGGGCAGCCGATCGACCGCGACGAGTGGTACATGACCCCGCAGACGGTCAACGCGTACTACAACCCGCTCATGAACGAGATCGTGTTCCCCGCGGCGATTCTGCAGTACCCCTTCTTCGACGCCGATCGCGACGCCGCCGCCAACTACGGCGGGATCGGCGCGGTCATCGGCCACGAGATCGGGCACGGCTTCGATGACCAGGGCAGCCGCTTCGACGCCGACGGGTCGCTCCGCGACTGGTGGACGGATGCCGACCGCGCGGCGTTCGAGGAACGCACCAAGGCCCTCATCGCCCAGTACGAGGCCCTCGTGCCCCAGGGGCTGAGCGACGAGCACCACGTCAACGGCAAGCTCACGATCGGCGAGAACATCGGCGACCTCGGCGGCCTCGGCATCGCGATCGCCGCGTACCGGCTCTTCCTCGCCGAGCAGGGCGAGACCGAGCCCGACGGCCCCGTGGTCGACGGGTACACCGGCATCCAGCGTCTGCTGCTGAGCTGGGCGCAGATCTGGCAGCAGAAGGGCCGGGATGCCGAGACCATCCGCCTGCTCACGATCGACCCGCACTCGCCCAACGAGTTCCGGTGCAACCAGATCGTGCGCAACATCGACGCGTTCTACACGGCCTTCGGTGTGACCGAGGGCGACGCGCTGTGGCTCGACGCCGACCAACGCGTCACCATCTGGTGAGGTCGCGTTTGTTGTCTTCCTGACACGGAAGGAGCCACGCTCGTGGGCATGCCCCCGGTTCCCGAGCCCGCCGCGCCCGACCCCGTCGGCGGGCCGGTGGCGTCGTCTCGACGCGACGCCCCGGCCCTGCGCGGTGCCGGTCGCAAGGGACCGAAGCGTCTGCCCCGCCGCGCGGCCGCGGGGCGGCGCTCGTTCACGGCGACGCTGCGCGCCCTCGATGAGCTCGCGGCGTCGGGTGCGCAGGTGTCGGTGCGCATCGACGACCTCGACGGCGGGTCGGAAGTGCTCGCCGGCGACGATTTCATCACGCTGCCGGTCGGCGGCCTCGGGGTCGTGCCGCTGCTCGTCGAAGTGGCGGCATCCTTCGAAGCGGGCCGCATCGATCCCCTCGAGATCATCGACCGCTCGACCGTGCACGGCGCGGCGCACGGGGGCGTGTGGCAGCACCTGAAGGCACCGGCCCTGCCCCTGGTCGACATCGCGCTGCTGGCCGCCTCGTCGGGCGACGCGCTCGCCGTCAATGCGCTCCTGCGTCGGGTGGGGCTCGACGCCGTGCGCACGCGCATCGAACAGCTGGGCCTGCGTCGGACCGCGCTGCTCGACCGTTTCCGTGACGACCGCGGCCCCGACGACGCCCCGCACCTCGCGCTGTCGACCGCGCGCGAGATGGCCCAGGTGTTCGCGGGACTCGTGAACTCCACGATCGTCTCGCCCGGGGTGAGCGCGCAGGTCGCGGAGTGGCTCAGCCTCAACCACGACCTCTCGCTCGTGGCATCCGCCACCGGCCTCGATCCGTTCGCGCACGAGAACGATCGGCACGGGCTGCTGTTCGTCAACAAGACCGGACGCGCGGCGGGCGTGCGAGCTGAGGCCGGCGTGCTCGGCGGGCCTCGTTCGGGGGTGGCCTACGCTCTCATCGTCAACTTCGACGACCTGACGATCGCGCACCGCCTGCGCGCGCACGACGCGTTCCGGGTGCTGGGCGTCGAGCTCATGGAGTACGTGTACTGAGGCTCGCGGCGCCGGCGCGGATGGTCCCGCACCCCGGCCACGAGCGCAATCCCTCCTTCGGCGCCTCGTCGCGCTGGGACCCTGGTGGCCTCGAAGCGAAAGAAGGGATCCGCCGACATGTCCGACTCCACTTCCACCACCGATCCGTTCGCCGATTCCAGCGGCCCCGAGGGGCACTCGATCACCGACTGGACCGACCTCGGCCGCGAGATGTGGTCGTACCTGACCGGGCGCGGCGCCGCCGTCAACTACTCCTTCGTCGACATGACCGTCGAGGTTCCGCGCGACATCGGCCCCGACGCCCCGCGCGCCACCTGGAAGCTCAACGGCACGCTCCGCGTCACCACGAGCGACGACACCGCGGCCGGGTCCGACCCGTACCGCGGCAACTGAGGGGCGGCGGGCGTCATGGTGCGCCTCGACATCGACCTCTCGTTCTCGGAGCACGAGCAGGGGGCGGATGCCGACACCCCGCCGTTCGAGGGGACGATCACCGCGGCGGGGACCGAGGTGCGCATCGTGGTCAGCGACCCCTCCCGCCTGCCCGGGAACGGTCGGCGCACGCTCGCCGAGCTCTCCACGGTCGCCGACGCCTTGGCATCCCGGGGCATCTCCGTGAAGCTCGAGGGTCCGGACGGGCCCATCCTGCAGCTCGGCGACGTGAAGAAGAGCGCTCTGCAACGCGTGATCACGGGGTCGCGTCACATCCGGCTGGGGTCGGTGGGCGCCGTCGCGCCGCTGCTGACCCGCCGCAACAAGGGCCAGGTGCTGACGTTCCCGATCCCGCCCGAGACGCCTTTTCCGCTCGTGCCGACCATCAATCGCACGGTGCGTCGGCGCATCACGACGACCCACTACACGCCCGGGTCGGGGCGTCCGCGACTGATCTTCGCGGTGGGCGACGCCACGTGGGACGGCTCGCGTCCCCGCGAGTTCGACCTGCTGCCGACCAAGACGGTCATCGGCTCCGGTGAAGAGGCCGACCTGCGCCTTCCGGGCCTCGCCCCCGTGCACGCCGAGATCCGGCACGAGGGCGACGACGAGTACGTGCTCTACGGGTTCGATGTCGTGGGCGGCGGCGGGGCGCGCGAACAGGGTCCGGGCCGCGGCGGGGGCGGGCGCATCCTGCGCACCGGCGCCCGCATCGAGCTCGGCGCCTGGCGGCTGGCGTACTTCCGCGCGGAGTTCGCCGATCACGGACGCCCGTACGGGGGCCGCGTCGGCGGAGAGCTCGCGCGTCAGCGCAAGCAACCGCCTCGCGGCGGCACCGGTCCGCTCAGTCGCGCGGGCGACCCCGACTGACGCCGCCCGGCGCGTGCCGCCGGCCGCGTCCGCGGACTGCTCCCGGGTGCGTGATGGGCGGAGGGCGAGAGATGGGCGGAGGGAGGATGCCGCTGTGGCTCCTCCCTCCGTCCCCGGTCCTCCGCCCGCCGCGCGTCAGAAGACGATGGTGTGGTTGCCGTCGCGCAGCACGCGGTCTTCGGCGTGCCACAGCACGGCGCGCGCGAGCACCTGCCGCTCGACGTCGGCGCCGCGGCGGGCGAGTTCGGCGGCCGAATCGGCGTGCGTTACGCGCACGGTGTCCTGCTCGATGATCGGACCCTCGTCGAGGTCGCTGGTGACGTAGTGCGAGGTGGCGCCGATGAGCTTTACGCCGCGCTCCTTCGCCTTCTTGTAGGGCTCCGCGCCGATGAACGCCGGCAGGAACGAGTGGTGGATGTTGATCACCGGCACGCCGATCTTCTCGAGGAAGTCGGGCGAGAGGATCTGCATGTACCGCGCGAGCACGATGAAGTCGACGTTGCCGACCAGGAGCTCCAAAATGCGGGCCTCGGATGCCGACTTGTCGGGGCCCGGCGTCGACGGCACGTGGAAGAACGGCACGCCGAACGAGCGCACGTCGTCGGCCGAGGTGGTGTGGTTCGACACGACCATCGGGATGCTGACGGGCAGGTCTCCGCGGCGGTGACGCCAGAGCAGGTCGAGCAGGCAGTGGTCCTGCTTCGACGACAGGATCGCCATGCGCTTCGGCGTCGACAGGTCGGTGAGGGTCCACTCGAGATCGAACCCGTCGCCGAGGGTCTCGGCGAGGTCGGCTTCGATCTCGGGGAGGGCCGCGGGCAGGTCGGGGCGGTGGAACACCACGCGCTGGAAGTACGCGCCGCCGCGCAGCTGGTCGGAGTACTGGTCGAACGCGACGACGTTGCCGCCCTGACGGGCGATGAGGGCCGAGACCGCGGCGATGATGCCGGGGGTGTCCTTGCCGTGCACGATGAGGCAGGCGTGATCGGGCTGCAGGTGGGGGCTCGCGGAGACCATCGGACCATTCTGCCGTGCCCGGGTGTCGTTCCCCGACCACCCGTTCCGCGGCCGCGGTGTCGGTGGTCGCGGTTAGCCTGGATGACGTGACCAGCACCCTGCGCCTCGACCGGCCGGGGTGGCGTACCTGGACGCTGTGGGCCGTCGGCGTGCTCGCCTACGTCGTGTCGATCATCAACCGCACGTCGCTCTCCGCCGTCGGGGTGGATGCCGCGGTGCGTTTCCACGCCGACGCGTCGGCGCTGTCGATGTTCGCCGTCATCCAGCTGTTCGTCTACGGTGCGATGCAGATCCCCGTCGGCCTCCTGCTCGATCGGTTCGGTGCGCGACCGATGATCGCGATCGGCATGGTGCTGATGGCGGTGGGGCAACTCGTGATGGCTTTCGCGGATGCCGTCGGGATCGGCATCCTGGCCCGCGTGCTGATCGGCGCGGGCGACGCCGCCATCTTCCCGAGCGTGCTGCGCGTGATCGCCACCTGGTTCCCCGCGCAACGTGCACCGCTGCTCGTGCAGTTGACGGGCATCATCGGCCAGTTGGGACAGATCGTGGCGGTCGTGCCGCTCGCCGCCCTCCTGCACGCCACCAGCTGGAGCGTCGCTTTCGGCAGCGTCGCGGGCCTCGGGGTGCTCTTCGCCGTCTTGACGTACGCGATCATCCGCAACCGCCCGCCGGAACGCCGCTCCGATCCGGTCGACACCTCCGTCGACACGCAGACGGGCGCGATCCGGGTCGTGCGGTCGGCCCCCGACCTTCGGAAGGGCTTCAGCGAGTCGTGGGCGCACCCCGGCACGCGCCTCGGCTTCTGGTCGCACTTCGCGACACCGTTCGCGGGCACGGCGTTCATGCTCCTGTGGGGCTTCCCCTTCCTCACCGCCGGCGAGGGGCTCGAGCCCGCGACGGCCTCGCTCGTGATGACATCGCTCGTGCTCTTCAGCATTCTGAGCGGCCCGGTCATCGGGGCCCTGTCGAGCCGGCATCCCACTCGCCGATCCCGCTGGCTGGTGCTGCCGACCGTGGTGTTCCAGGCGGTGGTCTGGATCGTCGTCATCGCCTGGCCGGGCCCGGCGCCGGTGTGGCTGCTGGTCGTGCTGATGTTCGCGCTGTCGACCGGGGGCCCGGCGTCGATGATCGCGTTCGACCACGCACGCACCTTCACGCCGAGCCATCGCCTCAGCACGGCGACCGGCATCGTCAACGGCGGCGGCTTCCTCGCGGCGCTCCTCGCCATCCTCTTCATCGGCATCGCGATGGACGTCCAGGGCGCGGGCACGCCCGAGACCTACTCCCTCGATGCGTTCCGCCTCGCGTTCCTGACGCAGATCCCGCTGTGGCTCGTCGGCGGCATCGCCATCGTCATCGAGCGCGGACGCACGATCCGCCACGTGGGCGGCGTTCTGCCTCGCTGAGGCCGCTCGAGACCGGATGCCACCGGGTGGCGCCGTGGCAGGAGACCGGTCGGCATCCGGCAGGCGGTCAGCCGCCGGTGACCCGCCGCCAGAGATCGGTGATCAGCGGCACGATGTCGGAGGCGCGGTCGGCCGACCCGACGGCGACGGCGACGAGCGGGAAGACCGTCACCGCGAGCGCGACGAGCACGGCGATCACCGCGAGGGTCCATGACAGCCACGGGCGGCGGCGGGTCACGGCCAGCAGCAGCGCTCCGACGACCAGCACGATGCCGAGCAGCGTCACGCCGGTGACGGCGGCGACGGGGAACGGCACGAGTCCGGCCGTGCTCGCGGTCGTCGCGGCGAGGAAGCCCACCAGCGGCAGGAAGAGCGCGAGGCCGATGATCGCGGTGAGCGCCGTGCCGACGCCGGTCGCGATGTACACACCGCGGGGGCGACGTGCGAGGGCGGACGAGAAGCGGGTCACGAGAGCACCTCGAGAGACGTCTCGCGGCGGGCGATGAGCGTGGATGCCATGTCGTGTCCTCTCCTCGGTGACGCATTCGTTCGCATACAACAGGAAGACGCGGCGAGCAGCGCATTCGTCACGCGCGATGCGGAGCGAGTCGCGTCGAGGGCGGTGCGAGACTCGAGGCATGAGCGCGATCGACATCCGCCCGCTGCACGACATCGACGGCATCCACGAGGCCGCGCGGGTGCTCGACGAGGTGTGGGGCGAGCAGGGCACGATGCCGGCGAACATCCTGCGCGCGCTCTAGCACGCGGGCAACTACGTGGTCGGGCTGTTCGACGGCGCAGACCTGATCGGTGCGTCGGCCGCGTTCTTCGCCGAACCCGCCGCGCGGTCGATGCATTCGCACATCACCGGCATCCTGCCCGGGTATTTCGCACTTTCCACCGCCCGCCATCACGAAATACCTCACGCGCACCCCACCGCGCCCTGAAACTCCCCGCCCGCACGCCGAAACGCGTCCCCCGACCCAGCCGAGCCCTACAAGCGGCCCTGATCAGCCCTCCCGCCCCTCGCACGAGAACGACGAGTAGCCCCTTTCGGGGCTACTCGTCGTTTGTTCGGTTCGGGGTCAGCGGGGGTTACGCCGCTCGCTTCTGGGGCGGCGCCTTCGCCTTTGCGGGCTTGTCCGCGCCGACTCGCCACACCGGTTCGGAGTACTTCCGTCGTGGCGAGCGAGGAGTCTTTGCTTTGGGCTTATGCTCCGAGACCAGCGCGTTTACGAGCATCCGAAGGTTGTGAGCGACCACCATCAGAGCCGAGGCTACGCCCTGATAGGCGACGCCTCGACCGGGGCGCTTCTGTGGGTCTTCGAGGTCCGTGAACCGAGAGCGCTTGATGCCTGAGTTGCTGGATTCGACCTGGTTCCGCTGTCCGTATGCCTTCTCCCACTCGGGGGTGCCCCACGGGTAGCGTTGAAGGTGCTTCACCACTTCGGCGTCGGGGGGTATGAGTACGGAGCCCCGTAGCTTGTTCTTCTCCTTCGGAGAGTCGATGGGCTTGTTGGTGGCGGGGTCGAAAGCGCGGTAGGTCTTGGGGTCGGGGTAGACGAAGCGCTGGTGCCCGTTCCTCTGCTCAGCGAAAAGGCTCCCGTGCCTTTTCATCTGGTAGACCTTGCGGTCTTCCAAGACTTTCTCGATTTCCGGCCACGTCCACAGCCGACCTGTGTCGGGGTTGAGCTCGCCGTTCTTGTACTGCGAGGTTGCATTGACAAGGAGTCGTGGGAGCCGGTCGACGTACGGCACCCCGTCGATGACGACGATGTCCTTTCCTGCGACGACTCCCTGCCGGCCGAACTGGTTTTCCTTGTAGTCGAAGCACATCTCCCAGTAGTCGATGCGCAGCGGCTGCTGGAAATTCTGCGACTCGCTGTTGTTGAACGCCCGGTCACCGCAGGCAATGCCACGTTGCGTGAAGAGGGCGCTGTGCTGACGCATCGCGCGGAGCGGGCCTTTCGTGATTTCGCTCGGACGGTGGATGGAAATGCCGGTGATGATGCGGGCGAAGGCGGGGTAGTCGACGTACCCGCGGGTATCCATCATCGAGATGAAATCGAGTTCGTGGGCAGGTTCGGGAGCGCCCTTACCGGGGCGTTCGTGGTGTCCGCGGTCGTAGGTGCCGGCGGTGAAGTCGACGTTGGTCAGCTTGCCTCCGCGACGGAGTGTTCTGCTCGCGGCAATGACTTTGGGGTGGTCGAGCGGAGTGCCTTTGCGTGCTTCGGTGAATGCGGCGCTGTGAACGGGGCCGAGTATTTTGATGCGGGTGGAGTCCAGGGCGACGTCGCCGCTGTACGCGTCGCGGTAGCGTTTCGGGAGCAGGGAGACGGAGGCGCTGACGAGCGACTGCATCACCCAGAGCAGGCGCCGTTCGCGTTCTTCGTCTTTCGCGTTGAGCGCGTCCATGGCCGCAGTGAGGGTTAGCTTCTGCTTCTTCGAAGTGCCGTAATACGGGTCGATGGCAGAGAGCAGACGCTGCTTCGCTCGCCAGTGGCGGTGGTACCACCGGGTCTTCTTCACTCTCTCCCAGTTGATGCCCAGGACCTCGAACTGCTCGGGGCTCATGCGGTAGGCGAGGGTGTTGCAGATCTCCTGGTACTGCGCTCCCTTCGTCCACAGGGCGCACAGGAGCTCCACGACGAGGACAGCGCGAAAGGAGATCAGGGCTTTCCGGCCAGCCTTGTTCTTGCGCGTCTCAAGTGCCCACGCTTCCAGCTCGGGGACGACGCCGGAGCGGTCGATGAGGGCGACGACGGCGTTGAACATCCCCATCGGGAGGGGACCGGTGACGGCCAGCGCGTTATCCCAGTCGTCCCACCCGACGCCGACGAGCTTCTTCATCTCGGCGTCGAAGCGTTCGGCGAGGTCAGCCGGGTCTTTCGGCAGGTCCCACTTCACGGCTGGTCCGCCTGACGGAGGAACCGCACGTATTGGTCTTCGTCGACGTCGTCCACCTGGTCGAGGAATTGCGCGAGCTTGTCGAACTTGCGCGTCCCGCCCGCACGGAAGACGGCCTTGATGAGCGCGACCTCCCGAAGCAGCGTGAGCTGCCACGTCTCTCGCAAGCGCGTCGACGCCGGCGGGATGCCGATGGTGGTCTGTGTGAAGGCGGACAAAAGGCTGTGCGGCCGCGTCTTGTTCGGCGGGCCCCACAGTGTGGTGTGCGCCTCGGGAACCCGCTCCAGGAGCACTTCCATCCACTCGTCCCACTCGGCGAGGAGCGGGATGTCTCGGGGCTGGGTGCTCTGCACGTGGACGACGTAGCCCCCACCGGGGAGGGTTTCGATGTGCTCGGCTTTCAGCCCGTCGAAGTCGATGGAGCGGAGCCCTGCACCGGCGCACAGGGTGAGCATGAGCATCGCCCGGTACTGCTTCAATTCCGTGCGCTGCCACCCGGCCCACCGGCGGAACTCCGCCATCTCCGCAGCGGCGTACGGTTCGATGGTGCTGGCGGTGGCGCGGATGCGTTCGCGCGGCTCACCGTTCTCCTCCGGCTGCAGGACCTGGGCCATGCGCATAAGCCACGCCCGATAGTTCCTCCGGGTGTCGGGTCCGAGGGGGAGGCTCTTATCGGCGAGGTAGAGGTCGATGCCGTAGCGCGACCAGATGGACTCCGCGTCCAGGTTCCAGCCCTTGCTGACGCACCACGCCACGTACTGGGTGGCTCGACCGATGAGGACGTCCGCGGTGTACGGCGTGAGGGGCGCCGCAAGTGCGACCGAGTCCCGCACGAACGGGCCGATGCGCTCCCAGGTTTCGGCGTCGACTCGGCGCGGGACGAAGCCGTCGATGTAGTTCGTCACGGCAGGCGGGAGCGTCGACCACGCGCATGCGCGCAGGATGGGCACGAGCTTCCGGGGCGGCTCGCGCTGCTTTCCGAGGTGCGGAATGAGCACGAAGCGGTGGTGCGAGGCATGGGCGGTGTCGCCCCATCGCAGGACCTTCGGGACAGTGTCAGGGTGAGTTTGTGGCACCTCACTCCTATGCAGTCAGACCGACTGATGCATGCGGTGCATAATTCGCACGCTGAAACCACCTTGTCCGCAAGCACTGAGCATCAACTGCCTGGCGCACCGTTCGAGCGGCCCGCGGCGCTTTGATAGCGTCTGCACGTGGTTCGTACTGTCGCTGGCGAAGGCTTCGCGTTCATCCCGCGGTCGTTGGTAGCCGAGCCGGCTGCCTTCGGATCCACCCCCGGCGCGCTTGAGCCTGCAGCGGGTGTGGATCCCGCCTCCGAGCGGTACCGCGCGGCCATGGTGCAGCACGTGTTGTGCGCGAGCGTCCGGGCGGAGCTGCTCCGGACATCCCAGGGAGCGCCCGCGCAGTATGTCGAGAACACGCGGGGTAAGGCGCTGGGTGTCGACCGGACGCGGCGGATTTTTCGCGGGGTGACCATGGCGCAGTTCGCCGATTTTGCGTTCTGGACCAGTCGCTTCCCGTCGGTCGCACGGGAGGTTACCGAGTACATGGCCAAGTGGGCGCCGGGTGTCCGCGATGCGTTTCGTCCCGTCGGTGAGGACGTGCCCGCCACGGTCCCGCTAGTTTCTGCCGTGCCGCCGATACAGCGGTCTGTTATCAGGCGCACGCCACAGAATCCGTACGGGTGACACTCCATCACCACCGGGCACCTCCGCGTGTCGCTCCAGGCCGCTCACGCTAGTCCTGGTATAGGTGGATTTCTAGGGTGGCTTCCAGGAAATCCTGACCGTTCGCGCCGAGTGCGAGACTTCCCGTGTGAGAGAAGCATTCGACGTTCGGACCCTGGACAGCGCGCAGGCCACCCATGAAGCGGCGGGCGTGTTGGACGAGATCTGGCGCGGGGACCGCGGAGCCATGCCGGCGAACGTTCTCCGTGCCCTCGAGCATGCTGGCAACTACGTCGTCGGTGTCTACTACGACGACCGCATCATCGGGGCCGCGGTGGCGTTCTTCGGGCCGCCGGAGTCCCGCTCGCTTCACTCGCACATCGCGGGTGTGCTCCCAGAGTTCCAGGGTCGCGGCGTCGGTCGCCTGCTGAAAGAGCATCAGCGTCGGTGGGCGCTCGAGCGGGGTGCGGAAGTGATCACCTGGACCTTCGATCCCCTCGTCGCCCGCAACGCCCACTTCAACATGAACGTGCTCGGCGCGGAGGTCGCGGAATACCTCGTCGACCATTACGGGGCGATGGCGGATGGGCTCAATCGCGGCGACGCAAGCGACCGCCTCCTCGCGCGATGGGTTATGGCGGAGGGTCGCGGGGAGCGTGCGAACCCTGAACTGATCCGCGCTCGAGTTGCTGTGCCTCTCGACATCGCCCGGGTTCGGGCGGAGGCGCCAGCGGAAGCGGCGCGATGGCGAAGGCAAGTCCGCAGTGACTTCTTGGCCCACCTGGACGCGGGGCTCCGAGTCGTCGGTTTCGACAGCGGGGCGTACCTCTTCGACAGGCCGTGACCTTGACGAGCTCAGCCGACCGCGTTACATCGAGCGCTCCAGACATGGCGCTTCCGTGAGCCGCGCATGCACCGGTCATGCACGACTACTGGACGTCCACGGCCCTGCTCTTCCATCGCAAGCGCGAAGAACTGAGCGACGACGAACGCGCCTCCCTCAGGTTCTACATTGCCCTCATTGACGACATGGACGGCCTCACCCCGAACTCGGCTCCCCGTCGATGGTGTGCAGCCGCGCGCGCGGTCGAGGAGTTCACGCGCGAACACGGTCGCCTCCCCGCGCCGACGGATCCGGGTCCCCTCCACGCCTGGGTCGAGCTGCAGCGCACGGCCGTACTCAACGCCTTCCAAAGGGACCGGCTCCGCGCGATCCGCGGCTGGAGCGATGTCTAAAGACGCGGAGACGGAGCCGACGTAGAACGTAGGCCGGGAATCATGGACGGCGAGCCTACCTTCGCTGCGTGGACGGACCCGCCGTCCCTTCGATGGAATCCCGGTATACATGGTAGACATGGGCCGTTGCCCGCTCCGACCATATACAAGTGGTGTGGAGTCGGCTTGAGGCCCAGCAATTCGGAGCCCGAGTGCGACAGTTGCGGACCCAGAGCGATCTGACCCAGGAGCAGCTCGCGCAACTGGTGGGGCTCACGCAGAACCACGTGCAGCTGCTCGAAGCGGGCCGCAACAGCTCCAAGGCAGATGGACCGGCTTCCAACCCCAGGATGACGACGGTCTACCGGATAGCGGACGCTTTCGGTCTCACTCCGCACGACCTCCTCCCCGCCGGCTCGGCTACCCCTGAGGAGTAGACGCGCGCAGACTCGCCGCCCGCACCTCGCCTCCTTCCAGCGGGTTCTGCTCGGCCTCCACGCGCAGACCGGCCGTTGCAGACGCCCGGGAGTCGTCCAGGGCCGACCTCGGATGCGGTTGCCTCCCCGCTATCTACCGTGGTCGTCCCCGCTGGATTCCACGCCCTGAGGGCAGGAACACTCGAAAGACCGTCCATCCGTCCACCGTGGCCGGTTCGATGGTGCCTCTATGGGCCTCGGCGATGCCGCGGGCGATGCTCAACCCCAGCCCGGTGCCCCCGCTCGCCCGCGCCGGATCCAGCCGCGTGAAACGCTGTCCGTGGCGGGAGTTGCCGCAGGATAGGTGGCGTGCTGCTCATCCTCCGACTCATCCCCCTCGTCTACGGGGTGCCCCCGTGCTCGGGTTGCTCCGCAACGCTCGCGGCACGTGGTCAATGGGATCTCAGTGGTTCATCGTCCCGGGCCGTCGTGCAATGCCAGAGTGGGGTCATGAAGAGACCGGATCCCGTCGTTGCCGAGCCCGACGAGGCGGACATCGACCGCATCAAGGCAATCCTGCGTCGGGTGGGAGGGCCCATGGTGACATGGGGCGCGGTCGACGTCTTGAACGTCTGGGTGGTCGAGCAGCGCGCAGCTCTGGACCGGGAGATGTCGGAGCGGCTCAGTCGGGCGTCGTGGGCGCTCGTTGTCGCGACCATCGGTCTGGTGGTGTGTACTGCGGGCTTGATCTGGGCCACCCTGATCTGAGCGCCGACTCCTCACGTGAGCGAGTTGATGGGGATGCCGCGGAAGGTGACCACCACGGGCTGCCGCTCCTCCTCGTCGGTGAGGGGGAGGACCCGTCCTCGCATGCCCACACGCGCTGCTCCCCGGCGAAGGTGCGCATGCCAGGCTGGCTGACGAGGTGCAAGGTGTGGCCGCGACACATCTTGGTGGGGGTCATGGCGCGGAGGCTACACCGCCCGGGTCGAGGTCTCAGGGGCTGCCCCGGTGGCGCGGATCCCGCCCGCGCGCTCACCGCTACCGTCGAGTCATGGTCATGACGAAGGATCAGCAGGTCAGGAAAGTCGTCGCAGGGTTGGCGCTGGGTGTGCTCGCCAACGGTGTCGGTGGCGTCACCAGCGGCAAGACGGCGCTCGAGTTCGCTTTCCACCACGCATGGGATCAGTGGGGATGGGCATCGAGGTTCCCGGCCATCGGCGGTCACGACCCCGGCAACATGTTCTGGATCGGAATGGGGCGTTCCGCGAGCAGGCAGGGCGGGTACGGGGCGTGGGAGTCCGGCCGGATGGTGGTCCCCTACGTCAAGATCACGTCGTGGACGGTGGACGAAGCACTGGAGGCGCACGCCGAGTCCGACACGGACGGCGTCCCCACCGAGGCATGGGTCGAACTCGGCCGGCTGTTCGTCGAGTACTTCGAGCCCCAGGAGGTCGACCATTCCTGACGGAGAAGCGCTGTCGGGGCGCTCCGACGGCTTCGCCTACGACTACCGCATGCACTGTGCGTGCGGACGGGGCCCCACCCTCCCCTCGGGTGAATACGCGCGCCTGGCGACCAGGGGCGCTCGCATCCCCTGCGAGCATTGCGGTCGCAGCATCCACTTCGGTCCCGCCGTGACCGCATTGCGCGATAACAGCGACCCCGCCCTGGACGACAAGGCAGTGGGAAGTCTGGCCTGGTACCACACGAGTACCTGGGCGGATTGGCCCTCACCCGGGTTCGGCCGAACGCTAGAGGCGCAGCTGTCGGACGCCCGGGCTCTGGTCGGGGTGACGCCGGAGGAGTGGCTGGCGATGTTCGCCGGGAAGGCGCTCCACGTGGGGACCTACGAGGCTGCCATCGAGAACATGCTGCGGCGGATGAGCGACCAAGGCGACGCCGAATCGGCGTTCTATCTGCACCGGGTCGCCCTCGATCTTCCACCCGGAACTGTCATCGACGGCTACCGGGACGAGAATCACGAGACCGCCGCCGACATCTCCGTCGAAGAGATCCGCGCGCACGGGCTGATGGCGGTGCGATACCTCAACGTCCGTGAGGCGCCTGGAACCCTCTCCCTGGCGGTGCAGCCGAGCGCGATCATGTCCGTCCAGTCGCTGAAGCCCCGTTGCCGACCTCGCCGGAACCGTGACCGCTCGCGCCCAGGCCCTCGCCGTGGTACTCGATTCCGCCATCGAGGCAGAGGCGGCGGCCCGCGCGCTGGCGCCGGTGAACCATCACGAGCTCCGCATGTGCCAGCTGGGGCGACCGGGCCCGGACGGTTCAGCTCGCCGGTTCTCGGAGGCGCAAAGGGCGAGGTGGGATGCACGCGACGCGCTAGAGGATCAACTGGCCTCGGACCACCTCGAGGGTGTGTCGGACGTGGTGTCGGAGACCTTCCGCGACGCGCTCAGCAGCCGCCGGTACGACGATGCCCGCCACCGTGCACGTGATTTCGCCGCCTTCGCAGCAGTGCTCACGCGAGCAGGCGAGGTGGCCGCGCTGGTCGGCGCGCTCGAGCCCCGCCCGGCCGCGCACTGACAGTCGCCGCGGCAGACTGCTTGTTCCGCCGGTCGGTATCGGCAGCCTCCCATTGCTGAACCGGATTCGAAAGAGTCACAATCCATATGTAGGTGGTCGCGCAGGTGCTTCCGGACGGTCGTGTCACGCGCTTTTCACGTTCGAGGGAGAGCTATGTCAGAGCCGCTCAGCCCGTGGGCCGAGATTGTGGGCCCGTGCTTCACTGTGGCGTCCTTCGCTCGTGCGACCGGGATGATCGAGAAGGATGTGCGCGCTGCGGCAGCCGACCTGTCGATCCTGGCGCTGACCACGCTCGACGGGGTGCAGATCCTTCCGAGCTTTCAAGTGCGGGACGGGAGGATCGTTCCGCGGCTTCGTCCCATCCTTGAGACGCTTCGCGGCGGAATCGATGACCCGTGGACGTGGGCGCAATGGCTGAACATCGATATGCCGGACAAGGACCGCCACATCGACGAGATATGGGCTGGCGAGTTCACGCTTACTCTGACGGAGGCTCGGCACACGGCCTGGGCGTGGGCGCAGTGACGGGCGCCCTCCATGCGGAGCGCGTCCAAGCGTTTTAGCGCCGCACCTTCCCAGTCCGCCACGTCGCGACGAGCTGTCGCGCGCGAGGGCCCCCAGCGTGTGATTGCCTGGTTCTGGTCAGCGTGCGAACAGAGCCTTGAATGCGCCGCTTCGCCGCTGCGCTTTTCGATCCGCACGGATCTGCTTCGTGCGGCCGACGGACGTCTGCGCGAGGCGCTCCGCTCGGAGCTCTTGGCGCGCGCGGACCGCGTCGTTCGACAACTGAATTGTGTTGACCGTCATGGCGCCTCCGTTCCGCCTCTATTCTGCCGCCCGCGGCGCTCTGCCGCCAGGTAGAAAGCAATCGCATTCGCATAGATCTCCAGCGCGGGACCGTCCCGCTCGTCGAGATCCGACGCGCGAGTCGAATCCACCGTCAACATGCCGAAGGCTTCCGATGTTGCCCGAATGGGCACGGCGATGAACGTCGCGTACGGGCGCGTGGTGTCACCAAATTCCTGGTCGGACATCACGGAGGTGTCAGCGACGTAGTGGAAGGGCTTCGGCGACTCGAAGCGAGCCAGAGCCGTCGAGCCGCGTGTGTCCTCGCCTGCGTCGAACGGCCGTGGGGCGGCATGGTCTCGCCCTCGGGGCGGATACCGGGTGTTCATTGTGAGCGCTGTACGCGCGGAGTTGATGTCGTAGAAGAGGACCCGCACCCGTTTGTTGGCGGAGAAGTAGTTCGCCCACACGTGGTCGAGAGCCTCGTTGATCCAGTTTTCCGCCATAGCCACGCGGTCGGCGCGGTTGCTGAGTTCCAAGTCGGCGGCATCCTGGAGAACGACCGTGCCAAACTGCGCGGCGGTCGCCTCGCGACCGTCCAGCACCTCGTCCCGTCGACGGCTACGCCACTCGATGGTGCCTTTCAGCGCGAGCGGCGAAACAGCGAGCGTAACAATGACGAGCGCGAACACCTGCGTCGGTAGGTGGCCGTTGGCTCCTGTGAAGATGATTCCACCGAAGAGGGTGCCGACCCATATCAGCATCTCCGCGAAGGGCGTGTATGCGACGGCGACCACGAAGTCACCTGCCGCCCCGACCCCGGTACGGACGGCGTTCAGCACCCAGCTCCACCCAGCGGACAAAGCGGCTTGGGGCGAAGGCACCTTTGTATCTTCTCAGTACCGGCCAACCTCGAGACGCGGCCGCTTTGCTCAAGGTCGTGACCGAATGGACGAGAGAGGTAGGCGCTCCCCCTAGCTCGGCACGTCGCCAGGTCGCCCCGCACTGATGGACACCCGATTGCTCTCCCCGGGTCGGAGCGTCAGACGGCCGTCCGCGCGGTCGAGCTGGACGGAGATGAAGATGCGGCGCGACTGAGCGGCGAGCTCCCAGGCCACTCCGTCCAATTCCACCATGATGGGCTGCACCATCGTGAGGCTGCGCGGACGCTCATCCCAGCTCTCGAAGTAGTCCGCCCCCTCGGTCACATCCACGGCACTGAACGTGCCCTCCACCGTCTCGCCTTCGAGAAGCCGGGCGGTGAACAGCAGTGCGTGCACCTCGGCCCGTAGCAGCTCCGCTGCAGCGGGGATCCGGACTCGTGTCGTCGTGAAGCGCTGGATGGAGTTCAAGGCGGCGACCAGCGGCGCCGTATGGGCTGCGTCGGCCGACACCTCGTTCGGCCCGAACTCGAAACCGCCCGCCAATGCGGGGCCGCCTCGCACGCCGACTTCCAAGCTGGCGCCTGGGAGGGCAGCAACCAGCTCCAACCCGGGCAGTACCAGCGCGGGGTCAGCACCGGGCGCCATGTCCGTGGACAGTTTGATGGAGTCACTACGACCGGGAGCGCCGTAGAAGAACTTCACGCTCACGCTCGGTCCCGCCTGCACCTGCAACCACCGCCCCGGCCCGGCAATCCCTGCGGAACCGACCGAGCTGGTCACTGGGACCGCCAACTCTGTGACGCCATCTCGGATCAGCCTGAGCTCCAGCGGCGGTAGGTCGTCATCTTCGGACGGGAACATCGTCCAGGACATGGCTGTCTGCCCGACAGGCAGTCCGCTCCCGGGGGGCCCAGAGCTCGCCACCACGGTGGCCTTGCCGTCCTCGAGCGGAGCGCCGTAGTGGAAGAACATCTCCAGCGCCGAGCGCTCCTCATCCGTCGACGCCGTCATGTTGAAGGTGCCCGTAATCGGTCGGAGGGTGGCAGAGGCGGGGGAGCGCGCGATGATGTGCGTCACCCGGTAGTGGTCATCGTCGATCTGCTCCAGGACGGATTCAACAATCCCAGGGCGACTTGCCGACCGAAGTGACTCTTCCTGAGAGATGTCGGCGAGGTTGCCCGTTCGCATCTCGATCTCGTAGCGGTAGAACGGATCCACCTCATCGAGTGCCTTACTGAGGGAGGATGCCCGTTCTTGTATGGACGCGAGCAGTGGTTCGCCCTCGGTGTCCTCCAGTGGACGGCCGCCAGAGAACGCGAGCGCCATCAGCTCATGCCACTTCTGCCCTCCGTCGCCGAAGAAGTACTCAGCGAGGCGCGGGTTCTCCGCCGCCCACCCATCCATCTGCGCTCGACCGATCCAGGACGTCTCAAATTCGACACCGTCCGTCAGTTCGGCTAGCCAGGAGAGGTTCTCGCGCGTGGGCTCCAGAGGGAGCACCAGCTTCCACGAGCGCACCCTGTTCAGAGGTGCGCTCTGCTTGAAACGGAGCCAAGACTCCTCGATCTGACGCTTCTCGGAGTGCTGGAGGTTCCGGGCGAAACGTTTGACTTGGTAGATCTCCCATCCCTCAGCGGTGGGAATCTGTACGTCAATTCCTCCATCGCCCCGAGACGGACGGATCTGGTTGCCCACCCCGGCTCTCAGAAGCAGGTACGCGGCTGCAAAGTCCTCGATGCGCTCGCCCGGCTCCCGCTCCCAGTTGATGGTCATGAGCGCACCTTACCCACCTCCAGGGCGCGAGGGATTCCGCTGGGGAGCGGGTCTGCCCGCCGCCTCGACCACTCGGACGTGAGACCGCAAGCCAGAGGCCCGGGGGGTCGTGTCGGGATGGGTGCGGGGGTCTTGATTCGGAGGGTCATCGCGTGGACCATCTATATATGGTTACAACGAGGCGGACCCGCCAGAGGCACGCGGTTTCGTGATGACCGCCAACGGTGGGCGCTCCCGGCGGATTGTCGATCTGACGCCGGAGGATGCCGCGCTGGTGGGCTGGGTGGGTGACAGCTACCCGGCAGCACTCGCGCCGCTGATCTCACGGCTCATGCACTCGGGCATCTCGACACTGGACGTGAACCAGGGGTGGTGGCCTCTGGTGATGAAGCTCGACGCCGAGATCGCCTTCATCGCGCCCGCGTATCGGGTGTCCCGGCTCGGCGAAGACCTCGGGGTGCTCGACTTCGCGGTGCACCCCGGCGACATCGAGGAGGACATCGAGGAGATGATCTCCGCCGCCCAGTCGGAGTCCACCCGTACGTGTGAGATTTGTGCGGACAGGGCTTGGCCGTACCGGCAGGAGGACTGGCTGATTACGCTCTGCGTCGACCATGCCAGAAGTCGCGGTGCCCGCCCCGCCAAAACCGATGCGGACATCGCCGAGGCTGTGCCGCGTGTCACCGATAGGGAGATGACGTTCGCGATCTCAGCGGGGGTGCCCGCATCCGCATTCACCGCACAGCGACAACGCGGCGTACCTCCACGCATCGGCCGGGGCTGACGACGCGAAGATGTCCACGTGGCTGACGAGTACCGCGGTGGCCCGCCTGTTGTCGCTCCGTGTCGCCGAGGTCGACGAATTGCGTAAGCGAGGGGAGTTGTGCGCGGGGCGCAGGCGCAACGGTCGGTACGTGTACCCGCGTTGGCAGCTCGACGAGCAGAACAGGCCCCTGCGAGGCCTCGCCGTCGTGCTCGCCGCGCTCGGCGACGACGATCCCGTCAGCATCGGCAATCTGATGACCGCGCCCGATGAAGAGCTCGACGGGCTGTCCGCTGCGCAGTGGCTGGCTGCGGGACGCGACCCCGACCGTGCCGCAGCTTCCCTCCGCGAAGCCGAGATGTTCTGAGGTGGTGGTCGGCTGTGGGGTGGTGACAACCTTCAGTAACGTCAGCCCGTTCGCATCTGTTTTATTTTCTGAACTAGAACGCCACGTTGTCGTCGCTGCAAACCGATGTCGTCCGTCAGCGGTAGTCTTTTTTTAGAAACGACGTAGATCCCACGTCCGTCTGTTGCAGCCGCCCCTCAGGGCAGACGCCGCTGCCGCGTACAAGGAATGTGGGAACGAGTAGTAGTCACCGAAAGAGGAGTCATGCCCGACGCAATCGAGTACATGCCTTACGACAAGCGCATCGCACGACTCGAGGAGATCGCGCAGCGCATCGTGGAGTTGCTCCGGAAGCACACCCGTCCGGTGGAGCTCACCGTCTTCCTCCAGGAGGTCGCGCAGACCCTGCGCCTGGCGATGTCCCAGGTGAAGTACGGGCTGACGTACGCCAAGTCCTCCGGTCGCGTGACGGTCGACTCGGCCGCCATGGTCGCGCTCGTTCCCTAACTCCGCTGCATGGAGCATCTGGCGGAGTTAGGACTGACGCGTGATGCGTCGGGTTCGCTCATCGTCGAGAGTCAACGAGCTCAGCGGCACGGCCGTGAAGCTGCGCCACGGGAGCGTGTCGGAGACGGCCGGACGGAGACGGAACGCGACCGCGGACGGATCGCCTACTCCCCCTATCTAAGACGCCTTGCTGGTGTCACCCAGGTCATCTCGCCAGACCTCACTGCTTCGCGGATGCACAGCCGTGCCTCGCATACGCACAAGGTCGCGCTCGTCGCGCGCGAGCTCGCCGAAGCCATCTCGCGCCGCGCGTTGAGCGATGAGGGTGTCGCGCGCGCCATCGCAGCTCACGGTGGCCTAGACGTTCCCGCGTGCGAGGCGGCCGGCCTTGCGCACGACCTCGGCCACCCGCCGTTCGGTCACGCGGGCGAGCAGGTGTTGGACCGACTGCTCCGCAAGGGCGGCGTCACCGACGGGTTCGAGGGCAACGCGCAGACATTCCGTATCGTGACGCTGCTTGACGACGAGCGAATCGACCGTCGAGGCATGGACCTCACGAACGTGACTCTCAACGCCATCCTGAAATACCCGTTCCGTCGGCCCACCCAGGACGCCGATGACTTCAGCACCAAGAAGTTCGGCGTGTACAGCTCCGACGTGGCGGCTTTCGAACGAGCGCGGACTGCGATGTTCAGCGATGACCCAGCCTCCCGGAGGCAGTCGCTGGAGGCATCCATCATGGACCTCGCAGACGACATCGCCTACGCCATCCACGACCTGGAGGACTTCGCCGCGGCGGGGGCCATCGACATGACACGGGTGCTGTCGGATCTGAATGACGCGCTGAACGCCGTTCGATCCGGGCCGAAAGCCTTCGAAGAGTCGCCGGCAACAGACCCGTTCACCGCAGAGACGACGCGGTTGCGGGACTATGAGGGGCTGTTCAGCGACTCGGATTACGTTCTCGCGCTCACCAATACGCGCACGCTGTTCACCGAGACGTTCAGCGCGAAGTCGGAACTCGACGGCGTCGTCCTCGCTCAGTTGAAGCAGCTCCTGAGCGACCGAATCACCAGCTTCTTCAAGAACCTCGTCATCTCGGACACCCCCGACTACGACGACGGTCCTGCAGTGCGGCTAGATAAGACCGACTGGCACAACATGCAGGCGCTGAAAGTCATTACGCGGCGGTACCTCATCGCGACCCCGCGCATGGGAACGATTCAGCGTGCTCAGACGAGAACCATCGAGCGGTTGTTCCGCGGTCTGACGAGTTGGATGCGCTCCGCGCCCGACATCACATCCCTGCCCACCGGGCTGCAGGAAACGCTGGTCCTGAGCGACGTCAGGCCCCCCAAGAAGCCCGTGAAGAAACTCTCCGAGGCGCAACTGCGGGCGGTGGCAGACTACATCTGCACCATGTCGGACGCTGAGGCGGCTCTTCGCGCCGACTGGTTCTCCGGCCGCGTCATTCCGGGCATGGCCGCAGACGTCGCCACGATCTGACAGGCCCACAGCCGAACCCCCTGTCCCGCGGGGTCGGGTGGGAGGCACCCCCAGGCTCGGCGACTCCCCGTTCGATTCACCGCCAGCGAGCGGAAGCCGCCCGGAACGGAGCTCCGGCGCTGGTAGTCGGCGACTGCAAGATGCGCTCGGACGGCCGCATCGTGTGCAGTTCCGCCACCATCGCGTCAGTGAGGTACCGGAAGCTCTGTGGGGGTTCGAGTCGCAGCTTCTCGCGCATCTCTTGGAGCGGGATCTTGGCCCCCCACCGGTTCGGGCGGCTGACCCAAAGCATCGCGGCCTCGTCGCGACCCGCCAAGTAGTGCGTGAGCGCATCCTCAGCGATCTCGATCTGGTGGTGGTGGTCGCGCCACACGATGTCGGGCGCGGCGCGCGTAATCTGGTCGAGTCGAAGCGTGCCGACGAGGGCCCGCACGGGGGAGCTCGCATAAATGAAGACGGATGTCCCCGGTGCGGCAGAGGGGAAGCGACGTCGGACTTCGGCCTTCTTGGTCCCCGCGAGGAGGGCATCGGCGTAGACCGGCTTGACCGACAGCAGAACCGCCGTCATGCGAGATGTCCGTCCCAAGCGACGATGTCGTCGAACATCGCGGGTGGTACCTGACGGAAGCTGAGGAAGGGGGGCTTCACTGAGTGCCTCTCTAAGACGGTGTCGAGGGCCGCAGCGCCCAGGGGGGTCGGGAGGATCGCTGTGTCCTCGAACCGTAGGACGGTCACGAGACCGTCCTTGCCCGCTGCCGCGTCCACGTCTCGACGCCTGTAGACGCCGAGGTGTGAGCTCGCGTCATGGGCTTGCTCGGGGGATAGGCGCTGTGCGCCGCGGGAACGGGAGTGGGCGACCATGCGCCTCAGGACGTCGGTGTCATCCGCCGTCGCGTACCAGAGTATCCGGGAGCCTTCGGGAGGCAATGCCCTGTTCGCCGCGCTGAAGTACGCATGCTCACGTGAGAGCCCCAGCCCGCGCTTCCGGTCGGACCAGAGCGCGTCGTCCTGCAGGCCGAAGAGGCGTTTCGCGTAACGAGGGCGGATGGGTGCTACGAACGTCGGGATGCCTTCGGACAGGAGCGTCAACGGCCAGAAGCGCCGCTCGAGGTCTGCGGCAGGCAGACCGGCCGTCGACGGGAAGGACGATTCGACGTCTTCCCGCGTCCGCGCGGACGCAATCAGCGTCGCGACCGGCGCGGCACCCCCGACGTCAAACCCATCTCTTCTCAAGGCTTCCACGCTCACCATGTTGAGGGAGGGGTCGGACACCGTCGTCTGGGTCACGCCGCTCTCGAGCGCTCGCTCCCGGAGGTGTCGCGCGAGTTGCAAGGCCGTGGTGCCAGCGGCGTCCCCGCGGCGGACCCTGAAGATGTTTGCGGTCAGCTGCGGCCCGTCGACGCGGTCGCTGAGCAGCGCCCAGGGTCGGTTCGTCCCGTCGACGAGGACACGGGTGCGCGAGGGGTTCTGGGCGAAGCATGCGCGTAAGGACCGGGTGAGGGAGGCGCCCGACTCCCCGCACTCATGGCTGATGAAGGCGTCGACGAGTAGACCCTCGGGAACGTCCGTAGCGGGTAGCCACTCCAAGGCTGGTGTGGCCAGCAGCCGCGGACGGTAGCTAGGCCCGTTCAGTTGGTCGAGCATGCGGATGACCAATTCGTGGGGACGTATCACCTGGAGCATGCTGTCGGAGCCGAGCGCGCTAGTTGCGACTCGCAGGAAGTTCTCATCGTTTGTGACGAAGAAGGATGCGCCCGCTGTGAGTGCGTCGGCGAGGTGGCAGAGGTCATCAGTGAGTGAGGGGTCGGCTTTGAGGGCAGCGGCCCCTACGCTCGCGCGTAGCCTCTCCAGCGTCGCTCCGTTCTCAGCGCCTGACCATCGGAGCCGGAGTAGTTCCTGGGAGAGGTTCATCTGGCGGACGCGTTCAGCTTCGTCCTGGATGCGGTTCAGCTCGATGTCCACGTGGGAGGAGACAGCCGGTGTGATGGCAGTCTGTAGCCACCCGGCCAGCAGGCCTAGGGACGCGCCGCGGTCGGGACGATCCACGTGCGGCGAGGCATACAGGTCCGAGACCACGTTGGTGTCGTAGACGACGAGGGGCAAGCCGCCGGTGAGCGCCGCGTCTTCGAGAAGGTCCGGGGCGCCGAGCGCGCGCCACCATATAGAGAGGGTCGACCCCTGGACGGCTCGGCCGGCGCGTTCAGCGCGCGGTGCCATCCCTAGCGCCTCCCAGAAACGGTCGATGCCGGTGTAGTCGCGGCGGCAGTGGGCGACGATTCCTGAGGCACCCGGGTTGTGTTGCATGACGCTCTCCACCAGCTGCTTACCGACTCCAAGGCGTCGGGCGGTGTCAGCGACGCACACGTGGACGAGCTTGATCTGCCCGCGGCGCGACCGGTCGTAGAGGCAGTAACCTACGAGCTGACCACCGGCGTGCGCGACCGCGAGTGTCCCCCGGCGTACTCTGTCGGCGAACGCCGAATCCGGAAGGAACCCGAGAGCGGCCCGGTGCGATTTGGCGAGAGCGAGCAACGCTTTCCACTCGTTCTTCGAGAGCGCAGCGGACAGGTGCGTCAGCGTCACGGGGTGAGCGGGCATATCCGATATCGTCTCGCTCGTTCGGGAAGCGTCGTCGAGGACCCGCGGGAAGGAGCTTGATTGCCTCGCCGGCTCCGAGCCGTCCTTCGCATGTAACGCGGAATGGTGTCGGCCGAACGATGGACGCGAACGTATGCACGGTCCTTGCTTCACCCCGCGTCCGTACCCGTCCGTGAAACGGTCAAGGATTTCCCGGACGGTGAGCTCCTGCCGGATTCGATTGTCGAACCAGCAGGTGCGCGCTTCTCGGAGGGCTACGTGTCGGGCTGTGGGTGAGAGGGTGAGGGCGTGGTCGGTCGCGAGGTCCATGTCATCTCCATGCGCGATTGAACCGTCTAGTCGTGGCGTCCCTATCCAGGACAGCCAGTAGTCTCCGGCTAAGAAGGAGACAATGATGGACAATTTCACCGAGGGACTGCGCTGCCAAGACGTCACAGCAGGCTTGCGCAATCTGCACCCCATGGACGCTTCACTCGCTGCTTTGAGCGAAACACAGCGGGTCGGCATGGCAGCCGGCGTCGCGGCTTTGATTCGCGGTCAAGACGTCGTCGAAGACGCCAGCAACTTACGAACCATCGTGGCTGAGCAGCTCGATGTGCCGGCGGTCGCCTTCAACTCAGTCATTGACACACTCGAGCAGGCACAGCTGGTCACTGACGTCAAGCGCGCAGGTCAGCGCGTTGTGTCCTTCAGTGAGAAGGTCCCCTTTTACTCCGACCTGTACACGCGACTGGGCGGAGCGTGGCGGGAGGCCGCGCCCTCAGGGCTGGAGCAGCAGGTTCTCCTTCTCGTCGACTCTTTGGCCAAGTCTCCCATTGCCAGAGATGATCTCGTCGACCGAGTTGGCTTGGATTCCGGCGACTTGGATACCGTTCTCGAAGTCACGACGGAGTCGCAACTGGTTCAGAGGATTTCGTTGGGTAGCGACGAAGTATTGTATTCTCCGTTCTTCGGTTTTGAGCAGCCGGCCTACGTTGCTGAAGTGGTTCGTAACCACGGCGCGGGGGAACTTGCCGACGCCTTTGAAATGGTGCGGGGGGAGCAGGGTCTCTCTCTGGCGCGAGGCGGTGAGGTTATCGCAGACGCGGTGAAAAGGGGGCTACTGATGGCGCCTTCTGTTGAGCTGCCGAACGGGTCCAACGAGTCATTCGCCGTTTTGCCTTACAGCCTCGATCTCCGACTTCTCCGCGAGCGGAAGCCAGTGATGGACAAGGCGCTGGCTGTCATTGCGTGTTTGCGGACCGCGCAGCATCACGGTGGGTACTCGAACCTGACCGCGCCCGCTCTCGTCAATGCCATCGACAAGCTGTTGCGCGAAGGGCGGCTGAACCCCCATAGCTCCCACGAGCGGCAGTACCGCACGCTCAACCGTGCCGGCTTGTTGCGATTCGGCCCAGACACCATGCCTGGCGGTAAGTGGGTGGTCCCGATCCTGATTGACACGCCTGACAACAGGGAAGCACTGACCCTAGCGCGGGATCTCATTACCCATGGTGAGAGCATGATCGCTAGGCAGGGAACGCCGAGCACACTGCAGATGCTGGATGGTAGCGACCCGTACTCGTCACCCATACAGACGGTCCACCGGATGCGGCAGAAACGGCATCTGACCGATAAGAAGTGGCAAAGCGCCATCGACAAGATGATGGGACATGGAAGCGCATGACCGAACTGGACCTCGGACAGAAGGTCGCCGCGCGTCGTCTGTTGTGGCGAATGGGATTCTCCACTCGTGTAGATGTCGTACTGCGCGCTGCCGAGCACGCGCATCCCGGGCAGGGAAAAGGCAGCCCTGAGGCGTACACAGACTTGGACGTCCTTGGGGTCGCCGTCACACCATCCGGTCACGTGCAGACCGCCATCGTCGATTGCAAGACGGGTAAGGCCAGCGTCATCAGCCGGATGTTTTGGGTACGTGGGGTGAAGGAGTTTTTCGACGCCGATGCTGCCTACATGGTGCGGGATCGCGCCATCAGCCCAGATGCTAACCAGCTCGCTGCGCGTCTCGGTATTTCCGCGTTCACAGAACGAGACGTAGAAGGTCTAGAGCGACTCCTGCCGACGGTACTACCCGTCGATACTGCCCCATTGTCTGGGCTGTTCCTCGAGCAGACGGTCGCGAGGTCCATGGGAAGGTTCGCCGCTATGGATCGCCGGCTGGGCCCGATACTGGACTACCGGCAGTTCGGCTACTGGGTTCAACCGGAGCATCGAAGCCTTGTAGTCATGCCAGATACTCTGCTCGCACTGAAAGACGTACTTCAGTCTGGAAACCCTAATCATGTCGGCCTCATAATCGACTGCGCCTGGCTCTACACTCTTTCGCTCGCGCGCGCCATCGCTAACCTACGCGCTACGCACATATCCGACCTCTCCTACGGGCTCAGCGAGTACCTTCTGGGCGGCGCTACCCAACTGAAGCAGCAGAAAGACATGGCCGACCTGCTGAGGGACTTGCAAGCCGCTGGAGAGGTGCCGGCTAAGGCGACCATATCTGTCGACCCGAGGTTTTTTGGACCGCTACTTGAACTCGTCACCCGTCTTATGCGGCGGGGAACACTTCTGACGGATGCATTGCGCATCCTCGAATTCCAGTCAGCGTCGGCCATGCTGGGGGAGAGGCAGCCTGCTTCTGAGGCGTTCAGAGGGGTGTTCGACAAGACGGCAGCCAAGCTCGCTGCGGACGTTGCAGACTTCCTCGTCACCGCGGCCGACTTGAACCCGAAATTTGCGGCAGTCATCCGCGAGGTCCTGACTTACTCGTCTGTTCCAGAAGCGTCCCCCCAAGACGGCAAGTCCTCATAGGAGTCCCCGGGGATAAGAAGCGCTGCCTTGAGGCCCGCCGACGACTGACAGGCCAACGCGGGCCGCTTTGATGAGGCGCGGAGGCGAGGCACTCACCTCATCGGTTGATCCCGCCGAGGTGGCAGATAGGTTTGCGCGTGTTGCGAGGTCTTCGGAGTATCGAAGGACGCAGACGAGACACACGTTGCCTACCGAAATGTCGGTACTCGCCGGGCGCTAGACGACGCTGAGACGAGATGCTACTCATGGACCGGGCTTCTCCTCCCAGCGCTCTGGGGAGGTGGAGGTCTTGTCGTAGTGAAGCCGGCGCAGAAGGGCGGGCCCGGCTATTCGGTCTAAGCCGAACGTCTCATCGAAGTCGGAGCGCAGCCAGGTGCTTTCGGAGTACACGTACTGACGAAGCGCGAGCGGCGGCTCGCTCGCCAATCCGGAGTCCACCCACTCCTTCGCCAGACGCCGTTGTGTCCGGGAGAGGGCGTTCCTCAATCGTGTCTGCGCCCAAGACGCCGCTTGGACGACGCCTGTAAGTGTCAGGCCAGCTTCGACGATCTCAAGCATGAGTGGGAGAACGCCCCCGCCGCGGCCGAGTGCGTCGACGTGCAGGGTCTCACCGTCCGCGACGGCGGCGGCCTCGGCGAGCGTCACATGCGGGGTGATCCAGCCCAACCACGTGGCCGTTCCCGAAGGGTTCGGCCAGACGAGGTTGTAGTCGTTCCCGTGCGGCGGCTCGCCGAAAGAGCGTCTGAGGGCTGCGTCGAACGGCTCGTCCGGTCGGCCTTGCACGACGGTTGTGACCGGTGGTCGCAGTGGGTCGGGTTGCGCACTGAAGTGCTGGGTGACCTCGACTCGAACGCGTTGCGGGATGCTTTTCACCCGCGCAGGCTATCGCTCTCAAAGCCAGGTGCGCAGTGGGACGAGGACCGGTGTGCATGTGAGTGGCGAAAGTCGCTTCTCAAGGAGCGCCGCACATCCTTCAGCATGGCGGCGACGCCCTCGGAGACCTTCTCGGGGAACGGCAGGGCAGTTGAGCCTGCTCGCCTGGACACGGGTCAGTTGCGGATGCCGACGAAGATGCCGTCGAGGAAGGCGACAACTCCAGCGACGGTGTTCTGCATTCGGGGTGAACCACCGGGCGTCGGGCCCGCGGTGCGGCTTCGCGCGCAACATTCAGTGGTGGCCGGTGTCTGGCGTGTCCGCACTACGCATCGCCGAGTTTCTACGTCCTGGGTCTGTCGAGGGGCCGCACCCGTCTGACTCTTCCAGAATGACATTCTGGGGACGAGTGGTCGATGGGGGCGGAATGCGAAATCGCTGGGCACATTTGAAGCTGACGCGGGCTTGGTGGCTCTTCTCAGAGCTTCACGGACGGGTCGATCTCTGGAATGCGACCAGCGCTTTCCGAGCGCCTCTGCGGCTAGCCGCGAACCGGACGACGCTCGAGTTCCTCGTGCCCTCACAGATTCACGTGCCGCTCGATGAATGGGCCCTGCTCGCTGGCGACGCCGTACACAACGCTCGTTCCGCCCTGGACGCGCTGGTTTGGGGCTTCGCCACCGCCAACGGGCGAGAACCAGGAACCCCGCATCGAGTGAGCTTCCCGGTGACTGCCAACCGGACCGCATGGAGGTCCGCTGCAAAGGCACTCGACAGTGTGCCCGCCGAGGTCCTCGAGCGGATTGAGGCTGTGCAGCCTTGGAATGACAATCTCCCGTCCGACCACGCGAGCTGGCTTGAGGTGGCCACGCGGCTGGACAACGACGACAAACATCGTGGCGCAATGGTAGCGATGCCGGTGCAGGAGTCGTTCGACCTCGATGGTATGAGCGTCCGTCTCGGTGAGCCCACCGAGCTTGGTGCGTTCATGCACATCTTCGAGAACGGCCTGGATGGGTCCACCACCCCTGGAACGCCCTTCGCGCGTTTCAGCTTCGGCGCTGTGATCTTGGAGGGATCCGTCCTCCCTGAGACAGCCGTCCTGCCGCTGGCGCCGGGTATGACCTTCCGCGGCTCTCCTGTGGCCACAATGTCGCTGCAACAAGAGATGCTCTCCGCTCTGACAGGCATCTGCGAATGGGTCGAAACCGGAGAGGAGCCGACCAGCGCGACCATCTTGCCCGAAAGCTACGACCCCGATCCCAGCAATTTCGATTCGACACCTGCGGAAGGGACCACCAGTGAGTGAAGCGCTCGGGGGAAGGCACTCCGTTCTCGACGTCGTCGAGAACGCCCTGGGGGAGCGCGGCGACCGGGTGTCCTGGGAGAAGCTCGCCAAGGGACAGATCGACGACCTCCGGGACCGATTACTAGAGTTCAGCATTGCTGACGCAGACTCAGGCGCACCAGAGGGCACCTATCTCGTGGGTGGCACGGTCTCCCGTTACTGGGAGGATCCCCTGATGAGGCGAGAGCTGAGCGATGCGCTCCTGTACTACCCACAGCTCCTCGTCTTGGACCCGTACGCCGACTTCTTCGCAGATCTCTCGGTATTGCCAGCGATGCGCGACATTCGCTATACAAAGAACGGTCGAGAGATTATGCGGCTGAGCACGGGCGCTTCCATTTGGGCGACCGGTGATTCTGCTCAGCGGCTGGCAGACGCCCCCGACGAATTGCGCTCTCGGCTCGCAACCATCACTCGAAACCTCTACGAACTGGAGCGCCCCATCAGAGCGGGTGTCATCGTGCTACGGAATCAGTGGGAGGTGATGCGCAAGAACAGGAGATCCTTGGAGGCCGCTGTGCGGCACGACGTGCGCTCGACGGCAATGCAAGCCACTATGTCCGCCCTTCAGGACCAGGACGCCCGGCTGCCCTTGTGGGACCACCTCCGCGGATTCCACATCACTGGGAGCGGCACCATCCACCACGCAGACGCGGTATGGCAGTACCAACACTTCTTCTTCCATCTTGCGAAGACGCTCGCGGTCGCAGACTCGGCCGGCGCGACCTATGCGCCCACCTGGAACGAAGACTTGGCGCTCCTGAAAGCGAAGGTTGCGGACTCTCCGACCGGCGGATACCCGCCTCAGGTTCTAAAAGAAGTCTCTCGCTTCCTCGTCCCCAGTCCCGAAACCTCGATACGTGAAGCGGCAAGAATTCGGGAGTCGTCTGCAGACTTCGAGGATTGGCGGGTGAAGTTGCGCACGCTCGCCCGCGACGCGCGCGCAGACAATGCCGCCGAATTACGCGAACGCGTAGAGGATGCGTTCCGTCCCGACATTCGCCGGATTGAGCGCGAACTTAGCGGACGACACACGCGAGCGGGGAAGGAAGCGTTCACCGACTTCGTCATCCTGGGGTCGGTCGGGGGGCTCGGCGCCGCTGTCACAGCGAATGGAGACCCCACACCCATCGCTGTGGCTGGGGCCGCCGCCGCCGCTACGGGCGTCATCGACTGGATCCGCAAGGCGTACCGGAAGCCTCACCTCGCTGGAGCCGACGCCGTGCTCGGCGCGCTCGTACCCGACAGGCCGCGATAGCAGAGCTGTCCGGGCTGTTTGGCGTCGTCGCCCCACTGGACGTCGCCACTGGTGCATCCCCCGCAGTCAGCTCACCGCGCCCATGGTCCGTGGAACCCGCGGGCCTCCGTGCGGGGCAGTCTGGTTGCGCAAAGGAGCTTGGGTAGGCCGCTGCTCCGTGCCACCTGGCGAAGGTGGGGTGGCCGTGCACCGCGCGGAGAAGGGCTCCGCGACGTCTAAGTGATTTCATGAAATCGGGCGCAGCCGCGTACATGGTTCGTATGTCGAGCCAGACCGCGCATGAGCCGGGGGTGACCCCCACGCTTCCCGCCGGCTATGACCATGGCACGACACGCGCGTACCGCCACTGCAAGCCTGCGTGCGCGGACTGCCGGGCTGCGAACGCGGCGGCCGCTGCTGAACGTCGCAGCGCACGGTTGGCCGCGGGCATGCCCGACGACGCCCATGAGAAGGCAAGCGGGTACACCTTCTGGAACTGTCGCTGCCGACGGTGCAAGAAGGCCTGGCGCTCCTCGTCAGCGGACCTGAAGCGCACACCGAGGGTCAAGCCGAGTCTCGCCGACATGCCCGCGGAAGAACACGGGACGCCGCGCGGGCACCGGTACTGGGGATGCAAGTGCACCAACTGTGCAGCAGTCGGCACCGCCCTCCGAGCTGAGTTGGTCGTGCGACGCCGAGCTTCGGCGGACGGACCGTCCTCGATCCGGCGCTACCGGTACCGCATCCACCCGGAGCCTGCCGCCCAAGCGGCACTGCGTCGTGTCTTCGGATCGTGCCGCTTCGTCTACAACTCATACATCGCGCTCGCGCGCACCCGGTTCGAGGCCGGGGAGAAGCACCCCTCGGGGTTCGAGGCGACAAAAGCGCTGGTGACCGGGGCTCGGAAGGCTGAAGCGACGGCCTGGCTGGGCGAGGTCGCCCACACCGTCCTATCAGCGTCCGTGCACGACGCTGCGGACGCCTACACCCGCTTCTTCGACTCAGCGGCCGGTCGCATCGCGGGCCGACGCATCGGACGCCCCCAGTTCAAGTCGCGCCGCACTGCTCGGCAGGCCGCGCGCTATCCGGAGAACTCGTTCACGATCCGCGGAGGCTGGCAGAACTCCCGAGGAGGCGGTGGGCGACTGCACCTGGCGAACATCGACCAGGACATCCGAGTCAACTGGCATCGCGAGCTTCCCGGATACCCGTCTGCCGTCACCATCACGGCGGATGCCGATGGGACGTTCTGGGCGTCATTCATCGTCCGCGTGCCCCAGGCTCCGGCGAAGACGCCGACCCGTCAGCCCCGCACGGCTGGGGTGGATGTCGGCCTCAACGACTACGCGGCCATCGCCTACTCGGATGGAATCCGCGAGAAGATCGCGAACCCCAGATACTTCCGCGCAGCTGAGGACACGCTCCGACGTGCGGATAAAGCACTGGCTCGCAAGCAGCCAGGAAGTAACAACTACGCGGAAGCGAAGCGGGCCCGCGCCCGCGCTCACCGTCGCGTAGCCAATCTCCGTCAGAACCATGCTCGGCAACTTGCCTCGAAACTCAGCCGTGAAAACCAAGCGGTCGTTATCGAGACCTTGAATGTCGCGGGTATGGCGAAGACGAAACTCGGTAAGAGCGTCAACGATGCTGGCTGGGCACAGTTCGTTTCATACCTCGACGAGGCGTGCACGCGCAAAGGCGTGTCGCTCACACGAGTACCGCGCTTCTATCCGTCATCGCAGATCTGCTCGAGCTGTGGGACGAACGGCGGGCGGAAGGCCCTCGCTGTCCGAACGTGGGAGTGCGACTCCTGTGGGACGAAACTCGACCGCGACTACAACGCGGCCGTGAACATCCTTGCCGCGGGGCCCGCGGTCAATGCCTGTGGACGGGACGTGAGACTCCAGCTCGCTGGAGCAGGCCCGGGCGAAGCAGGAAGCCACCGATCCGAGGTGCGCGCAAGCGCATCTCGCAGGCGGAAGCGTGCAAGCCGACCGAAGGTCGGAAGGGACGTGCAGGCAAGTTCAGACCCGCGGAATCACAGCGATCTGCGGGACGTCGTGGAAAACGGTGCGGCCTAACGTGGAAAACGTTGGAAGCCCGCTTCTGCGACCCCTTGTCTCGTATGGGATCGGGGAAAAACTGAACATCCCTGCCCGCCCGGCCATCAGGGGCGGGGTCTCGGACGACAGCTGAAGGAGCATCAGCGGGCCTGGGCTGTGGAGCGCGGTGTCGATCACATCACCTGAACGTTCGATCCACTCGTCGCCCGCAACGCGTTCTTCAACCTGACGACGCTGGGCGCCCGGGCGACGGAGTACCTCGTCGACCACTACGGGGCGATGGCGGATGCCGTGAACCGCGGCGACGAGTCCGATCGCCTCCTCGTCACGTGGGCGCTCGCCGAGCCGCCGACGTCGATTCCGCCGGATGCCGAGATCGTCGCGGTCGTTGCCGTGCCCGACGACGTCGAAGTCCTCCGCCGCAGCGACCCGGCGGCCGCAGCCGCATGGCGCCGACGCCTGCGCGACGCCCTGCGCGAGCACCTGGCATCCGGTCACCGCATCGGTGGCTTCGATCGCCGGGGTTATCTCATCGTGCGCTGAGGTCTCCGGTCATCGCCCGCTGAATGAGATGGAGCCGCGGTTTCGGCCGGCCGGGCGCAACGCCCACGCCACCGCCGCACCGAACGACGCGCGCGCCGTCACTTCTCGCTGAGAGGCACGTCCTCTTCAGCGGCCGGGTCGCCCTGGCCCGGGCCCGGACGCACCGCGGCGTCGTCGCGCACGTCGATGCGGGTGACGCCGTCGTGGTGACTCACGTCGAAACGCGGAGCGGCATCCTCTTCGGTCGCTTTCGGGGCCGACGTCAACTGGTCGTGACGGTTCTCTTCGAAGCTCTTGTCGTCGCTCATCCTGCTCACTCCTTCTCGCCGGCCGACCGCCAGGCGTCCGACTCCATGTGCGAACCCGCCTGCGGGCCCATCTGCAGCATTCCGCCGTCAACGACCCAGCTGGCGCCGGTGACATAGGAGCCCGACGGCGAGGCGAGGAAGCGGATGACGTCGGCGATCTCCTCCGGCTTGCCGGGACGACCGAGGGGGATGCCGGGACGATGGATGCGATCGGCGTCCTCGGCCGACATGTCGTTGATGGGGGTGGCGATCTCGCCCGGGGCGACGGCGTTCGCCGTGATGCCGTACTGGCCCAGCTCGAGGGCCATGGTCTTGATCAGCCCGCCGACGCCGTGCTTGGCCGCGACGTAGGGGGCGGAGCCGACCCGGGGCTGGTGCTCGTGCACGCTCGAGACGACGATGAGGCGGCCGCCGTTGCCGGCCGCCACCATCCGCTTCGCCGCGGTGTGCAGCGCGAGGAACGCGCCGTCGAGGTTGAGCGAGATGTCGGTGCGCCAGGTGTCGAAGTCGAGGTCGAGGAACGAGCCGCCGATGCCGCCGCCGGCGTTGTTGACGAACACGTCGAGACCGCCGAGCTCATCGGCCATGGCGTTCACGGCATCCGGGACCTTGTCGAACTCGGTGGCGTCGAACTGCGCGACGATGGCGCGGGCTCCGCGGGAGCGCACGTCGTCGGCGACCTTCTCGGCGCCGTCCTTGTCGGAGTGGTAGGTGATCGCGACGTCGATCCCGGCGTCGGCGAGGGCGAGGGCGGTGGCCGCACCGATGCCCGAGTCGGAGCCGGTGACAATCGCGTGGCGGGGGGTGAAGTCGTCGCTCATGCGCCCGACGGTACGCGCGCGCGGCGCCGGTTCCCGCGGCCTTGCCACGGCCGGGTGCGGGCGTTACGGTCACGGGCCCCGCAGGGCGGGCCGAACTCCGGAGAAATCGTCGCGCGGCGGCGTCTTTGGCCGCTTTCACGTCTACGCGACGTCATCCTTCCGGAGTTCGGCCCGCCACCCCGGCCCGCCCCCCGGCCCGCACCCCGGCCCGCCCCCCCTGCACGCACCCCGGCCCCGCTAGCCTCCCCTCATGCCCCTCCTCCGCCCCGCCGCGCCCGTGACCCTCGATGCCGTCGAGCTTCGCGTGCTGCACATCCCGCTCGTGTCGCCCTTCACGACGTCGTTCGGCACCGAGACGGTGCGCGAGGTCATCGTCGTCGCCGCCGAGACGACCGACGGCGTCGGGTGGGGCGAGGTGGTGACGCAGTCGGAGCCGTCGTACTCGAGCGAGTACACCCAGGGCGCCTGGGACGTGCTCACCCGCTTCCTCGCCCCGGCCCTGCTCGAGCGCCGCACCGTCGCGCCCGAGGCGGTCGGCGGCATCCTGGATCGCGTCGTCGGACACCGCATGGCCAAGGCGGGCCTGGAGCTCGCGATCATCGACGCCGCCCTGCGCGCCGAGGATCGCAGCTTCGCGCAGTACCTCGGCGCCGAGAAGACGCGCGTGCCCTCGGGTGTCTCGGTCGGCATCCACCGCGATCCGGCGGCGCTCGTCGACACCGTCGGCGGGTACCTCGACGAGGGCTACGTGCGCATCAAGATCAAGATCAAACCCGGGCGCGACGTCGACGACACGGCGGCCGTGCGCGAGGCGTACGGAGCCATCCCTCTGCAGGTGGACGCCAACTCCGCCTACACGCTCGCCGACGCGGACACGCTGCAGCAACTCGACGCCTTCGACCTGCTGCTCATCGAGCAGCCCCTGCAGGAAGACGACCTCGTCGACCACGCGACCCTCGCGAAGCGCCTGACGACGCCGGTCTGCCTCGACGAGTCGATCGTGAGCGACAAGGCCGCCGCCGACGCGCTCGCGCTCGGGTCGGCCGCGATCCTCAACATCAAGGCCGGTCGTGTCGGCGGGTACCTCGAGGCTCTCGCGATCCACGACCGGGCGCTGGCCGCGGGTGTCCCGGTGTGGTGCGGCGGCATGCTCGAGACGGGGATCGGCCGCGCCGCCAACGCCGCGCTCGCCGCCCTGCCGGGGTTCACGCTGCCGGGCGACATCTCGGCATCCGCCCGCTTCTACGATCGCGACATCGTGACCGAGCCGGCCGTGCTCGACGACGGGCACGTGCGCGTGCCGACCGGCCCCGGCCTCGGCATCGAGATCGACGCGGCGGCGTTGGAGGGCTTCACCGTGCGGCGGGAGAGGATCACGCGGTGAGCCGCGGCGGCTCTCGATAAACTGGATGCCGCGCACTCGCGCTCGATCCCCACAGCTTTCCCGACCATTGGAGCCACCGTGGCCGAACAGTCCCGCCTCGACAAGGTCATCGCCCTCGCCCGCCACCGCGGGTTCGTGTTCCAGGCCGGTGAGATCTACGGCGGGTCGCGCTCGGCGTGGGACTACGGCCCCCTCGGTACGGAGCTGAAAGAGAACATCCGCCGTCAGTGGTGGCAGACGTTCGTCCGCGGTCGCGGCGACATGGTGGGCCTCGATTCCAGCGTCATCCTGCCCAAGCGCGTGTGGGAGGCGTCGGGCCACGTCGCCACCTTCACCGACCCGCTGGTCGAGTGCCTCAGCTGCCACAAGCGCTTCCGCGCCGACAACCTCATCGAGGACTTCGAGGCGCGCAAGAACCGCAAGGCCGAGAACGGCCTCGCCGACGTGCCCTGCCCCAACTGCGGCACGAAGGGCCAGTACACCGAGCCCAAGTCGTTCTCGGGCCTGGTCAAGACCTACCTCGGCGTCGTCGACGACGAGTCGGGCCTGCACTTCCTGCGGCCCGAGACCGCCCAGGGCATCTTCGTGAACTTCTCGAACGTGCTCACGGCATCCCGTCGCAAGCCCCCGTTCGGCGTCGGCCAGGTCGGCAAGGCGTTCCGCAACGAGATCACGCCCGGAAACTTCATCTTCCGCACGCGCGAGTTCGAGCAGATGGAGATCGAGTACTTCACCCCGCCCGCCGAGGCGAACGAGTGGTTCGAGCACTGGGTCGAGGCGTGCTGGAACTGGTTCATCGACCTCGGTATCGACGCCGACAACATGAAGCGCTTCGACGTGCCCGAAGACGACCGCGCGCACTACTCGGCCGGCACGATCGACGTCGAGTACCGCTTCGGCTTCCCGGGCAAGGAGTGGGGCGAGCTCATGGGTGTCGCCAACCGCACCGACTACGACCTCAAGAGCCACTCCGAGGCGTCGGGCCAGTCGCTCACCTTCTTCGACCAGGCCTCGGGCGAGAAGTACACGCCCTATGTCATCGAGCCCTCGTTCGGTCTGACGCGCGCGATGATGGCGTTCCTCGTCGACGCGTACCGCGAAGAAGAGGTGCCCAACGCCAAGGGCGGGACCGACACCCGCACGGTGCTGAAGCTCGACCCGCGCCTCGCGCCCGTCAAGGTCGCCGTGCTGCCGCTCTCGCGCAACGAGCGCCTGTCGCCGTTGGCCCGCGAGGTCGCCGACACGCTGCGCGCGGCCGGCTGGAACATCGACTTCGACGACGCCGGCGCCATCGGCCGCCGCTACCGCCGTCAGGACGAGATCGGCACCCCGTTCTGCGTCACCGTCGACTTCGACTCGCTCGACGACAACGCGGTCACCGTGCGCGACCGCGACACGATGGGCCAGGAGCGCATCGGCCTCGACGCACTGCAGAGCTACCTCGCCGAGCGGCTTCGCGGAGCCTGACCGGTTGAACGAGTGACCGGATGCCATGGCCTCGGGGTCGTGGCATCCGGTTTCGTGTTCTCGGCGCGGGCGCGGTTCAGACCGCGGGTCGTCGTCCGGCCGTGCTCCCGCGCACGATGAGGCGCGCCTCGGCGACGCGGACGGGGTCTGCGAGCTCCCCGGCGTCCCACACCTCTACGAGCAGGTCGAGGCACGCCGATCCGAGCGCGCGCGCCTCGAGGTCGATCGAGGTGACCGTCGGCGACAGCAGCGCGTGCGCGGGCTCGTCGACGCACGCCGCGACGAGCAGGTCGTCGCCGACCCGGCGTCCGGCGCGGGCCGCGGCCGCCAATGTCGCAGGGGCCGAGCCGCTCGGGGCGACCACCAGGGCGTCGACGCCGGGGATGTCGAGCACGTCGGAGACGGCGGCGGAGACCTCGTCGGTGGTGGGGACGAACGAGATGTGGCGCGAGATGTGTCTGCGCCCGCGGTCCGACGTCCAGCGGGCGTAGGTCTCGGCGAGCTCGCGACTCCACGCCGTGCCGTCCGGCGGCAGGATCGCGGCGATGTTCTGCGCGCCGCGCTCGTGCAGATGGTCGAGCAGCCGCGCGAGGGCGCCGGTGTGGTCGATGGCGACGCTCGCGCTCGCGCGGCCCGCGGCGCCGAACACGTGCTCGCCGCTGACCACCGGTCGTCCCGAGTCGAGCAGGGCGCGGACGCCGACGTCTTCGACGGAGGCGTCGATGACGATGTAGCCGTCGACGAAGGCGGAGGGCGCACCGCCTGCCGCGTCGTCGCGGTGGGGGAGCAGGATGACCGAGAGGCCGTGGCGATCGGCGGCGTCGACGACGCCGAACGCGAAGTCCGTGTAGTACGGCAGGTGGGTGGTGCCGACCGGCAGGAGCAGTCCCACCGCGGCGGAGCGCGCGGTGCGCAGGCTACGCGCCGGCACGTTGACCCGGTACCCGAGCTCGCGGGCGACGGCGAGAACGCGGTCGCGGGTGTCGTCCGACACCCCGGTCTTGCCCCGCAGGGCGAACGACGCGGCGGCGATCGACACGCCCGCGCCGGCAGCCACGTCGTGCAGCGTCGGCTTGCGTGGGGTCACGGAGTGCGACGTTACCCGACGGCGACGGGTGCGCCGCGTCGTGCTGTCTCGCGAAGGGGTCTTGCGCGAGGCGGTACTTAAACGTTTAATGTGTGTGAAACAGAACGGGCACACCGACCGAAACACCCGGTCCTTAGCCTCGGGTCCACCGGATGCGATCGACGACGACGCCTCCCGGCCCACTCCCCGTCCGCCGGCTTCACCGGCACCCCCGAGAGGTTCACGTGTCCGCTCCCACCCGCACCGCACCGGCGCCCACCGCCACCGGGCGTCTACCCATCCGCTTCCCCACCGCCTCCTCGACCTTCCTCGTCGGGATCGCCGGCTACCTCGGCGTCAACCTGTCGCCGTACATGATCGCCGCCGTGCAGGAGGGGATCGGCGCCGACGTCCTGGCCGGGAGCTGGCTGGTGACCGGAACCCTCCTGCTCACCGCGCTGACCGGACTCGCCGTGGCGCCGCTGTGCGCGGGCGCGCGCCGCCGCACCGTCGCCCGCGTCGGCCTCGGGCTCTCGGTGGTCGGTTTCGGCGTCGCGGCGCTCGTGCCCGCGCTGCTCGTGGCCGGTCTGCTCGTCGGGGGCATCGGCGCCGGTGGAGCGGTCGCGTCCGCCGGTGCCGCGCTCGCCGCATTCCGCAATCCCGACCGCGTCGCGGGCCTGAACGGCCTCGCCAACCGCGCGCTGATCACCGTCATCCTGGCCGTGGTGCCGCTCATCGGGCTCGCCCCGATCGACGTGTTCGGCACGATGGCCCTGCTCAGCCTGGTGTCGCTCGTCGTGGTGGCATGGATGCCGTCGGCGCCGGCGGCGACCGTCCACGCGGGCGCGGCGGTCGGTGAGGCCGTGCCGATCGAGGTTCCCTCGACGGGCACCGTGCGCGCGGCGGCGCCGCCCTCGCGCGCCGTCACGATCGCCGGCTTCGCGCTCCTGGTCGTCTTCGCGCTCTGGGCGGCGAGCGAGGACTCGCTGTGGGCCATGGCCGGCGTCATGGGCGCCGATCTGTCGGGTCTCACGCCGGAGGGACTCAGCATCGCCCTCAGCGGCGCCACAGCGGGCGGCCTGGTCGGCACGATCGCCCTCGTCGCGATCGGCGACCGCCTGGGGCGCGGTGTGCCGCTGTTCGTACTCATGGTGCTCGGCGGCGTCCTGAAGATCGTCGAGGGCTACGTCACCGACCCCACCGTGTTCGTGGTGGTCTTCATCGCCTGGAACACCCTTTACGCGGTGGCCTTCATGTACTTCATCTCGACCGCGGCCGCCCTGGACGCCGACGGCCGCTGGTCGGGACCGCTGCTGGCGACCTACCTCGTCGGCTCCGCCCTGACCCCCGTGATCGGGGCGTCGCTGGTCGAGCTGTTCGGATACCAGGGCTTCGTCCTCACCCTCGGGGTGTCGAGCTTCGTGCTCGCCGTCCCTGCCGGCATCATCGGCGTGCTCTCGCGCCGACTCGAGCGTGCAACCAAGGAGGTCGCCGCATGACCCGCACCCTCTACCGCGGTGGCCGCATCTTCACCGCCGACGCCGACCCGGCCCGGCAGTGGACGGATGCCATCGCCGTCGACGATGAGACGATCGCCGCCGTCGGCGCCGACGCGCTGTCGGCCGACGTCGACGAGGTCGTCGAACTGGACGGGGCGCTCGTGCTGCCCGGTTTCACCGACGCGCACACCCACCTGCTGATGATGGGCGCCGCCCTCGGGCAGGTGGCGCTGACCGAGGCCCGGTCGCTCGAGGCCATCCAAGACCTGCTGCGCGAGGCGCGCGCGGCCGATCCCGACGCCCTCGTCCTCCGCGGCCGCGGATGGCTGTTCGACTCGATCCCGGGCGGAGCCCCGACCGCCGCGATGATCGACGCCGTCGTCTCCGACATCCCGGTCTACCTGGATGCCAACGACTACCACTCGTGCTGGGTGAACAGCGCGGCGCTGGCCGAGCTGGGTCTCACGCGCGACACCCCCGACCCTCTGGGAGGCGAGATCGGACGCGACGCGACCGGTGAGCCGAACGGCATGCTCTATGAAACCGCGGCCGTGCAGTACTCGTGGAACCAGCGCGACGCGACGACGACCGACGAGGATCGCGACGCGGCCGTCGACCGCGTGTTCGACGCGTACGTGCGTGCCGGTGTCGTCGGGGCGGTCGACATGGCGTTCTCCGAGCACGGTCTGGCAGCGCTCGAGCGGGCCGTCGAACGGCACGGCGGCTCGTTGCCGATCCGCGTCGCCGCGCACTGGCTCGTCGAGAACACCGGAGACCGTGCGCAGAACCTCGCCCAGCTCGATCGGGTGGTGGAGCTCGCCGGGCGTGCTTCCTCGCCGTGGCTGCGGGTCGTGGGCATCAAGCTGATCCTCGACGGGACGATCGATGCGTGCACCGCCGCGATGGGCGCCCCGTATGCCGACGGCTCGCACGCGGGGCCGATCTGGCCGCTGGACGATCTCGCCCCGGTGGTTGAGGCGGCCGACGCCGCGGGACTTCAGATCGCGATGCACGCCATCGGCGACGCTGCGAGCGACGCCGCGCTGACCGCGATCGAGCGTGCCATCGCGGTCAACGGAGACATCGCCCGGCGCCACCGCCTCGAGCACCTCGAGTACGCCGCCCCCGGTACGGCCGAGCGCATGGCGAGGCTCGGCGTCACGGCCTCCATGCAGCCCGTGCACGCCGATCCCGCGATCTTCGCGAACTGGGCGGCGATGCTGGGCGACGACCGCGTCGACCGCGCCTTCCCGTGGCCGGAGTACGAGGATGCCGGCACCCTCCTCGCGTTCTCGACCGATGCCCCGACCGCGCCCTACGACGCCTTGGCCAACATGTACGTCGCCGTCACGCGCGCCTCGGCCCTCGACGCGTCTGTGCCGGCCGTTCATCCCCAGTACGCGCTGCCGCTCGCGAACGCGATCGCGCACGCCACACGCGACGCGGCGGCGTCGGTGGGTGACGGCCGGACGCGCGGGCGTCTCGCCCCCGGCTTCGCCGCCGACTTCGCGGTCTTCGACGCCGACCCGTTCACGGAGGGGGCTGCGTCGCTGCTGCGCACCCGCGCCGTGCGGACGGTGGTGGCGGGTCGCGTCGTCTTCTCGGCGGAGGGGGTCGCTGCCCGGTAGGAGCGCTGCCCCCTCCGGCGGCGCCCGGAATCGCAGGCGCATGGTGTCGCTTACGGTGACGGCACGAAGCGCGTCGGCTCAGCCGAGGTGCGCCGCCGAGCGCGACCGCACCGCGTCGCGTGCGGTGACGACGCCTCTAGGCGCCCGCTCCGCTGAGGTGCATCGCCGCGCACGGCCGGCCCGCACCGCGGCGCGTGCGGTGACGGCATCCGAAAGGCGGCCGCACCGCGTGGCTTGCAGCATCCACACCCTGGGGATGCCGGCTCAGCCGAGGTGCACCGCCGCGCCGCCGCGGGCTGCGGCGGCCGCCTCGATCAGGCGGACACCGATCACGCCCTCGGGCTCCCAGGTCGTGAAACAGTCGGTCGACCAGCGGGCGTCCGACGGGGCCTCGACGGCGCCGTAGACCCGGGCGAGTTCCGTCGGCGCGGGGACGAGCCGCGGGCGCAGCACCGTCAGCACCACCCGGTCGAGCATCACGACCTGGGCGGCGGCGCCGTCGTCGAGAGGGCGGACCTCGATCGGCGTGGCCGCGAGCTCCTCGGGCGTGAGCACCGTCGAGACGGCCTCCGCCAACGCCGCGATGTCGATGGGCTCGCGGGTGAACGCGACGCTACTGCGGGGCACGGTTCCTCCTCCGTCTCGTCAGGGGCGGCTCGTCGCCGTCGGTGGGGGCGGTGGTGTCGTGCGGGGCGACGGGCTGCGTGGTGTCGTCGAGCTCGGGCCTCGCGGTGCGGGGCGGGGCGTATGCGGCCTCGGCCGCGCCGCCGGGCTGAGGGGCGTCAGCCCCGGCGGCCGGACCGGGCTGCGGCACGGCCGTGCTGCCCGGTGCCTGCACGTCGGTCGCGGCCGGCGACGTCGCCGCATCCGCGGAGGTAACGGATCCCGCGGCCGGAACGGCGGCACCGATGTCGCCCACGGTCTTCACCGCGGTCGTGGCATCCGGCGCCGACGCTGACCGGTCCGCAGGCGCTGGCCGGTCCGTCGGCGCGTCCGCGTCTCCCTCACCGGCGACGAAGTTCGCCACCTGCACGAGAGTCGGACGATCACCGCGGCGGGCGAGGCGGCCGCGTCCGGCGATCATGGGCTCGGCGTAGAGCTTGGGCAGCAGCGCTCCCTCGGAGCGGTCGCCCGACATGATGAGGGTGGTTCCGCCGGTGTCGCGGATGCCCTGCAGGGCCAGATCGAACATCGCCCGTGACGCACCTGCGACGGGGCGGCTCACCACGACGTTGAGCCGCAGGTCGCGCGCCGACGCCAGGTACGGCAGCAGCGGCCGCAACGGTTCGGTGCCGCCGGCGGCGAGGATGTCGAAGTCGTCGGCGACGACCAGGATCCGCGGCCCCGCGTCGCGGTCGCTCTGCCGCTTCTCGAGTTCGACGGCGATCGATTCGGCCAGGAGCCGCGCCTGCCGCCCCGAGGTGGCGTGTCCGCCGAGGTAGGCGTCGGGGATCTCGGATGCCAGGTCGCCGCGCGCATCCATGAGGGCGACGACGAGCCCCTCGGCGGAGTACCGGTCGATCGCGCCCTGCACGATGCCGCGCAGCAGCGTCGTCTTGCCGCAGCGGCTGTCACCGAGCACGAGCAGGTGCGGGTCACGCGTGACGATGTCGAGCACGACAGGCTGCATGGTGTCTTGGCGGAGGCCGAGGGGGATGGCATCCGGTTCGTCGATCGCATCGGGCAGGTCGGCCGGGTCGAGCACCTCGGGAAGCAGGCGGATGGGCGCCGCGCCCTGGCCGCCCCAGCGGGCCGCGCTCTCGCGGGCGAGCTGTTCGAGAGCCTCGCCGGTGTCGCCATCGTCGACCTCTTCGAGCAGCGGCAGCGCGATCTGGGCGAACAGCTTCTCGTCGGTGAGCACCCGGCCCGGTTCGTCGGCGCGCAGAGTGGTCGACAGCTTGCGCGCGATCTGCGAGTCGGCGGGGTCGTTGAGCTTGAGCTCGAGGCGCGTGCCGATGAGACCCTGCAGGTTCATGCGCAGCTCGTTCCAGCGCGAGAGGGCGACGACGACGTGGATGCCGAAGCTGCCGCCGCGCTCGAGCAGTTGGCCGAGGGGGGCCTCGAGGTCTTCGAAGTCCTGGCGGAGCGCACCGAGCCCGTCGACGAGCAGCACGACGTCGGCGCTGGGCAGGTCGGTCAGTCTCCCCGCCGCGTGCTGGCGGCGCATGTCGGCGAGGGAGTCGAGCCCGTGGTCGCGGAAGACGCGCTCGCGCACCGCGAGCATGCCCGTGAGCTCTTCGAGCAGACGCGTGAGGCGCTCGCGGTTGCCGCGGGTGGCGACACCGCCGACGTGCGGGAACGGCTCGATGCGGGCGAGACCGCCGCCGGTGAGGTCCATGCCGTAGATGCTGACCTGGCGCGGCGAGTGGGTGAAGGCCAGCGACGCGGCGAGGGTGCGCAGGAACATCGAGCGGCCCGACTGCGGGGCACCCGTGATCGAGACGTGGCCGCCCGAGCGCGTGAGGTCGAGCATCCAGGGCCCCTGCGCCTGGGTCGACGGGTCGTCGAGCAGACCCATGGGCGCGCGCAGGGTGCCCGCTCCGTCGGCCTGCGGCAGCACCCCGCCGAGGGTGAGCACGGGCGGCAGCGGCGGCAGCCACACCGGGCGGGTGCGGGTGATCCCGCGCGCGAGTTGCGAGGTCGCGGCCTGCACGAGCGTGCGCCCGGTGGTCGGGGTCTCGGGCTCGGTGCTGTCGAGGTGCTCCTCGTCGGGCGTCTCCTCGGGCAGGTCGTACGCCGGAAGCGGCAGCACGGGCGGCGCGTCGTCGTGGCGCGGCCCCGACTCGACGGGGTCGGGCACCGGGCCCGAGACGTAGCCGGCGCGGAAGCGCGTGTAGACCGACGTGTCGACCTTGAGGTAGCCGAAGCCGGGGATCGCCGGCAGGTGGAACGCGTCGGGGGTGTCGAGCACGACCGCCGACTCCGACTCCGAGAAGGTGCGCAGGCCGATCCGGTACGACAGGTAGGTGTCGAGACCCCGCAGGCGTCCGGCTTCGATGCGCTGGCTCGACAGCAGCAGGTGCACGCCGATCGAGCGTCCGATGCGCCCGATCGTCAGCAGCAGCTCGACGAAGTCGGGTTCGGCGGTGAGGAGTTCGCCGAACTCGTCGATGACGAGGAACAGGTGCGGCAGGGCGGGAAGCTCCGGGCGGTCGCGCCGCATCTGCCGGTAGTGACCGATGGATGCCGCGTTGCCGGCATCCTTCAACAGGCGCTGTCGGCGCACGACCTCGCCCTGGATGCTCGCGCGGGCGCGCTCGGTGAGCTGGGGGTCGTCGGCGAGGTTGTCGATGATGCCGGCGACGTGGGGGAGCCGGGCGAACGGCGCGAAGGCGGCACCGCCCTTGTAGTCGACGAGGATCATGCTGAGGTCGTCAGGGGCGTGCGTGAGCGCGAGGCCGAGGATGAGCGTGCGCAGCAGCTCGCTCTTGCCCGAGCCGGTGGCACCGATGCAGATGCCGTGCGGGCCCATGCCCAGCTGCGCCGACTCCTTGAGATCGAGCAGCACCGGTGCGCCGCGGTCGTCGACCCCGATCGGCACGCGCAGGAACTCCGCCGCGCTGCGGGTGCGCCACGCGGCCGTGGTGTCGATGGCGTCGACGTCGGCGACGCCGAGGAGTTGCGTGACGTCGGGGGCGAGCGCGGTGCCGGTGTCTTCGGCCGACGTGCGGCGCAGGCGCAGGCCCGCGAGCGGTCGCGCGACGATCTCGAGCGCGGCGGGGGTGAACGCATCGATCCGGATGCCGCTGACCGCGGCCTCGCCCGACCCCGGTGTCTCGACGGTGGCGACGCCGCCGTCGACGGTGACGCGCACGGCGACGGTCGTCGGCTCCTTGAGCCGGTCATCGACGAGGTGCACGACCGTCACGCCGAGCGCCGCGAGATCGAGAGCGGCATCCAGTCGGGGAACGGCGGAGGCGGGGTCGTCGGCCTCGTCGACGAAGATCACCAGACGGCCGGGTTTGGTCCGCCGGCGGGCGCGACGGGAGGCGGCCGCGGTGGCGACACGGTCGCGCAGTTCGTCGCGCAGCAGCGACAGCAGCTCGGGGAGGCTCGGCGCGATGCGACGCGCGGCGACGGCACCGGTGGGTGGCGTCTCGCCCGCGACGTGCGGCAGCAGGTCGAAACCGTGCCAGTCGCCCTGCTGAGCGGGGGCGACGGCGGCCGCGACGTGCACGTCGTCAGGGGAGTGGAAGGCGGCGATCTGCCCGGCGAGAGCGCGCGCCACGCGGAGCGTGTCGCTGCGGGCGCCGACGATCGACACCTGCCCGCCCCGCTCGAGGTCGACCGTCGCCGGCATGCCCTGCGACACACCGGCCAGGCGCACCATGCGCTCGGCGGACTCGCGCATCACCGGGTCGAAGGGCTGCACCGGGTTCTGCTCGGGGGGAAGGGCGACGTCGACGGCGCGCAGGTCGCCGGTGCCGATGCGCACGCGCAGGAAGTCGGCGTCGCCGGGGCGACGCTCCCATCGCCGGGCGGGGTCGGCCGCGATCTCGACGAGCGTGCCGGGCGCGGGATGCAGCACGAGGGCGGCGCTGCGCTGCGCGTCGGCGGTGCGCCGTACGTCTTCGCGCGTCTCTTCGAGGTAGTCGAGGTAGCGCTCGCGCTGCACGCGGCGTTGGCGCGCGGCGTTGCCGCGCTGCGTGAGCGCCATGCCGACACCCCCGACGAGGGCGACCACGAGGATCACCGCGCCGACCACGACCATGATCGGGTTGTTGCGCAGCAGCACGATCATCGTGATCGACGACAGGCTGCCGACGATCGGCAGCAGCGACTGCAGGGGGAAGCCGGTGCTGCCCTCGCCGATGGGCGGCGGCGGGGCGAGGAGCACATCGGGTGCCGGTTCGACGGGCTCGCTGATGCGCGCCGGGCGGTGCACGATGCGGACGGTCATGCGGCCCTCCCGGTGGCTCCCACGACGGCGGCGGCCAGGCGCACGACCGCGAGGTGCGTCGTCGAGCGGCGTGCGCGGCCGCCGCCCGCGAGACCCGCGTCGAACGGGATGGGAATCACGTCGTGGTCGGCGCCGACGGCGAAGGCCCGCGCCACCCCGTCGCCCTCGCGGGCGTGATCGACCAGCGCGAGCACGACCGACGGCGCTTCGGGCAGGCCGCGAACGGCGTCGACGACCGAGCGGGCGTGCTCCGCCTGGGCGCGGCGGGCGTCGCTGACGAGGCAGACGACGTCGCACAGCGCCGCGCACGCGGCGAGGTCGACGACGGGATGCCGCGCTCCGAAGTCGGTGACGGCGACGTCGAAGAAGCGCGCGATGGGAGCCGCCTCGCCCAGCCACGCGCCGACGGCGTCGTCGGTGTCGCGCGGGCGGAGCGCAACGATCCCGTCGCGCTCGTCGAGCCCGCTCAGCGCCTCGGCGGTGGTGCGCGCGGCGGCGCGCGTCTCGTCGGGGGCGACCGGCCGCGCGCCGAGGCGCTCGGCGAGACCGGCAGTCCCGGACGACACGTCGACCGCGAGCACCGGCTCGCTGCGTCTCGCCGCGATCGCCCGGGTGAGCTGATACGCGACGGTGCTCGCGCCGGCGCCGGACGTCAACGACACCACCCCGACGCGGCGCGTCGTCGACAGACCGCCGCGGATGGCGGCATCCCATCCCGTCAGGCGCACGCGGCCGTTCGCGCCGCTGCCGAATACCGCGGTCGACACCGCACGCAGGTCGAGCACGCTCACGAGCGGCCGCCGAACATGCCGAGCAGGTCGGCGTAGACGCCCAGGGCCCCCACGAGCAGCGGCACGAGCGATACCACCGCCAGAGTCTCCACGACGTTGCCGAGCCCGCGCAGCCGCGCCCGCACGTGCGGACGGGGACGCACCAGCACCATCGTCGCGATCAGCGCGGCCAGCACGACGGCCGCACCCGCGCCGATCCAGCCGAGTCCGCCCGACAGCACCACCGACAGCCCGGCCGCGGCGATCGCACCCGCCGCGGTCCATAGCAGCCAGCCCTGCCAGCGCAGCGGGAACGCACGGGTGCGCAGGGCCGCGACGAGGAAGAACGCCAGTGCCAGCAGCTCGGTCCAGATGGTTCCCGAGAACGCCAGCACGACCCCGGCGACCCCCAGAACGGATGCCACGGCGGCCACACTCCAGGTGAGCGCCGCGTACGCCTCGTCGATGGCGGCGAACGCGCGGGGGCGGGCGGGCGGGGCGCCGTCGGCGGCGCGCTGGTCGAGGTCTGTCAGTCCCGCAGCCGACAGGGCGATCCAGGGCAGCGGGCCGGTGGCGAACGCGGCGATGACGCCGACGATGGCCGCGGCGGACACGGCATCCATTCCCCCGAGCACGAGTCCGAGCAGCAGCGACGCCAGCACGGCACCGAGGGCTCCGCCGGAGGCGGCGCCGCGACGGCGGTGCGCGACCCCGGCGCCGAGGAGGGCGACCGTGAAGCCCGTGGCGAGCGCCGCGGCGACGCCGCCGACGACGGGGGCTGCCCCGACGAAGCCATGGGCGGTGAGGGCTGCCGTCGTCGCCGTTCCCACCGGGAGGGTCAGACCCGCCGCCGCGGCCGACACGCAGGTCGACAGGCGACGCAGTCCGCCGAGGCCGAGACCCGTGGCGATGGCCGCGAGCACGACCGAGGCGGCCAGCAGGGCGAACGCCGCCGCCGTCGGCGACGACCACGGCGAGAGCCAGCCCGCCACGGCGAAGGCGGTGGCGATACCCGCTCCGCCCGCGACGGTGCGCGCCCGCTCGTCCCAGCGATCGGGGCGGGCGTCGTGCGCGTCGGCGGCGGCGTCGGTCACGTCGATCACGACGGGGGGCGGGGGCGCGGCATCCAGGCGCACGAGACGCACGAGCGTTCCGTCGGCGAGGTCGAGTTGCTGCGGCGTCAACGCGATGTCGACCTGCTCACCGTCGGGGGCGATGACGGCGAGCGGACGCTCGACGGTTCCGGCGGTCTCGCCGAGCAGGTCGAGCAGGCGCGGCAGGGCGGCGCCGACGGGCTCGCCGCTCGGCACCACGACCTCGGCGCGACGCTCGGAACCTGCGACGGTCAAGCGGGTGTAGATGCTCACGGGGTGACGGCTCCGGTCGGGGTCTGGATCGAGGTGCTCGTCTGCGCGCGCTCGGTCAGCAGCTGCGAGACGAACGACACGCCCACACAGGCGGCGCAGGCGATCGCGGCCACGACGATCGAGCCCATCAGGCGCTTCAGGTGGTCGTTGACGGTGCGGCGTTCGCCGATGTGGCCGTAGATCAGCGCGGCGCCGAGGCGCATGCGCTGGATCTTGGCCTGCTCGATGAGCACCGCGTCGCGCTGGTCGGGCATCAGCGGGTTCCTTCCTGCGCGGGCACGCGAGGGGCGACGCTGATCGTCGCCGGCATCAGCGGGCTCCCCGCGGCGAGACGAGTTGCGAGCGCACGTGCGGGGCGACGTCGAGCAGGTCGGCCAGGCGCGCCGGATCCAGCGTCGCGAGCACGTCGTTCAGGCGGGTCCACCCGCCGCCGTCGACCGAACCGAGCGGGAGCAGGACGCCCGGGAGCCTCGGGCTTCCGACGATCGTGCCGCCCACGTCGTCGATCCATCGCTTCGCATCGATGCCCAGGGCTCGCACCCCCGCAGGGCCGATCAGCAGCGCGAGCGGCTCGGGGTGAGGTGCCGCCGTCGCGCGTCGCGCGAGGTCGGGCGCGCCGATCGCGGCGAACGCCACCCCGATGAGCGGGAGCCCCACGGTCGCCGCCCGGGCGAGGAGTTCCCGCGCCTCGGCGGTCGCCGCCGTGCCCGCGTCGCGGCCGACGCCCGGAACCGCTGCCCACACCCGCGTGGTCTCTTCGAGCCCCTCGCTCGTGCGGGCCGCCTGCACGGTCGAGACGACCGCGCGCTCGCCCCCGCCGACGGCGACCCAGTGACTGTCGAGCGGGATCCGACGCCGGGAACGCTCGGTGAGATCGTCGCGGTCCCAGGGCGCGAGCAGCGGCTCGACGGCGCCCCAGGCGGCGGGTTCGGCGTCGGTGAACAGAGCGATCGCCGCCTCGGCGACCCCGCCCAGGCGCACCGGGCGGGTCACCCGGTGGCGCGTCGACACCGTCGCGACGACCTGAAGAGTGGATGCCACCAGCGCCCGCACGAAGAAGGGGTGCACGCTCTCGGGCGTCGGGGCGCCGGCGGTGAGCACCTCGGCCGGAGCGGAGAGGCGCACGCCGGTGCGGGCGTCGTAGAAGCCGTCGTCGCGCGTGCGCACGACCCAGTGCCCCTGCACCGCCGACAGCACCTGGGCGAGCGGCTGCGTCATGCGCGAGTGCTCGCCCGAGACGACGATCGGGCGCAGGCCCTGGGTCGCCGTCTTGTGCAGCCAGTCGCTCATCGCGGTGGTGAGGGCGATGATCGGTGTCTGCGTCTCAGTGCCGGCCCAGCCGGGGCCCGCGGCGTCGAGGAGGGGGTGGTCGACGGTGGTCATGCGGCATCCCGAACGGTCAGGGTGCGGTCACCGATCTCGAGGACGACACCGGTGGGCACGGGGGTGCGTTGGTGGGGGAGGAGGGGGGTTGCGGCACCGTCGCCGCGGACGAAAACACCGTTCGTCGAGCCCAGGTCGATCACCCAGACCTGCCGGCCGTCCCACTCGAGGCGCACGTGCGACTTCGACAGCGTGCGCGACATGTCGGCCCAGCGGTACACCTCGGCGGGCGCGTCGGCCGGCGCCGAGGGCGCACGCCCCAGGATCAGCGCGGTGTCGAGCGTGAGGCGCTCGCCGGAGTCGAGCAGCAGCGTCGGAACCATGCCGCGACGACGACCGGGTGTGCTGCCGGTGGGCGCGGCATCCGGGAACTGGAAAGAGGCGATCGCCGGAGCGAAGGGGTCGCGGCCGCGGCGCAGGTCGAACATGGCGAGTTTGCCGGATGCCAGCGCCCAGGGAGCCGAGCTGCCCGCGGCGACCCCGGTCTCACGGTGGACGATCCTCGCGTCGACCGTCGATGCGCCGAGGGTTCGCCCGGTGCGGCCGAGCAACCAGGCGGCAACGGCGAGGAGCCCGACCGCGATGACGATGAGAAACCATCCCGGTGCCGGCGGTCCCGTCGCGACGAGGACGATTCCGGCAGCGAGGAGAGCCAGGGGCATGACAACGTCGAGGGCCACGGCGCCGGCGATCTTGCCCGAGCGGGCGCGCTCGGAGGAGACGAAGGGGTCCACGTCAGCAAGGCGTGGGGTCTCCTGCACGTTCGTCATCGGCGCCTCCTCAGCCTTCCACCCTATGCGGGTCATAGCGCCGATGCCGAGACGGTGCACCCATTGCGTGGATAACTCGTCGCGCGGAAGAATGAGCCGCTCATCAGCACGTCTCGATGCTCACCGACGATGTAGCGGCCCGTAGGTGCGCGTCGCCGCCATCTGGAAGACGTCATGGGCGGCATCCTCCGAGATCTCCTCGAGGTCGGACTCCAGCAGGAAGCGGATCGCGTGATCGAGCACCCCACGGGTGTCGGCGACCCACTCGTCGACATCGACGAGCAACTCGTCCGTCCGAGCCTCTTTCAACCCCGATCCACCGCAGATGGAAGAACCATCGCGAGGCCAGAGCGTCGATGGCATCCGGTGACAGATCCGGGCGCACGCCGCTGAGTCGCCCCTTGTATGCCGCCGCGCCGCCGTCCGGCTGGTCGGTCAGGTCGGCGACAGGGAGATCATCGGATGCCGCGATGACGCTCTCGACATCCGCGAGAAGTCTCGCCGCGTCCGTCGCCGCCTCCTTCGCCACCTCGAGGACCGCCCGCGGGTCGGCCGTCGGTATGTGAGCCTTCGGCCATCCGAGGTAGGCGGTAATGGCCGCCGACAGGAGCGGATCGGTCGTCACGGTCTGGTCGTTCCTCCGAGCGCGTCGCGGATGTGCGCGAGAGGGATGTCGGCGACGGTGCTGAAGCGTGCGGCCTCCAGGTCGCTCGCGAAGAACCACTGAGCGCCGTCTCGGTCGCGGGACAGGCGATATCCGTCGCCGCTCATCTCGGTGAGGGAGAAGCCCCCGTCGGGCTGGGCACCGCCGTCGTCTGATAGCACGACCTTGCGGACTGCGCGACCGAGGCCGTGAGCCCGCCGGATGTCATTCCCGAAGAGAGCAAGGACGTACCGGGCGACATCGGCGTCGTCGGTCGCCTCGAACACGAACCCACGGTCGACGCCCCGCCAGCTCTTGTCCACGCGCCAGCCCGAATCGTCGGAACCCACTCTCAGGGTCACCTCATCGACCTGGAGCGTCACGCCTGTGTCCGTCAGCTGCGCCTCGAAGACCTGGGGCGGGAGGCCGGCGAATCGAGTGAGCAGGCCGCTTTCGTCACTCATGTCTCGAGATCTGCGTGAGACGCCCCTCCCGCACGAGGTCGCGAACGCCGACGCCGGGTTCGACGATGGCGAAACGAAGTCCCCCGCCGGGTCGTCCGAACCAGGGCGCCGTCCGCTGTACCTCGAACCGAGTCGTCGTCGCCGTGACGAACTCGTGGAGAGGCTGCGTGACGGCCGATGCTGGCAGGGATCGTGCTTCGAAGGACGTGCGGGCGGGGTAGAGGAGATACCCGTCGAGCGCGCCGACGCGATCTAGAAGGAGGCCTTCCGGTGCATCGATCACCAAGGGCTGGTCCGCGCGACCCAGCAGGTCGAGGATGTGCGGTGCGGCCCAGTCGAGCCGACGCTCGTACTCGGAATTGTCGAGGGCAGTCGGCGAAGGGAGCGGCGTCAGGAGATAGCCGTACAGCGCGGCCTCGACCTCCTCGGCCGTTTCTCGGCGAAGCAGAGGGCGCGGGCGGCCGTAATCGACGGTCTGCAGCACCCATTCGTCCTCGCGGGTTCCGTCGATCTGCAGCGCACCCTCCCACGCGGCCACGTGGTCGCCGGGGAGAAGGACGGATTCTCGCGGGACGCTCGCATCATCGAGCTTTCGACGCGTGTGCTGCCAATCAACGGTCATCGGTTCGGCCTCTCGGTGGTCGATGGGGCGGTGGGACGTGTCGCGGGGGAAGATGGATTCGTGGATGACGACGCGATCCTGGAGATGTGGGCACATCGAGCGGGCTTTCCGAGCCGCCTCGCGGCGAGTGACGTTGCTCGGGGATGGTGGAACCCGGAGACCGCTTTCGCGGTTCGTCGCGCTGCTGCCTCCACCTGGCAGGTCGACATCGAGAACCGCGGCGCGCGAACGATCGAGGCGGTCTTCGCCATGGAGGCCGACGCGGATCGATTCCTCCTCATGCGGTTCGGCGTGCTGTGGCGTCTGGAGCGGGGATTCGACGACTGCTTCCCGCTCTCCCCCGCCGAGGGCGTTGATGTGGAGGCGAGTGGCTCGGGGTACACCGTCCGCGCAGGAACGGGAATCGTGGAGATCCTGTCCAAACGACAGGCCATCCGTTTCAGCCACGTCGCGGGCGAGTCGCTCGCCGCCGTCAGTGCGCGCCTCATGACCTAGGTCGCGCGCCTCAAACGGTCCATCTGCTCGTCGACGGGTTCAGCGCTCGACAACGTGAACACGGCGCCGCCATCCTTGGGAACGACGTACGGCCCGTTGCCCGTGAGCGCTTGAAAGACGTCTCCGTGGTCGGCGAACGCCTCCGACTGATAGCCCTGAACCCACCACGAGCCGTAGTCGAGTGTCTCGCCGACCAGGACGCAACGGGGCATACCGTGCTCCTCGGCCCCGCGGAGCGCTTCGCGAACGATCTCGCGCGCACCAGCCTCGTCGATCATCTTCAACCTCGCTTCGTGATGATGAGTGCGATCTTGACGTCTTGCTCGAGCCGAGCGAACAGGCCGGTCTGCGTGTCGATGAAAACGACTCCGTTCTTGTCATGGATGACGTTGAAGACATGGCCACCGCCGTTGTCCCGTGCGATGAAGACGACGCCGCGGCTGCCCTCGGGAAGTGCCGACATCGTCGTCGCGACGTCCCCGTAGCTGGACTGCCAGGCGAAGTTCTCAGGGATGCCGAGCGCCGCGGGAATATCGGACACCGGACGAGGGCCGGGCGACGGCATGGCCGATGTCGCTGCACCGTCCATCAGCCGGTCGAAGGCCACGACGCACCGTGTGCAGTTCTCGGTCCATCCCAGCTTCGCGACCTCGGGCGACAGCGCACCCGAGAGCGTGCCGTCGAAGCGCGTCGCGTTGATGCCGAGCGCACCCGGGTACTCGTGTCGGATGACGGATCGTTGCACGTCGATCGGCAGGCTCTCGGCATGCAGGGCCGACACCGCCGGTGCGTCAGGGAGCGGGGATTGCAGATCGCTGATGCGCCACGCGCCGGCGTCGAGCCCCACCGCCGAGTTCGGTGACGTCGGGAACAGCACCTCGTGCAGGAGTTCGTCGACGGTGAAGACCTTCGCGTCGCTGACGAACTGGAGCTGTACACCGCCGCCGGGCTGACCGAAGGCGGGTGCGACATCGGACACCTCGATCCGGACCCCGTCCGGCAGCTCATCAGCGAGGCGGAACACGTGGTAGGGCTGCAGGAGGTTGCTGCCCGGCAGCGCGCGGTGTTCGAAGGGAACGCCCTCGGGTGAGAGGAAGTCTCCGCCGTGGCCGCCCATCCGGTCGAGAGTGTCGCCGTGAACGGCGCGGAAGGAAGCCATGTCGGTGAAGGTGTGACGGCTACCATCCACCGCGCCGTTGTTTCCGGGATAGATCGGCCGGTTGTCGGGCCCGATGTAGCGCTCTTCCCATTCCGACCGTGAGAACGCGTGTCCGTCTTGACCTCGCCCGTAGGGCGCGTCCGGGTCGGTCACGAGGTCTGCATACCGATCCGGAACGGTGGCGGGGGGCGCGTACTCGTCGGCGAGGGTTCCGTGGTCGGCGCGTGGCTCGCCGTACTGCGGATCTACGGGATTGCCGCGGTGAGCGGGACCCTCGACGGACCCATCCTCACGCAGGGGAAGCGTCGGCTCGTCTCCGTGGCCGGCCGGCGAATCGCTGTCGGGGCGCTCGGTGCCGGCACCGTTTGCGTCGCCGTCTCGGGGGGTGTCCGCTCCGTGCGCTCCGCGGGCACCATCGGCGACGTCACCGCCTGCGCCGTTGCCGATGTCGGAGCCGCTGTTTCCATCACCGGAACCGCCGTTTCCACCGCGCGTGCTGCCGTCACCGCCTGCATGACCGGTGCCGCCGGTGTTCTCCGTCGAGGGCTCGCGCACGACGGTCGACTCACCCGCGCCGCTGGTCTCGGTACGGGCGGGGGCATCCTCGACGATCGAGTTCACCGCACCGGGGCCGGCCTCGCCGCGAACACCGCTGGCGGTGACGAGCTCGGGCTCGCGCACGGGCGCCGGGACGGTGGCATCCGCCCCACCCTCGGCGCGGACGGGAACGTCGGAACGGACGGGAACGTCGCCGCTGCGGACGCCGTCGAACGAACCGGCGGGCATCTCGATGCGGCCCGAGGGGATCTCGGCGGTCGGCGGGAACTCGTAGACCGGCACACCGTCGTCGATGCGTGCCGTGACGGTTCCCATGTCGACTCCGGCGTTGTCGAGCGCGTTCAGCGCCGAGGACGCGTCGTCAGCGACGAACGGCATGTCGGGGGTGTTCAGGTGGAAGCCGTCGGTCGCGTCGGAACCGAGGCGGCCGATGAGGCCGTCGAGGCTGTGCAGTCCCGCCCCGCCCAGACGCATGGCGCCGTTCATCGCGAGAGCGGCAGGGTCGACGAAGTCGACGACCTTGGCCATCTTCGACACGACGGAGGCCGCGGTCGATGCGGTCTTGACCCCTGCGACGGCCGCGCCGCCCACGGGGATGAGCGCGGTGCCGATGTTGAAGACGGATTCACCGAGAGCGGTGCCGGGGTCGTCCTGCCACTTGTCCCACGCGATGAGGGCCTTGCCGGTGTTGAGGGCCGCCTCGTCGGCCTTCGCCTTGAAGTCGCGCACCTCCTGCGGCAGGAAGCCATCCCCGCCCATCGACTGCATCAGCGAGTCGGACTGGAAGATGGGTGCCAGCACGGGGGAGTTGGCGAGACCCGCCACTGCGAGCAGGCCGAGGTTGCCCCACGCGGCGCCGTAGGCGTCGCCCGAGAAGAACTCACCCGTCTCGGGGTTGTAGCCGAGCACGAGCGTTCCGAGACCCGTGACCGTGCCCCAGATGCCGCCGACGACGATGCCCTCCCAGAGGAAGTCCTTGAAGACGAACTTCGCGGTCGCCTCACCGCAGCCCTCGGTGCGTTCGACCTCGGCGCCCCACGGCATCTCGGTGCCCTCGGGGATCTCGGCGATGCCGTAGCCCAGGGAGTCGTTCTCGGACTCGGCCGCGTGCAGCGGGGCTGCGCCGTACAGGGCGCGGATGCGGTTGGCGCAGGCCCGCTCGGCCTCCCACAGCTTGACCTGCTGCGCGTTCACCGCGGCCAGCAGCTCGTTGTTGCGGTCGACATGCTCCTGCGACTCGTGCCACTCCTTCGTGACGGTGCGGTACTTGTCGGGCTCGGCGGGCGCCGACGTCGTCGAGCCACCCCACGAGCCCTGGTACGTCGGCATGGCGGTCGCACCGCCGTAGGGCGACTGCGCGGCCGTCCACGCGGGGTTGATCTCGCGCACCTGCACGCCGCCCTGAATCGAGTCGACGAAGGCTTTCGCCTCGATACGCAGCGAGTCGAGCTCGGCCTTGATCGGGCGCACGTCGGCGGCGAACGCGACGAGCGCGGCCGACACCTCGGACAGGTTGTCGCCGACCTGCGTGGCCTGCGAGCTCACGGGTGCCATGAGCCCGAGCAAAGTGGGGGACTCCGGCGCCTCGTAGACACCGGCCATGCCCTGCCATTTGAGGTTCACGTTCGAGCCGTGCTCGGACACCTGGCCCGAGATGGTGCCGATCGTGAGGGCGTTCTCCTCGATGGCATCCGGCTGGATGTCGGCGCCCGGGATCTTCTCGTAATCGATAGGGCTCGGCATCACATCACTCCGTGGGGGAGGTCGGGCGGGTAGACGGCGGCGACGGCGGCTGACTGCGCGTTCGCGGCCATGTCCATGTCGCCGGTGACGTACGCCTCGGTCGCGGTGACGACCCCGTTCGCGGCGGCGCCGATGCGGGTGCTCATGCCCTGAATGCGCGGGCCCTCCTCCTGCTGGAAGTACGCCTGCACCGCCTCGGAGATCGCACCCGACTGCGTAGCCGTCACCGCTCCCTCGAGCGCGGGCGTCAACGAGTTCAGAGCCGTGCCGAGCGCCTCGGCGTCGACGTTGACCTCTTGCAACACGGCTACGACACCCGACGGCTGAATGCGCCACCCTGTCATCGCGCGATCCCCTTCGCTTGATTTCTGCACCCGCGTCGCTCACCCCGGACACGGCACACCGCGGGATGCCGGACGCACGAGGCGCTCGGCATCCCACGGGATAGGTCAGCCGATCGACTCCACCGCCGCGCGAGCCTTGCTCAGCGCGGTCTGGGCCGACTCGTCGTTGCGCTCGAGCGACGAACGCAGCGTCTGGATGATGCCGCGTACCTCGGCGGCGGCGTTCTTCCACCGCAGCTCCTTGCCGCGGTAGTCCTCCGACACCCCGTCGGCGGAGTAATCGGCCATCGCGGCCTGCACATCGCGGTCGCGCTGGTCGATCAGCGTCTCCAGCAGCGATGCGACGCGGTTGAAGTTGTCTTGGGCGTTCTGCGACGCCGCGATCGAGTAGTCGCGACGATCTCCCTGGTTCACCATGAGTCAGTCCTCTCCGATCCTCAACGGGCGCCGAAGCGCGCGGCGTCGAACGATGATCCGGCTTC
>NZ_KQ758468.1 GCF_001456955.1 Microbacterium enclense | reverse complement strand
GGCTGGACCGGTAGCAACGCCAACACGAGCACGAACGCCGCCGGCTGGACCGGCGGCGCCGCCTTCGCGGGCGCGGGTGCCTCGGGTGACATGCTCGCGAATGGCGACACGAGCAGCAGCGCGACCAGCTGGACCGGCGGCAACGCCAACACGAGCACCAGCGTCACGGGCTGGACCGGTAGCAACGCCAACGCGGGTGCCGGAGCGAGTGCCGTCGGCGGCACTGACACCAACGCTGTCAGTTCCACCGCTGTCAACGGCACCTCCAACACCAACGCCACTGGTTGGACCGGTAGCAACGCGAACGCGGGCGCCGGTGCCGGAGCGGGCGCCGCCGGCGAGGTCGACACGAAGGCCGCCGGTGAGACCACCAGCAGCACCAACGCCGCCAGCAGCGCGAACTCCGACACCAACGTCACCGGTTGGACCGGTAGCAACGCCAACGCGGGTGCTGGGGCAGGTGCTATGGGCGACGTCAGCGGCAACGCCGCCTCGACTACCGCCGCCGCTAGCGGCACGGCAGGCGGCACGAGCGGCAACACCTCCTCGGCTTCCGCCGACGTTTCCGCGACCGCACCTGGATCAGCAGGAACGGGCGACGCCGAGGCCGTCACCGCGACGGTCTCCGCGTCCACCGCCACGCCAGGGGGTCGCGTGACGGTGTCCGCCAGCGGTTTTCAGCCCAATGAGCCGGTGCAGATCATTCTGCATTCGACGCCCATTCCTCTGACGTCTGTGACGGCGACGGCTTCCGGCGAGGTTAACGCGGCCATCCTCATTCCCGGAACCGTCGAGCCAGGCGACCATCGGATCGAGCTCCGCGGCTCCGTCTCCGGATCCCGCTTCATTCCTCTGACGGTCACCGCTGTTTCGCACCCCACGACAGCCAAGGCGAACGCCTCAAGCGGGCGCACTCTCGCCGCGACCGGCGCTGACACGTCCGCCGCATCGGCGGTAACCCTCATCGGAACGATCACCGCGGGCGCTGGGGCACTCCTGCTCCTGGCCCGCAGGCGGCGTCTGGCCGACAAGTAGCGTCACGCTCGTCCCGCTGGCTGGCGCGCCCGGGACGAGACAGGATGCAACGGCTCGCGCGACGATGCAGCCGCGGCGCGGGGGATGAAACCCTCGCGCCGCGGCGTTTCGCCGTTCCTCGCGAGGCGGCACTCGGAAGTCCTCGGCGGCGTACTCACCGGAGCCGGAAGCGTGAAATCACTCACGCAGCACGCACACGTTCGCCACAGTCTCGTCGGCCGCGCCAGCCGAAATCCCGACAGTGCCACCACGAGCGAATCGTCAGCGAGCCGCTCGAGCAGCGGTTCCCTAGGCTGGGAGCATGACTGACGTACAACGCACCCCCACGCCGATCGACACGATCGCGGACGCGTGGGTCGACACCCTGGCGGAGCGCGAGCCGACGCTCGCGACCTACATCGGTCGGTTCGAGCACAACGGTCGGTTCGGCGACTACAGCCCCGAGGGCGTCGACGCGCTCATCGCCGACGCTCGGGCCACCAGAGCCGCTCTCGACGGCGCCGAAGCGGTCGACGCCGTCGACACCGTCACGAAGATGGACCTCGCCCGCGAGCTCGACCTGATGATCGAGAAGCACGAGGCGAAGACCCACCTGCGCGACCTCAACGTCATCGCCTCTCCCGCGCAGGACATCCGGTCGACCTTCGACCTCATGCCCACCGCGACCATCGATGACTGGGCGACGATCTCCGAGCGCCTCAAAGCCCTCCCGTCCGCAATCGACGGGTATGTGGCGACGCTCCGACGCGGCATCGCCGAGGGCGTCGTCCCGGCCCGTCGGCAGGTGAACGAAGTGGTCACGCAGATCGCCCGCTACACCGCCGACACGGGGTTCTTCGCCGAGTTCGTCGGCGATGCCGCCCCCGACGAGGGCCAGCTGCCGGCATCCCTCGCCCGAGACCTGTCGACGAACGCCAACGCCGCCCGTCTCGCGTACGACGCGCTGGCGGGCTTCCTGTCGTCGGAGCTCTCCGCGGCCGCGGGCGAGACGGATGCCGTCGGGCGGGAGCTCTACGCCCTGCACTCGCGACACTTCCTCGGGGCCGAGATCGATCTCGACGAGACCTACGACTGGGGTGTCGAAGAACTCGCGCGCATGGTCGCCGAGCAGGAGGCGATCGCGAACGAGATCCTGCCGGGAGCGAGCGTCGAGGAGGCGGTGGCATTCCTCGAGAAGGACGAGTCGCGCAAGCTCCGCGGCACCGCGGCCCTGCAGGAATGGATGCAGCGCACGAGCGACAGGGCCGTCGAGGAGCTCGGCCGCACGCACTTCGACATCGCCGAGCCGATCCGTCACCTCGAGTGCATGATCGCCCCCACCAACGAGGGCGGGATCTATTACACCGGCCCGACCGACGACTTCTCGCGGCCCGGGCGCATGTGGTGGTCGGTGCCCGAGGGCGTCGACACCTTCGACACCTGGCGCGAACTGACGACGGTGTATCACGAGGGCGTTCCGGGCCATCACCTGCAGATCGCGCAGGCGGTGTACAACCGCGCCCAGCTGAACTCGTGGCGCCGTCTGCTCGCCGGCACGAGCGGGCACGCCGAGGGCTGGGCGCTGTACGCCGAGCGCCTCATGGAACAGCTCGGCTACCTCGACGACCCCGCCGACCGCCTCGGCATGCTCGACGGACAGCGCATGCGCGCGGCCCGTGTGGTGCTCGACATCGGCGTGCATCTGCAGAAGCCGCGTCTCGACGGCACCGGCACCTGGGACCACGACTACGCGTTGGCGTTCATGCTGAAGAACGTCAACATGAGCGAGGAGTTCGTGCGTTTCGAGGTGAACCGCTACCTCGGGTGGCCCGGGCAGGCGCCGTCGTACAAGGTCGGTCAGCGCATCTGGGAGCAGGTGCGCGACGAGGAGGAGGAGCGCCGCGGCGCCGACTTCTCGATGAAGCAGTTCCACACCCGCGCCCTCGACATCGGCGGCGTGGGTCTCGACACGCTGCGTGCCGCGCTGGCATCCGCGTGATCTTCCGGAGGGGCGTCGCTGCGACGGCGCCCCTCCGGCGGTCGGGACGTCGCGAGGCCGGCGGTTGCCGCGTCGGCCCAATGGCATCCTCGGCGCCGCGCGCTGTCGGCACCCGCGCCGTCTCCGCGATGCGGGGGAATACCCCGCCGTCGCGTAAAGTTCATGCATCCGAATGCAAGGAGACCCCATGGACGATCGTCCCCTCGAGCTCGGGCTCGACACTTTCGGAGACATCTCGCGCGGTCCCGACGGGTCGCCGCAGTCCGACGCGCAGACCATTCGCAACGTCGTCGACCAGGCAGTGCTCGCCGACCAGGTCGGCCTGTCGTTCTTCGGCGTGGGGGAGCACCACCGCAAGGACTTCGCGGTCACGAGCCCCGAGATCGTCCTCGCCGCGGCCGCCGCGCGCACGTCGAACATCCACCTCGGCACCGCCGTGACGGTGCTCTCGAGCGACGACCCCGTGCGCGTGTACGAGCGCTTCGCGACCCTGGATGCCGTGTCGAACGGTCGCGCCGAGGTCATCCTCGGGCGCGGGTCGTTCATCGAGTCGTTCCCCCTCTTCGGCTACGACCTCGCCGACTACGAGCAGCTGTTCGAGGAGAAGCTCGAGCTGTTCTCACTTCTGCGCGAAGAGAAGCCGGTGACCTGGACGGGGCGGACGCGCGCCGGCCTTCAGGGTGCCGACGTGTACCCGAAGACCGAGAAGGGGCTGACCGCGTGGGTCGGCGTCGGCGGGTCTCCCGAGTCGGTGGTACGAGCGGCGCGCTACGGCTACGGGCTCGTGCTCGCCATCATCGGGGGATCGTCCGCGCGGTTCCGCCCGTACGCCGACCTCTACCGTCGGTCGTTGCAAGAACTCGGCAAGCCCACGATGCCCATCTCGGTGCACTCGCCCGGGCACATCGCCGAGAGCGACCAGCAGGCCTGGGACGAAGCGTACGAGGGCGTCGCCGAGCTCAACACGACCATCGGACGCGAGCGCGGCTGGCCGGCCTACAACCGTCTGCGCTTCCAGCAGGACGTCGGCCCCGACGGGGCGATGTACATCGGCTCGCCCGAGACGGTCGCGCGCAAGATCGCCGCGACCGTGCGGGCGCTGGGCAACACCCGCTTCCAGCTGAAGTTCGCCAGCGGGTCCATCTCGCACGACCGCCTCATGTCGAGCATCGAGCTCTACGGCACGCGCGTGCTGCCGCTCGTGCACGACATGCTCGCCGACACTCCCGCGCGAGTCGACTCCACCGGTATCCGGTGAGCACGACGACCGACACCATCCGGGTGTCCGAACGCCTCGACGCCCTGCCCTTCACCCGCCGCCACGGACGGATCCTGGGCGGGTCCGGTCTGGGCTGGGCCCTGGATGCCATGGACGTCGGCCTCATCTCGTTCGTCATCGCCGCCCTCAGCGTGCAGTGGCAGCTGGCCCCGACCGAGGCGTCGTGGATCGCGTCGGCGGGTTTCGCCGGCATGGCGATCGGCGCGAGCGTGGGCGGCCTGCTGGCCGACCGCTTCGGGCGCCGGCACGTCTTCGCTCTGACGCTGCTCGTCTACGGCCTCGCGACCGGGGCGAGCGCGCTCGTCGGGGGCCTGGCCGCTCTGCTCGTGCTGCGTTTCGTGGTCGGTCTCGGCCTCGGCGCGGAGCTGCCGGTCGCCTCCACCTACGTCAGCGAGTTCGCCCCCGCGCGTATGCGCGGACGGCTCATCGTCTTCCTCGAAGCCTTCTGGGCGGTGGGGTGGACCGCGGCGGCGCTGATCGGCTACCTCGTCGTGCCGTCATCGGACGACGGGTGGCGCTGGGCCTTCGCCCTCGGCGCGATCCCCGCGGTGTACGCCCTCATCGTGCGGTGGGGCCTGCCCGAATCCCCGCGCTGGCTCGCTGCGCGGGGTCGGAACGCCGAGGCGATCGTGATCGTGCGCGACCTGGAGGCCGCGGCCGGCCGCATCGCTCTCGAGGCATCGACGGAGGGGGTGACGGCATCCGCTCCGGCCGCACGCCCGCGCGTCAGCGCGCTCTGGGCCCCGGCCCTGCGCGCCCGCACCGCGGCACTATGGGTGCTGTGGTTCTGCGTGAACTTCTCGTACTACGGGGCCTTCATCTGGATCCCGACGATCCTCGTCGCGCAGGGCTATGACCTCGTGCGGTCGTTCGGCTTCACCCTCATCATCACGCTCGCGCAGCTGCCGGGATACGCCGTGGCGGCGTGGCTCATCGAGACGTGGGGGAGGCGTGCGACCCTCGCGACCTTCCTCGCCGGTTCGGCCGTCGCCGCCGTGCTGTTCGGCACGGCGTCGGGCGAGACGGCCGTCATCGCCACGGGGATGATGCTGTCGTTCTTCAACCTCGGCGCCTGGGGTGCGCTGTACGCCGCGACGCCGGAGACCTACCCGACGGCGCTACGCGCGACGGGCGCCGGGTGGGCGGCCGGGATCGGGCGCATCGCGTCGATCCTCGCGCCTCTCGCGGTGCCGCCGCTGCTCGGCCTCGGTGGCGCGCCGCTGCTGTTCGTCGTGTTCGCGGCGTTCTTCGCGGTTGCGGTGGGGGCGGCGCTGCTCTTGCGTGAGCAGCGCGGCCGCGCCTTGGCCTAGCTCGTCGGGCGGTTCGTCGAAGCGTCCGAGTCGCTCGCGCGTAGGCTCGAGGCATGGCATCCGTCCGCTACGTCGCGATCGGCGACTCGTTCACCGAAGGGGTCGGCGACGAAATGCCCGACGGCACCGTGCGGGGGTGGGCCGACCTGGCAGCCCAGGGATGGGCGGATGCTTCGGGCGAGCCGATCCAGTACGCGAATCTCGCGATCCGCGGCAAGCTGATCCGGCCGATCGTCGAGCAGCAGCTCGAGCCCGCGCTGGCGCTGAAGCCGACGCATCTGTCGTTCAACGGCGGGGGCAATGACATGCTCCGCCCGCGGGCCGACATCGACCGCATCGTCGCGGACTTCGATCGCGTCGTACGGCGCTGCGACGAGGAGGGTGTGCAACTCATCGTGCTCTCGGGCGCCGATCCGTCAGCGGGGTTGCCGCTGGGGCGCGTCGTGCGCGCACGGGGCGACCGACTCTCGCGCGCGGTCGAGGAGCGTCTCGCTCGACGGCCGGACGTGATCACCGCGTACAACTGGTTCGATCGTGAGCTGGCGGGCGCTGAGTTCTGGTCGGTCGACCGACTGCACATGAATGCACGTGGCCATCATCGGGTGGCCGCCCGCGTCGTCGAATCGATCGGGCAGACGGCTCCGCCCGAGTGGTGGCACCTCCCGGCGATTCCCGAGGTGCTCACTCTCAAGGGTTCCGTGTATTACCGGGAACACGTCGCTCCGTGGGTGAGGCGACGCCTCGCGGGGACGTCGTCGGGCGACGGGCGCGCGCCGAAGTTCGACGGCGGTTGGGTCCAGGTGGAGCCACAAACCTGATGGCCCTTCGGCTGGAGGAGATGGACCCCGGGCCGAGAGGGTGACTCCTTCGTCTTGCACGGATGAAGCGGGTGACAGATGCGGGGCGCGTGCGCAGTACCGCCGATACCGTTGGGCGGCGAACCCGACGGAAGGCACACCCCGTGAAACGAATCGTCAGCTTATCCACGTCGCTGCTGCTCGGCGGCTCCCTTATTCTCGGAGGAGGTGTCATGGCCGTGGCGGCGACGCCGGGAACGGTGTCGGCCACTATTCCGGTCGGTTCGTTACCGCTTGCCGCGGCCATCAGTCCCGACGGTACGACCCTCTACGTCGCCGATTACAGCGACAACGACCTCTCGGTCATCGACACCGCCAGCGACACGGTGACCTCCACCATCCGGGTGGGAGACAATCCCGACTCGGTCGCGATCAGTCCCGACGGCAAGACCCTCTACGTCGCCAACTACGGCGACGACTCGATCTATGTCATAGATGCGACGACGCGCACCCGCACCACCTACTTCACGGGCTCGTTCCGTTCCCCGTCTGCTGTTCTCGTCAGCCCCGACGGCGCGACGCTTTACGTGATCAGCTATGCGTCGAGCAGCGTGACCTTCATGGATGCAGCAACGGGTCGTACCACGGGTTCGATCACGAGCTTCACGCGAAGTGATCTGCGGGCAACGCTCAGCCCTGACGGAGCGACCCTTTACGTGACCGACTACAACGCCGGCACGGTCTCGGTCATCGACACCGCCACGAAGCGGATCACACGGACGATCGCCGGCTTCACGGGACCGACGACGCCGGGCATCACCCCCGACGGCACCGTGCTCTACGTGCCGAACGCGACTTCCGATTCGGTCTCGGTGGTCGATATCGCGACGGGGACCATCACGCGCACGGTCGCGGGCATCACGGCTCCGCAGGGCGCCGCTGTCAGCCCTGATGGGGCGACGGTCTACGTCGTGGGCGGACCTCATGATCTGACCGTCATCGACGTGGAGTCGGGCAACGTCGTCGACACGGTGACCGTCGGGAAAGACCCGGCCTCGCTCGTCGTCGCGCCCGATGGTGCGACGGTGTACACCACCGATGCGTCCGACGACACCGTCTCAGCGGTCACCGGCCGCATCGCTCCGACGTTCTCAGCCGATCCTCCGAGCGGCTCCGTCGGGTCGGCGTACACGTACACCTTCTCAGCCTCGGGCGAGCCCGCGCCCGACTTCGTGGTCCAGTCGGGCACGCTGCCGGATGGTCTGGAACTCGCCGCAGACGGGACGCTATCCGGGACGCCGACGACGGCCGGCACCTTCACGTTCACCGTTCTCGCGCGCAACGGAGCTGGTTCCGGTGCGGCGGTCACGGTCACCGTCACGATCGTCGGTCCCGCAACCGCCAGCTCGCCCACTCCTGTGACCACACCGACTCCGGGCACGATTGTCCCCTCTCTCCCGGGGGCGGGCCCGGCGAAGTCAGTTTCCGCGAAGGCGACGTTCACAGGCTGACACACACCGAACGAAGACCGGCGCCGGGCCGACTCGCGAGTCGACTCGGCACCGGTCTTTCGTCTCAGCACCCGGGTCAGTGAGCATCGACGGCACACGCGCAGGCCGAGCGGGCGAACCGGTGCCGACGACAGGGTGACCGAGCGGGCTAGCCGACCATGGCGATCCGGCGATGCTCGGTTAGCGTTACCCGCGCACGAACGGCGCGAGGGCGCCGAACCACCGCTCTGTCCGTGGCGGTGCCGCGCCTGGGCGCCACCGCCGCGACCACCGTTCGTGCCTTCCCTGCCGACACGAACGGGCGACCGTCGCTCGGATTGCGACCGGCACGGGCGGAAGGATCATTGTGAAGCTCCCCCTGCCGCGCTCGCGTCGAGCGTTCGTCATCACCCTCGCCGTCGTGCTCGGCATCGCTGGAATCTCGACGGGTGTTGCCCTCGCGCTGGGGCCGCATTCGCTCACGGTGACGGCGGGCGGTATCGACGCGCGCGGGGGAGCCGCGACGGGTGCCGACGATGGAGAGCTGCCCGCGATGACGCCGGGCTCGGCCGCTACCGCAGACGCGGAAGTCGACGCCCCGGCAGCCACCACCGTCGCCGCGGTGAACGGCGCCGGCGTGTCCGTACGCGACGCCCCGAGGGGGAATCAGATCGCCGATCTCCCCGCCGTTCAGAAATCGGGTGCACCGCTGGTGTTCCGCGTCGTCGCAGAGAAGGACGGCTGGCTGCAGGTGATGCTTCCGCAGCGGCCCAACGGCAGCACCGGATGGGTGGATGCCGACGCCGTCTCGCAGTCGACGACCGGGTATGCCCTCGTCGTCACGGTGTCCTCGAACACTCTCGATCTGTACAAGGACGGCATGCTGCAGAAGACGTTTCCCGTCGCCACGGGCACCGGCGGCACCCCGACGCCCTACGGGCGGTTCGCGCTGAGCGAGCTGCTGGCGCCGACCAATGAGGGCTACGGGCCCTTCGCCTACGGCACGACGGCGTTCTCCGACGTTCTCAACAGCTTCGGCGGCGGCCCCGGTCAGATCGGCCTGCACGGTACGGAGGATGTCGACAGCATCGGCACAGCGGCATCGCACGGGTGCGTGCGGATGCACAATGCCGACATCACGGAGTTGGCAGGTCTCCTTCCGCTGGGCACGCCGTTCCAGGTGAGATGACGGGTCTGGTCGTTGACGCCGTGAGGGTCGGTCGCCCGGCTCACCCGCCTGGTGCTGCCCGGTATGCGCGAGCGCGGGCGAGGGCGCATCGTCACGGTGACGAGCGTCGGGGGAGCGGTCGGGCAGCCGTTCGCCGACGCCTACTGCGCGGCGAAGTTCGCGGTGGAGGGGCTCATGCAGTCGCTGGCCCCGGTGGTCGCTCCGTTCGGCGTCGACGTATCGATCGTGGAGCCGGCCGCGGTGGCGTCGTCTTTCACCGACTCGGTGCACCTCGCCGCGCCCGGCCCCTACGCCGACCTGCAGCGGGCGTATCTCGATCGCACGTCGTCCGCGTTCACGACCGCGCAGTCGGCGGAGGACGCCGCCCGGACGGTCGTCGAGGCAGCCACGACGTCGGCGCCGCGCTTCCGCTGGCAGACGTCCGAGGCTGCGGTTCGCTTCGCGGGTCTGTCTCTCGCCGATCTCGACGGCTCGCGGGTGCTCGGCGTCACGCAGACGTGGTTGCGCTCGGACGCCTGACGCAAGGTCGCCGCGCGCGCTAGCATCCCGTCATGGGGGACTGGGGCGATTTCCATGTCGCGATGGTGGGCGCCACGGCGGCGCTCGCGGGTCTGGTGATCGTGGCGGCGAGCGTCAACATCGGCGAGATCGTCAAGGCGCCGGCGTTGACCGCACGTCTGGGCACCGCGATCGCGGGTCTCGTGCTCGCGCTCGTCGTGTCCGCCGTCGGCCTGGCTCCGGGGGTGCCCGCAGCCCTGTACGGCAGCATCGCCGCGGCCACCGCGGTGATGGCGGCTGCCTTCGCCCTCAGCGCCGCGCGCCGGATTTTCGCCGACCACGACGCGCGCAACCGCCTGCGCGGGGTGAAGGCCGGTCTCGGCTTCGTCGCGCCGGCCGCGTATGTCGTCGGTGGCATCCTGATGCTCGCGGGCGACGCGAATGCCGGTTCTTCGGCGTTCGCACTCGGTGCGCTGCTGGCGGTTGTCGTGGCGTTGACGATCTCGTGGATCGTGCTCGTCGAGGTGCTCCGGTGACGCGACGGGTGAGGCCGTCGGCGCTCCCGGCATCCGTCTGTCGCCAGCACCGCTGATCGACGAGCTCGTCGGAGAGCACCGTTCCACGCGCGGAGCGCTCTTTCGTGCGTCGGGGGAGAACATTCACCCTGCGCGTGGCTGACCCGAACTGACATAATGTACATTATCGGCGTTTGTGGAGTCGCAGGATCGTGCCACGATCGGGGTTCATCCGCCGTCGTGCGTCCGACGAATATCGCGCGAGGCGCGATCGCCCTCGTGTGGTACGCACGTCCGCGCATCGACCCGTCGGGGGTTCTCGGGACGTGACAATGACACGTGTCGCTGCGAGGACAGCGCCGCAGTGGTCACGCTCGGCCTGTTGGCCGCCGTGTCGTTCTCTTCACACTGCTGCTGCCACGACCGCCGAGAGCACGACCGGCGGTCTGCCCGCCGACTGTCGTTTCGATCGGGCGCCCGGTCTGGCGCTGGGGACGAGCCTGCCGCGACGGGACTGCTGCTCGCCGGCGGGCTGCTCTGGACGGGGCGCCGCCCGGGTGCTGACGAGGTCTGACGCTCCCCCATCCGTTCGATCAGCTCGATGCTCCTTGCAAAGTCGGGCGGGTCGAACGCGTCGTTGCGCACCGAGGTCTTGTCGGACGGGAGCGTTAGCGATAACATTCTGTTCGTTCCCCGGGAACCCCCCTCGCGGCCAATGCTGGCCCTCGAAAGGATCGCAATGAAGCAGACCCTTCCTCGGCGTGCCCTCGCCACGACCACGGCGTTCGCGCTCGCGCTGACCGGCGCGCTCGTCGCCTCTCAACCCGCGGCGGCAGCCGACTCCCGCCTCGTCGCCCATTACCCCCTGACCGAGACGACGGGTACCACCGCTGCCGACGTGTCCGGGGCGGGGCGCAACGCCAGCTACGTCGGCGGCCCCGGGCTCACCGGCGGCGAGGGTGTGCGTCTCGACGGCACGGACGACTACGTGGACCTTCCCGACAACCTGCTCGCCGGACTCGACTCGATCACCATCAGCGCCGACGTGCTGGTCCGGGGCAACCAGAGCACCCCGTACTTCATCTACGGCCTGGGCAACACCGACAGCGCGGGCGTGGGCAACGGCTACCTCTATTCGACGGGCAACACCTACAAGACGTCGATCGCCACCGGCAACTGGACGACCGAGCAGACGGCGAACAGCAACGCGAACCTTCAGCGCGATGTGTGGAAGACGATCACCTACACCCTCGACGACGCCACCGACACGGCCCGCGTCTACCTCGACGGCGCGCAGGTGGCCCAGGCCACCGGCGTCACGATCAAGCCGAGCGCGATCGGCGGCGGAACGACCACCGCGAACTACATCGGCCGCTCCGTCTACGACGCCGACCGGCGCCTCGCCGGCAGCGTGCGCGACTTCCGCGTGTACAAGGCCGCCCTCTCGGCATCCGATGTCTCGGCCCTCTTGCCGGCCGATGCCACGCGTCTGCAGCGCGACGCGGCCGCTCTGTCGCTCGGCGACGTGAGCGCGGTCACCGCCGACCTCACCCTCCCCACCGCAGGCGTCAACGGCGCGACCATCGCGTGGTCCACCAGCGATGCGGCCGTCGTGAGCGCGGCGGGCAAGGTCACCCGGCCGGCCGCCGGTCAGCCGGCGAAGACCGCCACGCTGACGGCGAAGCTTACCCGTAACGCGTCGACCGAGACCAAGACCTTCGCGGTCACCGTCGCTCCGATGCCCGGAGGCGCCGAGCTCGCGAAGGCCGACCTCGACAAGATCAGCATCCCGAACGCGCAGGACGTGCGCGGCAACATCACCCTCCCCTCCACGGGTTCCGTCAACGGCACGGCGATCACGTGGACCGCCTCCCCCGCCGGCGTCATCTCGACCTCAGCGGTGGATGGCAAGGCGGCCGGCGTCGTGACGCGTGGCGCCACCGACACCACCGTGACGCTGACGGCCGCGGCATCCGGAACATCCGTCACCCGGCAGATCCAGGTCACGGTGAAGGCGGCTCCCGTCGGACTCGACAAGGACTACACCGCCGGCTACCTGTGGACGCACTTCGGTGTCGAGGGCGGCTACGAGAAGATCTTCTACGGCCACAGCACCAACGGTCTGCAGTGGGAGAAGCTCAACGACAACAAGCCCATCCTCGCCAATCTCGGTGGTGACCTCGGCGTGCGCGACCCGCACCTGGTGCGCTCCCCCGAGGGCGACAAGTACTGGATCATCGGCACCGACCTGCACGCCGAAGGCGGCGGCGCGGGCGGCTCTGGCTGGGACCAGCTGAACGCCAGCCAGAACCTCGTCGTGTGGGAGTCGTCCGACCTGGTCAACTGGAGCGACCAGCGCATCGTCTTCGCCGGCTTCGACAAGGCCGGATGCGTGTGGGCGCCCGAGGCCGTCTACAACGACGCCACCGGTGAGTACTACGTGTACTGGGCCGCGCGCGACCAGACCGACAACAACACCCCGGACTGGGCGCTGCGCATGTACCTCACCAAGACGCGCGACTTCGTGACCTTCACCAAGCCGGAGATCTGGACCACGCTGAACCCCAAGGGCGACGGCCAGGGCGGTCGCAACATCATCGACTCCACCATCGCCAAGGAGGGCGACACCTACTACCGGTTCTCGACCTCGGACTGGGACACGGTCGTCGACACCGCACCGTCGCTCGACGGCCCGTGGACGCAGAAGATCGCTCCGGGACAGGCGGCCGCCGCGGGACTGCGCACCCGTATGGAGGGCTTGACGGTCTACCAGTTGCCCGACGGTCGCTGGTCGGTCATGGGTGACGAGTTCAACTACTACGGCCACATCGCCGACACGCTGTCGAGCCTGAAGTTCCGTCAGCTCAGCAGCGGAACCGGCACCGACCAGGTCTCGTTCGACCAGAGCTTCCGTCACGGATCGGTCCTGCGCCTGTCGAAGGCGGAGGAGGCGCGTCTGCTCGCGAAGTACGGCGACCAGCCGGTCGAGCCGACAGACCCCGAGGAGCCGCAGCAGGGTCCGATCGCGGAGTACACCTTCGAGAACGGCTCCCTCGCCGACTCCGTCGGCAACGCCGACCTGACGGCATCCGGAACCGCCGCGATCGCGAATGACGCCGAGAAGGGTTCGGCTCTGAAGCTGACCGGTGCGGCGAACGGCTTCGCTTCGTTCCCGACCGGCTTCTTCGATGGTCGCAACACGATGACGGTGTCGATGGACGTGAAGTCCGAGCGCACGAGCGGCAACTTCTTCACGTTCGCGTTCGGTCAGAACCAGGACCGCTACTCGTTCCTGCGGGTGCGCGGTGGTGAGGCCCGCACCGCGATCACGAAGGCGACGTGGCAGGCGGAGTCCGACGTCACCGGCAGCATCTCGAGCGGTCAGTGGCACAAGTACGACCTCGTCTACGACGGCAAGACGCTCCGCATGTACATCGACGGCGTGAAGGTCGACGAGAACCTCGCCCTGAACGCCTCGGTGAGCGAGCTCGGCTCGAACCTCGTGGGTTACCTCGGCAAGTCGCTCTACAGTGCCGACGGCTACTTCCAGGGCTGGTTCGACAACGTGCGCGTCTACAACCGGGCGCTGTCGAGCACCGAGGTCCTGCAGAACGCGGGCGTCGAAGACCACCTGGTCGACGTCTCGCTGACGCAGCCCGAGAAGCTCAAGATGGCGCCGATCATCGACAACACCGCTCATACGGTGAAGTTGCCTGTGGTCAAGGGCACCGACGTGTCGAAGCTGGCTCCGACCTTCAGCCTGGTCCCCGGGTCCACGGCGTCGCCGGCCTCGGGCACCGTCGTCGACCTGCGCTCGCCCGTCACCTACACCGTGACGACCTCCAAGGGCGTCAAGACGGACTGGAAGATCGAAGCCCTCGTCGTCAACAGCCCCGTGCTCCCGGGTCTGTACGCCGACCCGAACATCGCGGTGTTCGGCGACACGTACTACATCTACGCCACCTCCGACGGCTTCCCCGGCTGGGGCGGCAAGGAGTTCTACGTGTGGAAGTCGAAGAACCTCGTCGACTGGGAGCGGTCGGCGAAGCCGTTCCTGACGCTGGACGGCGCCAACGGCAACGTCCCGTGGGCGACGGGCAACGCGTGGGCGCCGACCATCATCGAGCGGGACGGGAAGTACTACTTCTACTTCAGCGGTCACAACCCGACCTACGACCGCAAGACGATCGGCGTCGCCGTCGCGGACAGCCCCGAGGGCCCGTTCACGGCCGAGCCGAACGCGATGATCCTCAACAACGAGGCCGTCACCTCGGGTCAGGCGATCGACCCCGCGGCCTTCCACGACCCGGTGACCGGCAAGTGGTACCTGGGTTGGGGCAACGGCTCCCCCGTGCTGGCGGAACTGGCCGACGACATGAAGTCGATCAAGCCGGGGACCTACCAGCGGATCAACGGGCTGACCGACTTCCGCGAGGGCGTCTTCTTCAACTACCGCAACGGGCTGTACCACCTGACGTACGCGATCGACGACACGGGGTCGGAGAACTACCGCGTCGGCTACGCCACGGCCACCAGCATGAACGGCCCGTGGACGTACCGCGGCGTGATCCTCGAGAAAGACCTGTCGCTCGGTATCAAGGGCCCCGGACACAGCTCGATCATCAACGTCCCCGGTACCGACGACTGGTACATCGCGTACCACCGCTTCGCGATCCCGGACGGTAACGGCAACAACCGCGAGACGACGATCGACCGGGTCGAGTTCGGCGCCGACGGTCTGATGAAGAAGGTGACGCCGACGCTGCAGAGCGTGGCCGCGCAGACGGTGCCCTCCCCGGGCCCCGAGGTCGAGACCATCACCTCCACCCGCTGCATCGCCGGCAAGGTCACGCTGACGACGCAGATCACCAACCGCGACGACGAAGCGGTCTCGGTGAACGTGACCACGCCGTTCGGAACCAAGTCGACTGTCTCGCTGGCGCCGGGCAAGACGGTGTCGCAGGCGTTCACCACGCGGCAGACGTCCATCACGGCGGGATCGGTCACGACGGTCGCGACCGCCGGCGGGCAGTCGAAGACCACCACCACGGCATACAGCTCGCGCACCTGCGGCTGATCCGAGGCGCAAGGAGCGGGCGTCGGTCTGACCGGCGCCCGCTTCTTCGTGCCCGGCGCCGGCCGGCGCTCGTCGCGTGATCGTCGCCCGTCGTGCAGATCAACACGGCGTCCTCGTCATGGCGTTCTTGCGACAACGAAGTCGCCCTGCGTGATCGACATCGTCATGCTGCCCGACGTCGCGGTCGCTTCCTGCCGCTACCTCTACCAGCACCATGTGCGATCGGGCCACGTGCCCCGATCGGGAGCCGACGTACGGTCGTCGTCGCATCGGCGAGGCAGACCCGTGCACGGGCATGACATGACCCGTGATCGTCGCTTCACGAGCGAGACCCGTGTGCCGGCGATCGCCCCGGCGAGTGGACCGCCACCGCAGACGGTGACGATCCACTCGCGGGGGTCACTTGCTTCGCGCGACCGCGAACAGCACGCCTACACCGTTCGTGGACACGGTGGCGGTGTCGACCTCGCCCAGCAACTTCACCCACTCACGAGTTCCGACCTTGAGGCGATAGAGGTTGTCGTCGAGGCTGATCGCGTACACGTACGGCTCGGCGCGGTCGTCCGTCGTGAGCATCGTCTTCGCGACGCTCTCACGGTTGGGCAACTCGGGCAGTTGCCCACCGAATGTGACGTATGCGAATGCCCCGTCGTTGTACACCGCGCCGGCGCCACCTCGCGTGGAGACCGAGACATCGTCGACGGACAGGAAGGAGGGCTGAACCTCCCACGGCGTGAATGATCGTCGACCCTTCTTGAGAATTGCCTTGTACACCTGTCCGTCGTCCAACGTGACATAAGCGAACTCGTGCGTCTGCCGGGACAAAGTCAGCGAGGTCACCTGCAGACCAGCCGGAAGGGCTGGAAGCGACGTTTCCAGGCGCCCTGGTTCGAAATAGCGCAGCCCCGCCGACGTCGTGTACAACACCGCACCGTCTGTGTCTTCCGACGCGGACAGATTCGTCACGCCTTCCCCGGGAAGCGGGTAGAGGCTCCCGCCTTCGTCGAAGCGGTAGGCACGCGAGTCGGAACCCACGACATAAATGGCCTGCCCCGTGTTCGAATTCGTACCCGTGAAATCCATCCGTACGATCTTCGCGTTGTTCGGGAGCTTCGCGAAGTCGTCTTTGCCCCTCCCATAACTGACATAGAGATTGGTGCCGTCGTGATAGGCCGCGCCGCCGCTCACCCGGGACACGACGAGGTCGACGATCTTCTCTCCCGGCAGCTTCACCCATTCAGAGAACCCGCTGTCATCGCCATGCAAGACGCTCTTGTACACGCGCCCATCGGAGCCGAGGAAGTAGGCGAACTGGTTACCGCCCTGCACCCCCAACTGCAGCTTGTCCACTTGCAGACCGGAGGGAATGGCGGGGAGCTCGATCCTGGTGGTCAGCGTGGAGTAGTAGATGCCTGAAACCTCGGACGAAGACGAAGGCGGACTCGGCTTGTTCCTCCATGTCGCGGTAGAGGCGCGCAGCGCCGACGTGAGCGAAGATCCCGAGCCCTCGAGATCCAGGAACTTCATCGTCAACGTGTTCGTGTCATCGACCAGATGCAAGGGAGTGCTCGTGTCCCCCGCCACACCCAGGCCGCCCGCAACCGCATGAACGGAACCCAGCAGCGACGAGTCCGCCGCCTGACCCTCTTCGAGGAAGAAGAACTTCTGTTCCGGCGACATGGGGTCACACGGCGCGTTCACGAGCGTGGATTCGGGAATGACCTGGTCCAGGACGACACTCAGTTTCCGACCCCGCGCCAGACACTCCCAACTCGGGGTTCTGATCTGGAACGCGTTCGAACTGTCGAAGAGCAATGTGAAAGGCCGCGGCAGTCGCTCCTGCACGGCCGATTGGGATGTGTCCACCTCGACGCCGGAACCAGTCACGTTCGCCTGCAGAACGACCCGTCGCGCGTCGACCGGCGTCGAGACCGAGAGCGCGTCGCCCAGAGACGTCGTCTTCGCCACCCACCCGTACACGTCGGGCGAGATCACAACGGATTCCACATTGTCCGGAGTCCAACGAGAGGACACTGCTGTGATTCCACCGAACTGCACCAGCGGCCCGCCGGAATCGCCCCGATACACCTGGCCTCGAACGGCGGTCGTGATGACCTTCCTCGACCACGGGTACTCTCGCCAGCTCCCACCCTTGTACCACGCGACACGGTCCTCGTAGATCACGGAGAGAGGGAGGCGTCCGATCGATTCGATGGAGACATCTGCGGCTTGCTGCACCTCCGTCGGGAACGCGAAATCGAAAGCCGTCTTCCCGTACCCGTAGGCGATGGCCGGTCCTTGCGCGGCAACGGTCGACAACCGTCCGTACTGATTCAGGACCGAGGTCGACACAGGTGAGGCCAGCTTCATCAGAGCCAGGTCTTCGTCGGGATACGTCACGACCTGGGAGACGGTTCCCAACGTCTCCCACCGGTTCTTCGTGAGCGCCCTCGTCACGGTGTATCGCAGGTCGGGGCCCACACAGTGCTTGGCCGTCAGCATCCACGAGTCGGATATCATCGATCCCGAGCAGACCTTCCCGTTCCCTTCTCGGCTCGGCAGGCCCGTCACCCTGACCACCCACGGCACGGATGAATCCGTTCCGTCGACGACGGCACTCGCGGGCGTCGCAATGAGAAGGGAAGCGATCAGGGCGATCACCGCCCCAGCCACGCTGAGGAACTTTCTCCGATGTCTCCTGCGCGTCATTGCATCTCCTCTGAACATCCACGCAACTTCGACTCCAGATCATGGACGAGCAGGAGGACCTGCGAGACGGCGCCCGCATCGACACCCGGCTGAGCGCGTCTCTTCTCACCCCCGGCCCCGTTCCTGCCCGTACGGGGATCACCTTTTTGTCGCCCTACGCGCAGGCGTCGGTAGGCGATCACGGCGCGGCCGACCGGTACGCTGAGAACGATGATCCCCCGCACGGCCACCCCCGCGGCACGATCGTGACCGGCGTCCTCACCGGGTTCGCCGTCGTGGGCCTGGCCGTCGTCGTCGGCTACGTCATCGCCCGCATCGATCTGCTCGGCCCCCACGCCCGGCACGTCCTCAGCCGCCTGACGTTCTTCGTGCTGTCTCCTTTCCTGCTGTTCACCGTTCTCGCCCGCGCCGATGTGGCGACGCTGTTCTCGGCGCTGCTCCCGGTCTCGATGATCACGGCCGCCGTCATCATCGCCGTGTCCGTTCTCGTCTCGACGCTGATCCTTCGCCGTCCCGCGGGCGAGACGGTGATCGGCGCCCTGTCGGCCGGGCAGGTCAACAGCAACAACATCGGCATCCCGATCTCGCTCTACATGCTGGGCAACGCGGCGTACTCCGCGCCCGTCATCCTGTTCCAGCTGCTGCTGCTCATGCCGATCGCGCTGGCGATCCTGGATGCCGCGACCTCGGGCTCACGCAACATCGGACGCATCCTGCTGCAGACGGCGAAGAACCCGATGCTCATCGCTTCCGCCCTCGGTGTGGGCGTGGCGCTGCTCGGCGTCGAGCTGCCCCCGATCGTCTTCGACCCGCTGCACCTCATCGCCGGCGCGTGCGTGCCGGTTCTGCTGATGTCGTACGGCATGTCGCTGTACGGACAGCGGGTGCTGACCGAGCCGGGCCGCCGCGTCGACGTGGTGATCGCCTCTATGCTCAAGCTCTTCGCCATGCCGGCGCTCGCGTATCTGGTCGCGACACTCTTCGGGCTGCCTTCCGACCAGGTGTTCGTGGTGGTGGTGCTGGCGGCGCTGCCCACGGCGCAGAACGTGTTCAATTTCGCGCAGCGCTACGGCGTCGGCGAGATCCTGTCCCGAGACGTCGTCTTCATCTCGACGCTGGGGTGTCTGCCCGTGCTGTTCGCGGTGGCCCTGCTGCTCCCCCACACCGTGGCCGGGTGAGTCGCGCCGCCTGAACCCTCAGGTCTAGGGTGAGTGCTGTTCTCAGCTTTCACTCAGAATGGCTCGCCATGTCTTCCTCCACCGCGTCCAATCCCGCCATCGGAGCCGTCCGTACCGCCCTCGGGGTGAGCGGCGTCCTCTCGCTCGTCATCGGCGCGCTGATCCTCATCTGGCCGGGACGCACCGCAGAGGTCGCGGTCGCCATCGTCTCGGTGTACGTCATCATCGCGGGTCTGGTGAACATCGCCATCGGCCTGTTGTGGCGCTCCGGATGGGCGCGCCTCGGCTACATCGCGCTGGGCGTGCTGTTCATCGTCGCGGGCATCTTCTCGTTCGCGAACCTCTCGGCCACGGCCGCGTGGTTCGGGGTCTTCATCGGCACGCTCGTCGGCATCCTGTGGATCATCGAGGGCGTCGTCTCGCTCACCACCGTCGGCCACGGATCCAAGGCCCGCGCGTGGACGATCTTCTTCGCGATCGTCAGCATCGTCGCGGGCGTCGTCCTGCTCTTCTCGCCGTTGCTCGGAGCGGTCACCCTGTTCCTGCTGATCGGCGTCTCGCTGGTCGTCCTGGGCATTTTCCAGATCGTCCGCGCGATCCAGTTCGGCAAAGCTGCCTGAATCGAGGTGCCGGATGCCATGGCATCCGGTCCCCTCGCCTCACCCGGTCGGGAGGTGCCGTCTCCACCAGTCGAGCACCGCGTCGAAGCGCTGCACGCGATGCTGCGGGCGACCGGCGCGGGTGAGTTCGTGGTCCTCGCCGGGGAAGATCAGCAACTCGGCATCGGTCCCCTGCGCCTTCAGCGCGGCGTAGTAGCGGGTGGCCTGCTCGAGGGGGCAGCGGTAGTCGAGTTCGGAGTGCAGCACGAGCGTGGGCGTCGTGACCTGCTCGACCACGGCCATCGGACTCTGCGCGGTGACCAGCGACGGGTCGGTGCCGACGTACTCCTGTCCGAAGAACGAGCCGATGTCGCTCGAGCCCGGGAAGGCCATGGGGTCGAGGAAGCCCCGTTCCACGATCGCGCCGGCGAAGCGGTGGTCGTGGGCGATGACCCAGGCGGTCATGTACCCGCCGTACGAGCCACCCATGATCCCCGCACGATCGCCGTCGAGGCGCGGGTCGGCCGCGACGACGCCGTCGAAGAAGTCGATCACGTCGAAGAAGTCGAGCGTGCCCATGCGGCGGCGGATCGAGCGCCCGTGAGCGCGACCGTAGCCGGCGCTTCCTCGCGGGTTGCTGTAGACCACGGCGTAACCGGCGTCGACGAGCACCTGCGTCTCGTCGAACAGGTGCACGCCGTACGAGGCGTAGGGCCCGCCGTGGATCTGCAGGATGACGGGGAACGGCCCCTCTCCCTCGGGAGTCGCGACCCAGCCGCGCACGGGGTACCCGTCGCGGCCGGTGATCTCGTGTTCGACCGGCACGACGATCCCGGCATCGCGCGCGGCCGCGCCGAACGCCGTGAGCGCTCGCATCTCTGGCCCGTCGAGCACGACGAGTTCGCCGAACGAGTCGGGTGAAGAGACGGATGCCGCGACTCGCCCGCCCGCGACCGCGTGCCCGGAGACCTCGAGGTCGCCACCGAGCACCTGCGAGACCCGGCCGTCGCGCGAGACGCGCAGCAGTCGCAGCCGACCGCGGGTGCGATCCTGCACCAGCACGTCGCCCTCGTCGAACGACAGGTGACTGCCGACCTCGCCGAGGTCGATCGTCTCGGGGTCGGTGAGCAGACGCGGCCCATCGGAATCGAGCACGAACAGCGCGACGCCGGGTGCCACGAAATCGGTGCCCTCGTCGCCGACGTCGTTGGCGAGGAGGAACACCGCACCGTCGGGCGCGACGTCGACCGTCGCGACCGAAAGGTTCTCCGCGGTGCTGAGCACCTCGCGCTGCTCGCCGCTGTCGACCGCGATCGCGACGACGCGGTCGCGCAGGTCGCGGCGCGCGGTCTCGATCACGTCGGGCACGCTGAGCAGCTCGGCACCATCGGCCGTCCAGACCACGCCGACCCAGTTCGTGTCGCCGTGGGTCAGCTGCACGGCGGCCTCGGGGACGACGCGCTTCTCCGGCGCGTCGAGGGCCGGTGCCGGCTCGTAGAACGGCTCGCGATCGGGAGCGGGCGCGTCGACGACGAAGACCTGCGCGGGCCGATCGAGGTAGCCGAGACCGTTCGCGCGCCACCGGATGCCGGTGATCCGGCGCGGCGGCTCGGCGGTGGCATCCAGCCCCTCGACGGTGCCGTAGCGTCCCGGCTCGGGCACGCGCGCGGTGAACGCCAGCCGCGAACCGTCGGGCGAGAACGCCAGGTCGGTCACTCCCCCGGGCTGATCGGTGACCTGCACGGGTTCGCCGCCGTGCGCGGCGACGACGAACACCTGCGCGCGGCCTTTCGCATCGGAACGGAGGAACGCCACCGTGCCGTCGTCGGGAGACAGGCGCGGAGAACGGTCGGCGACCCCGCGCGTGATGCGACGCGGGGACCCCGCGGGCAGATCGACCCGCCAAAGCTGTCCGACCGCGCGATCGGCGTCGACATCGGGGCGCGAGGTCGCGAAGATCGCGAAGGCTCCCGTGGCGGCGATCGCGGGCCGACCGACCCCGATCAATGTCTGGATGTCGGTCGGCCGCATGCTCACTCGTCTCCGAACGAACCCGTGTCTCCGACGAGGCGGGTGTTGTCGGCGGGGACCGGGTCGACGGCCGCCTGAGCGACCTCGGCCGCGAATTCCGACACGTTGTAGAGCTTGCCGGCGTCTTCGCGACGTGCCGAGATGGCGCCGGGGTTCGCCCGCTCGAGCAGGGTCGCCGTGATGGTGCCCTCGATCATGTCGCCCGAGACGACGGTGAAGCCGATGCCGCGCTCCTCGAGGGCGGGGATCTTCTCGCGCAGGGCGTCTTCGCCGGCGCGCTTGGAGAGGGCGACCGGCTCGTACTCGGGCATGGTCGGGGTGGAGCGGATGAAGTGCGCCTGGTGGCTGGTGACGAAGACCACGCGGGCGTCGTCCTTCAGCAGGGGCAGAGCCGTCTCGAGCACGTTGACCTGCGCGTCGCGGTTGAGCAGCAGCGCGTAGTCCTCGGCCATGCCCGACTCCATGCCGCCCGAGGCGTTCAGCACGAGGATGTCGAGGCCGCCGAACGTGCGCTGCACCTCGTCGAACATCGCGCGCACCGACTCGGGATCGGTCAGATCGGCGCCGACCACGAGGGCCTCGACACCCAGCTCGCGCAGCTGCGTCGCGAGCTTCTCGGCGCGCGGCGCCTTGTTGCGGAAGTTGATGACGACGTTCGCGCCGGCCTCGGCGAAGTAGCGCACGGTGTCGGCGCCGATGCCGCGCGACGAGCCGGTGACGAGGGCGGTCTTGCCGCTCAGGGATCCGGACGGAAGGGTCTGAGACACGCGTTTCTCCTGACGATGAATCGGTTGCCGCCGGCCGACGCGGGCGCACACGACACCCGCCAGCCTATCGACCCCGCCGTCGCCGCTCGGTGATGCGCCCCCTCCGCGCGCACCGTGTCCAGGCCCGGAACGCGCCCGCGTCGCGTGCTACGTTCGCGATCGGAGGCCCCGATCATGAACGCATCCGCCGCCGCGCGGCATCCGTACCTCTCCCCCGACGCCCCGCGCGTGCTCGCCCACCGGGGTCTGGTGACTCCGGATGCCGCCGCGCTCGGCGTCGCCGAGAACTCCTTCGCCGCGGTCGCGGAGGCGCACGCCGCGGGAGTCGCCTACGTCGAGTCGGACTGCCACCTCACGGCCGACGGAGCGGTGGTGCTCTTCCACGACGACGACCTGCGGCGCGTCGCCGACGACCCCCGCGCGATCGCGGACGTGCGCGTCCACGAGCTCGAGGAGATCATGTCGGAGCGCGGCGGGCTGATCACCCTCGCGCAGGCCCTCGACGCGTTCCCCGACGTGCGCTTCAACCTCGACGTCAAAGCCGCGGCCGCGGCGGAGAGCGTCGGCCGACTCGTCGCCCCGCACGCGGAGCGCGTGCTCGTGACGAGCTTCTCGGATGCGCGCCGCAGGGAGGCCCTCGCCGCCGCGCGGTCGGCCGGGGCCGTGCGACGACCCGCCACCTCGCCCGGTATCGACACCGCGAAGCGTCTCGTCGCCGCCCGGGCGCTGCGTCGGACGACCCGTGTACGGGCCCTGCTGGCCGATCTCGACGCCCTTCAGCTCCCCGAGCGCCGCGGACCGATCCGCGTCGTCACCCGCGGTCTCGTGCGCGATGCGCACGCCGCGGGCGTCGAGGTGCACGTGTGGACGGTCAACGCCGAAGACGACATGGAGCGCCTGCTCGACCTGGGCGTCGACGGTCTCGTCACCGACCGCGCCGATGTCGCTCTCGCGGTGGTGAACAGACGGGGAACGACAGCTGTCTGAGCATCGTCTGTGAAAGGCGCCACGACGCCCGAGGTTCGAATAAAGCGCACAGGTGCAGACGTTATACATGGTGACCGACGAGAGGACCACACAATGGCAGACCGCAGTCTCCGCGGCATCCGACTCGGCGCCCAGAGCCTCCAAAGCGAAGATGGCGTCGTGTTCCACGACCGTGCCCAGCACACCTACACCTGCAGCACGTGCGGACGTGACACCACCCTCACCTTCGCGGCCGACGCCGAGGTTCCCGAGGCGTGGGAGTGCCGCACGTGCGGCGCCGAGGCGCTGCTGCGCATCGGCGACGGCACCGCGACCGTCGACCACAGCGGCGACAAGGCCGCGCGTACGCACTGGGACATGCTCCTGGAGCGCCGCACCCTCCCCGAGCTCGAAGAGCTGCTCGAGGAACGCCTCGCCTTCGTCCGCGCCCGTCGCGGCGCCGGTGGCGAGAAGCTCAGCGCCTGACGCCGAGAGACGAGTTCAGACGTCGGCCCCTTCGGGGGTCGGCGTCTTTCTCGTTCCCCGGGCGCGCGCGCCGACGACGACGCCGGCAAACAGCAGGGCGGCGAGACTCCCCCAGCCCAGCACGATCTTCACCGCGGGCCCGATGATCACGGCGGGGGTGAGACCGGTGCGCAGCGGCACGTCGGTGAGCATGTGCCCCGCCGTGTCGATGGGCAGCGCGTCGAGCGTCGAGCCGTCGGGTGCGATCACCTGACTGGTACCGACGGTCGAGAGGTTCACGACGGCGCGCCCGGTCTCGATCGCGCGCATCTGCGCGAACGCGAGCTGCTGCAGGTTCTCGTCGGTGCCGCGGAAGTCGGCATTGTTCGTCTGGAACATGAAGACCTCGGCGCCCTCGCGCGCGCCGTCCCACACGACGTCGTCGTAGATCACGTCGAAGCAGATCGCCAGGCCCACGTCGACGCCGTTCACGTCGATCAGGGGCACTGCGGTACCGGGGGTGTACTCCCGGCCGATCAGCCCGATGAGGTCGGGGGCGAAGGGCTCCCAGAAGGCGCGGTCGGGCACGTACTCGCCGAACGGCACCGGGTGACGCTTGTCGTACGTCGCTCCCACCTGCCCGTCGGCGGTCCACAGCAGCGAGGAGTTGAACAACTCCGACCCCCGCGCGGTGACGGCCGAGACGAGCAGCGGCGCGTCGACCCGTCGCGACAGCTCCCGCAGCACGCGCGACGTCTCCTTGTTCGCGGTGGGGTCGGAGTCCACCCCGCCCTCCGGCCACAGCAGCACGTCCATGTCCTGTCCCAGGAGCGGGGCGGATGCCGCGAGCTGCGCGTTCAGCACGGCGCCGCGGGCGCGCTGATCGAAGTAGCCCGCCGGGCCGTTGCCCTGCACCGCTCCCACGCGCATCGACCCGGCGTCGGTCGTGGGGAACTGCGGCACGGCCACGAGGGCGAGCGCGACGAGCGCCGGTGCCGCCGCGCCCAGGTGACGACCGCGGTGCCGCCCTCGCGTCGGCCGGAGCCGGACGACCTCGATGGCCGCGGCGCATACGAGCACGACGAGGAACGACAGCCCCGACATCCCCACCCACGAGGCGACCTCGGCGAACGGGCCGTTGACCTGCGAGACACCGATGCGCCCCCAGGGGAACCCGCCGTAGGGCCACGAACCGACCACCTGTTCGCGCAGCGTCCACAGCCCCGCGACCAGGGCGGGCAGCGCGACGACGCGGCCCACGACCCCCGGGGCGACACGCGGCATCCAGCGGTAGGCCAGGGCGATCGGCACGGCGAACACGGCGGTCAGCAGCGACTCGAGCACGGACAGCGCCGCCCACGGCACGAAACCGAGATAGCGGGCGGTGAAGAGCAGGTTGACCGAGAAGAACGCGGCCCCGAAGAGGAAGCCGACGAGCACGGCCGACCAGAATCGGCGGCCGACGAGCGTGATGAGCGTGAGCACCACCGCGGGCAGGGCCATGGGCCACCATGCCAGCGCCGGATAGGCGGTCACCAGCAGCAGGCCGGCGACGACGGCGAGCGGAGCAGCGAACGCCAATCGCAGGAGCGGTTCGGGTGCCGCGGCCGGCGCGGCGGCGCGTCCGCCATGTGACGGTGCGGCGCTCATGCCGAGGTGTACGCCACGATGCCCCGGCGCACGGCATCCAGCGCCGTCCGCGCCGTCTTCGCGAGCTTCGGCTCGGCCACGAGCGAGATCTGATCGAGCAGGTCGATCGTCTGCTTGGCCCAGCGCACGAAGTCGCCCGCCGCCATGTCGGCGAGGGTCAGCACGCTGTCCAGCGGCAGGCCCTTCGCCCACGCGTGCATCGCCGGCGCCAGCCCGGACGCGGGAGACTCGGATCCCGGCAGACGGTGGTCGCGCTCGAGGTCGTCGAGCTCCTGCCACAGGGTCTGCGTGGCATCCAGGGCGCCGCGGAACGCGCCGCGCGGCAGACCCCGCTCGCCCGGGCCCGCCTCGTCACGGCGGGGTTCGTACACGAGGCAGCAGGCGAGCGCGGCGAGCGAGGGGGCGTCGAGACCCTCCCAGAGGCCCTGGCGGAGCGACTCGGCGACGAGCAGGTCGCGCTCACCGTAGATGCGGCGCATCGTGCGGCCCGCGGGGGTCAGCACGGTGCCGCCGTCGTCGTCGACGGCGACGTACTCGAGGGCCGCCAGCACCTCGACCACGCGGTCGAACACACGCGCGACCGTGCCGGTGCGCTGGTCGATCTGCTGCCGGGTCTTGTCGGTGGAGCGCTTGAGCTTCCAGTACCGCTCCGCCCAGCGCGCGTGCGCCTCGCGGTCGGGGCAGGAATGACACGGATGCCGCTGAATGCGCTTGCGCAGCGACTGGATCTGGTTCTGCCGCTCGTCGCGCAGGCGCCGGGGAGCCGTCGCGTCGCGCCGGTTGATCTTCTCGAGGTCGCTGAGCTCGCGACGGATCGTGGAGTACTCGCGGAAGTCGCCGCGGTCGCACGTCATGGCCTGCTCGTAGCCGGCGAGCGACTCCTCGGCATCCTTCACCTGACGAGCCAGGCCCACGACCGAGCGATCCGCCTGGAACTGGGCGAACGACGACTCGAGGATCTCGCGGGCACGGGCGCGACCGAACTGATCGATGAGGTTCACGGCCATGTTGTAGGTCGGCCGGAAGCTGGAGTTCAGCGGATAGGTACGACGCGACGCGAGGGCGGCGACCGATTGCGGGTCGAGTCCCTCGGTGAACTGCACCACCGCGTGGCCCTCGACGTCGATGCCGCGGCGGCCGGCGCGACCGGTGAGCTGCGTGTACTCGCCCGAGGTGATCGCGACGCGCGCCTCGCCGTTGAACTTCTCGAGCTTCTCGAGCACGACGGTGCGCGCGGGCATGTTGATGCCGAGCGCCAGGGTCTCGGTCGCGAAGACCACCTTGACGAGCTTGCGGCGGAAGAGCTCCTCGACCACCTCTTTGAACGCCGGGAGGAGCCCCGCGTGATGGGCCGCGATGCCGCGCTCGAGGTTGTCGCGCCATTCCCAGAAGTGCAGCACGGCGAGGTCTTCGTCTTTGAGGGTGAAGGTCAGCTCGTCGACGATCTGACGGATCTCGACGCGCTCCTCGGCCGAGGTGAGCCGCACGTTCGCGCGACGCAGCTGTTGCACGGCGGCGTCGCACCCGGCGCGGCTGAAGATGAAGAAGATCGCCGGCAGCAGGTGATTGCGCTGCAGCAGCTCGACCACCTCGGGGCGGTCGATGCGCTCGATGCGCGGACCCTGCTGGGCACGTAGCGGTTTGTGGCCGCCGCGACGCTGATGCGCGTGACGGGGACCCCCGGCGTGGCGTTGCGAGCGGTACTCCTGCGCGCGACGGTTGTTCTCGTACCCGCCGGCGTTGCCGCCGCGGATGCGCAGCAGCTCCTGGTTGACCTGGGCGGTGGCCACTCCGGCGCGGTCGTCGAACAGCGGCAGCAGATCGCCCCGCACGAGCACGTGCTGCTCGAGCGGCACGGGCCGGGTCTCGCTCACGATCACCTCGGTGTCGCCGCGCACGGTGTCGAGCCAGTCGCCGAACTCCTCGGCGTTCGACACCGTCGCCGACAGCGACACGAGCTTGACCGACGGCGGGAGGTGGATGATCACTTCCTCCCACACCGCCCCGCGGAACCGGTCGGCGAGGTAGTGCACCTCGTCCATCACGACGAAGCGCAGGCCGCGGAGCGCCGGGGAGTCTGCGTACAGCATGTTGCGCAGCACCTCGGTGGTCATCACGACGATGCGCGCCGAGGCGTTTATGTTGGTGTCGCCGGTGAGCAGGCCGACCTCGTCGTCGCCGTACACCTCTTGCAGCTCGTGGAACTTCTGGTTCGACAGCGCCTTGATGGGCGTGGTGTAGAACGCCTTGTCGCCGGGCTCGAGCATCGCCAGGTGGATCGCGAACTCGCCGACGATGGTCTTGCCGGCGCCGGTGGGCGCGGCCACCAGCACGCTGCGCCCGTCCTCGAGGGCGTGGCATCCGGCGATCTGGAAGTCGTCGAGCTCGAAGCGCTGCATCTCCGCGAAGTCCGCGGTGTGCGGGTGCGTCGACCGGGCGCTGGCGCGAGCGAACCGCTCGGCCGGACTGGGCGAACTCACGCGATGGGCCCCGAGGCCATCTCGGCCGCGACACGACGCGCCTTGCGGCGGTCGAACAGCATCGAGAGCCCGGCCGCAGCGAAGAACAGCACGATCAGGATGCCGGCCAGCATCAGCATGCTGACCACGTCGGCCGCGGGGGTCGCGAGCGCCGAGAACACGGTGGCGATGAGGATGGCCACGCGCCATCCCTTCAAGATCGCCTTGCCGCTCATCACTCCCGCGACGTTGAGGGCGACGAGGAAGACCGGCAGCACGAACGAGACGCCCACCACGATCAGCAGTTTGAAGACGAAGTCGTAGTAGTCGACGGCGTTGTAGAAGTTCACGCCGCCCTCGGGAGTGAAGCCCCACATGAGCTCGATCACGTGCGGCACGATCAGCAGGCCCACCCAGCAGCCAACGAAGAACAGCGGCACGGCGGATGCCACGAACGAGACCGTGTAGCGGATCTCTTTGCGCGTGAGTCCGGGCATGATGAACGCCCAGATCTGCCACAGCCAGACCGGTGCCGACAGGAAGATGCCGATCGAGAAGGCGATGCGCATGCGCAGATCGAACGCCGACGTCACGGAGGTGAAGTTGAGCGCGGAGAAGTCGTCGCCGCGACGCTCCGCGATGACGCGGATGGGTTCGGTGATGAGGTGGATGATCGGGTCGGTGATGACGAAGGCCACCACCATGCCCACCACGAGCGCCGCAGCCGCCCACATGAGGCGTTTGCGAAGCTCGACCAGGTGCGCCCCGATCGACATGCGCTTGTCTCGCCGCGGTCCCTCGGGTACGTCGATCCGCGGCGGTCCGGCCGTGGCCACCGGTTAGACGGTGGGGTCGTTCGACCTGCGCTGCTCCGGCGCCACGGTCGGAGACGTGCCGGCGTCGGTCGGGCGCGGGGCATCCGAGGACTGCGCCGCGATCTCGTCGTCGCGCTTCATCTCCTTCATCTCGCTCTTGAAGACGCGTGCGGACTGACCCATGCTCTTCGCGAGCGCCGGAAGCTTGGCGGCGCCGAAGAGCAGCAGGATGACCGCGAGGACGACCAGCAGGTGCCATCCGGTGAGATTGCCGAACATGTGGACTCCTCGTCGTTGTCGGGCGTGACATTCAGTCTAACCCGGCGACCTCTTCACGGGCCGTGAAGCGAAGCCGGTCGGTGCACCGGGGCGCTCACGACGACGCCGGTGCGTACTGCGCCAGGCCCGCCGCCGCCCACTCCGCCGCGGCACGGCGCGCACCGGCGGGCTCGAGCAGCTCGACGTCGCCGCCACGGCGCGCGGCGAGCCGCTTGAGGCTCTGCTCGTCGGCGAGGCGCAGCGACGCCACCGAGACGTCGTCGTCGATCTGCGTGATCTCGGCTCGCTCGAGGTAGTCGGCCAGGAGCGGGGCCACCGCCCGCGGGAAGCGCAGACGCGCCACCACCTCGTCTTCCGACGGCGCGAAGAGCTCCGGCACCTCGTCGCCGCCGTGCACCGCCGCGATGTCGGTCACGACGGCGTCGCTCACCCGGTCGAGGTGGAAGGTGCGCACCGCCTGGCGCAGGTGGTCCCAGCCCTGCAGGTACCACTGGCCGTTGGCGATGTGCACCTTGATGGGGTCGACCGTGCGGCTGGCCGGCTCCGCCCCGGGCGCGCGGTAGGTGAAGGTCACGGCCACGCGCGCGCGCAGCGCACGGTCGACGACGTCGCGCACGCCGTCGACGGGTCCGGGGGCGACGATGACGGCGGGTGGCGCGGCGGCGGCGCCGCGAGAGAGCTTGCCGAGGAGACCCGTGACGAGCTCGCTGTCGCCGAATCCGGGCAGGCTGCGCGCGAGCTGCAGGCCGGCGAGCAGCGCCGCCGCCTCACGGGCGGTGAGACGCGGCGAGCGTTCGAGGCCGACCGTGTTCGTGATGGCGATGACGTCGTCGCGGTCGAGCAGGTCCCAGTCGATGTCGAACAGGTCGTGCGGCAGCTGCCAGTAGCCGCTCTCGCCGGGGAGGCCGATCACGGTGAGGCGCTCGACCATCGCGCGCATCTCGGCGGGCGCGACGTCGAAGTCGGCGGCCGCCTCGGCGACCGACACCTCGCCCTTGCCGAGCAGGTACGGGACGAGCTGCAGCAGCAGCGCCGCGCGGTCCAGGGCCGCGACCGGACGCTCGGCGCTCACGCCGCGCCCCCGTGCAGGGCGACGGTGGCCTCGAGCCGTCGGATGACCTCGGCGCGTAGGTCGGCGGGCTCCACCACGCGTACTTCAGGGCCGTACGACGCGAGCTCGTCGGCGAAGACGTGCAGATCGACGAACGGCACGACGATGCCCTGCGGTGCCTCCTCTGCCCGCCGGGCGAGCCGCAGCGCGGCCTCGGTTCCGGGATGCACCTCCAGCAGCGCCCGTTGACGGTCGGCCACGGCGTGCAGTCCCTCGAGCGCCCGCTCCCCCGCCCCATCGCGCAGCTGTGCGGGGAAGGTGGCGCGCGTCACGGTGACATCACCCACGATGCGGGACAGCAGGAACGTGCGGTCGGCATCCATGTTGAGATCGAACCCGAACACGTGCCAGCGCGCCTCGTATTCGAGCAGGGCCAGCGGGCGGATGCGTCGCTCGCGCGGACGCGCCTCGCCGGGCCGCAGGTAGGTGAAGGTCACGACACGGCACTGCTCGATCGCGCGCTGCAGCGCGGGGAATGACGCGTCGCGCACGCGGATGCGGGGGGCGTAGCCGATGATCGGCTCGTCGACGGGGATGCCGAGGGCGCGGATCTTGCGCAGCCCGCTGCGCGCGTCGGCGGAGAGCGACTCGCTCCCCCACACGCTGCCCGCGATGTTGAGCAGCGCCACCTCGGCCGGGCTGAACGAGATGTCTTCCGGCAGGGCGTACTCGGCGGTCGGGACACGGTAGCGCGCCTCGCGGAGATCGTCGGGGTCGGTGCGGTTGCCAATGGTCTCGATCGGCACGCCGAGCCCGCGGAGGTTCTCCTTGTCGCGCTCGAACATCTTCTCGAGGGCGTCTTTCGAGGCGCCGGTCTCGAGCTGCTCCCGGTACCCGGCGACGGAGGAGAGGATCGTGTCCTTCGTCAGCCCCTGCTCGGTCGCCATCAGGGCGACGACGAGGTTGACCAAGCGCTCCTCGGGAGCGCTACGGAACGAGGCGGCGGACACCCGCCCATCCTAGGCGTCGCGACCAACAGCGCCGCGGTCCGGCCACACGGGCGGGCGCGTCGCGACCACCACGGGCGAGGAGCCGGCCGGCGTCAGCCGACGGTGCCGAGGATGTCGACGACGTACACCAGCGCCTTGTCGGCGGGGGCCTGCAGGATCTGCTGGTCCTGCTCGGTCTGGTCGGCCGGAACGACGATCAGCACCTGCGACCCGACGGTCTGCCCCTCGAGGGCCGACGCCATCGCCGGCGGCAGTACCGAGACCTTGGCCTGGCCGGGCGCGCCGTTCTTCCACGTCGAGGCGAAGGTCGTCTCGGCGCCCCAGGCGATGCCCTGCACGTGGATCACCACGGAGGAGTCGGCGGTGAGCGTGGCTCCGTCGCCCTTCTTGATGGTCTGCGAACGCGCCTCGGTCGGGGCGTCGCCGGCCGGGATGACGACGCCGGGCTGCCCGTCGGGTGCGCGGACGACCGACGGCATGCCGGAGTCGGCGTTGTACTGGTCGGCACCGTCGGCGGCGGGGAGGAAGACCTTGCGCACGTCGAACACGAAGACCGCGCCATCGCCCTCGGCGACGCCGAGAGCCTGCGCGCCCTGCGCGCCGAGATCGTCGCCGGGGATGGCGACGGCGACGCGGGAGCCCTCGGCCACGCACTGCATCAGCGGCGCGAGCGACGGGACCGCCTGGGTGAGGCGGGGCAGCGGCGTCGCGGTGGCGACGTCGGCGTTGTAGGGCGTGGCGACCAGTTCTTCGCCCGATGCGGCGTCGAACACGGTCACGTCGACCAGGGCCAGTTGCGACTCGGTGGTGATGCGCGGGCCGTCGCCCTCGATGAGGGTCGCGGTGCCCGCGGCCGACGGCACGAACGGAGACCGTACCGAGACGGTGGGCAGCGTTCCGACCTCACCAGGCGCGTCGACGACCGACGCGATCGCGTCGTCGGTCGGCGTCGGGCACGACGAAGCAGCGGATGCCGAGCACCCTACGAGGCCGAATCCGGCCAGAGCGGTCACGGCCACGAGAGCGGGAAGTCTGCGCACCGGAACAGTTTAGGCGGTCGGACCCGGCTCCCCCGACGCGGCACCCGCGACGGACTGCCGCACCCCGTCGGCGGACTTCTGCGCCTCGCGCACGCGCTTGCGGAGGTTCTTGTCGGTGATCTCGCGATCGCCGACGGCCCCCGGCGTCCACAGCTCCACGTCGTGGTCTCCGTAGCTGGACTTCGACGCGCGGCGCTTGACCTCGGGCGGGACGGCTCCGGGCGCCAGGCGGCGCGCGGTGATGAGGAAGCCGGTGTGCGCGACCATGCGGTGGTCGGGGCGCACCGCGAGGCCCTCGACGTGCCATCCGCGCACCATCGTCTCGCTGGCATCCGGTTCGGTGAACAGGCCGGTGGCGCGGATGTACTCGGCCACGCGGCTGAGCTGGGTCGCGGTGGCGATGTAGCAGAGCACCACGCCGCCGGGGGTCAGTGCGTCGGCGGCGGCGTCGATGCACTCCCAGGGCGCGAGCATGTCGAGCACGATGCGGTCGACGGATGCCGCGGCGACGGCATTCGGGAGGCTCTCGACGAGATCGCCCACGATCACCTGCCATGTGGCGGGCAGCTCGCCGTGGAAGGTCTCGACGTTCGCGCGGGCGACGTCGGCGAATTCCTCGCGGCGCTCGAACGACAGCAGACGACCGGCGGGGCCGATGGCGCGCAGGAGCCACAGCGACAGCGCGCCCGAGCCGACGCCCGCTTCGACGACCGTCGCACCGGGGAAGATGTCGGCCTGCGCGAGGATCTGGGCCGCGTCCTTCGGATAGACGATGGCGGCGCCGCGGGGCATCGACATGACGAAATCGCGCAGCAGGGGGCGCACGGCCAGGTACTCGTGACCGGAGCTGTTGGTGACGACGCTGCCGTCGGGCTGGCCGACGAGGAGCTCGTGCTTGAGCACGCCGTTGTGGGTGTGCAGTTCTCCCTGATCGCGCAGGGTGATGGTGTGCATGCGGCCCTTGGGGCCGGTCAGCTGCACCCGGTCGCCGACCCGGAAAGGGCCGCTCAGGTGGGGGGTCTCGCTCATCGGTTCACTCGCGTTTCGGTGGGGCGGGTCAGCACGTGCGCGGCGTGCAGGTCGCGCAGGTCGGCGGTCGTGCGGCCGGCGAGGCTCGGCCAGAGGGCGTGCGCGCCGACGCCGTCGAGCGACACCATCAGCGGCACCCCGAGCGACACCGCGCCGCTGGCGAGGGCCGAGCGCAGGCCGTTGGGGCTGTCTTCGACGGCGACGGTGTCGCGGATGTCGACGCCGAGAAGGGTCGCGGCCTGCAGGTACGGGTCGGGATGGGGCTTCGGGCGCTCGACGTCGTCGCCGGCGACGACGACGTCGAAGGCCGCGAAATCGATCAGGTCGACGACCGAGAGCGCCATGCGCCGCATCGACATCGTCACCAGCGCCGTCTTGACCCCGTTGGCCTTCAGGTCGGCCAGCAGCTCACGCGCTCCGGGCCGGAACGGCACACCGGTGGTGGCGAGCTGGCGCAGCACCTCGTCGGTCAGGTAGGCGATGATGTCGTCGACACCCCACGGGACGCCCGCGTTCTGCAGCAGTCGCGCGGAGTCCTCGAGGGCGAGCCCCACCATGCCGAGGGCCTGTTCGTGCGTCCACGTGCCGCCGAAGCGTTCGACCAACGGGGTCTCGGCGGCCATCCAGTAGGGCTCGGTGTCGACGAGCGTGCCGTCCATGTCCCACAGGACCGCGGCGGGGGCCGGAGAAGTCATCGTTCCATCGTATCGAGGGCGGGCGGCGTCGCCGTCCGGCCCCCGGCTCGCGCGTGCGCCTATTCTGGAAGCCAGCCCCGACGGGGCAGAGGAGGTTGCGTGGACGCACTGGGTCGCCGGATCATCGTCGCCGCTTTCGACGGCTGGAACGACGCCGGAGAGGCCGCGTCGGCGGCAGCGTCGTTGCTGCGCGCCGACGTGGAGTACGAGGTCGTCCACACGGTCGACCCCGAGCTCTACTTCGACTACCAGTACACGCGGCCCCAGATCGGACTGGATGCCGAGGGTCGGCGCACCCTCACCTGGCCCGAAGCCACGCTGCTGCGCCCGGTCGCCCGTTCCGACGACGCCGAGATCTGGTTGCTCGTGGGAGTGGAGCCCGCCCGGGCCTGGCAGGCGTTCGCGGCCGAGTTCATCGACGTCGCGCTCCGCGAAGACGTCACGGGGTTCGTCGCCCTCGGGTCGATGATGTCGGACGTGCCGCACACCCGCCCCATCTCCGTCTTCGCCGGCAGCGACAACGAGGCCGTCCGTCAGTCGCTCGGGCTCGAGCGGAGCCTTTACGAGGGACCCGTCGGCATCCTGAGCGCCATCGGTCACGCGTCCGAACAGGTGGGCATCCCCACCGCGAGTCTGTGGGCGAGCGTGCCGCACTACGTCGCCGGTCACACGCCGTCACCGAAGGCGACTCTCGCGTTGCTGGAACGGCTCGAATCGATCACCGGCATCACCGTGCCGCGCGGCGACCTCGAGGCGGAGTCGCGGCAGTGGGAGGCGTCTATCGACGCCGCTGCGGCCGACGACGAGGAGATGAGCGACTACATCCGTCAGCTCGAGCAGACGCGAGACACCTGGGACTCCCCCGAGGCGTCGGGCGACGCCATCGCGCAGGAGTTCGAGCGGTACCTGCGTCGTGGCGGCGAGGGCCCGGCCAAGCCCGGTCGCGACGACCCGCCTCGTCGCTGACGTCCCACCTCGACGCCCTGTCGGCTGCTGTGCCGGCGCTCTGGCCGCCAACCCGGTCGAGGATCCTGCGTGGACCCGAGCACGGAGTGTCGCGCGGTGCTCAGCAGGTTCGACACCGAAGGTCGCGAGTCCGATGCGCGCGACCTACCGCGCGCCGACGCGGCGCGGGCTCGTGGCGGCCGGGGCCTGAGCTCCGGCATCCGGAAATGCTCGAGGGCCGCCCCCGCGAAGGGGGCGGGCCTCGAGCGTGATGGTGTCAGCCGTGGCGGACGATGCCGAGCGGCGTCGACTCGTGGCCCTGGCCGAGCGGGTTGTCTTTCAGGATGGCGACGAGGCGCTTCTCGCCGGCCTTGTCCATCGTCGAGCCGAGGATGTTGCCGCCGAGATCGTTGATGTCGACAACGGCCACCTGCAGGTCGCCGCCGAGCAGCTTCTTGAGGCGCGCGGCGACTTCGCGGGGACGCTCCGGGCCGAGCACGACGGCCTGGTTGTACGGCGGGATCGTGCCGCTGGTGGGGCCGTCGATCGCGCGGGCCTTGTCGCCGGCGATGCGGTAGAAGTCGCCCTTGCGGCCCAGCGCCTTGGTCACCGCCGAGACTGCCGCGGCGACCAGGATGCGGGGCGTGCCGCACTCGCGCAGCGCCATCTCCATCGTCTCGGGCATGCCGAGACCGATGCCGTACGGCGTGCGGGTGACGTACTTCGACAGGAACAGCGCGAGCTTGCGCGGCTTGATCGCGTCGAGTTTGTACGAACGGCCCTGCGTGATCGCCACGATCTTCTCGGTGACGAACAGCAGGTCGCCCGGCTGCACGGCATCCTTCGCGTACTCGAGGATGAATGCGTCGAGATCGTCGCCCGGCATGACGACCCGCGTGCGGATCGGGATGCGAGCGTACGAGGTGCCCTCGACGGTACGGGTGAGCGCCTTGCCGGCGTTGGCCTCGCCGCTCATTCGAGGTAGTCCCGGAGCGACTGCGAGCGGCTGGGGTGACGCAGCTTCGCCATGGTCTTCGACTCGATCTGACGGATGCGCTCGCGCGTGACGCCGAACGTGTCGCCGATCTGGTCGAGGGTCTTGGGCTGACCGTCGCCGAGGCCGAACCGCATGCGGATGACGCCCGCCTCGCGCTCGCTGAGCGAGTCGAGGAGCGACTCCAGCTGACGCTGCAGCATGGTGAAGCCGACCGCGTCGGCGGGGACGACGGCCTCGGTGTCTTCGATGAGGTCGCCGAACTCGCTGTCGCCGTCTTCACCCAGGGGGGTGTGCAGAGAGATGGGCTCGCGGCCGTACTTCTGCACCTCGATGACCTTCTCGGGGGTCATGTCGAGTTCGCGGCTCAGCTCTTCGGGCGTGGGTTCGCGACCGAGGTCCTGCAGCATCTGGCGCTGCACGCGCGCGAGCTTGTTGATGACCTCGACCATGTGCACGGGGATGCGGATGGTGCGGGCCTGGTCGGCCATGGCGCGCGTGATCGCCTGGCGGATCCACCAGGTGGCGTAGGTCGAGAACTTGAAGCCCTTGGTGTAATCGAACTTCTCGACCGCACGGATCAGACCCAGGTTGCCCTCCTGGATGAGGTCGAGGAACTGCATGCCGCGACCGGTGTAACGCTTGGCGAGCGAGACGACCAGGCGCAGGTTGGCGCCGAGCAGGTGGCTCTTGGCCCGCTGCCCGTCGCGGGCGACCCACTGCAGGTCGAGACCGAGCTGGCTCGTCTTCTCGGCCGCCGACATGTTCGACAGCTTCTCTTCGGCGAACAGGCCCGCTTCGATGCGCATGGCGAGCTCGACCTCTTCGGCCGCGTTCAGCAGCGGGACTTTACCGATCTGCTTCAGGTAGTCCTTGACCGGGTCGGCGGTCGCGCCGGTGATCTGCGCCGAGTAGACGGGGACGTCCTCGTCGTCGCTCGACGAGATGACGATCGCGCCCTGGGGCAGCGCCTCGGCCGGCTTGGCGGGGGCCTCGTCGTCGTCGTCATCGGACTTCTTCGCGTCGCCCTTGGCGTCGTCGGAATCGTCGGAGTCGTCGCTGTCGTCGACCTCGATCTCGACGTCGCCCTCGTCGTCGACGTCCTCTTCGTCTTCGAGGTCGTCGTCCTTGGCTTTGGTCTTCGCCTTGGCGGGCGTCGCCTTGGCCTTGGCCGGGGCCTTCTTGGCGGGAGCCTTCTTCGCGGCCGTCGTCGTCGACGCCGCTACGGTCTCCTCGGAGTTCTCGAGCTCGGTGTCCTTCGCACTCCGGGAGCGGGTCTTGGTTGTCGTGCCTGCCACGTTTCGCCTTTCACCGGGAACGTACGTTGCACGGCCGCCGGTCGTTCTCGGACACTAGTAAGACCCTTGTCAAGTCCCGATCCGAGGAGCGGGGGCTCCTGGACCGGTTGACAACGGGTCAGGTTCTTCATTGTCTCACATCCTCGGACCGGGACTTGACGCGGACCGGGGATCTATGCGTAGACAACGTCGCGGGACCGCCGCGCATTCCCCGGATGCCGTGGCCCCGGCATCCGACGTTCTTCCGGTGGCCGCCGATGGGCGCAGGATCGCTCAGCCGAGTTTGCCGCGGCGGTCGTCGTCGCCGGGGCGCGAGGCGAGGAAGCGCTCCAGCTCGGCGGCGAGCTCGTCGGCGCTGGGCAGGTCGCCGGTGTGGATGATCGGCGTCGCCTGGGTGGAGCCGGCCATGTAGGCGTCGTAGCGCTCCTCGAGGTTTTCGAGCATGCGCGTGAGGTCGTCGCTCGCCTCGACCTGCTCGGTGACCTTCGCGAGGAACTCGCGGTTCTCCTCGCGCAGGACCTCGCCCGAGAAGACCAGACCGGTGGCGACGGTGAGACTGTCGAGCGCCGCGAGGGCGGCCGCCGGGTACTCGGTGTCGCCGAGGTAATGGGGCACGAGCAGGGCGAAACCCGCGACCTTCGCGCCGGCCTCGGCGAAGCGGTATTCGAGCAGGTGGCCCGCCGTCGAGGGCACCTGGGTGTGCGGACGCCACACCGAGTGCGCCTCGGCGAGGTCGGCGCGCGTGCCGCTGACGGTCGTGCCGATGGGGCGGGTGTGCGGCACCGGCATGGGGATGGCGTGCACCCACGTGATCGACGAGACCTGGAGTCCGGCCGCGAGTTCGAGCACCGCCTCGGCGAACGCCTCCCAGAGGAAGTCGGGCTCGTAACCGGCGAGCAGGAGGAATGGCGCACCCAGCGAGTCGTGCGCCAGCGAGAGCTCGAGGCGCGCGGGACGGTAGTCGGTGAGGTGGTCTTCGACGAAGGTGATGAGCGGTCGCCGAGCCCGATAGTCGAGCAGGACGTCGTTGTCGAACACCACGAGCGGGTTCGGGGCGAGATCGTTGCGGAAGTACTCGACCAGGCGCGTCACCGCGCCGCCGGCGTCGGTGAACCCGGTGAGCGAGATCACCAGGGGCAGGCCCGACGGCACGGGCGGCGCCGCGGGGGCACGGTCGTACAGCGGGGCGGATGCGGGCATACCTCCACTCTACGAGCGCTGCCGGATCGTCGGTCGCGGTGCGTCCCGCTGCTAGCGAACACACCCGAACCTAGGATGGATGCCATGCCCTTCCCCTCTGTGGCGTACACCGACGCCCCCGTACGCGAGTCCGACGCCGATGCGATCCTGCTGATCGTCCCGACCCTCTCGGAGGGGGCGCCCGACCCCGATGGATGGGACGGCCTCGGCGCCGCGCTGACGGCCGTCGGCTTCACCGGAGCGACTGGTTCGTTCCAGCGCGTGCATGTTCCGGGCGTGCAGACGCCGCTCGCCGTCGCGGGTGCGGGCACCGACCCGGGCGAAGCCGCCCTGCGGGATGCCGCGGGCGTGGGCCTCCGTCAGCTGACCGGTTTCGCGCACGTGGCGGTCGAGTCGCTCGTCGACGCCCCGTGGCGTCCGATCGCCGAGGGCGCGGCCCTCGGCGGCTACCGCTTCGCCGACTACAAGAAGAAGTCGCCCAAGGCGCGCGCCGCCCGTGTAAGCGTGGCCGCCTCCGCTGAGCCGTCGGAGGCCGACACCGCGGCCGTGGCGGCCATCGCCGGCGCCGTGGCGCTGGTGAAAGACCTCGTGACCACCCCGGCCGAGTGGCTCGGACCCGCCGACTTCGCCGACGCCGCCGTGAAGGCGGTGGAGGGGCTGCCCGTCGACGTCGAGGTGCTCGACGAGGCCGCCCTGCGCGACGGCGGCTACGGCGGCATCCTGGGTGTGGGACAGGGCTCGGACCGCCCGCCCCGTCTCGTTCGACTCGACTACTCCCCCGCCGATGCCGTGCGTCACGTTGCGCTCGTCGGCAAGGGCATCACGTTCGACACCGGTGGCCTCTCGCTCAAACCAGCCGCATCCATGGTCGGTATGAAGTACGACATGTGCGGCGCGGCGACGGTGCTCGCGGTGTTGAAGGCCGCGGCCGAGATGCAGCTTCCGGTGCGGCTCAGCGCCTGGCTCTGCATCGCCGACAACATGCCGTCGGGTCGGGCCACCCGCCCGGGCGACGTGCTGCGTACGCTCGACGGCACCACGGTCGAGGTGCTCAACACCGACGCCGAGGGGCGCCTCGTACTCGCCGACGGCCTGGCCGCCGCGAGCCGTGAGAAGCCCGACCTCATCGTCGACGTCGCCACGCTCACCGGCGCCATCACCGTCGCCCTGGGCAACCGCCACACCGGCGTCATGGGGGACGACGCCGCGGTCGCGGCGTACCTGGCCGCGGCGGGCCGTGCGGCCGAGCTCGCGTGGCAGCTCCCGCTGCCCGACCACATGGTCGACGACCTCGACTCCCCCATCGCCGATCTGCAGAACGCGAAGATCGGCGACCCGGCCGGTGGTTCGCTGTTCGCCGGACTCTTCCTGCGGCACTTCGTCGGGCGCGTCTCGGAAGACGCCGACGCCGCCCGCATCCCGTGGGTGCACCTCGACATCGCCGGCGTCGGCATGAACAAGTCCGCGCCGTTCGGGTACACCGACAAGGGCGTGACCGGCGCGACGGTGCGCTCACTCGTCGAGTTGCTCGCCGCGGAGGCCGCGCGATGACCGAGTACACGGCCGACGTCGTCGTCCTGGGCGGCGGAAGCGGCGGCTACGCGGCCGCTCTGCGTCTCGCCGAGCTCGGGAAGGACGTCGTCCTCGTCGAGAAGGACAAGCTCGGCGGCACGTGCCTGCATCGCGGGTGCATCCCCACCAAGGCCCTGCTGCACGCCGGCGAGGTCGCCGACGCCGCCCGCTCGGCCGCTGACATCGGCGTGAACGTGACCCTCGGGGGCATCGACCCGGCGCGCGTGCGCGCCTACCGCGAGGGCATCGTCGCGAAGAAGTACAAAGGCCTCGAGGGGCTGATCTCCGCCCGCGGCATCCGTGTCGTCTCGGGTGAGGGCGCGCTCGAGACCGGGCCCGCCGTGCGCGTCGGAGACGACCTGTACCGCGGCGCCGACGTCATCCTCGCCACCGGCTCCTACAGCCGGAGCCTGCCGGGCCTGGAGATTGGTGGTCGCGTGCTCACCAGCGAGCAGGCCCTCGATCTCGACGTCATCCCGGAGCGTGTCATCGTGCTCGGCGGCGGCGTCATCGGCGTCGAGTTCGCGAGCGTGTGGCGATCGTTCGGCGTCGACGTCACGATCGTCGAGGCCCTGCCGCATCTGCTCCCCGCCGAAGACGCCTCGTCCAGCAAGGCTCTGGAGCGGGCCTTCCGCAAGCGCGGCATCGCGTTCCAGCTGGGCCGACGATTCGCCTCGCTGACGCAGACGGCGGATGCCGCGACGGTCACGCTCGACGACGGGTCCGAGCTGTCGGCCGACTACGTCCTCGTCGCCGTCGGCCGCGGGCCTGCGACCGCGGGCCTCGGATACGAGGAGGCGGGGGTCGTGCTCGACCGCGGCTTCGTGCAGACCGACGAGCGACTGCGCACCGCCGCCGCGCACGTCTGGGCCGTGGGCGACATCGTCCCCGGTCTGCAGCTCGCCCACCGCGGATTCCAGCAGGGCATCTTCGTCGCCGAAGAGATCGCGGGTCTGTCGCCCGTGCTCGTGCCCGACGTCGACGTCCCGCGCGTCGCCTACTCGCACCCGGAAGTGGCCTCCGTGGGGCTCACCGAAGCGCAGGCGCAGGATCGTTATGGATCCGAGGCCGTCAAGGCATACGAATACAACCTGGCCGGCAACGGCCGCAGCGAGATCATCGGCACGTCGGGCATCGTCAAGATCGTCCGCCGCATCGACGGCCCCGTCGTGGGCGCGCATCTCGTGGGCGATCGCGTCGGAGAGTTGATCTCCGAGGCGCAGCTCGCCGTGGGCTGGGAGGCGCACCCCGAAGACGTCGCGCCGTTCGTCCATGCGCACCCCACCCAGAGCGAGGCGCTCGGCGAGGCCTTCCTGGCCCTCGCCGGCAAGCCCCTGCACGCACTCTGACCGCCAACCGGTCACTAAGCTAGATACCGCATCCGGTACGAAGGAGACATATCCATGAGCACTTCCGTCGTCCTCCCCGCTCTCGGCGAGAGCGTCACCGAGGGAACGGTCACCCGCTGGCTCAAGCAGGTCGGTGACACCGTCCAGGAGGACGAGGGCCTGTTGGAGATCTCGACCGACAAGGTCGACACCGAGATCCCCTCCCCCATCTCGGGAGTCATCGAGGAGATCCTCGTCCAGGAAGACGAGACGGTTGAGGTCGGTGCCGTCCTCGCCAAGATCGGCGACGGCTCGGGTGCCGCGTCGTCGGACGACGCTCCGCAGGCGGCTCCGGCCGAGCAGGAGTCCGAGCCGGCTCAGGAGGCCGCGCCCGCCGAGGCCGCGCCCGCTGAACAGGCCGCTCCCGCCGAGCAGTCCGCCCCCGCCGCCGGTGGCGACTCGACCGAAGTCAAGCTCCCCGAACTGGGCGAGAGCGTGACCGAGGGCACCGTGACCCGCTGGCTCAAGGCCGTCGGCGACGACGTCGCCGTCGATGAGCCGCTTCTCGAGATCTCGACCGACAAGGTCGACACCGAGATCCCTTCGCCGGTTGCCGGCACGCTGCAGGAGATCCTCGTTCAGGAAGACGAGACGGTCAACGTCGGCGCCGCGCTCGCGCGCATCGGCAGCGGTGCGGCCCCCGCCGCGCAGCCCGAGGCGCCCGCCCCGGCCGCGGAGGAGAAGCCCGCTGCTCCCGCCGTGGAGGAGAAGCCCGCTGCTCCCGCCGCCGAGGAGAAGCCCGCTGCTCCCGCCGCCGAAGAGAAGCCCGCCGCTCCCGCCGCGGAGGAGAAGCCCGCCGCGTCGTCGTCGAACGACGACATCACCTACGTGACCCCTCTGGTGCGTCGCCTGGCGCAGCAGCAGGGCGTCGACCTCGCCTCGGTCACGGGCAGCGGTGTCGGCGGTCGTATCCGGAAGGAAGACGTCTTGAAGGCGGCGGAGGCTGCCAAGGCCGCGCCCGCCGCGTCGTCGGCGCCCGCAGCCGCGGCCCCGGCCGCCGCGCCGGCCCCGGTCGAGGTCTCGCCGCTGCGCGGAACGACGCAGAAGATGTCGCGTCTGCGCAAGGTCATCGCCGAGCGCGCCGTGGCGTCGATGCAGGCCACCGCGCAGTTGACCACCGTGGTCGAGGTCGACGTGACGAAGGTCGCGGCGCTCCGCGACCGCGTGAAGGGCGAGTTCCAGCAGAAGACCGGCGACAAGCTGTCGTTCCTGCCGTTCTTCGCGATCGCCGCCATCGAGGCGCTCAAGACGTACCCGATCATCAACTCCACGGTCGAGGGCGACGAGATCGTCTACCCCGCCCAGGAGAACATCGCGATCGCGGTCGACACCGAGCGCGGTCTGCTCACCCCCGTGATCAAGGAGGCGGGCGACAAGAACATCGCGCAGCTCGCTCGCGAGATCGCCGACCTGGCCGCGCGCACGCGCGACAACAAGCTGAAGCCCGACGAGCTCGCGGGCGGCACCTTCACGCTGACCAACACCGGTTCGCGTGGCGCGCTGTTCGACACCCCGATCGTCTTCCTGCCGCAGTCGGCCATCCTCGGTCTCGGCGCCGTGGTGAAGAAGCCGGGCGTCGTCTCGGTCGACGGCAAGGACGCGATCTCCGTGCGCTCGTACGTGTACCTCGCGCTGTCGTACGACCACCGCACGATCGACGGTGCCGACGCCGCCCGCTTCCTCGGCGCGGTCAAGGCCCGCCTCGAGGCGGCGCAGTTCGAGGGCGACCTCGGCTACTGACACCGCTGAACACCGGCTCATGATGGCTGGTCCGCGCTCGTTCCGACGGCGCGGACCAGCCATCGGTCTTCCTGCCGCACGACCGTGACGTAGTGCACTGTCGACTCGACCGTGAGGCGCACGACGAACACCCCGCCGAAGTCGTCGATCAGCTCGATGGCGGCGTCCGCCGCGCCGGGAGGGAGCGGTTCCCGCATACCGGCGGAGACCTCTGTGAAGGAGGTCACGCAGGCGGCGTCGCCGGCGCATCGGTCGACAGCGGTGAAGAGGGCCCGGGCGGCTTCGACGGGGTCTTCGGACGGCAGAGGGTCGGAGGTTCGCGATGGTGTGGGCGAGGCCTCAGCCTCCCTTTCCGCCGAGGTGGAGTACGCTGCCGTCGGCGCCGACGCCGTCGCCGGCTCCCCGGTCGGGGTTGTGATGCGGCTCACTCCCGCGGGGAGAACGCCGGGATCGGACGCCCTCGCGTCTTTCGACTGCGGCCACAGCAGCACCGCCGCGACGACGACGAGCGCGCCGACCGCGCCGGTCATACCGAGCCGGACGGCCCGCGAGCTGCGCCAGCGTTCACGGACGTCTCGCAGCACTTCCCGAACGGCATCCGCCAGGTCCGCATCGACGAGCGCGAGCACGCGCGGCGCCGACGCCGCGTTGTCAGGCGCGCGCGCCGGCCGCGGCTCACGGTCGGCCGGCGTGAGAGGGCCCAGAACGAGCGGCATGGGCTCGGCGTACCGGAAGAGCTGCCGTTCGAGTGATTCCCAGTCCCGCGGCGGCGACGTGAGCACGCTCTCCCGCGCTCGCTTCAGGATCTCCCGAGTGGGTTCGTCGGACGCGATCGCCGTGACCCGCTCGAGGGTGTCGGCGGTGGCCGCGACGGCATCCGGGCCCTCCGCCTCCTCCCGCACGATCGGACATCCGTCCGACCGGAGCCACCACCGCACACCCGAGAACGCCGCGGTCGCCTGACGGCACCCGCGCAGAAGTGCGACAGCCACGGTCACGATCTCGCCCGGAGCGAAGGGGAGGTCACTGCGCGAACGTCGATCAAGATAGGCCTCGAACGGTTCGACGAGAACGGATGCCGTGGAACTGCTCATCCCCCGATGGTGTCGATGAGAGCCAGCGGCCGCGGCGCGCCGAGGTCCGATCGGGGATGGCGGGCATGATCGGGCCGCTGGGGAGGAGGGGGCGGCGGCGAAGATAGAATCGAGCCATGGCCGCTCGCACTTCCACGCCCGAGAAGCGTCCGGGCTTCTTCTCGCAGCTCAAAACGCTCTACACCTTCACCCAGAAGGAGTACCGGTGGCTGCCGTTCCTGCTGGCGGGCATCGTGCTCGTGGGCATCGCCCTCGGCGTGCTCATCGGCTTCCTCATCCCGCCGCTGGCGGTGTGGAGCATCATCCTCTGGGGTGTCACGGGTCTGCTGGCTGGCATCCTGGCCGCGATGATCACCATGACGCGCCTGTCGACCACCGCGATGTACAAGAAGATCGACGGGATGCCGGGTGCCACCGGCCACGTGCTGTCGTCGTCGCTCGGCCGCAACTGGCAGGCGTCGGAGACGCCCGTCGCGGTGAACCCGCGCACGCAAGAGGCTCTCTACCGCGCTATCGGGCGCGGCGGCGTCGTCCTCATCGGCGAGGGCAACCGCAGCCGCCTGACGCGTCTCGTGGGCGAGGAGCGCGGCCGGGTGCAGCGCGTCGCCTCGGGCGTGCCCGTCACCGTGCTCTACGTCGGGCACGGCGACGACGAGGTGCCGATCGCCAAGCTCGCCTCGTCTATCAAGGCGCTGCCCAAGAAGGTGGACCGTGCCACCATGGCCGCCGTCATCAAGCGCGTGTCGTCGGTCTCGCAGGGTCTGTCGTCGTTGCCGATTCCGAAGGGCGTCGACCCGACCAAGATGCGCTCACCGCGTCCGCGCTGACCCCGCGAACGACGAAGGCCCCCGCCGGTGCGGGGGCCTTCGTCATATCGTCAGGTGCGGACGAGCAGGGTGCCGACGGCTTTGTCGTGCAGGCCGCGCTGGTCGGCGTCCCACACCACCGCGGGGATGATGAGCGCGAGGAGCACGGTGCGCACGATCGGACGCCACGCCCCCACCCACCCCCCGGATGCGCGCTCGAGTCGCATGCCCATGATGCGGTGGCCGGGGCTTCCCCCGATCAGCGGGATGAACAAGATCTGCACCGCGAAGAAGATGACGTTCGCCGCGACCGGATTCGCGAACGGGACGCCGGTCACGGGATCGGGGGTCGAGAAGAAGGCGAAGCCGATGAGCCCGGCACTCGCGACGTCGATCAGCAGAGCGGCGATCCGGCGGCCCGGGCGCGCGATGGAGCCGCGTCCCTCGCGGGGAAGGCCGAGCCGCTGGCCCGGGTATTCGTACTCGGCGGGTGCGGTCACGGCATCCACAGTAATCGGGTCCACGTAACATGCCGGAAACATGCGAGATATCGCCGAGACACCGGTTCTGTATAGGGTCGAGGAGGCTGGGCGAGGCCCGCCGATCCCGAATGTTCTACCTCTGGAGTCTTCATGTTCAAAGATTCGTCCGAGGTGCTCAAGTTCATCCAGGACGAGGACGTCAAGTTCCTCGACATCCGTTTCACGGACCTTCCTGGTGTGCAGCAGCACTTCAACATCCCCGCCTCGACCGTCGACGAGGAGTTCTTCACCGTCGGACAGCTGTTCGATGGCTCGTCGATCCGCGGGTTCGCGAACATCCACGAGTCGGACATGCAGCTGATCCCCGACGTGACCACGGCGTACGTCGACCAGTTCCGCGAGGCCAAGACCCTCGTGATGATCTTCGACATCTACAACCCGCGCAACGGTGAGATCTACTCGAAGGACCCGCGTCAGGTCGCCAAGAAGGCCGAGAAGTACCTCGCCTCCACCGGCATCGCCGACACCGCGTTCTTCGCCCCCGAGGCCGAGTTCTACATCTTCGACGACGTCCGTTACGAAGTGAAGCAGAACTCGAGCTTCTTCTCGGTCGACTCCGAAGAGGGCGCCTGGAACACCGGCCGCGTCGAAGAGGGCGGAAACCTCGCCAACAAGACCCCCTACAAGGGCGGCTACTTCCCGGTCTCCCCCGTCGACAAGACGGCCGACCTGCGCGACGACATCACGCTGAAGCTGATCGAGGCGGGCTTCGCCCTCGAGCGCTCGCACCACGAGGTCGGCACCGGTGGTCAGCAGGAGATCAACTACCGCTTCGACACGATGCTGCACGCGGCCGACGACATCCTGAAGTTCAAGTACATCGTCAAGAACACCGCCGAGCTCTGGGGCAAGGTCGCGACCTTCATGCCCAAGCCGCTCTTCGGTGACAACGGCTCCGGCATGCACACCCACCAGTCGCTGTGGAACGACGGCAAGCCGCTGTTCTACGACGAGACCGGCTACGGCGGGCTCTCCGACATCGCCCGCTGGTACATCGGTGGTCTGCTGGCGCACGCGCCCGCCGTCCTCGCCTTCACCAACCCGACCCTCAACAGCTACCACCGTCTGGTGAAGGGCTTCGAGGCGCCGGTGAACCTGGTGTACTCGGCCGGTAACCGCTCCGCGGCCATCCGTATCCCGATCACGGGCACCAACCCCAAGGCCAAGCGCATCGAATTCCGCGCCCCCGACGCCTCGGGCAACCCGTACCTCGCGTTCGCCGCCCAGCTGATGGCCGGCATCGACGGCATCAAGAACCGCATCGAGCCCCACGAGCCCGTCGACAAGGACCTCTACGAGCTCCCCGCCGAAGAGGCCGCGAACATCCCGCAGGTTCCGAACTCGCTGCTCGACTCGCTCGAGGCCCTGCGCGCCGACCACGAGTTCCTGCTCGCCGGTGGCGTCTTCACTCAGGAGCTCATCGACACCTGGATCGAGTACAAGATCGAGAACGAGATCCAGCCGATGGCTCAGCGCCCGCACCCCTTCGAGTACGAGCTGTACTTCGGGGTCTGATCGCCTCAGCATCACGTCGACGCCCGTCCCCGCCGTTTCGCGGGGGCGGGCGTCGTCCGTTCTCGACGTGCGCGCTGGCTACCCTTCGCGGGAGGAGGCGGCCCCGTAAGGTGTTTACGGTGCCTCCGCACGACGTTCCCCGGGGTGCAGTCGTTCGGTTCTTACGGGGCGTCGTTCAGGGCGAGGGGATCGCCGCGCGGTGACTACGTTGAGCCGGCTGATAGCCACGATGCCCGCAGAAGCGTCAAGAACGGGTTCGTCGGATGGAGCGTCGGCATCGACGGCTCACCTGTGCCGCAGTACGAGCCCGTCGAGCAGACGGGTTACCTCGATCCGTCGGCGGAATCGTTCAAGCACTTCGTGGTCGGCCTGCGGAGAGCACTCGACACGACAGGAGCCGACCGGTGATTCTACGCAGGCGGGGCTCATTCCCTGCATTCGTCGCGAGTACGATACTCGCCGCCACCGTTCTGACCGGATGTGGAAGTCCGCAGGTGTCCCCCAGTGGAACCCCGAACGCAACGTCGACCGGCGCCGCGAGCTTCGAGGAGGCGAAGGCGGTCAACCTCGAGTTCAAAACGGCGGTGGCCGACGTGCAGAAGCACCTTTTCGACGGCGAATGGCGTGTCGGCGAGTACGGCGACGTTCCGGAGTCGTGCGGCGACGGCTACCAGTTCTTCCTGCGGCGGAAACTGCCGCAGGGTTTCTCCTTCGATGGTCAGGGGCCTGAGCGCATGGCGGAGCTGAGTTCGTGGATAGGCGCCAACGGGTGGCAGATTGCCCCCTCTCCCACCTATGGAGAGGGCATCGACAACGTCGTCATCGTGGCCGGCAAGCCGGAGGCGAGGGTGGCCCGCCTCGACGTCGATCTGCTGCCGGGCGTGGCGGCGGAGGGCACGGTCGACGTGCTCGAGATTCGCGCTACCTCAACGTGCGAGCCGGGCGACGCCGCGGGGATCCTCGACCAGCTGCGCGGCCCGCTGACCGCGGTGCCCGAGGACACGGGCATCCCGGATCTCGAGAGCCCCGACGCCACTCCCCTGTTCGAGCGCTTCGAAGAGGGGTGAGCAGGTTCTACCCGGCCCGTTCGGCTCGCTTCTGCTCCTGGAACACCCGGATCGCCTCGTAACGCTCCGCTGAGCGCGCTTGGCGCTTCGCCGCCTCGACCTCGCGGACTTTCGGGGGCGCGGCGGTGACGAGGTCATCGAGGAGCACGCGAACGGATGCCGTGATCTCGGTGACGGCGCGATCGAACACCGCCTGATTCGCCCGCGACGGGGTCGTGGTCCCGACGATCTTGCGAACGAACTGCAGCGCGGCGTCGTGGCATTCGGCATCCGTCGCCGGGGGCGTGAAGTTGTGCAGGGGAACGATGTTGCGGCACATGTCCGACAGGCTAGGCCGATCGTGCGAGCCGCGCGAGGGGTGCTCAGTCCGCGGGGATCTCGACCAGCCGGAACCACCGGCCGACCGGCTGCAGACGCGTCAGCGTGGGCACGAAGTGAGGGTCGCTCACGTGCCCGTCGAAGTCGACGCGGGCGTGTCCGCGATCGGCCAGCCGGTCGAGCGACCGGCGCACGCACCCTTCGACGAGGAGCTCGCCATCGGGTTGCGCACGCGAGGTGGTCTCGGTGACGACGAGCGCCGGATCGCTGTCGACGAAGACCAAGGACAGTGCCAGGATGCCACCGGCGGAGTCGACGGCGACCGACGACGCGTCGACGTCGATCTCGTTCCACAGGTCCTCGTTGAGCGCGTCGGCGAAACCGTCACGGACGGGACTCCACGACTCGTGGACCCAGCGATACATGTCGGCGTGGGCCGCCTCGACCCGGGAGCGGTCGACTCCGGCGAGGGGTTGCACGCGGGAATCGGAGCGCAGCGCGTCGCGCATCTTCAGATCCACCCGCACGGGAGGGACCACCTGCACCGTCGTCGCACCGAGGGCGTCGGCGAAACGCAGCGACTCGTCGCCGACGTATCCTCGCGCCGCGAACGGGAGGTCGCGACAGCGCAGGGATGCGAGATGGCGCACCATCCCCGAACCCACCCCGCGCCGGCGATGTGCGGGGTGCACGACCACCTCGAGCCAGAACCGATCGTCATGCACGCGCGACAACCAGATCGCCCCCGCGCCGACGATCTCGCCGCCCTCGAGAGCGACGGCCGAGCGCGTCTCGTCTCCCCGCCAGAGGTCCTGCGCCAGCATGCGTCCCTCCCACCAGTCGGGCGAGGTGGACAGATCGGTCTCGGTCAGCGCGCGATAGGCCACGTCCCCATCGAAGCAGACGACCGGCACGGCTCCGGTCAAGCGCCGTTGCGATGTCGGAGGGGCTTGGAAGGATGGAGTCATGCCGGACTCCCCCTACGCCTCGCGCCCGTGGTCGACGTCGTACGCCGAGGGGGTGCCGCTCGAGATCGAGGATCCCTCGCAAACGCTTCCCGAGATGCTGGCGGCCTCGGTCGCGACGTACGGCAAGAAGGTCGCGCTCGAGTTCTTCGGCGCATCGACGACGTACGTCGAGCTCGGAGATCAGGTCGCACGGGCCGCTGAGGGGTTGCGCCGTCTGGGCGTGCGGGCCGGCGACCGGGTCGCCCTCGTGCTGCCCAACTGTCCGCAGCACGTCGTCGCGTTCTACGCGGCGCTCCGCCTCGGCGCGATCGTGATCGAGCACAACCCGCTCTACACGGCCCGCGAACTGCGTCACCAGTTCGAAGACCACGGCGCTCGGTTCGCCGTCGTGTGGGACAAGCTGGCCGACACCGTCGCGGACTTCCCCTCCGACCTGGCGCTCGAGCACATCGTGAGTGTCGACATCACGGAGGCGTTCCCGCTGGGCAAGCGTCTCGCCCTGCGCCTCCCGGTGGCGAAGGCACGGCAGGCCCGCGCGCAGCTCACCGCGGCGCCCACGTCGAAACGACCGTCTCGCTGGAAGGCGTTGTCGACGCACGGTCGCCTGTCGAAGAAGCACTCCGGGCCCCGGCTCGACGACATCGCTCTGCTGCAGTACACCAGCGGCACGACCGGTACTCCCAAGGGAGCGATCCTCACACATGCCAACCTGCGCGCGAACGCGATGCAGGGCCGCGCCTGGGTTCCCGGCCTCCACGACGGTGAAGAGACGTTCTACGGCGTGCTGCCGCTCTTCCACGCCTACGGTCTGACCCTGTGCCTGACGTTCGCGATGAGCATCGGGGCGAAGCTCGTGCTGTTTCCGAAGTACGACCTCGACCTCGTCGTCACCGCGGCGAAGAAGAGCCCCCCGACGTTCCTGCCGGCGGTGCCGCCGATCTACGACCAGCTCGCCCGCGCGGCCGCACGGGGCACGATCGACCTGACCACCGTGCGGTTCGCGATCTCGGGGGCGATGAGCCTGCCGGTCGCCACCGTCGACCGCTGGGAGCAGGCCACCGGCGGCCTCCTCGTCGAGGGGTACGGCATGACCGAGTCCTCCCCCGTCGCGCTCGGCAATCCCATCGGCCCCTCACGGCGGCCGGGCACGGTCGGCGTGCCGTTCCCCAGCACCGAGATCCGTGTCGTCGACCCCGAGAACCCCTCCGTCGACCGCGCGCTGGGCGAGGCGGGCGAGCTGCTTCTGCGCGGTCCCCAGGTCTTCCAGGGCTACTGGCAGCGACCCGCCGACACCGCCGACACGCTCCTTCCCGGCGGGTGGCTCCGCACGGGAGACATCGCGACGGTCTCGTCCGACGGGTTCGTGACGATCGTCGATCGGCTGAAAGAGATCATCATCACGGGCGGGTTCAACGTCGCGCCGAGCGAGGTGGAAGACGTCCTCGTCTCGCATCCCGACATCGACGCGGCAGCGGTCGTGGCGCTCCCCAAGCCCCGCGGCGGAGAAGACGTGGCCGCGGCGATCGTCGTGCGCGACGGTGTCGAGATCGAACCCGAGGCCGTACGCGACTTCTGCAAGACGCGGCTGGCCGCCTACAAGGTGCCGCGGCGCATCGTCGTCGTCGATGAGCTGCCGCGCTCGCTCATCGGCAAGGTGCTTCGGCGCGAGGTTCGCGAGCGTCTGATGTCGTGACGGTGAGGGATGCCGGGGCGTCGAGTCGACGGCTTCGGGCTGTGCGGATGCCACGGCGTCCGGCATCCGTCATCCCGGCGAAGCGTGGGCCGGCTCAGCCGTAGAACAGCTTGTCGAACACCCGTCGGGCGCGCCGCGTCGCACCGAGGTAGTCCTCCTCGACGCGCGTGGCGGAGCGAGGCGGGTACTCCAGGATGCGCCCGATCCCGTCGAGCCGCACCCGGTCGGCGGGGAGCACGTCGCTCGTCTGGCCCGACAGCAGCGTGTTCGCCGACCGCAGCCGGCTCGCCAGGTGCCAGGCCGCCGCGAGCTTCTGCGCCGCATCGGCCTCGACGACGCCCGCCTGCACCGCGGCGTCGAGCGCGGCGAGGGTGGAGGTCGTGCGCATCGCCGGCACGGCCCGGGCGTGCTGCAGCTGCAGCAGCTGCACGAGCCACTCGACGTCGCTGAGCGACCCCGGCCCGAGTTTCAGGTGGCGGGCGGGATCGGCACCCTGCGGCAGACGCTCGTTCTCGACGCGGGCCTTGATGCGGCGGATCTCGCGCAGGCCGTTCTGGTCGGCCGACTCGGGGTAGCGCACCTCGTCGGCGAGGTCCATGAACGCCCGGATGAGCTTCACGCTACCGGCCACGCCGCGCGCTCGGAGCAGCGCCTGGGCCTCCCACGACAGCGACCAGCGTCGGTAGTACTCCGCGTACGCCTCGATCGAGCGGGCGAGCGGACCGCTGCGGCCCTCGGGTCGCAGTTCGGCGTCGAGGTCGAGGGGCAGGCGATGGTCCTCGGAGTGCTCGCGGAGGCCCGCCACCAGCTTCAGCGCCAGCTGGCTCGCACGCTGCGGGTCGACGCCGTTCGCGCGGTAGACGTACATGACGTCGGCATCCGACCCGAAGCCCATCTCCCGCCCGCCGAAACGTCCCATGGCTATGACCGCGAAGTCCAGGTCGTCGTCTTCGGGGGGAACGACCACGCGCCGCACCGCGCGCAGGGTCGCTTGAATCGTGACCTCGGTGATGGTCGACAGCGCGTCGGCGAGTTCCTCCAGGGATACCGTGCCGAGGACGGCGGCCATCGCCACGCGCAGCATCTCGCGGCGGCGAAGCGCCCGCACCGATCGCATGGCGTCGTCGATGTTCTGCCAGCGGGTCTGGATCGCCCGCGCCTCTTCTTCGAGGGCCTTCCCGGAGCGGGGGCGCAGGAGCGCGTCGTCGTCGAGCCAGGCGACGGATTCGGGGATCCATTCCATGAGCTCGCCGATGTACCGCGAACCCGACAGCACCCGGGTGAGGCTCTCCGCGGCCCCGGCGGAGTCGCGCAGCATACGCAGGAACCACGGGGTGTTGCCCAGCCGCTCGCTGATGCGGCGGAAAACGAGCAGGCCGTAATCGGGGTCGACGCCGTCGGCGAACCACCGGATCATGACCGGCATGAGATGCCGCTGGATCGTCGCCTTGCGGCTCAGACCGCTCGTCAGGGCCGCGATGTGACGCAGAGCACCCGCGGGGTCGCGGAAGCCGATCGCCGCGAGGCGGTCGCGCGCCTGCTCGGTCGACAGCGTCCGCTCCCCCTCGGGCAGCGACGCCACCGCCGACAGCAGCGGCCGGTAGAACAGGCGCACGTGGATGTCGCGCACCTCGCGTTTGATGCTCTCCCACGCGGCCTGGACCCCGGATGCCGAGTCGGCCAGGCCTGTCGCCCGCGCGAGCACCCGTAGGTCGTCGTCTTTCTCGGGCAGCAGAGCCGTGCGGCGCAGACCCCGCAGCTGCAGGCGATGCTCCAGCAGGCGCAGGAGGCGGTAGTCACGGCCAAAGGCCTCGGCCTCGGACCGCCCGATGTACCCCTCGGCCACCAGGGCGTCGAGCGCCTCCAGACTGCCGCGCTGACGGATGCGCTCATCCGTCAGACCGTGCACGAGCTGCAGCAGCTGCACGGTGAACTCGACGTCGCGGATGCCGCCGGGCCCGAGCTTGAGCTGGCGGTTCACCTCTCCCGCGGGGATGTGCTCGGTCACGCGCTCGCGCATGCGCTGCACGCCCTCGACGAAGTTCTCGCGCGCCGCGCTGTGCCAGACGAGCGGCTGCACCGCCGCCACGTATTCGGCGCCGAGCACGGGATCGCCGGCGATCGCCCGCGCCTTCAGCAGCGCCTGGAACTCCCAGCTCTTCGCCCAGCGGTCGTAGTACTGCCGGTGCGAGGCGAGAGTGCGCACGAGCGCGCCCTGCTTGCCCTCGGGGCGGAGGTTCGGATCGACCTCCCAGAGCGGAGGTTCGATCTCGGGGCTCGAGATGCCGCGCATGGTCTGGACCGCGAGGCGGGTGCCGATGTCGATCGCCCGTGCCTCCGACACGACCTCCTGGTCGGCCGTGCCGCCCACGAAGATGACGTCGACATCGCTGACGTAGTTGAGCTCGCGCGCGCCGGTCTTGCCCATGGCGATGATCGCGAAGCGCGTGGCCTCGACCTGCGCGCGCGGGAAGGCGCCCGGTCCGGGCGTCGACACGCGCGTTCGTGCGACGCTCAGCGAGGCTTCGAGGGCGGCACCGGCGATGTCGGCGAGCGCGGCCGAGACGACGTCGATGGCGCCGGCCGGGTCGTCCTGACCGAGGTCGTAGGCGGCGATGCGGGCCAGCAGACGGCGGTACCGCACCCGCAGGGCGACCCACGCGGCATCCGTCCCATCGGCGGCGAAGCCGTCGACATCACCGACGGATGCCAGCAGCTCGGCGCGCATCGTCTGCTCGTCGGGGAGGGTGAGTCCCGCTCCCGAGAGGTGCGCGAGCTCGTCGGGGTGCCGCAGGTAGAACTCGGCGAAGCCGTCGGAGGCGCCGACGAGATCCCAGAGCGCTCGCCACGCGCCCGCGTCGGCGGCCGCCGCGCGCACCGCGGCGACGTCGCGACGGGCCACCTGCAGAATGGCACGGAGAGCGCCGTCGGGGTCGGCGACGCGCTGCGCCGACTGCATGGCACCCGCCCTGTCGACACCGACGGTCTGCTCGAGCTCGCCGAGGAGCGTGTCGGCCTCGGCGAGCCGGGAGAAGCCGGTGCGAGCGAGCGCGGTGAGCGCGGTGGAGCGGTCGCCCGAGCTCATCGGTCGACCGTCAGAGTGCTTCGAGGTTGCTCGCGAGCTCGAACGGCGTCACCTGGGCGCGGTACTGCTGCCACTCGCGACGCTTGTTGAGCAGCACGTACTTGAAGACCGTCTCGCCCAGCGTCTCGGCGACGAGCTCGGACTCCTCGAGGTACTCGAGAGCGTGGTCGAGGCTCGCGGGCAGAGGCGCGTAGCCGAGAGCACGGCGTTCGGCGTCGCTGAGCGACCAGACGTTGTCTTCGGCCTCGGCGGGGAGCTCGTACTCCTCTTCGATGCCCTTCAGGCCCGCCGCGAGCATGAGCGCGTACGACAGGTACGGGTTGGCCGCCGAGTCGAGCGCGCGGTACTCCACGCGGGTGGACTGGCCCTTATTGGGCTTGTACAGCGGCACGCGCACCAGGGCCGAGCGGTTGTTGTGACCCCAGCAGATGAAGCTGGGCGCCTCGTCGCCGCCCCAGAGGCGCTTGTACGAGTTGACGAACTGGTTCGTCACCGCCGAGATCTCGTTGGCGTGACGCAGCAGGCCCGCGATGAAATGACGGCCGACCTTCGACAGCTGGTACTGCGCGCCCTCTTCGTAGAACGCGTTCATGTCACCCTCGAAGAGCGACAGGTGCGTGTGCATGCCGCTACCCGGCTGGCCGCTGATCGGCTTGGGCATGAAGGTCGCGTAGACGCCCTGCTCGATCGCGACCTCTTTCACGACGGTGCGGAACGTCATGATGTTGTCGGCCGTGGTGAGCGCGTCGGCGTAGCGCAGGTCGATCTCGTTCTGGCCGGGGCCGCCCTCGTGGTGGCTGAACTCGACCGAGATGCCGAGGTCTTCGAGCATGCGCACCGAACGGCGGCGGAAGTCGTGCGCCGTGCCCCCGGGGACGTTGTCGAAGTAGCCGGCCGAGTCGACGGGCTGGGGGCGTCCGTCGGCGCCGAGCTGCGACGACTTCAGCAGGTAGAACTCGATCTCGGGGTGCGTGTAGAACGTGAACCCGGCGTCGGCGGCCTTGGCGAGCGTGCGCTTGAGCACGTGGCGCGGGTCGGCCACGGCCGGCTGACCGTCGGGTGTGGTGATGTCGCAGAACATGCGCGCCGTCGGGTCGATCTCCCCGCGCCAGGGAAGCACCTGGAACGTCGTGGGGTCGGGGTGTGCGAGCAGGTCGGACTCGTACGAACGGGTCAGGCCCTCGATCGCCGACCCGTCGAAGCCGAGCCCCTCGGTGAACGCCCCCTCGACCTCGGCCGGGGCGATGGCCACCGACTTGAGCGTTCCCACCACGTCGGTGAACCACAGGCGCACGAACTTGACGCCGCGCTCCTCGATCGTGCGCAGGACGAAATCACGCTGCTTGTCCATCGTCATCCCTCGTATCGGTGCGGTCAGCGGGCGGAGCCGGAGCCCCAGTCGTCGTTCGCTTCATCTTCGGCCCACTTCTTCGAGCGCTCCTTGAAGAGCTGCGGCGCGTTGGCCGCCTCCTCGGCGGTGTCGAAGGGACCGGCGCGGTCGATCGCGGGCGACTCGTACCCCTGCTCGACCTGGCCGGTCTCGAGGTTGTACCAGTACTTCGTGTTGTCGTCGCTCACGATGCTCCTCACGTGGGTCTCGCGTCTCGGCGTGAACCGCCGGTGCTCCCCCGATCCTACTGATGCCGACCGTACGGCTGGATAGGCTGAGGGGTATGGCAACGAATGCGTCTCGTGCGGTCGGAGTGGACATCGGCGGAACCGGCATCAAGGCCGGAATCGTCGACCTGGATGCCGGGGAGCTCATCAGCGACCGCGTGAAGGTCGCGACCCCCGCCGGAGCCGAGCCCGCCGACGTCCTGACCGCGGTGCGCCAGGTGCTCGAGACCCTCGAAGCTCCCGCCGACCTGCCGCTGGGCGTCGCCTTCCCGGCCATCGTGAAGAGCGGCAAGACGCTATCGGCGGCCAACGTGTCGAAGTCGTGGATCGGCTTCGAGGCCGAGAAATTCTTCGAAGACGGCCTCTCGCGTGGCATCCATTTCGCCAACGACGCCGACGTCGCCGGCATCGCCGAGGTGCGGTACGGCGCGGCGAAGGGCGTCGAGGGGCTCGTCATCCTGACCACCCTCGGCACCGGCATCGGCTCGGCCATGATCTACGACGGTGTGCTCGTGCCCAACAGCGAGCTCGGGCACCTCCAGCGCGCCGGTCACAAGAAGGATGCCGAGCACTTCGCCGCCTACTCCGCGCTGGAGCGCGAGGAGCTGTCGTGGGACAAGTGGGCCAAGCGCCTGCAGTGGTACTACGACTACGTCGAGTTCCTCTTCAGCCCCGACCTGATCGTCGTCGGCGGGGGCGTGTCGAAGCACTCCGAGCACTTCCTGCCGCTGCTGAAGCTGCGTGCGCCGATCGTCCCGGCGAAGCACCGCAACAACGCGGGCATCATCGGCGCGGCCTCCCTCGCCGTTCCCGTTCCGGAGGCCCTGCCCGCGGTGAAGTAGGCCCGGCCGGCGCCGTCGAATGCCGCCGGCGCCCCGCGTGCGTCACGCTCGCCGCCCGGCGAATCAGGCCGCTTCGTCGACGCGGCGCACGCTGACCGCGTTGCGCCACACGACGGGCGCCCAGTGCCCGCCCTCGCACGGCACCTCGAGCATGACCACACGGTCGTTGCCGCCGGTTGCCCACGCCGGCTCCCGGGTGGCGGCGCGGTTCGGCCACGTCACCCACGCCCACACGGGACGCTTCCGCGAGTACCACTCGATGGGTCGGGCGCCCCACGTCTCGGGCTGCAGTGTGCAAGGGGCGATGGATGCCAGCACCCGCGCGACCATCTCGTCGCTGACTCTCGTCGACCCCATGCACCGGACCCCTTCCCCGGCCGTGGTCGATGGTAGAACATAACTCCGACATTCACCCGGGGGTGGACGGCAGACGCAGACGTCTCACCCGCCGAGACGAGGCGACCCTCCCGAGGCAGGGGGCCAGCGGGAGGGTCGATGGGTATTCGGTGCGGAGCGCCGATCGGGTTGGTTCGCGGGGATGCGCAGGTTCGCGGTGCGGCGCGGGCCCTCGCCTAGGCTGGCCGGCATGAGTCGACGGTGCGTCTGGGGTGGCGTACTGCTGGTGGTGTTCGGGATGGTCGGCGTGGCCCTCGGCGCCTGCGCTTTCGCCCAGGCGATGGCGTCGGCCGTCGTCGCGCTGGGGTCGACGTGGGGCGCAGGGCTCGGTCTTCTCTTCGACCGGAACGCGGATTTCGGGTCGGCGTTCGGCGGATGGCCCGAGGTCGTGTTGTGGCTGGCCGGTGCGATCGCGCTGTTCGCCGTGGGGTGGGGCTTCGTCATCGGCGGCATGAACGGCCTGCTGCGGGCGCGCTCCGGGGGACCCGCGTAAGTGCTCGACGGCTCGGGATGGCGGGGCGAATGGGCCGGCCTGTACGCCGGGTTCTGTCCGGGGGCCCTTAGGGTCCCGTGGACGGTCATCTCTCTCGGCGACACGTTGCCGTGCCGCTCCAGCGGCCTACCCGGGGACTCGGCGAGCCGCGTCGTCATCCCCTGTCTGGCCTTGCTCCGGACGAGGTTTACCTGGCGGGTCGTGTCACCACGACCCCCGGTGGTCTCTTACACCACCCTTTCACCCTTACCCCGACGGCCCTTCGACAAGCTCAGGGACCGATGAGGCGGTCTGCTCTCTGTGGCACTGTCTCGCGGATTGCTCCGGGTGGGTGTTACCCACCGTCCTGCCCTGTGGAGCCCGGACGTTCCTCGGCACGGGCGAACCCGTGACGCGACCGTCCAGCCGACCCATTCGCATCCGCCAGTCTACGCGGCGGCGCCGATGGCATCCGGCAGATCTCGCGTGCCCTCAGCCCTTCTCGGCCGTCTCGCCGATGCGCAGGTCGAGCGGGAAGTCGATCGGGAACGTCCCGAACAACAGCCGACCCGCGGATGCCGCGGACTCCCGCACCGCGTCGGCCACGGCATCCGCGTGCTCGAGCGGCGTGTGCACGACGATCTCGTCGTGCAGGAAGAACGCCAGGTGCGGCCGGCGCTGGAACACCGGTCCCGACGCGGGCGCCGCGCGTGTGGCATCCACTTCGGGGAGGGCGGCGAGGCGCGCGCGCAGGTCGGCCAGCCAGGCGAGAGCCCACTCGGCGGCCGTGCCCTGAACGACGAAGTTGCGGGTGAAGCGCCCGCGGTCGCGGGCCGAGCGGCGGGCGCGGGTCTCGTCGACTCCGGATGCCGCGGCGTCGCTGGCGAGCGACTGCAGCGCGCGCCACGACTCCCCCGCGGCCGGAGACGTGCGCCCGAGCCAGGTCTGCACCACCCCGCCGTCCTCGCCCGTGCGGGCGGCGTCGTCGACGAGCTGCATCGCGCGCGGGAAGGTGCGGCGCAGGCGCGGCAGGAGTCGCCCGCTCTCGCCGGTGGTCGCGCCGTACATGGCTCCGAGCATCGCGAGCTTCGCCTCGGCGCGGCTGGCGACGGCACCGCGCTCGACGATGCCGGCGTAGAGGTCGCGACCGGATGCCGCCTCGGCCAACGCCGTGTCGCGCGCCATCGCGGCGAGAACGCGCGGTTCGAGCTGTGCGACGTCGGCGGTGACGAGCGTCCAGCCCGGATCGGCGCGGACGGCCGTGCGCAGCGACCGCGGGATCTGCAGCGCTCCCCCGCCCGACGACGCCCAGCGGCCGGTGACCACGCCGGCGGGGACGTAGACGGGGCGGAATCGGTCGTCGCGCACCCACTCGTCGAGCCAGGCCCAGCCGTTGGCCGTGTAGAGGCGCATGAGTTTCTTGTAGGCGATGAGGGGCGCGACGGCGGGGTGGTCGTGCTCGGCGAGCTCCCAGCGGGAGGTGGACTGCACCATGAGCCCGACGCGATGCAGCGACCGCAGCAGCCGAGGCTGCGAGTCGAGTGAGGCCGCCGGGTCGTCCAGCGCGGCGCGCACGACGGCGGCGGTCTGGTCGATGCGGGCGGGCAGCCCTCCCCCGCGGCGCGCGCCGAGCTCGCGCTCGAGCAGGTGCTCGTGGGCGGCGCGGCTCCACGGCACGCCCGCCGTGTGCAGCTCGACCGCGATCAGTGCACCCGCCGACTCGGCCGCGCACAGCAGGCGCAGCGCCCCCGGCGCCTCCGACGACGCGATCGCGGCGGTCTGACGGTGGTACTCCGCGACGGCGGCTTCGACCGTTTCGGGGATTCCGGATGCCGCGTCGCCCAGGTCGAAGAGGGTGTCACCGTCAACGGGTGCCGCCGCATCGGCATCCCATCCGGTGCTTGAGCGGAGGCCGTGGTCGTCGGTCACCGTCCGGGCGTGGTGGAGGATGGCGTGCACGAGCCGGAGGTCCCACGCTCGGGCGACGCGAACGCCCGCGTCGAGCAGGCGCGGGTAGACGGCCGCGGTGTCGGCCCAGACCCAGCGCACGTCGCCGTCGTTCTCGCGCGCCGCGACGGCGGCGGCGAGGGCCGCGGTATCGACCTCGCTCGCCGCGGAATGGTCGCCGAGGCCGACGAGGGCCATGCGGCCGGCGGCGGTGCGTCCGACGACGACCGTGTCAGAGGCCACGGCCGCCGCTCGGTGTCATCGCGATTCTTCGGTGCGCACGAGGATCGCCCCGCACTCGGGGCAGAACACGACCTCGTCGGTCTGCGAGCGGCGCACCGTGGCCAGGTCGCTGGGCGGCAGCACCATGCGGCACGCCTCGCACGCGCCGGCGCGAAGCAGTCCGGCGCCGTTGCCGCGGGACGCCAGGCGCTCGTAGAGGGCGAGCAGGTCTGTCGGAACGGCGGCGGCGACGGCGTCGCGGTCGCGCCGTGCGCCCTCGAGACGCGCGGTGGCGTCGGCCACGGTCGTCTTCGCCTCGGCACTCAACTGCGCACCCTGTGCGTTGGTGTCGGCGATCAGCGCCTCTTGCTCGGCGACGGCGGCATCCGCCGCTTCGAGACGCTCCATCAAAGCGATCTCGGTGTCTTCGAGGTCGCTCTTGCGGCGCTGAAGCGAGGCCAGCTCGCTCTCGAAGCCCTGTGCCTGCTTGGCGTTCGACGACGCGGCGAGGCGCTCGGTGTCGCGCGCGATGCGGGCGTCGACGACGGCCACGTCGGACTCGAGACGCTTCAGTTCGGCGGTGATGTCGTCGCGCGCGTTGGCGCGGGCACCCAGCTCTTGCGACAGGGTCGAGCGCTGGGCGATCAACTCGCGCACGCGCTCCGCCTGGGGCGGGTTGGCGGCGACCTTCTGGTCGCGGTGGATCCGCGCGTCGAGGTCGGCGAGGTCGAGCAGTTTGCGCTGGTCGGCGGGATCGGCATTCACGGGTTCCACGCTACCCCGGGGGTGGGACATCGGCGGTGCTGGGTAGCCTGGACGCTCGGACCCTCGAGGAAGGAACGCCGGCCGTGCCTGATCCACTCGCTCCGCTCTGCAGCCGATGACCGGCGGCATCCTCGGAAGCGTCGTCTTCCTCCTTCTCGGTACGCTCGCCTACTCCGGGCGCTGGAAAGGCTGGATCAGCGTCCGTCGCGGGTACGGGTCGACGATGGGTTTCGCCTGGCTGTGGCTCGGTTTCGCGTTCGCCGCGGCCACCGTCGGCTTGCTCGCCCAGCCGTACTCGCGTCTCGCCTTCCTCGTTCTCTGCGTGGTCGCGGCGGTTCTGCTCGTCGTCAGTGTGGTCGCGATGTTCTGGCTCCCGCGTTTCCTGCTCCCCGCATGGTTCCGCGTACTGCGCGGAGACCGGCCGTCGGCCGGGCGTTCGCGTGACGCCCGGTAGACTCGTCGCATCCAGGGCCTTTAGCTCAGCTGGTAGAGCGCCACGTTTACACCGTGGATGTCGTCGGTTCGATCCCGGCAGGGCCCACCCTCAAGTCGAGATCGGCGCAGCTGAACGCGTCGCGTCCCCTGGTCTCCGTCATTCATCCTGTGGACGCTCCGCGAGCACCTACGGTTCAGACAGAATCGCCGCCACGATGGCCTGCGTCCGATGCGAGAAGGCGTCGCCGGGGTAGAAGTCTTCGTACAGTTGCTCCGCGTCCTCGACACGCGAGATCCCACACGATCGCAGAAGCTGTCGGATGTCGTCCACGTCCCGTCCCGGGCGACCGGCGCGGAGCTTCATCGCGAGGAGGGTCTCCGTCGACGCCACCTCGACGACGATCCCGGCCTCGTCGAACACGGACACCCACTCAGCCGGGCGGCCGAGCCACGGAACAGCGCCGAGTCGCTCGGCCTCGAAGTTCAGCCAATTCGGGGGCCAGCTCCGTCGCGCAGCGACTCGGGCGGCTGCCGCCGCGACAGCTTTGTCGTCGGCCGCGCCCACCGCGACCGCATCGAGGTCTGACGTCGACTGACGGTCGAAGTACCGCAGGGCGAGAGCCGCGCCGCCCACGAGACGCACTCGTGCGCCTCTCCCGTCCGCCCGCAGCTCGTCGACCAGGTCGCGAAGCGCTGCCACGATATCGGCGCGTTCAAGAGCCACCATGTCAGACGCTCGCGAGAGTATCCGCCCAGATCAAGACACCGCGGTCGAAGAACTCCGCGGGCACGTCAGCCCGCGCGGGAAGGGGATCAGCAGCATCGACGGCGAGAGTGCGCGGCGAACTCAGCCGTCGGTCTTCGGCATCCACCCATTCCGGCCGGGGCAGCCGCTCTTCGTTCAGACGAAGGGCGACCAGCGCCGCGAGTGCTGCGTCCCACGCGGGATCGCCGGTGGGTTCGGGCTCGGCGAGACAGAGCACGCCGCGCACCAATCCCCGCTCTGCCGCGAGATCATCGCTCAGTTGGATGAAGGTGCGCAGGGCGCGCTGCCGATCACCGTTGCGAAGATGAGACCGAACGGCGGCCCCGGCGGAGGCCACGTCGTCGCGGCGCGTCGGCGCGGAGTACAGCCGGTGGCCGGATGCGGCGAGAAGGCGCTCGATCGTGCTGTATTCCAGTTCTCGCGCGGCTTCAGCCTTCGACACCCGACCCTGGTCGATGCGAAGCCGCCCGGCCACCTCGCGCTGGGTCAGGTTCCGGCTCCTCCGGGCCGCACGAAGGAGCGAACCGATCCTGCTCATCACGCCTCCCGATATGTATCAAGACACATAATAGGCGTTGTCGTGGGGTCGCGCGGTGCCACTTCCGTAAGGGCCCACCTCAGTTCAAGATGTTCACGCTCCGCGCGATCACCAGCGCCAGCAGGATGAAGCCCGAGATCGCCTGCACCATCATGAAGAGCTTCGCGCGCGAACTCAGCGGCATGACGTCGGTCGGGCTGAACGCCATCGCGTTGGATGCCGAGAAGTAGAGGTAGTCGACGTAGCCGGGCGCCCAGTCCTCGACGTCGGACGAACGGCGGCGCACCTCGCTCACCGCGTCACGGTCGGAGTCCTGAGGGAACTGGAAGTCGGCCGGGGGCAGGGCGTCGCGGGGGTCGCGGCGCCGGGCGATGGGTCCGCCGCGGTCCATCTCCCAATAGACGACGGCGTAGCCGATGACGTTGATCGCCCACACCTGCGCCGCACCCAGGAGTGTGGCCGCGCCGTCACCCTCGCCCCGCAGCAGCTGCAGTACGAGAAGCCCGAACGCGACCTGGTTCGCCAGCAGCAGCAGCGCGGTGAACGCGAGCGCGAAGCCGCGGCCCCACCGCGACTCCCGGGTCAACCGCGACGGATTGGTCACGACCATCGGAATCGCGCACAGGATGCCGACACCCACGACGACGTAGCGCAGCGCGCCCGACGCCTCGCTGGGGAGCACGGCGTACAGCCCCGCACCGACCGCGAGGGCGATGACCACGGGCCACCGGTGCTCGGGACGGGTGCGGAACGCGGCGGGATCCTGCGGGCTCACGCGCTCAGGCTAGACCCGCGAGGGCGGCGGTCCGGCGCGAACCGGCCGGTCCTGGCATCCCTCATTCCCGCTCCTCGGATGCCGCGAACTTCTCGACGTCGAACGGTCGCCGTGACCGTACGGCGGGGCGGGTCGTCACCGCGCATCCGATGTCGGCGCGACTCGCTAGGGTGGACTCTGGTTGATTGTGCGGAGCAGACAAGGGTTGCCGCACTCGTATGGCGATTCTCTGGCATGACCTGCCAGACGACGAAAGGTCTTCCGTGACTGTTCACGACCAGGATCCGTATTCGCAGGGGCCGCAGGACAGCGACCCGGAAGAGACCGGGGAGTGGCAGGAATCCCTGCGCCAGCTGGTCCAGGCCAAGGGCCCCGCCCGTGCGCGCGAGATCATGCTGAGCCTGCTGAAGGGCTCGAAGGAACTGCACCTCAACGTGCCGATGGTTCCGACCACCGACTACATCAACACCATCTCGCAGAAGAACGAGCCCGAGTTCCCCGGTGATGAGGAGCTCGAGCGCCGATACCGCAAGTGGATCCGCTGGAACGCCGCGGTCACCGTGCACCGCGCGCAGCGCCCCGGCATCGGTGTCGGCGGCCACATCTCGACCTACGCCTCGTCGGCCGCGCTGTACGAGGTCGGCTTCAACCACTTCTTCCGCGGTCTCGACGACCCCTCCGGCGGCGACCAGATCTTCATCCAGGGCCACGCCTCCCCCGGCGCCTACGCTCGCGCCTACCTCGAGGGCCGCCTCACCGAGGCGCAGCTCGACGGCTTCCGTCAGGAGAAGTCCGCCGCGCCCAATGGCATCCCCTCGTACCCCCACCCCCGTCTGATGCCGGAGTTCTGGCAGTTCCCGACGGTGTCGATGGGTCTCGGTCCGATCAACGCCATCTACCAGGCGATGTCGAACAAGTACCTCGCCAACCGCGGCATCAAAGACGTCGGCGACTCGCAGGTCTGGGCCTACCTCGGCGACGGCGAGATGGACGAGGTCGAGAGCCGCGGGCAGCTGCAGGTCGCGGCCAACGAGGGTCTCGACAACCTGAACTTCATCATCAACTGCAACCTGCAGCGCCTCGACGGCCCGGTCCGCGGCAACGGCAAGATCATCCAGGAGCTCGAGAGCTTCTTCCGCGGTGCGGGTTGGAACGTCATCAAGGTCGTCTGGGGCCGCGAGTGGGACGACCTGCTCGCCCGCGACACCGAGGGTGCGCTGCTCAACCTGATGAACACCACCCCCGACGGCGACTACCAGACCTACAAGGCCGAGAACGGCGCCTACGTGCGCGAGAACTTCTTCGGCCGCGACCCGCGCGCCCTCGAGCTGGTCAAGGACTACACCGACGAGCAGGTCTGGGGCCTCAAGCGCGGTGGCCACGACTACCGCAAGGTCTACGCGGCGTTCAAGGCGGCGGCCGAGCACATGGGTCAGCCGACCGTCATCCTCGCCAAGACCATCAAGGGCTACGGCCTCGGCCCCCACTTCGAGGGCCGCAACGCCACGCACCAGATGAAGAAGCTGACGCTCGACGACCTCAAGTCGTTCCGCGACGCGATGGAGATCCCGGTCACCGACGCGCAGCTCGAAGAGAACCCTTACCAGCCGCCGTACTACACCCCCGGTGAGAAAGACGAGACGATCCAGTACATGCTGGAGCGTCGTCGTTCGCTCGGCGGCTTCCTGCCCGAGCGTCGCACCACCCACGTGGGTCTCGAATTGCCCGGGGATGCCGCCTACGCCCTGCCCAAGAAGGGCTCGGGCACGCAGGAGATCGCCACGACCATGGCGTTCGTGCGTCTGCTGAAGGATCTGCTGCGGGTCAAGGACTTCGGTCACCGGATCGTTCCGATCATCCCCGACGAGGCCCGCACGTTCGGTATGGACGCGTACTTCCCGACGGCGAAGATCTACAACCCCAAGGGTCAGCACTACACCTCGGTCGACCGCGAGCTCCTCCTGGCCTACAAGGAGAGCCCGCAGGGTCAGATCGTGCACGTCGGCATCAACGAGGCGGGCGCCCTCGCGGCGTTCACCGCGGCCGGAACGGCGTACTCGACCCACGGTCAGCCGCTCATCCCGGTCTACGTCTTCTACTCGATGTTCGGCTTCCAGCGCACGGGCGACGCCCAGTGGGCGGCGGGCGACCAGATGGCGCGCGGCTTCATCATCGGCGCGACCGCCGGCCGCACCACCCTGACCGGCGAGGGTCTGCAGCACGCCGACGGCCACTCGCAGCTGCTGGCATCCACCAACCCGGCGACCGTGTCGTACGACCCGGCCTACGGATACGAGATCTCGCACATCGTGCGCTCGGGTATCGAGCGCATGTACGGCGGCAACCACCCCGATCCGAACGTCATGTACTACATGACGGTCTACAACGAGCCGTACGTGCAGCCCGCCGAACCCGAGGGGGTCGACGTCGACGGCATCGTCCGCGGCATCCACCACATCTCGTCGGGTGAGGGCGACGGCCCCCGCACGCAGCTGCTCGCCTCGGGCGTCGGTGTGCCGTGGGCGTTCGAGGCCCAGCGTCTGCTGAAGGACGACTGGGGCGTCGTCGCCGACGTGTGGTCGGTCACCTCGTGGAGCGAGCTGCGCCGCGACGGTCTCGCCGCCGACGAGCACAACTTCCTGCACCCCGACGAGGAGCGCCGCGTGCCCTACCTCACCGACAAGCTGAAGGAAGCCCAGGGACCGGTCATCGCCGTCAGCGACTGGATGCACGCCGTCCAGGACCAGATCCGCCAGTGGGTTCCGCAGAACTACTGGACCCTCGGCGCCGACGGCTTCGGCTTCTCCGACACCCGCGCCGCGGCCCGTCGTTTCTTCAAGATCGACGGTCCCTCGCTCGCCGTCCGCGCCCTCCAGGCGCTGGCGGAAGAGGGCAAGGTCGACCGCGCGGTCGTCGGACAGGCGATCGAGAAGTACCGCCTGCACGACGTCAACGCCGGCACCAGCGGCAACGCGGGCGGCGAGGCCTGATCCACGTGACGGATTCCACCGTCGGACCCGGTTCCCCCTCCACGGGCGGGACCGGGTCCGACCGGTCTTCGGGCGAGAACGTGCGCGCCGAGGCGGCCGTCGAGAAGGCCGAGACGCTGGCATGGCTCCGCCGCATCTCGGGCGACCTCGCCACCGCCACCATCCAGCGCCTCGAAGAGACCCTGCCCTGGTACGCCGAGATGCCGCCGGCGCGGCGCTCGGCCGTCGGACTCGTCGCGCAGGCCGGCATCACGTCGTTCCTGCAGTGGTTCGAGGAGCCGGCATCCACTCCGGCGATCGCGGCCGACATCTTCGCCGCCGCCCCTCGCGAGCTGCTGCGCAGCGTGAGCCTCACGCAGACCCTGCAGCTGGTGCGCGTCACCGTCGAGGTGATGGAGGAGCGCGTCGCCGGTCGCAGTGAGAAGGTGCGCGAGGCGATGCTGTCGTATTCGCGCGAGGTGGCGTTCGCCGCAGCCGACGTCTACGCGCGCGCGGCCGAAGCGCGCGGTCTGTGGGACGCCCGCCTCGAGGCCCTCGTCGTCGACTCGATCCTCACCGGTGAAGCCGACGACGAACTGCCCAGCCGCATCGCCGCGCTCGGCTGGCACGGTCACGGCGAGGTGTCGGTGCTCGTGGGCACCACTCCCCCGCAGCTCGACGTCGATCAGGTGCGTCGCACGGCGCGCAAACTCGGGGTCGACGTGCTCATCGGAGTGCAGGGCCTGCGTCTCGTGCTCGTGCTCGGGCGCGCCGACCTGCCCGCCCGCGGCGGCGCCGAGGTGGTGGAACTGCCCTTCACCGACATCGCGAAGCGTCTCGAGCCCGGCTTCGGCTCGGGCCACCTCGTGCTCGGACCCGCCGTGCCCGCGCTCGTCGACGCGGGCCAGAGCGCCCGCGCCGCCCTCGCGGGTTTCGCCGTCGCCCGCGCCTGGCGTCACGCGCCGCGGCCCGTCGAGGCCGACGACCTGCTCCCCGAGCGCGCTCTCGCCGGCGACGCCGTGGCGAAGCAGACCCTCGTCGACCGGGTGTACCGGCCGCTGCACGCGCACAGCGCCGACCTCGTCGCCACGCTCTGGAGCTACCTCGACAACGGCCGGTCGCTCGAGGCGACGGCGCGCGAGCTGTACGTGCACCCCAACACCGTCCGGTACCGCCTGAAGCGCGTGTCGGAGGTCATCGGATGGGATGCCACGGGTCCGCGCGAAGCGCTCATCCTGCAGACGGCCCTCATCCTCGGCTCGATCGGCACCGACGCCACGCGCCGTCGCGGAGTCGGGAAACGGCGGCCGCCGCAGCCGCACTGATGCACGGCACGCACAAAGACACGCCGCATATCTGTGTCGATATCTCCAGAAGCGGTCGCCGGATGCCTGTCAGGATGGATTCGTGATCATCGCCGTCTTCCCGGGGCAGGGTTCGCAGACCCCGGGCTTCCTCACCCCCTGGCTCGAGCTCGACGGGGCGCGCGAGCGCCTCGAGGCCTTCTCCGAGCAGTCGGGCGTCGACCTCGTCGCGGCGGGGACCGAGTGGGATGCCGATCGGATCCGCGACACCAGCGTCGCCCAGCCCCTGATCGTCGCGGCGAGCCTGCTGTCGTGGGCCGCGTTGAACGAGCGGGCCCCTCAGCCGGTCGCCGGTGTCGCCGGACACTCGGTCGGCGAGATCGCCGCGCTGGCGGCATCCGGTGTCGTGAGCGACGACGACGCGCTGCGCCTGGTCGGTCTGCGCGGGCGGGCCATGGCCGAGGCCGCGTCCGCCGTCGAGACGGGCATGAGCGCCGTCGTCGGCGGTGACGAGGCGGCCGTGCTCGAGCGGCTCGAGACCCTCGGCCTCACCCCGGCCAACTACAACGGCGGCGGCCAGATCGTCGCCGCCGGCGAGCTGCCCGCCCTCGCCGAGCTCGCCGACGACGCGCCCCGCGCCGCGCGGGTCATCCCGCTGCAGGTGGCCGGCGCCTTCCACACCCGCTTCATGGAACCCGCCGTCGACGCGCTGCGGACGGCCGCGGCCGACGTCGCGGTCTCCGACCCGAACACGACGCTCTGGACCAACTCCGACGGCTCCGTCGTCTCCGAGGGCCGCCGTGCGCTCGACCTCGTCGTCGCTCAGGTCGCCTCGCCCGTGCGCTGGGACCGCTGCATGGCCTCGTTCGCCGAGCGCGGCGTGACCGGCATCATCGAACTCTCCCCCGCGGGCGCCCTGACCGGGCTCGCCAAGCGAGCCCTGCGCGGCACGCCCACCGTGGCGGTGAAGATCCCCGACGACCTCGACGCGGCCGTCTCACTCCTGAAGGAAGACCAGGCATGAGCACCCCCACCCTCCGTCAGCTGCAGGGCCCGGCCCACACGCGCATCTACTCGTACGGCGCGGCGCGCGGCGAGAACTTCGTGCCCAACGACGACCTCGTCGGGCCCATCGACTCCAGCGACGAGTGGATCCGTCAGCGCACGGGCATCGTCACGCGCGTCCGCGCCAACAAAGAGACGGATGCCATCGACCTGGCATCCGAAGCCGCCCGCGAGGCCGTCGAGAAGTCGGGCATCGCGCCCGAAGACATCGACGCCGTGATCGTGGCCACCATCAGCAACCCGAAGCAGACGCCGTCGGCCTCCGCCATCGTCGCCGACCGGATCGGCGCGAACCCCGCCGCCGCCTACGACGTGAACGCCGCCTGCGCCGGCTTCGCCTACGGCGTGGGTCAGGCCGACGCCCTGGTGCGCGCGGGCCTCGCGAAGCACGTCGTCGTCGTCGGAGCCGAGAAGCTCAGCGACATCGTCGACCCGACCGACCGCAGCATCTCGTTCCTGCTGGGCGACGGCGCGGGCGCCGTGGTCGTCGGCCCGAGCGACACTCCCGGCATCGGACCCACCGTGTGGGGCTCCGACGGGTCGAAGGCCGATGCCGTGGGCATGAACGCCACCCTCACCGACTTCCGCGACGGCGCCGCCGCGTGGCCCACCCTGCGCCAGGAGGGCCCGACGGTGTTCCGCTGGGCCGTGTGGGAGATGGTCAAGGTCGCGCGTCAGGCGATCGAGGCGGCCGGCATCGAGCCCGGCGACCTCGCCGCCTTCGTGCCGCACCAGGCGAACATGCGCATCATCGACGAGTTCGCCAAGCAGCTGGGTCTTCCCGAGACCGTCGTCATCGGACGCGACATCGAGACCACGGGCAACACCTCGGCGGCATCCATTCCGCTCGCCACCCACCGACTGCTCGAGGAGCACCCCGAACTCAGCGGCGGCCTCGCCCTGCAGATCGGCTTCGGCGCGGGACTCGTCTTCGGCGCGCAGGTCGTCGTCCTCCCCTGACGCAGCGCCGTCGAACTCTAAACTGATCCAGGCTCGCTAGGGCCGACCCCCAAGAAACAGGAGACATCATGGCATTCACCAACGACGAGGTTCTCGCCGGCCTTGCCGAGCTCATCACCGACGAGACCGGTATCTCGGCCGACGAGGTCGCCCTCGAGAAGTCGTTCACCGACGACCTCGACATCGACTCCATCTCGATGATGACGATCGTCGTCAACGCCGAGGAGAAGTTCGGCGTCACGATCCCCGACGACGAGGTCAAGAACCTCAAGACCGTCGGCGACGCCGTGACCTTCATCACGTCGAACCAGTCCTGACACCTCCCGGTGGGGGCTCCGGCCCCCACCGGTCACGACCCATCGCCGCACCAAGGATTCTTCGCTCATGAGCACACCCCGCATCGTCGTCACCGGTATCGGTGCCACCTCGCCCATCGGCGGCACCGCCCCCGAGAGCTGGTCGGCGCTGCTCGCCGGCACCTCGGGCGCGCGCACCCTCGAGCACGAATGGGTCGAGAAGTACAACCTCCCCGTCACCTTCGCGGCCGAAGCGCTCGTGCGCCCCGAGACGGTTCTCGAGCGACCCGTCGCCAAGCGTCTCGACCCGTCGTCGCAGCTGGCCATGGTCGCCGCGAAAGAGGCGTGGGAAGACGCCGGCTCGCCCGACATCGATCCCGACCGCCTGGGCGTCGACTTCGCCACCGGCATCGGCGGCGTCTGGACCCTGCTCGACGCCTGGGACGTGCTGCGCGAGAAGGGACCGCGTCGCGTCATGCCGATGACGGTTCCCATGCTCATGCCCAACGCCGCAGCCGGAAACCTGTCGCTGCACTTCCACGCCCGCGCGTTCGCGCGCACCGTCGCTTCGGCGTGCGCCTCGAGCACCGAGTCGATCGTCAACGCCGTGCAGCACATCCGCGACGGCCTGGCCGACGTGGTGATCGCCGGCGGCACGGAGTCGGCGATCCACCCCATCACCATCGCGTCGTTCGCGTCGATGCAGGCGCTGTCCAAGCGCAACGACTCCCCCGAGACCGCGTCGCGTCCCGCCAGCATCGACCGCGACGGCTTCGTCATGGGCGAGGGTGCCGGCGTGCTGATCCTCGAGACCGAGGAACACGCCAAGGCCCGCGGCGCCAAGATCTACGCCTCGATCGTGGGCGGCGGCGTCACCGCCGACTCCTACCACATCACCGCCAACGATCCCGAGGGCACGGGTGCGGCACGCGCCGTGCGCATGGCGCTCGAGATGGCCGGCGCCTCGGCCGACAACGTCACGCACATCAACGCGCACGCCACCTCGACCCCCGTGGGCGACCCCAACGAGTACAAGGCCCTGCACACCGTCTTCGGCGATCGGATCGACGAGATCCCCGTGTCGGCGACGAAGGCCTCGACCGGTCACCTGCTCGGCGGAACCGGCGCGCTGGAGGCGATCTTCACCGTGCTCGCCCTGCAGAACCGTGTGGCCCCGCCCACGATCAACCTCACCGAGCAGGACCCGGACGTCCCGTTCGCCCTGTCGGGCTCGCCGGTCGAGCTCGGCGCCGGCGACCAGCTCGCCATCAGCAACTCGTTCGGCTTCGGCGGTCACAACGCCGTCGTCGCGATCGCCTCGGTCTGATCCGAACGAACGCCCCCTGGCATCCCCCCGACGAAGATCGAGGATGCCAGGGGGCGTTCGTCGTGCCGAGCGAGGGATACGCGGTCCCGGTGCCGGGTGTGGTCACCGACCTCCGGTAGTGGCGCCTCCCCCGCCGACGTCTGGGGGCTCAGCCGACCTTGTGGAGCCAGATGATCTGCTGATCGTCACCGGCGTGACGGAACGGCTCGAGCTCCTCGTCCCACGCCGATCCGAGCGCGACGTCGAGTTCGCGCTGCAGCTCGAACGGATCGCCCGCGGCGACCTCCATCGCGTAACGCACGCGGTCCTCGCCGATGACGACGTTGCCCGTCGCGTCGGTCTGGGCGTAATGGATGCCGAGACCCGGGGTGTGCATCCACCGTCCACCGTCGCTGCGCGGCGTGGGGTCTTCGCTCACCTCGAAACGCAGGTGCTCCCACCCGCGGATGGCGCTGGCGAGGGCCGCGCCGGAGCCGACCGGGCCCTCCCAGTAGAACTCCGCGCGGCGGCTGCCCATGAGCACGGGCTGATCGGCCCAGTCGAAGTTGACGGCGCGGCCGAGAGCGCGTCCTACCGCCCACTCGAGGTGGGGGCACAACGCGCGGGGCGCGGAGTGGATCAGGATCACTCCGCGCGAAGACGTGATCGCCATGGTCTCTCCTTCGTCAGGTACGTCTTCCCCTACGACCTGTGATGGAGTGCGGCGAGTGTTCGGTTGTCCCGGCAATTATCGCCGCTGCATAACGAAATCACAACACTGTGATTTCTCGGTGGCGGTGGGGCGTGCACAAGGTCGGCGATGTGCACAAGGTCAGTGGCATCCGGTCACTCCGAACGGAGGTGGTGCGCATCGCGGAGGTTGTGGCGCGGACGGGCGGCGAATGAATGAGCCGAGCGGCCGAGGGTCCGTGACCAGAGGAGGCTGAGCTGTCGACGTCTCCGGGACGGGTGAGACGGTCAGGCGAACCAGAGAGCCCAGTACAGGGCGAAGTTGCGGTTGCCGTAGGCGGAGCACGCATCGCCCGTCCCCCATCGCGCAGCGAGAGCGGCCGCGTTCGGCTGGTAGGGCGTGTAGTTGTACAGCGCGGCGGTCGCCTCGTTCGTGATCGTCACGTCGGTGCCCCCGCAGGCCGGATCGGGCGAGTAGGCGATGTAGTGCGTGCCGGGCTGACGCATGAAATCGGAGGCGCTGTACGACTTCAGGTCGGTTGCGCCCTGCGCGACCTGATCGGCGAAGCCCGCGGCGCCGGGATCGCAGGGGGCGTCATCGGGGCAACGGGCCCCCATCGCGGCCCCGAGCTGTTCGGGGGTGGGGGCGCGGGCGGCCCGCCCGGAGACGAGACTCTGCTCCTTCTGCAGCGTGACAAGCAGCACCTTCGCCGAGATGCCGCACGCGCGCTGCACGCGGTCGATGATCTCGGCCGCCGTGAGGTCGCCGCCGTCGAAGCCCTCGCAGACCGTCTCGCCCGTCGAACTCGAGACGACCGGGTCGCGGCTGTCCGTCGGCATCCTCAGACGAGCGAGGCAGGAGTCGTTCGCGCACCGTCCGATCTGCTCGTCGAGGAAGCGCTGGATGTCGTCGGCGTTCATGGCGTCGGCGTCGTAGAAGTCCGCATCGGAGATGAGCGTGCCGGGATCGAACCCCGACAGATCGACGCTCTCGCGACGCGCCTCGGTGTTCCAGGCGGCGTTCCACCCCGAGACGAGCGAGACCAGCGGTGCCACGGTCAGGATGACGAGGGTGAGCAGCACGGCCGCCACGACGCCGAAGACGATCCGGCGACGACGGAGCACGCGCGCCCGGGTCGTGCGGCGACGCCGCGGGGGTGTTCTCGCCACCCTCCGATCGTGCCGCACCGCGCTGACCGCGCGCTGCACATCTCACGATGTGGCGCGTCGGCCAGCGCGGTCGCGGGCGCGCCGGTCCCGGTGGCGTGCGGCGCTCAGCTACCGGGCTGGGCCGGCGGGGTGGGGGCGGTGCCGTCGGCTGGCGGGGTGGGGGCCGTGCCGTCGGCCGGGGGCGCCGGCGGGGTGGGCGCGGTGCCGTCGGCGGGCGGGGTGGGGGCCGTGCCGTCGGCGGGCGGGGTGGGGGCCGTGCCGTCGGCGGGCGGGGCGGGCTTTTCCCCCTCACCCTTGGGTCCGTGTCCGGGACCGGCGGGGCCGCCCCCGGGACCGCACTCACCGGGGCCGCCGCCTTCACCCGGCGTGGGAGGGGTCGGCGCCGTGCCGTCGGCGGGCGGGGTGGGCGCGGTGCCGTCGGCGGGGGCGCCGGTCGGTGCGGAGCCGGGCGTAGCTGCCGAGCCCGGGGTCGGTGCGGTGCCGGGGCCGACGGACCCGCCGTCGGCGCTCGGCGCCGAGGTGGCCGCGGTGAGGGTCGATCCGCCGTTGGTCTGCGCGGCGAGGGCGGCGCTTCCGCCCGTGAGGCCGGCGGCCACGATGACCGCACCGGCGATCAGCGCGGGGCGTCGCCACGACCGGCGGCGGGGCTCGGTGGTGTCGTCCAGTCGCGGCAGCGGCGTGGTGGGGTTGTCGTCGTTCATGTCTTCCTCTCGGCCGGTGGCGTTCACCGGCTCTGAGACCAGACTTGGAGCCGGGACTGAAGCGAACCTGAAGCCGGATGCCGACGGGCGTGCGCATACGCAAGCCATATCCGCCGTTCAGCAAGCGACCCTATCGTCGGCCGAATGTCCGCTGCCGCCCGTGTGCTCGTCGTCGACGATGACGAGACCATCCGCCTCGCCGTCTCGACGGCTCTGCGCGCCGAGGGGTTCCTCACCGACGCCGCCGCCGACGGCTCCGATCTGGCGGAGCGTCTCGCCGCTTTCCGCCCCGACCTCGTGGTGCTCGACTGGATGATGCCCGGGCCCAGTGGCATCCGGTTGCTCCCCCTCGTACGCGCCGCGGGCGACACCGCGGTCATCATGCTCACCGCACGCGACGAGGTGGACGACCGTCTGCGCGGGTTCGCCGAGGGTGCCGACGACTATGTCGTGAAGCCCTTCACGATGGCCGAGCTCGTCGCGCGGGCGGGTGCCGTGCTGCGCCGGCGGGGGCGGCTCCCCCAGACGATCTCGGTCGGCGATCTCGTGGTCGATCCGGATGCCACGACCGCCCACCGTGCCGGAGTGGCGCTGGATCTGACGGCCACCGAGTTCCGCCTGCTGCACCTGCTCGCCGACGGGCGCGGCCGGACGCTGTCGAAGGCGCAGATCCTCACGCAGGTGTGGGGGTACGAGGACTACGACCCCAATCTCGTCGAGGTGCACCTCAGCGCGCTGCGACGGAAGATGGAGCAGCACGGCCCGCGCCTCATCCACACCGTGCGCGGTCTCGGCTACCGCTTGAGTGCGGCGACATGAGCTCCACGCCTCCGCTGCGGTCGGGGTCGCTGCGTCGCCGCACGATCCTGGCCGTCCTGGCGCTCGTCGCCCTGCTGCTCGTGGTGCTGGCCGTGGTGGTCGACCTCGCGCTGGGCGCCCGGCTGCGGGGACAGATCGAGGAGCGGCTGCGCGATCGCGCCGCGGCCGCTGCGTCGCTCGTCGGCACCGTCGACGACGCCGACCTCGCCGAGCGCCTGTCGTACCAGGGACTGTCGGTGCGCATCGACGGCGCGGGCGGTGACTCCGTCGTCGCGGGGCCGAGCCCCGAGCAGTTGCGAGACTCTCCCCCGGGGCCGGGCGGCGGTCCGGGGCCTGGGGAGCGATCGGCGCCGCAGCCCTCCGCCTCCAGCGGCGTGCAGGTCGTGGCATCCGAGGTGTCGGGCGACGACCAGCTCGTGACGCTGCGCTCGACGCTCAGCGACGGGTCGACGCTGAGCCTCACCGCGTCCGCGGTCGGCGTCGGCGAGACGCTCGGGCAGGTGCGGTTGATCATGGCGGTCGCCTCCGTCGGCGTGCTCGTGCTGGCCGCGGGCGCCGTGACCGTCGTCGTGCGCCGGAGTCTGCGGCCCCTCGATCAGGTGTCGCGGGTCGCGCGCGCGATCGGCTCGGGTGAGCGGGAACGACGTCTGCGTCCGACGCGACCCGATACCGAGATCGGACGCGTCGCCACGGCCCTCGACGACATGCTCGACGACGTGGTGGGGGCGGAGCAGGCGGCGCGCGATGCGGAGGCGCGGCTGCGGGCGTTCCTCTCCGACGCCGCGCACGAGCTGCGCACGCCGGTCGCCGGCATCCGGGCCGCCGCCGACACCCTGGTGCGCGCCGATCTCGACGGACCCGAGCGCGATCGGCTCGCCACGCACGTCGCCCGTGAGGCGACGCGAGCGTCACGGCTCGTCGACGACCTGCTGACGATGGCCCGGGTGGACCGGGGTCTCGAGCTGCACCGGGTGGACGCCGACCTTCGAACCGTCGTCGAGGCGGAGGTGCGTCGCGCGCCGCTCGTGCACCCCTCCCTGCGGATCCGGGCGCAGGTCCCGGATGCCGCCGTGCCCGTGCACATCGACGTCGACCGTATCGCTCAGGTGTTGTCGAACTTGGTCGAGAACGCCGCGCGCGCGACGGCGGGGCGGGGGTCGGTCACGGTATCGGTCCAGGCGGAGGGCCGCACGGCCCGCGTGGTCGTCGACGACGACGGACCGGGGGTTCCGGCCGCCGATCGCGAGCGCATCTTCGAGCGACTCGTGCGGCTCGACGAGGGACGGGCGGCCTCCGGCGGAGTCGGCCTCGGCCTGCCCATCGCCCGCGGCATCGCCCGGGCGCACGGCGGAGACGTGCGCTGCGTTCCCGCGGCGAGCGGCGCGCGGTTCGAGGTGGCGGTGCCGCTCAGCTGATCCGCGCGACGTCGCGGCATCCGTCGTCTTCGAGAAGAGTCGGATGCCGCGTCGACGGCCACTGTGGACGACGCGCTTCGATTCGAGGCGGCCGGCGGCCTCGATCGACTACGCGCCGCGCGTCTCGAGGGCGGTCAGGGGCGCGCGCGGCCGCCGACGGGCTGGCGCGTCGGAGCCGGCTGCGGGGCGATGCCGGCGGCGGTCAGGGTGAGGCCGTCGGCGCCGCTGGCGTCGTGCATCATCTGATCGACGAGGGCACGGTCGATCGCCGGCTCGCGGCCGCCGTAGAACTGCATGACGAGCGCGTTCGAGGCGTGGATCCACAGGCTCGCCTGACGGACGCCCTCGTTGACGGGCAACTGGAGCATGAATCCCTCGTTGCGTCGGAGCTTGTTCATCACGACGATGCGGAGGTGAGCGAGGATGCGGTCGTCGATGTCGAACGATGCGCGGTCTCGGTAGATGAGGCGTCCCACGGCTGGTCCTTTTCTGGCGCGCCAAGGCGTACCGGTTGAGCAAGGGGCGGGACCACGCCGGGAAGCGAGGCAATGCGGGGACTTCAGTATCCCACCTCGACCGGCATATCGGTCGCGTCTCGCCGATATATCGGCGGGCCCGTCGAGAAGAGGCGATCCCCGGCCGAGCGAGGTGTCGAGGCGAATCCCCAGCATCGGCGGCGGCGATCTCGATATCGTCGAAGGGATCTGCGATCACCCGACCCACGAGAGAGAAAACCCGTGAGCCATCACCGCACCTCCCCCGACCAGGAGGGCCGATCTTCGAGCCCCCTCTTTCCGAGAGGGGGTGAAATCTGATGTTGGCTGCGACCCTGACGCTCCTGGTGGGCGTCATCGTGACACTCGCGATCATCGTCGCCTGCGGCTTCTTCGTCGCGCAGGAGTTCGCGTACATGTCGGTCGACCGCTCACGCATGGCGGCGCTGGCCGAGAAGGGCGACGCGCAGGCGAAGCGCGTGCTCGCCATCACCAAGCGCACGTCGTTCATGCTGTCGGGTGCCCAACTGGGCATCACCGTGACCGGACTGCTGATCGGTTATGTGGCCGAACCGCTGATCGGCGAGTCGATCGGCACGCTGCTGGGCGGCGTGGGCATCGACCCCGCCGTGTCGATCCTCATCGGCACCGTCGGCGCGCTGCTGCTGGCGACCGTGGTGACGATGATCTTCGGCGAGCTGTACCCGAAGAACCTCGCGATCGCGAGCCCCGAGCCGCTCGCCCGTGCGCTGGCCGTGCCGACCCGCATCTACCTCATGCTCTTCGGGTGGCTCATCACCGTCTTCGACGTCGCCGCCAACGCCCTGCTGCGCCTTCTGCGTATCGAGCCGCTCGAAGACGTCGACGAGAGTGCCACCGCGCGTGACCTCGAGGCGATCATCGAGGAGTCGCGCCAGAGCGGTGACCTCCCCGACGACCTGTCGATGATCATCGACCGCATCCTCGACTTCCCGCAGCGCGACGTCGAACACGCCATGGTGCCGCGCTCACAGATCGACTCCGTCACCCCCGACACGACCGTCGGCGAGGTGCGCGCGCTCATGGCCACAGGGCACACGCGCTACCCGGTGATCGGCGACGAGGACTCCCCCGTCGGCGTCGTCGAGCTCATCGACCTTCTCCGCGAGCAGCCCGCCGACGACGCGCCCGTGGCATCCGTCATGCGTGCCGCCGTCGTGATCCCCACCTCGATGCTGCTGCCTGTCGCGCTCGACCGCATGCGTCAGTCGCGCAACGAGTTGGCCTGCGTGGTCGACGAGTACGGCAACTTCGACGGCATCCTGACCATCGAGGACCTGACCGAAGAAGTGATCGGTGAACTCTCCGACGAGCACGACGTCGAGATCGCCGAGGCGGCGTCGGTCGGCGAGGACGCCTGGAGCGTTCCCGGCGACCTGCACCTCGACGAGCTCGAGCGCCTCATCGGGCACGACCTCGCCGACAGCGACGTCGAGACCGTGGCGGGCCTCGTGATCGAGACGCACGGCGACCTGCCGCCGGTCGGCGCCGTCGTTCGTATCGACCTGCCCGAGCGGGCGTCCGAGACCGTGCAGGGCCTCGACATCGAGCGCTGGCTCGCTGTGGAGGTCGCCGAGGTCGACCGCCACGTGCCGTCGCAGCTGCGCGTGCAGCTGCACGAGGTCGATCGGGATGCCGAGCTCGCCGACGAAGCGTCCGCGTCGAACGAGGAGGTGGCCCGATGAACGGCTGGGTCGTCGCCCTCGTCACGACCGCGCTCATCGTCGCGAGCGCGTTCTTCGTGATCGTCGAGTTCGCGCTGCTCGCCGCGCGCCGCCACCGCCTGGAGGAGGAGGCGGCGACCAGCGCCTCCGCCCGCGCGGCGCTGCGCGGTGTGAACGAGCTCACCGTCATGCTCGCGTTCGCGCAGCTCGGCATCACCGCCTGCACCTTCCTGCTCGGCGCGATCACCAAGCCCGCCATCGACTACGCCCTCGCGCCGGTGTTGGAGATGTGGGGCCTGCCCTACGTGCTGGCCGACATCATCGCGTTCATGCTGGCGCTGATCGTGGTGACCTTCCTCCACCTCGTCATCGGCGAGATGGCGCCGAAGTCGTGGGCGATCGCGCACCCCGAGACCGCGGCGAAGGCCACCGGCATCCTGGCCCGTGCGCTGACGTGGCCGCTGCGTCCGTTCCTGCTGTGGATCAACCACATCGCCAACCGCCTCGTGAAGGCCTCGGGCGTGGAGCCGGTCGACAAGGCCGCCGCGGGCGGGCAGGACGCCGACACGATCCGCGAGCTCGTCGCGCACTCGCGTCAGGCGGGCACGCTCGAGCAGCAGTACTCCGAGCCGATCGCGCAGGCGATCGCCCTGGGCACGCTGACCGTCGGCGACATCGTGCGCACCGATCGCTCCCCCACTGCGGTGCCGAGGGATGCCACGGTGGCCGACATCCAGGCGGTCGCCGCCTCGTCGACACACCTGCGCATTCTCGTCGGTTCGGGCGCGGCATCCCGCGTGGCGCACGTGCGCGACACCCTTGCCGTCGATCCGGCGACGCCGGCGCTCGACATCGCGCGGGAGCCCCTGCGGCTGGAGCCGGAGGCCTCGGCCTACGACGCCCTCGCGCGCATGCGCCGCGGGCGTGTGCAGCTCGCGACGGTGGTCGAGGGTGAGCGTCTCGTCGGTGTCGTGACGCTGGACGATCTGCTGCGCGAGATCCTGCCCGGGTCGGGCGAGCTGATGGCGACCGGGCGGTAGCGTCCGCATTTCCGCGCGGGCGAGTCGTGCGCGCCCGCACGGGCGCCTCGTGGTTGGGGGTGACCTTGGTTCGACCCGGAAACGCGGAGGGTCCGCGTGCACGCACGCGGACCCTCGTGAGGAATTGGTCAACCGGAGGACGCCCCAGCTCGGCCGTCGTCGCTTTCACGGCTGGCCGTTCGCCGAACGCCCGCACGCTTCATCCCGTGAAGGACGCGCGTCCGCTCACTGCTGTCGCGACGACAGCCGCGGGCACGAGCATCGTCGAAGCGGCCGACGAAGTCGGAGCGGTCGGCGACGGGGAGGGGGTGGGGATTTGCTCGCCGACCGTGATGGTGATCGTCGAGGTGGCCGCGACGCCGTATGCGTTCGTCACCGAGACGGTGAAGGAGAACGTGCCTGCCACGGTGGGCGTCCCCGACAGGATTCCCGCAGCACTCAGTGCCACACCATCAGGCAGGCTCCCCGACGACACGGCGAACGTCAGGCTGGGGCTGCCGGTCGCGTGGAACGCGTAGTCGTAGGTCGACCCCACCGAAGCTGATGTCGGCGGTGTCGCCGCCGTGAAAGCGGGGGTCGCGAACCCGCCGACGACCCAGACGCTGTTGGAGTCCATGGCCGTGACGTAGACGGCCATTCCGTCCGGAGTCGCCACCGGGGTGAAGGGGCCGGAATCGATGGTGATGGGCACGACGCGCTGAGCGAGAGTCGTGGTCGAGAGGATCGAGAGCGCGTTGTCGCCGAAGCTGGTGACGTAGATAGTGCCCCCGTCCGGGCTGACCGACAACCCCAGGGGGTTCGCGGGAACGTCGACCGTCGCCGTCACGGTGTTCGATGTCGTGGAGATGACCGAGACATCGTTCGAGTCGTAGTTGGCGACGTAGACCTTGGATCCATCGGGACTGATCGAGATGCCCAGAGGGCTCGAGCCGACGGGGATGACGGTGGACACCGTCCCCGCGGTCGCCGAGACCGCCAGTACCCTGTTCTCGTAGTACTGGCTCACGTACAACGTCGACCCGTCCGGGCTGACCACGACGTTGTGCGGGCTGGCGGGGAGCGAGATGGAGCCCGTCACGGTTCCCGACGACGCCGAGATGACCGAGATGTTGTTGGATGCGTAGTTCGTCACGTAGACCGTCGAACCATCGGGGCTGACCGCGACGCCATACGGCCCCGTGCCCGCGGTGATCGTCCTGGTGACGGAGCCCGAAGCCGTCGAGATGACGGACACCGTTCCATCGCCCTGGTTGGTGACGTACACCGTGGAGCCGTCGGGACTCGCGGCGATGCCCGTCGGCCGGGTTCCGACGGTGATGGTTCGGGTGACGCTGCCGGTCGCCGTCGAGATCACCGATACCGTGCCCGCGCGGTAGTTGCCGACGTACATGCTCGAGCCGTCCGGAGTCACGGCCATGCCCCACGGTCGTTCACCGACGGCGATAGGACGGTCGGCGACGCCCGGCGCCAGCGCGAGTGCAGCCGTGCTCGGGCTGAGGAGGATAGCGGCGCTGAGCAGTGCGGCGAGGAGGGCCGAGAGAACTCTTCTCATGAGTTTTCCTTCGTGTGAGGGAGCGTGGATAGCGCGGCGACGAATGCGGGCCTCAGACGAGACGGGCGCAGGGTCGCCACCGCGTGGGACGGTTTCGGACGCCGCGTCACGTGGCGACGGCATCCGAAACCGCTCGACCGGATCAACCGGTGAAAGTCGCCGTGGTCTTCACCGGGACTGCTGCGGGGGCGACACCCTGCGGTGAGGCCGATGCCGATGGCGAGGCCGAGGGCGTCGGAGCAGATGCCGACGTCACCGCGATCGTGATCTCCGAGGTGGTGGTGATGCCCACGCTGTTCGTCGCCGACACGACGAAGGTGTACGTGCCCGCGGTGGTGAGGGACCCCGTCAGCACACCGTCCGAATCCAGGGACAGTCCCGGCGGCAGCATGCCGGATGCCACTGCGAAGGTGGGGGCGGGATTGCCGGAGGCTTCGAACCTGTAGGAGTACGGCGCGCCGACGGTACCGGCGGACGGCGACGCCGCCAGGAACGCCGGCAGGATGTAGCCCGAGATCACCGAGACGGTGCCGTCGGCGTTGTCGGTGACGTAGACGCGGGAGCCGTCCGACGTCACCGCCAGGTCCATCGGATGCTTTCCCACCGCGATGGTCTCGATCACCGTGCCGGACGTCGTCGACACGACCGACACGCTGTTCGAGCGGTAGTTCGAGACGTAGAGTGTGCGGCCGTCCGGGCTGACCGTCGCATTCCAGGGGTTCGTTCCCACCCCGATCGTGCCGGTGACGACACCCGATGCTGTCGAGATGACGGAGACGGTGTTGTCACCGCCGTTGATCGCGTACACCGTGGACCCGTCGGGGCTGATGGCGACACCGGCGGAGCCGGCGCCGACCGTGATGGTCTTCGTGACGGCGCCGGACGCCGTGGAGATGACCGACACCGTGCCGCTGGTCTGGTTCGCGACGTAGACCGTGGACCCATCGGGCGAGATGACGATGCCATACGGGCGGGCACCCACGCTGATGGTGTTCGTCACACCGGCGGATGCGGTCGAGACGACCGAGACCGTCCGGGAGACGAGATTGGTGACGTACAGCGTCGACCCGTCAGGGCTGAGCACGGCGGCCGAGGGATCGGAGCCGACCGTGATGGTGTTCGTGACCCTCGCGGACGCCGTCGAGACGACCGATACCGTGACACCGCCTTGATTGGTGACGTACAGCGTCGAGCCATCCGCGGTGAGAGCGAGGCCGGTCGGGAAATCGCCCACGGTGATCGTGTTCGTCACGGCTCCTGACGCGGTGGAGATCACCGACACCGTGTTGGAGTTGTCATTGGCGACGTACAGCGTCGAGCCGTCGGGGCTCAGGACGACGCCCTCAGGACCGAGGGAGGCACCGACCGTGATGGTGTCCGTCACCGTGCCGGGGGTGTCGGCGTGTGCGGCGGCACCGGGGCCGGCGAGGAGCATGCCGCCGACGAGGACGGCGGCGAGAGCGGAAAGCGACTTGCGCAAAGGGTTCCCTGTCTTCCGTGGAGGAGGTCGTGTGGATGACCCGGTTCGGGTGTGCGGCATCTGCGGACAGGCACGCCGGGCTCGGTCAGGCTATGGGTCCGCTCTCGACCCGCTGTGCGCCGCTTCACCACGAGCTGCCGCGGGGGCGCGGGCGAAGCACGAGCCTCGCCGTCGGCTACCGCGATTCCTCACCGGAAACCGGCAGGGGGATGCCGGCCGGCCCCGGACGCGGCGCCACGGAGCGTCTCTTGCCCATGCCGCACGCGTCGGCTGGAAGGGCGCTGGATTCACCCGAGCGCTAACCCGATCCGCACGTGGAGCGATCCCACGTGGTGGGCTCAGTGGTGGCGAGCGGCGGCGGTTCTCCGGCCCACCCCGGTGTCGACTTCCCGCTTCCGCACCCGCTCAGGATGCGGAAGCGGGACAGGCTTGTCGTGGCACAGCCGCGCAAGATGCCCGTCGGTTCAGGGAGGAGTAGGGCGGGTGGGACTTGAACCCACGATCGTCGGGTTATGAGCCCGCTGCCTTGACCAGCTTGGCCACCGCCCCCAGCGACGACGAGCTTACCGGCATCCGTCCTGTCCTACCGACAGCGGTCGCGTCGCCGCCGCGTCGAGCCTTCGCCGCATGCACGGGGTGTGCGCGGCAGCGCTCCGCGGGCCGCCGGTCGTGTGCCTGCTTCGGGGAAGCCGTCGAGGACGCACGCGATCGGCATCCGTCGGGAGCGTCCTCGGCGAACCCATGCGGTCTCGGTGAAAGCGGCGCCCCACCCGGGCCATGCGCCCATCCGCCTCGGCGCGACGACTCGAGCCCCGCAGGCCCGTCAGTGCACGCGCGGCTTGTTGGGCTTGCCGTCGGCGGTGATCTGCGGGTGGTGCTTGGTCAGCTGGATGACGCCCCACGTGGCGATCGCGCCGGCGATGACGAAGCCGATGAGGGCCCAGGCGGGGGCGGTCGAGGCCTCGCCGAGCACGAGCAGTCCGATCAGCACGGCGACGATCGGGTCGATCACGGTGAGGCCGGCGATGACGAGATCGGGCGGGCCGACCGAGTAGGCGGTCTGCACGAAGTAGGCGCCGACGGCGACGGCGGCCAGCAGCGCCACGAGGCAGAGCAGGGTCAGCCACTCGAAGTTTCCGGCCTGGGCGCGGCTGATCACGACCTTGGCGAGCGTCGCGACGAAGCCGTAGATCACACCCGCGGCCATGATGTAGAACAGCGCCTGCGCCCGGCGGCGCACGAGCACCCAGAAGACGCCGAACACGATGACCACCACGGCCAGGATGCCGAGGATGATCAGCAGCTCCCGCTCGGTGATGAGCTTCTCGGTCGCGAAGAACGCCGCGATCGTGACGAAGATGAAGATGCCCCCCACGCACAGCGCGATGGCGATGAGCGACTGCCGCGTCGGCTTGTGCCGTGAGACACGCGCGTTGAGGACGGTGGTGATCACGAGGGCGATCGCGCCGAGGGGCTGCACGAGGATCAGCGGGGCGACCGAGAGCGCCGCGAGCTGGCACACGATCGCCAACCCCAGCATCACGGTGCCGGCCACCCACGACGGGCGGGTGAGCAGAGACGTCAGCTGCGACCGAGAGAGGCCGCCGGTGGTCTTACCGCCCGAGAGGCGCTCGACCTTCTGCACGCCGCGGTGCTGGTACTGCGCCCCGAACGACATGAACACCGCGCCGAGCAGGGCGAGCGGGATGCCGAGCAGGATGCGCGGGTCGCGGAAGACACCGACGAGCTGGTCGATTCCATCGGTGAGGGTGGTATCGAGCGGAATCACCCCTCGACAGTAGCCGCCGCTCCGCTGGTTAGGCTGGAGGCGTGGCCGTACTCCCGATTCGCATCATGGGCGACCCCGTGCTGCACGCTCCCGCCGCCCGCGTCGACGAGATCGACGACGAGGTGCGTCAGCTCGTCGCCGACATGTTCGAGACCATGGACGCCGCACCGGGCGTCGGCCTCGCCGCGCCGCAGGTGGGCGTGGGGCTTCGCATCTTCACCTACACCTACGAAGACGACGAGGGCCTGCCCTGGCGGGGTGTCGTGATCAACCCCGAGCTGTGGATCCGTCCGCTCGAGCCCGGCTATCCCGACCCCGACGAAGAGAGCGAGGGGTGCCTGTCGTTCCCCGGCGAGCGCTTCCCGCTGCGTCGCTCCGATGCGGCGCTGCTGACGGGCGTCGACCTCGACGGACAGCCCGTGCGCATCGAGGTGACGGGGTGGCGTGCCCGCATCTTGCAGCACGAGTTCGACCACCTCGACGGCGTCCTCTATATCGACCGTCTCGACGACGAAGACAGCCGGGTCGTCGCGAAGATCGCGAAGAAGCGCAAGTGGGGCAAGCCCGGGGCGCAGTGGATGCCGGGAGTCGACGACATCGACGCGTGAGCGTATACGGTGCGGGATCGGGGCATCCTGCGACGGCGCGAGAGCGCGAGCGCCGAGGCGGTCAGAACGGGTCGGCGACGCGGCTGCGTGCGTTTGCGCGGTACCGCGTCCGTGGCATCCGGGGTCAGCGTTCGATGATGTTCGGCACGAACCGGCAGAAGTAGTCGGTGATGGGGCCGTCGGATTCGCGGATGCCGACGCCGTACGCCTCGTCGTTCACGACCCACGAGCCGAGCACCGGGTGATTGCTGCCGTTGGAGCCGCGGAAGTCGGGCAGCTCGTGGTACTGCTGCCAGACCCGTTCGCGGCCGGTGCCCTCGCGGCGGTACTCCTTGCCGTTCGAGGTGACCGTGCCGTCGGCGCGGTGGACGTGGATGCCGTCGCCCTCGCGGCCGAAGACCGGCTTGACGACGTAGTCGGTCAAGCCGTTCGGGCCGTCGGCGTACGCCGGCAGCAGGTTGGGGTGGCCGGGGAAGAGTCGCCAGAGGGCGACGAGCAGCAGCTTGTTGGAGAGGAACATCTTCCACGCCGGCTCGTACCACCGGCCGAACAGTCCACGCCCGGCGATCAGCAGTGCGCCGAACTCCTGGTCGCCGACGACGCGGTCGTCGCCCGAGACGAGGTCTTCCCACGGGTACAGCTTGAAGAGGTTCCGGATGACGGGATACTGCGTGCCCGGCTCGTCGCCCGGCAGCGCGGCGATGCTGCGCGAGGATCCCCACGGTTCGGGGACGCCGACGAACTGGCGGGCGCCGTGGTGCCAGCCGATGTCCTTCATCTCGATGCCGGTGTGCTCCCACCCGGCTTCGCCCGCGAGGTCGCGCATGTAGGCGACGGTGTCCCAGTCTTCGCCGTAGATGTCGGCATCCGAGTGGGCGACGAAGAGGCGTCCGCCCTCGCCCTCGCTGAGCGAGCGGTGCAGGAGCGCGCGCCAGCGATCGACGAGCGCTTCGTGCAGGCCGTTCCACTGGTCGGTGTCGGCGGCGACGGCGCCGGACTTCAGCCGATCCTGCAGCCAGAACCACTGGGTGACCGAGGCCTCGATGAGGCCCGTGGGGGTGTCGGCGTTGTACTCCAACATCTTCGCGGGGCTGCCGTCGCCGGCGTAGGCGAGGTCGAAGCGCGCGTACACGTCGGGTTCGTCCTGCTCGAGCGACCATTGCGCGAACTCGAACGCCTTCGGGTCGAGCCCCAGATGACCGAGCTCTCCGGATGCCAGATAGCGTGCGGCCTCGCGGCTCATGCGGTGCAGCTCTTCGGTCTGCTGCTCGAGCTGCTCCACCTCGGGCAGCGTGAAGACGTAGGCGGCGCCGTCGTTCCAGTAGTCGACCTCGGAGCCGTCGTCGCGCACGGAATGCGAGTAGATGAGGCCGGACTGCTTGATCGTGCGTTCCCAGGCGGGGCGCGGGGCCAGTTCGATGCGGTGCATCAGCTGCCGTGGCTGCCGTCGGAGCCGGAACCGCCGAAGCCGCCGCGCGAGACGCTCGCTCCATCGCCGGAGATCCCGCGCGCGGCGGTCTTGCCCGCGGGCAGCGTGTCGGTGCCGCCGGTGGCCGTCTGCCCCACGGCGGGGACCGTGCGGCTGTTCGAGCCGAGCGCGTAGTAGTACCAGCCGGCGCTGCCGCCGTGGTTGTTGCAGTCGTCGTCGGGCAGGCGTTTCTCGGTGGCGTTGTCGCGGCAGATCTGGGCGTAGTCCTCCGACACGTTGCTGCCCTGTCCGCACCCGGTGAGGGAGGCGGCGAGCGCGGCGACCACGCCGACGGTGACGGTTCGCGAGGCGCGGCGGCGCGCGACGGGATGCATGCGCCGATGCTCTCACACCCGTGGGTGGCGGGGCGTCAGCGCGCGGCGAAGCTGTGCAGGTGCAGGTCTTCGCTGAGCGCTTCGCTCGCCCGTCGACCGCGGACGCTGGTGCCCTGGGCGTCGAGGGGCGGGCTCACCACCGCCGCGCCGAGGCGCCCGGGCGCGGCGAGCACGATCGCGCCCGACACGCTCGACTTCGCCGGGATGCCGACCGCCCGCATCCACCGCCCCGAGCCGTCGTACACCCCGCACGTCGCCATGACCGACACCACATCGCGGGCCACGCGCTCCGGCACCACGCGTCGACCCGTGCGCGGGTTCACGCCGCCGCACGCGAGCGTCGCGCCCATGACGGCGAGGGTCTCGGCATCCACCAGGGTCGCGCAGGCGCGCGCGTAGACGGCCACGGCGTCGTCGGCGCCGACCCGCATCGTCCCCTCGGCGCGCATGAGGTGCGCGAGGGCGTGATTGCGGTCGCCGAGCAGGTGCTCGTTGTGCGCGACGTCTTCGTCGACGGAGAGGTCGCGTCCGGCGAAGGCGGCGAGCCCCTCGGCGATGCGCGCGTCGCGCTCGGCCGTGTCGGATCCCCTGACGAGGGATGCCGTGAGCAGGGCGCCCGCGTTGACCATCGGGTTGGGCGGCCGGCCCGTGCCGCTCTCGAGCTTGATGGCGTCGAAGGACTCCCCCGTCGGTTCGATCCCGACCCGGTCGAGGGCGGCGCCGTCGGTGTCGAGCAGCGCGAGGGCGAAGAGGAACGGTTTGACGGCGGACTGCACACTGAACGCGACCTGGGCATCGATGCTGGTTCGCGTCGTGCCGTCGGGAAGCACGAGGGCGATCGCGCACAAAGCGGGGTCGGCGTCGGCGAGCTGGGGGATGCTGTCGTCGACCTCGCCTTCGCCCTTGTCGGCGTCTTCGCCGTGGTCGAGGAGGCGCGAGCGCAGCGCGTCGAGGTCGTAACGATGGGGATCGGGGGTCACTTCCCCACCTTCGTCCACCGGCGCTGCCACTCCGACCGGGTTGCACGCGTCGACGTCGTGCGGCAAGGCCGGCATTATGCGTGCCGCGTCGAACCGCCGCCAGCCCCCTCCGGCATCCCTCCGACCGCGCATAGTGTGCGTGCAGACGGCGATCCCGCGCCGTTCTCCCGCTGCCTCGCGAAGGATCCGATGAGTCACGCTCCTGACCTCTCGCTGGCGCACACGGGCGACATCCTCGGTGGGCGCTACATCCTGCGCGAGCGCCTCGGTGCCGGCGGAATGGGGCGCGTCTTCCGCGCCCGCGACGAGGTGCTGGCCCGAGACGTGGCGATCAAGATCTTCCACGCCGACGGCACCGACGGCCCCGAGCCGCTGCGGCGCATGTCGGAGGCGCGGGCGCTGGCGGCCCTCGATCACCCCTCGCTGGTCACCCTGTACGACGCGCGCCTGGTGGGCGAGGACCACGTCTATCTCGTGATGGAGCTGATCGCCGGTCCGTCGCTGCAGCGTCGGATCGAACAGCAGGCCATTCCGCCGCGGGAGCTGGCCGGCATCCTGGCCGATCTCGCCGGGGCACTCGCGGTCGTGCACGACGCGGGGATCGTCCACCGTGACGTCAAACCCTCCAACGTGCTGATGCGTCCGCTCCACGGGGCACCCCGGGACGCTGAGGCCGTGCTCGCCGACTTCGGTGTCGCCCACCTCATCGATGCCACGCGGCTGACCACCCCCGGCACCGTCATCGGCACCGCCGCGTACCTCGCGCCCGAGCAGGTGCGGGGCGAGGCGCCGCAGGCGGCGTCCGACATCTACGCTCTGGGGCTGCTCGCCATCGAGGCGCTCACGCGTCTGCACCCGTTCGGCGCCGGATCTCTGCAAGAGACCCTGCTCGCGCGCCTGGCCCGTCAGCCCGACGTCCCGGGGTCGCTGAGCCCCCAGTGGCGTGCGTTGTTGGTCGCTATGCGGGTTGCGGATGCCACGGCGCGGCCGTCGGCGGCGGAGGTCGCGCGGCGCGCGGAGGCGCTCGCGGAGGAGGAACCGACGCGCGTTCCGGATGCCACGGCGCGGCCGTCGGCGGCGGAGGTCGCGCGGCGCGCGGAGGCGCTCGCGGAGGAGGAACCGACGCTCGTTCCGGATGCCACGGCGCGGCCGTCGGCGGCGGAGGTCGCGCGGCGCGCGGAGGCGCTCGCGGAAGAAGAACCGACGCTCGTCCCGGATGCCACGCAGCAGCTCGCGGGGTGGATGACGCCGACCGCGCCGATCGCGGCGTCCACGGCGGCCGCGGCGTCTCCGGCGGCCGCGGGGACCGTGCCTGCGGGCGCGTCGACGGGCGCCGCCGGTGCCGTGTCTGCGGGCGCGTCGACGCTCGCTGCCGAGGCCCTCCTCGCGGGCGCGACGGACGGGACCGCGTCCGGGCAGAGCGGTCCTGTTCGCGACGATCAGGCTGCCGCGCTGTCCCAGGACGCCGCGACCCCGCGCCGCCCCTCCGACCGCCGGCCGCGCCGCCGCGGCTGGGCATGGGTGGCCGCGAGCGCCGGTGCGGCGCTCATCGTCGGCGGACATCTCGCGGCCTTCTCGCTCGGGGCGGCGCAGGATGTGACGACGGATCGCGCACCGGCGTCGACCCCTGCTCCGGCGCGCAACGATTCGCCGCCGGTCGCCGACGACACCGCCGTCGCCACGCCGGCCCCCGTCGCGACGTCGGCACCGGTTTCATCGCCGTCGCCCGTGGTCGAGACCGACGCCACGGCACAGCCGAGCCCCGATGCGTCGACGCCGGCGCAACCAGCGCAGCCCGCGCCCGTCGTGGTCGAGCCGGTCGTCTCCCGGGCGACCGGTCCGAGCGGTGGCGGCGAGACGACCAGCGCCGGTGGCTCTGCCGCGAACCCGGCGCCGCCCGTTCCCTCCGCGGAAGCGACCCGCTCTCCCGGCCGGGGAGCGCCGGAGGGCACAGGACGGCCCGACTCGCCGGGTAAGTCGGACGACGCCGGCCCTGGCCGCGGCGTCGGCCCTTCGGGCAAGAACTGACCGCTGTCAACGGTGCTGACCGACGCGGCGCCGGCATGGTGGCATCCCGTGCATGAGCGATCCTGACCGTCTCCCCGTGCCCGACCCCGCCGCCCAGAAGACCGACCGCGACGACACCTCGATCGTGCCCGACATGGAGGCCGATCCCGTCGAGCGCGAGCGCCAGCGAACCGAACGGGGCGACGAAGGCGACGACGTTCCCGCCTGAGGCCGTCAGCGAGGTGCGCCGCGACGGGAGTACATGCCCTGCCACCGCGGTCGTCGACGCTCAGCAGGTGAAAAGCATGGTGGCGCGTCCGCCGCGGTCCGACCGGCAGCTTCCCGTCGCGATCGGTTGACCCGCGAACGACGAAGGCCCGCCTCTGACGAGACGGGCCTTTCGCTGGCTCCCCGGCTTGGACTCGAACCAAGAACCTATCGTTCCGTCACCGGCGTAATCATGCGGAACGTCGCGATATCGTCAGTAGCGCTCACCGGCAAGTAATCCCAGTTCAAAGGCTGTTTCTGGAAAATCAACCGCTACGGACGTTCACGAGCGCATCCGTTGCCGTCCTGAATAAATCCTGACCGGCGCGCGCGTTCTACAAACTCCACGGTGCGGCGTATGAGAGACCATGCAACTCCTCCAGGCTCCTTCCGCCCCGCTCCCTCTCGCCCCACGTGCGTGGGGTGCCGACCGCGCGACGGTAGAGGGTATGAACATCCAGCACGCCGCCCGCGAACTCCGCTCCCTCATGCTCCCCGAACTCCGCCAACGGCAGCTTGTTGCAGAAGCCGCTCACAGCCCCTCAGACGCGGCAAGGGCACTCCTGGTGTCCCGCGCACGTTACGAGGCTCAGCAGGCCGTACAAGCCTCGGCGGAGGCGTTTGATGCCCTTCAGACGGCCCGGGCGGCGTGGGCGGTACGCAACCCCCACGAAGTCAGGAGGGGATGCCCAGACGACCACCCCCACGGCACCACGGGTACGTGCTTCCGCAAGCACGACTGCCGCTGTGATTCCTGCGTGGGTGCGCAGCGTGCTCGCATGGAAACCCAAAAGCGCAAACAGCGAGACGCTACTCAACGGCCAGTGCAGGTCAAGTATGTGGTGCCGACAAAGCCGGATGCCGTGCGTGTACAGAAGCGTCCCGAGAAGGTGAACTCCAAACCGGTTGCGCCGACTCGTAAATCGCCAGGCCGCCCCCTGCCCGGTAGGCCTCCGGTGACCCTCCCCCCTGGAAAGGAACACGGCCTGCCGAAAGTGTACTGGCATTTCAAATGCAGATGTGATGCTTGCACGCTCGCAGTTCGTGCCTATAACCGCGCGCTCAACGAGAGGAAGAAAGCGCAAAAAGAAGAAGACTCAAAGTAGAATAGAGTGGACACCCTCCGCGGGGTTCTTTCCTCAAATCTGCCCCGCGGAGGGTGTCTCGTTTTGCGCGACTGTAAGTAAGAGGCGTAAAAGAGATACGTCCAGACGATTTGAGGAAATCATGGCGAAGAAAATCGACCCGCAGCAGTTGTCCGCACCGGAATTTCGTAACACAGGTAAGACCCTCGCGCCTGAAGTCGCTCTCCCGCCTGACGGCGCGAGCGACGGCGCGAACAGGGTTGATGACTTGATTGACGAATCCTGGACGGATTCCGAAGTTGCCGCTCTCGTAGCCGGGATTTGACCAATGTCTCGACTTGAGGGATTTGACGATGTACTGAGCCGCATGTCGCTCCGCGACGACCGGCTGGACGAAGCAGTAAAGCAACTTGAGCTTCTTCTTGAAAATAGCTCCAAAGACACGTATAGGAATCATCATGAACACTGAGCCAGCTACACCAGGGCAAATTCGTTTGGGCCGTGGCATGGAGAAGCGCCTTGAAGTAGCACTCTCCCCCTGGGATTTCATGACACGCTCACAAGCGACAGACCGCATCAAAATGCTCAAGGCGTTGAGTTCCTGTGTGTGGGACGCCGACAAGACTGTGCTAAAGGAATGGAACCCGGGTCAATGGAGTTGGGTTTACGACCCGAATCGCGAGGTCGATATCTCAGGTCTATTGTCCTGAATTCGTCCCACAGAACACATGCGTGTCTCGCTCTGTGAGCGATAGTAGATAGAGAAGAAAAGCGGGAGGAACTGGCGGGGTCTCCTTCCTTTCCCCGAAATGTAGGTACCAGCCTCCTGCCTTTCTTCCTCTAGACACCAGGGATTACAGGGATTATGGCTTCAGGCAGAACCTCAACGGTGGTGAATCACCCACAGAGAAACCGCATCGACCAAATGTTGGACGACGGCGTTTCATACCGTGCAATCAGCACGGAAATGGGCGTGACAGTTTCCAGCATCGGCAGATACGCGATTTCTCGGAAGTCGCAGTTGGCGTGTGTCATGGACGATGAACCGAACACCGTCGATATCGGCCTGCGACTCCGGGAAGCCGCCGACAATGCACGCGACCTCCGCAGGCGCGTCGCTAGTGCAGGAACCCCTCTCGCACAGGCACGAGCTATCAAAGTGGAGACCGACAGCCTCGCCGCTCTGCGCTCACACGTGGGCGGGGATGACCTCACAGCGCTCGACATTCTCGAAGAAGCGCAGGATGTCGTGAACGCCGTTACCGACCTCGCGAAGTCCCACCCCGCAGCCGCTTCCGCCCTTGCTGACCATATGGCTGAGCGGAAAAGCCTTCGCGACCTCACCGCAAGCCTCCGAACCCGAATCGAGAAATACAAATGAGCATCAAGAACTATCCCCGACGAATCAAGGCCTTGAGCCACTTCACTGCGCCGGACGGTGGCTGGAGTGGGTTCCTTGCCAGCCCCGGTGACGTACTCGACATCAGCGAGCACATGTACAAGCAGACGGTCGGAACAGATGGGCGGTCTTGGCTCGACCTCACCCCTGAACAACAAATTTCACAGTACGGCGAGCAACGCTTCGCCGTGGAGGAGACATCATGAGCACAAGCATCTACCCCCGCGTTATTCACGCCTTGTCCACATTCACCTTGCCCGACGAGAACCTAAACTCCGCATGGGCATCATCCGGTACTCTGCTTCACCGGGGACAGACGGTGACCGTTACTGCCAACCACTACGAAGCAACCAAGGACCGCTTTGGAGAGTCGTGGTTGGACTACTCGGAGGAAGAGCAGGAAGCCCGCTGGGGTGAGGTTCGTTTCCGTGACGGTGCTGCACCCGACGACGTAAACGCCTGGGATAACGACCCCGGCCTAGCTCGACTCCTTCGTGAGACAGCCTTGAAAGACGCCCGAGGGCTACAGAACACCGCTGAGCGCGCCGACGCCGTAGCCGCCGTCTTCCGGAAGTACGGTCGTGGCCAGACCTCCCAGTCTCTCGGCTACGTTCCAGAGCACAGGTAATCATGATGTTCGCAGAAGCAGACGACGAGCGGGCCAAGAAGTTGGCTGACGCTCTCACCGCCCGCCTCACGCAGCGCAAGGTAGACGAAGAGACTGCCACGCGCGCCTGGATTGCCGATGCGCGAGCTAACGCCGGAGCGGCAGCAGCAGCACGCCGTTACGAGAACGTCGAAGCGCGATTCGGCGCTGACCGTACAGCCCGAGAAGCCGAATACATCGAGCGAATCGCGAACCTGTAACTAGAAATGCTTGGGGCTAGGCGTGAGTGGAACCCGCCGAACCTCAAACCGTCGCCCGAGACTCCTAACTGACGAGGGGCGACGAAGGGCAGACGCCGACCGGGTTCTAGTTCCCCCGGAGAGCAGACGCCAGAGACACCCCCGCCCTCGGGACAGCAATCATCAGAGGGCGGGGGTGTCTTGCTGTCTCTCAGAAACGATGCTCCAGTGAGAACCGGCGAAGTGGCCGGAACGGCCCCAGAACCGCGATTTCGGGCGCGTCAAAACCCGTTGCAAATTGAGTTGCACAAACGGTCGGATAGATGAGAGAGTTGACGCATGTCAACCTCCACAGGTACCCGTCTCGGCTATGTCCGTTACAGCACGAGCAAGCAAGACGGCTCCCTCCAGCATGAAGCGCTCGACAAAGCGGGGGTGCTCAAGCGCAATCGCTACTCCGACGAAGGTGTCAGCGGCGCGAAGACCGAGCGTGAAGGCCTGAAGGCCCTCCTTGCAGATGTCGAACCGGGAGACACAATCGTGGTCTTTAAGCTCGACCGCATCGGGCGCTCCACGGCCCACGTCGCGCAGTTGATTGCCGACCTGACAGCACGAGGCGTGTTCATCGAGTCGATTAGCGACGGCCTGAACTCCTCCACTCCGACCGGTAGGGCCATGCTCCAGATGCTCGCAATCTTCGCCGAAATGGAGCGGTCCTTCATCCAGGAGCGCACGACAGCGGGACTCGCAGCAGCGAAGGCCCAGGGCCGGTTAGGTGGCCGACCGAAGACGGAGAACGCAAAGGCCCGCAAGGCTCAAGCCCTCCGCGATTCTGGCGAGAGCGTGCCAGAGATTGCTCGTACCCTGGGAATCAGCATCGCAACCGTGTATCGCGTCACCAAGGCGGCGTGACGGCCACGCTGTACCCCCTAAAGGCCGCACCAGTGTCTACCCGTTCTCTAAATGACTGGCGCGTCCCCGTGACAGTTAGAACGGCGTTATTTCACCTTCTGATATAGCGACCCACAGTAGGCCACCAGGGCGCGCCAGGTTGTTGATGAGCACAGCCTCAGTGGCCGGGTTGTAGTCGATGACACCGTGGTAAGCATCCCCGTAGTGGAATGTCGAGCTACCGAACCTTTCTGCCAGCAGGTCTACTCGGAACAAACGTTGTGCATCCTCATCTATCGAGGCCCCTAGCGGCATCTTCGCCAAGGCTCGGACATGCTCCAACACCTCCTCCAACATGGACTCGGCGGTCCTGGTCGTCTTCGGACTAGCAGCAACGACTCCCGCACTCGCGACGGCGCTGTCCAGCTCGTCCCACTTCGCGCCAAACATGGTGTCGATGGTGGCCTCAGGTAGGCCGGGTACGAGGAGGGCGAGGTCGCGCACGAACTGACGCATGTCATCCCTCTCGGTGAGAAGCGTGCTCTGAAATTGCGCTATCGGGCCTTCCACGTCCGCCCGAGACACGTCCACAAGCAGGGGCGCCACCTTGCCCAACCCCAGCGACTTCCCCAACGCGCCCGCTTCAAAGTTCACCCACGGGGAGTTCAGGTTGTCGCGCGTGAGAACGACGATGCCGTAATCCCTATCTTGGAGCTCACCGGCTATCACCTCCATGCCACGTTCGCCGCGACGTATGTCCTGGCTCGACACGAAGCACTCGACTCGACCAGCCAGAACCGTAGGCAACCAAGTGCGGAGAGCCTCCGCCACGAGACGAGATGCGTTGCCGGACCAGCTGATGAAAATCTTCACGTTGCCAGGCTAGCGACCGGGCGCGCGCCCCGGAATTAGCCCACTCCCGGTGGCGGGTACTACTCGTTGTTGTACTCCTCGTAGTCCTCGTAGTCGGCGGGGTCACCCTCAGCTTCGAACTCCAGGGGCACGCCCTCAACGATTTGAAGCAGTTCGTAGTCGTCAATCACCAGGTGGCAGTTTGCGCACTGGAACGCCGCCGTCGCCACCGTGAGGGTGACACTGACGCTGGTCCAGAAGTCGTCGTCATCGACGTAATGCTCGGTTCGACTGTCGAGGACTTCCTCTCCACCGAACTCACCCAACTCGCTTTCGCAAGCGGGGCATTCGGTGGGTTGGGAGTACTCCCACTGTTGGAGGGTGAAGAGATTCCATTCAGCCAGCCGTCGCCCGGACATGTTGTCGGTCCGGAAGAGTCGCAATCCGACCCTCGCAGACTCAAGGGCGGCTTCGAGCCGCTTCTGCCGGTGCTCCCGGTTCGCAGCTAGGTAGGTCTCGACCGCCCCCTCTCGCGAGGGGCCGACGAAATCACCCACGGTGCGTTCCACGTGGCTCAAAAGGATTTCCGCTTGCGCCCAGTATCGCGGCCACCAGGCGGATTCCGGAATGGCGTCGAAACCAACGCGCGCGCCGTGGATGTACTCGTTCCGGCCCTCGGCGATAAGGCCGGCCTCCTTGCCGTTGAAGGGCCGGAACGCACGTGCGCACCTTGACCACACGGTTTTTGCCTGGACCGTCACGAACCGCTTGGAGGCATCGATGAGTCCGCTCGCAACAAGCAAGCTGGCACCATCGTCGTCTACCGCATTCGCGATGAGCGCCGGATTTACGCGAGACAGGGCAGACTTTCCCAGCATCTCCAAGGCGCTTGCAGCCCAAAACGCTGACTCCTCGAAGTCACGGTCCGCATCAAGCGCACGGTTTATGAACAGGCGCGCCTTCATCCAAAGCCCCTCGGTGTCCCAGGGCGTGACTGCACTCAACTCTTCTCCAATCGAAACGTCAGCCTTTCGAGCCGCCTCGTTTCGTCGCCCTCCGCTACCGCAGACCGGGCGTGGAGGCAGCGTCGGTTGTCTATGAGAAGCACCAGGTTGGGTGAGTCCCAGTGGTGCTCTTCCGCGCTAGCCCTGAGAGACGTGAAATATCCGACAGCCTCCCTCGCCATACCGTCGCTGGGACTCATGCAAACCGGGTCGTAGCGGATGCGTCCGCCGTCGACCGCAGAAGTCAGGAAGCTTCCCTGCTTCGTGCGCACCGTGAAAATTCCCGACCGCGCGTAAGCCGGGACCGTAGGGTAGGTCGAGCTTCCCGCCCACACGATGGTCGGCGTGGCGCTCGGTTCGCTGGCACACAGGGCGATGACATCGGGAGGTCTGTGGAGGTGCGCTCCGTCCGTGTGCAGGGGTTGTTCTTCCAGCCCGTAGACGGCGCTCATCGTATTCGGCGGTGCCTCTTGCTCGGTGTAGGGCCGCAAGAACGAATGGGACCGCCCCCGTTGGGTAGCAGTGGGTTGCGCACCCGCCACAGCTAACGTGCGCCGCAGGTCGCCCGCAGTCCCAGAAGCGACAACCCAACCGCGCCGGTTCAATTCTTGGAGCAACCTCGCGCCATCCATGCCAAGAGGCTATCGCGGCCCCCTCTCGTTAGAAGACGTCGCTAGAATTGGTTAGCTAAGTTGAGTGACATGGCCTTCACCGCAACCGTTCTCAGCGTCATGATTGCATCTCCCTCAGACACCGCCGACGCTCGTGACTCCGTGGAGAAGGCACTTCAGTCGTGGAACGACACCAACTCTCGGAACCGGGGTGTTGTCCTGTTGCCCTGGCGATGGGAGACTAACGCGGTTCCTGTGCTGGGTGGCCCACCGCAGGCGCTCATTAATTCTCAGGGTCTCGACAGTGCGGACATCGTGTTTGCGCTCTTCGGCAGTCGCCTTGGGTCTCCCACGACGGAATCTGTCTCCGGAACGGTCGAGGAGATTGAGGGCGCGACTAGCCGAGATGTCCCTGTGCACTTGTACTTCTCCACCGCGCCTCTCCCTCACGATGTGGAAGTGCGGCAGATTGAGGGGTTGCGTGACTTCAAGGCCGAGATTCAGGCCCGTGGCTTGTATGGGGAGTACGCGAACCCCACGGAGCTAACGGTCAAAGTTTGGCAGTCCGTGGAGCACGACTTGGCGTCGCTGCATCTCCTCTCTCCGTCCACCGAGGTTGATACTCCCGGCGGTATCACCTGGTTAGTGCAGCCACGGCGCGAGTCATATGTGAACTACAACCTCAGAGGCGTGCCCAGCAGCGGCACTCGCAATTGGCTTGAAATTACGAACCGGCATGCCACGAAGGATGCCGAGGAGGTCCGCTTCTCGATGAACGAAGAGGACGCGGGCGTTCTGCTCAGCGCCCCAGAGGAAGCAGTCACCGTTCATTCGGGTCAGACCAAGCAGCTAGGCCTCCAGTACATGCTTGGCGGGGCTGGCTCACCCAAGGTGACCATTCGATGGGTCGAGAGCGGCAAGCAGAAAGAACAGACGTTCTTCATCTAGGCCATGTCGTGTTGCCCTCCCCAGGCGGTGTTCTCTCCCGTGTCCGGGTGAACCGCGTAAGCGAAGTAGAACGGGTTGCGCGCGCCGCTCAGGCGCTTTGTCTCGACCCGGCCTATGAGCTTCCCGTAGAGCCTCACCGCATAACGCGGTAGTTCCGTTCGTCGTCTCGGGTTCGCCCGCGGAAGAAGCGAGACAGCGACTCCGGGGGCGTGCATGGCGAGGACGCTACACAGGAGGTCCGACATCGTGGCACGTGATGACTCGGGTGCTGTTAACCTCTGCGCATGCAAAAGCCGTCAGGTGGCATCACGCTCCCCCGCGAGCAACCACGCATCCACGTCGCTCTGTCTGTAACGGATGCGACTGCCCGCGTGGATGAAGCGGGGTCCAGTGCCGCGATAGCGCATCTGCGCGAGGGCGGGCACGGAGCGACCCAGGTAGGCCGCAACGGCAGAAGGAGTGAGGAGCGTGTCTGTATTCGTCATGGGCACCTATACGCCCCACTCCGCCGATTGTCGAACGGTCACAGAAGTTCACAACTGAGCACGAGAGGCGTACGAGCAATCATGGACACCCGCGTATGGATTGCCGACAGATGGATGAAGCGCAACCCCGCCGACGCCAGCAAGAAGGTGAAGAGTGCCGCCTACGGCAAGGGCGACCGCTGGCGTGTGGTGTGGACCGACCCCGACACGAAGAAGGAAACGTCTAAGAGCTTCAGTAAGCGGGCCGACGCTGACGCCTTCCGCGCGAAGACCGAGGATTCGTTACGGGGTGGCGTGTATGTAACGGCTCAGGTTGCAGCGCTCACTGTGGGCGATGCTGTCTCGGCATGGCTGGCGTCCAAGAAGCGCCCCAAAGGGTCCAGCATGGCCAGGTACAAGGAAGCGATGGAGAACTATGTCCTTCCCCGCTGGCAGGGGACACTCCTCACTGCCGTCAAGCGTCAGGACATCGACGCATGGATTTCGGCTCTTATAGACGGCTCAGCGCCCCGTAGAGACGATATGAGGGCACACCGGGGCGGCTTGTCCCCCGCGAGCGTCCAGGCGGTCTACGGGCGGCTCAACTCCGCTCTCGTCTTCGCCGTGGGGCAGGGGTGGATTCGAAAGAATCCGGCGACCGGCGTCGAGATTCCCAAGGTGAAGGGCGAGCCGGTCGTCTTCCTCACTCACGCAGAACTGGAAGCCCTCATCAGTGCCACTCGGGAGCACGGGAGCGCATCAGACGCGGCTCTCGTCGCCGTTCTCGGGAATGTCGGCATCCGTCCAGGCGAAGCCGCAGCGCTGACGGTAGATGACGTGAAGCTGACCGCACGGCGTATCGAGATTTCCAAGACGGTGACGATTGACGAGAACCGGCATCCCATCGTCGGGGACTCCCCCAAGACGTACGCCGGGATTCGGGCGGTACCCATCCCCCCGCACCTTCTCGCGGACCTCGAATCGCTTACCAAGCACAAGCAGCCGACCGCGCCCCTGTTCACGAGCAAGAACGGCGAAGCCCTCAACATGTCCAACTGGCGTAACAGGGTGTGGAGCAAGGTCACGGATGCCGCAGGAGTGCCTGAGGGGCTGACGCCGAAGGGATTGCGACACACTGCCGCATCCCTGGCCATTGGTGCAGGCGCTGACGTTCTCGTGGTTCAGCGGATGCTGGGACATGCGACAGCAACCGAGACGCTGAACACCTACGCCAAGCTCTGGCCCGACCGGCTGGACGAAGTAACCGCGGCGATGTCGAGGGCGCGGGCCGCAGCCCTGAACGGGAAGAGTGCGCAATCCCGGTCCTGACGAAATCCTGAATGGCCCCGAAAATGAGAACCGCCCCTTCCCTAGGACTTCCCAGGTGAGGGGCGGTTTTCTTGGCTCCCCGGCTTGGACTCGAACCAAGAACCTATCGGTTAACAGCCGATTGCTCTGCCAATTGAGCTACCGAGGATCATGCCCGCCTTGCGGTGGGCAACCCCACGATACTAACAGCACGCGGGGGCGACGAGAAAATCAGGGGGCCGAAAGACGTCGCTCGGGCGTGCCGTCGGGGGTCCACTGCACGGCGTGGTCGCCGTGCCCGAGGCCGACCGCGTGCCCGGCGTGCAGGACGAGCACGTCGGCATCCAATTCACGCGGGGCCTCGGCGTCGTTCGTGACGATCAGCGATGCCATCCCCCGCTCGTCACGCCGGCGGGTGATCGCCGAGCGCGCCGCGGCCCGGACTTCGAGGTCGAGATTGGCGTAGAGGTCGTCGGCGACGAACAGGCGGGGCTCGAGCACGAGGGCGCGGGCGAGGGCGACGCGCTGTCGCATCCCCGCGCTCAGTTCGTACGGGTACTTGGGCGCGGTGCCGAGCGGCAACTCCATCTCGTCGAGGAGCGTGGCGACCCGCACCGCGAGCGCGCGCGTGTTGACACGACGGTCGCGGCTCGTGATCGGCTCCGAGATGACGTCGTGCACGGTCAGGCGCGACGGGAGCGCCGCGCCCGCGCCCTGCGGCAGGTACCCCGTGTGGAAGACCCACTCGCGGCGCGCCCGCCCGGGGTGGCGTGCGGAGATTCCGTGCACCCGCGCGTCGCCGCCGACCACGCCGAGGCCGTCATCGGGGTCGCCCGACAGAAGTGACACGAGCGACGTCTTGCCGGAGCCCGTCGCTCCTCGCACAACGAGCGTCCGCCCCGGCAAGAGGGTGAAGGTGATGCCGTCGATGACCCGCACGCCGTTGCGGGCGAGGGAGAGATCGTCAGCGCGCAGAACGACGTCGGTGTCGAGAGTCCGGGGCATTCCCTCATCCTCGCCCACCCGGAGAACGGATGCCAGCGGCGCGCGCGGGCGAGCCGGTTCGGTGCGGTCGTGGACGCGGCGCCGAATCCATCCGCGCCGCCCTGACCGCGCCCCGCGTCGAGCCCCTCAGGGGCCCCGCCTTCGCGCGCGATGCCCACAAGGGTCCCGGCGAGCCGTCCCGGCGGACGCCCCGCCGAGTCCGCGTCGAGGCTACGACGCGATCAACCTCTGCCGGTCGGCATCCAACTCCCGCAGGCGCAGGCGCAGGCGCCGGCCCTCTTCCGAATCGGCGGGCACGCGCTGGATCCCTCGCAGCAGCTCGTCCTTCTCGCGCTGCAGCTCGCGCACCAGCAGGCCGCGGGCGAGGTCGTTCGCCGAGGCCACCGCGCCCTCTTCGGTGCGGGCGGGGAACTCCGCCGTGAGAAGCTCCGCCGCGAGCGACCGGAACGGCTCCCGCACCGCTTCCACCGCAGCCACCGCCCAGCCCGGCTGCGACAGATCGGTGGATGCCAGGGAGCTGCGCACGGCCTCGAGTGCGGGGTGGCCGAAGGGCAGCTGCAGCGCGCGCAAGAACACGTCGGGGTCGATCCGGTGACCGTACTGCAGGAACGCCATCATCGCGCCTCGCTCGAGCGCGACGTCGCGGGTGTTGGGCAGGGACGCCATCGTGACCGAGATCGCGATCGGGGCGGGCTCGGCGACGCGGGCGTTCTCGCGCTGCTCGGCACGGTCGGCTCCGCGGGCGGCGCGCTCCACCGCGGCCTGCACCTCGGGCATGTCGAGACCGAGACGGCGGGCGAGCACGCGCACGTAGCCGGGACGCAGCGAGGGATCCCGGATGTCGGCGACGATGGGCGCCGCCGCGCGCAACGCCCCCGCGCGGCCCTCCACACTCCCCAGGTCGAAGTCTTTCAGCCGCTGGTCGATGACGAACTCGAACATGGGGTTCTTGTTCTCCATCAACGCGCGCACGGCCCCGTCACCGCGCTGCAGCCGCAGGTCGCAGGGATCGAGTCCTTCGGGGGCGACGGCGACATACGTCTGGGCGGCGAAGCGCTTCTCATCGGCGAAGGCGCGCAGTGCCGCCTTCTGCCCCGCGGCATCCGGGTCGAAGGTGAAGACGACCTCGCCCGACGAGCTATCGTCGCCCATCACGCGGCGGAGCACGGTGATGTGGTCGCTGCCGAACGCCGTTCCGCAGGAGGCGATCGCGGTGGTGACACCGGCGAGGTGGCAGGCCATCACGTCGGTGTAGCCCTCGACGACGACCACCCGGTGCGAGCGCGAGATGTCGCGCTTGGCCAGGTCGAGGCCGTAGAGCACCTGCGCCTTCTTGTAGATCGGCGTCTCGGGGGTGTTGAGGTATTTGGGGCCCTGGTCGTCGTCGAAGAGCTTGCGCGCGCCGAACCCGATGACCTGACCGGTGACGTCGCGGATCGGCCACACCAGCCGCCCGCGGAAGCGGTCGTAGACGCCTCGCTGGCCCTGCGACACCAGCCCCGCCTGCACGAGCTCGTCGCGGCTGAACTTCTGCGCCGACAGGTGGTCGAGCAGGTTCGACCACCCCTTCGGGGCATAGCCCACGCCGAAGTGCGCCGCCGCCCCGGCGTCGAAACCGCGATCGCCGAGGAACCGGCGTCCGGTCTCGGCCTCGGGACTCATCAGCTGCGCGCGGAAGAACTCCGCCGCCGCCGCGTTGGCGGCGTACAGCCGTGAACGGCCGGTCGTCTCGGGGGCCGCTCCCCCGTCTTCGTAGTGCAGGGTGTAGCCGACGCGCGCGGCCATGCGTTCGACCGCCTCGGTGAACGACACGTGGTCCATCGCGCGCAGGAACGAGTAGACGTCGCCCGATTCGCCGCAGCCGAAGCAGTGGTAGTACCCGACCTGGGGTCGCACGTTGAAGCTCGGCGAGCGTTCGTCGTGGAAGGGGCAGAGTCCCTTCATCGACCCGACGCCGGCGGGCTTCAAGGCGACGCGTTCCCCGATGACGTCGGCGATGTTGACCCGCGCCTTCACCTCATCGACGTCGGCTTGGCGGATGCGGGCCATCAGGCATCCGCTCCCCGGGCGGCGCGAGCGCCGGGCGCCCAGACGCCGAGCTCGGCGGCATCCACTTCTCCGACGAGTCGGCCGTGCCACGCGATGGCGAGCTGGTCGGTGAGGCTCGCGACCTGGTCGACGACCACGCGGCGCCGCGCGGTGTCGTCGGTGGCCGCGGCGAAGTCGGGGGCGTGCAGGGCATCGAGCGCGCCGGGGTTCTCCCACAGGGCGGATGCCAGGCGCTTGAGCACGTTGCGCTGCTCGCGGTAGAGGACCTTGCGGCCGTCGATCGAGACCACGGTGGCGCCGATGATGCCCTTGAGCACCGCCATCTCGACCTCGACGTCGGCCGGGACGACGACGTGCGCCCGGTAGCGCGTGAGCTGGTCGGTCGGGTACGCCTCGCGGGTGGCCGAGGTCGCGGCGCGGGCGAAGCGGCCGATGAGGTCGGACGTGAGGTTCTTGAGGCGCGCGAGGGCGGGACGCGTGCCGTCGAACGAGGGGATCCACTCCGGCATCGCCATCAGCCGCTCGAGGCCGGCGTCGAGGTCGTCGCGCACGAAGTCGTAGCCCACCCAGCGCTGGATCGCGTCGAGCAGACCCTCCCGGCCGACCCGGGATGCCAGGCGCGCGGGGTCGACGTAGCGGTTGACGACCGCGTCTTCGAAGTCGTGCACCGAGTAGGCGATGTCGTCGGAGAGGTCCATGACCTCGGCCTCGATGCAGCGCCGGCGGGCCGGGGCTCCCCCGCGCATCCAGTGGAAGACCGGCTCGTCGTCGGGGTACACGCCGAACTTTAGGCGCCCGCCCGGGTCGGGGACCGGCTCGTCGGCGGTCCACGGGTACTTGCACGTGGCGTCGAGGCTCGAGCGCGTCAGGTTCAGCCCGAACGGCTCGCCCTCGGCTCCGAACACCTTCGGCTCGAGGCGGGTCAGGATGCGCAGCGTCTGCGCATTGCCCTCGAAGCCGCCGATGCCCTCGGCCCACTCGTTCAGCGCCCGCTCGCCGTTATGGCCGAACGGGGGGTGGCCCAGGTCGTGGCTGAGACACGCGGTGTCGACGACGTCGGGCGACAGCTGGAGCGCCGTCGCCAGCTCGCGCCCCACCTGCGCGACCTCGAGCGAGTGCGTCAGACGGTTGCGGGCGAAGTCGGCGGGGCTCGCCGGGCTCAGCACCTGCGTCTTGGCGGCCAGACGGCGCAGCGCCGCCGAGTGCAGCACGCGGGCGCGGTCGCGGGCGAAGTCGTCGCGCTGCGAGCGGTGCTTCTCGACGTGGAACCGCGCGGCATCCGCGTCGTCGTACCCGAGGGGGCGGGCGGCGGTCACCGCCACCTCACCCGCCACTGTGGTGCAGTTCTGCTGCGGCGAGCTCGCGGCCGGCCTCGTCGCCGATCTCGTGCGAGTCGAGCCAGCGATCGGGAAGCGCCGGACGCTTCGGCGTGCCCGCGCGACCACGTTGGCCCTCGGCCGCGGCCCCGGGGTAGGGCGCGTCGAGCTGCATCGTGGCGAGCAGCTCGTCGATCTCGTCGAGGGTCGAGGCGGTCGCGAGAGCGGCACGCAGCTCTCCGCCGACGGGGTACCCCTTGAAGTACCAGGCGACGTGCTTGCGGATGTCGCGGCATCCGCGCCCCTCGTCGTCGAAGAACTCCACGAGCAGCTCGGCGTGCCGGCGGAACGCGCGCGCCACGAAGCCGAGGGTCGCATCGACGGGTTCGCCGTGCGCGGCACCGGGCCCGCCCAGGGCCCGCGCCAGATCGCCGAAGAGCCAGGGGCGGCCGAGGCAGCCGCGACCGACGACCACGCCGTCGCAGCCCGTCTCGTGCATCATGCGCACGGCATCGTCGGCCGACCAGATGTCGCCGTTGCCGAGCACGGGCACGCTCGTGACCGTCTCTTTGAGCTTCGCGATCGCCGACCAGTCGGCGTGGCCCGAGTAGAACTCGCTCGCCGTGCGCGCGTGCAGGGCGATGGATGCCACCCCCGCCCCCTCGGCGATACGGCCGGCCTCGAGGTAGGTGAGGTGATCGGCGTCGATGCCCTTGCGCATCTTGATCGTCAGCGGCTTCTCGCCCGCAGCCCGCACCGCCCGCTCGACGATCTCGCGGAACAGCGAGGTCTTCCACGGCAGTGCCGCGCCGCCGCCGCGGCGCGTGACCTTGGGCACCGGGCAGCCGAAGTTGAGGTCGATGTGGTCGGCATGGTCTTCGTCGACGATCATCGTCACCGCGGCCTCGACCGTGGCCGGATCGACGCCGTAGAGCTGGATCGAGCGCGGCGTCTCGGACTCGTGATGGCGGATGAGGCGCATCGTGGTGTCGTTGCGTTCCACGAGCGCGCGCGTCGTGATCATCTCGCTGACGTAGAGACCGGCACCGTACTCGCGGCACAGCCGGCGGAACGCGGTGTTCGTGATGCCGGCCATGGGCGCGAGCACGACCGGAGCGTCGAGCTCGATGTTGCCGATGCGGAGCGTCCGCGCCGGAGCCGTTGCCGTGGTCATCGTTCCATTCTCCCAGACGTCGTGCGACAGCGGTGCCCGCCTCGACCGGGATCGGAGGCGGACACCGCTGTGGAGGAAGGGTCAGGCGTCGGCGGTCGCGGATGCCTCGCGACGCTCGCCCCACACCTGGCGGGCGATCTGCGTGAACGCCTCGACCGGCTGCGCGCCGCTCACGCCGTACTTGCCGTCGATGACGAAGAAGGGCACGCCCTGGATGCCGTATTCCTGCGCCTGCGCCTGGTCGGCGCGCACCGCGGCGCGGTAACGCTGCGAGGACAGCGCATCGCGCGCCGCGTCGCCGTCGAGACCCGCCTCGACGGCGAGCTGCACGAGGTCGTCGTCGCGACCGACGTGGCGCCCCTCGAGGAAGTACGCCGACATCAGCAGCTCGGCGAGCTCCAGCTGGCGGCCGTTCTCCTTGGCGAAGTGCAGCAGCTCGTGCGCCTTGACGGTGTTGGTGTGCTGAAGGATGTCGAAGCGGTAGGCGAGCCCGGCCTCGGCGGCGACGCCGGTCACGCGGTCGAGCATCTCCCGCGCCTGCTCGGGCGAGATGCCCTTGTGCTGCGAGAGGTAATCGACCTCACCGCCGTGGAAATCCTCGGGGGTGTCGGGTGAGAGCTCGAACGAGTGGTACTCGATCTCGACGACCGGGGCGTCGTCGTCGGCGGCCGTGGCGGCCAGGCCGTTCTCGAGGTTTCGCTTGCCGATGTAGCACCAGGGGCAGGCGATGTCGGTCCACACGTCGATCTTGATGGCATCCGTCATATCGCGTGCAACCTTTCGCGTGATCGATCTATTCCGCTTCCGGCATTCACTGCGCGGTGGGGGTGTCCACCGCTCCACCGAACCGCCGGTCGCGCGAGAGGTAGCGCCCGATCGCGTCCCACAGGTGCGTGCGGCGGAAGTCGGGCCACAGCGTGTCGAGGAACACCATCTCGGCGTACGCCGACTCCCACAGCAGGAAGTTCGAGGTGCGCTGCTCGCCGCTCGAGCGTACGAAGAGATCGACGTCGGGCATGTCGGGCTGGTAGAGGTTCTTGCGGATCAGCTTCTCGGTCACGGCCGACGGCTTGAGCCTTCCGGCGGCGATGTCGTCGCCGATGCGGCGCATGGCATCCACGATCTCCACGCGCCCGCCGTAGTTCACGCACATCGTCAGGGTGAGGGTGGAGTTGCCCTCGGTGAGACGCTCGGCGTGTTGCAGTTCTTTGATGACCGAGCCCCACAGGCGCGGCTTACGACCCGACCAGCGGATGCGCACGCCCCACTCGTTGAGCTGGTCGCGCCGGCGGTGCAGCACCTCGCGGTTGAAGCCCATGAGGAAGCGCACCTCGTCGGGCGAGCGCGACCAGTTCTCGGTCGAGAAGGCGTACACCGACAGATGCTTCACGCCCGCCTGGATGGCCCCCGCGACGACGTCGAGCAGTGCGGCCTCGCCCGCGCGGTGCCCCTCGACGCGAGTGAGGCCCTGGCGGTTCGCCCAGCGACCGTTGCCGTCCATGACGATCGCGACGTGCTCGGGGACCGCCCCCTTCGGGTAGGCCGGCGGGTACTCCCCCGTCCAGTCCAGCGGGCGGTACGGCACGGCGTCGCGGTGCGTGAACGGCTTCGGTGTCATCGATGCGACTCCAGGTGCGTCAGGGAACGGATGCCGCGTTCCAGGTGGAACTGCGCGTACGCGGCGACGAGGCCCGAGGCGGCCGCGACCGTGCGGCCCGGGGCGTCGTCGATGGTCTCCCACTCCCCCGCCATGAGGGCGCGGAGCATGTCGACCGTGTCGCGGGCCACCCGCGGCGAACCCGCCGGCGCGCAGGCCGAGCAGACCACGCCGCCCAGTTGGGCGAGGAAGTACGGGTGATCGCCGACCGTGCCGCACCGCGCGCACTCGGTGAGTCCCGGCGCCCAGCCCGAGAGAGCCATGGCGCGCAGCAGATACGAGTCGAGCACGCTGCGCTCGGAGTGATCACCGCGGGCCAGCGAGCGCAGCCCGCCGACGAGCAGCAGGTACTGCTGGGGCGTCGCCTCGGCCTCGTTCAGCCGATCGGCGGTCTCGACCATGGCGCTGGCGGTCGTGTACCGGTCGTAGTTCACGACGATGTCGGCGCCGTACGATCCGAGCGACTCGGCCTGCTGAACGATGTCGAGGTTGCGTCCCTTGAACAGCTGCACGTCGGCGACCATGAACGGCTCCAGCCGCGAGCCGAATTTCGACGAGGTGCGCCGCACGCCCTTCGCGACGGCGCGGATCTTGCCGTTGCGCCGGCTGAGGAGAGTGAGGATGCGGTCCGCCTCCCCGAGCTTGTGGGTACGCAGGACCACGACTTCGTCGCGGTAGGTGGGCACAGTCCATTATCGACCTCGCCCGCTGCGAGGGGCCTGCGCGGCGCACCGCACGGTACGCCGCGTGAACGGAACAATGGATGCCGTGGACACGCCGACCTTCGTCATCCCCCTGTGGGCGGATCTCACCGCCGTCGCCCTCGGCGGCGTGCAGGGCGCGCTGTTCGCCTCCGGCTTCCAGGGTCAGCGGCGCCTCGACCTGCTCGGGGTGGCGATCATCGGCATCCTGCTGGGAATGGGCGGCGGCCTCATCCGCGACCTGTTGCTGGGGCTGACCCCGGCGACGCTGCAGAGCAACTGGTACCTCATCACCGCGACCCTGGCATCCCTCGTCGGCATGCTGCTGTCGGGCATCTTCCAGCGCCTCAACCGCGCGATCGTGATGCTGGATGCCGTCGTCATCGGCCTCTTCGGCGCGTTCGGCACGTCGAAGGCCCTGGCCCTGGGCATGCCCGCGGTACCCGCCGTCTTCGTGGGCGTGCTCGCCGCAGTGGGCGGCAGCGTGCTGCGCGACGTGCTGATGGGGCTGCCGGTCGCGATCATGCACGTCGGTTCGCTCTACGCGGTGGCGGCCGGCGGCGGGTGCGCCGTGCTCGCTCTGACGGCGTCGTTCGGCGTGCCGCTTCCGATCGCGGCGGTGGTCGGGCTCGCCGTGACCACCATCGTGCGCGTGCTGGCGGTGCTGTTCGACCTGTCGCTCCCCGAGCAGCGCAAGCTCTACCGTCGCAAGGTCGCCGTCGAGACCACCGGCATCCCGATCATCCGCCCCGACGCGCCGGAGTGACCCGGCTCTTCCCGCGTGAGTCGCCAATATTCGTCGCTTGAGCGCCTGTGGAAGCGACAAACATCGGCGACTCGCGCGGGGCTATGCGGGCTCAGCCGAGCGGAGCGACCTCGTCGCCGACGCGGATCGTGCCGCCGCCGTCGGCCGGGAGGAGCAGGATGCCGAGGGTCGGCTCGTCCTGGCCGAACGCGGTCGTGAGCACGCGCAGCAGCCGCGCATCGCGGACGCCCGTATCGGGGTTGGCGGTGATCGCGGCGCATCGCTCGATGGGCTTCTGCACCTCGAACTCCACCTCGCCGATCCGCACGCGTCCGCGCCAGTCGAGCTCGGCCCACGGCGCGGTGCCGTTCACCACGATGTTCGAGCGGAAGCGGCGATCGTCGACGGGCGCGGGCACCGCGGCATCCAGTGCGTCGACCGAGGCCGCGCCGTGCAGTGAGATGAAACCGCGCGGCCGGTCCTGGAAACGCGCTGTCACGCCGTCGCCGATGAGACCGAGGGGCAGGATGCCGTCGGCGTCGAGGAGCTTCGCGTCGCTGGTCGTGCGCAGGTACGCCGTGACGGCGTCGGAGAGGCGTGCGCGGCCGGACTCGCTCAGGTCGGCGGTGACGTCGATGTCGTCGACGCGGAGGCGAAGCGTCCCCGCCGTGTCGTCGAAGGTCAGGTCGATACGCGCGAGCGTCGGAAAGGTCATCAGCGCGAGCCCGCGGCTCTTCGGGTAGGTGGCATCCTCGGGTTCGAGGGCGTCGGCGAAACGGAACACGAGCGCGCGGTCGCCCTGCACGCGACCGTCGGACTGGATGACGAGACTCTCACGCCTCTCGGGCGTGAAGCCCTTCACGGGGTAACGGAAGAGGGCGTCGACGCGGATCACGGCTTCATCCTCGCATCGACGCCCTCGCGCGCCCTTATCTACGGGCGAGCACCTCGCCGTGGGGCAACAGGATCCAGCCGTCGGGGTCTGCGGCCCACTCGCGCCATGCGTCGGAGATGCGCTGCAGCAGCGCATCGTCGGCGAGACCGAGCCGCTTCGCGTGTCCGGCGAACGCCGACGCCAACACTCGGTCGGCCCACATGCCGCCCCACCACGCCCGCTTCTCAGCGGTGTCGAAGAGCCACACGCTCGCGCTCGCCTCGATGCGCGAGAATCCCGCCTCGCGCGTCCAGGCCTTCAGCAGGCGACCCGCATTCGGCTCGCCCGAGATTCCCCGGTGCACCGCGTCGTACAAGACGATCCACTCGTCGAGCGCCGGGATCCTCGGATGCCAGATCACCCCGCCGTAGTCCACGTCGCGCACCGCGACGAGCCCCTCGGGCCCGGCGACCCGTCCGAACTCGCGCAACGCATCGACCGGACGAGCCAGGTGCTGCAGCGTCTGGTGGGCGTGCACGATGTCGAACGAGGCGTCCGGCGCGTCGAGGGCGTAGGCGTCGTCGACGCGGAACGTCACGTTGGTGCGGTCGCCGACCACGGCGCGGGCGACCTCCACGACGTCGGGGGCGGCATCCACCCCGACGACCTCCCCCGGGAAGACCCGATCGGCGAGGTCGACGGTGATGGAGCCGGGGCCGGCGCCCACATCGAGGATGCGGGCGCCGGCCGACAGCGAAGACACCAGGTACGCCGCCGAATCGGCGACGGTGCGCGCGGCGTGGGAACGCAGCACGCTTTCGTGGTGTCCGTGGGCGTAAGCCACGGCGATGTCCTCAGACGGCGGCGAAAGTGCCGGCGGTCTGACGGGTGCGGATGGCGCGGTTGACGCCCGACACGATGGCCTTCAGCGACGCCGTCGAGATGTCGTTGTCGATGCCGACGCCCCACAGGCGCTGATCGTCGACCTGCAACTCAACGTAGGCCGCGGCCTGCGCGTCGCCGCCCGAGCTGAGGGCGTGCTCGACGTAGTCGTACAGCGTCACGTCGAAGCCCTGCGACCGGACGATCTCGAGGAACGCGGCCACGGGCCCGTTGCCCACGGCCGAGGCCGGGTGCACCGACTCGCCGTCGCGCAGCGAGACGTCGAGGTGCACGTCGCCCGACATGTCGCTCGACGAACGCGTCGAGAGCAGTTCGAAGCGGCCCCAGCGCTGGTCGTCGTCTTTCGACGGCAGGTACTCGTCGGTGAAGATGTCCCAGATCTGGCTGCTCGAGACCTCGCCGCCCTCGGCGTCGGTGCGGGTCTGCACGACACCCGAGAACTCGATCTGGAGCTTGCGTGGCAGATCGATCGCGTGGTCGGCCTTCAGCAGGTAGGCGACGCCGCCCTTGCCCGACTGCGAGTTGACGCGGATGACCGCCTCGTACGAACGGCCCAGGTCTTTCGGGTCGATCGGCAGGTACGGCACCGCCCACTCGATGTCGTCGATGCTCTTGCCCTCGGCCTGCGCACGGGCCTCCATCGCCTCGAAGCCCTTCTTGATGGCATCCTGATGCGAACCGCTGAACGCGGTGAAGACCAGGTCGCCGGCCCACGGGCTGCGCTCGGGCACGGGCAGCTGGTTGCAGTACTCGACCGTGCGCTTGACCTGGTCGATGTCGCTGAAGTCGATCTGCGGGTCGATGCCCTGGGTCAGCAGGTTGATGCCCAGCGCGACGAGATCGACGTTGCCGGTGCGCTCGCCGTTGCCGAACAGGCACCCCTCGATGCGGTCGGCGCCGGCCATGTAGCCCAGCTCCGCCGCGGCCACGGCGGTGCCGCGGTCGTTGTGCGGGTGCAGCGACAAAATGACGTTCTCGCGGTGGTTCAGGTGACGCGACATCCACTCGATCGAGTCGGCGTAGACGTTGGGCGTCGCCATCTCGACGGTGGCGGGGAGGTTCAGGATGACCTTGCGCTCGGGCGTCGGCTGGAAGACCTCGAGCACCTCGTTGCAGATGCGCAGCGCGAACTCCAGCTCGGTGCCGGTGTAGCTCTCGGGCGAGTACTCGTAGTAGACCTCGGTCTGCGGGATCGTCGCCTCGTACTGCTTGCACAGGCGCGCCCCCTCGAGGGCGATGTCGACGATGCCCTGCTGGTCGGTGCGGAAGACGACCTCGCGCTGCAGCACGCTCGTCGAGTTGTAGAGGTGCACGATCGCCTGCTTCGCGCCGGCGATGGCCTCGTACGTGCGGGCGATCAGGTGCTCGCGCGCCTGCGTCAGCACCTGGATGGTGACGTCGTCGGGGATCAGGTTCTCGTCGATGAGCTGGCGGACGAAGTCGAAATCGGTCTGACTCGCGCTCGGGAACCCGACCTCGATCTCCTTGTAGCCCATCTTCACGAGCAGGTCGAACATGACGCGCTTGCGCTCGGGGCTCATCGGGTCGATGAGGGCCTGGTTGCCGTCGCGCAGGTCGACGGCGCACCAGCGCGGCGCCACCTCGATGCGCTTCGACGGCCACGTGCGGTCGGGCAGGTCGACCCGGATCTGCTCGTGGAAAGGACGGTACTTGTGCACCGGAGCGGACGTGGGCTTCTGGGTGTTCTTCATGATGTGTCGCTTCTTTTGATTCGTTCGGTGGGGCCGACGACGATCTCCGCGACGAGGAAGGCCCTTAGATCGAGGACTCGTCGCGGCAGCTAAGAAGAAGCAGGCCACCGAAGCGCATCCTGCGATCGTAGCAGTGTCGCGGCCGACGGTTCACGCCCGCGGCGTCCACTCCCGTGACAGGAGCGCGTAGACCAGCTCGTCGCTCCAGCGTCCCTTGAACCACGCGTTCTCGACGTGGTGGGCCTCGCGGCGCATGCCGACCCGCTCGGCGAGGGCGAGGGAGCGGGCGTTCTCGGCGTCGATCCGCGCCGTCAATCGGCGGAGGCCGTAGACGCCGAAGGCCGTGTCGATGAGTGCCCGTACCGCCTCGGTGGCCAGGCCCTGGCCGGCGACCGCGGGGCTGACGACCCACCCGATCTCAGCGGAGCCGGCCTGGGGGTCGAGATGGAAGAGAACGAGGTCGCCGACCACCCGCCCGTCGCTCACCCGCTCGATCACGAGGATGAGCCCCGCGCGCTCCCCCTCGAGCGACGTGCGCCCGAAGAGCTGGCCGATGCGGCCGCGGATGTCGTCCGGCGTCTGCGGCTCGAACGGCAGATAGCGGCACACCTCGGCGTCGCCGCGGTAGGCGGCCATGGCGTCGAGATCGCGCTCCTCGAACGGGCGCAAACGCAGCCGATCGCGCGTCACCTCAAGAGCCCGGGGCGCCGGTGGAAGGACGAACGGCGACTCGCTCACGGCAGCAGCGCCACTTTGCCGCCGGGGTGCCCGTCCATCACGAACCGCACGGCCGCGACCGCGTCGGCGAGCGGATAAGTGCGCGCGACCGGCACCTCGAGAGCACCGGACGCCGCGAGCTCGAGCACCCGCGCGCGGGCGATGTCGCGGAACCGTGCACTCTCGGGACGGGCGCCGGCGATCCACAGGAAGCCGTCGGCCTTCGCCCGGTCGGGGCTGACGATGGTCACGATGCGGTCGCGCTCTCCGACGAGCGCGAGCGAGACGTCGATGGCCTCGTCGGTGCCCGCCGCGTCCCACGCCGCCGCGATGGGCGCGCCCTTGGCCGCCTCTTCGACGCGCGCACGGAGCCCGTCGCCGTAGGCCACCGGGATGCCTCCATAGCGACGCACGCGCTCGGCCGAGGCCTCGGCATCCGGGCCCACCGTGCCGATCACGCGCACACCGAGCTCGCGCGCCTGCTGGAGCAGGCTCACCCCGACGGCGCCGGAGGCGGCGTGCAGCAGGACGGTCTCGCCCCTCTCGACACGCGTCACCTGGATCATCTCGGCAGCGGTCGTGCCGGCGAGCAGCAGATTCGCCGCCTCGGGGTGCGTGAGGTTCGCAGGCTTGGCGAAGACGTCGCGGGCGGCCACCGTCAGCTCGGTCGCATAAGCGCCCTGCACGCGGAACGCCACGACCTCGGCTCCGACCCGGAGGTCGCCCGAGCCGCCGACCGCATCGGGGCCGACGGCGGTGATCTCGCCCGACAGCTCGTAGCCGATCGGCACGGGGAAGTTCGCGCCGGGGCGAGCGACGTGTTTGGCGTCGGCGGGGTTGACGCCCGCCGCGCGGATGCGCACGGTCACCTCGCCCGGGCCGGGAGGCGCGACCTCGACCTCGTCGAAGCGCCAGTCCTCGATCGGGCCCGGAGCGGGGGCCGTCCACCTCATCGCCATGGTCACGCCTTTCGTTTCGGGTCGTCGGCGCCGAGCGTAGCCCCGCGTCGGGAGAGTCGGGTGGGGCTGGTCAGAAGCCGAGACGCCCCAGCTGCTTCGGGTCGCGCTGCCATTCCTTCGCCACGCGCACGTGCAGCGAGAGGTACACCCGACCGCCCACGAGCGGCTCGATACCGGCGCGCGCCCGCGCGCCCACGTCGGCCAGGCGGGAGCCCTTCTTGCCGATGATGATGGCCTTCTGGCTGTCGCGTTCGACGACGATGTTCGCCCACACATCGGTCAGGTCGCTGTCTTCGCGGGGTGCGACGTCGTCGACGGTCACGGCGATGGAGTGCGGCAGCTCGTCGCGCACGCCGTGCAGCGCGGCCTCGCGGATGATCTCGGCGATGCGATCCTCGACCGTCTCGTCGGTCACGACGTCGTCTTCGTACAGCGCGGGACCCACCGGCATGAGCGCGAGCAGTTCGTCGCTCAGCACGTCGAGCTGATCGTTGGTGACGGCCGAGAGCGGGATGACCGCCGCCCAGTCCTCGCGCAGCGCGTCGACCTCGACGAGGCGCTCGGTGACCTGGTCGCGCGTGGCGGCGTCGGTCTTGGTGACCAAAGCGACCTTCTTGGCGCGCGGATAGCCCGAGAGCGACTCGGCGATGCGGCGGTCGCCGGGACCGACCTTCTCGGTCGCCGGGGCGCAGAACGCGATCACGTCGACATCGCCCAGCACCTGCTCGACGAGGTCGTTGAGGCGCTGACCGAGCAGGGTACGCGGGCGATGGATGCCGGGGGTGTCGACGACGACGAGCTGTCCGCCGGGCCGGTTGACGATCCCGCGGATGGCCCGGCGGGTCGTCTGCGGCTTCTCGCTCGTGATGGCGACCTTCTCGCCGACGAGGGCGTTGGTCAGCGTCGACTTGCCGACGTTCGGTCGGCCCACGAAGGTCACGAAGCCGGATCGGGTGTCGCTCATCTGTCGTTCCTCTCACGCGCCGGGGCAGCGGCCTCGGCGTCTTCGTCTGCGGGGATCTCGGCGCGTTCCACGATGACCGTCGCGATGCCGCGGTTGCGACCGCGCGAGGCGCCGCCGGTGAGCACGAGACCGGAGTGCTCGGCCGTGGCCCCGGGCTGGGGGATGCGGCCGAGCGCCTTGCCGAGCAGCCCGCCGACCGAGTCGACGTCTTCGTCGTCGAGTTCGAGGCCGAACAGGTCGCCCACCTCGTCGAGGCTCAGCCGGGCATTGACCCGGTAGCGCCCGTCGCCCAGCTCGACAACCTCGGTCGAGGGCGCGTCGTACTCGTCGGCGATCTCGCCCACGAGTTCTTCGATGAGGTCCTCCATCGTGACCAGGCCCGCCACGCCGCCGTACTCGTCGACGACGAGGCATACGTGCACGGCATCCTTCTTCATCTGCTGCAGCAGGGTCTCGGCCTTCATCGACTCGGGCACGAAGACCGCCGGACGGGCGATGCGGCGGATGGGGGCATCGCGCCAGCCCGCCTCGTCGCGGAAGCCGTATTGGACGAGGTCTTTCAGGTACAGCATGCCGACGATGTCGTCGGCCTCGTCGTCGGCCAGCGGAACGCGCGAGACGCCCTTCTCGAGGAACAGCGACAGGGCCTCGCGGGAGGTGGCCGCGGCATCCACGCTCACCATGTCGGTGCGCGGCACCATGACCTCGCGCACGTACCGGTCGGTGAAGTCGAAGACGGAGTGGATCAGCTCGCGGTCGTCTTCTTCGATGAGCTCGTTCTCGGCGGCCTCGTCGATGATGCTGAGCAGCTGCTCCTCCGACGCGAACGACGTCGAGTGCGAGACGCCGGGGGTGACGCGATTGCCGACGGCGACGAGGCCGTGCGCGAGCGGGCCGAGCAGGATGCGCATGCCGCGCACGATCGGCGCACCGCCGGTGAGCAGGCCGCGCGCGTGCTGGCGGCCCACCGAGCGGGGGCTGGCGCCGACGGCGACGAACGAGATGCCGGTCATCAGCACGGCCGCGGCGACCACCGCGAGCAGGATGTTGTCGAACATCAGCATGAACGCCGCCGCCACGAGGACCGCGGCCGTCGTCTCGGAGAGCACGCGGATGAACGACACCGCCGTGATGTGCGCGTTCGTGTCGTCGGCGATGCGGTGCAGCGCCCGGGCGTTGCGGCCCGCGACGCCGAGGTCGAGCAGATCGGCTCGGGAGGTGACCCCGAGTGCTGCCTCAAACGCCGCCATCAGGCCGCCGAAGGCGACGAGCAGGAAGGCGACGACGAGGAGCAGCGCCTCGGTCATGCGCGACGCTGGCGCTCGACGGCCTGGAAGCCGGCGATCAGTTCGCGCTGCAGCCCGAACATCTCGCGCTCCTCGTCGGGCTCGGCGTGGTCGAAACCGAGCAGGTGCAGCAGACCGTGGGTCGTGAGGAGGATGAGCTCGTCTTGCGTGGAGTGCTTCGCGGCGACGGCCTGGGTCTCGGCCACGGCGGGGCAGAGCACGATGTCTCCGAGCAGGCCCGCGGGCGTCGGCGCGTCTTCGGAGCCGGGACGCAGCTCGTCCATGGGGAAGCTGAGCACATCGGTGGGACCGGGCTCGTCCATCCACTGCACGTGGAGCGACTCCATGGCGCCCTCGTCGACGAGCACGATGGCGACGTCGGCGTCGGCGCTGACGTGCAGCTCGGCCAGGTTGTACTCCATCAGACGCAGTAGCACCTGCTCGTCGATCTGGTGGTCGGATTCGTTGTTGATCTCGATCGTCATGAGCGGCTTCGTCTCGGGAGGTGATCGCGGGGACCGGCGGCGCTCTGGCCGCGTCGCTCCGCACGGGTGGCGAATTCGGAGGCTTCGTCGCGCTCGCGACGAGCGGCGAGGCGCTTCTCGTCGTACTCGCTGTAGGCGTCGACGATGCGGCCGACGAGCGAGTGGCGTACGACGTCGTCGCTGGTCAGGCGCGAGAAGTGGATGTCGTCGATGTCGCTCAGCACCCGGGTGACGAGCCGCAGGCCCGAGGCGCCCTGGGGCAGGTCGACCTGGGTGATGTCGCCGGTCACGACCATGCGCGTGCCGAACCCGAGGCGGGTGAGGAACATCTTCATCTGCTCGGGCGTCGTGTTCTGCGCTTCGTCGAGCACGACGAAGGAGTCGTTGAGCGTGCGTCCGCGCATGTACGCCAGCGGCGCGACCTCGATCGTGCCCGTGGCCATGAGCTTGGGGACGATGTCGGGGTCCATCATCTCGTTGAGCGCGTCGTAGAGCGGCCGCAGATACGGGTCGATCTTGTCGGTGAGGGTGCCGGGGAGGAACCCGAGCCGCTCGCCCGCCTCGACCGCGGGGCGCGTGAGGATGATGCGGTTGACCTCTTTGCGCTGCAGCGCCTGCACGGCCTTCGCCATGGCGAGGTAGGTCTTGCCGGTACCGGCGGGACCGATGCCGAACACGATGGTGTTCTCATCGATCGCGTCGACGTACTCTTTCTGACCCGCGGTCTTGGGGCGGATGACCTTACCGCGCGACGACAGGATCGCCTCGCCCATGACTTCGGACGGGCGGGGGCCGCCGTCGGAGCGCAGCATGCGATTGGAGCTCGACACGTCGGACGGGTCGAGACCCTGACCGGAACGGGTCATCGACAGCAGTTCGTCGACGAGGCCACGGGCCGCTCGAACGGCGTCGGGCGCTCCCGACAGGGTGATCTCGTTGCCCCGTACGTGCACGTCGACATCGGGATGCTCCTTCTCGACGACGCGGAGCAGGCGGTCCTGCGGGCCGAGCAGTTGCACCATGGCCACGCCGTCGACCTCGATGCGGTCGGAGACGGTCTCTTCGGGGGAATCAGCCACCCAGGCTCTTTTCGTTCAGGCCACCCGCGAGGACGTGGGCGTGCACGTGGAAGACGGTCTGACCGGCGCCCTCGCCGGTGTTGAAGATCAGGCGGAAGTCGCCGTCGGCATGCTCGGCCGCGACGGCGTTGGCGAGACCGATGACCTCGGTGAGCAGGTCGGGATCGCCCGCGGCCAGCTCGACGACGTTGCGGTAGTGCGACGTCTTGGGGATGACGAGCAGGTGCACCGGCGCCTGCGGTGCGATGTCGCGGATCGCGAAGGCGTTCTCGGTCTCGGCGACGATCTCGGCGGGGATCTCGCCCTGCAGGATGCGCTTGAAGATCGACGGTTCGCTCATGGCATCCAGTCTAGTGAGGGCCTCCGACACCCGGGGCGGGTGCGCACGCGCGGCGGCAGGCAGGGGCGAGGGGTGCCGGCTGCATCTCTCGGTTCGGGGCGGCTTTCGTCGTTCGGGGCAGGATTCGCCCGCCCCGAGGCGCAGATTCCGCCCCGAACCCGAAAAAGGTCTTCGCTCGGCGATCCGCAGACGCGCCGACGGGTCGCGCCGACCCCCGAGCCGCTTCCTCCCGGAGCGCGTGGAGCCGTGCGCGTTACCAGCGCCCGTACGCCGCCGACAGCACCGAGAGAGCCGCAGCGCCCGCGGTGGAGGTGCGCAGCACCGTGTCGCCGAGGCGCACGAGCCGGGCGCCCGCGTCGGCCAGCGCCGACAGCTCGTCCGGCGCGATGCCGCCTTCGGGTCCGACGACCAGCACCACGTCGCGCCCGTCCGACGGGTCGGTCGCGACGGCGGTCAGGCGAGCGGATGCCGAGGGCTCCAGCACGAGCACGAGGGCGGTCTGCGCGAGGGAGACCAGGTCTGCCGTGCGGGCGACACCCTCGACCTCGGGGATCCAGGCGCGGTGCGCTTGCTTCGCTGCCTCGCGCACGATCGTCTGCCAGCGGGCGATCCCCTTCTCGGCCTTGGCATCCCAGCGCGAGACGCTGCGCGCCGCCTGCCACGGCACGATCGCGTCGACGCCGAGCTCGGTCGCCGCTTGCACGGCGAGCTCGTCGCGATCGCCCTTCGCCAGGGCCTGCACGAGCACGAAGCGCGGCGACGGGGTCGGGCGCTCGTCGCGCGCCGTCACGACGACCTCGACCTGCTTCGGGCCGGCCGCGCTCACCGTACCGTCGAGCCAGACGCCGCGACCGTCGCCGAGCGTCACCGCCTCGTCGACTCGCACGCGCCGCACGGCCGCGGCGTGATGCGCCTCGGAGCCGGTGAGCACGACGACGTCGCCCGGCTGCGCGGTGCCGGCGTCGTCGGTGACGAAGTGCAGCGCCACGGTCAGTGCCGGAAGCGGTCGCGGAACTTGCTGAACATGCCCTGCTGGTGTTCGGCGAGACGCGGCTTGGGCGCCTTCGTGCGCTTGGCGAACTCCTCGATGAGGGCGCGCTCCTTGTGATCGAGACGCGTGGGCGTGACCACGTGTACACCGACCTTCAGGTCGCCGCGCTGGCTGCCGCGCAGCGGCGTGATACCGCGGCCCTTGATGGTCAGCACGTCGCCGGACTGCACGCCGGGACGCACCTCGAGGTCGACGCTGCCGTCGAGCGACTGGATGGTCGTGGTGGCGCCGAGGATGGCATCCGGCATCGAGACCTCGAGGGTCGCGACGAGGTCGTCTCCCTCGCGGCTGAACGCGTCGTGCGCCTCGACGGTGATCTCGAGGTACAGGTCGCCGTTGGGGCCGCCGGCGGGTCCGACCTCACCCGAGCCGGGCAGCTGCAGGCGCAGCCCCGACTCGACGCCGGCGGGGATGTCGACCGACACCGTGCGGCGGGCGCGTACGCGGCCCTGCCCCTGGCAGGTGCCGCAGGGGTACGGGATGGTCGTGCCGTGACCCTGGCAGACGGTGCAGGGGGCGCTGGTGACGACGTTGCCGAGGAGGCTGCGCACGGTGCGCTGCACGTGACCGGAGCCGTGGCAGATGTCGCAGGTGACCTCGCTCGTGCCGGGCTGGGTGCACGCCCCCTGGCAGGTCTCGCACAGCACGGCCGTGTCGACCTCGAGATCGCGGTGCGTGCCGAACACGACGTCACCGAGCTGCAGGGTGACGCGCACGAGGGCGTCCTGTCCGCGCTCCCGACGCGACCGCGGACGCGGGCCGCGACCTCCGCCGCCCTGGGCGCCGCCGAAGAACGTCTCGAAGATGTCGCTGAAGCCGCCGAAGCCGCCCGCTCCCCCGCCGAAGGGGCTCTGATCGCCACCCATGTCGTAGCGGCGTCGCTGCTCGGGATCGCTGAGCACGTCGTAGGCGTGCGTGACGAGCTTGAAGCGCTCGGACGCGTCGTCGCCGGGGTTCACGTCGGGGTGCAGTTGGCGCGCCAGGCGTCGGTACGCCTTCTTGATGTCTTCCGGGCTGGCGTCGCGTTCGACGCCCAGGACCTCGTAGTGGTCAGCCACAATCGCCTTCCTGCCCGCTCGCGCGGGGTCGTTCGGGTGTGATGCTCGTCAGCGTGCGCTGTCGTCGTCTTCGAGCATGCGGGTCAGATAGTGCGCGACGGCGCGGACCGCCGCGAGATTCGAGGAGTAGTCCATGCGCATCGGGCCGAGCAGGCCCACGCGGGCACCGCCGGTCGACCCGTCGTACCGGCTGGCGAGCACGGAGGCTTCGACCAGACCGAAAGGTTCGTTCTCGCGGCCGATGCTCGCCGACAATCCCTTCTCGTCGGCCACCATCTCGCTCATGAGCCGCAGCAGGGTGACCTGCTCTTCGATGGCCTCGAGCAGGGGATAGATGCTGCCGCGGAAGTCTTGCTCGCGCTTGGCGAGCGTCGCCGCCCCCGCCATGACGAGGCGGTCTTGACGGAACTCTTCGAGCTCCTCGCCCACGATGCGCAGCACGGCGTCGGCGATGGCGTCGAGCGCGACGCCCGGCCGCGGTCCGTCGGCGAGCGCGTCGGCCACCCGCTGCACGCAGTCGGCGACGCTGCGCCCCACCAGCACGGCGCCCACGCGGGCGCGGAGCTGGACGATATCGGCTTCGGTCGGCTCGGCGGGCACGAGGGCGATGCGCTGCGAGACCCGGCCGGTATCGGTGACCAGGATGACGAGCACACGGGGCCCACCGAGGGCGACGAGCTCGACGTGGGTGAGGTTGGCGCGTGCGAACGACGGGTACTGCACGATCGCGACCTGGCCGGTCAGCTGCGTGAGGGCGCGGACGGTGCGGGCGAGGAGGTCGTCGAGATCGCCGGCTTCGTCGAGGAACGAGGTGATGGCGCTGCGCTGCGCGCTCGAGAGAGGGCGGAGCTCGGCGAGGTGGTCGACGAAGACGCGATAGCCCTTGTCGGTGGGCACGCGCCCCGACGAGGTGTGCGGGGCGACGATGAGCTCTTCGTCTTCGAGCAGCGCCATGTCGTTGCGGATGGTCGCGGCAGACACCCCGAAGGCGTGCCGGTCGACGATGGCCTTGCTGCCGACGGGCTCGCGCGTGTCGACGTAGTCCTGCACGATCGCGCGGAGCACCTGAAGGCCGCGTTCCGACACCATGCGCTGCTCCTCCCGTTTGGCACTCGGCTCGATTGAGTGCCAATTCTACGCGATGGGTGCGACACCGCGTCGGGGGCTCGCTGTGCGCTCTCTCCCCCTCGGCGGCGGGCGGGCGCGGGTTCTGGGTGCGGCCGCGGGGCGGGGGCTTCGCGAGGGACGCCGCGCTCGGCGTGGCGCGTGCGCGAAACGCCTCGACGCGGAGGAAACGCCGCGCTCGGCGCGGCGCTTCCACGAGAAACGCCCTGCCGCGGAGGAAACGGCGCGACGAGGCGTTTCGTCCGCGCGATGCCGTTTCTCGGCGTCCGTCTGAGCGTGTTGCCGCCGGCGACTGCACGCGCGGCCGCCCCGCCTGAAGAAGCCGCACCCCGGACATGTGCTCTCGCGAGAAACGCCCTGCCGAGCGCGGCGCTTCCGCGAGAAACGCCTTGCCGCGGAGGAAACGGCGCGACGAGGCGTTTCGTCCGCGCGATGCCGTTTCTCGGCGTCCGTCTGAGCGTGTTGCCGCCGGCGACTGCGCGCGCGGCCGCCCCGCCTGAAGAAGCCGCACCCCGGACATGTGCTCTCGCGAGAAACGCCCTGCCGAGCGCGGCGCTTCCGCGAGAAACGCCTTGACGCGGAGGAAACGGCGCGACGAGGCGTTTCATCCGCGCGATGCCGTTTCTCGGCGACCCGCCGGCGCCCGCGACGCCGACGCCACCGGACCGCGCGAACGTTCTACTCCGTGAGCGCCCGCACCACGGCATCCGCCAGCAGGCGTCCGCGGCGCGTGAGCACGATGCGCCCGCGCACGGCATCCGCCCCATCTACGAGCCCGTCGGCGATGAGGGATGCCACGGCCTTGCGCCCCTCGCCCAGGATCTCCGACACCGCCAGGCCTTCGCGGATCCGGCTGCGCAACAGCACCGACTCGAGGCGACGCGCCGTCTCGTCGGGCCGTTCGCGCGCGGCGGCGGGCGATTCACCCGCCGCGAGTCGCTGGGCGTATGCGGCGGGGTGCTTGACGTTCCACCAGCGGAGCCCTGCGACGTGGCTGTGGGCGCCGGGGCCGAAGCCCCACCAGTCGGTTCCCCGCCAGTACGCGAGGTTGTGTCGCGAGCGGTGCGTCGCGCCCCGCGACCAGTTCGACACCTCGTACCAGTCGTACCCGGCGGCGGCTAGCAGATCGTCGGCCAGCTCGTACATGTCGGCCTGCAGGTCGTCGGAGGGCTGCGCCACGGCACCCGAGCGGATCTGCCGGGCGAGCTTCGTGCCGTCTTCGACGATCAGCGCGTACGCCGAGATGTGGTCGGGATCGAGCTGGGTCGCCGCCTCGAGCGACGCGCGCCAGTCGTCGAGGGACTCCCCCGGTGCGCCGTAGATGAGGTCGAGCGAGACGTCGAGGCCCGCCCGGCGCGCGGCGGCGACGGCGGTCGCGACATTGGCGGGGTCGTGCGTGCGATCCAGCGCGGCGAGCACGTGCGGCCGGGCCGACTGCATGCCGATCGACACGCGGGTCACCCCGGCCGCGGCGAGCGTCGCCATGACCGCGTCGTCGACGGTGTCGGGGTTGGCCTCGACCGTGACCTCCGCGCCGTCGGTAATGCCGAACTCGGTACGCACGGCATCCAGCATCTTCGCCAGGTCACCGGGCGGCAGCAGCGTGGGCGTCCCACCCCCGAAGAAGACGGTGGATGCCGAGCGCCGACCGCCCGCGGCATCCATGACCGCGCCCGCCATGCGCACCTCGGCGACAAGCGTGTCGGCGAAGTCGTCTTGCCGCGCGCCGCGCAGTTCGCTCGCGGTGTAGGTGTTGAAGTCGCAGTAGCCGCACCGCACCCGGCAGAACGGGACGTGCAGGTAGACACCGAAATCGGCGGCGACGTCGATCGGCAGGTCGCCCGGGAGGCGGCCGTCGGCGGGGGCGGGATCCCCGAGGGGAAGGGGCCCGCCCATCAGGAGGTGTACAGCGGCGAGATCGCGCGCAAATACCGCGCGAACAGCGCCTTGCGGCGTCGGCGCACGCGGCTGGTGAAGAGCTTGTACGTGGGCGCGGTCGGACGATCGAACGCGCGCACGACGAACCAGACCTCGTCGGTGTCGCGCCATTCGAGCGAGAACAGCTCTTCGCCGCTGACGATCGAGTGACCGACGGTACCGAGGATGAAGCCCACGCGGCGGGGCTCTTCGAAGACGGAGATGACCCGCAGCTCGGCGTCGGCGCGGTGACCGTCGACCTTGCCGTGCAGCCGCACGCCCGTGCCGGGGCTGACGAACGGGGTGCCGTCGGCGGCGAAGCGCTGCTCGGCCTCGAGGCGGCTCGGGGCGACGGGTGCGCCCTCGGCGTCGAAACCGACGCCCGCGTAGCCCTCGCCGGACGCCGGACGCACGTCGGTGATGCTGAGCTCCTCGACGCGCAGCGGCGCCCACGACAGCAACAGTTCGCTGGCCGCGGCGAAGCGGTCCTCGCCGCTGCCGATGCGCCAGGCGTCTTCGGCGGGCACGGAATGCTCCGGCGGATACTGCATCAGGTCGGGCGCCTGTGTCGCACCGACCGCCGCATAGTCGACCGTGTCATCGGTGAAGTTCTGCCGTCGCATGGTCCACCCCTCTCGGTTCTCGTGCGTTACTTCTTGGCCTCGACGTCGCCCGACAGCGCCGCGATGAACGCCTCTTGCGGCACCTCGACGCGACCCACCATCTTCATGCGCTTCTTGCCCTCTTTCTGCTTCTCGAGCAGCTTGCGCTTGCGGGTGATGTCACCGCCGTAGCACTTGGCGAGCACGTCTTTGCGGATCGCACGGATGGTCTCGCGCGCGATGATGCGGGCGCCGATGGCGGCCTGGATGGGCACCTCGAACTGCTGACGCGGTATGAGCTTGCGCAGGCGCTCGGCCATGAGCGTGCCGTACGCGTAGGCCTTCTCGCGGTGCACGATCGAGCTGAACGCGTCGACCTTCTCGCCCTGCAGCAGGATGTCGACCTTGACCAGGTCGGCGGTCTGCGATCCGGCCGGTTCGTAGTCGAGGCTCGCGTAGCCCTGGGTGCGGCTCTTGAGGTGGTCGAAGAAGTCGAACACGATCTCGCCGAGGGGCATGTGGTAGCGAAGCTCGACACGGTCTTCGCTGAGGTATTCCATGCCGAGCAGCGTGCCGCGGCGCGACTGGCAGAGCTCCATGACGGTGCCGACGTAGTCCTTCGGGAGAAGGATGCCGACCTTGACGATCGGCTCCGACACCGAGGCCACGCGCCCGTCGGGGTATTCGCTGGGGTTCGTGACCGACACCGTCTCGCCGGTGTCGGTGGTGACCTCGTACGTCACCGACGGGGCGGTCGTGATGAGGTCGAGTCCGAACTCGCGCGAGAGCCGCTCGGTGATGATCTCGAGGTGCAGCAGGCCGAGGAAGCCGGCGCGAAAGCCGAAGCCGAGCGCGACGGAGGTCTCGGGCTCGTACTGCAGCGACGCGTCGGAGAGCTTGAGCTTGTCGAGCGCCTCGCGCAGTTCGGCGTAGTCGCTGCCGTCGATCGGGTAGATGCCCGAGAAGACCATGGGCTTCGGGTCGGTGTACCCGGCGAGGGCCTCGGTGGCGGGCTTGCGCTGGTTGGTGATCGTGTCGCCGACCTTGGACTGGCGCACGTCTTTCACGCCGGTGATGAGGTAGCCCACCTCGCCGACGCCGAGACCCTTGGTGGGGATCGGCTCGGGGCTCGAGACGCCGATCTCGAGCAGCTCGTGCGTGGCGGTCGTCGACATCATCTGAATGCGCTCGCGCGGCGACAGGGAGCCGTCGACCATGCGGACGTAGGTGACGACGCCGCGGTAGGCGTCGTAGACGGAGTCGAAGATCATCGCGCGCGCCGGGGCGTCGGCCGCGCCGACGGGGGCGGGGATCTTGTCGACGATGAGGTCGAGCAGGTCTTCGACGCCCATGCCCGTCTTGCCGCTGACGCGCAGCACATCGGCGGGGTCTCCGCCGATGAGACCGGCGAGCTCGGCCGCGTACTTCTCGGGGTCGGCCGCGGGCAGGTCGATCTTGTTGAGCACGGGGATGATCGTCAGATCGTTCTCGAGCGCGAGATAGAGGTTGGCCAGCGTCTGGGCCTCGATGCCCTGAGCCGCGTCGACCAGAAGGATCGCGCCCTCGCACGCGGCGAGCGATCGGCTGACCTCGTAGGTGAAGTCGACGTGGCCGGGCGTGTCGATCATGTTGAGGGCGAACGTGCCGTCGGCGGTGGACCACGGCATCCGCACCGCCTGCGACTTGATCGTGATGCCGCGCTCGCGCTCGATGTCCATGCGGTCGAGGTACTGCGCGCGCATGTCGCGGTCGGCGACGACGCCGGTGATCTGCAGCATGCGGTCGGCCAACGTCGACTTGCCGTGGTCGATGTGAGCGATGATGCAGAAGTTGCGGATCTGCTCCGGCGGAGTGGCAGACGGCTCGAGGGGCTTCAGGGCGCGCGGTGACATGTTCCGTCGATTCTACGGTGGTGCGCCGACATCGCCGTCCGCGGATGCTCAGGAAGCTCGCGTCCGAAACTGATCTGGAAAGCCGTGAGCGCGCGCGACGTTGCGAGACCCCGCGCTCGTGCCTCCCCGCGTGATCTCGAGCCCGCCGCCCGCGCCACGGCTTCTACAGTGGATGCCATGGCGGTTCAGGTCGTGTTCGTGCACGGCATCCGCACCTCCGCCACCATGTGGCGCGCGCAACTCGCCTTCCTCGCCGAGCGCGGAACGGCGGCGGTCGCGGTGGACCTTCCGGGACACGGGACGCGCCGCGGCGAGGAGTTCACCCTCGACGAGGCGTTCGCCACGATCGACCGAGCGGTCCAGGATGCCGCGACCCGCGGTCCCGTCCTCCTCGTCGGGCACTCGATGGGCGGGCTGCTGTGCATCGAGTACGTCGGCCGGGAGGAGGCGCCGCCGGTGGCTGCCCTCGTGGCGGCGTCGTGCACGTCGATCCCGCGCGGTGCGGGGCTTGCGGCCTACCGGTTCTTCACGCGGCGCTTCGACAGCCTCCCCGACCGCGGTCTGGGGCTCACCAACCGTGTGCTGGATCGCACGCTGCCGCCGGAGACGCGTCCCGACTTCGGAGCCGGCGGGTACGCCTTCGACGCGCAGGACACGGCGCTCGCCTCGCTCTCGGTGCTCGACCTGCTGGCATCCCTTCGCCGGATCGAGATCCCGCTGTGGTTCGTCAACGGCCAGTGGGATCAGCTGCGGATGAACGAGAAGCTGTTCCTGTCTGTGGCCCGCCACGCGGAGCTCGTCGTGGTGCCGCGCACCACCCATCTCGTGACTGCGATGCGGCCCGGGGTGTTCAACGCGGTGCTGAACGTGGCGCTCGCCACGGTGGAAGCGTCTAACTGATAGACTCGGCTCTTGGCTTGCGTGTGGGGTTTTTCCCGACCTCCACGATCGCCGGTGCAGCGCCCCTCTACCGCTCGCCCGGCACATCCAACACCCATTTCAAACGAAAGACCGTCGACGTGGCGAACATCAAGTCGCAGATCAAGCGCAACAAGACCAACGAGAAGGCGCACGAGCGCAACAAGGCCGTCAAGAGCGAGCTGAAGACGCACGTGCGTCGCACCCGCGAGGCCATCCTGGCCGGTGACAAGGAGGCCGCCGAGAAGGCCCTTCTGTCGGCGACCCGCAAGCTCGACAAGGCCGTGAGCAAGGGTGTCATCCACCAGAACCAGGCCGCGAACCGCAAGTCGGCCATCGCGAAGGCGGTCGCCGCTCTCTGAGCCGTCTCCCTTCTTCGACAGCCCGTCCCGCCTCGGCGGGGCGGGCTTCGTCGTTTCTGCGGCGATGGTGCGTGATCGTCGAAGGCGGAGGCACTCCGCCTGTTGCGCGACGCGCCGCGGCTGAGCGGGACGGCGGTGGCGCGACGCGCCCTCAGCGCGCACCGAGTGTCCGGGGGCGCTCAGCGGGCGCTGTGCGGCGGAGCGGAGGAGATGGGGCGAGCGGAGGATGCTCGGGCGCCTCTTGGTCCTCCCGTGACCGAATCTCCTCCCTTGGGCACCATCGGTCCTCTCGCGGTGCGGTGCCACCATCGATCCCGTTCGTCAGCGCAGGCGGGGGGACGACCCGACGTATGCGGATGCGTCTGGGGTCGCATCGACTCATCCCTCAGGCGGATGCGTTCCACCCAACGGCGTTCGTAGCGTGGATGCCAGGAGGTGCGACATGCAGAGCGAACGCGCGGCGAAGATGTTCGGTGACCGGGAAGACCCCCGTCACCGACTCGTGGAGCTGTTCGGCGGTCAGGTTCCGGAGGGTGGGCAGCCGCCCGAGCCGGCCATGCGGTGGGCGGCCGCGGTATCGACGCCCGAGCACGGCGAGGTCGCTGTCGTGAGAGACCTTCGGCGGGCGGAGCCGCGGCTGACGTTGATGGCGGCGACGTTCCTCGCGCGGCACCTCGCGCGGCCCTGACGACCGGCGAGGGTGCCCGGCGGCCTGCCGGGCAGAGCTCTCTCCGCCCCGTCGCCTGTCAGTCGCCGTAGGGCGCGCGGGTGGCGATGATCGTGATCATGCGTTCGAGCGCGAACACGGGGTCGCGCGATGCGCCCTTGACCTCGGCGTCGGCGCGGGCGGTGGCGTGGATGGCCATGCCGAGCGTGTTGCCCGTCCAGCCGACCAGGTCGCGGCGGGCGCGATCGACCTGCCAGTCCTTCATGCCAAGCCGCTGGGCGAGCATCGAAGACGACTCACGGGTGCCGGCGACGCGTGCCATCGTGCGCAGCTTCATGGCGACGGCGGCGACGAGGGGCACGGGGTCGGCTCCGGATGCCAGGGCGTGCCGCAACGCGAGCAGCGCGGGCCCGTACTGACCGGCGATGGCGGTGTCGGCCACGGTGAAGGCGGACGTCTCGACGCGACCGCCGTAGTACCGCTCGACCGTACGCTCGTCGATGTCGCCGGGCACATCGGCGATGAGCTGCTGGCAGGCGGCGGCGAGCTCGGTGAGGTCATCGGCGAAGGCGGAGACGAGCGACCGCAGGGCGACGGGCGCGATGCGCTTCTGCGCCGCCTTGAACTCGCCGACGGCGAAGTCGAACCGGTCGGAGTCGCGCTTGACGGCGGGACAGGCGATCTCGATGCCGCCACCCTGGCCGGATCGGATGCCGTCGAGCAGCTTCTTGCCGCGCACGCTCGCTCCGGTGTGCCGCAGAACGACGGTCGCGCCGTCTTGCGGGTGGGCCAGGTACGACACCGCCTCGGTGAGGAAGGTGTCGCTGCACTTCTCGACCCCGGTCACCCGGACGAGCCGGGGCTCGCCGAACAATGACGGCGAGGTGACGCTCAGCAGGGTGCCGGCGGCGTAGTCGTCGGCGCGGATGTCGGTGACCTCGAGGCTCGGGTCTTCGCTCTTCAGCATGGCCCGGATGCCGGCCGTCGCGCGCTCGGCGCAGACTTCTTCAGGACCCGAGACGAGCACGATCGGCGCCGGCTGCGGGCTGCGCCACGACACCTGCGGGATGGCCGACTTCGCCTTCGCAGGGGCTGCGCGTCGAGGGGCCGGAGTCACTCCCCCAGCCTACCGACCGGCTCCGACATCCCGTCTCGGAGGCTCACGAGCGGGCGAGGCGGCGACAGCTCCGACGCTTGCCCGTTCCCGCCACAGCGCGAGGCCGCCGTCGCCGTCGACCCACACGGCCAGCGCGCCGTCCTGGTCCGTCCGGCCGACCGTCGCGCCGAGGGCGGTCACCATCGCCAGCAGCTTCTCCGTCGGGTGCCCGTACCGGTTGTCGGCGCCGACACCGATCAGGCTGACCGCGGGGTGCAGCGCCCGGTACAGTGCGGCATCCTGATCCGCGCTGCCGTGGTGCGAGACCTTGACGACCTGCACGCGGGGGACGTCGACGCGCGTGCGCAACGCCGCTTGCGAACGTTCGCCGAGGTCTCCGAGCATCACGGTGCGGGGGAAGCCCATACCGGCGATGTCGATCGCGACGCTCGCATCGTTGCCGGGCGCTGCACGGGGAGGCGGTCCGAGAGCCTGCCAGCGGGTCGCGCCGAGCGTTCCGCTCGTGCCGGTCGTCGCCTCCTGCAGCCGTGCGCCCGCGGCCTCGAAGCGATCGAGCAACCGCCGGTCGGCGTCGCCGTCGGTGGGACCGTGCACGACGAGCGCAGCGTACCCGATCACGGCGGGCGAACCGCCGACGTGGTCGAGGTCGAAGTGGGTCAGCACGAGGAGGTCGAGTCGCTCGATGCCGAACTGCGTCAGACAGCGAGCGAGAGCCTCGGGCGCGGGACCCGTGTCGACCAGGGCGACAGCGGTCCCGGAGCGCCAGAGCGTCGCGTCTCCTTGCCCGACGTCGCACATCGCGACCTGCCAGGCCGACGGCACCGTCAGCGGGCCCGCCACCGTGCGCACGGCGGCGCCGCCCAGCACGAGACCCACGACGACCGCCATCGCCGCGGTGGCGACGCCCACCAGGCGGGGCAGACGTCTCGGCCGGACGATCACGAGACAGACGGCCACCCCGACGAGGGCGAGCAACGCCGCACCGATGAGCCCGTCCGGCCATGGCAGGTTCTGCGCGGCGACCGATGCGCTCGTGTGCGCCACCGCGGCGATCCACGCCGCCGGGACCCACGCCAGCGCGGTCAGCCCGTCGCGCAGCCACGGGAAGGGGGCGATGCAGGCCAGCGCTCCGGCGATGGTGGCCGGAGCGGCCGCCGGATCGGCGACGAGGTTCGCCGCAATGCCGAGGAGCGGCACGTGCGGGTCGATCAGCACGATCAGGGGCCCGCAGACGAGCTGCGCCGACGTCGGCACGGCGATCGCGAGAGCGAGGGCGCGTGGCATCCATCGCTCGAGTCCGCCGGCCAGCGGGCGAGCGAGCAGGAGCAGAGCGCCCGTCGCCGCGGCGGAGAGCGCGAAGCCGAGGGATCGCGCCAGCCACGGGTCGATCACCAGCAGAACGGTGACCGCGAGCGACAGCACCGCGATTCCGATGGCGGGGCGCCCCAGGGCGAGCGCGAGCATGGCGACGGATGCCATGGCCGCGGCCCGCACCACGCTCGGCTCCGGCGTGACGAGGGCGACGAAGGCGGCGAGCACGGTGAACGCTCCGACGACGCGGAGCCCCCGTGACGCGCCGCACAGTGCGAGGAGCGCGAAGGCCGCGCCGACGACGATCGCGCAGTTGGCACCCGAGACGGCGGTCAGGTGCGAGAGCGACGAGGCGTTCATGGCGCTCTCGGTCGCCGCATCCAGACCCGACGTATCGCCGACGGCGAGCCCCGGGACGAGCCCGGCGCCGGGCTGCGGCAGTCCTCTCGTCGAGGCGACGAGTTCGTCGCGCAGGTTCTCGAACCACGCCCAGACGCCGGCCGGCTCCGTGGCCGAGACGACGGCGCCCGCGCGCACGACCAGCGCCGCCCGCTCACCCGGCTCGGCCGGGATCGCTCTGCCGGTCACGGCCACGACGCTTCCCATGCTGGCCCGTGTCAGGGCGGATCTGCCCTCGGCGTCGACGAGCACGCGGGCGGGGATGGCGCCGGCCACGGCCGCGTCGCCCGCGCGCACCGTCGAGGCCACCGCGTCGAACCACGCTCCCCCGTCCGCCGACCCGTCGATGCGCCCGGTGACCGTCACCTCGAGCTCGAGGTGGCGACCGCCCTCAGCCTGCAGCGCAGCGATCTGCGGCCGGACGGGAGCGAGGGATGCCACCGTCCCCGCCGTAGCGGCGGCGCACGCCAACGCGACGGCGGCGACCACGACCGCCGGATGACGCCAGCGCACGAGGACGGCGGTGATCAGGCAGGACAGGACAGCGCAGGAGACAGCGAGGAGGATGGCATCCGGAATCGACGTCGCCACGCCCGCGCCGACCCACGTCGCCGCCGCGACCGAGACCGCGCGGAGCGTCCGGCGTCGCAGCGCCTTCACACCCGCACCAGGTCGCGGAGAGCCGCGAGCATCTTGTCACCGAAGCCCGGCACGGACTGCAGATCGTCCACATTCGTGAAGCGGCCGTTCGCCTCGCGCCACGCGATGATGCGGTCGGCCATCGCGGGACCCACGCGGGGCAGGGTGTCGAGCTGCTCACGGGTCGCCGTGTTCAGATCGATCAATCCATCGCCGGCGCCACCGTCCGGCGTGCTGCCGGACGGCTCCGCGCCGACCACCGGCACGACGATCTGCTCACCGTCGGCAACCTGTCGCGCCAGGTTCACGGCATCGCGGGCCGCGTCGTCGGCGAAGCCGCCCGCCCGCGCGATGGCGTCTGCCACGCGATCGCCGGCGTCGAGGCGGTAAAGTCCCGCGTCCCGCACGGCCCCCGCGACGTGGACGTAAAGGCCGACCTGGGCGGGGAGCTGCGGCGTCGACGAGGTCGTCGACACGGGCTCGACGACCTGCGTCCCCGTCGTACCGCGCAGCATCCCGATGCCGATCGTGACCGCGAACGCCAGCAGCACCAACACGATGACCGCACCGATGCCGAGCCGCGTGCGCGGCGGCAGGCGCTCGCTCGCTCCGTCGGTCGGGGGTGTCTCGGTCACGGCACGAAGCTAGACAGCCGAGCCCGCGCGCCGTCGTCGACATCGCCCGATCCGTGGATGCGCCCGGGAATCCGTGACCCGGGGAGAAGCCGCGCCTAGCCTGGACGGATGTCCGAGAACTCCTGGCGCGGCATCGTCGCAGCCCTCGCCGATGACCGGGCGCGCGAGGTCTACGCGCACCTCGTGCTCGGCGACTCCATCGACATGGCCCTGGCCCCGCTGTCTCCCGGCCGGCGCCGCCGCGTGCTCGACACTCTGCAGTCGGCGCGTCTCGTCGCGCCGATCGACGGTGGCTGGCGCGTGGAAGCGGAGGTCTTCCGCAGCGCTCTCGCGGCGGTGCCGTCGGCGGTGCGACCCGCCGGCGTCGACCGCTTCTTCGCGAACGGACGGTTGACGGTCTATCCATCGCGCGCGGCTGACCGCGAGGCGGTGCTCGCGCATATCGCCGAGCGCCTGATGACGCCCGGTCGGACGGTCACCGAGACCGAGGTGACGGAGAAGCTCGCTGTCATGGTCGACGACCCCGTGTCGATGCGCCGCCACCTCGTCGACGCCGGACTCCTCGTGCGCAGCCGCGACGGCCGCGTCTATCGGCTCGCGCCATGAGCACGCCGCGTTCTGCACGCGGGGAGCGGCACGACGCCGGTTGCCACGACCCCGTGAACCGCACAGCGCCGGGGGACGTGGCATTCGTCACACCGGATTCCGCGACCCCGCGAGACGCACAGCGCCGGGGGACGTGGCATTCGTGTGAGAAGCCCGTGAGGCTCCGACAGCCCCCTCATGGCACCGTCACACAAACACCGGATGCCACGCCGCCCGACCCTCCGCAGAGAGCCGGCCGACGTGGCATCCGGCTATCGACGCTTACTTCGTCGAGAAGCTGACCACCTTCGGCGGGCGCACCACCGCGCGCACGATCTCGCGCTCGCCCAGCGCCCGGCGCACCTTCTCGTCGGCGCGGGCGAGCTTCTCCAGCTCGTCGGCGCCGATCTTGGCCGAGACCTCGAGCGTGCCGCGCACCTTGCCGTCGATCTGCACGACGGCCACGACGTTGTCTTCGACGAGCAGGGTCGGGTCGGCCTGACGCCAGGTCGTAAGACCCACGAAGCCGTCGTAGCCGAGCGTCTGCCACATCTCTTCGGCCGTGTGCGGCGCGAACAGGTCGAGGGTCATCGCGATGACCTCGGCGGCCTCGCGCACGGCGGGGTCGCTCGCGCCGGCCGCGCCGTCGATGGTCTTGCGGGTGACGTTGACCAGCTCCATCAGGCGCGCAACGACGACGTTGAACTTCGTCTGCTCGACGAGGTTCGACGCCTCGGCCAGCAGACGGTGCGTCGCGCGGCGGAGCGCCTTGTCGCCCTCGGCCCACACGACGTCGGTCTCGCTGTCGACGTCGTGCGCGATGCGCAGGGCGCGGGCGAGGAACTTCGCCGCCCCCGTGGTCGAGACGTCGTTCCAGTCTTTATCGTCTTCCACCGGGCCCGCGAAGGCGAGGGCGACGCGCAGGGCGTCGGCGCCGTGGGCGTCGAGCTCCTCCTGGAACAGCACGAGGTTGCCCTTGCTCTTCGACATCTTGGCGCCGTCGAGGATGACCATGCCCTGGTTGATGAGGCTCGAGAACGGCTCGGTGAACTCCACCAGGCCCATGTCGAACAGCGCCTTGGTGATGAAGCGCGCGTACAGCAGGTGCAGGATCGCGTGCTCGACACCGCCGATGTAGAAGTCGACCGGACCCCACTTCGCCGCCTCGCGACCCGAGAACGCCTCGGTCTCGCTGTTCGGCGACAGGAAGCGCAGGTAGTACCACGAGCTGTCGACGAAGGTGTCCATCGTGTCGGGGTCGCGCAGCAGCGTCTGACCCGTCTCGGGGTCGGTGACCTGCACCCACTCGGTCGCAGCTCCCAGCGGCGAGGTGCCCTTGGGCTTCAGGTCGAGACCCTCGACAGAGGGCAGCACGACCGGCAGCTGGTCGGCCGGCACGGGCGTGATCGACCCGTCTTCGCCGTGCAGCATCGGAATGGGCGTGCCCCAGTAGCGCTGGCGCGAGATCAGCCAGTCGCGCAAGCGGTAGGTCTTGGCCGCACGGCCGACGCCCTTGGCCTCGAGCTCCTCGATCATGCGGGCGATCGCGTGACGCTTGGACAGTCCGTTCAGCGAGCCCGAGTTCATCATGCGACCGTCACCGGTCAGCGCGATGCCGGTCTTCACCGGGTCGAGGTCGTCGATGTCGCCCAGCGGGTCGATCGGCACGCCGTCGTCGTTCAGCTCGATGACCGGGATCGCCCCCGTGATCGGGGCGTTCGTGTCGACGACCACCTTGACGGGCAGGTCGAACGCGCGGGCGAAGTCGAGGTCGCGCTGGTCGTGCGCGGGCACGGCCATGACGGCGCCGTGACCGTAGTCGGCCAGCACGTAGTCCGCAGCCCAGATCGGCAGCTTCTCGCCGTTGACGGGGTTGATCGCGTAGTGGCCGAGGAACACGCCGGTCTTGGGGCGGTCGGTGGCCTGACGCTCGATGTCTGTCGCTCGTTGCACCTGCGCCAGGTACGCCTCGAACGTCTCGCGCACGCCCTGATCAGCGGATGCCGCGAGCTCGGCCGCGAGGTCGGACTCGGGCGCCACGACGAAGAACGTCGCGCCGTGCAGCGTGTCGGGGCGCGTGGAGAAGACCGTGATCTTCTCGTCGCGGCCCTCGATCTCGAACTCGATGTCGGCGCCGACCGAGCGGCCGATCCAGTTGCGCTGCATCTGGATGACCTTGCTCGGCCAGAAGCCCTCGAGCTGGTTCAGGTCGTCGAGCAGGCGGTCGGCGTAGTCGGTGATGCGCAGGAACCACTGCGTCAGCTTCTTCTTGACCACGACGGCGCCGCTGCGCTCCGAGGTGCCGTCGGGCAGCACCTGCTCGTTGGCGAGCACGGTCTGGTCTACCGGGTCCCAGTTGACCAGTGCGTCCTTGCGGTACGCCAGGCCCTTCTCGTACAGCTTCTGGAACAGCCACTGATTCCAGCGGTAGTACTCGGGGTCGCTGGTGTGCAGCACCCGGCTCCAGTCGAACGAGACGCCGTAGTCCTTCAGGCTCGCCTTCTGCTGGGCGATGTTGGCGTAGGTCCACTCGACGGGGTCGGCGCCGCGCTTGATGGCGGCGTTCTCGGCGGGCAGGCCGAACGAGTCCCACCCGATCGGGTTGAGCACGTTGTAGCCGCGGTGACGCCAGAACCGGGCCACGATGTCGGAGTAGAGGTAGTTCTCGGCGTGCCCCATGTGCAGGTCGCCCGAGGGGTACGGGAACATCGCGAGCACGTACTTGCGGGGACGGGTGTCGTCGTCGCCGCCGGCGCGGAACGGGTCTTTCTCGGCCCACGCCTGCTGCCACTTCGCCTGGATGGCGTGGGTGTCGAAGCCACCGTCGCGGGCGTCGGGTGCGGAGTTCTGAGACACGGGGAAAGCCAATCGTGTGAGTCGGGAGGCCGCGAGGCCAGCGTCCAGGCTATCGGAACCGCGCGTCACCACCCGGGCGGCACCTCGGCCCCGAGGGCCGCGAGCGGGGCGCGCGCCTTGATCCCGACCTCGGCGACCTCGGATGCCGCGACCGACCGCCACGTGATCCCTCCCCCGGCGCCGACCCAGGCGGCATCCGGGTGTACGACGATGCTGCGGATCACCATGGCGAGATCCGCGGCACCGTCGTCGCCGATCCACCCGAACGCCCCCGAGTACAGTCCCCGCGGGGCGGCCTCGAGGTCGGCGAGGATGTGCATCGCCGACTCCTTCGGCGCACCGGTCATGCTGCCGGCCGGAAACGTGGCGTCGAGCAGCGCGCCGATCGTCGTGCCGACCGTCAGCCGGCCCGACACCTCGCTGACGAGCTGGTGCACGTGCGGGTAGCTCTCGACCTCGAGCAGCCGGTCGACGCCCACCGTCGACGGCTCGCACACGCGCGAGAGGTCGTTGCGCATCAGGTCGACGATCATGACGTTCTCGGCGCGCTCCTTGGCATCCGTCCGCAGGTCGTCGGCGAGGGCCGCATCGCGCGCCGGATCGGCCGCGCGAGGACGGGTGCCCTTGATCGGGTGCGTGTGCACGGCGCCGCCGCGCACCTCGAGGAAGCGCTCGGGCGACGCGCTCACCAACGTCGTCTCCGCGATGCGCACGAAGCCGGCGTGGTGCGAGGTCGACGCGCGGCGGAGCCGCCGGAATACGGCGAGCGCATCCGTGGGCCCGGCGACGGTGAAGCGCGTGGTGAGGCACAGCTGGTAGGCGTCGCCCTCGCGGATGCGGTCGCGGCACGCGGCGATGAGCTCGGCGTAGCGTTCGGGGGTGACGCGGGCGGATGCCACGCCGCGATCGTCGGCGGGGGCGACGTCTCGGGGCGCCGGGGCGTCGGCGGTGCGCTCGGCGAGCGCCGGGTCGCCGATGGCGAACACCTGCCGCGACGCGTGGTCGAAGGCGAGCATCGCGTCGACGCGCAGCCACGCCCCCTCGCCCTCGTACGTGCGCCAGCCGACCCATCCGCCGCGGAACGGACCGGCTTCGCCGGCGAGGGCACCGGATGCCGCGGCATCCTGCTCCATCGGGTGGGACGACGCGTCGAGGTGCCCCGTGCCCATCCAGCTCCATCCGGCGGTGGCGGCCGGACCCGCGTCGAGCCAGAAGGCGTGCGGGGCGTCGGCGAACAGGTGCAGGAATGCCGCCTCGGGGTCGACCCACGCGGCGCGGGCGAACGAGGGGGCGGAGTGCGGCACGCTCCCAGGCTAGGGGTGAGCGACGGCTCTAGGCTGACGGGGGTGAACGAGATCCTCACGTGGCTGCTCGACGTCGTCCAGAACGTCGACCCCGTGCTGCGCACCGTCATCGCCGGCATCGCGGTCATGCTCGAGACGAGCGTGCTGGTCGGTCTCATCGTCCCCGGCGACACGATGGTGATCGTCGCGGGCACGGCCGTCGGGTCGCCGCTCGAAGGAGTCGTGCTGGCGGCGGCCGTGGTGGTGGGCGCGCTTCTCGGCGAGAGCTTCGGGTTCTGGCTCGGACGCTACTTCGGTCCGCGCATCCGGGCGTCGCGGCTCGGTCGCAAGCTGGGCGAGCGCAATTGGAACCGCGCCGATCGGTACCTCCGCCGCCGCGGCGGGCTGGCGATCTTCCTGTCGCGGTTCCTGCCCGTCCTGCACTCGCTCGTGCCGCTCACGGTGGGCATGAGCGGTTACAGCTACCGGCGCTTCCTCGCCTGGACGACCCCGGCGTGCGTGATCTGGGCGGGGCTGTACATTTCGGTGGCGGCGACCGCGGCCGGCACCTACCGCGAACTCGCGGACCAGCTGCACTACGCCGGGTACATCTTCGTCGGCATCCTGGTCGTCTTCCTCGTGCTCGTCTTCGTGGGCAAGAAGCTCATCGAGCGCGCGGAGCGCCGACACCTCGCTGATGACGATCAGATCCTCGAACAGGCGGACGGCGACGTGAAAGACTGAGGCCGATGCCTCGATCTCCACGCTCCACCCGCGTCAAGGTGCTCTGGTTCGCCCGCCTCGAGCGCCGCTTCCACCGATGGCGCGAGAAGCGGGCCCGCGCCCGCGGCCTGCGGCCCTCCGTTGTGGGCTTCCCCGGCTACGGCACCGAGGAATGGGTCCGCGTCCTCGGGCGGGTGCTCATCGCCCCGCCGCAGAAGCGCACGTCCACCGGCGAGTTCGCCAGCCTCCGCGGGTGGCGCAGTTTCGCTGCCGTGCCGGTCGGCATGGCCAAGGTCGACGTGGTCATCGACGGTGTCACCCATCGCCTTGCGGCCGACCGCGGCGGCGTCATCGACGCGAAGCTCCCCGCGACGCTTGCGCCCGGGTGGCAGACCGTGACGATGTCGGTGGAGGGCAGCGAGCCGACCGAGACGCGCGTGTTCATCGTGGGCGCCGACGTGCGCTTCGGCGTCGTCAGCGACATCGACGACACCGTCATGGTCACCGCCCTCCCCCGCCCGCTGCTCGCGGCCTGGAACTCGTTCGTCGTCGACGAGCACGCGCGTCAGCCCGTGCCCGGCATGGCCGTGATGCTCGAGCGCCTCACGCGCGAGCATCCGGGGACGCCGGTCATCTACCTCTCCACCGGAGCCTGGAACGTCGCGCCGACGCTGACGCGCTTCATGCGCCGGCACCTGTTCCCCTCGGGGTCGTTCCTGCTCACCGACTGGGGACCGACGCACGACCGCTGGTTCCGCAGCGGCCGCGACCACAAAGAAGTGAGCCTCCGCCGCATCGCGCAGGAGTTCCCGCACGTGAAGTGGCTGCTCGTCGGCGACGACGGCCAGCACGACGATGCGATCTACACCGGTTTCGCGATCGAACGGCCGCAGAGCGTCGCGGCCGTCGCCATCCGCCGCCTGCTGCCCGCCGAGGCCGTGCTCGCCGGTGGGCGCACGGTGGTCGACGACCACTCCGCCGCAGAGGTGCCGTGGGTGACCGGCTCCGACGGCGCGGCGCTGCTCGACCGCCTGCAGGACGTCGGGGTCATTTCGCGCGACGCCTGACCCGCCCGCGGTCGGCGTTGCCGGATGCCGCCGGCGCACCCGGCCGGACGCGATGTCGGAGGGTGCGCGTACGGTGGAAGCATGTGCGGTCGATTCGTCGTGGCCAATGTGGCATCCGAGCTCGTGGGGGTGCTGCGCGTCGACGTCGAGGCCGACGAGCTGCCCCCGCCGTCGTACAACATCGCACCGACCTCGCGCGTCGGCATCGTGCTCGACTCGATCAAGAGCGAGCCGCCCGTGCGGCGGCTCGAGGTCGCGCGGTGGGGTCTCGTACCCGGATGGGCGAAAGACGTCAAGATCGGCGCGCGGGCGTTCAACGCCCGGTCCGAAGAGGTCGAAGAAAAGCCGATGTTCCGCAACGCCCTCATCAAGCGCCGCGCGGTGATCCCGGCGTCCGGGTACTACGAGTGGAAGACCACCGACGCGGGCAAGACGCCCCACTACATCCACCCGGCCGACGGCTCGCCGCTGTTCTTCGCCGGGCTCTACGAGTGGTGGAAAGACCCCGCGCTCGCCGACGACGACCCGGCCCGATGGGTGCTGAGCTGCACGATCCTCACGCGCGACTCCATCGGACGGCTCGGGTCGATCCACGACCGCATGCCCCTGTTCATGGATCCCGACTTCGCCGACGCGTGGCTCGATCCCACCACCGAGAACGTCGGCGACATCTTGGATGCCGCGATCGACGCCGCCCCCGATGTCGCCGAGACCCTCGACGACCATGTCGTCTCGCCCGCGGTCGGCAACGTGCGCAACGATTCCCCCGACCTCATCGAAGCGGTCGAGTGAGCACGCTGGTCGACACCCCCACGCTGACCCGCGCGGAGTGGACCGCCGCCGCGGCCGCGCACGCGGAGCGCGCCGACGCGCTCACGGCCGACCATCGTGCGCGCGCGAGCCGCGCCGAGAAGCATCCGGTCGAGGACTTCCTGTTCACGTACTACTCGTACAAGCCCGCCGTCCTCCGGCGCTGGCATCCCGGGCCCGGCGTCGTGCTCGCCGACGCGCCGGAGCGCGCCGGGTGGCGGTGGTACCTCTCGCACGGTGACGGCGTCGAGGTGGATGCCGCGCGCTTCCGCGTCGAACGCGGGTCGCTGTACCGCGGGGTCGTGAACCTGCTGCGGGCGACGCGCGACCGTCCGGCGCAGTTCGGCTGCTTCGGTCTGCACGAGTGGGCGATGGCCTACCGTGCCGACGAGGTGCGGCACGCCGTTCCCCTGCGTCTGGGCCGTGACGGCACCGACGCGGTCGTCGAGACGCACGACCTCAAGTGCACGCACTTCGACGCGTTCCGCTTCTTCACCCCTGACGCGGTGCCGCGCAACCGCCGGCTCCTTTCGCGCGACGGCCAGGCCGAGCACGAGCAGCCCGGGTGCCTCCACGCCGGCATGGACGTGTACAAGTGGGCGGTCAAACTCGGACCGCTCGTCCCGGGCACGCTGCTGCTCGACGCGTTCGCCCTCGCACGCGACATCCGCACGCTCGACATGGAGGCGTCGCCCTACGATCTGACCGTCTGGGGGTACCGCCCCGTGGCCATCGAGACCGCCGACGGCAAGGCCGAGTACGTCATCCGTCAGCGGGCTCTGAGCGAGCGCGGGCAGCTGCTCCGCCGGGCCGTCATCGACGCCGTCACGGGCATCGGCGACACGCCCGGCGGCGCGGATTTCTTGCCGTCGCGAACTGTGTTGTAAGCTCATGGAGTTGCCTCGAACGGGGCGGAAAACAAAAAACACGGGCCTGTGGCGCAGCTGGTAGCGCACCTGCATGGCATGCAGGGGGTCAGGGGTTCGAGTCCCCTCAGGTCCACCCAGAGAGAAAGCCCCCGCTTCGGCGGGGGCTTTCCTCGTTTCGGGATCGCGGCGGTCCGCTCCCTTCCCTTCGACGGGCTCCCGGTCCCTTCGACAGGCTCAGGGACCTCACGGCGCGGCGCGTCGGGGACCTCGCGGCGCGACGAGAACGTCGAGCCGCACGCCATCCTCACCCTTACGGAACGCCCGTGGCTGCCGGTCCCTTCGACAGGCTCAGGGACCTCACGGCGCGGCGCGTCGGGGTCCCGGCGCACCGAGAGATCGAGCCGCCGGGGCGTTGGACGCCGCGTGGGCGTGGGTGACATGGCATCCCTCCCCCGTCTCGCGCGGACGCGCGGACGCCCCTCGACGGAAGAGGGACGCCCGCGCGGTCGGGTCAGCGCGACGAGACCGGCACGCGGGTCTTCGTCTGCTGCGCCTCGCGCATGACGAGTTCGTCGTCGAGCCAGTTGGGCGCCTTGTTGCGCAGCGCGAAGACGTACACCGCGAGCGAGGCGGCGATGATGACCGTCACGTACACGATGAACAACGGCACCTGCTCGGTGGTCTGCGCTCCGGCGTACAGCAGCGGCGCCGTGCCGCCGAACAGCGAATTGGCCAGCGCGTACCCGAGGCCGACGCCGAGCGCCCGCACGTGGGTCGGGAACAGCTGCGCCTTCACGAGCGCGTTGATCGACGTGTATCCGGTGAGGATGACGAAACCGCCCAGCAGGATCGCGAACGCCGCGAACTCGTTGGTCTGCTGCGGGAGCATCGTGATGAGGAACCAGGTGTAGAGCACTCCGCCGACGCCGAAGAAGACCAGCAGCGACTTGCGGCCGACCTTGTCGCTCAGCCACCCGCCGAGCGGCTGCATGAGCATGAGCGCCGTGAGGGCGATGAGGTTGATGACGGTGCCGGTGACGACGTCGCCGCCCGAGAAGGCCGTCTTGACGATGTTCGGGCCCGTGACCGAGTAGGTGTAGAACGCGACCGTGCCGCCCGCGGTGACCGCGAAGCACAGCAGCAGCGGACGCCAGTTGTTCACGAGCAGGTCGCGCATCGAGCCCGAGTCCTTCGACCGGCCCGACTTCGTGTCGGCGATGACGCTCTTCTCCAGCGACTCGTCCATGGTGCGCCGCATCCAGAAGACCGCGACCGCCGCGACGCCGCCGATGGCGAAGGCGACGCGCCAGCCCCATGACGTGATCGCCTCCTCGTCGAGGGTCAGCACCATGATCAGCAGCGTCGTCTGCGCCAGCACGTGCCCGCCGACGAGGGTGACGTAGTGGAACGACGAGAGGAAGCCGCGACGGCCCGGCATGGCGGCCTCGGACATGTAGGTCGCGCTCGTGCCGTACTCGCCGCCGGTCGCGAATCCCTGCACGAGTCGGGCGAAGACGAGGATGACGACCGCCCCGACGCCGATCATCTCCGCCGTGGGAGCGAAAGCGATCACCAGCGAGCAGAACGCCATCAGCGAGACCGACACGGTGAGCGAGAGGCGGCGGCCGTATCGGTCGGCGAAGCGTCCGAAGAACCACGAGCCGATCGGACGCATGAGGAAGGTCACGGCGAAGATCGCCCACACGTAGATCGTGGAGTTCTTGTCGTCGGAGCTGAAGAACTGCGACTCGAAGTAGACCGCGAACACCGAGTAGACGTACACGTCGTACCACTCGACGAGATTGCCCGCCGAGCCCTTCAGGGTGTTCGAGATCGAGCGTCGCAGGCTCGTCGGAATCGTGGTCGTGGTGGCCGGTGTCGTCGTCGTTGACATGGAGGATCCGATCGGTCGATGGACTCGTTCTCGTCTCGCGCACCGCTGCACGATCCCGGCGGCGACGACGAGACGTATGCAGACATCCTGGTGCGGCTGCTCCGGTTCCGCCCGGATCCTTACATGCGCCTTACATTCGCATCCGGCCGGGCGCCCGGCTCGACGCACCGGCATGCCTACGATGAAGGCATGCACGTACTCGTCGCAGAGGACGACGGCTCCGTCGCCGCAGCCCTCGTGTCGGCGCTGCAGCGCGCCGGGCACAGCTGCACGCGCGTCGCCCGTGGCAGCGACGTACTGCTGCGCCATCGCGACGCGCAGGTCGTGCTGCTCGACCTGGGCCTGGAAGACATGGACGGCCTCGACGCCCTGCGCCGGCTGCGGGCGGTGAGTGAGGTGCCCGTGATCGTCGTCACCGCCCGGGGCGACGAGCACTCCACCGTGAAAGCCCTGTCCCTCGGCGCCGACGACTACCTCGTCAAGCCCGTGCGCCTGCACGAGCTGCTGGCGCGTCTGGTGGCCGTCACCCGGCGGTACACCCCGCCCGAGGAGCCGACCCATGTGCGCGTGGGCACGGTCGACATCGACATCGAGGCCCGGCGCGTGAGCACGGGCGAGCGCGACGTCTCGCTCACCCCCAACGAGTTCGGCATCCTGGTCTCGCTCGCCCGTCGCGCGGGGCAGATCGTCACGCGCCGACAGGTGCTCGACGAGGTGTGGGGAGACGCCTACGCCACCTCATCGCGGTCGTTCGACGTGCACCTGGGTCAGCTGCGCCAGAAGCTTCCCGAGATCACGATCACGACGGTGCGGGGCGTCGGGTATCGCTGCGAGGGCGCCGGATGAGATTGCGCGTGCTGCTGCCGCTGCTCGTGTTCGGGTTGATCGCGGTGGTCGCGGTCCTCATTCCGGTCGCGCAATCGATCGCCGACTCGCGCACGCAGCAACTCGCCCTGCAACGCACCGCCGCCCTCGACCAGGTGGTGCAGCGCGCCCGCACCGCGCTGGTCCAGGGCGACGCCGACGGACTGCAGTCCTACCTCGAGCGTTTCCACGCCGTGTACGCCGAATCCGTGCTGGTGCTCGATGAGAGCGCGGATGCCGTGGCCTCGGCCGGCGACCTGGTTCGCGACGCGGAGGTCGATGAGCTCGTCACCGCGGCATCCCGAGCCCTTCCGCAGCTCTCGCTCCCCCGCGTCGTCCCCTGGGGACCGAGCACGGCCCTCGTGGCCGTACCGGTGATCGCCGCGGGCGACCTGTCGACCGGCGTCGTCGTGCTGCGCGTCGACCTCCGGGGCGCGCAGACGGATGTGGCCCGCGCCTGGGCTCTCATCGTCGTCATCGGCCTGCTGCTGCTCAGCGCGCTGATGGGGGCGTCATTGCTGTGGACGCGCTGGATCCTCCGCCCCGTGCGCGCGCTGGACGCCGCCGTCGCCGCCGTCACGGCTCATCGCGACCCCGCTCCGCTGCGGCCCACGGGTCCGCCGGAGCTGCGGCGACTGAGCCGCGCGTTCGTCACCATGGCCGCCGAGGTCGAGAACAGCCTCGAGCAGCAACGCGGTTTCGTCGCCGACGCGTCGCATCAGCTGCGAACGCCCCTGGCCGCCATCCGGCTCCGCATCGACGGTCTGCCGCGTGAGGGCGAAGCCGCCGACGATCTCGCGGCGGTCGACGACGACCTCGACCGCCTCGAGTACACGGTGGAGCGGATGCTGACGCTCGCCAACGCCGAGCACCGGGCATCGGCGCAGTCGCAGGGCCGTGACGTCGCCCGCGACGAGGGGGCGCTCCGCGAGTGCACCCTCACCGCCCGGGAGCTGGTCTCGCGGCATCTCGATCGTCTGACAGCGGCGGGCCTTCGACTCGTAATCGATGCCGGAACGGCGGTGACGATTCCCTGCGGACGCGCCGACCTCGACGAGATGATCGATGTGCTGCTCGACAACGCGGCGAAGTACGCCGGCGCCGGGGCCAGCGTGCAGGTGAGCCTCACACAGGATGCCGATGGCATCCGCCTCATCGTCGAGGACTCCGGGACGCGGCTCGCCGACGACGACCTCGCGCGCATGGGCACCCGGTTCTGGCGGGCGGGGCGCGACGCGACGCAGACCGGCTCGGGCCTCGGATTGGCGATCGTCGCTCAGCTGATGCGTGCGGCGGGCGGGCGGCTCGAACTCGACCGCGCCCTTCGCGGGGGCCTTGCGGCGCGACTCGTCTGGGATCGACCGTGACGGGGCTCACCCGACGCGGGTTCCTGCACGTCGGTCTGGTCGCGGCCGCGCTCGGTCTGGCGGGCTGCGCTCCCGTCCGGCCTCGCGACCTCGTTCTCGGCTGCGGCGAGCCCGGCGGCAGCTACTTGCAGTTTGGCGAGCTGCTGAGCGCCGTCGCCGCCGATGACGGCGGCGTGGGCATCACCGCACTGGCCACCGAGGGCAGCGTCGAGAACCTCGCACTGCTCGATGCCGGACGAGTCGACCTGGCGCTCTCGCTCGCCGACTCGGCTGCGGCGGCGAGCACGCGCGCCGACCTCGTCGCCATCGGTCGCGTGTACCAGAACTACCTGCAGTGCATCGTGCGTTCAGCCGATGGGATGACCTCGCTCAGCGATCTGGCGGGCCGGACCGTCTCGCTGGGCGCGTCCGGATCGGGGGCCGCGGCCACCGCCCGACGGCTCCTGGATGCCGCGGGCCTGACCTCGGGGCAGGGGGTCCCCCTCACCATCGAACGGCCCTTCCGCGACGCGATCGACGACCTCGAGCGGGGGCGGATCGACGCCGTCTTCTGGTCGGGCGGGGTGCCGACGCCCCAGATCGCCGAGCTCGCCGGCCGTGCCGCGATCCGCGTGCTCGACACGACGCCGGCGCTGCCGGAGCTCCTGCGCCGCTACCCCGATGCCTACGTCGCGACCACCATTCCCGCGGGCGTGTACGGCGCGGACGCCCCCGTTCCCGCGATCGGCGTCGCCAACCTGCTGCTCGCCCACCCCGACCTCGACGACGACCTCGCCCGGCGGTTGGTCGACGTGCTCATCGACGACGCCTCGCGTCTCGTGCCGCCCGGCTCCCTCGGCATCCAATATCTGACGCCGGCGAGTCTGATCGACACCCTTCCGGTGGCGCTGCACCCCGCCGCCGAGCGACGCTACCGCGAGCGGTACGGCTGACGGCGCGGGCTCATCCCGCGTGCCCGCGCGGGTGCCCCCGCGAGAGACCGCCCTCGCCGGGGCGGCCGGGACGACGAACGCCCCCGGTTGAAAGAGCCGAGGGCGTGCGCAGCGGAGGGGTCAGTCGGCCGTCGCCGGCGTCGGGATCTCGAGGGGCACGACGGGGCAGTCCTTCCACAGCCGCTCCAGGCCGTAGTAGACGCGCTCCTCCTCGTGGAACACGTGCACCACGAGGTCGCCGAAGTCGAGCAGCACCCAGCGGGACTCCTGACGGCCCTCGCGGCGCAGACGCTTGTGGCCCGCCTCCAGCAGCTTCTCTTCGACCTCGTCGGCGATCGCGGCGACGTTGCGCTCGTTGCGGCCGGTGACGAGGAGGAAGACGTCGACGAGGGGAAGCGGCTCCGACACGTCGAGGGCGACGAGGTCGTCGCCACCCTTCGCGTCGGCGGCGAGAGCGGCGATCTGCGCCATCTCTTTGCCGTTGGTGGTGGCGGTCATCGGAAGACTCCTGTCGTGAAGGCGAGGCCGAGGGTGACGGCCACCCCCAGTGCGAGAACGCCCGTCGTGATGATGAGGGCGATGAGGAGCTTGCTCCCCTTCTCGGGTGCCGGGGGGCGAATGATCTCGCCGGGTTGCTTGACGGTGCTGATCGCGGCGCTGGCGGCGATCGGGGTGGGCGACGAGGCGGCGGGGAGTTCGCCGTCGAGGAGGACGGCGTCGGCATCGCGTCCGTCGGTGGTGCCGGGGGCGTGCCCGACCGAGCCGAGTCCGGCGGGCAGATCGAACGTGCCCGTGATCATGATCTCGCCGGTCGCGTTGACCGGGCCGACGAGAGGGACCCCCGCCGGCGTCTGCGAAAGGATCAGCGAGTTCGGAGTCGAGACGGTTCCCGTCGCCCCCGTGGTGCGGGACAGGAGCTGATCGAACGACGCGGGCAGAGTGACGTCGGGCGTCTCACCCTGCAGCAGCTCGGAACCGAGGGCCGGGTTCACGACCGACGGAGCGGGCGTCTCGGCGGGCGCGGCTTCATCGGCCGCCGCCGGACGGAAGATGGCGGGCCGAGCCGACTCGTCCGGCGTCGGCGCGGCGCCGACGAGCGGGCGCGACGGCTCGAGGTCGGGGCTGATGACGGGGACGGACGCGGTGCGGATCTTCTCCTGGGCGCGCGCCTGCCGGCGCGTGAGACCGGCGACACCGAGATCGGCGGAGGCATCGGAGTACGCGCCGAAGGCGGCGGCCGGCGCGGACTCGTCGATCGGGGCCGGGCGATCGGCGGAAGCGGCGCTGTCGGGGCGCTTCTCGGCGACCGGCGTCTCGGCGGCCGCGCTCTCGGCGTCGCCTCCCGGCACCGCCTCGATGACGGACGGCGCCTCGGGCTCGGAGGCGGGCGCCGCCTGAGGCTCTGATGCGGGCGCCGCGTCGGGCTCGAACGCGGGCGCCGCCTCGGGCTCGACGGTCGGGGCCTCAAGCTCGACGGGCGCCTCGGCTGCCTGCATCTGCGGCGTGATGATCGGCGTCGCGCCGGTCTGACGCAACTCGCGCAGCTGACGGCGGGTCAGGGCGGGCGTCTCGGGGGTGTCGGGAGTGCTCATGCTTTACTCCGGTAGAGATGGTGCTTCGCGATGTACTGCACGACGCCGTCGGGCACGAGGTACCACACCGGGTGTCCTCGGCGCACGCGGGCGCGGCAGTCTGTGGACGAGATCGACAGGGCGGGGATCTCCAGCTGGCTCACGTTCTCGGAGGGAAGGCCCTCGGTGTTCAAGACGTGCCCGGGGCGGGACACGGCGACGAAGTGCGCCAGATCCCACAACTGCTGGTGGTTGCGCCAGCTGAGGATCTGCGCGACGGCGTCGGCCCCGGTGATGAAGAACAGCTCGGCGCCCGGACGTTGCTGCTTGAGGTCGCGCAGCGTGTCGATCGTGTAGGTCGGGCCGGCGCGGTCCACGTCGACCCTGCTGACGGTGAACTGCGGATTGGATGCCGTCGCGATCACCGTCATGAGGTAGCGGTGCTCGCTCTCGGTGACGTCGTCTTTCTGCCACGGGCGGCCCGTGGGGACGAACACCACCTCGTCGAGGTCGAACGACTGCGCGACCTCGGACGCGGCGACGAGGTGACCGTGATGGATGGGATCGAACGTCCCACCCATGACCCCGATGCGAGGGGCGCGCGTCACCGACATACGGTGGGCCTCAGTGGCCGTGCGCCTCGGGGACGGGCGTGCCGTGCTTCTGCGTGTAGGCCTCGGCCTTGTGCGCGTGACGGTTGGCCACGTTGCGATACGACAGCGTGACCAGGCTCAGGCACACGAAGACCACGAACGCCACGGCACCGATCCAGAAGGTCTCGGCCTGCACGTTGCCGCCGTGGTGACCGCCCTCTTCGGCTGCGTGGGCGAGAAGCGTGGCGAAAGTCATCAGTACTCCGTTCGAGTGGTCTGCGCAGCGCGCAAAGCCATTTTAGGCGGTCAGGCGCGGACCTGGCCGTCGCCGCGCCCGAGCCACTTGGTGCTCGTGAGCTCGGCGAGACCCATGGGGCCGCGGGCGTGCAGTTTCTGGGTCGAGATGCCGACCTCGGCGCCGAAGCCGAACTCGCCCCCGTCGGTGAAGCGCGTCGACGCGTTGACGAGTACCACGGCCGAGTCGACCTCGGCGAGGAAGCGGTCGGCCGCGGCCTGGTCGGCGGTGACGATCGACTCGGTGTGGTGGGTCGAGAAGCGGCGGATGTGGGCGAGGGCGTCGTCGAGGTCGTCGACGACGCGTACGGCGAGGTCGAGCGTGCCGTACTCGCGGGCCCAGTCGTCGTCGGTGGCGGCGACGACGCGCTCGTCGTGCGCGCGGGTGGCCTCATCGCCGTGCACGGTGACGCCGGCGTCCGACAGGGATGCCAGCAGCTCCGGCAGCAGACGGTCGGCGGCCCCGCGGTGCACGAGGACGGTCTCGACGGCGTTGCATACGCTCGGGCGCTGCGTCTTGGCGTTCAGGACGATGTCGCGGGCCCAGTCGTCGCGGGCTGTCGCGTCGAGGAAGACGTGCACGACGCCCGCGCCCGTCTCGATGACCGGAACCGAGGACTCGGTGACGACGGTCTCGATGAGTCCGGCGCTGCCGCGGGGAACGAGCACGTCGACGAGTCCGCGGGCGTTCATGAGGGCGCGGGCGCCGTCGCGACCGAAGTCGTCGACGCTCTGCACGGCCTCGGGCGAGACCCCCTGGGTCTGCAGCGCGTCGCGCATGACGGCGACGAGCACCGCGTTGGTGCTCTGCGCCGCGGATCCCCCACGCAGCACCACGGCGTTGCCGGAGCGCAGTGCGAGCGAGGCGATGTCGACCGTGACGTTGGGTCGCGCCTCGTAGATCGAGCCCACCACGCCGAAGGGCACCGCGACCTTCTGCAGGCGCAGCCCATTCGGCAGGGTGCGCTCATCGAGCACGCGCCCGACCGGGTCGGGCAGCACGGCGACGTCGCGCACGGCGGCGGCCAGTGCAGCCACGCGCTTGTCGTCGAGACGAAGACGGTCGAGCAGCGCCTCGCCGATGGCATCCGCCCGCCCGCGCGCGAGATCGTCGGAGTTGGCAGCGACGATGTCGTCGGAGGCGGCGATCAGCGCGTCGGCGACGGCGATCAGCAGCGCGCTCTTCTGCGCGGAATCGAGCAGGGCGATCTCGCGCGCCGCGTCTTTCGCCAGACGCAGGCGCTCGTCGACGGAGGCGGCGATGACGGTCATGCGCTCAGTGTACCGGCGCGCTCACGGCACCCACGGGACCGGTGGCGAGGGTGACGGGATCGGGGTTGGGGGCGAACCACGTGCCGACGGACTCGCCGGCGAGGGCGGATGCCACCAGATCGGCGCTCGTGACGAGTACGCCCACACCGGCGGTGGAGGCGAGCTTCGCGGCGGAGGCCTTGGTGGCCGCTCCCCCGGTGCCCACGCCGTTGACGACACCCGCGCCGAACTCGAACTCCGAGAGGTCGTGGCCCCACTCCACGTCGGTGATGGGGCGGGCGCCCGGCTCGCTCGGAGGGCGCGTGAAGAGCGTCTCGATGTCGCTCAGGAGCACCAGGGCGTCGGCGCCGATGAGCTGGGCGACGAGGGCCGCGAGGCGGTCGTTGTCGCCGAAGCGGATCTCGTGGGTCGCGACGGTGTCGTTCTCGTTGACGATCGGGAGGATGCCGAGACCCAGCAGTCGCTCCATGGCGCGTCGGGCGTTGGAGCGGTGCGTGGCGTTCTCGAGGTCGCCGGCGGTCAGCAGCACTTGACCCGCGAGCAGACCGAAGCGGTCGAGCGAGGTTTGATACCGCCACATGAGCACGTTCTGGCCCACGGCGGCCGCGGCCTGCTGCGTGGCCAGGTCGTTCGGGCGTCCCCCGAGATCGAGCAGCGGCAGGGCGGTCGCGATCGCACCCGACGACACCAGCACCACCTCGGTGCCGGCACCGTGCGCGCGCGAGAGCGCCTCGACGATGGTGTCGATGCGGTGCGCGCCGTCGCCGCTGATCGACGACGAGCCCACCTTGACCACGACGCGGGCCGCGCCGGGGATGTCGGCGCGGGTCTCGGCGGTCACCGGGCGTCGTCCTCGTCGGCGAGCACCGTCGAGTCGCCGTCGGGGGTGATGCCGGCAGCGCGCGCGGCCCGGCGCTCGGCCTCGAGCTCGGCGCGGGCCTCCGCCTTGGCATCCATCCGCTCGTGGTACTGCTCGCGGCGCTCCGACGAGGTGCGGCGAGAGTTCTGCACGAGGCGCGGGTCGGTGCCGCGCGGGGCGGTCATGAGCTCGGCCGCCGAGGTGAGCGTGGGTTCCCAGTCGAAGACGATGCCGTCGCCCGGGCCGATGACCACGGTGGCGCCGGCGACCGCACCGGCCTTGAACAGGCCGTCCTCGACGCCGAGACGTGCGAGACGGTCGGCGAGGTAGCCCACCGCCTCCTCGTTCTGGAAGTCGGTCTGCTGCACCCACTTGACGGGCTTCTCGCCGAGGATCCGATAGACCGGGCCGTACGTGCCGCCCTCGACCTTGATCTCGAAGTCCTTCTCTGCACCCTTCGGGCGGATGACGATGCGCTCGGTCGGAGCGTCGTCGATCGTCGCGGTGCGGTGCTGCTCGACCACGTCGGCCAGCGCGAACGTCAGCTCGCGCAGACCGGAACGGCTGACCGTGGAGATCTCGAACACGCGGAAGCCGCGCGCCTCGAGATCGGGGCGCACGAAGTCGGCGAGCTCGCGCGCCTCGGGGACGTCGACCTTGTTGAGCGCGACGATCTGCGGGCGCTCGAGCAGCGGCGTCTGCCCCTCGGGCACCGGGTAGGCGCCGAGTTCGGCGAGGATGACGTCGAGGTCGCTCAGCGGGTCGCGTCCCGGGTCGAGGGTGGCGCAGTCGAGAACGTGCACGAGGGCCGTGCAGCGCTCGACGTGGCGCAGGAACTCCAGGCCCAGACCCTTGCCCTCGCTCGCGCCCTCGATCAGGCCGGGCACGTCGGCGATGGTGAAGCGCACGTCGCCGGACTGGACGACGCCCAGGTTGGGGTGCAGCGTTGTGAAGGGGTAGTCGGCGATCTTGGGACGCGCCGCCGACACGGCGGCGATGAGGCTCGACTTGCCCGCCGAGGGGAAGCCCACCAGCGCGACATCGGCGACGGTCTTGAGCTCGAGGACGACGTCGCCCTCCCAGCCGGGGGTGCCCAGCAGCGCAAAGCCGGGGGCCTTGCGCTTGGGTGACGCCAGCGACGCGTTGCCCAGGCCGCCGAGGCCGCCCTGCGCGGCGACGAAGCGCATGCCGGGGGTGAGCATGTCGACGAGCACGGTGCCGTCGGGGTCTTTCACGACGGTGCCGAGCGGGACGGGCAGCTCCTGGTCTTCACCGAGGGCGCCCGAGCGGTGGTCGCCCATGCCGAAGCCGCCGTTGCCCGCCGAGCGGTGCGGCGAGTGGTGGTACGACAGCAGCGTTGTGACCTGCGGGTCGGCGACGAGCACGACGTCGCCGCCGCTGCCGCCGTTGCCGCCGTCGGGACCGGCCAGCGGCTTGAACTTCTCGCGGCGCACCGAGACGCAGCCGTTGCCGCCCTTGCCCGCACGCAGGTGCAGGGTGACGCGGTCGACGAAGGTGACCATGGCGGGTCCTTCCGGGTGGGGCCGGCGAGGCCGACGAGAAAAAGAAGAGGGGGTGGGCAGCGCCCACCCCCTCGTGCGCCGAAGCGCGGGAATTACTCCGCTGCGGCGGTGACGATGTTGACGACCTTGCGGCCGCCCTTCGCGCCGAACTGGACCGCACCGGGGGCCAGGGCGAACAGCGTGTCGTCGCCACCACGGCCGACGTTGGCGCCGGGGTGGAAGTGCGTGCCGCGCTGGCGGACGATGATCTCGCCGGCGAGGACGACCTGACCGCCGAAGCGCTTCACGCCGAGGCGCTGTGCGTTGGAGTCACGACCGTTACGGGTGGAGCTTGCGCCCTTTTTGTGTGCCATCTCTGCGTCTCCTGGCTCTTACTTGATGCCGGTGATCTTGACGCGCGTGAGGTCCTGGCGGTGGCCCTGGCGCTTCTTGTAGCCGGTCTTGTTCTTGAACTTCTGGATCACGATCTTCGGACCGCGCTCCTCGCCGAGCACCTCGGCCGTGACCGAGACCTTCGCGAGCTTGTCGGCGTCGGTCGTGACCGCGTCGCCGTCGACGAACAGAACGGCGGGCAGCTGGATGCTCTCGCCGATCTTCGCCTTCTGGCGGTCGAGCACGACGACCGTGCCGACCTGGACCTTCTCCTGGCGGCCGCCGGCGCGCACAACTGCGTAAACCACTTCACACCTGTTTCATTCGGGAGCGCGGGGCTCCGGTTGTCTGATGACGTTGGGAGGGTCTGATGACCCAAGTCTCGGTGCGATCCGGCCGACGAAAGTCAGCGGGGTCACGCTCCCGTAGGGCGGACGCGACGCACCAAGGGTCAAGTTTAGCTCACCGGACGGCATCCGGCAAAAGCATCCGACCCGCGTGTCGACCGTAGGATCGCGGGATGGCGATCCTCATCGACGACCCGCAGTGGCCCGCGCACGGACGCCTGTGGGCGCACCTCGTGAGCGACAGCGACCTCGATGAACTGCACGCCTTCGCCGCCGCGGCGGGAATCCCTCGCCGCGCGTTCGACCGCGACCACTACGACGTCCCCGACGAGCGCCACGCCGATCTGGTCGCGGCCGGCGCCGAGCACATCGGCGGCAAGGAGCTCGTGCGCCGCCTGCGCGCCTCCGGCCTCCGCATCACCGCGCGCGAGCGGCGGTACGGCGCCTGAGGGGATGCCGCGGTGGTTGCTCGCCGGGCACGGTGTCGCCGCCGACTGCGAGAAACGCGATCCGCACGGGGAAACGCCCAGACAATGCGTTTCAGCGTGCAGATGGCGTTTCTCGGCAGACGGAAGCCGCGCTGCGGCATCCGACTCCACCCGGAACGGCTGAGGTGCCGGCATCCGGCGTCCCATCGGAGGGGACGCCGGACCCCGGCACCTCGAGCGACTCCTACGCCTCGGCGGGCGGCTGCGCGCTGACGGGGGTGCCGGTGAGGGCGGCCGTCGTCACGCGGCGGCGGGAGCGCCCCTGACCGGGGGCTTTCGGCTCGGGAAGCGCCTCGAGCACCGACTCCAGCAGCGCGTCCTTCTCGGTGCGCGGCGCCTTCGGCTCGCGCTTCTTGCGCGGACGCTTCTCGCGCGCCGGGGCCGGCGCCTCGTTCTCGGTCTTGGCTTCGAGCACGGCCTCGACGGATGCCACGACGGCCGCCTCGACGACGGCGGGGTCGTCGATGCTCGGCTTGACGGTGGATGCCGCGATCTGCGCGAGCGCGGACTTCACGCCCTCGGTGATGACGTGGGTGCCACCGTTCGCGGCCGCCGCGGCACCGTTCTGGCCGCCGTTCGCGGTGGACGCCGGTGTGCTGTTGGACGAGCCGCCGTTGCCTCCGCGTCCACGACGGTTCGAGGAGCCGTTGCCGTTTCCGCCGCTGTTCGGGGAGCCCGCGGGCCGGTGCTTGACCACCGGGTCATGGTGCACGATGACGCCGCGACCGGCGCACACCTCGCACGCCTCGCTGAAGGTCTCGAGCAGACCGAGACCGAGCTTCTTGCGGGTCATCTGCACGAGACCCAGCGAGGTCACCTCGGCGACCTGGTGCTTCGTGCGGTCGCGGCTGAGGCACTCGATGAGGCGGCGCAGCACGAGGTCGCGGTTGGACTCGAGGACCATGTCGATGAAGTCGACGACGATGATGCCGCCGATGTCGCGCAGGCGCAGCTGGCGCACGATCTCTTCAGCCGCCTCGAGGTTGTTCTTGGTGACCGTCTCTTCGAGGTTGCCGCCCGAGCCGACGAACTTGCCGGTGTTGACGTCGACGACGGTCATGGCCTCGGTGCGGTCGATGACGAGCGATCCGCCGGAGGGCAGCCAGACCTTGCGGTCGAGGGCCTTCTCGATCTGCTCGGTCACGCGGAAGGCGTCGAACGGGTCCTGCTCGCCCTCGTACTTCTCGACCCGCTCGAGCAGGTCGGGCGCGACGCCCTGGAGGTAGCTCGAGATCGTCTGCAGCGCTTCGTCGCCCTGGATGAGCATGCGCGTGAAGTCCTCGTTGAAGACGTCGCGCACGATCTTGACCAGCAGATCGGGCTCGGAGTGCAGCAGCGACGGGGCCTGGATCGTCTTGACCTGGCTGGAGACGTGCTCCCACTGCGAGGTGAGGCGCTGCACGTCGAGCGTCAGTTGCTCCTCTGTCGCGCCCTCTGCCGCCGTGCGGACGATGACGCCCGACGACTCGGGCAGCACCTCTTTGAGGATCTTCTTCAGGCGGGCGCGCTCGGTGTCGGGGAGCTTGCGCGAGATGCCGTTCATCGTGCCGTTGGGCACGTAGACGAGGTAGCGGCCGGGCAGCGAGATCTGGCTCGTCAGACGAGCGCCCTTGTGGCCCACGGGGTCTTTCGTGACCTGCACGAGCACGCGGTCGCCCGACTTGAGCGCGAGCTCGATGCGTCGCGGCTGGTTGTTGGTCTCGACGCCGTCCCAGTCGACCTCGCCGGAGTAGAGCACCGCGTTACGACCGCGGCCGATGTCGACGAACGCCGCCTCCATGCTGGGCAGCACGTTCTGCACACGGCCGAGGTAGACGTTGCCGATGAGCGAGGCGTCCTGGTTGCGGGCGACGTAGTGCTCGACAAGCACGTTGTCTTCGAGCACGGCGATCTGGATGCGACCGGCCTTGGAGCGTACGACCATGACGCGGTCGACGGCCTCGCGGCGTGCGAGGAACTCGGCCTCGGTGACGACGGGGCGACGGCGTCCGGCTTCGCGGCCGTCACGGCGACGCTGCTTCTTGGCCTCGAGACGCGTCGAGCCTTTGATGCGCTGCGGCTCGGTGATGACCTCGACGGCGCGCTGGCGCACGGGCGCGGCGGGCGCGTCGTTCTGCTCGACGGGGGTCGCATCGCTGCCGCCGCGGCGGCGGTTGCGGCGGCGGGCATTGGCGGACCCGCGCTCGGCGGGGCCGTCGTCGTCGCGGTCGTCGCGGTCGAAGAACGTCTCGCGCGCGGGCAGGGGCGGCAGCTCGGGCGCGTAGAAGTGAAGCGCGGTCGTCACGGCCGAGACGAAGTTCTCCGGCAGCAGTCCGAGCGACACCGCCGTGGGGCGCGCCGGCTTCTGCGGCTCGGCGGGGGTTTCGGGCTCGGCGGGCGCCGCGGGCTCGGCGGGGGTTCCGGGCTCGGCGGGCGCCGCGGGCTCGGAGGGAGCCTCGGTTGCGGCGGGAGCATTCGTGTCAGTGGTCGACGCCGGCTCGGCCGAGGCCTCGGTGTCTGACGCCGCGGCGGCCGTCGACTCGCTCGCCGCCGCGTCGTCGGCACCGGATGCCGCAGGGGTGGCCTCGCTGTCGACGGCGGTCGCGGAGTCGGCGGCGTCGCCCGCGGGCAGGTCATCGGCCTCGGCCGCCGGTGCGCCAGCGGCTTCGGACGCCGCGTCGGACGACGGAGCATCCGTCGCCGCCTCGGCGTCAGGGGATGCGGGGGCGTCACTCTCTGCGGGCGTCGTCGCGTCGTCGGCGGCGGGCGTCTCGTCGCCGCCGGCCGGTGCGGCATCGGCCGCGAGCACCGCGGGTTCCTGGGTGTCGTCGGCAGCGGCCTCGACGGCATCCTGAACCGCCGCCTCTTCCTCGTCGACGGAGCCGGCATCGTTGGCCGGAGCCTCCGTGGGAGCCGTGGTGTCGGGCGACTGTGCGTCGGGGGTGTCGGGCGTCGTCTCGTCGGCGGGGGTCTGATCGTCGGTCACATCGGCCATATCGGGGTTTCTCCCTGGCGGGCGACACCGCGCGTCGCCCGACGAAATCTCATGCGGCGCCGCACCCGGCGGGGCCGCGAACTCATTCGGTCTGCAGCAGGCCTGTGGCGCGTGCTGCGAAGGGCGGTCATCGCCCGAAGTCTTCTGGTGATGTTCCTGCAGCGCGGCCGCGGTCACATCAGCCTTCATTATCGCACGGACCGGCGTCACGACCAGCGGACGCGTCCGTTCGCCGTCCGCGGAACGCCCTCGGCGCTGCCGTACGGTGCGGATGCCGCGCCCTCAGCGACCCCGAAACTGCGCGGTGGCAGGATTGCGGCATGAGCGAAATCGTCACCCCTCGTCGCCCGATCGTCGTCGCGGTCTGGCTGATCTTCGCCGGCGTGATCGGCTGGTGGGCGGCGTTCTCCCTGACGATGGAGCGCTTCCACCAGCTGCAGAACCCGGGCGAGGCGGCATCCTGCGACTTCAGTGTGCTCGTGCAGTGCTCCACCAACCTGCAGTCCGCGCAAGGAGCGGTCTTCGGTTTCCCCAACCCGATAATCGGCCTCGGCGCGTGGATCGCGCCGATCGTCGTCGGAGCCGCGCTCCTGGCCGGCGCCCGATTCGCGCGGTGGTTCTGGGCCCTGTTCTGGTTCGGCTTCGCCTTCGCCCTGACCTTCGTGATCTGGCTCATCGCGCAGAGCCTGTTCGTGCTGTCGACGCTGTGCCCATGGTGCATGGTGACCTGGTCGGTGGTGATCCCGTCGTTCTTCGTCGTGACGCTGCACGTTCTGCGCGAAGGCGTCATCCCCTCGGTGCGGGTCCGAGAGGTGGCGGACCGCCTCTTCGTGTGGGTGCCGCTGATGACGATCGTCGCGTTCGCCGTCGTCGCGATGCTGGCGCAGGTGCGCCTGAACGTGCTCGCGCAGTTCTGATCCCGCGGGTTCGACGGCCGAGGTCCCTGAGCCTGTCGAAGGGACCGGTCTCACGCGCCGGGCCCGAATCCGGCGGTCTGCGCGAGCGCCGCCCGCCCCGGATGCGACTGCCCTGACACCGACTTCGTACCCTCAGCGCCCCCGCGACATCGGAGGCCGTGCACAACCTCAGCGATGTGCACAAACTCCGCCCGACGGCCCCGGATGCCACTGACGTGACGCGCATCACTGACTCTGTGCCCTCAGCCCCCGCGACGTCCGGCGCCGTGCATAACCTCAGCGATGTGCACAAACTCCGCCCGACGGCCCCGGATGCCACTGACGTGACGCACATCACTGACTTTGTGCACGGACTCCTGGAGCGTCGGCCTCCGCTCACGGCCTCAGCGATTCCCGCCGGCCACCCTGCGCATCGACGAAGGCCGCCACCCTCACGGGGTGACGGCCTTCGTGGCATCCGGGATCAGGCGAACCAGATCGCGAGCTCGCGCTCGGCGGACTCGACGCTGTCGCTGCCGTGGACGAGGTTCTGCTGCACCTTCAGGCCCCAGTCGCGGCCGAAGTCGCCGCGGATCGTGCCGGGGGCGGCGGTGGTCGGGTCGGTGGTGCCCGCCAGCGAGCGGAAGCCCTCGATGACGCGGTTGCCGGCGAGGCGGATCGCGACGGAGGGGCCGGAGAGCATGAACTCCAGCAGCGGCTCGTAGAAGGGCTTCCCCTCGTGTTCGGCGTAGTGCCGGGCGAGGGTCTCGCGGTCGGGCTCGACGAGGCGGATGTCGACGAGGGCGTAGCCCTTCGCCTCGATGCGCGCCAGGATCGCGCCGGTCAGTCCGCGGGCGACGCCGTCGGGCTTGACCAGGACGAGGGTCTCTTCGGTGGCCATGGGTCATTCTCCGTTCGAGAGGTCGGGGTCGGCGGCGAACCGGGCGTTGCGTCGGTCGAGCGCCGCTCCCTTGATCGTCGCATACGCCCACATGCCGCCGAAAATGACGGCGACGACCGCGAGTGCCGGCACGAGCAGGCCGCCCAGGAGGAGAAGGATCTGCAGGCCCCACCCGGCGAACAGCGCCCAGCGGTGCTGAAGCATGCCCGAGACCGCGACCATCGCCACGGCCATCACGACACCGCCGACGATCCCCCACCACGGCTCGATGCCGAACGGCAGCACTTTCAGCCCGTAGACCACCAGGCCGCCGAGGAAGACGACGACCGACTCGAAGCCGAGCACGACGGCACCGAGCGACTCCTGCGCGCCGCGCCGGCGGCGCGGTCGGGGGGTGCGGGGCTCCCGCGGGCTCACGGCTGCCACCCCGCCTTCCAGTCCTCGAGTTCCGACAGGCGCAGCGCCTCCCCGGCGAGCACGACGCTGCCGGCGATGACCACGGCGCGGCGGTCCGACTCCGCGGCCCACGAGCGCGCGGCGTCCGCGGCGTCTTCGAGGGTGGGGTGCACGGTGACGGGCAGATCCGCGGCCTCGGCGACGTCGGCGATCGCGTCGGGATCGGTCGCGCGGTCGCTGTCGGGCGCGGTGGCGAAGACGCGCGCGACGGCCGGGACGAGCGCCGACACGATGCCGGTGGCATCCTTACCGTCGAGGATGCCGAGCACGGCGCCCCACTCGTCGATGTCGAACGACTCGTCGAGGGCGGCGACCAGCGCGCGAGCACCGTGCGGGTTGTGGGCGGCGTCGACGAGCACCGTCGGTGCGGTGCCGACGAGCTGCAGGCGACCGGGCGAGGTGGCGTTGCCGAGACCGTCGGCGACCACGTCGGCGGCGAGGGGCTGCGTGCCACCGCCGACGAGCGACTCGACCGCGGCGACGGCGAGGGCGGCGTTGTGTCCCTGGTGGGCGCCGTACTGCGGCAGGTAGACCTCGGGGTAGCTTCCGGCCACACCGCGGACGGTGAGCTGCTGCCCGCCCACGGCGAGGGTCTGTGCCTCGAGACCGAACGCGGAACCCTCGACGGCGAGCGTCGCGCCCTCCTTCTCGGCCCGGGTACGGATGACGCGAAGCGCCTCGTCAGGCTGCTCGGCGGATACGACTGCGGCGCCCGGCTTGATGATCCCGGCCTTGACGGTGGCGATCTCGGTGACGGTCGAGCCGAGCCGGTCGACGTGGTCGATGTCGATGGGGGTGAACACCGCGACGTCGCCGTCGGCGGTGTTCGTGGAGTCCCACTCCCCGCCCATGCCGACCTCGAGCACGAGCACGTCGATCGGCGCGTCCGCGCACGCGACGAAGGCCAGCACGGTGAGCAGCTCGAAGAAGGTCAGCGGAGCGTCTCCGGATGCCGCGAGCTCGGCATCCACCATGTCGACGAACGGCTGGATCTCGTCCCATGCGTCGGCGACCGCGGCGTCCGACACGGGCTCGCCGTCGATGAGGATGCGCTCGGTGAAACGCTCGAGGTGCGGGCTGGTGAACAGCCCGGTGCGCAGGCCCATCGCGCGCAGCAGGCTCTCGATCATGCGGCTGGTCGAGGTCTTGCCGTTCGTGCCGGTCACGTGGATGACGCGGTACGTGCGTTGCGGGTCGGCGAGAAGTTCGAGCACGCGGCGTGTGCGCTCGACGCGCGGCTGCACCCACTGCTCGCCCTGGCGTTCGAGCAGAGCGCTGTAGACGGCGTCGGCCCGGGAGCGGTCGCTCATGCGAAGGCTCCGATCCGGGCGACGGCGACGGTGACGGCGCCGACGTTCGCGTAGGTCTTGGCGGCGATGACGGTCTCGTACTCCGCGGGGACCGGGGCGCCGCGTTCGATGAGCCGGTCAGTGCGGCTGGCGAGCACGACCGCCTCGGCGAGGGTCTCGGATGCCACGCCGGCCACCTCGAACGCCTGAGCGACGGCCTGCGCGTCGGCGTGCTCGACGAACGTCAGCGACAAGAAGATGCGGTCGCTCACGTCGAAGCCGGCGGCCTTGCGGGTGTCCTGGATGCCGCGGATCATGTCGCGGGCCAGGCCCTCGGCCTCGAGCTCGGGCGTGGTGACCGTGTCGAGCAGCACGAACCCCCCCGACGACAGCACCGCCAGCGCCTCGCCGTCGGGGCGCCCCGCGGTCTCGACGACGAGGTCGTACTCGGCGGGCTCGAGCGGGATGCCGCCCGCGACGACCTGCCCGTCGACCTCGCTCCAGTCGCCCTCGCGAGCGGCCTTGATGGCCTGCTGCACCTGCTTGCCCAGTCGCGGGCCCGCGGCGCGCGCGTTGACCGAGAGGCGGTGCGTGATGCCGTAATCCCCCGCCGTGCCCTCCCGCAGAGCGACCTGCTCGACGGTCTTCACGTTGAGCTCCTCGCGCAGGATGTCGTCGAATTGCGCCAGGCCCGCGGCATCCGGGGTCACCACCGTCAGACGCGGCAGGGGCAGGCGCACGCGCTTGCCCTCGCGCTTGCGCAGCGCGTTGGCGACGCTCGAGACGTCGCGGACCGTGTCCATCGCGGTGCGGATGTCCTCTGCCGCGGGGAACGCCGAGGCGTCGGGCCAGTCCTCCAGGTGCACGCTGCGGCCGCCCGTGAGGCCCTGCCACACGCGCTCGGAGACGAGCGGGATGAGCGGGGCGGCCACCCGGGTCAGCGTCTCGAGCACCGTGTACAGGGTGTCGAAGGCCTCGCGGCTGCGCGGGTCGTCGGTCACGCCCACCCAGAACCGGTCGCGCGAGCGCCGGATGTACCAGTTGGTCAGCACCTCGGCGAAGTCGCGCAGGCGCTCGGCCGCGGTCGTGGAGTCGAGGCCCTCGAGGTCGGCGGCGACATCGCGCACCAGGTCGCTGGTCAGCGCGAGGATGTACCGGTCGAGCACGTCGGTCGAGTCGGTGCGCCACTGAGCTTCGTACCCGCCAACCGAGGTCTCTGAGCCTGTCGAAGGGTCTGGGACCCCCTCGGGCCGGGGGCCGGAGGCTTCGACGGGCTCAGCCACCGGCGCGGGCTCAGCCACCGGCGCCGAAGCGTTGGCGTAGGTCGCGAAGAAGTACCACGCGTTCCACAGCGGCAGCAGGAACTCGCGCACGCCCGAGCGGATGCCCTCCTCGGTCACGACGAGGTTGCCGCCGCGCAGCACGCTCGACGACATGAGGAACCAGCGCATGGCATCCGACCCGTCGCGGTCGAAGACCTCGCGCACGTCGGGGTAGTTGCGCAGCGACTTCGACATCTTCTGTCCGTCGTTGCCGAGCACGATGCCGTGGCACGAGACGCCGGTGTACGCCGGGCGGTCGAAGAGCGCGGTCGAGAGCACGTGCATCACGTAGAACCAGCCGCGGGTCTGCCCGATGTACTCGACGATGAAGTCGGCCGGGGCGTGCTCGTCGAACCACTCGTGGTTCTCGAACGGGTAGTGCACCTGCGCGAAGGGCATCGAGCCCGAGTCGAACCACACGTCGAGCACGTCGTCGATGCGGCGCATCGTCGACTGCCCCGTCGGATCGTCGGGGTTCGGGCGCGTGAGGTCGTCGATGTACGGACGGTGCAGGTCGACCTCGCCGTCGGCGTTCATCGGGAGCCGGCCGAAATCCGCCTCCATCTCGGCGAGCGAGCCGTACACGTCAACGCGCGGGTGGTTCGGGTCGTCGCTCTTCCACACCGGGATCGGCGAGCCCCAGTAGCGGTTGCGGCTGATCGACCAGTCGCGCGCGCCCTCGAGCCACTTGCCGAACTGGCCCTCCTTGACGTTCTCGGGCACCCAGGTGATCTGCTGGTTGTTCGCCAGCAGGTCGTCCTTGATGTCGGTCACGCGCACGAACCAGCTCGACACGGCCTTGTAGATGAGGGGGTTCCGGCAGCGCCAGCAGTGCGGGTACGAGTGCTCGTACGACGCTTCACGCAGCAGCCGGCCCTCCTGCTTGAGCAGGCGGATGAGCGGGCGGTTGGCATCCAGCCACAGCTCCCCCGCGACGTCGGTCACGGCCGAGAGGAACCGGCCGCCGTCGTCGAGCGAGATGATCGTCGGCAGGCCCGCGGCATCCGCGAGGCGCTTGTCGTCCTCACCGTAGGCGGGAGCCTGGTGCACGATGCCCGTGCCGTCCGAGACGGTGACGTAGTCGTCGACGAGGATCTTCCAGGCGTCCTGCGTGCCCCACACGGAGGCATCGGCGTAGTAGTCGAAGAGGCGGTCGTACGAGACGCCCTCGAGCTCGGCGCCCGAGATGGTCGTCTGCACGGCCGCGCGGGCGGCATCCGCGCTCTCGTACCCGAGATCCTTGGCGTAGTTCGCCAGCAGATCTTCGGCGAGCAGGTAGCGGTGCGCGACGGCTTCGAACGCCTCGTCGGGCGTGCCGTCGGGGGTCGTGTGCACGTCGGCGGCGCCGTTCGGCCCGCCCTCGATGACGGCATAACGGATGCCGGGACCCACCGCGAGAGCGAGGTTCGTCGGCAGGGTCCACGGCGTCGTCGTCCACGCCAGCGCCCGCACGCCGGTGAGGCCGAGCGCCTCGGCCTTGGCGCCGACGAGCGGGAAGGTGACCGTGACCGAGGGGTCCTGCCGCATCTTGTAGACGTCGTCGTCCATGCGCAACTCGTGCGTCGACAGCGGCGTCTCGTCGCGCCAGCAGTACGGCAGCACGCGGTACCCCTCGTAGGCGAGGCCCTTGTCGTGCAGGGTCTTGAACGCCCAGAGGACGCTTTCCATGTAGGTCGTGTCGAGCGTCTTGTAGCCGCGCTCGAAGTCGACCCAGCGTGCCTGACGGGTGACGTAGTCCTGCCACTCGCGCGTGTACTCGAGCACCGACTCGCGGGCCTTGGCGTTGAAGGTCGCCACGCCCATGGCCTCGATCTCGTCTTTCTCGGTGATCCCGAGCTGCTTCATCGCCTCGAGCTCGGCCGGCAGGCCGTGCGTGTCCCACCCGAAGACGCGGTCGACCTTCTTGCCGCGCATCGTCTGGAAGCGCGGGAAGACGTCCTTGGCGTACCCGGTCAGCAGGTGCCCGTAGTGCGGCAGGCCGTTGGCGAACGGCGGGCCGTCGTAGAAGACCCACTCCTCGGCGCCCTCGCGGTTCGCGATCGAGGCCCGGAAGGTGTCGTCGCTCTTCCAGAACGCGAGTGTGTCGTTCTCGATCTGGGGGAAGCGGGGGCTGGGGACGACGGATGCCGTCGCGGCGGCGCCCTGCGCGGTCGCCGGGGCCGTGGCATCCGAGGAAGACGCGTCGGCGGCGGGGCCGAAGGATGAGGGGCGTGGGTAGGTCATGTCACTCCGCGGGTCGAGGTCTGCTCGCCGGGACGATCCATGCGGACCGCGGTACCACCCTGCATTGCACCGGACCCTTCGACGAGCTCAGGGGCCGATGCCGCTCTCACTGCGGCTGTGACGGGCCTGCCCCGCGCGGTTCTAGTGATTCGGTCCTCGAGCGTGTCGAAGGGCCGGACGTTCTTCCGCGAGCTCCCCGGTGATGGCCGGATCGGTGCTGATCACTCCAGTCTACGCGGTCAGGGCGACGCGCCGGGGCCGAGGCCGGCGGCGTCCAGCAGCTCACGGGTGAACGGATGCCGCGGCGCGGAGAACACGGATGCAACCGGGCCCGCGTCGACGACCCGCCCGTCCTTCATCACCAGCACGTCGTCGGCGATCGCGGCCACCACGTCGAGGTCGTGCGTGACGAAGACCATCGCGAGGTCGCGCTCGGCCTGCAGCGCCCGCAGCCGCTCGAGGATCCGCGCGCGCACGGTCGCATCCAGCGCCGACACCGGCTCGTCGAGCACGAGCAGGTCGGGCGAGACGGCGAGGGCGCGCGCGATGGCGACGCGCTGGCGCTGACCGCCGGACAGCTGGGCGGGGCGCCGTCCGGCGAAGGCGGCTGCGAGCCCCACCTCGTCGAGCAGCGCCAAGACGGTCTGCCGCCGGTCGAAGCGTGCCACCCCCGCCGCGGCCACGGCCTCGGTGAGGGTGCGGCCGACGCTCCATCGCGGGTCGAGCGCGCCCCACGGGTTCTGCTGTACGAGCTGCACACGGCGCCGGTCGGCCCCGCGGGCGATCGACACGCCCCACCGGCGTCCGTCGAAGACGAGCTGCCCCGCGTCGGCCGGGGTCACCCCCACCACCATGCGCGCGAGGGTCGTCTTGCCCGACCCCGACTCCCCGACGACGGCGAGCGTGCGACCGCGACGCACCTCGAACGACACGTCGTCGACGGCGACCCGATCGCCGAACCGCTTGCTCACCCGCGTGGCGGTGAACAGCGCCGCATCGGTGCGCGGGGCCCGAGCGAGCGGCTCGTGCGACACGGCCGTGACGAGTTCGCGGGTCACCGGATGCCGGGGGGATGCCAGCACCTCGGCCGTGACGCCCGTCTCGACCACACGCCCGTCATGCATGACCACGATGCGATCGGCCACCCGCGCGACGGCGCCGAGGTCGTGACTGATGAAGACCACGGCCACGCCGTCGTCGGCGATGCGGCGCACGAGGTCGAGCACGCGAGCCTGCACCGTGGCATCCAGGGCCGTCGTCGGTTCGTCGGCTACGAGCACCGACGGCGTCGCCGCGAGCGCCGAGGCGATGAGCGCGCGCTGGCGCAGTCCCCCGGAGAGCTCGTGCGGGTACTGCCGGGCGCGCAGGTCGGGCTCGGGCAGCGAGACGCGTTCGAGGTTCTCGCGCACGCGTGCGGCGAGGGCTGCGCCGCGGACGGCGGGGTCGTGGATGCGGATGGGCTCGGCGACCTCGGCGCCGATGCGGCGCAGCGGGTCGAGCGAGACGAGCGCGTCCTGCGAGACCAGGGCGATGCGGCGGCCGCGCAGAGCACGCCACTGCCTCTCGGTGGCCGCGCGGGCGTCGACCCCGTCGACCGAGAGGGCGTCGACGGCGCTCGTGAGGCCGTCGGGCACGATGCCGAGCAGAGCCCGTGCGCTGAGCGACTTGCCGGCGCCGGACTCGCCCACGATGGCCACGCACTCCCCCGGCGCGACGTCGAGGTCGAGGCCGTCGACGATGGCACCTGCGGGGCTGGCGATCCGCAGGCCGCGGAGGTGAAGACCCGACGCGGGCGGTGCGTTACGGCGGGCGGCAGCGGCTCCCCCGGCGCGCGGCGGGGTGGCATCCGCGGCCCCCGCCGTCGCACCGGCATCCCTTCCGCTCACGCGCCGTGCGGCGTCGCCGCCGTCGGGCACCCCGGCATCCCGCCCGCTCATGCCCCGCGCTCCTCGGTCCGCGCGCGCAAGGTCCGCCCGACCACGCTCACGCTGACCACCGTCGCGGTGATCGCCAGCCCCGGGAATACGGCGACCCAGGGCGCCTGCAGCAGCAGGTTGCGCCCGGCCGACAGCATGAGCCCCCACTCGGGCGTGGGCTCGGTGGGGCCGAGGCCGAGGAAGCTGAGACCGGCGGCGGCCAGGATGCTGGTGCCCACCCCGATCGTCGCGAGCACGCTCACGGCCCCGAGAACGCCGGGCAGCACATGCCGCACGTGCACGAGTGCCGCGGGCACGCCGCTGATGCGCGCGGCCTCGACGTACTCGGCGGCGGCGAGCGTGCGGGTCTGCGCCCGCGCCAGGCGGATGTACACGGGCACGGCGGCGATCGTCACCGCGAGGGCGACGTTCGTCGGCCCCGGTCCGAGCACCGCCACGACGAGCAGCGCGACGAGGAACTCGGGGAACGCCAGCAGCACGTCGACGATGCGCATCGCGACGGTGTCGACAAGACGGGGGGCGACAGCGGTGAGCGAGCCGGCGACGACCCCGATGACGAGGGCGAGTCCGGTGGCCAGCAGGCCGATCCCGACCGAGCGCCCGGCGCCGAAGACGACGCGCGAGTACACGTCGCGTCCGCTCTGGTCGGTGCCGAACCAGTGCGCCGCGCTCGGCGGCTGCAGCGCCGCGCGCACGTCGGTGAGAAGCGGATCGTGCGTCGCCACCAGCCCCGGAGCGACAGCGGCGAGGGCGATGATCGCGAGCACCGCGCCGGCGACAGAGAGGGCGACCGTGCGGCCGCGTCGGCGCGTCAGGCTGCGCCCGGGGGCGACGCTCACGAGGCCACCGCCGACCGCACCGCAACGTCGTCGACGTCGCCGCAGCCCCGCGTCGCCGCACCCGCCCCGACGACGCTCACGCCGGCACCCCCGCGCGCACGCGCAGCGCCGCCGACGTGCTGCGCAATCGCGGATCGATGAGCGGCACGACGAGGTCGACCAGCGTGTTGACGAGCACGAAGACGAGTGCGCTCAGCATGATCACGCCCGTGATGACCGGCAGGTCGCGGTCGGTGATCGCCGTCAGAGTCACGCGCCCGATCCCGGGTCGCGCGAAGACCGTCTCCACCAGCACTGCGCCGCCCAGCAACGACCCCACCAGGTATGCCGCCAGGGTCACTCCCCCCACGCTGGCGTGGCGCAGCGAGTGGTGCAGGCTCTCGCGCAGCGGTCCCGCCCCGCGGGCGCGCACCGTCAGCAGGAACGGCTCGCGCTCCGCCGCCTCGACCCCGTCGCGCAGCACCTGCGACAGCAGCGCCGCGACCGGCAGGGCGAGGGTCACCGCCGGCAGCACGATCGCGGCGGCATCCCGTGCCCCCGACACCGGGAACCACCCGAGCTGGAACGAGAACACGCTCAGCAGCACCAGGCCCGTCCAGAACACCGGCGACGACAGCACGACGAGTTCGACCCCGGATGCCGCGGCCCGCCCGGTGCGCCCCCGCACGAGCAGAGCGGACGCCAGGGCCAGCAGCACCGCGATCACCAGCGCGAGGGCCGAGAGCTGCAGCGTCGGTCCGAGCTGACGGCCGATGACCTCGGCCACAGGAAGCCGCAGCTGATACGACTCCCCCAGGTCGCCACGTAGCAGCCGCCCGAGGAACGCGCCGTACTGCTCGATCACCGGTCGGTCGAGCCCGAGGTCGGCCCGCATCCCGTCCTTGACCGCGTCGCTCACCTGGGCCTGCGGTCCGAGCATCACCTCGACCGGATCGCCCGGGATGATCCGGAACGCCACGAACGCCAGCGTCGCCGCCCCCCACAGCACCAGGACGACGGATGCCACGACCTGGCCGAGGCGACTCAGCAGAGCGCGAGGGCGGGGTCGTGGCATCCGAGGGTCCGTGCTCAGCCGACCGAGGCGGTGGCGAACAGCGGGCGACCGTACAGGTCGAACGTCAGGCCGGTGACATCGGGGCGCACGGCGCTGATGAGCGAGGGGCTGTACAGCGGCACGATGGCGGCGTGCTCGGCGTTCCACTGCTGCACCTGGGCGTACACGGCGTTGCGCGCGGCCTGGTCGGTGGTCGACGCGCCCTCTTCGAGCAGCGCGTCGACGGCGGGGTCGCTCACCTGCGAGGCGTTCTGGAAGCCGTCGGTCTCGAGGTGACTGCGCAGCAGGTCGGCGTCGACGCCCGAGAAGCCCCAATCGGTGACGTCGAACGTCTTCGGACCGTACTGCTCGTTGTATGCACCGGGCTCGAGCACCTCGCGCTGCAGGTCGAAGCCGACCGCCTTCAGGTCGCTCTGCACGGCGTTGGCGAGGGCGGCGCGGTCGTCGGGCACCGGGGTCCAGGCGATCCAGCGAGCCGTGAGGCGCTGGCCGTCCTTGGTGCGGATGCCGTCGGCATCCCGTCCCGTCCAGCCGGCCTCGTCGAGCAGGGCGTTGGCGGCGGCCGGGTCGACGGGCCACGAGTTCTCGAGGCTCGCGTCGTAGCCGGGGGTGGTGGAACCGAGGATGCTCCACGCGCGGGGGTACTGGCCGAAGAAGATCTCCTGCACCGCGGTGTCGACGTCGATTGCGCGGGTGAACGCCTGGCGCACCTTCTCGTCGGCGAAGACGCCGTACTTCTCGTTGAGGAAGAGCGAGTAGGGCAGGCCCGGGTACTCGAGCGACTCGACCGTGGCGTCGGCGGGCACCTGGCTGACGAGGTTCGGCGGGAGGTTCGTCACGACGTCGGCCTGGCCGCTCGACAGCGCGCCCACGCGCACTGACGCCTCGGGCAGGATGTCGACGCGCAGCGTCTGGAAGCTCGGCTTGCCGGTGCCGTCGGGGCCCCAGGTGTAGTCGTCGTTGCGGGTGTAGACGATGTCCTGGTCGGGCGTGTACTCGGTCAGCTCGAACGGGCCGGTGCCCACGGTGACGCCGGGTCCGCCCGCGGCGAGCTGGTCGGGCGACGACGACAGCACGGCGGGTGAGTAGAAGCCGAGCAGCGCCGTGCTGGCCGCCTGCAGGAACGGTGCGTACGGCTGCGTGAAACGCACGCGCACGGTGTGGTCGTCGACCACGTCGGTGCCGGCGTAGAGCTCGCCGCCGAGCATGGATGCCGCCTGCGCCGACGCCGTCTCGGGGTCGGCGATGCGGTCGAAGTTCGCCTTCACGGCCGCCGCGTTGAACGGCATGTCGTCGTGGAAGGTGACGTCGTCACGAAGCGTGAACAGGTAGCTCGCCCCGCCGTCCTCGACCTCCCACGAGCTCGCGAGCCAGGGCGAGAACGAGCCGTCGGCCTCCTGGAAGACGAGCGAGTCGAGCACGGCGCGCTGCACCATCGCGGTGACGTCGAGCTGACTGGTCTGGGGGTCCATCTTGCCGGCCGAGAGGTTCGCGCCCTCGATCGCCCAGACGATCTCGCCGTCGCCCGCGGCTTCGGGGTCGGAGCCGGCGCACGCCGACAGCGACAGGGCGGCGACCGCGGCGACGGCCACCGTGGAGAGCACGCGGCGGGAAAGCTGTGAAGGCATGACGAAACCTCGAAGTGTTCGGTGGGGAAGCTTCAGCCTACCCGCGTTCCTGGACCGCGTGCGGAAAGTCGGGATTCCCGCGCGCACACGAGCGCCGCCCACCCGTGCACAACCTCCGCGATGTGCACGAACTCCGTTGACATCCGCACCCTGCCGCTGACTTTGTGCACACCACCGACCTTGCGCACGGCGCGGGCTGTGCGCGCCGCAAGCGCCGCACCACCCGTGCACAACCTCCGCGATGTGCACGAACTCCGTTGGCATCCGCACTCTGCCGCTGATTTTGTGCACATCTCTGAACTTGCGCACAGCGCGGTGTGCGCGCGCCGCGAGCGCCGCCCCACCCGTGCACAATCTCCGCGATGTGCACGAACTCCGTCGCCATCCCGCGCCTCCCGCTGACTTCGCGCACACCACCGACCTTGCGCACACCACCGACCTTGCGCGCACCACCGACCTTGCGCACGTCGCCGCACCTCGAAACCCCCGGCTCACCCGTGCGGTTCACGCGCGATGAAGACCTTGCGCCACCGCCTGCATGATCTGCTCCTGCACCTCTGGCCACCGATGCATCACCTGCTCGTAACTCACGCGCATGACGCGGAAACCCAGCAGCATGAGCGCTGCATCGTGTCGGTTGTCCTCCGACCGCTGTCGGCCGACATGGTGACCGCCGTCGATCTGCACCACGAGTCGTTCCCCGATAAGAAAGTCCACGCGGTGCCCCTCGATCCATATCTGCGTCCGAATCGGCAGGCGGAGCCAGCCCAGGCGCGTCACGAAATAGGTCTCCAGCCCGGAGTCCGCCCAGGGCGTCACCTCCTGCGCGAGGCGTCGCGCGACGCCGACCCAGGGAAGTCGCTCCAGCCCGGGCAGGTCGACGAGTCGCTTGTTGAGCGCCGATTCCCACACCGCGCGGGCTTGTTCGTAGGGGCGGCACGCGGCGACGGTCATCAGCACGTTCTCGATGCCGTCTTCGAGAAGATCAGGATGCCGAGGAACGATCGCGCGCTGCCAATGCACGACCGCGGCCGTCGCGGCGATCTTTCCCCGCCCGGGATGGGCGACGTGCGGCTGGGGTGGACGCTCGTGCACCCAGAGTCCGAGTCGTTCCGCGGCCGTGACGCAGGACAGAACGGTTCCGGTCCTCGCCGCCGCGACCAGGTACTCGTCGGCGCCGGGGCTCGCGATCCAGTCGCGCCGCACCCGTGTCACCAGACCGCGTGAAACGGCCTCCGAGACCTGGCGACGCCCGTGGCCTTCCCGTACGAGTCGGGTGGGTCGGGCCACGCCGCCCAGGTCGGCGACACGGTCGGCGACGGCGCGCACGCGATCGATCTGCATGACCACATGCTCCGCGACGGCCGCGCGCGCGAGGACGCATCCCGTCACTTTCGGGGACAAGGTCGGCCTGTGGAGGACGGGTGAGGTCGTGGGCGCACCCGCGCACAACCTCCGCGATGTGCACAGACTCCGTCGGCATCCTGTCCCTCCGGCTGACTTTGTGCACATCACTGACCTTGCGCACGCTCCTCGCCGTGCTCACCGTCCACGCCTTGCGCACGCGGCCCGCTCGCGCCGGCACACAACCTCCGCGATGTCACCGACCTTGCGCACGCTCCTCGTCGTGCTCTCCCTCCACGCCGTGCGCACGCTGCCCGTGCGCGCCCCTGCACCCGCGCACAACCTCCGCGATGTGCACGAACTCCGTCGGCATCCCGCCCCTCCGACTGACTTTGTGCACATCACCGACCTTGCGCACACCCGGGACGCGCCGAACACGACACGCGCGGCGCCCCGCACACACACCCCCCGTGCCCCGGACGCGACGAGCCCGGCCCGATACGATGGATGCCATACCCATCAGGCACGCTCACACAGTGCCGCCCATATCGCTCGAGGAGTACCCCCATGGCCACGATCCCTGACAAGCCCGCCCTGGAAGGCCTCGAGCAGAAGTGGGATGCCGCGTGGAACGAGCGCGGCACGTACGTGTTCGACCGTCTCCGCGCCGCCGAGGCCGGTCGTCAGGGCGTCTACTCGGTCGACACGCCGCCGCCGACGGCATCCGGGAGCCTGCACATCGGACACGTGTTCTCGTTCACGCACACCGACGTGAAGGTGCGCTTCGAGCGCATGCGCGGCAAGACGGTGTTCTACCCGATGGGGTGGGACGACAACGGCCTGCCCACCGAGCGCCGCGTGCAGAACTACTACGGCGTGCGCTGCGACCCCTCGCTCCCGTACGACGCCGACTTCACCCCGCCGTTCGCGGGCGGCGATAACAAGAGCAGCAAGGCCGCCGACCAGGTGCCCATCAGCCGCCGCAACTTCATCGAGCTGTGTGAGCAGCTGACGATCGAAGACGAGAAGCAGTTCGAGGAGCTCTTCCGTGAGCTGGGCCTCAGCGTCGATTGGACGCAGACCTACCGCACGATCTCCGACGACTCGATCCGCACGAGCCAGCTGGCATTCCTGCGCAACATCGAGCGTGGCGAGGCGTACCAGGCGCTCGCGCCGACCCTGTGGGACGTCGACTTCCGCTCGGCGATCGCCCAGGCCGAGCTCGAGGACCGCGACCAGCCCGCCGCGTACCACCGCGTGGGCTTCGCGAAGACCGACGGCTCGGGCGATGTGTTCATCGAGACCACCCGCCCCGAGCTGCTGCCCGCGTGCGTGGCGCTGGTGGCGAACCCCGACGACGAGCGCTATCAGCCGTTGTTCGGCACGACCGTGCGCACCCCGCTGTTCGACGTCGAGGTGCCCGTGCTGGCGCACCCCCTCGCGCAGAAGGACAAGGGCTCGGGCATCGCCATGATCTGCACCTTCGGCGATGTGACCGACATCATCTGGTGGCGCGAGCTGGATCTCCCCAACCGCACGATCATCGGCAAGGACGGGCGGATCGTCACCGACGCCCCCGACGTGATCGTGACGGATGCCGCGAAGGCGGCGTACGCGGAGCTCGCGGGCAAAACCGTCTTCAGCGCCAAGAAGCGCATCGTCGAACTGCTGCAGGAGTCCGGCGCCATGGAGGGCGCGCCCAAGCCCTTCACCCACCCCGTGAAGTTCTTCGAGAAGGGCGACCGGCCGCTCGAGATCGTGTCGACGCGCCAGTGGTACATCCGCAACGGCGCGCGGGATGCCGAACTGCGCGATCGCCTGATCGCGCTGGGTCGCGAGATGTCGTGGCATCCGGACTTCATGCGCGTGCGCTTCGAGAACTGGACCAGCGGCCTCACCGGCGACTGGCTCGTGTCGCGCCAGCGCTTCTTCGGCGTACCGATCCCGGTCTGGTACGCCCTCGATGAGAACGGCGAACGCGACTATGACCGCGTGCTGACGCCCGAGCTCGCTTCGCTCCCCGTCGACCCGACCACCGACGTCCCCCCGGGCTATACCGAGGACCAGCGGGGCGTTCCCGGCGGCTTCGACCCCGAGCGCGACATCCTCGACACGTGGGCGACCTCGTCGCTCACGCCGCAGCTGGCGGGTGGCTGGCAGCGCGACGAGGAGCTGTGGAACCTCGTGTCGCCGTTCGATCTGCGCCCGCAGGGCCAGGACATCATCCGCACCTGGCTCTTCTCGACCATGCTGCGCAGCACCCTCGAAGACGACCGCAGCCCCTGGTCGGATGCCGCGATCTCGGGCTTCATCGTCGACCCCGATCGCAAGAAGATGTCGAAGTCCAAGGGCAACGTGGTCACGCCCGCCGACATCCTCAAGCAGCACGGCTCCGACGCCGTGCGCTACTGGTCGGCGTCCAGCCGGCTCGGCACCGATGCGGCGTTCGACCCGCAGAACCCGACGCAGGTGAAGATCGGCCGGCGCCTGGCGATCAAGCTGCTGAACGCCGCGAAATTCGTGCTGTCGTTCCCCGTGCCCGAGGGCGCCGAGGTCACGCACGCGCTCGATGCGTCGATGCTCGCGACCCTGGATGCCGTCGTGCGCGACGCCACGGCCGCGTTCGAGGCGTACGACCACGCGCGGGCGCTCGAGATCACCGAGTCGTTCTTCTGGACGTTCTGCGACGACTACCTCGAGCTCGTGAAGGAGCGCGCGTACGACCAGACCGATGTCGGCCAGGCGTCGGCGGCCCTCGCGCTGCGCACCGCCCTGTCGACGCTCGTGCGCCTGTTCGCCCCCGTGCTGGCGTTCGCGGCCGAGGAGACCTGGTCGTGGTTTGAAGAGGGATCCGTGCACACCGCCGCGTGGCCCGAGCCGAGCGGTTCCGGGGGCGACCCGGCCGTGCTCACCGCCGTGAGCGCCGCGCTCATCGGCATCCGTCGTGCCAAGACCGAGGCGAAGGCCTCGCAGAAGACGCCCGTGACCTCGCTCACCGTGTCGGGTCCGAACGTCGAGGCGCTGCGCCTCGCCGAGGGCGACCTGCGCGCGGTGGGACGCATCGAGACCATTTCGTTCGTCGAGGCCGACACCGCGGCCGTCACCGACATCGTGTTCGCACCCCAGGAGGACTGATGCAACTCGGAACCCGTTGGACCGCCCGCGAGCAGCCGCCGAAGGCTGTTCCCGAGGCGCTGCACGCCCAGATCGCCGCGGTCGAGGCCGCGCTCACGCCCGACGGCCTGAGCGCGCCCGCACCGCGGTGGACGCTGACCTTCCTCGAGGGTCGCCCCGTCGCCGAACTCGACACCGGGGTCATCGTGACCCAGGATGCCGCCGGCGAGGTCGTCGTGCGATACGACGACGACGCCGAGTTCGCCTGAGCCTCCGCGCTCACGTCCCGAGCCCGTCGACGCCTTCGGGCATCGGCGGGCTCGGTGCGTTTCGGATCCGAGGTGGCTGAGCCTGTCGAAGCCACCGGGCGTCCGCGGGTGGCATGGCGAGGGGGCTGAGCCTGTCGAAGCCACCGGGCGTCGGCGGGTGGCATGGCGAGGGGGCTGAGCCTGTCGAAGCCACCGGGCGTCCGCGGGTGGCATGGCGAGGTGGCTGAGCCTGTTCAAGCCACCGGGTGGATGCGGGTCCCGGGCCCTTCGACAGGCTCAGCGACCTGAGTCAGCGCACGGGTCCCGGTGCCCCGACTCGCTCAGAGACCGCGGCGATCAGCGCGGCGACAGGTAGCGCGCGGCATCCGCTGACATCGCGTGAGACGCGGCGCGACCGGCTCGACGCGCCGGCTCCGCCTCGATGGCCCACGCACGTCGCCGCATACGCTCCTCGGCGAGCCGCGTGATGGTCCGTGACAGCGCCAGCAGCGCCGTTTCGGCACGGGTCGGTCGGACAGGCAGAGCGATGGCCCTCGTCACGGCGCTCATGCGGAGCCCCTCTCGGTCGGAAGCGGGAAGACGTCGTTGCGGATGGTGACCGGACGCACGCCCTCTCCCGTCTGGTCGCGGTAGCGCTGGACGGTCTCGTCGATGAGGGCACCGATGCGGTGTACGAGCTCGCGTGACTGCTCGGCGGTCAGACGCGCGGTCGCGGTGGAGATGACGGACCCCTCGCGCCACTCTCCGTCCTCGTCCCAGCCGTGCGTGGCGAAATGCATGAGCTGCTGGTGACGCAGTGTCAGGGTCTCGGAGTGCACGGCCTCCAGCACGGCGCGTCCCGACGGTGTGTGCTCGAGCTCGGGATTGGTCAGCGTGACGCTGCCGGCCGGACGCTCCCACCAGCGTTCGCGAGCGGTACCGCGACCGGCGACCTCGCGGATGAGGTCGTGACGGGCGAGCGCCCGCAGATGGTAGCTCGTCGCTCCGGTCGACTCCCCCGTCAGATCCGCGAGGCTGCTCGCCGTCTGAGGGCCGTACTGGCTCAGGATGTCGTAGAGCCGCACGCGCAGCGGGTGCGCCAGGGCGCGAAGCGCACCGGCATCCAGAACACGCTCTTCGCGGGGTTTCGACTGTTCGGCCATGAATGCAAAGATACCTTTGCACGACTTTATTTGCAACAACTTCTCTGCACTCCGCGGCCGACTGCGCCTAGGCTGGATGGATGACGGATGCCGTGACCAATCCCCTCCTCGCGCCGCCCTCGCTCCCCTACGACCTGCCGCCCTACGGCAGCATCGCGGTCGAGCACTACCTCCCCGCGTTCCACGAAGCCTTCGCCCGGCAACGCGACGAGATCGACGCCATCACGGCGCAGACGGAGCCCGCGACGTTCGAGAACACGCTCGTCGCGCTCGAGCGCAGCGGAGAGCTGCTGGGGCGTGTGTCGCGCGCGTTCTACACGGTGACGGGTGCCGACGGCACTCCCGAGATCCAGGCGGTCGAAGAGCGACTGGCGCCTCTCATGTCGGCGCACCGCGACGCGATCCAGCTGGACGCCCTGCTCTTCGCCCGCATCGCCGCCGTGCGCGATCAGCTCGACGAGCTGGGCCTGGATGCCGAGAGCCGCTACCTCGTCGAGCGCCATCACCGCGAGATGTCGCTCGCCGGGGCCGGGCTCGACGACGCCCAGAAGCAGCGCCTCACCGACCTCAATCAGCGGCTGTCGGTGTTGACCACCACGTTCGAGAAGAACCTCCTCGCCGATACGAACGACCTCGCCGTGGTCTTCGACACCTCGGCCGAGCTCGACGGCCTCAGCGACGGCGAACTGTCGGCCGCCGCACAAGCCGCCACGACTCGGGGGCTCGACGGCCGCTACGTCGTCTCGTTGACCCTGTACACCGGCCACCCGTATCTCGCCTCGCTCACGAACCGCGAGAGCCGTCGCAGGCTGCTCGAGGCGTCCCGCTCGCGGGCCGCACGCGGCAACGCCCACGACAACCGCGCGGTGCTGCGCGACATCGTGCGCCTGCGTGCCGAGCGCGCCGCCCTTCTCGGCTACCCCTCTCACGCCGCCGCCGTCTTGGCCGACCAGACGGCGGGATCCCCGGATGCCGTGCACGACCTGCTCCGCCGCCTTGCCGCCCCCGCGGCCGCCAACGCCCGCTCCGAGCAGGCGGAACTGCAAAGGATCGCCGATGCCGACGGCATCCGGATCGAGCCGTACGACTGGGCGTTCTACACCGAGAAGGTGCGCGCTGAGCGGTACGACCTCGACCGGGCCGCCCTCCGGCCGTGGTTCGAGGCGGAGCGCGTGCTGCGCGACGGCGTGTTCTTCGCCGCCGAGCAGCTCTACGGCATCACCATCGCCGAGCGCCACGATCTGCAGGGCTATCACCCCGACGTCCGTGTCTTCGAGGTGCACAACGCCGACGGCAGCGAGCTCGGGCTGTTCCTGCTCGACCTGTACACGCGCGACACCAAGCGCGGTGGTGCGTGGATGAACTCGATCGTGACGCAGTCGGCTCTGCGCGGCACCGCGCCCGTCGTGGTCAACAACCTCAACGTGAACAAGCCGGCCCCCGGAACCCCGACGCTGCTGACGCTGGACGAGGTCACCACCCTCTTCCACGAGTTCGGACATGCCCTGCACGGCCTGTTCGCCACCGTGACGTACCCCCACTTCGCCGGGACAGCGGTGTACCGCGACTTCGTCGAGTTCCCGAGCCAGGTGAACGAGATGTGGATCCTCTGGCCCGAGATCCTCTCGCACTACGCCCGCCACATCGACACCGGTGAGCCGCTCCCGGCCGACGTCGTCGAGCGGCTGCACGCGTCCGAGGCGTTCAACCAGGGCTTCGCCACGAGCGAGTACCTCGCGGCATCCTGGATCGACCAGGCGTGGCACGGTCTCACCGTGGACGAGGCATCGACCGACATCGACGTCGCGGCCTTCGAGGCGGCGGCCCTGGCAGACATCGGACTCGACAACCCGGCTGTCCCCACCCGCTACGCGTCGACGTACTTCGCGCACGTGTTCTCGGGCGGCTACAGCGCCGGGTACTACTCCTACATCTGGAGCGAGGTGCTCGACGCCGACACCGTGGAGTGGTTCCGCGAGAACGGCGGCCTCACGCGCGAGAACGGCGATCGATTCCGCCAGCGCCTTCTGGGTGTCGGCGGTTCCGGCGACCCTCTCACCGCCTACCGGGACTTCCGAGGCCGGGATGCCGAGATCCAGCCGCTGCTGAAACGCCGCGGACTCGCGGGTTGAGGCGTCGGGCGCCGGCCGCGCCCCGGCCGGCCTCACAGCGCGTACTTGAATCCGATGTGGGAGGCGGCGAAGCCGAGCCGCGTGTAGAACCGGTGGGCGTCGACGCGCGCGGCGTCCGAGGTCAGCTGCACGAGAGTCGCGCCGGTGGCCGGGGCCGCGACGTGCATCAACCAGCGCATGACGGCGGTGCCGATGCCCCCGGAGCGCACGCTCGACGACACCCGGACCGCCTCGACGAGCAGCCGCGTGGCTCCCTGACGCGCCATACCGGGGATGACGGTCAGCTGCAGCGTGCCGACCAGGGCGCCTTCGGCATCGTCGACGACGAGGAGATCGTTCAGGGGGGCCTGCAGCACGCGACGCAGCGCGCCGGCATAGGCGCCCTCGTCGGCGTCGTCGGCCCGGTCGCCCCGGGCGGCACTGATCGGATCGTCGGAGAGCAGAGCCATCAGGCCCGGCAGATCGTCCGCAACCGCACGCCGCAGCCGAACCTCCCCTGCTCGGCTCGACAGACTGACCGGCAGGGAGAGTTCAGACAACATCCCTCCATCCTGCCCGCTCGGGTGGCTCCCGCGCGGCCGGCTCCCGCGGGTGCGAGCCCGGGGTCAGCGCTCGACACAAGACGCTACGACGAGCGTCGCGAGTGCGGCACCCGGTCCCTCTCGCACGATGAGCCGTGCGCCGCGGAACACGCCCCACAGAAGAGGCGATTCACGCGCAGGTGCTCGCCGCGTCCGTGGAACGGCGGGAACGCCTAGGCGCTCCGGCGCTTCTGCGCGAGAACGATGGTCGGCTGGGCACCGTCTTCGACCGCCGCCCGGGTGATGACGACCTTCGCGATGTCGTCCGACGAGGGCACGTCGAACATGATGGGACCGAGCACGTCTTCGAGGATCGCGCGGAGGCCCCGCGCGCCGGTCTTGCGGGCCACGGCGAGGTCGGCGATGGCGCGCAGGGCGTCTTCATCGAACTCCAGCTGCACGCCGTCGAGTTCGAACATGCGCTGGTACTGCTTGACGAGCGCGTTGCGCGGTGCCGTGAGGATCTCCATCAGCGCGTCCTGGTCGAGGGGCGAGACGGATGCCACGACGGGCAGACGACCGATGAACTCGGGGATCAGACCGAACTTGTGCAGGTCTTCGGGAAGCGCCTCGCTGAACAGGTCGGGCGCGTCCTCTTTGCGGTGCAGCGGCGCACCGAAACCGACGCCGTGCTTGCCGACGCGGGCCGAGATGATCTCTTCGAGCCCGGCGAAGGCGCCGGCCACGATGAACAGGACGTTCGTCGTGTCGATCTGGATGAACTCCTGGTGCGGGTGCTTGCGTCCGCCCTGCGGGGGCACCGAGGCGACCGTGCCCTCGAGGATCTTCAGCAGCGCCTGCTGCACGCCCTCGCCCGACACGTCACGCGTGATCGAGGGGTTCTCGGCCTTGCGGGCGATCTTGTCGACCTCGTCGATGTAGATGATGCCGGTCTCGGCGCGCTTGACGTCGAAGTCGGCGGCCTGCAGAAGCTTGAGCAGGATGTTCTCGACGTCTTCGCCGACGTAGCCGGCCTCGGTGAGCGCCGTGGCATCCGCCACCGCGAACGGCACGTTGAGGCGCTTCGCGAGGGTCTGCGCGAGATACGTCTTGCCGCACCCGGTCGGACCGAGCAGCAGGATGTTGCTCTTGGCGATGTCGATCTCTTCGGCCCGGGCCTCGGCCGGCTGCAGGGTGCCGTGGGCGCGCACGCGCTTGTAGTGGTTGTAGACCGCGACGGCGAGGGCGCGCTTGGCGGGCTCCTGGCCGACGACGTACTCCTCGAGGAACGAGAAGATCTCGCGGGGCTTGGGCAGATCGAACTCGGCGACCTCGCCGGCCGACGATTCGGCCATGCGCTCTTCGATGATCTCGTTGCAGAGCTCGACGCACTCGTCGCAGATGTACACGCCGGGACCGGCGATCAGCTGCTGGACCTGCTTCTGGCTCTTGCCGCAGAAGGAGCACTTGAACAGGTCGGCGCTCTCACCGATGCGTGCCATGCCGGTTCCTCCCGTCACCCGGCCCCCGCCGGTGTGTAGACGAGCCTAACCCGAGCCCACGACATACAAGGGCATTTGCGCGCGTCGCGGCGTCATGATCGCCCAGGGCGAAGCTCGGCATCCCGTCCGCCCCCGTTCGCCCGCGCGAGTCGCCAGGAATCGTCGCTTCGGTGGGCCCACGAGCGACAAACACAGGCGATTCACGGGCTTCGGCCCCGTGCACGACGAAGCCCCGCAGACCGAAACGGGTCTGCGGGGCTGGTCGGGGCGCTAACGCGTCAGGCGGTGAGAGCCGCCGGCACACGCTTGCGGGTGGTGAGCACCTGGTCGACGATGCCGTACTCCATCGCCTCGGCGGCGGAGAGGATCTTGTCGCGGTCGATGTCCTTGTTGATCTTCGCGACGTCCTGACCGGTGTGGCGAGCCATCGTCTCTTCGAGCCAGGTGCGCATGCGGAGGATCTCCTGCGCCTGGATCTCGATGTCGGAGGCCTGGCCGTGACCGGCCTCGCCCATGGCGGGCTGATGGATCAGGATGCGGGCGTTCGGCAGAGCGAGTCGCTTGCCGGGGGCGCCGGCGGCGAGCAGGACGGATGCCGCGGAGGCGGCCTGTCCGAGCACGACCGTCTGGATCTGCGGCGAGACGTACTGCATCGTGTCGTAGATCGCCGTCATGGCCGTGAACGAGCCGCCGGGCGAGTTGATGTACATGATGATGTCGCGGTCGGGGTCCTGCGACTCGAGCACGAGCAGCTGGGCCATGACGTCGTCGGCCGAGGCGTCGTCGACCTGTACGCCGAGGAAGATCACGCGATCTTCGAACAGCTTGTTGTACGGGTCCTGGCGTTTGTAGCCGTAGGCCGTGCGCTCCTCGAACTGGGGCAGGACGTAACGGCTGCTCGGCATGTGGGCTGCGGCGCCGCCGAAGGTGGGGATGTTCATGTCGGTGTCCTATTCCTCTCGGCTCAGGCCGCGGTTCCGCCGCCGCCGGTGACGTCGGTGGCGTGCTCGCGCATGTGGTCGACGAAGCCGTACTCGAGGGCTTCTTGAGCGGTGAACCAGCGGTCGCGGTCGCCGTCGGCGTTGATCTGCTCGACGCTCTTGCCGGTCTGGTTCGCGGTGATCTCGGCGAGACGGCGCTTCATGTCGAGGATGAGCTGCGCCTGGGTCTGGATATCGCTCGAGGTGCCGCCGAAGCCGCCGTGCGGCTGGTGCAGGAGCACGCGGGCGTTGGGCGTGATGTACCGCTTGCCCTTGGTGCCGCTGGTCAGCAGCAGCTGCCCCATCGACGCCGCCATGCCGATGCCGACGGTGACGATGTCGTTGGGCACGAACTGCATGGTGTCGTAGATCGCCATGCCGGCCGTGATCGAGCCGCCGGGCGAGTTGATGTAGAGGTAGATGTCCTTCTGCGGGTCTTCGGCTGCGAGCAGCAGGATCTTCGCGCAGATCTCGTTGGCGTTCTCGTCGCGCACCTCGGAACCGAGCCAGATGATGCGGTCCTTCAGCAGCCTGTCGAAGACGCTCGTTGCCATAAGGGGTTCGGGCATTGGTGCTCCTCTTCCGTGATCTGCAATGAATCTACCGGCGCGTTCCGGGGCGGGATGCCGTGTTCGCCGCGGGCGGATCAGCGCGGTTCCTCGGCGATTTCTCGCGCGTATCCGGTCACCGACCGGGTATAGCGCGGCAGATGCGGAGCGAGTGCCTGCAGAGCGATGGATGCCGCCCGCTCCGGCTCTCCGCTCGACACGAGCGCGAGGGCGTAGAAGGCGGCCGTGGCGTCGTGCAGCGCGCCGCGCGGCTCGCGCTCGTACTCCTCGCGGAGGAGCGCGAGGGCCTCGTCGGTCTTGCCGAGGTTGCGGATGGTGCTGGCCAACTGAATCGTCGCCTGCGTGCGGCGGTCCTCGTCGAGGCCGAGAGTCAGCGCGCGGCGGTAAAGCGGTTCCGCCTCGCGCTCGAGCCCGGCCGAGTCGCGGGCGCCGGCGCGCTCGAACAGCGCCACCGCGTCATCCGCGGTCCGCTCCCCCGCCAGCTCGTCGATGCGCCGGATCACCTCGGCCGCATCGAGGTCGCTGTCCGCCCACACGGCATCCACCCTGTCCTGCCAGTCACCCATGGCCCGTCTCCCCTCTTCCTTCCTTCTTCTCTGCTTCGCCTCTGTGCTTCTTCGCCGGCCCCGCCGACGCCCGCCCGGCCTCACACACCTCGCTGACTTGCGGCCTGTGCACGCTCCGTACCCTCTCGCGCGAACACTCGGCGCAAGTCAAGCGCCCGGCGGCGCCGACACCCCGGGACGCCGTCACGCTGACATCTCGACACGCCGCCGTCCCGCTGACTTGCGGCCTGTGCACGCCGAGACCCCCTCCGGGCGAACGCCCGCCGCAAGTCACCGCCCCGGAGGCGCCGACGCCCACACGCCGTCGCGCTGACATCTCGACACGCCGCCGTCCCGCTGACTTGCGGCCTGTGCACGCCGAGACCCCCTCCGGGCGAACACTCGGCGCAAGTCAAGCGCCCGGCGGGTCAACCGCCTGGCGGCGCCGCGACGCCGGCTCGGCGACGCGTCTTCATGCCGCTGAGTTGCGGCCTGTGCGCGCGGGGAACCTCGCCGCGTGAACATTCGCCGCAAGTCAACGCCCCGGAGGCGCCGACGACCCGAGCTGAGTGCCCTGCGACCACAGAACCCGGGAACGACGAAGGGGGCGAATGCCGCAGCATCCGCCCCCTTCTCACGCCTTACTCGCTGTCAGCGGCCTTCTTCTTCGCCGGGGCGCGCTTCTTGGCGGGGGCCTTCTTGGGGGCCTCCGCAGCGGGGGCCTCTTCGGCCTCGACGACGGCGTCGGCGTCGGCCGCGGCGTCGGCGATCTCCTGCGCCTCCTCGACGACCTCGTCTTCTGCTTCGGCGGGCTCTTCGCCCTCGACGGCGACGAAGCCGGTCAGGTCGACGGGCTTGCCGTCGGTGTCGACGACGGTGACCTTGCCGAGCGCGATCGCCAGGGCCTTGTTGCGGGCGACCTCACCGACGAGCTGAGGCAGCTGGTTGCCCTGCTGCAGCGCGTTGACGAAGTCCTGCGGCGCCATGTTGTACTGCGCGGCCGACTGGATGAGGTACTGGGTCAGCTCGTCCTGCGACACCTGCACGTTGGCGTCTTCGGCGATCTTGTCGAGGATCATCTGGGTGCGGAACTGCTTCTCGCTGGCCTCGGTCACCTCGGCGCGGTGCTCGTCGTCTTCGAGACGGTTCTCGCCCTCGAGGTGGTTGTGCACCTCGTCTTCGATGAGCTGCGGCGGAACGGGGATCTCGACGGCGTCGAGGAGAGCCTCGATGAACTTGTCGCGCGCGGCCGAGCCCTGCGTGAAGACCGACTGCTGCGACACGCGCTCGCTCAGCGACTCGCGGAGCTCGCCGATGGTGTCGAATTCGGATGCCATCTGGGCGAAGTCGTCGTCGGCGTCGGGGAGATCGCGCTCCTTGACGGCCTTGATGGTCACGGCCACCTCGGCCTCTTCGCCGGCGTGCTCGCCGCCGACGAGCTTCGAGCGGAACGTGGTCTCTTCGTCGGCCGTGAGCGACTCGATGGCCTCGTCGATGCCCTCGAGCAGCTCGCCGGAACCGATCTCGTACGACACGCCCTCGGCGCGGTCGATCTCGTTGCCGTCGATGGTGGCGACCAGGTCGAGCTCGACGAAGTCACCCGTCTTCGCGGGGCGGTCGACGGTGACGAGCGTGCCGAAGCGGGCGCGCAGACGGTCGAGCTCGGCGTCGATGCCGGCCTCGTCGACCTCGGCGGCGTCCACGGTCACGGTGATCGTGTCGTAGGCGGGAAGCTCGAACTCGGGGCGCACGTCGACCTCGACGTCGACGACCAGGTCGCCGGAGAAGTCCTTGAGCTCGGGGAGCTCGACGATCTCGGCGCTCGGGCGGCCGATCACACGGAGCTCCTGAGCCTCGACGGCCTGGCGGTAGAACCCGTCGAGACCCTCGTTGACGGCATGCTCGATGACCGCGCCGCGGCCCATGCGCTGGTCGATGATGGGCGCGGGCACCTTGCCCTTGCGGAAGCCGGGGATCTGCACGTCTTTCGCGATGTGCTCGTAGGCGTGGGCGATGCTCGGCTTGAGCTCGTCGGGCGAGACCGTGATGTGGAGCTTGACCCGGGTGGGGCTGAGCTTCTCGACGGTGCTGTTGACCATGCGGTTCGTTCTCCTCGTGTGGCCCGCGCGCACGCGGGGGCCGGCTAGGCCTGTGGTCTGTGGGGCCGTGACGTCGGGGCGACAGGATTTGAACCTGCGGCCTCCCGCTCCCAAAGCGGGCGCTCTACCAAGCTGAGCTACGCCCCGGGGCGGCGCGCGGCACGCGCCGACGAAACGACCGCTGAAAGTCTAGTCGATCGGCCTGAGCGCGCAGGTCTCGGCACACAGGATCGGATGCCGACCGGCGCGGGTCGCGTTCGCACCACCCCTGCGCGTGTCGTAGAGTGGTCGAGTTCGAGTTCGTCGTCCGCCTCAGGATGCCGAAATTCGGGGCTGTAGCTTAGTGGTAAAGCCTCTGTCTTCCAAACAGATGATGCGAGTTCGATTCTCGTCAGCCCCTCCACACGCCGCGTGACGGCTCATCCTCTCCGGAAGGACTCCGGCAGCACGACGTTGTCGCCGACATCCGCGAAGAATCGCGCGACCTGTTCGGGGCGATAGCCGGCGATGCCGCAGCCCACCTCGGTCACGAGGAACCGCAGCTCCGGGCGGTCGGCCGCGAAGGCGACGAACCGGCGCGCCTGCTCCTCGAACACATCGAGGCCCGACATCGTGTCGATGCCGTACGACTGACCCTGCAGCCCCTCGCCCTGTCCCCAGACGGCGCCGAAGCGGTCGTACGCGAACCGCGCCGCGCCGCCTCCGTGCGCGCCGGAAGCGTTCGATCCGAAGACGAAGATCTCGCCGGGCTGGAGCGTCGTGATGTGCATGGCGGGAGCCTATGGACGCCGACGACGCCCGAGAAGGGGGTTCACGCGCCGTCCCCGAGAAGCTCCTGAACCGGCGCCGCGGCCCCGTGCCGCTCGGTGTGCGCGAGATACGTCTGGGCGTTGCGCAGGATCTTCTCCCGCTCCTCGTCGGTGAGTGCCCGCCGCACCTTGGCGGGCACGCCGGCGACGAGCGAGCCGGCCGGCACCACGGTGCCCTCGAGCACGACCGCTCCCCCGGCCACGAGGCATCCTGGTCCGATCTCGGCACCCGAGAGCACGACGCTGCCCATGCCGATCAGCGACCCGTCGCCGATGGTGCACCCGTGCACGACGGCGTTGTGACCCACCGACACGTCGGCCCCGATGCGCACCGGACGCCCGGCGTCGACGTGCACCGACACGTTGTCTTGCAGGTTGCTGCGCGCACCGACCGTGATCGACGCGCTGTCACCGCGGAGCACGGCGTTGTACCAGACGCTGGCTCCCTCGCCGAGGTGCACCTCGCCCACGATCCGGGCACCGGATGCCACGAACGCCGAGGCGGCGACGACAGGGATCGCGTCGGGGAGGGTTAGCACGGCGGCATCCGGGGCGATCGTCATGCGCCGACCCTATCGGGGTGCACCGATATGAGCCCTCAAGGAAGGTGAGGATTGCCTATTCACCAGGTATTTAGCCGAGCCTCATCTTGCTTGCGGAATGCTCCCACGTGAGTAGCGTTGCATCCATCGAGACTTCGAACGTCGCCTAAGGAGCAGAAAATGAGCACCGTTCAGACCCCCGCCGCCACCACCGTCGACCCCACGATGGCCGCCGGCACCGCCCAGTTCCTCTCCCCCGTCGTGATCGGCCTCGAGGCCCTCGTCGTCAACGGCAAGCAGGCCCACTGGCACGTGCGCGGCTCGAACTTCATCGGCGTGCACGAGCTGCTCGACTCGGTCGTCGCTCACGCACAGGACTGGGCCGACCTGGCCGCCGAGCGCATCGTCGCCCTGGGTCTGCCGATCGACTCGCGCCTGTCGACGGTCGCCGCCAAGGCCAAGGCCACCGAGGTGCCCGCCGGGTTCGCGCAGTCCGACGTCGTCATCCGCGCCGTCATCGCCGACATCGACGCCGTGCTCGTCGACCTCGAGGCCGCCATCGAGGGCCTCAACGAGGTCGACATGTCGAGCCAGGACGTCGCGATCGAGATCAAGCGCGGCCTCGACAAGGACCGCTGGTTCCTCTTCGCGCACCTCGCCGCGTAAGCGTTCTTCACACGACGGGGGCGGTGCTTCGGCACCGCCCCCGTCGTCGTTCGGCCTCGCGAGAGTCGCCAAGAATCGTCGCTCTTCGCGGGTCGGAAGCGACAATTCCTGGCGACTCACGCCTCGAGGCAGGCGCGCACGGACTCACGCGCTGTGGGTCACGCGACCGGCGAGCAGCGTCGTGCGGACGGGCATGGCGCGAAGGCCCCGCTCGTCAGCGGTCAGCGGATCGGCGTCGACGATGACGAGGTCGGCCAGGGCACCGGGCGAGATCTCGGCCGGAGCCGTCGACCCGCCCGACGTGGATGCCGCGATGGCCGTGCCGATGTCGACCCGCTGATGCGGCTGCCAGGCGTCGCGTCCGTCGCGCGTGCGGAACACCGCCGAGGCGATCGCCGCCCAGGGGTCGAGAGGGGCCACCGGGGCGTCGGACCCGAAGCGGACGTTGGCGCCGCTGTCGACCAGGGCCCGCAGAGGGTAGGGCTGCGCGGACTGCTCTGCCCAGATGGCATCCGTCATGTCGCGGTCGTCGAGCGCATGCTCGGGCTGCACGCTCGCAGCGACCCCGAGGCGGGCGAAGCGCGGGATGTCGGCGTGAGCGACGAGCTGCGCGTGCTCGATGGTGCCCACGGCACCGCTCAGGGCGTAGGCGTCGAGGGCGTGCGCGTTCGCGACGTCGCCGATCGCGTGGATCGCGCACTCGATGCCCGCGGCCGTGGCGCGCGTCATCATCTCGACGAGCTCGTCGGGCGCGACCGTCAACAGACCGTGGTTGCCGACATCGCCCGGGTAGTGGTGCGCGCAGGCGGCGGTGCGTGTGCCGAGCGACCCGTCGGTGATGGCCTTCAGCGGTCCGACGCAGATGAGATCGTTCACCGCTCCGCGCACGAGGTCGCCCGTGCGCAGCCCTTCGGCGATCGCCCGGTCGAGGTCCTGCGGGTAGGTGCCGTACGAGACGCGCAGCGCATCGAAGCCGCGCGCGGCCCGGCGCTGCCACGGCTCGTCGTTCCAGGTCATGTCGAGATCGACCATTCCCACGACGCCGCGGGCGGCCGCTGCGCGCGCCATGCGCTCCACGGCCCCGTCGGCGATCTCGGGTGCGACGGCGTTGAGTCGCCGCGAAATCTCGAACGCGTCCTCCTCGCGCAGCACACCGGATGCCACCGGGTCGGAGCCCTCACGCCGGAAGGCGGCGCTGTTCATCCACACGCTGTGCACGTCGGCGTTGATCAGGTACGTCGGCACGTCGCCCGTCGCCGCATCCAGGATCGCCAACGCGGTCTCGTCGGGCCAGAGGCCGTCGCGGAACCCCGTCCCGACGCGGCATCCGTCGCGCACTGGCGCCGCACCCATGACTGCGGCGGCCTCACGGGCGGACGACACGTCGCCGAGGGGCACACGATCGGCGACCAGCGCCCACTGGAGGGCATGCACGTGATGGTCCCAGAGCCCCGGGAGCAGCCACCCGCCCTGGCCGTCGACCACGACCCCCGTCGGGCGGAGGTTGCCGGTGGGGGCGATGTCGGCGATGCGGCCGCCGGCGATGACGATGTCGACGGGTTCGTCGGTCGGCAGGAACTCACGGCCCGGGCCCGCGACACGCACCGCGCGGATGAAACCCGCGCTCTCGCCGATCACGGGCGCACCCGCGCGTCGGCGGCCCGGCGCATCTCGGCGGCGAGGTCGTCGCGCCCCTCGGCGGTCAGACCGTCGATGATGGTCTCGACCACCTCGGGCGAGCGGTTCTGGCTCAGCTTGCGCTTGGCGGTGACGCGCATCGGCGTCAGCCGGAACCCGACCGTCCCCCGTTCGAGGCGCTCCACGAAGGCCGCGTCGTTCGGCAGGGTGTACAGGCCGCGGGCGTCGTCGCCGTCGCCCTCGAACCGGTCGACCAGGCGCTCGAGCACCCGCAGGTTCTCGTCGGGCGTGAGAAGTTCCGGGATGCCGCTCAGGTGCGCCGACACGAAGTTCCACGTCGGCACCGCGGCGACGTCGCCGTACCACCGCGGCGTGATGTACCCGTGCGGCCCCTGCACGATCACGAGCAGCTCGCGATCGCCGAGACCGAGGATGAGGTCGTCAGGCTTGCCGACGTGTCCGACGATGGTGAGGTCGTCGCGGTCGTCGTCGAGCATGACGGCGTAGTGAGAGGCGACGAGGCCGTCGTCGGTCTGGCTGACGAGGGTGACCCACGGGTGGAGGTCGATGAGACGGCGGATCTCGCCGACGTCGGTCATCGCGAAGCTCGGGTTCTGACGCACCGGATCAGCCTAGATCGCCGGTCCCGGTGGCTTCGACAGGCTCAGCCACCTTCCCACCCAGGTCCCTGAGCCTGTCGAAGGGACCGGGACTGACATGGTCACGCCTGACAGTTCGGGCACCAATAGAGCTTGCGCCCCGCCGCCTCTTCCATCAGCACCGTCGTCCCGCAGACGCGGCAGGGCAGACCCGCACGGTGATAGACCCAGTGCCGGTCGTCGCGATGGGCCATGGCGCGGCGATACGCCTCGGGGTCGAGGTCGTCCATCGTCATCATCTGCCCGGTCTCGACGCCGATCGGCAGCAGCCGCGCCCAGTCGCGCCAGACGCCGCGGACGACCTCCTCGGGCACGTCACGGCCCGGCGTGTGCGGATTCTGCCGCGCGCGGAACAGCAGCTCGGCGCGGTACACGTTGCCGATGCCGCTGACCACGGCCTGGTCCATCAACAGCAGCCCGATGGCCGTGGGCTTCTTCTTCACCGTCGCGGTGAAGCGCTCCTCACCCTCGTCGACGTCGTCGACGAGCGGGTCGGGCCCGAGCTTCGCGATCGTCGCCACGACCTCGTCGGGCGTCTGCAGCACGCACGCCGTCGGTCCACGGAGGTCGGCACAGGTCGTCTCGGTGAGCAGGCGCAGGCGCACGGCACCGACGACCGGCGGCGGCCACTCTGTCTGCTCCTCGAGTCCGGTGGTCTGCTCCGACATGCGCACGCGCGCCCGCCGCGGGGCCCCGATCGAGCTGAGGGAGTTCTCGCCGGCGGCATCCATGATCGGCGCGTCGTCGAGGACGGTACCTCGCTGGTTCGTCTGTCCCATGCGTCCGTTGGAGGACGCGATCGTCGCGTCGACCGAGACGTCGCCCGCGAAGTCCCATGCGCCGTACATGCCGAGGTGCACCCGCAGCCAGACGTCGCCGTCGAAGCGCAGGAACATCTGCTTCGCCACGGCGCGCACCTCGAGCGCCTCGCGTCCGTCGATGACGGCGGCGCCCTCGACGAATCGGCCCTGAGGACTGGATGCCGCGACCGTGCGGCCCACGATGTTGCGCTCGAACTGCCGCGCGATGCGGTGGACGGAATGCCCTTCGGGCATCAGCCTGCCTCGGGGTCGAACGAGTCGCTCGCGTCGGTCATGGTGTTCTCGGAGTGGCCGGCGCGCGGGTCGGGCAGCAATGCGCCGTCCTGCTCGTATGCGGCGAGCTGGCCGATACGGCGCGCGTGGCGCTCCTCACCCGAGAACGGCGTGGCGATGAAGCGGTCGATGAACGACGCGGCCTCGTCGAACGTGTGCTGGCGGGCTCCGATCGAGATGACGTTGGCGTCGTTGTGCTCGCGGGCGAGCTCGGCGGTCGAGATGTTCCACACGAGGGCCGCGCGAACGCCGAGCACCTTGTTGGCGGCGATCTGCTCGCCGTTGCCCGAACCGCCCAAGACGACGCCGAGCGCCTCGACGCCGGCGGCCTGGTCGCGTACGACCGCCTGGGCGGCGCGGATGCAGAACGCCGGGTAGTCGTCGAGGGGGTCGTACTCGATCGGCCCGTGGTCGATCACCTCGTGCCCCTGTGCGGCGAGGTGGTGCTGGATCTGGGTCGAGAATTCAAGGCCGGCGTGATCCGTGCCGAGGTGGATGCGCATGCCGCAAGTCTATTGAGACGGTCCGACGTCGCGGGCGGACATGACGACGGCTGAGCCCGTCATCCGCTCTCGCTATGCTGCGCTCTGGCGCGTCACGGACTCCTCGCGCGAAACGAGCTCTCCCCCGCTGAAAGGCCCCGATGACCATTGCCGCTCACGAGGCCACTCCCTTCCCCGACGGTCGATTCGCGACGGTCGCGGACCGTCGCGAAGGGTACGACCAGCTCGCCCTCCTCATCCGCAGCACGGTGTCCGCGCCGCGCATGGCAGTGGATGCCACTGTCGTCGTCGGCTGCGCCCTGCTCGTTCTGACGGCATCGGTCGTCGGCGCTCCGCTCCTGCAGTGGTACGCCCTCGGGGGCGCCGCGGTATGGGCGGTCCTGCGACTGCACGGCGCCCGCCGCGCGGCGGTGGACTTCGTCGCGAGAGCCGACGAGCCGGCGACGATGATGTCGCCGGAAGAACGGGGGTCGCTGCCTCCGTCATTGATGGCGCCGTGCGATGCCCGCACACTCGCCGAACTCGATGCGATCGTCCGCGCGCTGCACGCACCGCCCCTGCGAGTGCTCCCCTGGATCGCTTCCGTTTTTTACATGGTGGCGCTCGCACTGCTGATCGCCGCCGTGGTGTCGATACAGGACACGGGCGCGAGCGAGCTCTCTGCGGCCCTGCTCGGCATCGCCGCGGCGGCGTGCGTCCCGGTCGGGGTCTGGACGACGTTCGTCTGGGCCAACCAACGCGCCATCGAGGCCGTCTTCAGACAGGTCGACGCGGTCATCGAGAACGACGCCCTCCCTGTCGGCGAACTGCCCGACGACGCCGCGGTGCGTCTCGGGGACGACGGCCGGGTCGTGGTGGTGCGCGAACGTCTTCGGCGATCTTTCCGGCCGCGCACGCGACCCGCACGTCGGCCATCGGTGGCACCGGCTCTCGTGATTTCCGGAATGCTGGCGGCGAGCGCCCTCTGCCACGTCGTCTTCTTGCTGGTGTGAAACGACGGTGCCGCCCGCCCCGCGAAGGGAACGGGCGGCACCGGGGAGCGTCAGGGGCGCAGGCCCGCCGCGACGGGCTTGAAGCCGGCGCGGATGTTCTCGCAGCACCCGGGGCGGCACACGTCGTACCAGGGACCGAGGTCGGTGAGCGACGGACGCTCGGCCTTGGGCGTACCCTTCAGGCGCTCCTCGACGAGGTCGATCAGACCGGAGACGTAGGCCGGGTCGATGCCGGGCGTCGGGGTGCGCACGGCCTTGATGCCGGCCTCCTCTGCGGCCTCCATCGCCTCGGTGTCGAGGTCCCAGAGCACCTCCATGTGATCGCTGACGAAGCCGAGCGGCACGATGACGACCGCCTCGGCACCGCGGCCGGGGAGCTCGGCGATGACGTCGTTGACGTCGGGCTCGAGCCACGGCTGCGTGGGCGGGCCCGAACGCGACTGGTAGACGAGCTCCCACTCGACGTCGGCGACGGCGGCGGCCACCTCGGCCATGACGAAGGCGGCGACGGCCTTGTGCTGCGCGGCGTAGGCGCCGCCCTCGCCGAAATCGACGTCGCGCGGGCCGGAGCGCTCGGCATCGGCGGTGGGGATGGAGTGGGTGGAGAAGAGCACGCGGATCTTCTCGGGCGCGATGCCTTTCGCGACGAAGGCCGACACGGCATCCGTCACACCCCGCACGAACGTGGTGACGAAGCCGGGGTGGTCGAAGAACTGACGCACCTTGTCGATGGTCACCGTCTCGCCGAGCCCGGTCGCCTCGAGCACGCGCGCATAGTCCTCGCGGTACTGACGGCAGCTCGAGAACGAGCTGTAGGCACTCGTCGCGATCGCGATGAGGGTGGTGTCGCCGGCCTCTGCGGCTTCGGTGACGGCCTCTTCAAGATAAGGCTCCCAGTTGCGGTTGCCCCAGTACACCGGAAGGTTCAGGCCGCGCTTCGCGATCTCTTCTTCCAGGGCCGCCTTCAGCTCGCGGTTGTGCTGGTTGATCGGGCTCACCCCGCCGAAGTGCCGGTAGTGGTGGGCGACCTCTTCGAGGCGCTCGTCGGGGATCCCGCGTCCGCGCGTGACGTTGCGGAGGAAGGGGATGACGTCGTCCTGACCCTCGGGTCCGCCGAAGCCGGCGAGGAGGATGCCGTCGTAGGCGACGGGCGTCTCGACCCATTTGGGTCCGGATGCCGCTGCGGGCGAGGCGTAGAGGACGGTCTCAGCGTTGGTGTCCGTGTCGGTCGTGCTCACGGTGCAATCCTCCCACCTGGCCGGGACGGCCGGACGCGGGTTGTCTCGTGACTAGGCTTATCTGGTTGTCATCGTCGCCGACGGCGCTCGTCGTCACCCGCGTCCGCGCTCGTTCGCGTCGATTCCGCCCTCATCCCCGGGAGAACGCCAGTGCCAGGAGAGAACCTCACCCGCATCGAACCGCAGGAGCGTCGCGCGATCGTCGACACCCGCGCGTACGACGTGCAGCTCGACCTCACCCGCGGAGACGAGGTGTTCACCTCGCGCACGACCGTCACCTTCGCCGCGACCGAGGGGGCGTCGACGTTCATCGACCTCATCGCGCGCACCGTCCACTCCGTGACGCTGAACGGCCGCTCGCTCGACCCCGCGTCGGTGTTCGCCGACTCCCGCATCGCGCTCGAGGGCCTGGCATCCGAGAACGAGCTCATCGTCGAGGCCGATTGCGAGTACACCAACACGGGTGAGGGCCTGCACCGCTTCGTCGACCCCGTCGACGGCGAGGTCTACCTCTACTCGCAGTTCGAGGTGCCCGACTCCCGCCGCATGTACACGGTCTTCGAGCAGCCCGACCTGAAGGCCGCGTTCACGTTCTCGGTCACGGCGCCCGCGCGCTGGAAGGTCGTGTCCAACTCCCCTACGCCCGAACCGGTCGCGCTCGACGGCGACACCGCGCGCTGGGACTTCCCCGCCACCCCGCGCATCTCGTCGTACATCACCGCCCTGGTCGCCGGCCCGTACGAGGCCACCTACAGCGAGCTCACCAGCGCCGACGGCCGCGTCATCCCGCTCGGCGTCTTCGCCCGCAAGAGCCTGTGGCAGTACCTCGACGCCGACTACGTGTTCGAGAAGACGCGCCAGGGCTTCGCGTACTTCGAGGAGAAGTTCGGCTTCCCCTACCCCTTCGCCAAGTACGACCAGCTCTTCGTGCCCGAGTTCAACGCGGGCGCCATGGAGAACGCCGGCGCGGTGACCTTCACCGAGACCTACGTCTTCCGCTCCAAGGTGACGGATGCCGTCAAGGAGCGCCGCGTCGTCACGATCCTGCACGAACTGGCCCACATGTGGTTCGGCGACCTCGTGACCATGAAGTGGTGGAACGACCTGTGGCTGAACGAGTCGTTCGCCGAGTGGGCCTCCACCATCGCCACCGCCGAGGCCACCGAGTGGGAGGCGGCCTGGACCACCTTCAACGCGATGGAGAAGACCTGGGCCTACCGTCAGGACCAGCTCCCCTCGACCCACCCGGTCGTCGCCGAGATCAACGACCTCGAAGACGTGCAGGTGAACTTCGACGGCATCACGTACGCCAAGGGCGGCTCGGTGCTCAAGCAGCTCGCCGCGTGGGTGGGCATCGAGCAGTTCTTCGCCGGTGTCGCGGCGTACTTCCAGAAGCACCAGTGGTCGAACACCGAGGTCGGTGACCTGCTCACCGAGCTCGAGACCACGAGCGGACGCGATCTGGGCGACTGGGCGAAGAAGTGGCTCGAGACGGCGGGCGTCAACACCCTGACCCCGCTCATCGAAGAGGGTGCCGACGGCTCCATCTCGCGCTTCGCGATCGTGCAGACGGCCCCGGCCGACTACCCCACGATCCGCCCGCACCGCCTCGGAATCGGCTTCTACTCGCTGAACGACGCCGGAGCCCTCGAGCGCGTGCACCAGGTCGAGCTCGACGTCGACGGCGACCGCACCGAGGTCGCGGAGCTGCGCGGCATCCGTCGCCCCGACCTCGTGCTGCTCAACGACGACGACCTCGCCTACGCGAAGATCCGTCTCGACGAGCGTTCGCTCGCCACGGCGATCGCCCACCTGAAAGACATCTCCGACCCCCTCGCCCGCTCGCTCGTCTGGGGCGCGGCGTGGGATCAGACCCGGGATGCCGAAGCCTCGGCCACCGACTACCTCGACCTCGTGCTGCAGAACATCGGCTCCGAGACCGAGTCGACGACGGTGCGCACGACGCTCGCCCAGTTGCAGCTCGCCGCGAACTCCTATGTCGCTCCGGCGACCCGCGACGCCGCGCGCGAGCGCGTCGCCGACGGTCTGTGGGAGCTCGCCCGGGCGGCCGAGGCCGGAAGCGACAGCCAGCTGCAGTTCGTCACGGCGTTCGCGTCGGCGGCATCCACTCCGGCGCATGCCGAGACGGTGCGCGCCCTGCGTGACGGTGACGCGACGCTCGAGGGACTCGAGATCGACACCGACCTGTCGTGGCAGCTGCTGATCTCGCTCGCCTCCGCGGGCGTGGCGACCGAGGCCGACATCGAGGCCGCGCGCGCCGCCGACAACACCGCCAAGGGCGGGGAGTTCGCGGCGACCGCCTTCGCTGCCCTCCCCTCCCGCGAGGCGAAGCAGAAGGCGTGGAGCTCGCTGATCGACTCCGCCGACGCGCCGAACACCATCGTGCGCGCCACCGCCGCCGGTTTCACCCACCCTGCGACCGTCGACGCGCTCGCCGACTTCGTCGAGCCCTACTTCGCGATGCTGCTGCCGATCTGGGAGTCGCGCAGCTACCAGATCGCGCAGTACCTCATCGTGGGTCTCTACCCCGCAGGCCTCGCGAACACGGGCCTTCGCGACGCGACACGCGCGTGGCTGTCGCAGCACGCCGATGCCGCTCCCGCGCTCCGTCGCCTGGTCGGCGAGAACCTCGCCGGTGTCGAGCGCGCCCTCGCCGTGCAGGAGCGCGACGCGCAGTAAGCACCACCCCTCGGATGCCCTCTCCCCTCGGGGAGGGGGCATCCGTCGTTCGCGAGGATCATCCTCTCGTCGCGCCCGGGTCATCCCCGCGGAGGACGACCCGGGGAGGGGCCGCTTCCTAGCGTGGAAGCATGATCGTTGCAGACAACCTCACCAAGAGATACGGCGCCAAGACCGCGGTCGACGGCGTCTCGTTCACCGTCGCCCCCGGCCGGGTGACCGGGTTCCTCGGGCCGAACGGCGCGGGCAAGTCCACGACGATGCGCATGATCGTCGGCCTCGACCGACCCACGGCCGGCCGCGTCACCGTCGGCGGCCACGACTACCGGCACCTGCGCTCGCCCCTCACCGAGGTCGGCGTGCTGCTGGACGCGAAAGCCGTGCACACGGGACGCTCGGCCCGCAACCACCTCCGAGCCATGGCCGCGACGCACGGCATCGGCCGCGCGCGCGTCGACGAGGTCATCGAGCTCACCGGCATCGGTTCGGTCGCCGGCAAGCGCGCGGGCGGCTTCTCGCTCGGCATGGGGCAGCGCCTCGGCATCGCCGCCGCGCTGCTCGGCGACCCGCACACGCTCATCCTCGACGAGCCGGTCAACGGCCTCGACCCCGAGGGTGTGCGCTGGGTACGTCAGTTCGTGCGTCACCTCGCCGCGGAGGGGCGGACGGTTCTGCTGTCCAGCCACCTCATGAGCGAGATGTCGCAGACGGCCGACCACGTGATCGTGCTCGGGCGGGGACGGGTGCTGGCCGACGCCTCGCTGGCCGACCTCGTCAACTCCTGGACGACCACGACGCTTCTCGTCCGCTCGCCACGCCTGTCCGACCTCGTCACAGCCCTCCAGATCCCGGATGCCACCGTCTCGGCGCTCGAGCCCGGTGCGGCGCAGATCACGGGGGTCACGGCCCAGACCGTCGGCGACCTCGCCGCCCGGCACGGCATCCCCCTCTACGAACTCACCCCGCGCAGCGGCTCGCTCGAAGACGCCTACCTCGCCCTGACCGACGACTCGGTCGAATACAAGACCAAGGAGATCGCATGACCGCCCTCGCCGCGGCGCCCACCCGCGCCGCTCATCACGCCGCCCACCGCCTGAGCTTCGCTCACCTGCTGCGCAGCGAGGCGATCAAGGTGCTGACGCTGCGCTCCACGTGGTGGTCGCTCGGCATCACGGCGGCCCTGTCGATCGGCGTGGCGCTCATGATCGCCGCGGCCGCCGCCGATTACGACGGCTTCGCCGCGGTGAACGTCGTTCTCATGCCCACGCAATTCACGATGCTCGTCGCCGGGATCCTGGGCGCCATCGTCGTCACCGGCGAGTACTCGACCGGCATGATCCGTTCGACGCTGACCGCGCAGCCCCGCCGCGGAGCGGTGCTGCTGTCGAAGGCCGTCGTCGTCTCGCTCGTCATGGCCGCCACCACGGTGGTCACCTACGCCGCGGCGATCCTTCTGACCGCCCCGCTGCTGACGACCGGGATCGACTGGTCCGACCCCGCGCAATCGACCGTGCCCCTGCTGTTCGGCGTGCTGTCGATGGTGGTCTTCACCCTCCTCGGACTCGGATTCGGCTTCGTCATCCGCGCGGGCGCCGGTGCGATCGCGGCGACGGTGGGCGTGCTGTTCGTCCTGCCCATCGTGGTGTCGCTGTTCACCTTCGGCGGCCCGAACTGGCAGTGGATGGTCGATCTCGGCGCCTACCTGCCCGCCAGTGCCGCCTCCGACCTGACCACTCCCGGTGCCGAGATCGGTGCCAACCTTGTGACCCTGCTCGCGTGGGCCGCGGGACCGCTGCTGCTGGGATGGGTGGCGCTGCGCTCCCGCGACGCCTGACCCCTCCTCCCCCGCCCCGTCACACGGACGGATGCCTCGACGCTCAGCCGGCGCCGAGGCATCCGTCGTTACCCTGGATCCGATGTTCGTTCTCGCCGAAGCCACCCCCACCCCGTCACCCGCCATCACGTCTCCCGGCGATTTCGCCAATCTCGACACGTGGACGTGGATCGGCGGCCGTCTGCTCGAATTCGGCGGCACGATGCTGCGGGTCCTCGGCATCATCATCGGCGTGGCCGTCGCCGCCTGGATCCTGCGCGTGGTCATCCGTCGCGTCGTCGACCGCATCGTCAACGGAGCGAAGAGCAAGGCCCGTGTCGACGACACGCAGGCGCTCGACCGCTCGCCCCTCAACGCCGTCCGTCTCGTCCAGCGCACCCGCACGCTCGGCACCATCCTGCAGAACATCGTCAACGTCATCCTCGTCATCGTGGCGCTGGTGTGGATCGCGGGGATCGTCGCCCCCGACGCCCTGGCATCCCTCACGTTGCTGACGGCGGCGATCGGTGCCGGCCTGGGCTTCGGCGCGCAGAACATCGTCAAAGACGTGCTCAACGGCATCTTCATCGTCGCCGAAGACCAGATCGGCATCGGCGACGTCGTCGACCTGGGCCTGGCCACCGGCATCGTGGAGTTCGTCAGCGTGCGCATCACCCATGTGCGCGACGTCAACGGCACGCTCTGGTACGTACGCAACGGCGAGATCACCCGCATCGGCAACATGTCGCAGGGATGGTCGCGGGTGATCATCGACCTCGCCGTCCCCGTGGATGCCGACCTCGACGACGTCGAGAAGGCCATGCTCGACGCGGCGAAGGCGATGGCGAAAGAGAACAAGTGGCGCTCGCGCATCATCGAGCAGCCCGAGATCTGGGGCCTGGAGTCGATCGGCGGCGACGCGCTCGTCATCCGGCTCGTGATGAAGACCCGCTCGAGTGCGAAAGACGACGTCGCCCGCGAGCTGCGCGCCCGCCTCAAGCGCGCCATCGACGAACTCGGCATCGCCCTGCCGCACCTCAACTCCATCGTCCTCACCGGAGCCGAAGGCGCGCAGAGCGTCCGAGGCGCGAACCCGCCGAAGACGAAGGAGACGCCGGTCGCAGCGGATGCCGCCCGCCCGGTGTGGAAGCCCCGCCGTCGCAGCAAGCCCCTCGCCTCCGCCGCGCCCGACGACGAGGCCGATCCCGCACCTCGGAAGAAGACGGTCCGCGACGCGGCGCCCACCACGGCGGTGGATCTACCCGGGGCGGACACGCCCAAGCCCACGCCCCCGGCCGTCCGCTCCGACGAAGAAGGCACCTCATGAGCGAGCCCGTCAGCTTCTACGACCAGGTCGGCGGCATGGACACGTTCCGCCGTCTCGTCGACACGTTCTACCGCGGCGTCGCCTCCGACGAGGTGCTGAAACCCATGTACCCCGAAGAAGATCTCGGACCCGCGGCCGAACGCCTGACGCTCTTCCTCGCGCAGTACTGGGGCGGGCCGACCACCTACGGCGAGACGCGTGGGCATCCACGCCTTCGCATGCGCCATATGCCGTTCCATGTCGACCCCGACGCGCGCGACCGCTGGCTGCGGCACATGCGCGTCGCCGTCGACGAGCTGGCCCTTCCGCCGGCGTTCGAAGCGCCGCTGTGGGACTACCTCGAACGCGCCGCGTACGCCATGGTGAACACGTTCGAGCCGCGCGGCATCGGGCCCCAGCAGAACGGCCGTCCCGACACCGGGCTGCCGATCCGCTCAGCCGACTGAAGGCCGCCCGGGTTCCGGTCGCCGGCACGGCCACCGACCCGGCCACCCGCGAATCGCGGGTCGTCGCGGGCTCAGCGTCCGAGGAAGTCGCCGAACCCGGGGATGTCGAGGTTCGACAGGCTCTCGCCGAAGCCGCTGATGTGGTCGCCGGCGCCGTTCACGGCATCCTGGGCCCCGCCGGCCCACTCGCCCGCGGCGCCCAGGTCGACGCCCTCGGCGAGCGACGCGAGATCGACGCCCGATGCCAGACCCTCGAGGTCGACGCCGTCCGCGAGCCCGGCGAAGTCGACGCCCATCTGGCCCGCCTGCGCGAGCAGGGGCCCCGCGACGGCGCTGACGACGGCCCCGCCGGCGACCGCGGCCAAGAGCCCGCCCGCGCCGACGACGCCCGCGCCGATGAGCCCCCCGCGGCCGGCACGCGCGAGCAAGGTCGACATGCGCCCGGGGCGCGCAGCCTCGGCGCGTGCCGCGGTGCGAGCGAGGTCGTCAGCGCTGTCGGAGCGCGGACGCTCGTGGGGAGCGAGGTCGGCATCCATCCGCTCCCGCACGTGCGCGCGCTGCGCGGGCGTCAAGCGGGCGAAGGCCTCGCGATGCATCTGCTCGACACGGTCGGGGTCGGCCGTCCGCAGCAGATAGTCGTATCGGGCGATAGCGGCGCGGTCCTCGGACGAGAGGCGCGCGGACGAACCGGATGACGCGGGCGGGGCGTAGCGCGAGGTCGATGGCGCCGTTCGCGGCGCAGCGCCGGGGGCGTCGGTGCGGCGGTCGCCCGTCACGGCGTCAGCCGCCGAGCGCACCATGTCGCGCCAGTCCTTCCCGCCGCCCGTTCCCGACGGGCGGGGAGACGACGAGGACGACGCCTTGTCGACGGCCTTCGAGGCGAGCGAGATGAGACGGGAGAGGGAGACCATGGGCGGACCTTTCGACGGGCAGCGCGCGGCTGCGACGTCAAGGTCTCCTCCGCCCGGGCCGGACCGATGCACCCGGAGACCAACGGTGGCCTCGTGATGACGGATGCATCGCGACGGGAGTACTCCCCTTGCGAGCTTCAGCGTATGGCGGCCACCTATGCGCTTGCTGGATCAGCTCCCGGTGGCACGGACGGGCGTGAGCCCCGACCGCACCGGACCGCGCACCAGCACGTGACCACGCGCGAGCGTGACTCGTGTCCACGCGCCGCTCGTGCGCACCGCGGCGGACTCGCCGCCCGCGATGAACCCGAGCGCGAACGCCGCGAACGCGGTTCCGAGCGGCAGCCCGCCCAGTGCGTCGTCGGGTTGCCCCCACACCTGTGCCCGCACCGCCCGCACGACGTCCTCCCCCGCGTTCGCCGGGAGAGCGTCGGCGACAGCCGCGACCCCGTACTGGGCACGGGATGCCAGGACGGCGGCGTCGATGGCATCCGTCTGCTCCCAGCCGCCCCGCGGCGGCGAGATGCCGGCCCACGCCGGTGACGTCGCGGTTTCGGGCAGCACGACGGCCTGGGCGTCGTCGGGTGCGGGGAGGAGGGCTGCGGCATCCACGACGAGGTCGCACTCGAGCTCGGGATCGATGGCCGACACCCGCAGCCCCAGCACCGTGGGGGTGGTGTCGAACAGGCCGCGCGGGGCGAGGGGTGCGGCGGTGGTGACGAGGACGCCCGCGTCGGCGCGGAGGCGCACCGTCCCGTCGCCGAGACGGATCGCGCGGGACGCGAAGGTGAGCAGGTCGGCTGCCGCCTGCGGATCGGGGAACAACAGACGCGCGGACACCCGCCCTAAACTACCAAGCGGTGCGGACCCGCCGTACCGGAACGGAGTCAGCGTGACCGACGCCCTCGATCCCGTGGCGTCGTTGCTCGCCGTGCTCGACCTCCGCGATGCCGGAGCCCGCACCACCGAGGACATCTTCACCGGGGTGTCGCAGCCCATGCCCTTCGGCCGCGTCTACGGCGGGCAGGTGCTCGCGCAATCGATCGTCGCAGCCTCGCGCACGCTCTCTCCCGAGCGCACGGTGCACTCGATGCACGGGTACTTCCTGCGTCCGGGTGACCCGGCCGACGGCATCACGTTCTCGGTGGACCGCATCCACGACGGCCGCTCGTTCTCGACGCGACGCACGCAGGCGTATCAGGCGGGCGTGCCGATCTTCTCGATGATCGCGTCGTTCCAAGACGAAGACCCGGGCCTCGAGCACGCGGAGCCCATGCCCGACGGCATCCCGCAGCCCGAAGACCTGCCCGCGTTCGACATCGAGGGTCTGCACCCGCTGAGTCGCCGCATGTTCTCGGAGCGGCCGGTCGACGTGCTGCACGTGCCGTCGCCGTTGTATACGTCGGTCGAGGGACCCCACGTACCGCGTCAGGCCGTGTGGATGCGCACGCGCCGGGCCCTCCCCGACGACCCTGCGGTGCATCGTGCCGCGCTGGCGTACCTCAGCGATCTGACGATCCAGGAGTCGATCCTGCGCGCGCACGGCGTGGCCTGGAACACCCTGGGCCTGAAGGTCGCGAGCCTCGACCACGCGATGTGGTGGCACCGACCCGGGCGCGTGGACGAGTGGCTGCTCTACGTGCAGGAGTCGCCCACCGCACGCGGCGGCCGAGGCCTGTCGACCGGACGCATCTACACGCGCGACGGCGTGCTCGTCGCCAGCGTCGCGCAGGAGGTCATGGTGCGCGTCCCGCGCGACTGACTCCGGATGCCGCCGTCGCGCCGAGCGAGTGAGATCGAGCTCGGCGTGAAACCGTCGGTCACGTCGCGCGCCACCGCATCCCCGTCGAGAAACGCGATCCGCACGAAGAAATGGGACGACGAAGCGTTTCTTCCCGCCGACCGCGTTTCTCGACGGGAACGGATGCCACCCTGACGACGCCCGAACGCGCGGCCCACCCCCGCGGCATCCCGCGCGGGTCAGCCGCGAGCGGAACGTCGGCGGTACTGGATCGGGTCGCCTACGTAGGGCGCCCAGGCTGAACGTTCGCGCTCGTTCCAGCGGATCGGTCGTCCGCTGGCGGTGTCGACGAGCACGACCACGACCGTGGCGCGGGCGTACAGCACCGGAGCGGAGTCACCCGCGGGGCTGAAGACCTCGAAGCAGATGTCGGCGCTCGACCCGCCCATCGCCCCGATCCACATGCGCACGTCGAGGGGACGCTGGCTGTAGGGAACCGGGCGGAGGTACTCGATCTCCTGGTGCGCGATGAGCGTGGCGCGATCGCCCCCGCTGTCGAGCACGTCCATGTCGAAGACCGCGGTGGGCAGAGGCTCGCCCTCGCCGTCGCTGAACCAGAACGCACGCAGACGCGCCTCTTCGAGCAGCTTCAGCATCGAGGTGTTGTTGACGTGACCGAGCGCGTCGAGGTCGCCCCACCGCAGGTGGATCGGAACGTGCACCCGCTCGGGTCCGGCCGGAACCGGACCCGAGTCGGACGACGGGGAGGTGTCAGTCACGCGTGAGCTTGCGATAGGTGGAGCGCGCCGGGTTGGCGGCATCCGCCCCGAGGCGCTCGATCTTATTGGCCTCGTAGGCTTCGAAGTTGCCCTCGAACCAGTGCCACTGGTCGGGGTTCTCCTCGGTGCCCTCGTACGCGAGGATGTGCGTCGCGATGCGGTCGAGGAACCACCGGTCGTGCGTGATGACCACGGCGCAGCCGGGGAACTCGAGCAGAGCGTTCTCGAGCGAGCTCAGCGTCTCGACGTCGAGGTCGTTCGTCGGCTCGTCGAGGAGCAGCAGGTTGCCGCCCTCTTTGAGCGTCAGCGCGAGGTTGAGACGGTTGCGCTCACCGCCGGAGAGCACGCCGGCCTTCTTCTGCTGGTCGGGTCCCTTGAAGCCGAACTTCGACACGTAGGCGCGCGAGGGGATCTCGGTCTTGCCGACGGTGATGATGTCGAGGCCGTCGGAGACGACCTCCCACAGCGTCTTCTCGGGGTCGATGTTGGCGCGCGACTGGTCGACGTAGCTGATCTTGACCGTCTCGCCCATCTTGAGCGTGCCGCCGTCGAGGGGCTCGAGGCCGACGATCGTCTTGAACAGCGTCGTCTTTCCGACACCGTTCGGGCCGATGACCCCGACGATGCCGTTCGGGGGCAGGTTGAAGCTGAGGTTGCTGATGAGCGAGCGGTCGCCGAAGCGCTTCTCGAGCTTCTTGGCGTCGATCACGATGCTGCCCAGACGCGGCCCCGCGGGGATCTGGATCTCGTCGAAGTCCAACTTGCGCGTGCGCTCAGCCTCGGCCGCCATCTCCTCGTAGCGGGCGAGACGCGCCTTCGACTTGACCTGGCGGCCCTTCGCGTTCGAGCGCACCCACTCGAGCTCTTCCTTCAGGCGCTTGGCCAGCTTCGCGTCCTTCTTGCCCTGGACGTCGAGACGCTGCGCCTTCTTGTCGAGGTAGGTCGAGTAGTTGCCCTCGTAGGGGTAGAGGTGGCCGCGGTCGACCTCGGCGATCCATTCCGCGACGTTGTCGAGGAAGTACCGGTCGTGGGTGATGGCGATGACGGCGCCCTTGTAGGCCTTCAGGTGCTGCTCGAGCCACAGGACGCTTTCGGCGTCGAGGTGGTTGGTGGGCTCGTCGAGCAGCAGCAGGTCGGGCTTCTGCAGCAGGAGCTTGGCGAGCGCGACGCGGCGGCGCTCACCACCCGAGAGGGGGACGACGCTCGCGTCCGCGGGCGGGGTCCGCAGGGCGTCCATCGCCTGCTCGAGCTGGGAGTCGAGGTCCCACCCGTCGGCGGCGTCGATCTCTTCCTGCAGGGTGCCCATCTCGGCCAGCAGCGCGTCGAAGTCGGCGTCGGGATCGGCCATCAGGGCCGAGATCTCGTTGAACCGGTCGAGCTTGGGCTTGATGGCCACGCCGTCCTGGATGTTCTCGAGGACGGTCTTGGTCTCGTCGAGCTCGGGCTCCTGCATCAGGATGCCGACGGTGAAGCCCGGGCTGAGTCGCGCCTCGCCGTTGGAGGGGTTGTCGAGCCCGGCCATGATCTTGAGGATCGTCGATTTTCCGGCGCCGTTCGGGCCGACCATTCCGATCTTCGCACCGGGGAGGAACGACATCGTGACGTCGTCGAGGATGAGCTTGTCGCCCACAGCCTTGCGGGCACGGACCATGGAGTAGATGTATTCGGCCATAACCCGTCCAGTCTAGGGGCGGCATGCCGCGGGGGCTGACGTGCGCCGGCGAGCTGTCACCAGTCGATGGAGCGCGTCTGCCCGATCAGGCAGCCGCCCGATGACAGGCCGGGGAGCGCCGCCGTGACGGGGTCTCCGATGGAGGGCCCCACCTGGCCCACGAGACAGTCGTCGCCGATGCGCACCGAGAACTCGATGCTCTCCGCCGCGTTGCCGATGGTCGACTCGTCGGGCGTCACCTGCATGGCCCCCTTGTCGAAACCGGCCGCCGTGAGGGCGTCGATGTACGCGCGGCCGGCGACCTGGTCGGGGCCGCTCCACACCGTCGAGACGACCTGGGCGAAGAACGGCAGGTTCTCGGAGGCGCTTCCGCCGGGAACGAGTGCCGCGGGCGCCGCCGTCGCGGACGGTGTCGCGGCGTCGGTCGAGGCGGATGACGCGGCGTCGGTCGGAACGGGCGCGGGCTGCTCGGCCGTGCACCCGGCGAGGGCGAGCATCGCCGCGAAGGTCAGGGCGGCGAGGGGGCGACCGAGGGACCGAGACATGCGTCCGAGTCTACGGAACCCCCGCCTCGCGCCCGATCGGCCGCCCCACGGCTCGCTGATCAGAACGGTGTCTCGTCACCGGGTGAGACGGCTTCTGCGCCCGAACCGGCACCGACTCCGACGACGACACCCGCCGGCTCCGGAGATGCACCCGGCACCGACCAGGCCGCCTCGCTCGGCGCGCCGTCGTTCCCGGTACCCCCGACGCCGGCCGTTCCCGCCTGCGCGTTCGGCTTCGGTGTGCGTTCGAATCGCGTCGTGCCCCAGCGCAGGTCGTGTCCGATGGCATCCGCGACGACGTCGGCGCTCACCCCGCGTTTGGTCTCGGTCTCCCATTCCCGAAGGCGGAGTCGCCCGCTCAAGACGACGCGCTCGCCCTTGTGCAGGGACCGCAACGCATTCGCGCCGAGCTCGCCGAACACCGAGATCGAGTAGTAGTTGGTGTGCGCATCGACCCATTCGCCGCGCTCCCGGTCGAGCTTGCGCTCGCCGACGGCGAGGCGGAACGCGGCGACGGAGCCGCCGCCGCGCGTCGCCCGCTGCTCGAGATCCCCGACGATGTTGCCTACGAGGGTGATGTGGTCGCTCATGATGTGTCCTCTCGACGTGATGTACGCTCCGGCATCCGTGTGCCCGACGGATGCCGGAGCACGTTCAGGATGACCTCGGAGCCCCCTCGCGCGTTGCCCGAATGAGCGGTTCGGTGGACAACCGAGGTCGCTCCCGCGGTGGGGAGGACGGGGCGGCACCCGCGTCGATCCCGATGTCGGAGGTTGGTCCTACCGTCGACGACATGAGCGCCGCACTGTGGAACGACCCCGCTCCGGCCCCGCGCCCGGCCGGGTGGGGGGCGGCGACCCATGTCGCCGCCGGTCTGTGGCGCATCGCCGACCCGAGGGGCATCGTGGTCGGCCACGTCCGCGCGATCGCGGCCGACGGCGACTGGCGGTACGCCGCCGAGCGGTTCCACGCGGCATCCGGTCGGTTCCGTCGCCTCGGCGAGTTCTGGTCGTCGAACGATGCCCTCGAATGCCTGCGCTACGCGCGGTGAGCGATCGACGGGGGCGAGGGTCAGACCACGGTGGCGAAATCCTCACGCGCGGGAGTCGTGCGTCCCCCTCGCACGTCATCCCAGGCATGGCGCAGCACCTCGACGGCTCGTTCGAGCGTCGCCGGCGGCGCGGTGAACGGAACGCGCAGGCGCCGATCGTGACCCCCTTCGACCGCGAAACGCGAACCCGCCGACAGCGCCAACCCACGCGCACGGGCGTTCATGACAAGGGGGGTGCTCAGGGGTTCGCCCAGACCCACCCAGAGCGACACCCCGCCATCGACGTCGGGGACCTGCCAGCCGGGCAGCGTGCCACGCAGCGCCGTCACCAGAGCGTCGCGTCCCTCGCGCAGCAGGTCGCCGCGCTGGCGGGAAATCTCGTCGAGCCGCGGCACGAGACGCGTTGCGATCGCCTGTTCGATCTCCGGCGTGCCGAGGTCGTGCACCGGACGGCCGCTGGCCAGACGCCGCACGATGTCGGGAGCCGCGCGCACCCACCCGACCCGCAGACCGCCCCACACCGTCTTGCCCAGCGAGGCCACGCGGATGATGCGCTCATCGTCGGGAAACGGCGCCGGCCCCGACGCCCGGTCGATGTCGAGCTGCGCCGTGGTCTCGTCGAGCACGAGGAGCGTCCCCGCCGTCTGCGCCGCCGAGACGAACGCCGACGCCTCCTCAGACGACATCGTGCGACCGGTCGGGTTGTGGAAGTCGGGCATGAGGTACGCGAGGGTGGGCAGCGCGCGGGCGAAGCTCTGCGCGGCGCGCTCGAGGTCCCAACCGGCCGCCGCATCGACAGGCACGCCGACCAGGCGTGCGCCCACGCGGCGGAAGGCGTCGGCGGCGTGCGGGTAGGTGGGCGTTTCGAGCATCACGCGATCGGCGCGGCTCAACAACACCGAGGCGATGAGGTGGATGGCACTCTGCGCCCCGGTCGTGACCAGGATCTGCTCCGGCGACGTGGGCAGACCGCGCGAGGTGTAGTGCGTGGCGATCACGGAGCGCAGGGTCGGGTCGCCGACGACGTCGTAGCCGATGCGTGCGACCAGCGCTGGTGCGTCCTGCATCGCCTCCGCGACGACCGCCGGCAATCCCGGCCACGCGGCCGGACTCGCCTGCTGCAGGTCGATAGACACCCCGGCACCGTCCAGACTGCCGGGGTCATTGCGGCGCAGTGGCAGCGTCACGCTGCCGCTGCCGCGCAGGCTCTCGATGTGGCGGGTGTCGCGCAGGCTGCGGTAGGCCGCGGCCACGGTGGTACGGCTCAACCCCAGCGCCGCCGCGAGCTCGCGCTCGGCGGGCAGGGCCGTCGAGGGCGCGAGACGGTTGTCGAGGCAGAGGAGTCGCACGCCGTCGGCGAGGGCCTCGTAGGCGGGCCCGCTCCCCCGCCACCCGCCGAGGGCGGAGGCCAGGGCACGGGCGGAGATGCGCGAATCCATGGGGCCACGTTAGCCGAATTGGCATCCTTGCAAATATCCAATCCGGTGATTGGATTCCTTCATGCTCTCCCGGATTACTCGCCTCGTCGTCGGACTCGCGCTCTACGGCGTCGGCTGCGCGCTGACCGTGGCGGCCGGTCTCGGCGTCGACCCCTGGACGGTCTTCGCCCAAGGTCTCTCGCGCGTCACGGGCGTGGGAATCGGGTGGATCACCAACATCGTCGGCCTCGCCGTGCTCCTGCTCTGGATTCCGCTTCGTCAAAAGCCCGGCCTCGGCACGATCGCCAACATCCTGCTGGTCGGCACGAGCATGCAGATCGCCCTCGGCGTGCTCCCCCACCCCGACCAGCTCTGGCTCCAGGCGCTGCTCCTGGTGTCGGGCGTCGTGCTCGTCGCCGTGGCATCCGGTCTTTACATCGGCGCGAAATTCGGTCCGGGGCCTCGCGACGGCTTGATGACGGGGTTGCACGGCCGCTTCGGCTGGCCCATCTGGGCGTGTCGCCTGCTCGTCGAAGGGTCGGTGCTCGTGCTCGGCTGGCTTCTCGGCGGGACGGTCGGCGTGGGCACGGTCGTCTTCGCCCTCGGCATCGGACCGCTCGTCCACGTCGCGATGCCGATGCTCGCTTTCACAAAACCCGCACCGCGCGCACGTCGACTCGCGCGCGTGTGAGGCGGCGCCTGTGGCCCGGGCGCGCCGACGGCATCCCCGCCCACCCGCATACCTCCCGGGGTGGGCGGGGAGGCCGGCGCACGACGAGCGGGGCGCGCACGAACGGCGGAGCCGCCGTGCCCGCCTGTGGACGACGGACGGTGCGCGCATGAACGGCGGAGCCGCCATGCCCGCCCGCATACGACGGGCGGGGCAGGCGCTCACGACGGAGCCGCCGTACCCGTCTCTTCACGACGGTCGAAGCACGCGCTCCCAACGGAGCCGCCGTGCTCGCCTCGAGTCAGGCGCCGAAGGCCGCGTCAGTGCTCCCGGAACTCCGGCCGGTCGCTACCGGGCTTGAGATGCGCGTGGACGGCGTTCTTGGCGATCTCCATCGACGGGTATACGCCCAACCGCTCGTCCTTGCCGGCCATGTGGACGCTGTAGCCCTCTGCGTCCTGCTGGATCTTTCCGACGACCCCGTTGGGTCCGTAGGCCACCCAGAGACGCTTGGTCACGGTGTCAGACATGAGTGCTCCTTTGCTCTCGTTGGCCGGGACGATACGCCTGCGAGCATCGGCGCGCCAGGGGCTGGTGCTGACGGCGGGAGACGACCGATATCCTGTGAACGACCCCCAGTAGCTCAGTGGATAGAGCAGCGGCCTTCTAATCCGCCGGTCACACGTTCGAATCGTGTCTGGGGGACCAGATCCGATGTCGGAGCCCCTCAGTAGGATGTGGGGATGGTAAACGCCTCCGAGAACGACCGGCTCGTCTGGATCGATTGCGAGATGACGGGCCTCGACCTCGCGGTCGACGAACTCGTCGAGATCGCCGTCGTCATCACCGACTTCGAGTTGAACGTCCTCGACCCCGGGTTCCAGATCGTCATCAAGCCCGACGACTCCGCGCTGGCGAACATGGGCGAGTTCGTGACCGAGATGCACCGTTCGTCCGGCCTGCTCGACGAGATCCCGAACGGCGTCAGCCTCGCGGATGCCGAGTTCCAGGCCCTCGAGTACATCCAGCGCTTCGCGCCGGTCGAGGGGAAAGCCCCCCTCGCCGGCAACACCATCGGCACCGACCGCATGTTCCTCGCGAAGTACATGCCGCGCGTCGATCGGTGGCTCCACTACCGCAACGTCGACGTTTCGAGCATCAAAGAGCTCTCGCGCCGCTGGTACCCGCGCGCCTACTTCCAGGCGCCGACGAAGCACGGTGGCCACCGAGCGCTCGCCGACATCCGCGAGTCCATCCGCGAACTCGCCTACTACCGCGCCGCGGTCTTCGTGCCGCAACCCGGGCCCACGAGCGACGAGGCAAAGGCCGTCTCGACGGCGGCCGTGTCGTCGTTCGCGCTGGACGTGTGACATAATCGTTCAGTTGTCTGCTGCGGCAGACACATGGTGGCTATAGCTCAGTTGGTAGAGCACCGCGTTGTGGTCGCGGGGGTCGCGGGTTCAAGTCCCGTTAGCCACCCCAGTACCTAGACGAGAGCCCGGCGGAGACGATCCGCCGGGCTCTCGCGTTCCCGGCGCGCGGCGGTGCCCGGCCCGTAGAATCGACGATGGATGCCACGTCCCGCCGACGTCATCCGTTTCTCACACTTCGGGAGGCCCGCGTGCAACACGCCGACAGCCCGTTCGTGCTCGACCACGAGGCGTTCGAGCGGCTCGTCGTCGACGAACTCGATCAGCTCCCCGACGACATGATCGACGGGCTCGACAACGTCGTGTTCGTCGTCGAGGATCGGCCCGAAGACGGCTCCCTCGATCTGCTGGGCCTCTACGACGGGTGGGCGCTGACCGAGCGCGACCGGTACGGCGTCGGCGAGCTGCCCGACCGCATCATCGTCTACCGCGAGCCCCATCTCGCCGCCTGCGCCGATGAGGACGAGCTCCGCGACGAGATCCACACCACCCTCGTGCACGAGATCGCCCATTTCTACGGCATCGACGACGACCGGTTGCACGAACTGGGGTGGGCGTGATGGGCGGACTCGCAACCCCCGACCTCGACTCCTCGCTCGAGCACGACCTGTCGCAGCAGCCCCCGGCAGCGTGGCAGACGGTCGTCTGGAACGATCCCGTCAACCTCATGAGCTACGTCACCCACGTCTTCCGCAGCTACTTCGGATTCGACGCCGCCACCGCCCATCGACTCATGCTCGCCGTGCACCACGACGGACACGCGATCGTCGCCCGCGGACCGCGCGAGATCATGGAGGCCCACACCCAGGCCATGCACGACTACGGTCTCTGGGCGACCGTCAGGAAGGAGCCCTCGTGAGCGAACGCATCGTCGTGCTCGAGGTCAGCGGACTCGAGGCACTCCATCTCGCCGGCATCGTCGGCCAGTTCCGCGACCTCCTCACCGCGTCGCGGTCGACCGACGACCCCGCCGTGGCGCGTCTCACGCCTGACGCCTACCCCGACGACGCGTCGGCGAGCCGTGAGTTCCGTCGCCTCACCGAGGGCGATCTCCTCGAACGGCGAGGTCAGGATGCCGAGACGGTGTTGCGCACGCTCGGGATCGACGGTGCCGACCTGGATCCGGCGAGCGACCCCGACGCCACGATCGCGGTCGCCCTCGGCGAGAGCGAGGCCCAGGCCTGGATGCGGACCCTCTCGGCGGTGCGTCTGGTGCTCGCCACGCGACTCGGCATCCAGACCGAAGACGATCACGAGCCGGATGATCCGCGTTTCGGCGTCTACGACTGGATCGGCTACCGCCTCGAGGGACTCATCACGGCACTCGACCGCACCTGAACGTCACGATCAGGGGATGCGGACGATCAGCGTCGCGAGCGATGCGGGGTCGTGCGCGTCGATGTGCGCGTCTTCCTGACGAGCCCACCGGTCCCAGTGCGGTCGGTAGGTGTCGCCGTCGCGATCGAGGGCGCGGGTGCGCCGCGACGACGTCGGCGCGTCCACCCACACCGAGACGTCGGCCAGCCGGGCCACCTCGGGGGTCAACAGCCCGGCGCCCTCGACGATCAGGGGCAGCGACGGGTCGATCGCGTGCGCCTCGGCGCGCGCACCCTCGCCCCAGTCCCACCGCTCCCACACGCCGATCAAGCCGCGGGCGTGAGGACGCAGGATGATCTCGCACGCATATGCCGCGCCGTCGGCGAGTCCGTCCCAGCCCGGGTAGACGTCGTCGAGGGCCACGAGCTGCACGCGGTCACGCCCTGGCCATCCCGCCACGAGGCGTCGCGCGAGCGAGCTCTTGCCGGCGCCGCTGCGACCGTCGAGCACCACGACGGGGTTCGGAGCCCCGACCGCGACGATGCGCGCCGCCACCGCGGCGACCGCCGCGGTGAGGGCGTCGTCGACGGCGTCGGTGTTACTTTTTGAGGGCGCGGATGACACGGCTGAGCGCGCGACCGGCGACCCACACGAACGGGATGCCGACGGCGAGCAGCGACACGAGGTTCGGGTCGTAACGCAGGTCGTCGCCGCGGCGGATGTAGGCACCGAGCGGCAGCGTGTAGCCACCGCCGCCGCCCCCGCCGTTGCCCTGCTCGTCGGAGCCGCCACCGTACCCGGCCCACACGAGGGCGACGGGGACGATGCGCACGCCGTCGACGTCCTGCTGCTCGCCGTAGGCGGCGGTGACGCCGAACTGAGTGGACTGCTTGCCGAGTTCGAGTGCGATGTTGGGCATGTCCCCACCGTAGCGGCGGCGCCCCGGGATCGGTGAGGGTGTTGCGTCCGGTGGCCGCGCGTGCCACAGGTCGCGGACCTCAGTGGTCGTAGGACGGCCGTGGGTTCGTCGGCAGCGCTCCGCCACCCCGCGACGGGCCGAGCAGCGACCCGCGCGTGACGGCCCCGCGGCCGAATCGGGCCGCCGCACCGTCGAGCGCGCCCTCGACCCGGCGCCATTCGGCGTCGTCGTCCCAGAGGGTCGCGGCCATCGTCGCCGGCTTCAGCTTCTCGCCGCGCACGCCGACGAGCCGCACCGCCTGGCGCCGGTCGATCGTGTCGAACAGCTCGATGGCCGCGTCGCCGATCCGCTGCCCGACCGAGGTGGGCTCGGGGAGCGTGCGGGACCGGCTCAAGGTGGTGAAGTCGGAGAACCGCACCTTGATCGAGATCGTCGACGCCTCGTACTGCTGCGCGCGCAGCCGTGCGCCCACACGATCCGCGAGACGCCGGAACTCCACGTGCAGGGTGCGCGTGTCGGAGATGTCGGCGTGGAACGTCTCTTCGTGACCGACGCTCTTCTCGGCGCGGCCGGTGTGCACCTCTCGCGCGTCGATTCCCCGCGACAGGTGCCAGATGCGCTCCCCCATCGCCGCTCCCAGCACCTGGTCGATCGCGTGCCGGGGCGTGTCGAGGATGTCGGACACGAGTCGGATGCCACGGGACTCCAACGCTTCGGCCGCCTTCGGCCCGACGCCCCACAGCGCGCGTACGGAACGAGGCCGGAGGAAGGCCTCGGTGTCGGCCGCGGCCACGACGAGCAACCCGTCGGGCTTGGAGATCGTCGACGCCATCTTGGCGACGTGCTTCGTCGCGGCGACACCGATGCTGCACGTCAGCCCGGTCTCGGCCTTCACCCGCGCCCGCAGATCGCGTGCGATCGTTCCGGGACTCCCCCACAGCCGACGCGCGCCGCGCACGTCGAGGAACGCCTCGTCGATCGACAGGGGCTCGACCAGGGGCGTGACGTCGTGGAAGATCGCCATGACCTGCCGCGACATCTCGGTGTAGCGGTGGTACGGCGGGTTCACGACGATCGCCGTCGGGCACAGGCGGAGCGCGATCGACACCGGCATGGCGGACTTCACCCCGTAACGCCGCGCCTCGTACGAGGCACTGGAAACGACCCCGCGCCCCTCGGACCCGCCGATGATGAGGGGCTTGCCCGCCAACGACGGATCGTCGAGCACGGCGACCGACGCGAAGAACGCATCCATGTCGACGTGGAGGATGCCCGTACCGGTGTCATCGGCGTCGGGACGCGAGACGATGCGCCCCGTGCCGTCTCCGCGTCCCATGGCATCCATTCTCCCCCCGACCTCCGACATCGGGCCGGGACAGCCACCGCCCTCGGGCCGATACAGGCCACCGCCCTCGGCCCGGGACGGGCCACGGCCCCGGTGACTCGCGGGATATGTACGCGAAAGCGCGTTTCTCGCGCACATAAGGCGCAAGTCAGCGGGGCGAGAGGCAGGCGAAACGGAGCGGGGCGAGGGGCAGGCGAAACGGAGCGGGGCGGGGACACGCGGAACGGCGCGATGCGGGAACGACGGATGCCACGACCCACGCCGAGAGAGACGGCGGGGTCGTGGCATCCGGTGTCTTACTGCGCGGCGGCGCGCTCCAGCACGAGTTCTCGCACGCGCGCGGCGTCGGCCTGGCCCTTCATCGCCTTCATCACCGCGCCGATGACGGCGCCGGCGGCCTGCACCTTGCCGTCGCGGATTTTCGCGAGCACGTCGGGCTGGGCCGCGAGGGCCTCATCGATCGCGGCGATGAGCGCGCCGTCGTCGGAGACCACGGCGAGACCGCGGGCGTCGACGACCTGCTGCGGGGTGCCCTCCCCGGCGATGACGCCCTCGAGCACCTGACGGGCGAGCTTGTCGGTGAGGGTGCCCGCGTCCACGAGCTGCTGCAGGGCGGCGACGTGGGCGGCCGACACGAGGTCGGCGGCATCCCGTTCCTGCGCGTTCGCGACACGGGTGATCTCACCCGTCCACCACTTGCGGGCGGCGGCGGGAGCGGCGCCCGCGGCGACCGTCTCGGCGACCGCGTCGAGCAGACCGCCGTTGGCCACGTCTTGGAACTCGAGGTCGGTGAAGCCCCACTCGGCTTTGAGACGCCGGCGGCGGGCGGCGGGCGGCTCGGGCAGAGCCGCGCGCAGCTCCTCGATCAGCTCGGCCGCGGGGACCACCGGCAGCAGGTCGGGCTCGGGGAAGTACCGGTAGTCGTCGGCGTCCGACTTGGGGCGCCCGGGAGAGGTGCGCCCGGTGTCTTCGTGCCAGTGCCGCGTCTCCTGCGTGATGGTGCCGCCCTTGGCGAGGATCGCGGCCTGCCGCTGGATCTCGTACCGCACCGCGCGCTCGACCGAGCGCATCGAGTTGACGTTCTTCGTCTCGGTGCGGGTGCCCAGCTTCTCCTGACCGCGGGGCCGGAGCGAGACGTTAGCGTCGCAGCGGAGGTTTCCGCGCTCGAGCTTCGCCTCCGAGATGCCGAGGCCGCGCACGATGTCACGGATCGTCGCGACGTAGGCCTTCGCCAGGTCGGGGGCCGCGTGCTCCGCGCCGAAGATCGGCTTGGTGACGATCTCCACGAGCGGCACGCCGGCGCGGTTGTAGTCGACGAGCGAGTACTCGGCACCCTGGATGCGACCGGTCGAGCCGCCCATGTGGGTGAGCTTGCCGGCATCCTCTTCCATGTGCGCGCGCTCGATCGGCACGGTGACGATCGTGCCGTCGGCGAGCTCGACCTCGACCGAGCCCTCGAAGGCGATCGGCTCGTCGTACTGCGAGATCTGATAGTTCTTGCCCAGGTCGGGGTAGAAGTAGTTCTTCCGCGCGAAGCGGCTCGACGGCGCGATCGAGCAGCCGAGGGCGAGGCCCAGGCTGATGGAGGAGCGGATGGCCTCCTGGTTCACCACGGGAAGCGCCCCGGGAAGCCCCATGTCGACGGGGGCGACGAGCGTGTTGGGCTCGGCGCCGTGGTTCGCCTCGTTGGCCGGGTTCGGCGCCGACGAGAACATCTTCGTCGCGGTGTTGAGTTCGACGTGCACCTCGAAGCCGAGGACGGGCTCGAACATCTCGAGCGCCTCGTCGAAGTCCATCAGGGCATCTTTCGCCATCAGATCATTCCTGCTTTCGGTCCCTGAGCCTGTCGAAGGGTCAGAGAGGGGGCCTTGTCGAGCAGCGGTCCGCCCCACTGGTCGACGAGCAGCGCTTCCAGTGCGGCACCGACGCGGTACAGGCGCGCGTCTTCGCGGGCGGGCGCCAGGAACTGGATGCCGACGGGCAGGCCGTCTTCGTCGGCCAGGCCGCTCGGAATCGAGATGCCCGGGACGCCCGCGAGATTTGCGGGGATCGTGGTGATGTCGTTGAGGTACATCTGCAGCGGGTCGTCGATCTTCTCGCCCAGGCGGAACGCCGTGGTCGGGGCCGAGGGCGTCGCGATGACGTCGACCTGCGCGAAGGCGGCGTCGAAGTCCTGCTGGATGAGGGTGCGCACCTTCTGCGCGCTGCCGTAGTAGGCGTCGTAGTAGCCCGCCGACAGGGCGTAGGTGCCGAGGATGATGCGCCGCTTCACCTCGGGGCCGAAGCCCGCGTCGCGGGTCGCGGCCATGACGTTCTCGACGGTGGCGGCGCCCTGCGGGTTCACCCGCAGGCCGAAGCGCACCGAGTCGAACTTCGCGAGGTTGCTCGACGCCTCGGCGGGGAGGATCAGGTAGTACGCGGCGACGCCGTACTCGAAGTGCGGAGCGCTGATCTCGACGATCTCGGCGCCCTGCGCCTCCATCGCGGACAGCGCCGCGCGGAACGACGACGCCACACCGGCCTGGAAGCCCGAGCCGTCGAGCTCGCGCACGACACCGACCTTGAGGCCCTTGAGCACCTGCCCGCTCGCACCCTCGCGGGCTGCGGCGGCGAACGAGGGCCACGCGTCGGAGAGCGAGGTCGAGTCGTTGGCGTCGTGTCCGCCGATGACGTCATGGAGCAGGCCCGCGTCGAGGACGGTTCGGGTCACCGGGCCGACCTGGTCGAGGCTGGATGCCAGCGCGATCGCGCCGTAGCGGCTCACCCCGCCATAGGTGGGCTTGACGCCCACCGTGCCGGTGACGTGGGCAGGTTGGCGGATCGAGCCGCCGGTGTCGGAGCCGAGCGCGAGCGGCGCCTCGAACGCGGCGACGGCCGCGGCGGATCCACCGCCCGAGCCGCCCGGGATGCGATCGAGGTCCCACGGGTTGCGGGTCGGCCCGTACGCCGAGAACTCGGTCGAGGAGCCCATGGCGAATTCGTCCATGTTCGTCTTGCCCAGCGGCACCAGGCCCGCGGCGCGCGAGCGCGCGACGACCGTGGCGTCGTACGGCGACATGTAGCCCTCGAGGACCTTCGACCCGCTGGTGGAGGGCATGTCCGTCGTGACGAGGACGTCCTTGACGGCGAGCGGGACGCCCGCGAGCTCGTGCAGCTGCTCGCCGGCCGCGCGGCGGCGGTCGATGTCGGCCGCGACGTCGAGCGCGTGGTCGCTCACGTGCAGGAACGCATGCACGTCGCCGTCGACGGCGGCGATGCGGTCGAGGTGCGCTCGCGTCGCCTCGACGCTGGAGATCTCGGATGCCGACAGCTTCGCGGCCAGCTCGGCCGCGGTCAGACGCGTGAGGTCGCTCACTGTTCCTCCCCCAGGATCGCGGTGACCCGGAACCGGCCGTCGGCCTGGTCGGGAGCGTTCTGCAGCACCTGCTCGCGCGTCAGCTGCTGCTGCACGACGTCGGGACGGAAGACGTTCTCGAGCGGGATCGGGTGGCTCGTCGCGACAACGTCGGGGGTTGCCACCTCGGACACCTTCGCGATGTTGTCGACGATGGCATCCAGTTGGCCGGTGAGGCTCTGGACCTCCTCGTCGCTCAACTGGATCCGGGCGAGCACACCGAGATGGCGCACGAGATCAGGAGTGATTTCAGACACCCGTCGATTCTAGTTCGCGAGCCGTCGCCGCTTCGGACGGGCGGAGTGACGCCACGCGCAAGGGGTGTGGACAAGCCCGGCGGTGTCGGAACCGCACGCAATAGGCTGACGGAGTGACGAGCTTCGACCCGCCTCGACCCTGGACCTCGAGCTACGCCGCGGGGGTCCCCGCCGATCTGGAGCCCCAGAGCGGTTCGCTCATCGACATCGTCGACGCCTCGGTGCGTGACTATCCCGACGCCCCCGCCCTGCAGTTCTTCGGGCGCGAGACATCGTACGCCGAGCTGTCCGATCAGATCGCACGCGCCGCTGGCGCGCTGCAGGCACGCGGCGTGCGGGCCGGGGACCCCGTCGCGATCGTCCTGCCGAACTGTCCACAACACATCGTCGCGTTCTACGCGGTGCTGCGGCTGGGCGCGATCGTCGTCGAGCACAACCCGCTGTACACCCCGCGGGAGCTGCGCAAACAGTTCGAGGACCACGGCGCGAAGCACGCGATCGTCTGGAGCAAGGTCGTCGCGACGGTGCAGGAGTTCCCGGCCGACCTGCGCGTGGACACCCTCGTGTCCGTCGACGTGACGCGCGCGATGCCGTGGACGACGCGCCTCGCGCTGCGTCTGCCCGTGGCGAAGGCGCGGGAGTCGCGTGCCGCCCTGCACGCCAAGACGAAGGGCGCGATCGACTGGAACGACGTCGTCGGCCACGCACCGCTGCCCGCGTCTCATCCGCGACCAGCTGCGGACGACCTCGCGATCATCCAGTACACCAGCGGCACGACCGGCACACCCAAGGGCGCCGTGCTGACGCACGCCAACCTGCTCGCCAACGCGGCGCAGGCGCGGGCGTGGGTTCCGCAGATCGTCCGCGGCGAGGGCTGCGTGGTCTACGCCGTGCTCCCGATGTTCCACGCGTACGGCCTCACACTGTGCCTGACCTTCGCGATGTCGATGGGGGCGCGCCTGGTGCTCTTCCCGAGGTTCGATCCCGACCTCGTGCTGGCCGTGACCAAGAAGCACCCCGCGACCTTCCTCCCGCTCGTGCCGCCGATCGCCGACCGCCTTCTCAAAGCCGCCCAGGAGCGGGGCGTCTCGCTCGCGGGCACCGATATCGCCATCTCCGGCGCGATGGCCCTGCCGCACGACCTCGTCGTACCGTTCGAGGAAGCCACCGGCGGGTACCTCGTCGAGGGCTACGGGCTGAGCGAGTGCTCCCCCGTGCTCATGGCGAATCCCGTCGCCGACAATCGTGTCGCGGGCACGGTGGGTCTCCCCCTCCCCGGCACGGAGTGCCGCGTGGTCGACCCCGACGATCCGCACACCGACGTCGAACGCGGCGAGCTTCTCGTGCGCGGACCGCAGGTGTTCCGGGGCTACTACGGCAAGCCCGAAGAGACGGCGGCCGTGTTCGTCGACGACTGGTTCCGCACGGGTGACATCGTCACGATCGACGAGGCCGGGTTCGTCCGCATCGTCGACCGCATCAAAGAGCTCATCATCACGGGGGGCTTCAATGTCGCCCCGACGGAGGTCGAGAGCGTCCTGCGGCAGCACCCCTCGGTCGCCGACGTCGCCGTGGTCGGCCTGCCCGACGAGCACTCGGGCGAGCAGGTCGTGGCCGCCGTCGTGCCGGTCGACCCGGAGTCGTTCGACGCCGAGGCCGTCCGTGCCTTCGCTCGCGGCATCCTGACGCCGTACAAGGTGCCCAAGCGCCTCGAGGTGGTCGAAGATCTGCCGCGTTCGCTCATCGGCAAGGTGCTTCGCAGGCAGGTGCGCGATCGGCTGCTGTCGTCATGACGCGACGGTCGACCGGGAGACCCTGACGGACTCCCGCCACTCGCTACGGTGGAAGTTCCGGCTCGACCAAGACCTCTGGGGGATCTCTTGACCACTTCTCGTTCGCCGTTCGCGCTCGTCGCCGCTTCTGCCCTGCTGCTGCTCACCGGATGTTCCGGGGGCGCCTCGACCACGACCGACGCGGCACCCGCCGAGTCCGTCGCTCCGACGCCGGTCGCCTCGGCATCGGCCTCGTCGGCGCCCGAGTCCGGCACCGACGCGACGGGACAGTCGAAGGCCGACGCGTGCCAGATCATCATCGCCTCGTTCAACGACGTCGTCTCGACCAGCCAGTCGATGGACTCGTCGGATCCGCAGGGCAACCTCACGCGGTTCCAGGAGCTCAGCGAGAAGGTGCAGGGCGACTTCGCGCAGATCACCAACGCCGATGTCGCCCCGGCAGCGCAGAAGGCGAGCGCGCAACTCGACGAGTATGCGGCCTTCCTCGCCAGCGTCACGGCCGACCCCGGCAAGCTCGGCGAACTCGGCACGCAGGTGACGGCGCTGCAGCAGAGTTTCACCGAGGCCGGCACGGTCTGCCAGGGCTGACGGCAAGAGGGGCGGGGGCTGAGGCCGCTGCCCCTCTTGTCTGTGCGGGTGGCCCGCACCGCGGCGATGTGCGACTCAGTCGGCTTCTTCCGTAGGTGAGACACCGTCGACGCTGTCGGCGTCGTCGACACTCTGCGCATCGCCTGCGTCCTCAGTGTCGAGCGCCGCGGGACCCTGCTCGACGAGGATGCGGAACTGCGCGGCATCCAGAATGCGCAGACCCAGATCTTCGGCCTTCGCGAGCTTGGAGCCGGCGCCCGGCCCCGCCGCGACGAAATCGGTCTTCTTCGACACGCTCGACGCCGCCTTTCCGCCGGCGGCGATGATCGCCTCTTGCGCGCCCTCCCGGGTGTACCCCTCGAGCGAGCCCGTCGCGACCACCGTGAGACCGGCGAGCACGCCGCCGGCCGCGGCCGCAGCCCCCGGCCCGGGGTGGCCCGGGATGGCGAAACGCACGCCCGCAGCCTGCCAGCGCTCGACGATCTCCCGATGCCAATCGACCTCGAACCAGTCGATCACGGCGTCGGCGATGATTCCACCGACGCCCTCGACGGCCGCGAGCTCGTCGCGCGACGCGGCGCGGATGGCATCGAGCGAGCCGAACCACTGCGCGAGCGCCCGGGCGGCGACCGGACCGACGTGACGGATGTTGAGCGAGACGAGCAGGCGCCACAGGTCTTTCGACTTCGCCTTCTCGAGCTCGGCCACGAGCTTCGTCGCCTGTTCCGACGGCCGCACCTCGCGGAAGTCCTTGCGGATGCCACGGCGCCGCCGCTCGGCCGGGTCGAGGTCTTCGGAGCCCGGCGGGTACGACGCGGGACCGAGCTTCTGGAACGGCGCCCGTCGCACGAGCTCCCCCGTGTCGGGATTGACCTTGCGTTCGCCGGTCTCGGAGTCGCGGACGACGACTTCGATCGGCACCAGCTGCTCGATCGTGAGGTCGAACAGGCCGGCCTCGGTGTCGAGCGGCGGGCGCTCGGGCACCTCGGGCTGCGTGAGAGCCGCCGCGGTCACCTCGCCGAGGGCCTCGATGTCGAGCGCCCCCCGGGAGCCGATGTGCTCGACGCGTCCGCGCACCTGCGCCGGGCACGACCTCGCGTTCGGGCACCGCAGGTCGATGTCGCCCTCTTTGGCCGGCCGCAGCGGCGTGCCGCACTCGGGGCAGTCCGCGGGCATGACGAAGGCGCGCTCGCTCCCGTCGCGCAGTTCGACCACGGGCCCGAGGACTTCGGGGATGACGTCGCCCGCCTTGCGCAGCACGACGGTGTCGCCGATCAGGACGCCCTTGACCTTCACGACGTCTTGATTGTGCAGGGTGGCTTGCCGCACGACGCTGCCCGCGACCTTCGCCGGCTCCATCACCGCGAACGGGGTCGCCCGGCCGGTTCGCCCGACCGACACGACGATGTCGAGCAGCTTCGTGTTCACCTGCTCGGGCGGGTACTTGTAGGCGATCGCCCAGCGCGGCGCGCGACTGGTGGTGCCCAGTTCGTCGTGGAGCGCGAGCTCGTCGACCTTGACGACGACGCCGTCGATCTCGTGCTCCACGTCGTGACGGTGTTCCCCGTGGTGCGCGACGAACGACAGCACCCCGTCGATGGTCGATTCGACACGGCTGTAGGGCGAGGTCGGCAGGCCCCACGACGCCAGCAGCTCGTAGACCTCGCTCTGCGCCGCCACCGGCGGGTCGGGCCAGGCGCCGATGCCGTGCACGTAGAGGGCGAGCGAGTCGATGCGGGCGAGTCCGGCCTCGAGCTCGAGGCCGGACTTCTTCTCGATCTGCTGGCGCAGCCCCCCGCTCGCGGCGTTGCGCGGGTTGGCGAACGCCGGAAAGCGTCGCGCGGCGGCGATCTCGGCCTTCTCTTCGTCGAAGGCGCGTCCGCCCCGTCGTCCGGCGGCGCGCTCGCGCGCCTCGGCCACCGCGCGGTCGCGATACTCGCCCTGGAGACGGTTGAGGTTCTCGAACTTCGCGACCGGGATGAAGACCTCTCCCCGCACCTCGACCATCGCCGGGTGCCCCTCCCCCGACAGGTGGCGGGGGACTCCCGCGACGCGGAGGGCGTTGTCGGTGACGATCTCGCCGACCCGACCGTCACCGCGGGTGGCAGCCGACGTCAGTACGCCGTTCTCGTAGCGCAGGCTGATGGCGAGTCCGTCGATCTTGAGCTCGCTGAGCCAGTGCACCTCACGTCCGGCCGCGGCCTCGGTCTTCACGGCCCAGTCGCGCAGCTCGTCGGGCGAGAACACGTTGTCGAGGCTGAGCATGCGCTCGGCGTGCTCGATCGTGGCGAGGTCGGTGGCCTCGGCCGCACCGACCGACAGCGTCGGGCTGTCTTGCCCCTGCAGCTCCGGATACAGCCGCTCGAGGGCTTCGAGACGGTGCATCCACCCGTCGTAGGTCGCGTCGTCGACGAGTTCGGCATCGCGCCCGTAGTACGCCTCGCGGGCATCGACGATGCGCTGCGTGAGCTCGGCCGCTTCGACGCGCGCGTCGTCGAGGGTGAGGTCGGGGAGCTGGTCGGGGGAAGTCACCGTCTCAGCTTAGGGACGGGGTACGACATCGCCCGAGGGCCTTGCGACCGTGTCGGAGGGCGCGGCGAGCGAGCAGGATCCGCCCCACAGGCACGCCCCGGACGCGCAGGGATCAGGCTTCGACCGGCACCGCCGACACCGTGCGGTCGATCGTGAACTGCCCGACTACGCGCGTGCCGTCGTAGAGCACGGCCGTCTGCCCGGGGGCCACGCCGTCGAACGGGGCGTCGGGCCGCACGGTGAGCACGCCGTCGACCAGCGACGCGATCGCCGGCACCGGATCGGCGTGCGCGCGGATCTGCACGTCGCACGCGAACTCTACCGCCGAGGGTGCACGGCCCGCCCAGGTGAAGCGCTCCCCCGCGATCTCGGCGCACGCGAGCGCCTCTTTCGGACCCACCACGACGGTGTTGTTCACCGGCCGTACCTCGAGCACGAAACGCGGCTTGCCGTCGGCAGCGGGGACGCCCAGCTGCAGGCCACGGCGCTGCCCGACCGTGAAGGCGTGCGCACCCTCGTGCGACCCGATGACGGCACCCGTGCGGTCGAGGATGTCACCGCGCTCGGCACCCACCTTGTCGGCGAGCCACCCGCGCGTGTCGCCGTCGGGGATGAAGCAGATGTCGTGGCTGTCGGGCTTCTGCGCCACGGACAGCCCCCGTTGCTCCGCCTCGGCACGCACGAGAGCCTTCGACGGAGTGGAACCGAGAGGGAAGTAGGTGTGCGCGAGCTGCTCCGCCGTCAGCACGCCGAGCACGTACGACTGGTCTTTGGCGTTGTCGGACGCCCGGTGCAGCTCCCGCCCGGCGGGCGTGTCGACCAGCGTGGCGTAGTGGCCGGTGCACACGGCGTCGAAGCCGAGCTCGATCGCGCGCTCCAGAAGAGCGGCGAACTTGATCTTCTCGTTGCAGCGCATGCAGGGGTTCGGGGTGCGACCGGCACGGTACTCGGCGACGAAGTCGTCGATCACGTCGTCGCGGAAACGCTCCGAGAAGTCCCACACGTAGAACGGCATCCCGAGCTTGTCCGCGGCGCGGCGCGCGTCCATCGCGTCTTCGATCGTGCAGCATCCGCGGCTGCCGGCGCGAAGCGTCCCCCCGGCGCGCGAGAGGGCGAGGTGCACGCCGACCACGTCGTGCCCCGCTTCGACCGCGCGGGCCGCCGCCACCGCGGAGTCGACGCCACCGCTCATCGCCGCCAGAACTCGCATGCGTCCAGTCTACGAAGCGCGGCCTGAACGGGCCCCGGATGCCACGGCCCGGGCGTAGGCGTCGGGAAGGCGGGCGAGCACGGCGTCGATGTCGGACGGCGTCGAGGTGTAGCCGAGGGTGAAACGCAGCACGGAGCGCGCTGCGCGGTCGTCGAGGCCGAGCGCGAGGACGACGTGCGAGGGCTCGGCGACGCCGGCCTGGCAGGCCGACCCGGTCGAGACCGCGATCCCCGCCATGTCGAGCAGGAACAGCAGCGTCTCGCCTGCGGCATCCGGGAACAGCACGTGCGCGTTGCCGGGCAGACGCTCCACGGGATCCCCCAGCAGTCGAGCCGCGGGGATGGACGAACGGATGCCGTCGATGAGCCGATCGCGCAGGGCGCTCAGTCGCGCGGTCTCGGCGACACGCTCCGCCTCCGCGGCCCGCGCCGCCGCGGCGAAGGCGGCGGCTCCCGCGACGTCCTGCGTGCCCGCGCGAAGGCTCCGCTGCTGGCCGCCGCCGTGCACGAGCGGCGTCAGACGCGCGTGCCGCGACACGACCGCGGCGCCCACTCCGACCGGGCCGCCCACCTTGTGCGCCGACACCGACATCGCCGCCAGTCCCCCGGGCGCGCTGCCTGCTCCACGCCAGCCGGAGAAGTCGACCGCGACGTGCCCGAGCGCCGAGACGGCGTCGAGATGCAGAGGGACGCCCGCCTCGGATGCCGCCGAGGCCAGGCCCGCGGCATCCTGCAGCGTTCCCACCTCGTTGTTGGCGACGAGGGCCGTGGCGACGGCGGCGCCGGGCAGGGCGGTGGAGAAGGCGTCGGAATCGATGCGGCCCTGCGTGTCGAGCCGCACGGCCCGCACCGCCGCGTGCTCGGCCGCTGCCAGCCACCCCACGACGTCCAGCGTCGCGTGATGCTCGCCGTCGGGGAGCACCACGGCATCCGCGCCCTCGGGACGCGACCACCACAGGCCCTTGAGCGCGAGATTGGCCGCCTCGGTGCCGCCCGAGGTGAAGACGATCTCGATCGGCTGGCACCCGAGCACGAGCGCGAGCTGATCGCGCGCGTCTTCGAGGAGCCGACGCGCCGCTTGGCCCGCGCCATGGATAGATGACGGATTGCCGAGCACCTCGTGCGCGGCGAGCCACGCGTCACGGGCCTCTGCGCGCAACGGCGTCGTCGCTGCGTGATCGAGGTAGACCTGCACCCTACGCCCCCTCTCGCGCCGTCCGCGGCCTTCACTACCCTAAGACGCATGGTCCGACCCGAGCCCGCCCTCGCACCCCGCCCCGCTCTGCTGAGCCCCGCTCTCGACGACCTCGGCGTGCGTCTCGGCCCCGACGGCGGGACGCTGCGCGTCTGGTCCGGGTCTGCCGATGCGATGCAGCTGCTGATCTTCGACGACGTCGATCTCGACTGGGCGACCGAGACGCTGCCGCTCACCCCGGTCGGCGACGGCGTCTTCGAGGCGACCACCCCGTTGCTTCGGCCGGGAGCGCGTTACGCCATCCGAGTGGGCGGACCCCACGGCGCGGGCCACACCTTCAACCCGCAGTCGCTGCTCATCGAGCCCTACTCGCGCGGCCTCGTCTCGGGCAGCTTCGGCGATTGGCGGTCGGTCGTCGTCGAGGGCTCGTTCGACTGGGGCGCCTCCGCCAAGCCGCGGGTGCCGATGGATCGCACCGTGATCTACGAGGGGCACGTGAAGGGCCTCACCAAGCGGCATCCGTTCATCCCGCCGGCCCTGCACGGCACCTACGCGGGCCTGGCGCACCCCGCGATGATCGAGCACCTGCTCACCCTCGGCGTGACCAGCGTCGAGCTGCTCCCGGTGCACGCCTTCGCGACCGAGCCGCGACTGCTCCAGCTCGGACTGACGAACTACTGGGGCTACAACTCGCTCAACTTCTTCACCCCGCACGCGCCCTACGCGACCGCCGCGAACCGCGCCGACGGGCCCGAGGCGGTGCTGCGCGAATTCAAGGGCATGGTCAAGCTCCTGCACGAGGCCGGGCTCGAGGTCATCCTCGACGTCGTGTACAACCACACCGCCGAGGAGGGCATCGGCGGACCCCGCACGAGCCTGCGCGGCATCGACAATCGCGCGTACTACCGGCAGACCGCCGAGGGCGCCTACATCGACGAGACCGGGTGCGGCAACGCGGTGAACACCTCGACGGATGCCGCGTCGCGCCTCGTGCTCGACTCCCTGCGGTACTGGGCCAACGAGGTGCAGATCGACGGTTTCCGCTTCGACCTGGCCGTCACCCTCGGGCGCGACGAGCGGCACTCCTTCACCCCCGATCACCCGTTGCTCACCGCCATTCGTGAGGATGCCGCACTGTCGGGCACGAAGCTCATCGCCGAGCCGTGGGACGTCGGCATGGGCGGCTGGCAGACGGGCAACTTCGGCGACGGGTGGCTGGAGTGGAACGACCGGTACCGCGACCGGGTGCGCAACTTCTGGCTCAGCGACATCGACTACGCGCGCCGCGCCGACACCGCGCCCGTGGGCATCGGCGGCTTCGCCACGCGACTGGCCGGCTCGTCGAACACCTTCAGCGAGGAGCGCGGGCCCCTCGCGAGCGTCAACTTCGTCACCGCCCACGACGGTTTCACCCTGCGCGACCTCGTCTCGTACGACGTCAAGCACAACCTCGGCAACGGCGAGCAGAACCGCGACGGCGCCGACACGAACCGCTCCTTCAACCACGGAGCCGAGGGGCCGACCGACGACGAGCGGGTGCTCGCGACGCGGCGCACGGCGATGCGCAACCTCATGGGAACCCTTTTGCTGTCGGCGGGTGTACCGATGATCACGGCCGGCGACGAGATGGGCCGCACGCAGCGCGGCAACAACAACGCTTACTGCCACGACTCCGCCCTGACCTGGTTGTCATGGGACATGGCGCCCTGGCAGCGCGACCTCTTCGCCCACACCCGGCGTCTGCTGCAGGTGCGGCGCGAGAACCCGGCCCTGCGACCGAAGCGCTTCGCGCGGCTCGGTGAGCGCATCCCCTCGGCGTCGGTCATGGAATGGTTCGACGAGAACGGTCGCACCATGTCGAGCGACCGGTGGAACGACCCCGCGCACCGCACCCTGCAGTACCTCGCCACCTCGACACCCGAGCACGAGGAGCCCAACCGGGTGCTGCTGGTCATCCACGGCACCGAGGCCCCCACCGACATCGTGCTCCCCGACCTCGACGACGCCGTCTTCGTCGACCTCTGGTCGAGCGCCGACGAGACCCCGTCCGACACCCGCGCCACGTTCGCCCCCGGCGACGTCGTCGCCCTCCCGGGGGCGTCGATGCGGCTGTTCCGCGTCGACTGATCGGCGCCCGCTGTCAAGGCCGCACGAAACGATGCGGCAAGGTCGGTGGCCCACGGTAGGTTCGGACCGTGGCCACCACGACGACATTCTCGCCCGAGCTGCCCTGGCGCAGCGCCGCCTCGATTCCCGTGCGTCCGGTCAAACCGACGCCGACGTCGCGACGCGTGGTCACACCGCGCATCCCCATGGCTCTGCCGCATCCCAGCGTGCCCGGCGGGGCGTTCCGTCCGTCGGCCTACGTGGGCGAGGCCGTGCCGTTCACGGTGACGGCCTTCCGCGAGGGGCACGACCGCATCGGCGTCAACGTCCGGCTGTTCTCACCGTCGGGTGACGAGTCGCTGCACCGCTTGAGCCCCCTCAACGACGGCTTCGACCGGTGGTCCACGCTCGTCGCTCCGCTCGAACAGGGTGTCTGGCGGTTCCGCTTCGAGGCGTTCGCCGACGACTTCGCCACGTGGGAGCACGCCGCCGACCTCAAGATCGCGGCCGGCGTCGACACCGCGCTGATGCGCGAGATGGGTGCGCAGCTGTTCGATCGCGCGCGCGGCGAGAAGAAGCGTCCCGGCGCCGACAAAGACGCCCTCTACGCGGCCGCGCGGTCGCTGCGCGACCCCGACGTGCACGACGACGTCGCCCTCTCGATCGTGCGCGACCCCGCGATCGCCGCGATGTTCGCCGACCGCCCCCTGATGGGCCTGGTCTCGGTGGGCCGCGATGCCGAGCTGCTCGTCGAGCGCGAGCGCGCCGGGGTGGGCGCCTGGTACGAGTTCTTCCCGCGGTCCGAGGGCGCCACGCGCGCCGACGACGGTTCGGTCGTCAGCGGCACCTTCCGCACCGCGATCGACCGTCTGCCCGGCGTCGCCGGCATGGGCTTCGACGTGCTCTACCTGCCGCCCATCCACCCGATCGGCGAGACCAACCGCAAGGGGCCGAACAACACCCTCGTCACCCAGCCGGGCGACCCCGGCTCGCCGTGGGCGATCGGCGGCGCGGCGGGCGGCCACGACACCGTGCACCCCGACCTCGGCACGCTCGACGACTTCCGCGCGTTCGTCGCCGCCGCGCGCGAGAACGGCATCGAGGTCGCGCTCGACCTCGCCCTGCAGGCGTCGCCCGACCACCCGTGGGTCGCCGAGCACCCGGAGTGGTTCACGACGCTGCCCGACGGCTCGATCGCGTTCGCCGAGAACCCGCCCAAGAAGTACCAGGACATCTACCCGGTCAACTTCGACAACGACCCCGACGGCATCCGGGCCGAGGTGCTGCGGGTCGTGCGCCACTGGATCGCGCAGGGCGTGACGATCTTCCGCGTCGACAACCCCCACACCAAGCCCCTGCAGTTCTGGGAGTGGCTCATCGCCACCGTCAGCGCCGACGAGCCCGACGCGGTGTTCCTGGCCGAGGCCTTCACGCGGCCTGCTCCCCTTCAGGGCCTGGCCATGGCGGGGTTCCAGCAGAGCTACACCTACTTCACCTGGCGCAACACCAAGGAGGAGCTCGAGGAGTTCCTGGGCGCGCTCGCGCACGAGACCGACGATTTCCTGCGGCCGAACCTCTTCGTCAACACCCCCGACATCCTCACCGAGTATCTGCAGTACGGTGGGCGCCCCGCTTACAAGATCCGCGCCGCCATCGCCGCGACGGCCGCTCCGACCTACGGCGTGTACGCGGGCTACGAACTGATCGAGAACGTCGCGCGTCCGGGCTCCGAAGAGAACATCGACAACGAGAAATACGAGTACAAGTTCCGCGACTGGGCGGGTGCGGAGGCCTCGGGACACTCCCTCGCGCCCTACCTGCGCATGCTGAACGCGGCGCGACGCGAACACCCGGCGCTGCGTCAGCTGCGTAACCTCGACGTGCACTGGAGCGACGACGACGCCATCCTCGTCTACTCCAAGCACCTGTCCGCGGAGCTGTCGCCGACCGGGGCCTCCGACACGATCATCGTCGTGGCCAACGTCGACCCGCACTCCGCCCGCGAGACCACCGTCCACCTCGACACGAGCGTCTTCGGCATCGAGCCCGGCGCGTCGTACGACGTCGAAGACCTCGTGACCGGCCAGGTCTGGACCTGGGCCGACCACAACTTCGTGCGTCTCGACGCCTTCAACGAGCCCGTGCACATCCTCCACGTCAAGGAGAACCGATGACCATGCTTCCCCCCGAGATCCTCGACGCCGTCGCCCACGGCGCGCATCACGACCCCCACAGCGTGCTGGGTGTGCATGAGACCGGCGAGGGCTGGGTGATCCGCTCCCGGCGGCCGCTCGCGCGCGACGTCGTCGCGGAGTTCGCCGACGGCGGCACCGCCACCCTCGAGCACGTCCGCGGCGGCATCTGGGAGGCGCGTGTCGACGCCTATCCCGGCGCGTACACCGTGCGGGCGACCTACGACGGTGCCGAGCACGTGGCCGACGACGGCTACCGTCACGCGCCCTCGATCGGCGAGCTCGACCTCCACCTCGTCTCGGAGGGGCGCCACGAAGAGCTCTGGCGTGTGCTCGGCGCGCACGTGCGCGAACTCGACGGCTCGCGCGGCGTGGCCTTCACGGTGTGGGCCCCCGATGCGCGCGCCCTGCGCGTCATCGGCGACTTCAACGGATGGGACGGCGCCGGCAACGCCATGCGCTCGATGGGCGGCAGTGGTGTGTGGGAGCTCTTCGTTCCCGGCATCGGAGCGGGCACCCGCTACAAGTTCGAGATCCTCACCCGCGGCGGCCAGTGGATCGAGAAGGCCGACCCGATGGCCCGACTCGCCGAGGTTCCGCCGGCGACCGCGTCCGTGGTCACGGAATCCGACTACACCTGGTCCGACGACGCCTGGATCGAGCACCGCTCCTCCACCGCACCGATCGATCGACCCATGTCGATCTACGAACTGCACCTCGGCTCGTGGAAGCAGGGATTGTCGTATCGGGATGCCGCCGACCAGATCATCGACTACGTGGGCGCCCAGGGCTTCACGCACGTCGAGTTCCTCCCGCTCTCCGAGCACCCGTTCGGCGGCTCGTGGGGCTACCAGGTGTCCGGCTACTACGCCCCCACGAGCCGTTTCGGCGACCCCGACGACCTGCGCTACCTGATCGACCGCCTGCACCAGGCGAACATCGGCGTCATCATGGACTGGGTCCCCGGCCACTTCCCCAAAGACGACTTCGCCCTCGCCCGCTTCGACGGCGAGGCGCTGTACGAGCACCCCGACCCGCGTCGCGGCGAGCACAAGGACTGGGGCACGCTCATCTTCGACTACGGCCGCAACGAGGTGCGCAACTTCCTCGTCGCGAACGCGCTGTACTGGTTCGAGGAGTTCCACGTCGACGGACTCCGCGTGGATGCCGTGGCATCCATGCTCTACCTCGACTACTCGCGCAACGACGGCGAGTGGGCGCCCAATCAGTTCGGCGGTCGCGAGAACCTCGAAGCGATCCGCTTCCTGCAGGAGGTCAACGCGACCTCCTACAAGCGCTACCCCGGCATCGCCCTCATCGCCGAGGAGTCCACCAGCTTCCCCGGTGTCACCGCCCCCACCTCCGCCGCGGGCCTGGGCTTCGGGTTCAAGTGGAACATGGGCTGGATGAACGACTCGCTGCAGTACATCGGGCGCGACCCGATGTACCGCTCGCATCACGAGGGCGAACTGTCGTTCTCGTTCGTGTACGCGTTCAGCGAGAACTTCATTCTGCCGATCAGCCACGACGAGGTCGTGCACGGCAAGGGCAGCCTCTTCGGCCGCATGCCCGGCGACCACTGGCAGAAGCTCGCGAACATGCGCGCGTTCCTGGCCTACATGTGGGGCCACCCGGGCAAGCAGCTGCTGTTCATGGGCCAGGAGTTCGGGCAGATGTCGGAATGGTCCGAGTCGCGCAGCCTCGACTGGTGGATGCTGGACCAGCCGGCGCACCGGCAGCTTCACGACTTCGTCGCCGAGCTCAACCGCGTCTACAAAGATCAGGCCGCGCTGTGGTCGCGCGACCACGATGGGGCGGCCTTCTCTCGGCTGGGCGCACCGGCGTGGAACCCGAACGTGCTCGCCTTCGCCCGCCGCGATCACCACGGCAACACCGTCGCGGTCGTCTGCAACTTCTCCGGCGTGCCGCTCGGCGACTTCCCGCTCGACCTGCCCGAAGCGGGCACGTGGACCGAGGTGCTCAACAGCGACGCCGAGGTGTTCGGCGGCTCCGGACACGGCAACCTCGGCGCCGTCACCACCGACGGCCGCGGCAGCGCCACGCTGACCCTTCCGCCCCTTGGCGTGCTCTGGCTCCACCACCGCGCCGGCGCCTGACGGCCCACCACACGAACGACGAATGCCCCGTCCGAGGACGGGGCATTCGTGCGTGCGCGACGGGATCGCGGATCAGAAGAGCAGGGATGCCAGGCGGGTGCGCGCGCGGATGACCCGGGCGTCGTCGTCGCCGATGAGGCCGAACAGCTCCAGCAGTCGCTCGCGCACGGGAGCCCGCTCCGCCGCGGGAAGAGCCGCGAACAGCTCCAGCAGGCGCCCGAAGGCGTCGTCGACGTGTCCACCGACGACGTCCAGGTCGGCGACGAGGAACTGCGCCTCGATCCCCGTCGGCTCGGCGGCGGCCGCCGCGCGCGCGGCCTGCAGGTCGGAGCCCTGCACGCGGTCGAGCAGACGCACCTGGCCGAGACCGGCACGCGCATCCGCGTCACGCGGATTCTCGGCGAGGGCCTTCTCGTAGGCGGAGATCGCGCGGGCGTAGTCGCCCTCCTCGATGGCGGCGAACGCCTCCGCGTGCAGCGGCGGCAGAGCCTCTTCGGCGGGTGCCTCGGCGGCCGGGGCGCCATCCACGGGCACCGTCCCGGTCACGCCGTGCTGGGCGGCCAACTGCAGCAGTTGCGCGAAGACGTCGCGCACCTGCTGCTCGGGCACTGCGCCCGTGAACAGCGGAACGGGCTGACCGGCGACGAGCGCGAGCACCATCGGGATCGACTGCGCGCGGAAGCCCTGCGCGAGCTGGGGGTTCGCGTCGACGTCGACCTTGGCGAGCACGAGACGGCCACCGAGCTCGGTGACGACCTTCTCGAGCACGGGGCTCAGCTGCTTGCAGGGCCCGCACCACTCCGCCCACAGGTCGATGACGACGGGCACGGTGCGCGAGAGCTCGAGGACCTCGCCGAAGGTGGCATCCGTCACATCGAAGACGAGCGGGGTGGCCCCGCCGTCTTGCGCCGCCGCGGGGGCGGCAGCGGGTGCGGGGCTCTGCGGGCGGTTGCGCAGCGACGAGAGATCGACGGCACCGCGCATGACGGAACCGGGGGCGGCGGGAGTGCTCACGGGGACACCTTCGCTTCGAGGAGGCTGGATCGGTAACCGAGCAGACGGATCTGATCGTCGGACCCCTGCCCGGGGACGTAGAAGAAGACCTGGTCGGAGTAGGTCGTGGTGAACCCGGTCGCCGATTGCTCGACGCCGGTCAGCGCCTTGACGGCGGGGTTGTTGTCGAGCTTGATGACCGCGTCGGCATTGGTCGGCTTCGCGGTGTCGCTCTCGTACACGTTGACGGCGACGATCGCGCCGCTGTCGAGGGTGGCCAGGGCGATCGGGGCCGCCGGACCCGCGGACGCCGAGAAGCTGATCTCCGCGGTGCCCGCACCGGTCTGGTTGAGCTCGTCGGTGCGCTTGGTCTTGTTGTCCTGGATCGCTGCGAGCAGAAGGTCGTTGGCCGTGTCGAACGTGGACCACGACGCGCTGTTCTGTCCGTTGTTGATGATGTCGGCGTAGGCCGCGGCGACCTTCTCGGGTGCCAGGACGAGGAAGTTCGAGTCGGGAGAGACCTGCGTCGCACCGACGTACTCGGCGGCGAGCTCGGGCAGGTTGGTGGATGCCTCGAGGTTGCCGACGTACGACGCCTTGTAGGGGTCCCACGGCGTCTCCTGCGTCATCATCATGATCGTCGTCGTCGGCGTCGCGGCATCCGCGGACTCGACGACGGTCATGAGCGTGCGCGGCCACGTGCCCGTGGTCTGCGGCAGCACGATCTGCACGGGTTCCGCCGGGATGGCCGGAAGGGCCGCGCGGTCGGGGATCGCCGCGCGCAGTTTGTAGTTGGTCTGGCGCTCGGCCAGTGCCGGGCCCGAGAGACGCTCCGCGACGGCGGTCGCGTCGAGGGCGGCGTCGGCCTGCGCCACCGTCGACGACACGCGCGAGACGATGCGCTGCGCCTGCGCCTCGGTGACGGCGGGCGGGAACTGTCCTTCCGGGACCACGACCGTCGGGGTCGGGCTGGGCGACTCGGGAGCTGCGAACTGCGGCCAGGCGTCGGCGGAACACCCGGCGAGGAGCGCCACCGACACCCCGAGAGCGGGTACGGCGACGAGCGCACGGCGCCCGCCGAGCGCGCCGCGCACGCGCGCTCCGCGTCCGGCCGGGCTGTCGCTGATGACACCCTTCGCCGCGCCGCCGTCGACGGTGCTGATCGGTTCGGTCGCGGGCAGCGGCAGCCCCTTGCGCCGCGGACGACGGGAGCGCCGCACATGGCGGATGCCGAGCAGGTACAGCACGAGCCCCGCGAGCAGCACGATGCCCCCGCCGACGATCAGGGGTCCGGCCCAGGGGGTGGAGTCGTCGATGGGCCAGGTCACGCTGACGTTGGCGGGCGCGGGAGCGGTGCCGTCTGACGCGATCAGCACGCTCATGTCGCCGGGGAGCTGCAGGGTGGCCGACAGCGTTCCCGTCTGCTCGTACTCGTCGAGCCACAGGTCGGAGTCGATCGGGCTCCTGGCCGTCGCCTCGGCCGTTCCCTCCGCGGTCGGCTCGACCTCCGTCGTCCGCACCACGCCCTCGGCGTCGACCGTCACCGAGGTGTACTCGACGTCGGACAACCAGGCCTCCACGTCGGGCGTGCGGCCGTAGGCGGCGAAGACCTGGCCATCGCCCTCGACCCTGAGCGTCTGCGCGCCCGGGACGCTGGTCAGGAGCGCGCCGTCGACGAGCGTGTACGCGGTCGTCCCCTCGGTCTGCACGGCTGCCGTGGTCTCGGACGGCCCTTGGAACACCGTCCTCTGGGCGATACCGGCACCGATCATGACGGCGGCGATGACGAACGCCACCACAGCCCAGACGAATCTCACGCTTCACACCATCCCCACCGGCGGCTCGGGACCGCCGAAGAATCGACGTTTCAGACTATCCGAGGGCGGCTGAAAGTTCGCGGCGAGGCCCGTCGTGCGCAGCGGCGGGCGCCCGCGTCAGTATCCTGACGTCACGGGCACACGGCCCGGCTGAGGCGGGAGTCTGTCGGAATGAAGATCCACAACCCATTCCGGGTCGCGCTGCTGGCCACGCTCGGCGTGGGCGTCGGTCTGCTCCTCATCGGCAGCGTGCAGAATCTGTCGACGATCCTGCTGTACGTCGGGACCGCGCTGTTCCTCTCGCTCGGCCTCGACCCCGTCGTGTCGTTCCTCGAGCGCCGCGGCCTTCCGCGCTGGGCGGCGGTCCTGGTCACCATCCTGGGCGTCCTCGGCATCTTCGCGGGCATCATCGTGATGGTCGTGCCGATCATCGTCGGCCAGATCACGCAGCTCGTCGTGCAGGTGGAGCAGCTGCTGCAACCCGACCGGTGGAACGAGGTCGTGCGACAGGTGCAGGACTGGGCCTCCCGCACCCTCCCCTGGCTCCGCCTCGACGATGTGTGGGCCGGTGTGCAGCAGTGGATCTCGACCCTCGACGTGGGTTCCATCTCGACGATGGTCGGCAACAGCATCCTGACCATCGGTGGCGCGGTGGCGGCAGGACTGGGCGGCGCCTTCATCGTGCTCATCCTGACCATCTACTTCACGGCATCCACCCCGTCGCTCAAGTCGGCCGTCTACCAACTGGTGCCCGCGTCGAAGCGTGCGCGCTTCATCGAGCTGGCCGAGAAGATCACCGATTCGGTCGGCTACTACGTCATGGGCCAGGTGAGCCTCGGCGTCATCAACGGCGTGCTGAGCGCCGTCTTCCTGTCGATCATCCAGGCGCCGTTCCCGGCCGTGCTCGCGGTCATCGCCTTCTTCTTCTCGCTGATCCCGCTCGTCGGAACGCTGACCGGCTCGACGATCATCGTGCTGACGTGCCTCATCCCGGGCCTGGGGTCGCCGACCATCGCGATCATCGCGGCGGTCTACTACCTCGTCTACATGCAGATCGAGGCGTACATCATCTCGCCGCGCATCATGAGCCGGGCGGTCTCGGTGCCGGGGTCGGTCGTCGTCATCTCCGCCCTCGCGGGTGGTGCGCTGCTGAACCTGCTGGGGGCGCTCATCGCGATCCCGGTCGCCGCGAGCATCCTCATCATCTACCGCGAGGTCATCATCCCGCGGCAGAACGAACGCTGACGTCAGCCGACGACGTCGCCGTCCCACTCGGTGGGCAGCGGAAGGGCGTCGGGGTTCACGGCCGCGACGATCTCGGTGAGCACACGACGGGTCTGCGTCTCGCCCACCCACAGGTGCTTGCCGCCCTCGACGGCGATGAGGGTGGCATCCGGAACCGACGCGAACCGCTCGCGCGCCTCGTCGGGGCGGAGGTAGTCGTCGAACTCGGGGACGAGCACGATCATGCGCCGGGCGTCTCCGGCCCAGGCCGCCACGTCGTCGGCGGTGGCGCGGTGGAGCGGAGGCGACAGCAGGATGACGCCCTCGATGTCGTGGTCGCGACCGTACTTCAGGGCCAGCTCGGTGCCGAACGACCAGCCCACCAGCCACGGTCGCGGGAGCCCGCGCTCACGCACGAGGTCGACGGCCGCGGCGACGTCGAAGCACTCGTTCGCTCCCCCGTCGAAGCTGCCTTCGCTCGTGCCACGAGGTGACGTCGTGCCGCGGGTGTTAAACCGCAGGACGGCGAGATCGGCGAGGGCGGGGAGGCGCCCCGCGGCCTTGCGCAGGATGTGGGAGTCCATGAAACCGCCCGCCGTCGGCAGCGGGTGGAGCGTCACGAGCGTGGCGACCGGATCGTGTTCGGCGGGCAGCGCCAATTCGCCGACGAGGGTGAGCCCGTCGACCGTGCGCAGCTCGATGTCTTCACGGCGGGCGGGGAGCAGAACGGGTCCGCGAATCTCCATCAGGCGATCCTCCAACAGTGTGTGTGCCAGTGTCGACGCGCCGCCAGATCGGCGGCGTCGCCGAGCACGCCGTCGGCCCGCCACACCACCAGATGAGCGGTTCCGGCTGTGACGGCGCGACCGCAGCCCGGGCAGACGTAGTCCTTCTGCGCCTGCGGTGCGGAGAGGGGCTGCACGGTCCACTCCGCTCCACGGCGCACCTCGGTGCGCTTGAACCCGGCTATCAGACGGTCGAGGGAGTCGTCGCCGCGATTCTGGTCGGGACGACGCTTACGGGAGCGGGGCATGGATGCCGCTCACCACCAGTGGTTGCTGGTCCAGAACGCGTAGGCGCCGGCCCAGCTGCCGTAGCGACCCGTCGCATACCCGGTAGCCCAGCGCAGGTTGTCGACCGGGTCGTACCCGTTGCCGGGCACCTTGCTGCAGGGCAGCGCCTGCACGAGGCCGCACGCCCCCGACGAGCGGTTCGTCGCGTTGGGATTCCATCCGCTCTCGCGACTGACGATGTAGTCGACGTAGCCCATGTCGGACTCGGCGATCCCCGCGGCGGCCATCCACTCCGCGGGCGCCCCACCCCCGGTGTAGAACAGCGGTCCGGAGCTGCCGGCCGACGACCCGGAGTCGGACTCCTCCGACCGCGTCGGCGTGGGCGTCGGAGTCGGGGTCGGCTTCGGCTTGACGTAGACGTTGTAGCTCGAGCGGTCCAGCTCCGGCGACTGCCTCTCGCCGGCCACCGAGACCGCCTGCGCGTCGTCGAGCCCCTCGGCGTACAGGGTGACCGTGCGCGGCTCATCGGCCTGCGCGGGCGAGAGGGCGGCGCCCATCGGCCCCACGTACGCCGCGGCGAAGAGCACCGCCGCACAGGCGCCGAAGACGCCGACGACGCCGCGACGTCGCGACCAACGGGGCGTCGAACGTCGCGCGAGCACCGGAGGGACCACGTCGGTCCCCGTCTCGCCTCGACGGGCGACACGGGACGATGAGCGTACGGGGCGCGAACCGGAAGTCACAGTGCCCTCGAGTCTAGCGGCGCGGCGACGCGTGTCATCCGTGCTCATCCGATGGCGAGCATGACCTCGACCACGGAGTCGAGCACGACATCGACCTGGGCCTCGCGGTACCCGCCCCGCTGCATACGGAACGCCACCGATCGCACCTGTTCCGGCGTCACCGGGTCGCCCGCGGCGAGATAGCGCGCGACGCGGTCGGCGACGACGTCGACCTCGTCGACGCGGTAGCCGTAGTGCAGGATGCCGACGCGCTCGAAGCGGGCGCCACGGGGGCGCCGCAGTCGGTCGAGCACGACCTGCGCGGTGTCGCGCGTCTCGGCGACCCAGGCCCGTGCACCGAGGTTCGAGAGGGCGTGTTCGCGCTCGCGTGCCGCGAAAGCGTCTTCGACGCGGCCCAACGCGGCGTCCACGGCCGTCACGGAGTAGCCGCCCCTGACGAGGGGGAACGCCGCCGCGCGCACTTCCGCCGACCGCAAAGCTCCCACGTCATCGCTCTCGAACACCTCGCGCGCGCGGGCGAGGAAGATGTCGACGGCGCGCTTCTCGTAGCCTTTCGCGCGCCCGGACGTCGGGAACGGTGTGGCGGCGACCTCATCGTGGATCGGCGTCTCGGTCATGACACTCCCAACGGGGCGAGAAGGTAGTACGTCACCAGCGCCGCGGTGGCCGACGGCAGGATGGAGTCGAGGCGGTCGAGCACGCCCCCGTGACCGGGCAGCCACGAACTCATGTCTTTGATGCCGAGGTCGCGCTTGACCATCGATTCGCCCAGGTCGCCCACGGTGGCCGTGGCCAGCACGACGGCGCCGAAGACGAGACCCGCCCACCACGGGATCTGCAGCATGAACACGGCGAGCAGCGCGCCCGCGACGAGGGCGGCGACGCACGCGCCGGCGAAGCCCTCCCAGGTCTTCTTGGGGCTGATGCGGGGGGCCATCGGATGCCGCCCGCCCCGCCCGAACGTCAGGCCCGAGACGTACGCGCCGGTGTCGGCGGCGACGGCGAGGATGATGAACGCCAGCACCCACCATTCCCCACGCGGCTGTGCCAGCAGCACCATCGCCATGCTCGTGAGGAACGGCACGTACAACTGCACGAAGCCCGCGACGAGCACGTCGCCGATGACGTCGATCCGCGCGCGACCGTCGGACGCGGCCATCTGCGCGATCACCCGCCAGACGACGACCACAACCACCGCGCTCAGGGCTGCGATCCAGTGCACCCAGGGCTGGAGGAAGAACCCGCTGAGCAGCACCAGCGACCCCGTGAGGAGTTGCGGGACGACGTCGACACGGCGTCCCGCGACCTGCAGGGCCCGGGAGAACTCCAGCACCCCGAGCACCATCGCCGCGCCCGCGAAGAACACGAACAACCATTTGACGAAGATGAGCGAGGCGATCAACACCGCGCCGATGCCGACGCCGATGATCGTCGCGACGATGAGATCGCGACCCGTGCGCTGTTTCAGCCGTTCGTTCGCCTGCCCGAACTCCGCGCGCGCGTGGGCGATGTGCTGTTCGGCGTCGGTGCGCATCGCGCGCAACTGCGACTCGATGGCCGTCACCCCCTCGCCCGTCATCGGCGAACGGCGTGCCGCCGCGTCCCGACGGGAACCGGGGGGATCGACCGGCTGACCTTCGCCGGCCTCAGGGGCGTCGGGCATGCGGGTCAGACCTCGAGCAGCTCTGCCTCTTTGCGCTTCAGCGCCTCGTCGATCAGGTCGACGTGCGTGCGCGTGATGCCGTCGAGCTCCTTCTCGGCGCGGACGAGCTCGTCTTCGCCGACATCGCTCTTGAGCGCGTCGAGGTCGTCCTTGGCCTTGCGGCGGAGGTTGCGCACCTGCACCTTGGCGTCTTCGCCCTTGCCGCGCACGATCTTGACGTACTCTTTGCGGCGGTCCTGCGTGAGCTCGGGCATGGTGACGCGCACGATGGTGCCGTCGTTGGTGGGGTTCACACCGAGGTTCGGCATGTCGCGGATCGCCTGCTCGATGGCCTTCAACGCCGACTTGTCGTACGGGTTGATGACGAGCGTGCGGGCCTCGGGGTTGTTGAGCGAGGCGAGCTGCGCGAGAGGCGTCGGCGATCCGTAGTAGTCGACGAGCACCTTCTGGAACATCTGGGGGTTCGCGCGCCCGGTGCGGACGGTCGCGAAGTCCTCCTTGGCGGCCTCCACGGCGCGATCCATGCGCGCTCCGGCATCGGCGAGGACATCGGCGATCACGGTGACTCCATTCGTTGGGACTGACTTCTCAGTCTAGTCGCGTGCGGGCCCGGCACCCCGGGCCCGCACGGCGCGTCACGCCGTGACCAGGGTGCCCATGGTCTCGCCCAGCAGCGCCTGCGTGACGTTACCGGCCGGCTCCATGCCGAACACGCGCATGTCGATGCCGTTGTCCATGCAGAGGCTGAACGCGGTGGAGTCCACGACCTTCAGGCCCTTCTGCAGGGCGTCGCGGTAGGTGATGTGGTCGAGCTTCCGGGCGGAGGAATCGGTGCGCGGATCGGCGGTGTAGACGCCGTCGACGCCGTTCTTCGCCACGAGCACCTCGGTGGCGCCGATCTCCAGCGCACGCTGGGCGGCGACGGTGTCGGTTGAGAAGTACGGCAGTCCCGCGCCGGCGCCGAAGATGACGACACGGCCCTTCTCGAGGTGGCGCACGGCACGACGCGGGATGTAGGGCTCGGCCACCTGGGTCATCGAGATGGCGGACTGCACGCGCGTGGCGGCACCGGCCTGCTCGAGGAAGTCCTGCAGGGCGAGCGAGTTCATCACCGTGCCCAGCATGCCCATGTAGTCGGCACGGCCGCGGTCCATGCCGCGCTGACTGAGCTCGGCACCCCGGAAGAAGTTGCCCCCGCCCACGACGATCGCGATCTCGACCCGGTCGACCGCGGCGGCGATCTCGCGTGCGATCTGGCTCACGACATCCGGGTTGACGCCCAACTGGCCTCCCCCGAACGCCTCTCCCGACAGCTTCAGCAGTACTCGGCGGCGCTTGCTGGCCTCATCGATCACGTGTGGTGTCCTCTCGTCTTGAACAAACTATCCCCCGCTCGTTTCCGGCGCGCGTCCGCAGCGCATCCGGGCAGGGAAAAGGCCCGGGATGCCATGGCATCCCGGGCCTCATCATGTGCGGGTTACGCGCCGACCTTGAAGCGGGCGAAGTCGGTCAGCGTGAGACCGGCGTCGGACGCGACCTTGGCGACGGACAGCTTGTTGTCCTTCGCGTAGTCCTGGTCGAGCAGCGAGACCTGCTTGAAGAACGCGTTCACGCGACCCTCGACGATCTTCGGCAGAGCGGCCTCGGGCTTGCCCTCGTTGCGCGAGATCTCGGTGACGATCTCGCGCTCCTTCTCGACGTCGGCCTCGGGCACGGCGTCGCGGGTGAGGTACGAGGGGTTCGCGAACGAGATGTGCTGCGCGATCGAGCGCGCCGTCTCGGCGTCGTCACCGGTGTAGGCGAGCACCACGCCGACCTGCGGGGGCAGGTCCTTGCTGGTCTTGTGCAGGTAGACCTCGAACTTGTCGCCCGAGATCGTGCGCACGCGACGCAGTTCGACCTTCTCGCCGATGATCGCGGCCTCGTCGGAGATGAGCTGCTCGACGGTCTTGCCGTCGGCGTCGGCGGCGAGGGCGGCCTCGACCGAGTCGGCACCGGCGGCGGCCGCGGCGTCGACGACCTTGTCGGCCAGAGCGATGAAGCGGTCGTTCTTCGCGACAAAGTCGGTCTCGCAGGCGAGCTCGAGGAGGGTCACGGATCCGTCGTTCTCGCGAGCGGCGACGAGGCCCTCGCTGGTCGAACGGTCGGCGCGCTTGGCGTTGCCCTTCGCGCCCTTGAGGCGCAGGATCTCGACGGCCTTCTCGACGTCGCCGTCAGCCTCTTCGAGCGCCTTCTTGGTGTCGACCATGCCCGTGCCGAGCTGCTCGCGCAGCGCCTTGATGTCGGCGATCGTGAAGTTTGCCATGGTGTGGCGGTCTCCTTGTCGTTTCGGTTCTGAATGTGAGCCCGGCGGGGCCGTGCGCCGCCCTCGCGTGAGGGGGCCGTCACGACCCCGCCGGATCGTAGCCTGTGCGGGTGACGCGCCGCTCACGCGATGGTGAAGCGGACGTCGCGCGGCTTACTTGCTGTCGGTGGCCTCGGCGTCGGCGGCCGGAGCCTCGGTCGCCTCGGCCGCGGGGGCCTCGGTCGACTCGGCGGCGGGCGCCTCGGTGGTGTCGGCGGGGGTCTCGAGCAGTTCGCGCTCCCACTCGGCGAGGGGCTCGGCGGCCTCTTCTTCACCGGCGGGCTGGTGACGCTGGATCAGGCCCTCTGCGGCGGCGTCGGCGATGATGCGGGTGAGCAAGCTCACCGAGCGGATCGCGTCGTCGTTGCCGGGGATCGGGTACTGGAACTCGTCGGGGTCGGCGTTGGTGTCGAGGATGCCGATGACGGGGATACCGAGCTTCTTGGCCTCGTCGACGGCGAGGTGCTCGCGCTTGGCGTCGACGACCCAGATGGCCGACGGGGTCTTCTGCAGGTTGCGGATACCGCCGAGCGACTTGTGCAGCTTGTCGAGCTCGCGCTTCTTGAGCAGGAGCTCCTTCTTGGTGAAGCCGCTCTCAGCCGGGTTCTCGTAGTCGAGCTCCTCGAGCTCCTTCATGCGGGCGAGGCGCTTCGACACCGTCTGGAAGTTGGTGAGGAGGCCACCGAGCCAGCGCTGGTTGACGTAGGGCTGGCCCACGCGGGTCGCCTGCTCGGCGAGGACTTCCTGCGCCTGCTTCTTGGTGCCGACGAAGAGGATGGTGCCGCCGTGCGCGACGGTCTCCTTGACGAACTCGTACGCCTTGTCGATGTACCCGAGCGACTGCTGCAGGTCGATGATGTGGATGCCGGAGCGCTCCGTGAGGATGAAGCGCTTCACCTTAGGGTTCCACCGGCGGGTCTGGTGTCCGAAGTGAACGCCGCTGTCGAGCAGCTGGCGGATGGTGACGACGGCCATGGTCGTACTCCTGTTTCTGGGCGCTCTCGCGCCGTGGTTGTGGTTGTTCGCGTCGGACGGTTGGCCCGACGAGCCTGGTGCCCGGCGCACACCCGCCACCCGCCGGAGCGGAGGACCAAGGGGTGTGGATGCCACGCGATGCACCGTCTCGGAAGACTGTGCGGTGCGCTCTGGGCACGCGGAGTCATCCCGACATGCGGGATGCATCCCCCAGCATACAGGACGCCTCCTCCCCGCCGCGTGTTCGTCCCCCACCGGCGTTCCGGCGTCTCGGCTGGGCTGGTGAAAGCGGGAGACTTCGCCGATGATCTCGGCAACCTTGCGGTCCCTGGCCCTCGTCATGACTCTCGCCCTGCCCGCCTCCGACCCGCTCGCCGCGCTGGGATGGGTCTGGCCCGTGGAACGGGTGCAGATCGTGCGTCCCTACGAAGCGCCCGCGCACGCGTACGGTCCCGGACATCGCGGCGTCGATCTGGCGTCCGGGGAGGTCGTGCGCTCCCCCGCTGACGGGCACGTCGCCTTCGCCGGGTCGGTGGCCGGTCGGCCGGTCGTCACGATCGATCACGGCGGCGGGCTGGTGACGACTCTCGAGCCGGTCGTGTCCGATCTCGCCGTCGGCGCCGTCGTCGCGCGGGCCGCGCCGATCGGTTGGCTCGACGGCGGTGGGCACACCGCACCGGGGGTCGTGCATTTCGGTGTCCGCTTGAACGGCGAGTACGTCAATCCGCTGCGGCTGCTGGGCGGCGTCCCACGCGCGATCCTCCTGCCCTGTTGCTGAGGGGGCTCCGCCGATCCTCGCGGTGACGGGGCGGTCGACTCCGGCGGTCAGCGGATGGTGTTGCCGCTGCCCTCGACGACGGCCGAACCGACGCGACCTCCTGAGCGCACGACGTTGTCGTCTCCGCGCACCACGACCGCCGGGATGCCCGACGCCGCCTCGGTGACGGTGCGGTCGCCCGAGATCTCGAGCCGCCCGATCGACGCCGCCGACTTCACCGTGCCGTCATCGCCCTGCACGACGACCTCGTCGGCACCGGCGATGTCGGCGCGGATGCCGTCTCCCGAGACGCGGAGCGTGCCGATCATCGCCGCGGAGGCGTCGACGGTCAGGCGGGATCCCGACACCACCAGTTCGGTGCACGTGCCGATGACGCGGAACGTCTGCACCGCACCCGACACGGTCTGACTGCCGCCGTCGGAGCAGTCGCGGGTTTCGGCGTCGACCGGGGAGTCGGTCGACGTCGGAGAGGCGGGTGATGGCGGGGAGGCGGTCGATGCCGTCGAGCCGGGTCCGGCCGAGGAATCGGTGGTCGCGCGAGGACTTTCGCCCACGCTCGGAACCCCCGTCGCGACCGGCCCCGGGATGGTGATGGAGATGCAGCCCGCCAGGGGCACGGTGATAGCCGCGACGCCGAACACAGCGAGCACATGACGCAGGCGCATGGGCACACCGTAGGCGTCGGCGGCGATCTCCGTCAGGGTGCGCACCCCCCTTCTTCCTGGGAGGGGTGGGCGCGGAGCGGTGGGGTGCGGAGCGGTGGGCGCCGGGCTGTGGGCGCGGAGCGGCGGATGCGAAGCGGTGGATGCGAGGCCGGGGGCGACGAGACCGCGCGAGATCCCTGCCGGCAGATCAGGCGCGCGGGTGCGCCAGGCGATACGCCTCGCGTAGACGCCCTGCCGAGACGTGCGTGTAGATCTGGGTCGTGCCCAGGCTCGCGTGGCCCAGGATCTCCTGCACGGCACGCAGGTCGGCGCCCCCGTCGAGCAGGTGCGTCGCCGCGGAGTGGCGGAGGGCGTGCGGCCCGAGCGCCTCGACGCCGACACGCGGAGCGAGCGTTCGCGAGACGAGAGCGTGCACCGCCCGCGGCCCGAGTCGCGCCCCCTTGGCCCCGAGGAAGACCGCCCGTTCGGCGCCCGGCGCGGGGCGCACGGGCCGCACGGCGGGCCGCGCCACCTGCCCCTCGTCCGGCGTCGGCGACGGAGCGCGCGCCTGGAGCACGGGGCGTGAGCGCACGAGGTAGGCATGCAGTGCCCGCTCCGCCGGAAGACCGTAGGGCACGACGCGCTCCTTGTCGCCCTTGCCTCGGAGGCGGAGCGTCCGGCGCTCGTGATCGACGTCGTCCAGGTCGAGACCACAGACTTCCGACACGCGCGCACCCGAGCCGTAGAGCACCTCCAGCAGCGCATGGTCGCGAAGAGCCAGGGCGTCTCCTCCCTCGGCGAGGGCGGCAGCATCCCTCAGAACCGCCTCGAGCGCGTCGGCCGTCGCCACGGCCGGGAGCGTCCTGCCGCGCTTGGGCGACACCATGCGCTGCGAAGGGTCGTGCGTCAGGAGTCCCTGTTCCACCGCCCACCCGAACAGTCCACGGACGGTCGAGGCGCGCCGCGCCGCTGTCGCCCTCGACTGACCGGCCTTGGCCGCCGCCCACTGCCACTCGCGGAGGTCGTCGACCTCGACGTCGGACAGTGGACGGTCGCCGATCGCCGCCACGAGGGCGGCCAGGTCGGCTCGATAGGCGCGCACGGTCGCGGAAGAGAGGCGTCGCACGTCCGCGACGTGGGCGAGATAGGCCTCGACGGCCTCCGACGTGCGCATGCCCCCAGCCTGCCCTGACGCCGCCGGATCGCCGGGGGCACGCGCCGGGAGATGTCATCGACACACCGCCAGACCCGACGGTACGGCTTCCCAACCACGCGGTGGCTTCCCGCCGCCGTCGTGCCCGATCGCGCACGGCCCACCGCCCGGGATCGTCCCGCTCGCCGCCGTCCGGACGCATTGCGCGCAACCGTGAAGGCTCCCGAGCACCTGCGGCATCCCGCCGCCGTCGTGCCCGATCGCGCACGGCCCCACCAGGGATCACCCGGCTCGGCGCCCTCCGGATGCACTGCGCGAGACCGTGCGCCAGTCCCCCTCGTCGTCGCGCGTCACCCGGCCCTCGAGTTCGGCGAAGCCCAGCAGGATCGCCGCCTCGTCGGGAGCCAGACCGCTTCGGCGGGCGATGTCGGCGGTCGAACGCGCGGTGCGTGGCGAGAGCGCGTCGAGCAGACGCGTCGACGTGTCGGTGTGCGCCTGCTCGCCGGCGGGCGGGGGCGAATCGCCCGCGCCGAGCATCTCGAGCACGTCGTTCGACGACGTCACGCACACTCCGTCGAACTCGCGGAGAACGCGATGGCATCCCGCCGAGGCGGCGCTCGTCACCGGTCCGGGAACGGCCCCGAGAGCCCGGCCCAGCGTCGCCGCGTGGGCGGCGGTGTTCAGCGACCCGCTCCGCCATCCCGCCTCGACCACCACGACCGCATCGGCCATCGCCGCGATCAGGCGGTTGCGGCTCAGGAACCGCCATTTCGTGGGCGCGGCACCGCACGGGGTCTCGCTCCACACCGCTCCGGTCGCCGCGATGTGCGACAGGAGGTTCTCGTGACCGCGCGGGTAGGGACGATCGACGCCGCCCGCGAGGAAGGCGACGGTCGAGCCGCCCACCGACAGAGCGGCCCGGTGGCAGGCGCCGTCGATGCCGTAGGCGGCGCCCGAGACGACGGTGACCCCCGCCGCGCCCAGCTCGGCGGCGAGGTCGGCCGCCACCGCCTCGCCGTAGGCCGTCGAGGCCCGCGCACCCACGAGAGCCACGGCGGGGCCGTCGCTCGGCGCACCCGTTCCCCGTCGCCACAGGGCGATCGGGGCGTGGACGCCGAGATCGTCGAGGCGGCTCGGCCAGTCGACGTCGCCCGGGACCACGAGCGTCGCCCCGCAGCGCCGTGCAGCATCGAGGGCGGCGGCGATCGCCGTGGGCTGCAGGCGCGGCATCCAGCGCGCTCGCGCCGCGCGGATCTCGGGATCGTCGGATTCCGAGATCCGCATGAGCGCCTCGACGGCGCCGTGGGTCTCGACGAGGGCCCCGGCGATACCGTCGCCCGGTTCGACGAGGATGCTCCAGACCGCCCGGGCATAGGCGCCGGCGACGGCCGCGCCATGGGAGCCGCGCAGACCCGCCAATGCCTCGACCGCCGCGCGGTCGTCGAGAGGGATCATGCGCTCGCCCCCCGCCGCAGGAAGAGCGCCCGACCGACGTCGTCGAGCCGCAGCTGATCGTGCCCGGAGATGTCGGCGACGGTCCAGGCGACCCTCAGCAGACGGTCGTACCCCCTCAGGGTCAGCGCCCCCCGACGAAGCGCCACGTCGAGTGGCCGGAGCACCTCGGGCGGCGGCGCGGCCGGACCCCGCAGCCAGGTGCCGGGCACGTCGGCGTTGCGACGCCAGGGAGTGGAGGCCCACCGCCGGGCGGCGCGGCCCCTCGCCGCGTCGACCTGCCGGCGCGCATCGGCGGTGGTGACGACCCGGGCATCCACCTCCTGCCGGGCTGACGACACGCGCTGGAGTCGCACGTCGATGTCGATGCGATCGAGAAGAGGTCCCGACAACCGTCGGGTGTACCGGCGGATCGCCTGCGGGGAGCACTCGCACGCGGCGCCCGGCACGCCGTAGAGCCCGCAGGGGCAGGGATTGGTCGCAATGACGAGCTGGAAGCGGGCGGGGAACGTCGCGGCAACGCCCGAGCGGTGCACCTGGATCATGCCGCTCTCGAGCGGCTGCCGCAGCGCGTCCAAGACCGAGGCGGGGAACTCGCCGCCCTCATCGAGGAACAGCACGCCCTCGCTCGCCCGGGCGATGGCTCCGGGCCGCACGACACCCGAACCGCCGCCGATGAGCGCCGCGGCCGTCGCGCCGTGATGCGGGCTCTCGAAGGGCGGGATCCGCGAGAGTCGCGTCACGGTCTCACCGGCGAGCGAACGGATCGAGGCGACCGAGAGTGCGGCCTCGTCGTCGAGCGGCGGCAGGATGCCGGGCAGTCGGCGCGCGAGCATCGTCTTCCCCGCTCCGGGAGGCCCACTCATCAGCAGGTGGTGTCCGCCCGCGGCCGCCACGACGAGGGCATCGACCGCCGCGGGCTGCCCGACGACATCGGCGAGATCGAGCGGCGCGTCGTCGGTGCCGTCGGCGATCGGCGCCGTCACCGGTGCCAGATCCGCGGCCTCCGTGCGTCCCCCGTGCCACCGGACCACCTCGGCAAGGCAAGCTGCGGCGTGCACCTCGACGCCGTCGACGAGCCGCGCTTCGGCCGCGTTGGCGGTCGGGACGACGACCCTCGTGTGACCGGCGCGCTGCGCGGCGGCCACCGCGGGCAGGACGCCCGGCACAGGGCGCAGCCGCCCGTCGAGACCCAGCTCGCCGATGTGCACGGTCGAGGCCACGTGCGCGGCATCCATCTCCACCGATGTCGCCAAGGCCGCCACCGCGATCGCCACGTCGAATCCGGCACCGCGCTTCGGAAGGCTCGCGGGCGAGAGGTTGACCGTGATGCGGCGCTTCGGCAGATCGAGACCGCGGTTGGTGCAGGCGTTGCGAACGCGCCGCCCGGCCTCGCCCAGCGCCTTGTCGGGGAGTCCGATGATCGAGAACTCCGGCGTCTGAGATGACACGTCGGCCTCGACCTCGACGAGGTCGCCGCGCAGCCCCGACAGCGCCACCGCCCACGTGCGCGCGACGGTCACAGGGCATCCTCGAGGTGCTCGAGCCGGGCCGTGGCCGGGTCGGCGCCCGTCAGTCCGATCGCATCCACGCGAAGCCGTCGGCCGCGGGCCAGGTCGGGGTGGGCGGCGAGCCACGCCATCGCCAGGCGCCACAGACGCGTCGCCTTGCGCTTGTCGATCGCCTCGAACGGGTGCCCGTAGTCCTCGCTGCGCCGGGTCTTCACCTCCACGACGACGAGCGTGCCGTCGCGCTCCGCGACGATGTCTATCTCGCCCTGCGGGCATCGCCAGTTGCGGGCGATGATACGGTAGCCGTCGCCGATCAGATGGGCGACGGCGCGGTTCTCCCCGGCTCGGCCGAGGTCGTCTTTCGCTGCCATGCCCGAGAGCGTGGCATCCGCCTCATTCGGCCCGTCCGCCGGATCGACTCATCCGTGGAGAGCGTGGCAAGTTCGCCTCTGGGGAGGAGCCTCAGTTGTCGAGCGACAGCTCGTCGGGGAGCTGGAAGTCGTGACGCGAGAGCTCCTCGACGTTGACGTCTTTGAACGTCAGCACGCGTACCGACTTCACGAACCGGTCGGCGCGGTAGATGTCCCACACCCACACGTCGGTCATCGAGATCTCGAAGTAGAAGTCGTGCTCGGTGTCGCGCCGCACGACGTTGACGTCGTTCGCGAGGTAGAACCGACGCTCGGTCTCGATCACGTAGGTGAATTGGCGCACGACATCGCGGTACTCGCGGTACAGGGCCAGCTCGAGTTCGCGGTCGTAGTCCTCGAAGACGTCGTCATCCATGGTCTTTCCATCCTAGGCGCGCCCCACGGCACGGGCCGCACGATGACGGACGCCCGGGCGCGTCCCGAGACCAGCCGGCCCGCTGCTCAGAAGAGCGTGGGCGCGGCGGCGATCGCCCACGAATGCCGGTGGTGCACGCTCATGCCGTGCGCGGTGATCGCATCGCGGTGGTCGAGGCTCGCGTAGCCCTTGTTGCGCGCCCAGCCGTAGGCCGGCAGGTCGTCGTGCAGCCCCGTCATGAGCGTGTCGCGCGCGACCTTGGCGATGACGGATGCTGCGGCCGCGCTCGCGCAGTCGCGGTCGGCCTTGATGACGGGCTTCACCGTCAGACCGGACTCTCCCGCCGGCGTGATGTAGTCGTGGTTGCCGTCGAGGATGACGAGCGCCTCCTCGGGCACCACACCGTGCGCGCGCAGGTCGGCGATCGCACGCACCGCGGCGAGCCCGAGAGCACGGATGATGCCGATCTCGTCGATCTCGACCGAGCTCGCCCAGCCGACGGCGCTGTGCTGCACGAAAGCAGCCGCCCGCGCCGCCACCTCGGGACGGCGCGCCTCGGGCACGAGCTTCGAATCCCGCAGTCCCTGCGGCACGCGCTTGCGCGAACGCGACGGGTCGATGACGGCCGCGCCGACCGCCACGGGTCCCGCGAGCGCACCGCGACCGACCTCGTCGCACGCGATGACGATCGCGTGCTCCTTCAGCACGCGACGCTCGAGGGTCAGGGTGGGTTCGATCACTGCTCGGCCGGCGCGGGAACCCCCGCGAACACCTCGTGGTGGAAGTCGATCAGCCCGAATCGCGTGAACGGCCAGGTGATGAGGAACGCCCGGCCCACGACGTTGTCGACGGGCACGAACCCCTTGCTCGGCTGATCCTGGTTGTAGCGGGAATCGCGCGAGCTGTTGCGATTGTCGCCCAGCACCCACAGCGACCCGTCGGGAACCGTCACGTCGTAGGGCACCGGCTCGGGCGCGGTGGCACCGGGGGCGAGGCGCACGTACGGCTCCTCGATCGGCACGCCGTTCACGGTCGTCTGCCCGAGGGCGTTGCAGCACACGACGTGGTCGCCCGCGGTGCCGATCACGCGCTTGATGAGGTGGTCGTCGCTGTCGGGGGCGGACAGGCCGAACAGCGACAGCACCCAGTCCGCGCCCTCGACGACCGGGGAGCGCTCCTCGACCGGCTTCGCCGGAAGCCACCCGCCCGGGTCGCGGAAGACGACGACGTCGCCGCGGGAGTACTCGCCGAAGCGCGGGGTCAGCTCATCGACCAGGATGCGGTCCTTGATCAGGAGCGTGTCCTCCATCGACGCCGACGGGATGTAGAACGAGCGCACTACGAAGGTCTTCACCAGGAACGACACCAGCAGCGCGATGGCGATGATGACGATCAGGTCGCGGAAGAATGCGCCCCACCCGCGGCGGCGTCGCTCGGGAGCGGCGGAAGCCGTGGCATCCGGGGTCGAGGCGGTCTGGTCGCTCATGTGTTCCTTCACCGGGTTCGTCGCACGCCGACAGAACCGCACAGACCAGGGTCGCACACCCGGATGCCGCGCAACGACAGAGCCACCCCCGAAAACGCCGAACGCCCCGCGGGTGAAACCCACGGGGCGTTCGAGAGAGCGGACTCAGCGGTCGCGCTTCTCCTTGATCTTGGCCTTCTTGCCACGCAGGCTGCGGAGGTAGTAGAGCTTCGCGCGACGCACGTCACCGCGGGTGACGACCTCGATGTGGTCGATAACGGGGCTGTGCACCGGGAAGGTACGCTCGACGCCGACCTGGAAGCTGACCTTGCGGACGCAGAAGGTCTCGCGCACGCCGTCGCCCGAACGGCCGATGACGACGCCCTGGAAGACCTGGATACGCGAACGGTTGCCTTCGGTGATGTTCACGTGCACCTTGACGGTGTCACCGGGAGCGAAGGCGGGGATGTCGGAGCGCAGCGAAGCCGCGTCGACGGAGTCGAGGATCTGCATGATCGTCACTTCCTGCGACCGCCACAGGTCGATCGCACGATAAGAGGGAAAAGGATGAGGCGTACCCGAGGCCGCGGATGCGACGTGACTCCCCTGAGGCAGAGCCGGTCAGGGCACGATCGACCATTCTGCCACGCCCGGGCCGACCGGCCAAAACGGGCTCAGTCGGCTCGCCGGTTCTCGGGGACGACGATGACCTCGCCCCCGACCGGCGGCTGAGGCCGTTCGCGCGTCGGCGGGATGTACGCCGTGCCGTCGGAGCTGTGCAGCACGGTCACCGCGCCGCGCGCCTCGTTCCACAGCTGCGCGAGCGACGACCAGAACAGCAGCAGTGCGCCGACGATCGACAGCACGAGCAGCGGGAAGAACACCCGCGAGTCGAAGACGCCCAGCGCGACGATCACCAGCTGCCAGACGCCGACGCCCGCCAGGTCGCGCCACGACACCGCGCGCGTCTCACGGACGCTGGCTCGGCCCCGGATCAGCAGGGCCAGCACCAGCTGCGACACGAAGACGGCGGGCACCGCGACGAACAGCCACAGCAGCGCCCACCCGCTGCCACCGGAGAACACGATCCATCCGACGAAGAGCCACAGCGGCAGCACGAAGGCGGCCGGGAACAACCAGCGGAGGAAGAGTCGGCGCAGCACCATGACCCGATGCTACGACCGCACGATGTGCGCGGCCTTTGAGAACGCCATGCCGCGGCGGCACCCGGGCCGACGGCATCCATCGGGGAGAATGGGGGTTCGACGAAAGGGAACCACCATGATCGAACTGCGCACCCCGGCCGAGATCGACGCGATGCGCCCCGCCGGACGCTTCGTCGCGGAGGTCCTGGCGACGCTGCGCGACGAGACCAAGGTGGGCACCAACCTGCTGCACCTCGACCGCCGTGCGCACGAGATGATCCGTGCCGCGGGAGCCGAGTCCTGCTACATCGACTACCACCCCTCGTTCGGAGCGAGCCCGTTCGGCAAGGTGCTGTGCACGTCGGTCAACGACGCGGTCCTGCACGGCCTCCCCCACGACTACACGCTGCGCGACGGCGACCTCGTCTCGCTCGACTTCGCGGCCTCGGTCGACGGATGGGTCGCAGACTCGGCGGTGTCGTTCGTCGTCGGCACCGCGCGCGACGAAGACCTCGCGCTCATCGACACCACCCAGCGCGCCCTCGCCGCGGCCATCGAGAACGCCACCGTCGGCAAGAAGATCGGCGACATCTCGGCCGCCATCGCCGCCGTCGCCCACGCCGAAGGCCTGTCGATCAACACGGACTTCGGCGGCCACGGCGTCGGCCGTACCATGCACGGCGATCCCCACGTCGCCAACGACGGCAAGGCCGGCCGCGGATACCCGCTGCGCCCGGGCCTCGTCGTGGCGCTCGAGCCGTGGTTCCTCCACACCACCGACCGACTGGTCACCGACCCCGACGGTTGGACGCTGCGCAGCGCCGACGGCTCTCGGGGCTCGCACTCCGAGCACACGGTCGCGATCACGCCCGACGGCCCGATCGTGCTGACCGACCGCTCGTTCCTCGGCGTCGACTGACGGACGATCCCGGATGCCGCGGTGCCGACGTCGCGGCATCCGTCGGACGCGCACCGCGCGGCGTCGAACGCTCCCCACCGCGGAGGCCGTGTGCCGCAGCGTCCGTCGTACCCGGACCGCGCGGCGTCGAAGGCTCGCAGATCGCCCATTCCCCGCGGACCCTGCGACGGTGCGCGTTCATCGGCGCGCAGAACGTCCGCGCGAGATCCTGGATGCCACTGCCGGGCGCTGTCGCAGCGCTCCGGCCGCCGACGGGCCCAGGGGCCGCGAGATCAGTCGGCGAGGAGGTCGGGTCGGCGCTCGCGCGTGCGCACGAGCTGCTGTTCGCGCCGCCACGCGGCGACCGCGCCGTGATTGCCGCTCAGCAGCACCGGCGGCACCTCCCGATCGCGCCAGACGGCGGGCTTGGTGAAAGAGGGGTACTCCAGCAGGCCGTCTTCGTGCGACTCCTCGACGAGGCTCTCGGGGTTGCCGACGACGCCGGGGATGAGTCGGCCGATCGCCTCGACCATCGCCATGACGGCGACCTCTCCCCCGTTCAGCACGTAATCGCCGAGGCTGATCAGGCGCACGTCGCCGAGCTCGGCGGCGTAGTCGAACACCCGCTCGTCGATGCCCTCGTAACGGCCGCACCCGAAGACGAGGTGCGGCGCGGCCGACAGTTCGCGCGCGGTGGCCTGCGTGAACCGCTCACCCGCTGGCGACGGGAAGATGATGACGGGACGCTCGGGGGCGTCGCCGGCGACGGCATCCAGTGCCTCGCCCCAGGGCTCGGGCTTCATGACCATGCCGGCTCCCCCGCCGTAGGGGGTGTCGTCGACGGTGCGGTGACGGTCGTGCGTGTGCTCACGCAGGTCGTGCACGTGCACGTCGAGCAGGCCGCTCTGCCGTGCCTTGCCCAGCAGCGACACCTCGAGCGCGTCGAAGATCGTGGGGAAGATCGACACGATGTCGATGCGCACGTCAGTCCTCGCGGGTGGCGGTGTTCTCGTCGCCGTCGGTCTCGGCGTCGGCGGTAGCCGCGTCATCGGCGTCGGCGGATGCCGCGCTCTCGGCCTCCGGCTCGTCGCCGTCGTCGCTGGGCAGGTCTTCGAACAGACCCGTGGGCGGGGTGACGACCACGCGACCGCCGGCGATGTCGACCTCGGGAACGATGGCGCCGACGAAGGGCACGAGCACCTCGCGGTCTTCACCCGAGGGGCGGACGATCAGCAGATCCTGCGCGGGGAAGTGGTCGACCCGTACGACGCGGCCGATGACGACCCCGTCGCGCACGACGTTGAGTCCCACGAGCTGGTGGTCGTACCAGGCGTCGTCTTCGGCGGGGGCCGTCTCGGCGTCTTGATCGATCCACAGGATCGCCTTGACGAGCTCTTCGGCCGCGGTGCGGTCGTCGACGCCCTCGAAGAAGACGACGGGGTGCGAGTTCATCCAGCGGAACTCACGGACCGTCAGCTCGCGGCCATGCCACGGCGAGGACTCCGGCACCTGCAGGGTGAACGTGCTGCCCGGCACGAAACGGCCGTCGGGATCGTCGGTGTACAGCTCGAGCTTGAACGCGCCTTTCAGGCCGTGGGCCTTGACGAGGCGTCCGACCCGGAGCTGGGTCTTGGCGGGCTGCGCGCCCGCGGTGTCGCCGGCCGCCATCAGTCGTCGGCGACGTCGACGCGCACGCGGCGACCGTCTGCGAGAGCGGTGATGAGCGTGCGCAGCGCCTTGGCGGTGCGTCCGCCGCGCCCGATCACGCGACCCCGGTCATCGGGGTGCACGCGAACCTCCAGCACGTCTCCGCGGGGAGAGGTGCTGGAACGGATGGTCACGGCATCCGGGTGATCGACGATCCCCTTGACGACGTGTTCGAGCGCGGCAGACAGCACGGGAATTACTCGGCCGAGGTCTCGGCGGCGTCCTCAGTGGGCGCCTCGGCGGGAGCGTCGGCCTTCTTCTCGGCCTTGGGCTTCACGACCGACTTCTTCGAGGCGTCGGCCTCGAACGCGGCCTTGGGCTCGCGCACCTTGACGGTGGAGACGGCGTCCTTGTCGCCCTTGAACTTGCCCCAGTCGCCCGTGAGCTTGAGGATGGCGGCGACCTGCTCGGTCGGCTGCGCGCCGACCGAGAGCCAGTACTGCGCGCGGTCCGAGTCGACCTCGATGAACGAGGGCTCCTCGGTCGGGTGGTACTTGCCGATCTCCTCGATGACACGACCATCGCGCTTGGTGCGCGAGTCGGCGACGACGATGCGGTAGTAGGGCGCGCGGATCTTTCCGAGGCGCTTGAGACGGATCTTGACAGCCACGATGACTCCAAATGATGAAAACGAACGAACCGAACGCCTGGAGAGTGGGGTGCACACCCGGCGGAAGCTCAAAAGGGTGGACCGACACTGGATAGAGGGTCGAGTGGCGGGTCCAGCCCTCTATTCTGCCAGATCCCCGCGCCTCGCCGTGACAGGCGAAGCGAAACGACACGGTGCGTCGCGCAGCGTAGCGGAGCGTCGCCGTGCGAGGGCGCCGTGCCAGACTGAGCCGCATGAGGCTGCCGTTCGCTGCATCGACGCGTTCGTCCGTGGGTCTGGAGTGGGAGCTCATGCTCGCCGACCGCGAGACCGGCGATCTGGTCCCCCGCGCACCGGAGATCCTCGAGCACCTCGAGGACAGGACCGCGCTCGAGCGCTTCACCGTCACCGGCGAGCTGCTGACGAACACCGTCGAGGTCACCAGCGGTGTCGGACACACCGTCGCCGAGGCCGTCGACGACATCGGCGACGCCATCTGCGCCCTGCGCGAGGAGACCGAGCCGCGCGGGGTCGAGATGCTGTGCGCCGGAAGCCACCCGTTCGCGCAGTGGTACGACCAGCAGGTCACCGACAAGACGCGCTATCACACCCTCATCGAGCGCACCCAGTGGTGGGGTCGCAACATGATGATCTGGGGCATCCACGTGCACATCGGGGTCGATGACGTCGAGAAGGTCATCCCGATCGTCAACGCGCTGAACGTCTACCTCCCCCACCTGCAGGCCCTGTCGGCGTCGAGCCCGTTCTGGGCGGGCGAGCGCACCGGATACGCATCGAACCGGGCACTCGTGTTCCAGCAGCTGCCCACCGCGGGACTGCCGTGGCAGCTCGACACCTGGGGCGATTTCGAGAACTATCTCGACGACATGGTGCGCACGGGCGTCATGGCGGATGCCAGCGAGGTGCGGTGGGACATCCGTCCGGCGCCGAAGTGGGGCACGGTCGAGATCCGCGCGTGCGACGGCATGTCGACGTTGCCCGAGCTCGCCGCCGTCGCCGCCCTCGCGCAGACGCTCGTCGAGCACTTCTCGCGCCTCATCGACGAGGGGCGGGAGCTCCCCGGCATCCCGCCCTGGTACGCGCGCGAGAACAAGTGGCGCGCCGCGCGCTACGGCCTCGATGCGCGGGTGATCGTGGACCGCGCCGGGACGCAGCGCCCGGTCGTCGAGCACCTGCGCGAGACGATGGAGGAGCTGGCCGACGTCGCGCTCGAGCTGCATTGCGCCAAAGAGTTCGCCAGCCTCGAGACAATCCTGGCCACGGGCGGTAGCTCCGCGCGGCAGATCGCGGTGGCCGAGGCGGCCGACGGCGACCTGCGCGAGGTCGTGCAGCATCTGATCCGCGAGTTCCGCGGCGGTCCCACGCTGCGCGAGCACCTCGCCGCGTTGCGGGTCTGACTCGACGCTCTCTCATAGCCGCGCACTCGTAGGATCGCGGCATGATCTTCCGACGCCGCGCAACGGCCATCGCGTTCGCGGCGGTCTCGGCCGCCACCGCGGCGCTCGTCGCGGGCTGCGCGGCCGAGCCGGTCACCGCGGCACCGCCCCTCGCACCGGCGACCTTCGCGCCACCCGCGCTCGCGGCATCCGCGTCACCGACGTCGTCGTCCACCCCGACGGCCGCCGAGCACGTGGTGACGCTCGGCGACTCGATCATGTCGGGGTTCGGCCTCCCGCCTCGCGAGGCATGGCCCCACCTGCTCGCCGAGCGGGCGCACATCTCGGTGACCAACCTCGCGTGCCCCGGGATGGGGTTCGTCGTGCAGGGCGACTGCGGCACACCGTACTCGGGGCTCATCCCCGCGATCGCCGCGTTGCAGCCCGACCTGCTCATCGTGCAGTCGTCGAGCAACGACTTCTGGGTCGACGCCGATGAGATCCGCTACGACACCGCCGACACGATCGAGACCCTGCACGCCGCGGCGCCCGACGCGCGCATCGTCGCTTTCAGCACGATCTGGAACGACGATCCGCAGGTGCCGGATGACACCGCGGTCACCTCTGAAGCGCTGCGCGACGCCGTCGAATCGATCGGCGGCACGTACATCGACGTCGGTCAGCCGCTGGCCGGCCACCCCGACTGGATGCAGTCCGACGACGTGCACCCGACCGCGCGCGGGCAACGGGCGATCGAGCAGACGGTCATGTCCGCCCTGCAGGACGCCGGCGTCCTGCCCTGAGAAGGAGACCCGAGCCGGTCAGCCCTTGCCGAGCATCTTCTGCAGCTCGGCGAGGTCGGCCTCGCTCGGCATCGCCTGAGCGCCCAGACCGAAGCCCGACCCCGTCGCCGGAGCGGCCGCGGCGATGCCGGCGTTCTCGGCCGCGCGCTTGGCCGGATTGCCCGAACGCGAGCCCTTGGCCTTCTGCTGCTTGCCGCGCTTCGACGACGCGCCGGGCTTGCCGCCCACCGGCCCCATGCCGGGGATGTTGGGTACGCCGCCGCGGGCGACGGTCTTCATCATCTTGGCGGCCTGGTCGAAGCGCTGCACGAGCTGGTTGACGTCGGTGACGGTCATGCCCGAACCGCGGGCGATGCGCAGACGCCGCGAGCCGTTGAGGATCTTGGGGTTGCGACGCTCCGCCAGCGTCATGGAGCGGATGATGGCCTCGGTGCGGTCGATCTCGCGCTCGTCGAAGTCTTCGAGCTGCTGCTTCATGTTGCCCATGCCCGGGAGCATCCCGAGCATCTTCTTCATGGAGCCCATCTTCTTCATCTGCTGCATCTGCTGCAGGAAGTCCTCGAGCGTGAAGGTGTCGGTCGCGAACTTCTCGGCGACCTTCAGCGCTTCGGCTTCGTCGAACGCCGACTGCGCCTGCTCGATCAGGGTGAGGATGTCACCGAGGTCGAGGATGCGGGATGCCATGCGGTCGGGGTGGAACGGCTCGACGTCGTCGAGACCCTCACCGGTCGAGGCGAAGATGATGGGCCGCCCGGTGACGGAGGCGACCGAGAGGGCGGCGCCACCGCGGGCGTCACCGTCGAGCTTCGACAGCACGACGCCGGTGAAGTCGACACCGTCCTGGAAGGCCTTCGCCGTGTTCACGGCATCCTGACCGATCATCGCGTCGATGACGAAGAGCACCTCGTCGGGCTGGGTGGCCCTGCGGATGTCGGAGGCCTGCTTCATCAGCTCGGCGTCGACGCCGAGACGACCGGCGGTGTCGATGATGACGATGTCGTGCTGCTGGCGGGTGGCGTGGGCGACACCGTCGCGCGCGACCTTGACGGGGTCGCCGACGCCGTTGCCGGGCTCGGGGGCGTAGATGGCGGCGCCGGCGCGCTCGGCGACGACCTGCAGCTGGTTCACCGCGTTGGGTCGCTGGAGATCGCACGCGACGAGGAGCGGGGTGTGCCCGTCTTTCTCGAGCATCTTGGCGAGCTTGCCGGCGAAGGTGGTCTTACCCGAGCCCTGGAGGCCGGCGAGCATGATCACGGTCGGCGGGTTCTTGGCGAACTGCAGACGGCGCTGCTGGCCACCCAGGATGCCGATCAGCTCGTCGTTGACGATCTGCACGACCTGCTGCGCCGGGTTCAGCGCCCGGTTGACCTCGTCGCCGAGGGCGCGCTCGCGGACCGCGGCGGTGAACTCCTTGACCACCGGCAGCGCGACGTCGGCGTCGAGCAGCGCGCGACGGATCTCGCGCACCGTCCCGTCGACATCGGCGGGCGTGAGCTGGCCCTTCTTCCGGAGATTGCGGAAGGTCTCTGTGAGCCGGTCGGAGAGGGTGCCGAAAGTCGCCATGATGAGACGAGTTTACGCGGGCGCCGCGCACGGCGCTGCCGCCGGTGCCCGCCGCCTCGCGCGGGCCACGGCCCGGCAGAGCCACAGCGATCCGCCCGACCTCCTTCCGAAGCCCTCGGATGCCGCCGCCCTCCCGCAGGTCGCGAAGAGGGAGCGGCGCTGGCGGTCGGTGCGGGCCGACGCTCAGACGAGGGCGAGCGCCTCGGCGAGGACCTGGTCGAGGGGTCGCCCTGTCGCGGTGCGGTCCGCCCACGACCAGACCGCCGCCAGGACCGCGGCGGCCAGCGCGCCCGCGCGGACCTCGGCGAGCAGGCGCGGCATCCCCTCTCGCGCGAAGCGGGCGGCGACGTGATGCTGCAGGCGGAACTGCCGCACGGCGCGGTCGCGGTCGAGTTCCGCGGCGATGTCCATGGCGTCGGCGTTGGTGATCGCCAGGGCCAGGGCATCGGGCGTGAGTCCCCGGCCGATGGTCGCCAGGGCGGTCACGACCTCGACGTCGTCGTGCAGGAGGGCGACGCTCGCGGCGACCTGCTCGTCGAAGCCCGACCACAGCACGTCGCTCTTGGCGGCGAAGTAGTTGAAGAAGCTCGAGCGACTCACACCGGCCCGGCGGGTGATGTCGGAGACGCTGGTGGCGTCGTACCCCTTCTCGAGGAACAGCTCGCACGCCGCCTCCGACAGCACCTCGCGCGACGAGGCGCGGGGGCGGCCGCTGCGGGGTTCGGGGGTCACCGCCCCAGACTAGACGTGCGGTCCCGGTGTATTGTTGGACGCAATCCAACATCGGAGGCCGTCGATGATCGACATCCACCTCGCGGGGCTCGCCCCGCTGTACGTCCCGTATCTCGACGGCTGGGCCCACCAGCGCCGCATCCATGCCGAGGTGGTCGCCGATGAACGCCCCGACACCCTGCTGCTGCTCGAGCACGAGGCCGTCTACACGGCGGGCAAGCGCACCGAGGAGCACGAGCGTCCCGACGACGGCACGCCCGTGATCGACGTCGACCGCGGCGGCAAGATCACCTGGCACGGCCCGGGGCAGCTCGTCGGCTACCCCATCGTGCGGCTGCCCGAACCGATCGACGTCGTCGCGCACGTGCGCCGGCTGGAGGCGCTGCTCATCGAGGCACTGCGCGAGCACGGCGTCGACGGCTTCCGCGTCGAAGGACGCAGCGGTGTCTGGGTGAGGCGTCCGCTGGGCGTCGATAAGGTCGCGGCCATCGGCGTTCGCGTCGAGAAAGGCGTCACCATGCACGGCTTCGCGGTCAACTGCGACAACTCCCTGGCCGGCTTCCGGCACATCGTCCCCTGCGGGATCACGGATGCCGGAGTCACGACCGTGAGCGAGGTGATCGGCGCCGACGTCTCCCCCGCCGACCTCGTCCCGGCCATCGAGCGAGTCTTCCGCGCAGAGTACGCGGCGGTGGCGGCATGAGCGCCTGCGGGACCGGGAACGCCGGGGCTCCGGCATCCGCCGCTCCGAACGGGCGCAAGCTGCTGCGCCTCGAAGTGCGCAACGCCGAGACCCCGATCGAGCGCAAGCCCGAGTGGATCAAGACCAAGGCCAGGATGGGCCCCGAGTACACCGCGCTGCAGAACCTCGTGAAGACAGAGGAGTTGCACACGGTGTGCCAGGAGGCCGGCTGCCCGAACATCTTCGAGTGCTGGGAGGACCGCGAGGCGACCTTCCTCATCGGAGGCTCGCAGTGCACGCGCCGGTGCGACTTCTGCCAGATCGACACCGGCAAGCCCGCCGACTACGACCGCGACGAACCGCGCCGCGTCGCCGAGAGCGTCACGCGCATGCAGCTGCGGTACGCCACCGTGACGGGCGTCGCCCGCGACGACCTGCCCGATGAGGGCGCGTGGCTGCACGCCGAGACGGTGCGCCGCATCCACGCCGACAACCCGGGAACCGGCGTCGAGATCCTCGCGACCGATTTCTCGGGCAACCCCGCCCATCTCGACGAGGTCTTCTCGTCGCGCCCCGAGGTGTTCGCCCACAACGTCGAGACCGTCCCGCGCATCTTCAAGCGCATCCGCCCCGCCTTCCGGTACGACCGGTCGCTCGGTGTGCTGAGCGCCGCGCGCGACGCGGGACTCATCACGAAGTCGAACCTCATCCTCGGCATGGGCGAGGAGCCCGAGGAGGTCGTGCAGGCCCTCGAAGACCTGCACGCGGCGGGCACCGACATCATCACGATCACGCAGTACCTGCGCCCGACCCCGCGTCACCTGCCGGTGCAGCGGTGGGTGAAGCCCGCCGAGTTCGTCGAGTTCAAGCAGGAGGCGGAGCGCATCGGCTTCCTCGGCGTGCTCGCCGGTCCCCTCGTGCGTTCGTCGTACCGGGCGGGGCGCCTGTGGGCGCAGTCGATGGTGTCGAAGGGCCGCGAGATCCCGCCGCACCTCTCTCACCTCGCGAAGGACATCGCCGCGGCCGACGCCGGTTTCGCGCAGGCGGTGTGAGGCGGGCGCCGCACCCGCCGCGGGCCGGCCGTGATCGCGGCGCAGCGCCACGGCATCCATCACTCGCCGGAGTACGCACGACGCCTCGGTATCGCGTCAGACGCCGGCCTCAGACCGGCCAGATGTAGGGCAGGTCGTCGGGCACGTCGCCGAACCGCGGCACGTAGAACTCGGCGTCTTTGCGGATGAGGTTGGACTGGTGCGCCCGGTGGAACGCCTCGTCGCCGAGCCACGGCGGCAGGTCGAGATCGTGCTGAGCGACCCCGTCGACCTCGGGTGCGAAGACGCGGATCTTCTCGCGGACGGTGTCGTTGCGCCCCTGCGCGATCCATTCGTCCGTCATCACCAGACCGTAGGAGACGAGGCCCGGCAGGTACCCGGCCCACATCTTCGCCGCCGGGTGGTTGCGCCAGCCGTGCCCCGGAACGGTGAGAGCTCGCAGCAGCTGGAACGTCTCGACGCGCTGCTTGCCCAGCCGCTTCGCGTCGAGCGCTCGCGCGGAGTCGACGAACGAGGGGTACGGCAGGAAGGTCTGCAAAGGCTCAGTCGGCGCTGGTGACCGACTGCACGCGGCCGTCGGACGCGAGGTTGACCAGCAGCACGTCGTCGGTGGCGTCGGGGTCGAGCGCGTACTCGAGCACCGCGAAGGGATCGGCGCCGCCGTGCTCGTCGGCGAGGATCGTCATGCTCATCAGCTGCAGGGCCTTGATGACGTCGATGTGCGTGTCGCCCGAGACGTCGGTGAGCAGGTCGTCGAGCTCCTCGCCGAGCGTCGCCTGCTGCTGCAGGATGTACTCGGTCACCTCGCTCGTGCGGGAGTCGAGCTCGTTCACCATGGCGTTGCGGGCGGCCAGATCGATGGCCTCGAGCGACGACACCATGGATGCCGCGACGTCGAGCGCTTCGGCCGACACGTCGTCTTGATCGGGTGCCGTCAGATCGACTGTCACGCTCTGGTCGCCGAACTCGACGTTCTCGCTCCAGAAGATGGACCCGTCGGGGCCCGATTCGAGGAGTCCGAAGAAGTCGTGCTCGATGGCCATGAGTCCATGTAAGCAGTCCGCCCACGCTTCGGGAAGACGACCCGCCCGGGTCGTCGGGTGCGGTATGGGTCAGTCGACGAGCGAGGCCGCGAACACGTGCGGGGTGAAGCCCGTGAGGTCGCCGATGCCCTCGCCCTGCCCGAGGAGCTTGACCGGGATGCCGGTGCGTTCCTGCACCGCGAGCACGAAGCCGCCCTTCGCCGATCCGTCGAGCTTGGTCAGCACGAGGCCGGTGACGCCCGCGCTGTCGAGGAACGCCTGGGCCTGCATCAGACCGTTCTGGCCCGTGGTGGCATCGAGCACGAGAAGCACCTCGGCGATCGGCGACTGCTTCTCGATCACGCGCTTGATCTTGCCGAGCTCGTCCATGAGCCCGCCCTTGGTGTGCAGGCGCCCGGCGGTGTCGACGAGCACGATCTCGGTGCCGGTCTCTTTGGCGTGGGCGACGGTCTGGAAGGCGACGGATGCCGGGTCCTGCCCCTCGTGCTGAGGGCGCACGATGGTCGCTCCCCCGCGCTCGGCCCACGTCGCGAGCTGGTCGACGGCCGCGGCACGGAAGGTGTCGGCGGCGCCCACGACGACCGTGCGCCCGTAGCGCTGCAGGAACTTGGCGAACTTGCCGATGGTCGTCGTCTTGCCCACGCCGTTGACGCCGACCACGAGCACCACGGCCGGCCGCTCCGTGAGGCGCAGGGTCGTGTCGAATTTCGCGAAGTGCTCCTCGAGCGTCTCGCGGAGCATCCGCTGCAGGTCGCGCGGGTCGGTGGTGCGGTAGCGCTCGACCTTCTCGCGCAGCTCGTCGATGAGGCGCTCGGTGACGTCGGGTCCGAAGTCGGCGGTCAGCAGCGCCGTCTCGAGGTCGTCCCACGTCGTCTCGTCGATCGTGGGCTTGACGAACAACCCGCGCAGCGCGCGGCCCAGCGACCAGGAGTTCTCAGCCATTGCTTCAGCTTACGGGCGCGGCTTCGGCCCGGCTCGCCGCCCGGTCGCCCACGCGCTGGCCGACGACGGCCGAGACCCCGTCCTGACGCATCGAGACGCCGTAGAGCGCGTCGGCGATCTCCATCGTGCGCTTCTGGTGCGTGATGACGATGAGCTGGCTGCTCGCCCGGAGCTTCTCGAAGACCCCGAGCAGCCGCCCGAGATTGGCGTCGTCGAGGGCCGCCTCGACCTCGTCGAGGATGTAGAAGGGGCTCGGGCGCGCGGTGAAGATCGAGGTCAAGAAGGCCACGGCGGCCAGCGAGCGCTCGCCGCCGGAGAGCAGCGAGAGGCGCTCGATCTTCTTGCCGACCGGTCGCACCGCCACCTCGATGCCGGTGGTGAGCGGGTTGTCGGGGTCGGTGAGCGAGATGCTGCCGGAACCCCCCGGGAAGAGGATCGGGAAGATGTCGGTGAAGGCGGCCCGGGTGTCCTCGAACGCGGCGACGAAGATCGTCTGCATCCGCTCGTCGAGGTCGGCGATGATGGTCTGCAGGTCGGCGCGGGTCTGCTGCAGGTCGGCCAGCTGTTCGGTGAGGAACGCGTGGCGCTGCTCGAGCGCGGCGAACTCCTCCAGGGCCAGCGGGTTCACCCGGCCCAGCTGCGACAGCTTGCGCTCGGCATCCTGGAGGCGGCGCTTCTGGGCGGCGCGGTCGAAGGGATCCCCCTCCGCGTCGTTCGGCACGAGCTGGTCGGGACCGTACTCGGCGACCAGGACCGCCTCGTCGAGCGCGAGTTCGGACTGCACGCGCTCCAGCAGGCTCGTGACGTGGAGCTTCTTCTCGTGCATCTGCAGTTCGAGACCGTGGACGCTCTCGGTGAGGCGCGAGAGACGCTCCCGCACGCGGGCCTCATCGGCGCGAGCGCGGGCGAGCTCCTCGGTGATCGCGGTGCGGGCCGACTCCGCGGCCGCGAGTTCGACGCGTGCCTGGCTGACCGATCGGTCCACCGAATCCAGGAGGGCGGGCAGCTGGCCTGCCACCTCGGAGGCGACCGCTCGCTGTGCGCGGCGCACGACCGCGCGTCGCGCTGCCTCGGCCGCGGCCGCACGCTCGCGCTCGCGCTGCTGCTCGAGCTGGACGATGCGCGCTTCGCCAGCCCGCACGCGTTCTTTCAGCGTCTCGATGTCGAGCCGCGCGCGCATCTCCGCCTCGCGGGCGGCGTCGACCTCCGCGGCCATCCCCTCGCGGGCGGAGGCGTCCAGCAGCGGACGAGGCGCCTCCAGGGCGCGCGACAGGGCCTCGTCGGCGCGGCGAGCGGCCTCCTCGGCGTCGGCGACCGCCGTCTCGGTCTGCGCGAGACCGGCGGCGAGGCGATCGCACTCGGCGACGGCGGCCTCGTGGCGCACCGTCACGCGGTTGACCTTCTCGGCGTGCGCGGCCAGCGCGGCGTCGTGTTCGCGCAGCGTCGACAGCGCCTCTTTCGTCCGGTGGCGCGCGTCGGCCAGCGCCCGCTGTTCGTCGGAGAGGGCCTCGCGCAGCGAGTCCGCGACCACGACGATCTCGGCGAGCCGCTCCGCCGCGGCGTCTCGCTCGGCCGCCAGTTCCAGCCGTGAGCGGCCCGACCCGGACCCCGCCTTCACCGTTCGCGAGGTCGCGACCTCACCCGTGCGGGTGACCACCGTCACATCGGGCGCCAGCGACGGCTGCAGCGCGCGGACGGCGGCGAGGTCGTCGACGATCACCGTGCGGTTCAGGATGCCGCGCACCCCGGCGGACGCGGTGACGACGTCGAGGGCCGGCACCGCGCCCGGCACCGTGGGGGCCGCCTCGTCGGGACCGCCGTCGGCGATGACGATCTCGACCACACCGAGATCCCCCTCGGTCGCCTCGAGGGCCGCGCGGAACGCGGCGTCGGCGTCGTCGACCAGCAGACCTTCCGCGAGCGACCCGAGGGCAGCGGCGATGGCCGCCTCGTACCCGGAGGCGACCTTGACGTCGTCGCCCACGAGCCCGCGCACCCCCGCGCCGCCCGCCGCGCGCAGGTCGGCGGCGGCGTTGCGCAGATCGAGCGCGCGCCCCAGGGCGGTCGTCTGCGCGGTGAGGGCGTCGCGCTCGCGTTCGGCGGCGTGCAGCCGCTCGCGCAGCCCCGCGACGGCGGTCTCGACGTCGTTCGCGTCGCGCTGCGCCCGCTCATAGGCGGCGGCGTGTTCCGCGGTCGAGGCCTCGGGCACGACGTCCGGGTCGAGCTCCGCACGGGCCTGCTCGGCCTCGGCCCGGCGCACGAGGGCGGCGTCGAGCGCGCGCTGTTGCCGGTCGACGCCGGCGCGGACCGCGTTCAGCGCCGACGTCGCGGCATCCGCGGTCCCCCGCAGGGCCTGGATCTTCATGTCGTGCTCGCTGACGAGCGCGCTCTGCGCCGCGATGTCGACGTCGAGGGCGTCGAGATCGGCCCGGGCGCGCGCGACGGCACGTGCGGCTTCGGCCGCGGCATCCTGTGCATCGCCGAGACCCTGCGCGATGTCGTCGATCTCGGCGCGGAGGTCGTCGATCGTGGTCTGCGAAACGGTGGGGGCCGAGCCCGCGGCGTCGGAGTCGTCGTCGGCGAGCAACGTCAGGCGCTGCCCGGCCAAGGAGTACAGGCCGCGCAGGCGCTCCTGCACCTGCTCGAGCGAGAACGCCACGCTCCGCGCGCGATCGACCGCTTCGGAGCGCTGGTCGTTCTCGAGCCTCTCGACGCGCTGGCGCAGTCCGTCGGCCTGTTCCTGCAGCCCGAGACGCTCCGTGTGCCGTTCGCTCTCGGCCCGGGCGGCGTCGGCGAGCTGCGTCCGCAGCCGCACGAGATCGTCGGCGTACAGCCGAGCCTTGGCATCCCGCACCACGGCGGCGATGGTGGCCGCCTCCCGCGCGATCTCGGCCTGCTTGCCGAGGGGCTTGAGCTGTCGCCGCAGCTCGCCCGCCAGATCGCTCAGGCGGGTGAGGTTGGTCTCCATCGCCTCGAGCTTGCGGACGGTCTTCTCTTTGCGGCGCCGGTGCTTCAGAATGCCGGCGGCCTCCTCGATGAACCCCCGGCGATCCTCCGCGGTGGCCTGCAGCACCGTGTCGAGGCGACCCTGACCGATGATGACGTGCATCTCGCGTCCGAGGCCGGAATCGCTGAGCAGTTCCTGCACGTCGAGCAGACGACACGTCTGCCCGTTGATGGCGTACTCGCTGGCGCCGGTGCGGAACAGCGTCCGGCTGATCGTGACCTCGCTGTAGTCGATGGGCAGCGCCCCGTCGCCGTTGTCGATGGTGAGCTGCACCTCCGCGCGGCCGAGGGGGCCGCGGGTCGACGTGCCGGCGAAGATGACGTCTTCCATCTTCCCGCCGCGCAGCGTCTTGGCGCCCTGCTCCCCCATCACCCAGGCGAGAGCGTCGACCACGTTGGACTTGCCCGACCCGTTCGGCCCGACGATGCAGGTCACGCCGGGTTCGAGCGCGAAGGTCGTCGACTGGGCGAAGGACTTGAAGCCTTTGAGCGTCACGCTCTTCAGGTGCATGTCACCCGCCTTCCCGCCCGGTCGAACTCCTGCCTCACGCTAACTGAGAAACCCCGGAAATCCGCGGCGGCGGGCCGGGGAGCACCGACCGACGCGCCCGGAAGTCCGGCTTTTCTGGGAGATCGCTTGACGGATGCCGCGAACCTCCGCTAGCGTCGGGGGTCGCAACCGACGTCGAAAGGAGGTCACTTCCATGATTCGCAGCACCATCGGCTTCACCGCCACCGGCTTCACCGCCGCTCCCGCGCTGTCCGCACCCGTCACCGGAGTGACCGCCGCCGTCGGCATGCCCTTCCGTCTGGGCTGACCCGTCGCGTCGAGACGCCTGATGCGTCTCCGCCTCCGTGAGCACGTCGTTCCGACGTGTTCCTCTCGATCCTCGGGATCCTCCTCAGCGCCCTCGCGCGCATGACACACCTCTCTTTCGGAGCCTCCGCATGAACGCCCTGTTCGCGCGCGCGCCGCAGCACGCCGCGGCCGCGCCCACGTCCCCGTCCACCCCGTCGACCGTCACGTTCGACACCACCGCCTACCGCCCGCTGGGGCTGTTCGACCGGCTGTCGCTGCGGCTCGGCCTGTGGCTGCTCACGCGTCACGCCGACCGCGCGCGGGCGCTCGACCATCAGGCCGTCGCGGCCCACCGCGCACGCGATGCCTTCGCCGAGCGTGAGAAGCGCGAACGCGCCTGGCAGAGCACGGCCGCCTTCAGCCGGCTCCCCTTCTGACGAGGTGGGGACGACCGCGGCGTCGTCCCCACCTCATTTCCCCCCTCGACACGAAAGTTCTCTCATGACGACTCTTCCGGCCGGCATCGAGCTGCGTCCCCTGCACATCCCGGAATCCATCGACGCCCCCGACGCCGCGGACTTCCGCGAGATGGTGCGCGTGCGCAACCTCGTCTACGCCGAGATCTCCGGCCACGACGACGGCTCCATGCCGGCCGACGAACTCCTGCCCCTGTACCAGCCGCAGCCCGAGACGAAGCGCTTCGCGTGGATCGCCGTCCGAGAGGGCGAGGTCGTCGGCCGCGCGGGTCTCGACCTCCCCCAGGAGGACGGCGCCCGCACCGGCAACTGGCTCGTCGAACTCCGCCGCTCCGCCTGGGGTCTCGGCATCGGCCGCGCCGCCTTGGCCGAGATCGAACGCGTCGCACGAGCGGAAGGGCGTACGATCCTTCAGTCGTGGGCCGAGCACCCCGCCGCCGACGGCCCCCGACTCGAGGCCCCCACGGGCTTCGGCTCCATCCCGCGCGATCATGCGGCGAGGTTCTTCCTGGCATCCGGCTGTTCGCTCAAGCAGATCGTCCGCGTCAGCGCCCTCCCGCTCGCCGACGCGCGCCCGCACCTGGAGCGGCTTCTCGCCGAAGCGGAAGAGGCGGCGGTCGGCTACCGCGTGGTGCAGTGGACCCTGCCGACTCCCGACGAGTTCGTCGACGGCTTCGCGGCGATGAAAGCACGCATGGTGACCGACGCCCCCTCGGCCGACCTGGAGTTCGACGAGGAGGTCTGGGATGCCGCGCGCCTCCGCCGTTACGAGGCCGGATACCTCGACGCCGGCCGCCACATGCTCGTCACCGCGGCGCAGCACGTCGACACCGGAGAGCTCGCCGCCTTCAACGAGCTCGTCATCGGCAAGGACCGGACCACGGCCACGAGCCAGGAGGACACCCTGGTCGTCGCGACGCATCGCGGCCACCGCCTCGGCATGCTGGTGAAGTGCGCCGGACTGCTGGCGTGGCACGACGTCGCCCCCGACTCGCCGCGCGTGATCACCTACAACGCCGAGGAGAACCGTCCGATGCTGTCGATCAACGAACGCATCGGCTTCGCGGCGACGTCGTACGAGGGCGTGTGGAAGAAGGTGCTGGCCTGATCGCGGGCTCCCGGCATCCACCATTTGGGACGGGGGATGCCGGCAGCCCGTGCGCGTCAGCGCAACCGCTGGCAGTGCGGGCAGAAGTGGCTCGAGCGATTCATGAACGACACGCGCACGATCGGCCGCCCGCAGCGCGGGCACGGTTGTCCGGTGCGTCCGTAGGCGTTCAGCGAGTGCGCGAAGTACCCGGCCTGCCCGTTCACGTTGACGTACTGCGCGTCGAAGCTCGTGCCGCCCTCGGCCAGAGCCTTCTCGAGCACGGCTTGCACCTCGCCGAGCAGGCGGTTGACCGCGCGCGTCGGAAGGGCGGATGCCGCCGTCTCGGGGTGGATGCGCGCCGCCCACAGCGACTCGTCGGCGTAGATGTTGCCGATCCCGCTGGCGGCGGTCTGATCGAGCAGCACTCGCTTGATGCCCGACGACGTCCGGGCCAGGCGCGCGCGGAAGCGCTTCGCACTGAAGGCCGGGTCGAGCGGGTCGCGGCCGATGTGCGCGACCTGCGTGGGCACGCGGGCGAGGTCGGAGCCGCGGCCGCCCGCCGCCCCGTCGGGCGTGTCGACGAGCTCGTCGATCGCGAGCGAGCCGAACGTCCGCTGGTCGGCGAACACCACCGACAGCGGGCCGTGGTCGGGGTGCTCGAGCTCGATGCGGATGCGCTCGTGGCGCTCCTCCGGAGCGCCGGGCACACGCAGCAGCATCTGCCCGCTCATCCCCAGGTGCGTGACGATGGCCTCGTCGTCGGCCACCGGCATCCACAGGAACTTGCCCCGCCGCACGGCAGCGGCGATGCGCCGACCCGTGAGCTCCGCCTCGAAGTGGGCCGCTCCCCCGGTGTGCCGCGTGAGCGCGCGTTCGTCGCGCACGTCGACCGAGGAGATCAGTGCACCGCGGACCGCGGGTTCGAGGCCGGCGCGGACGACCTCGACCTCGGGGAGCTCAGGCACGCGCGTCGAGCTCGTGCCACGCCGCGAGGGCGGCGGCCATCTCGGCCTGCTTCTTGCTGGAGCCGTTTCCGGTCGTCGCGAGGTCGCCGACGGTCACCGTGGCGGTGAACCGGCGGTCGTGATCGGGGCCCGTCGCCTCGATGCTGTAGCCGGGGGCGGGCAGTCCCAGCCGCGCCGCGATCTCTTGCAGGCTCGTCTTCGGGTCCATCGCCGCGCCGTAGCGCTCGGGGTCGGCCAACAGCGGCTCGACCAGCCGCAGCACCATGGCCGCCGCCGCCTCTGCGCCCGCCGAGAGGAAAGCCGCGCCGATGAGCGCCTCCATCGTGTCGGCGAGGATGGAGTCCTTGTCACGTCCGCCCGTGAGGATTTCTCCGCGCCCGAGTCGCACATGGACGCCGAGACCGATCCGTCGTGCCACCTCGGCCAGCGCGACGGTCGACACGACGCTGGCGCGCCGCTTGGCGAGGCTGCCCTCTTCGAGTTCGGGATGCCGTGTGTACAGACGGACCGTGACGGCCTGCCCCAGCACCGAGTCACCGAGGAACTCGAGACGCTCGTTGTGGGGGATGCCGCCGTTCTCGTAGGCGAAGGAGCGGTGCGTCAGGGCAAGAGAAAGAAGCTCGGGGTCGATCTCGACCCCGAGCTTCTCGGTGAGCGCTTCGCGCTCGACGTTGTTACGCGTCACGAATCGCCGATCAGACGTCGGCGACCTTGCGGCCCTTGTACTCGAGGAAGAGCTCGGTGCCCTGCGAGTCGGTGACGACCTTCGCCTGGTGGGGGCGGCTGTAGACGACCTTGCCGTTCTCGATGGTCTTGACCAGCGCGGGGGCTTCGGCCTTCCACTGCGCGCGACGCGAGCGGGTGTTCGAGCGGGAGACCTTCCGCTTCGGGGGGTTACCTGCCATGACTAGCTCTTCTCTGTCTTGGGGGCGGCGCGGTGCGCATCGCCGTCGTCTGGGGTGTACTGCTGGAGCGCGGCCCATCGACTGTCGACGGGCGTCTGCTCCGTATCGCCGGGGCTTTCCGTCAGCCTCTCGCCCGTGTTCGGGTCGAGCCCGGGGCAGTCCGGCTGACACACCGGCTGGAACGGAAGCGACAGGACAATGGCATCCCGGACCAGATTTTCAAGATCCACGTGGTCGTCTTGAACGTCGAAGTCACTCGCTTCGTTCCCAGGATACGCGAAAAGTTCCTGGAACTCGACTTCGACAGGCTCTTCGATGTCGATGAGACAGCGCCCGCAGACACCGGTGGCCGTCGTGTCGACGGTGCCGGAGACGAGGATGCCCTCGTGCACCGACTCCAGACGCACCTCGAGTTCGAGCGGCTCGGCCTCGGGGACGGAGACGAGTCCCTCGCCCCATTTCTCGGGCGCAGGGATCTCGAGGCTGTGCTCGCGCATCTCACCGGGCTTGCGCTCGATGTCGCGCACGGGCAGCTGGAAGGGGCCGGGTCGACGGGTTCTCACGGTGGTCCATGCTACCCGCGCGCCCCTGGACGGGGGCCGGGCGGCGCGCAGCGCCTCCGCCGGTTCGGGGCGACGTCGCGCGGGCACCCGGCTCGCGTGCGGTCCGTGGTTCGGCGCGGAGGCGCGCGGCGGCGGGGTCACGCGGTTCGGGGCGGGTTCCGCCGTTGGGGGCGGGAAATTTCTGCCCCGAACGGCTGGATCCGCCCCAAACCGTGATCAGGACGCCATGGGGTGCGGGCACCGATGGCGGCTCGTTCCGCGGTGTGGCCCGAGCCACGCGAGCACACATGGCGGCGTAGTGCGTGGTTTGGGGCGGGTTTCGCCGCTCGGGGCGGGAAATCTCTGCCCCGAATGGCCGAATCCGCCCCAAACCGGGCCATGGCGCTGGCGAACGTCGAGCACACGTCGTCGCTCAAGGCGGAGCCCCACGAGCACACGCGGGGGCGCATCCCGTTATTTGGGGCGGATTTCGCCGCTCGGGGCGGAATATAACTGCCCCGAATGGCCGAATCCGCCCCGAACTGAGCCGGGACGACGCCGAGGGGCGTGCGCAAACGCCGTGGCGAAGGACGGCGCCGCGTGGGCACATGCGGCGGCTCGTTCCGCGGTGTGGCGCGAAGCCTCGCGAGCACGCAGGGGGCGCATTCCATGGTTTGGGGCGGGTTTCGCCGTTCGGGGCGGAAGGCTCCTGCCCCGAATGGCCGAATCCGCCCCGAACTGGGCGCGGGCGACGCCGGGGGGCGACGCCGAGCGGGACCCGAGGTCGAGACCAGCCGGAAGCTCCGCCCGCAGGCGCGGCCCGGAAGCGGTGGGACCGGGCGGCGAACCCGGGGGCGTGCGCGTCAGATGCCGCGGGCGCCCGTGTCGAGGAAGCGCGCCACCGCCGGAGGAACGTACGGCGAGACGTCGCCCCCGAGCCCGGCCACCTGTCGCACGAGCGAGCTCGAGACCAGGGCGTGCGAGGGGTCGGGCAGCAGGAAGACCGTCTCGACATGGGCGAGGTCGCGGTTGACGATCGCCATCGGCGTCTCGTAGGCCACATCGACCTGCGAACGGATGCCCTTCACGAGCACTTTCGCCCCCACGTCGGTGGCGTAGTCCACCAGCAGGCCGACGCTCCAGGCCGCGACGACGACGTCGCCTTCAACCCCGGCCTCGGCGATGGACTGCTCCAACAGCCGCTGTCGCTCGGCGATGGGCAGCATCGCCTCTTTGCCGGGGTTGTGCACCACGAGCACGTGCAGCTGATCGAACAGGCCGGCGGCTCGACGGATGACGTCGAGGTGACCGAGCGTGGGCGGGTCGAACGAGCCGGGAACGACGGCGATCCGGGGATCCATGCCGCCAGCCTAGCGACGCACCCCGGCACCCGAGCCCGCGTCGACGACACGGCTGCTGAGGCGCGCTGCGACTCCACTGCGAGGCCCCCACGCGATTCGCCCGCCGCGGCGACGAGCCCTCACGATTTCGCCAGCGCGGCGCGTTCTTCGACGCCCACCCGGCGCTCCAGCGCGGCCGCCAGCCCCGGATGCCGCACCAGCGCCGGGTCGTCGGCGAGCAGACGCTCCCCCTCGGCGCGCGCCTCGGTGATGAGGTCGGCGTCGGTCACCACGCGCAGCAGGCGCAGGGATGAGCGCGCGCCGGACTGCGCCCCGCCGAGCACATCGCCCTCGCCGCGGAGTTCGACATCGATCTCAGCGAGGGCGAAACCGTCGAGCGTGGCGGCGACCGCTTCGACGCGCGATCGCGACGACGTGCCCGGCGACGCCTCGGTGACGAGCAGGCAGAGTCCCGGAAGGCCGCCGCGTCCGACGCGACCGCGCAGCTGGTGCAGCTGCGACACCCCGAACCGATCCGCCTCGAGGATGACCATCGTCGAGGCGTTCGGCACGTCGACACCGACCTCGATGACCGTCGTCGCGACGAGCACGTCGACGTCGCCGCGGGCGAAGGCCTGCATCACGGCATCCTTCTCGTCGGAGGGCATCTTGCCGTGCAGGATCTGCACCCGGATGCCGTCGAATGCCGGCAACCGCGACAGCAGCGCCTCGACCTGCACGACGCCCCAGCGGGTGCGATTGCTCTCACCCGCCGCGGGACTCGCACCGGCCGGTGCGTCAGCGGGCTCGTCGGTCTTCTCGTCGGCCGCGAGCTGGTCTGAGTCGATCGCGGCGCAGACGACGAACGCCTGGCGGCCCTGCGCGACCTCTTCGGCGACCCGGTCCCAGACCCGGGCGAACCAGCCGGGCTTCTCGGCGAGCGGGGCGACGAACGACTGGATGCCGGCACGCCCGGCCGGCATGGTGCGGATGGTGGAGACGTCGAGGTCGCCGAACACCGTCATGGCCACCGTGCGCGGAATGGGCGTGGCCGTCAGCACGAGCGTGTGCGGGGAGTCGCCCTTCGAGCGCAGCGCCTCGCGCTGGTCGACGCCGAAGCGGTGCTGCTCGTCGACGACGACGAAGCCGAGGTCGGCGAAGGTGGTGGTGGCACTCAGAAGGGCGTGCGTGCCGACGACGATGCGCGCTTGACCGGATGCCACGCGCAGGGCGGCGCGACGCCGCTCGGCGGCCGGCATCTGCCCCGTCAGCAGCGTGGGCATGAGCTCGGGTGCGAGGTCGGGGCCGAGCATGCGCGCGATGGAGCGCAGGTGCTGCCCGGCGAGCACCTCGGTCGGAGCGATGAGGGCGGACTGCCCACCCGACTCCGCCACCTGCAGCATGGCCCGCAGCGCGACCAGTGTCTTGCCCGAACCGACCTCGCCCTGCACGAGACGGCTCATGGGCCAGTCGCCGACGAGATCGGCGGCCAGCTGTGCGCCGACGGTCTGCTGATCGGGGGTCAGGTCGAACGGCAGAATTGCGTCGAAGCGTTCGAGGAGCCCGCCCGGCGCCGCGGGCCGCTTGGTCGCCGACAGCGCACGGACGAACTGCCGCTGCTGCAGCAGCGCCGTCTGCAGCACGAACGCCTCTTGCATGCGCAGCGTGGCGACCGCCGGCGGGATGTCGTCGTCGCTTTCGGGGCGGTGGATCTGCTCGAGCGCCGTGCGGGCGGGCAGCAGTCCGCGCCGGGCACGCAGGTCGTCGGGCAACGGGTCGTCGACCTCGCCGAGGGTGTCGAGCACGAGCGCAATGGTCTTCTGCACGAGGGTGCTCGGAACGGAGCTGGTCGCGGGATAGATCGGGATGGGCCGTCTCGCCGTCACCTCGGCCTCGACGCGCGCCTCTTCGATGTCGTCGAACAGCTCGTAATCGGGGTTGGTGAGCTGCGTCTGACGCCGGTACTCGCCCACCTTGCCCGAGAAGATGCCGCGCCGACCGGGCGTCAGATCTTTCAGGCGCCACGGCTGGTTGAAGAACGTCAGCGACATGCGCCCGTCGCCGTCGCTGATCACGACCTCGAGGAGCGATCCGCGCCGATTCTGCATGCGCCGCTCGGTCGCGCTGACCACCTCGGCGACGATCGTCACGGGTTCGCCGAGCGGAAGCGACGCGATGGGCGTGAGCTCACCGCGTCGGGCGTAGCGCCGCGGGTAGTGCTCGAGCAGCTCGCCCACCGTCTTGACCCCGAATGCGCGGTCGAACGCCGACGCCGTCTTGCCGCCCACGGCGCCGTCGAGCCGGGAGGCGAGCGAGAGACCAGGCATGATCACGAGTCTAGGCAGGGCCTCCGACATCGCCGCTTCGACCTTCGCTGCACGGTCGGCGTTCGCGAAGCGCTCGGTCGCATGACGCCGTCCGGCCCCACGGCCACCGAGCCGACGGCATCCGCACCGCTCGGCATCGGCGACCCTAGGCTGAGACGGTGACGCGCATCATCTCCGGCCGCGCGGGCGGCACCGTGCTCGACGTCCCCCCGAAGGGCACGCGCCCCACGAGCGACCGCGTGCGCGAGTCGCTGTTCGGCGCGCTCGAGTCGGCGGGCGTGATCGACGACGCCCGGGTGGCCGACCTCTTCGCCGGATCGGGCGCTCTCGGGCTCGAGAGCCTGAGCCGCGGCGCCGCCTCGGCCGATCTGGTCGAGCTTTCGGCCCCCGCGGCGACCCTGATCCGCAAGAACGCCGAGCGCGTGCGTGCCGCGGGCGTCACCGCCCCCGCCCGCGTGCACCGCGCGAACGTCACGACGTACCTGACGGCATCCACTGCCGAATGGGACCTGGTGTTCCTCGACCCGCCCTACGACATCGGCGACCACGACCTGACGAAGGCGCTCGTCGCTCTCGCGCCCCATTTGGGCCCGGATGCCACGGTGATCGTCGAGCGCGCGAAGCGCTCCGCCGCTCCCGACTGGGCTGCGGCCGGGCTCGAAGCCGAGCGCGACCGCGCTTACGGCGACACGACGATGTGGTGGGGCCGCCCGTCCGGCGGATCGTAAGAGCCCGCGCATGACGCGCCCACGGCGCCAGGTGCAGCCGTGGGCCCTCGTCGCCGCAGCGGGGTCAGCCCCGCCCGGCGTCCCAGTCGCGGTATGGGTCCCAACCGACACGGCCGGTCCACGCACGCCCGTCGACGGTGAGCGCTTCGGCGCCGCGCGCCACGACGGTGCCGATGCGGCGGCCGAGGGGCTCGGCATCCGGAGCGAAGGCGACGAGGAAGCCGTGATCCTCTCCCCCGCCGAGCGCGCGCGCGGGGTCGTCGCCCAGGGTCGCGGAATCGAGTGCGATCGTGACGCCCGACGCGTCCGCCAGGCGGGTGGCATCCAGCGCGAGTCCGTCGGAGACGTCCATCATCGCCGTCGCCCCGGATGCCGCGGCGCGCAGCGCCTCGGCCAGCGGCGGGCGCGGAGTCAGCTGACGCGACAGCGCCTTCGCGTCCGCGGCGTCGAGCGCGTCGCGCGCCTCGGCGGTCAGCGCGACGGGGGATCCGTCGGCATCCGTGAAACGCTCGAAGAGCACGTCGAGCCCGCGGGCCGCCTCGCCCAGCTCGCCGATGACGTACACGCCGTCGCCCACGCGCGCGCCCGACCGGCGCACGGGGGCGCGACCGTCGAGACTGCCGAGGGCGGTCACCGCGATCGTCAAGGTGTCGGACACCGTGAGATCGCCGCCCTCGACCGCGCAGCCGGGCGCGAGTTCGGCGCAGGCCGCCGCCAGGCCGTCGGCGAAGCCGCGCACGAACGACACCGGGGTCGCGTCGGGCATCGCCAACGCGACCAGCAGCGCGATCGGGCGGGCGCCCATCGCCGCGACGTCGGCGAGGTTCACCGCGGCGGCCTTGAAACCGAGGTCGAACGGCGACGACCATGCCAGCCGGAAGTCGGGACCGTGTACGAGCGTGTCGGTCGTGGCGACGACCCGCCCGTCGGGCACCGACAGAACCGCGGCGTCGTCGCCCGGACCGACGGGGGCGCTGGAGGGCGGGAGGCGGTCGAGGATGCCACGCAGGATCTGCCCCTCGGACAGCTCCCCCACGGTGGTCTCACGGCTGGGCTCGGCGTCGGTCACTCCCCCACGCTATTAGCCTGGACGGGTGCCCCGCTCCTCCCGCCCCCTCGCGCTTCTGGCCGCCCTCGTTCTGCTTCCGGGACTCGCGGCGTGCAGCACGACGGTCGCGATGGAACCGGCGAAGCTCGCCAACGACCCGGCCTGCGCCTCGGTCATCGCGAAGCTGCCGAAGAGCATCTCCGGGCAGCAGCGCCGGTGGACCGACGCGCAAGCGACGGGGGCCTGGGGCGACCCGGCATCCATTCTGATGACGTGCGGACTCGAGCCGCCCGCACCGTCGACCCTGCCGTGTCGCACGTTCGACGGCGTCGACTGGCTCGTCGACGAGTCGCAGGCCGCCGACAACCGTTACACGTTGACCACCTTCGGACGCTCTCCCGCCCTACAGGTCTACCTCGACTTCGACGTCGCCAGCAGCGGCGACGTCGCCCAGGCGCTGGGACCCCTCATCCGCGACTACCTGCAGCCGACGGGTTCGGCCTGCACGGCGCTCTCCGACGCGACGGCCACCCCGGCGCCGTCACCGACGCCGTAGGCCTCGGATCGTCGCCTCGGGCAGGCCGGCCCCCCGACGTCGCCCTGGGCGCGCCTCGACCGCTCTCGCCGCCGGCTCCCATAACCCGCTGACTTGCGACTTGTGTCCGCCCGAACCCCCGCGTGACGACCACAGGCCGCAAGTCACCGCAAAGCCCCGCCCCACGGCCTCGCGAACACCTCTCAAAGTGACTCGCGCCCTATGCCCGCCCGAACACCCACCGGACGAACACAAGACGCAAGTCACCGCAAACGCCGCGGCCCGCGCCGACGCCGCGCCCTCCGCCGACGCCGCGCCACGTGCGCGACCCGCCCACGCGACGGCCGCACGACGCGTCCGTGCGAGGGCCGCGCCCCGCCACCCCACGCGCGGCACGCGGCCGCCGATGTTGACTCGCGCCAAACGCACGCCTAAGCCGCCGTCTGGCGAGCACAGGGCGCAAGTCAACACCGAGCGCCGCCCCCGCTAGGGCCGCAACGACCCGCACGCGCGACCCCGCCCCACGGCCCCGCGAACACCTCTCAGAGTGACTCGCGCCCTATGCCCGCCCGAACACCCACCGGACGAACACAAGACGCAAGTCACCGCAAACGCCGCGGCCCGCGCCGCGCGCGACCCGCGGGGCTCAGGCCTTCGCGAGCGCCGCGTCGAGCAGATCGCTGATCAGGTCGGGATAGCTCAGCCCCGACGCGATCCAGCATGTCGGGAACATGGAGATCGGCGTGAAGCCGGGCATCGTGTTGACCTCGTTCACGTAGAACTCGGTGCCCGTGTAGAAGAAGTCCACGCGCGCGAGACCCTGCCCGCCGATCGCCTCGAACGCCTTCGCGGCGATCCGCTGCATCTCGGCCAGCTCGCCGTCGCCCAGCTCTGCCGGACACACGAGGTCGACCCCCGGCGCGTCGAGGTACTTGGCCTCGAAGTCGTAGAACTCCCGACCCGTGACGACGATCTCGCCGGCCACCGAGACTCGCACCGGTCCCCCGTCGCGTCCGGGCAGCACGCCGCACTCCAGTTCACGGCCGACGATCGCCTGCTCGACGAGCACCAGACCGTCTTCGGCGAATGCGGTGTCGAGGGCGGCATCCAACTCGTCCCAGGCCGACACCTTGGTCACGCCGACGCTCGAGCCCGCCTCGTTGGGCTTGACGAACACGGGCAGGTCGAGCGCGCGGATGCGGCGCTCCCACAGAGCGCGATCTCGTGCGAGGTCGGCGCGCGTGACGGCGACCCACGGCACGACCGGCACGTTCGCCGAGCGCAGCACCTGCTTGGTGACGTTCTTGTTCATGCCGATGGCCGACATGAGCACACCGCCGCCCGCGTACGGGATGCCGAGCAGTTCGAGCAGCCCCTGCACGGTGCCGTCTTCGCCGAAGCGTCCGTGCAGGATCGGCAGCACGACGTCGACGTCGCCGAGCGACCTGGTGCCCTCGGCATCGGTCACCGTCCATTCGCGCGACAGCGTCGAGTCGGGCAGCCGCACGCGCGTGCCGTTGTCGACCACCTCGGGTAGGGCCTCGGGGCGGAGCGCGAACTTGTCGGGGTCGTCGTCTTCGAGCACGAACGCCCCGTCGCGGGTGATGCCGACCGGGATCACCCGGAAGCGGTCACGGTCGATCGCCCGCAGCACCCCGCCCGCCGTGGCGGAACTGATCGAGTGCTCGCTGGAGCGCCCGCCGAAGAGCACCACCACCACCGGATTGGTCATTCTGCGTCCTCTCGCCCTGCGGCTGGTCGTCGTCTGTCGTCAGGTGCGGTGCGATGTCACGGGGGTCCATGGTCCCGTCGAGCACCATCTTCACCTGCTGCACGATGGGCATGTCGACACCGACCTGCTTCGCGAGCTGGAGCACGGGGGCCACGGATGCCAGGCCCTCGGCGGTCTGCTGCATCTGGGCCACGACCTCTTTGTAGCCGTAACCCTGACCGAGCAGTCGCCCGGCGGTGTTGTTGCGGCTGAGCGGCGACTGGCACGTGGCGATCAGATCGCCGAGCCCGGCGAGCCCCTGCAGCGTCTCGGGCTGCGCCCCCTGCGCGACGGCGAAGTCGGTCATCTCGACCAGTCCGCGCGTGATGATGGAAGCCTTCGTGTTCTCGCCGTAGCCGACACCGTCGACGATGCCGATGGCGACCGCGATGAGGTTCTTCAGCACGCCGCCGAACTCAGTGCCGATCACGTCGGTGTTGACGAACGAGCGGAAGTACTTATTGCGCGCGCGACGCGCGACGGCCTCGGCCGTCTCGGGGCTGAGCGAGCTGATGACGGCAGCCGTCGGCTGCTCACGGGCGATCTCGAGGGCGAGGTTGGGCCCGGATGCCACGGCGATGCGGGCCGGGTCGCACTGCAGCACCTGCTCGATGACCTGGCTCATGCGCAGACCCGTCGACTTCTCGACGCCCTTCATGAGCGAGACGATGGGCACGTCTGTGTGCGCGACGAGGGGCCTGATCGCAGCAAGGTTCTCGCGCAGCGACTGGCTCGGCACCGACAGGTAGATCTGCGCCGCGCCGCGCAGCGCCTCGGCGAGGTCGGTGGTCGCGGTCATCGTGCGGGGCAGATTGATGCCCGACAGGTAGCGGCTGTTCCGCTTAGACTCGGTGATCTCGGCCGCCAGCTCGGGGCGACGGGCCCACATGACGACCGACGCCCCGCCGTCGGCGAGGATCTTGCCGAACGTCGTGCCCCAACTGCCGGCGCCGACGACGGCGACCTTCGGTCCCACCGCGGGCAGGACGTTCTTACGGCTCAAGGCGCCCCGTCTCGTTCTGGCCGTGCTTGGTCGGATCCCAGCGCTCCGCGGGTGCGGGAAGGCCCCGGATGCCGGAGAGCATCGCCGCGACCCGGTTCATCATCGCGTCGGTCGCCGCGACGAGCGCCGACGGCTGCGGCGGCGTCCCCGCGTACGACGACAGGTCCATGGCGGGTCCGAACTCCACGACGACGTGCGACCGCCGCGGGAACTTCAGCTTGCCGTACCGGGGAAGGATCTCCTGAACGCCCCACTGCGCCATCGGGATGAGCGGGAGGTCGCCGGCCAGTGCCAGGCGGACGGCGCCGGTCTTGCCGCGCATGGGCCAGAGGTCGGGGTCGCGGGTGAGCGTGCCCTCGGCGTAGACGATGACGCCGCGGCCGTCACGGGCGATCTGCTCGGCCGCCTTCATCGACTGGCTCGCCCCCGACGACGCCCGGGGCACGGGCACCATGCCCGTCGCCTTCAACGCCGCGCCCAGGACGGGAACGCGGAACAGGCTCTCCTTCGCCATGAACCGCGGCGCGCGTCCGAGGCGCCACACGGCGACGGCCACGACGAGCGGGTCGAACTCGGAGTTGTGGTTGGGTGCGAGCACGTACGCGCCCTCGCGCGGCAGGTTCTCGGCACCGCGCACCTCGATGCGGGCGAACAGCCCCACCGCGGGCACGATGATCGCCGCGAGCGGCCAGAAGATGCTCGGGCGACTCGTCTCGGGGGTCGCGCTCACCGCGGTCACTCGGCGACGTCGAAGTCGGCGTCGAGGGCCGTGAGCTTCTCGAGGAACTTCTCGTAGCCGCGACGGATGATCCCGATGTTGCGCACCGTCGACTCGCCCTTCGCGGCGAGGGCGGCGATGACGTAGCTGTATCCCCCGCGCAGGTCGGGAACCTCGACGTCCGCCGCGTGCAGCGCCGTCGGGCCGTTGATGACGGCGGCCTGCTCGAGGTCGCGGCGCGGAACGCGTCGGTCGGCGCTGGCGAGGCCCTTGGGGTGCACGACGATGTCGGCGCCCATCTTGTTCAACGCCTCCGTGAAGCCGAGACGGTTCTCGTAGACCGTCTCGTGCACGACGGACGTGCCGGCGGCCTGGGTCAGCGCGACGATGAGCGGCTGCTGCCAGTCGGTCATGAAGCCGGGGTGCACGTCGGTCTCGACCATGACGGGCTTGAGCGCGTCGCCGCGACGGAACAGGATGCCGTCTTCGCGTACGTCGAACCAGCCGCCGGCCTTGCGGAAGACGTTGAGGAAGGTCAGCATGTCCTGCTGGCGGGCGCCCTTGGCGAAGATCTCGCCGTCGGTGGCGAGGGCCGCGCACGCCCAGGAGGCGGCTTCGTTCCGGTCGAAGATCGCGCGGTGGTCGTACCCGTCGAGACGCTCGACGCCCTCGATGAAGATGACGCGGTTGGGCTCGTACGAGATGATCGCGCCCATCTTCTGCAGCACCGCGATGAGGTCCATGATCTCGGGCTCGATCGCGGCGTTGCGCAGCTCCGTCACGCCCTTGGCGCGCACGGCGGTGAGCAGCACCTGCTCGGTCGCCCCGACGCTCGGGTACGGCAGCGTGATGTTCGCCCCGTGCAAGCCGTTGGGGGCCGTGATGCGGATGCCCTCGTAGCTCTTGTCGACGACGGCGCCGAAGGCGCGGAGCGCGTCCATGTGGAAGTTGATCGGACGGTCGCCGATGCGGCATCCGCCGAGGTCGGGGATCAGCGCCTCGCCCAGCAGGTGCAGCAGCGGGCCGCAGAAGAGGATCGGAATACGCGAGGCGCCGGCGTGCGCGTCGATCTCCTCGAAGTGCGCGGCGACCGCGCCCGAGGGGTCGAGGTGCAGCGTGCCCTCTTCGTCGCCCTCGGTCACGGTCACGCCGTGCACCTCGAGGAGCGACCGCACGACCTTGACGTCGCTGATCATCGGCACGTCGCGCAGCGTGCTCGTGGTGTCGCCGAGGAGGGCCGCCACCATCGCCTTCGTGACGAGGTTCTTGGCCCCCTTGACCTCGACCGTGCCGCGCAGCGGACGCCCTCCACGGATCGTGAGGGTCTCTGCCGCCTCCCAGTCCGGCTGCCCGGGGGTGTGGTCTCCGGAATCGGTGACGAGTGTGCTCATAGGGGGGTGGACCTCACTTCGTTGACGAGGGGCGGCGAATCGACCCGACCGGGTCGATCGGGCTCAGCGGACGGGGAGTGTCCGCGGCCGCCATGCCTCGCGGCGCGCCTCGAACTGCGTGATCTTGTCTTCGTCACGCAGCGTGAGCCCGATGTCGTCGAGCCCTTCGAGAAGCCGCCACCTAGTGTAATCGTCGATGTCGAACGAGACCTGGAGCTCGCCCACCGTGGCGGTCTTCGCGGTCAGGTCCACGGTCATCTCGATGCCGGGGTTCGCCTCGAGGACGGCCCAGATCTGCTCGACCTCGTCTTCGGTGATCACGCCCGTGACCAGGCCCTGCTTGCCCGAGTTGCCGCGGAAGATATCGGCGAACTTCGGGCTCAGCACGACCTGGAAGCCGTAGTCGCGCAGCGCCCACACGGCGTGTTCGCGGCTGGATCCGGTGCCGAAGTCGGGCCCTGCGACGAGGATGGATGCCGAGCGGTAGGCGTCCTGATTCAGGACGAACTCGGGGTCCTGGCGCCAGTTGGCGAACAGCGCGTCGTCGAAGCCGGTCTTGGTGACGCGCTTGAGGAACACCGCGGGGATGATCTGGTCGGTGTCGACGGCCGAGCGTTTCAGGGGGGCGGCGACACCGGTGTGCGTGGTGAACTTCTCCATGGTCAGGCCTCCGACCCGGTCGAAACGGTCTGCGCAGGCACGGTCTCCGAGCCCGTCGAAAGGACGGTCCCTGAGCTTGTCGAAGGGTCGAGGTCGGCCGGGCTCGACAGCGTGCCACGCACGGCCGTCGCCGCGGCGACCAGCGGCGACACGAGGTGCGTGCGGCCGCCCTTGCCCTGACGCCCCTCGAAGTTGCGGTTCGAGGTGGAGGCGCAGCGCTCCCCCGGAGCCAGCTGATCGGGGTTCATGCCCAGGCACATCGAGCATCCGGCGAAGCGCCACTCGGCGCCGAAGTCGGTGAACACCTTGTCGAGACCCTCGGCCTCGGCCTCGAGGCGCACGCGCGCCGAGCCGGGCACGACCATCACGCGGACGTTCTCGGCCTTGGTGCGGCCCTGGATGACCGAGGCGAAGGCGCGCAGGTCTTCGATGCGGCTGTTGGTGCACGAGCCCATGAACACGGCATCCACGCGGATGTCCTTCATCGGGGTGCCGGCCTGGAGGTCCATGTACTCGAGAGCCCGCTCGGCGGCGGCGCGCTCGTTGGGATCGGCGATGTCGGCAGGGGTGGGCACGACGTCCGACAGCGAGACGCCCTGACCGGGGTTCGTGCCCCAGGTGACGAACGGCTCGAGCTCGTTCGCGTCGAGGAACACCTCGGCGTCGTAGACGGCGCCCTCGTCGCTCGGCAGCGTGCGCCAGTAAGTGACGGCGTCGTCCCAGTCCTGACCCTGCGGGGCGTGCGGCTTGTCTTTGACGTAGGCGAAAGTGGTCTCGTCGGGGGCGATCATGCCGGCGCGAGCGCCCGCTTCGATCGACATGTTGCACATCGTCATGCGCCCCTCCATCGAGAGGGAGCGGATCGCCGAGCCGCGGAACTCGAGCACATAGCCCTGACCGCCGTTGGCGCCGATCTTGGCGATGATGGCGAGGATGATGTCTTTCGCGGTGACGCCCGGCTTGAGGTCGCCCTCGACCGTGATCGCCATCGTCTTGAACGGCTTCAGCGGCAGGGTCTGGGTGGCGAGCACGTGCTCGACCTCGCTCGTGCCGATGCCGAACGCCATCGCGCCGAAGGCGCCGTGGGTCGAGGTGTGCGAGTCGCCGCACACGACGGTGATGCCCGGCATGGTCAGCCCGAGCTGCGGGCCGACGACGTGGACGATCCCCTGCTCCTTGTCGCCGAGCGAGTGGATGCGCACGTCGAACTCCGCGGCGTTGCGGCGCAGGGTCTCGATCTGCGTGCGGCTGGTGAGGTCGGCGATCGGCTTGTCGATGTCGAGCGTCGGGGTGTTGTGGTCTTCGGTGGCGATCGTCAGGTCGAGCCGGCGCACGGGACGACCCTCGGCGCGCAGACCGTCGAACGCCTGGGGGCTGGTGACCTCGTGCACGAGGTGCAGGTCGATGTAGATGAGGTCGGGCTGACCGTTCTCGCCCTTGACGACGAGATGGTCGTCCCAGACCTTCTCGGCCAGGGTGCGAGGGTTCTCGGGAATGGTGCTCATGGTTTGCGTTTCTCCTCGGGAGGGGTGTGAGGCCCGCGACGAACTCCGCGACGAGAAAGGCCTAGAACAAGGTCTCGTCGCGGCCGCTAAGGAGGAGGCCGGCGATCCGCACCTGGTCACGATACCACCGGGCCCACGGCACCTCCCCCGTAACACGGCGCCGCACTTTTTAGCGATGCCCGGGGTCGCGTGCGAGCCTGGGCCGACCCGAAGGAAGGAGCGTGCCCCATGGCCGCATACGCCGAACCCGGATTCTCGACCCGACAGGTGCACGCCGGCTCCGCCACCGCGCCCGCCACCCCGCGGGCGACCCCCATCTACCTCACCGCCGGGTTCACGTTCGGCGACCTCGACGCCTCGGCGGCCCACTTCGGCACCGGCTCCGGCTTCGGGTACACCCGCACCGGCAACCCCACCGTGCAGGCCGTCGAAGAGCGCCTCGCCTCACTCGAGGGCGGCGATCAGGCCGTGCTCGTGTCGAGCGGGCAGGCCGCCGTCACCGTCGCACTGCTCGCGCTGGCCGGTGCGGGCGACCACGTCATCGTCTCGGAGCACATCTACGAGGGCACGCGCGGCCTGCTGCTCGACAACCTCGTGCGCCTCGGCATCGAGACGACGTTCGTCGACACCTCCGACCTCGACGCGTGGCGGGATGCCATCACCCCGCGTACGAGGGCGTTCTTCGCCGAGACGCTCTCCAACGCCCGCAACGACGTGCTCGACGTCGCCGCGATCTCGGCGATCGGCCGGGAGCACGGCATCCCCCTCGTCGTCGACAGCACCTTCACCACGCCCTACCTCCTGCGCCCGATCGAGCACGGCGCCGCCGTCGTCGTGCACTCCGCGAGCAAGTTCCTCGCCGGCCAGGGCGCGGTGCTCGGCGGCGTCATCGTCGACGACGGACGCTTCGATGCCGCGGCATCTGGTCACCGCTTCCCCCACCTCGTGCAGACCGACCGCCTCGGCGGCGCGAGCTTCGCCGAGAAGCACGGCGCGCGCGCCCGCGGCGCGTACATCCGCGAGAGCGTGGCCCCGCGCTTCGGCCCGGCGCCGTCGCCCCTGAACGCGTTCCTCATCGGCCAAGGCATCGAGACGCTCAGCCTGCGGGTCGAGCGGCAGTCGCAGAACGCGCTGGCCGTCGCACGGTGGCTCGAGGCGCGACCCGAGGTCGAGCGCGTCGACTACGTGGGGCTGGAGTCGCACCCCCACTTCGCGCTCGGGCAGCGCTACCTCACGCGCGGCAGCGGCTCGGTCTTCACCGTGACGCTGCGCGGCGGTCTGGAGGCCGCGCGGCACGTCGTGCAGTCGGTGCGCCTCATCACGCACATGACCCACCTCGGCGACGTGCGCTCGCTCGTGCTGCATCCGCAGAGCACCTCGCACTCCGCCCGCACGGTCGAGGAGCGCGAACGCGCGGGGGTCTTTCCCGGCACGATCCGCCTGTCGATCGGCATCGAGGACATCGCCGACATCCTCGCCGACCTCGAGCAGGCACTGGTCGGTGTGCCGGCGGCCGAGCGCGAGACGGTCGTGCTGTGACGCGGCTGCAGCACTTCGGCTGGTTCCTCGCGCGCGGCTTCGGTCCGCACGGTTGGGGCCACCCGTACCTGCGGTGGAACCACCGCTGGACCGAGCCGGGGCTCTACCAGGACTCCGCCCGCACGCTCGAGCAGGCCGGCTTCGACCTGCTCATCATCGAGGACGCCCCCTCGCTCGGCAGCGCCGAGACGATCGACCTGCGGGTGAGGCACGCGTTCGGCGGTCCGAAGCACGACCCCCTTCTGCTCGCGCCCTACCTCTTCGCCGCCACGCGCCACCTCGGCGTGGTGCCGACGGTCAATCCCGCGGCGTATCTGCCGTATACGGCGGCGCGGCAGTTCGCCACGCTCCAGCACCTCAGCGGCCACCGCCTCGGGCTCAACGTCGTCACCGACACCGGCAGCGCGCGGCACTTCTCCACCGCCGCGCAGCTCGGCCACGACGCGGCGTACGACCGTGCGGAGGAGTGGCTGGCCGGCATCCGGGATCTCTGGCGCAGCTGGGGCGAGGGCGCGCTCGTCGTCGACGAGGAATCGGGCGTCTACGCCGACGGCACGAAGCTGGATGCCACGCAGCACCGCGGCGAGTATTTCGGTTTCGACGGGCCGTTGAACGCCATCCCGTTCACGGACGGGGAGCCGGCGATCGTGTCTCCGGGCGGGTCGGGTCGCGGGCTGGCGTTCGCGGGACACAACTCCGACGTGCAGTTGGCGCTCGCACCGCTCGACGAGGCGAGCATCCGGGCATATCGTGGTCGCATCCACGACGCCGCCGAGGCCGCGGGCCGTTCGGCCGACGACATCAAGATCCTCTTCGCGATCCAGCCCGTGCTGGTGTCGTCACCGGAAGAGGCCGATCGCCTGGTCGCGGCATCCGCTCATCCCTCCGACGAGGCGCTCGTCGCGATCGCCCGCAAACAATCGAGCGACCTCGAGACCGACCTCACCGGTCTCGATCTCGACAGGCCGCTCGACCGGTCGATCTTCGGCGAGCACGTGTCGGAGGGCAGCATCACGCGCCTGATCGGCAGACACGACGCCGATGCGCCCCTGAGGACGCTGCTCTCCGCGCACGCGCGACTCGGACGGCTCCATGACGGCTCGGGCTTCGTCGGCACGGCCGACGAGTTCGCCGACCGCATCGAAGAGCTCGGTACGTGGGGCAACGACGGCGTCCTGCTGTGGGGCGATCTGCACCCGGTCACCGTGCACCGCGTGCTCGACGACCTCGTGCCGATCCTGCGGCGCCGCGGCATCCTGCGCGAGGAGTACGTCGACGGCGGCCTGCACGCGAACCTGCGCGCCTTCTAGATTCGGGATGCCGCGGTCCCGCGAACTCGCCCCCGTCCCGGCCCCAGGTGGCTGAGCCCGTCGAAGCCACCGGAACCCGCGCGCCGCGGACCCTTCGACAAGCTCAGGGTCCCCGACGTCCAGGTTCCTCGACGTCGGGCCTCTCGGCGCTCAGGACCCTTCGGGTCAGTCGCGCTCGGGGTGCTCGACCGTCGCGGGCGTGCCCTTCTCGTCGGCGACGTCGGCCGCGGCATCCTGAGCCCCGACGGCCGACGGCTCACGACGGGCCGCGACCAGGCTCGCGACGGTGGCGACCGCCATCGACAGGATGATCACCGCGAGCGACACCCACGTCGAGATCTCGGGCGCCCACTCGATGGGCTCGCCGCCGTTGAGGAACGGCAGCTCGTTGACGTGCATCGCGTGCAGGATGAGTTTCACGCCGATGAAGGCGAGGATGAACGCGATCCCGTAGTGCAGGTACTTGAGGCGGTCGAGCAGGTCGCCGAGCAGGAAGTAGAGCTGACGCAGCCCCATCAGCGCGAAGAGGTTCGCGGTGAACACGATGAACGGGCTCTGCGTGATGCCGAAGATCGCAGGGATCGAGTCGATCGCGAAGAGCAGGTCGGTCACACCGATCGCGACGAACACGATGATCATCGGGGTGAACAGCTTCTTGCCGTTCACGCGCGTGATGACCTTCTTGCCGTCGTACGAATCGCTCATCGGCAGCACGCGGCGCAGCGTCCGCACGATGAGGTTCTCTTTCTGCGTGTCGTCGTCGTGATCGCCGCCGGGGAACGCCTGCCGGATCGCGGTGTAGATGAGGAACAGGCCGAACAGGTAGAACACCGGGCTGAAGTTCTCGATGATCGTCGCGCCCACGAGGATGAACGCGCCGCGCAGCACGAGCGCGATGATGATGCCCACCATCAGCACCTCCTGCTGATAACGGCGCGGCACGGCGAACTGCCCCATGATCAGCACGAAGACGAAGAGGTTGTCGATCGACAGGCTGTACTCCGTCAACCAACCGGCGACGAACTGCCCCGCGACCTCTCCCCCGGTGACGATCCACAGCACGCCCGCGAAGATGAGCGCCAGGGTGACGTAGAACACGACCCACAGCGTGGATTCCTTCGGCGAAGGGATGTGCGGGCGCTTCAGGATGATCAGCAGGTCGGCGACCAGGATCAGCACGAGCACCGCCAGGGTGATCGTCTGGAAGAGCGGGTCGAGCTGCAGCTCCATCGCGGAGGCCTTTCGTCGGGGGAAACGCTCGAGTTTATCCGCCCGTCGGGAGGCGCCGCGGGCTTATGTAAGTTCTTGGCGCGCCTCGGTGGCGTCCTGCGCCGAGCGGCCGCGAGATCAGATCCACGCGACGACGGCGACAGCGGGCGCGACGGCGCCGGACAGAGTGGGGCGGTGGCGGTGATCGATGGACGCGGCCGGACACCTTCGCACGGCGGTCTTCTGTAAATGGGTACGTCACGGAGGGCGGAGACGGCGCCGGGCGAGGCAAGAACCGCATCTCAGGTGTTCGTCACAATCTCAAGGGTCATCGCTGCCGCGAGGACGGTCGGCGCTACTCTCTGCTCGATTACAGCCTTTGCAGCACCGCTCGACTATCAGTGCGCCACCGCCGCCCGAGGGCGTCGGAAAACTCCATACTTTCCATCACATAGCCGTCGCTGACCGTGTAGGGGCGCAGTGCCCCTGCGTACTCGTTCGGAAGTATCCCGAGGTCCCAGGCAATGCGACCGACTCCGCGTTCGCGATTCAGCGCCACAAAGAGGCGCCCCGGAGGCAGGGTCACCAGCTTGATGGGCGGCTGCGTCTGCTTATGCATTGTCGCGACGATCTCGATGGAGTGGAATGTCGCGCCGCTGTCGTTGGCGATGAGCACGCCGGACACCCTCGGTTTCGCGGCCGCATCGGTGACAACCCACGCGGTCAAGCGGTTTGCTTGGCTCTTCTCCTCGACCTCTCGATCGTGTGCACGTTTCCGACGGTCACCGAAGTAAGTGAGTGCCGCGAAGCCAATCGCTCCCGTCGATACCCAGGTGGGGAGATCGCCCCACCACTGTAGTCCGTCCATCGTTTTGTCCTTCGCGTCGGCTGGCATGCGACCAGCAGGGAGCATCGCAGAAACGTGCGGCGGCTTCGCGCGAGCCCGGAGTCTCAATCGACCTATCAGCTCCACGGGACCGCAGAAGCGCCGGGCGTCACTGTCACTCTGGGCGGTGGTCGCCGCCCCTCTTATTCACCCCGCGCATCAGCCGGAACGTGGCCCTTTCCCTCTCTCATTCACCGGTGTCGCAGCTGGCGTGAGACGATCCGCCGCGGCGGGACACCTCTGTAGTGAGAGAGTGCTCATCAAGGCCTCGCCCCAGGAGCGGAACGGATGCCATGACCGATGACGTGATCGACGACAGGGCGCTGGTGGCGCGCGCAGCGGGCGGCTCGGAACAGGCATTCCGCGAGCTTTATCGCGCGTACGTCAGACCGGTGTACTGGGTCGCCTTCGGGCTCGTCGGCGACGCCGCGGACGCGGAAGACGTCGCGCAGGAGACCTTCGTCGTCGCCTGGCGCAAGATCCCCTCCCTGCGTCTCGAGGGCACGTCGTTGCTGCCCTGGCTGGCCACCGTGTGCCGGCTGCAGGCGCAGAACCGCCTGCGTGCCCGTCGTCGTCACGGCTCGCACGCCGAACTCGATGAGCAGATCCCCGCCGTCGTCGACGTCGAGGCACAGGTGGTGCAGGCGCAGACCGTCGCGGCGATCATCGCCGCCGTCGATCGGCTCAGCGAGCTGGACCGCGAGATCTTCCGGCTCTGCGCCGCCGAGGGCTACGGCTACGAAGCCGCAGCGGCGACCCTGGGCGTCTCGCACGGCACGGTGCGCAACCGCCTCTCCCGCATCCGTTCCCGGGTGCGTGCCACCGCGATGGAGACGGAGACGCCATGACCACGCCCACCCTTCCCCCGCTGTCCGCCGAGAGGGCGGATGCCATCGAGTCCGCCGTCTTCGGCCGCATCGCCGACGAGCGGCACCGGGTGCGCCGCCGCCGCCGGAACGTCTGGACGGGCGTCGGGGCGGCTGCGGCCGTCTTGCTGATCGCCGCCGTGGTCGGCCCGTCCCTGTCGACGACGCAGGGCACCAGCGGCTCGGCCGTCGTCGATGCGAGCGGCGCCGAGAGCGCACCGGACTTCTCGCAGCAGGACGAGCCCGGCGCCATCGAGGTGATCCCGGGCCAGGATGCCGCGGGCTCCAGCGCTCTCCCGGAGGGATCCGCATCCCGTGACGCAGCGACCCGCGACATCGTCGCCACCGGTTCCAGCACGGTCGAGGTCGACGACGTGCGCGCCGCGATCGATGAGGTCGCGTCCGCCGCGACGGCGGCGGGTGGCTACGTGGAATCGTCGCAGCTGGGTGGCGGGGTGGTGGCAGTCCCCTACGACGGCTCGACGAAGGCCTCAGCGGCATCCTCGGGGTTCATCACCGTGCGCGTCCCCGCCGACACCCTTCAACGGGTCATGGACGGCCTGCGCGACATCGGCGACGTCACGGCGACGACCGTCAACCGCTCCGATGTGACCGAGCAGACGGTCGACCTGGGGGCGCGCGTCGCCGCCGGCGAAGCCTCGGTCGCGCGCCTGACTGAGCTGATGGCGCAGGCGGGGTCGGTGTCCGACCTCATCACCGCCGAATCAGCACTGGCCGAGCGGCAGGCCCAGCTCGACAGCGACCGTCAGGTGCTGCAGTCGCTGGAGTCGCAGGTGGCGATGTCGTCGCTGAGCGTGCAACTCACCGAGCGCACGGCATCCGTCACCGCCGACCCTGCCGGTTTCGGCGACGGGCTTCTCGCTGGCTGGAACGGACTCGTCGCGACGCTGAACGGTGTCGTGATCGGCGTCGGCTTCCTGCTGCCGTGGATCGTCGTCGGCGGGGCAGCCTGGGCCGTCGTGTGGAGCGTGCGGCGGGCGGTGCGCCGGCGGCGGGAGGCACGGGAGGGCTGAGTCGCGAGGGGTGCGTCACGCGGCCCGCGAGGGCTGAGTCGCGCCAGACGTGAATCGGGAGGGGATGCCGGGGTGCCGGTGTCCGGTCCGATTCGGGGTCTCGGACCCCGGCGCCAGGCGCGAGGCCCCCTCTCGCTGCGCGGAGCCTCCGGGCGGTGGGGCCCAACCCGCTCATGCGGCTCCTCGTCCTGCCGGACTCGCCGAAACGACGAAGAGCCCCGACCTATCGGTCGGAGCTCTTCGTCGTGTTGGTGACCCCAGCGGGATTCTCCCTTCGCCCCCTCCACACGCCGCTGCGCGGCGCGCGGAGCCTCCGGGCGAGGGGGCCCAACCCGCCCATGCGGCTCCTCGTCCTGCCGGACTCGCCGAAACGACGAAGAGCCCCGACCTATCGGTCGGAGCTCTTCGTCGTGTTGGTGACCCCAGCGGGATTCGAACCCGCGTTACCGCCGTGAGAGGGCGGCGTACTAGGCCGCTATACGATGGGGCCGCGTCGCAACCGTTCAAGTATGCATCACGATTGACGCGCACGCAAAATCGAGGCCGAGCCGTCGAAATCCCGGGCGTGTCCCTGCACGGTACCGCGATCCGACGAACGAGGGAAGAGGCGTTAGACCCTGTTCACCCGCCGCGCCAGCGGTTGCCGCACGCCCCCGGCCAGGAGTTGACTTGCCGTCATGCGTCTCACGAAGCACGAACATGCCGCCCTCGTCGTCGTCGAGTCGGGCCACTCGCTGGTCATCGACCCCGGCAGCTTCACCTCACCGCTCGAGGACCTCGTCGGTCTCGTCGGCGTCGTCATCACGCACGAGCACCCCGACCACTGGACGCCTGAGCACCTCACCCGTCTGCAGAAGGCGCATCCCGGTGTTCCGATCTACGGCCCCGAGGGAGTCGTCGACGCCGCCGCCGGGTTCGACGTCATCGCGGTGCATCCGGGCGATCGGCTGGAACTCGGCCCGTTCGACCTCGAGTTCTCCGGAGGCCGGCACGCCGTCATCCACGAGTCCATCCCCGTCGTCGACAACGTCGGCGTCCTGGTGAACGATGCCCTGTACTACCCCGGCGACTCCTACACGGTACCCAAGCACGCGAAGGTGAAGCTTCTCGCCGCCCCGGTCGGCGCCCCGTGGCTCAAGATCGCCGAGGCGATGGACTACGTCCTCGCCGTAAAACCCGAGCGCGTCTTCGCGACCCACGACATGACGCTGTCGGTCGCGGGAAAGCAGATGGGCGACGCCCGTCTCACCTGGGCGGTCGAGCAGAACGGCGGCTCATTCGTCGACCTCAAGCCCGGCGACACCGTCGACGTCTGAGCGGGCCGCGGCGAGACGTCCGGAGTTCGGGGCGCGATCGGCCGTTTGGGGCGTGAAGAACTCGCCCCAAACGGCGGAATCCGCCCCGAACCGAAGAAACAGCGACACCAGGACACCAGCGGTCCCCGGCGCGGCGGGGAACACGCGAAAACACCGGATGCCACGAGCCTGGGGCCCGTGGCATCCGGTGTTCGTGCAGAGGTGCTTACTGCGCGTCGAGGTCGGTCTCGAGGAGGGCGACCAGTTCGTCGAGCGCCTGCTCGGCGCCCTCGCCCTCGGCCTTCAGGGTGACGACGGTGCCGTGACCGGCGCCGAGGCCCATGAGCGACAGGATGCTGCCGGCGTTCAGGTCGGCACCGCCGTTCGCCGAGATCGTGACGGGGATCTTCTTCTCCTGCACGGCCTGCACGAAGAGCTTCGCGGGGCGGGCGTGGAGTCCCGAGCTGCTGGCGATGGTGGCCTGACGTTCTGCCATGGTGAATCCTCTCGATTCGACGGGGTCTTAGGCGGCGACCGTGACGGCGGGAGCGGCCTCGGCGGCAGCGACGTCCTTCGTGCTGCGACCGATGCCCTTGAGAGCGACCACGATCAGCGCAGTCACGACGGTACCCGCGATGATCGCGAGCGGGAAACCCCACACCGGGTTGATCGCGAAGAGCACGAAGATGCCGCCGTGCGGCGCGTACGACTGCACGCCGATCAGCATGCTGAGACCACCGGTGATCGCACCTCCCACCATCGAGGCGGGGATGACGCGCAGCGGGTCGGCCGCGGCGAACGGGATCGCGCCCTCGGAGATGAACGAGGCGCCGAGCAGCCAGGCGGCCGCACCGTTCTCGCGCTCGACCGGGGTGAACTTGCCGCGGGCGAGGATGGTCGAGGCCAGGGCCATCGCGAGCGGGGGCACCATGCCGGCGGCCATGACGGCAGCCATGATCAGGTACGGCGCGGTGTTGGTCGTGGTGGCTGCGGCGAGACCGGTCGTGGCGAAGACGTAGGCGACCTTGTTGACGGGTCCGCCGAGGTCGAAGCACATCATCAGGCCCAGGATGACGCCGAGGATGATGGCGCCGGCGCCGCTGGATGCAAGGGAGGTGAGACCGTCGGTCAGCGCGGCCATCAGGGCGGCGATCGGGCGGCCGAGGAACAGGATCATCAGGCCCGAGGCGAAGATCGAGCCGAGGAACGGCACGATCACGACGGGCATGAGGCCGCGCAGCCAGCGAGGGGCGTTGAAGCGACCGAGCCACCAGGCGATGAAACCGGCGAGCAGACCGCCGATGATACCGCCGATGAAGCCGGCGTTCATGAGCACCGCGACGGCACCGGCGACGAAACCGGGAGCGATACCGGGGCGGTCGGCGATGGCGTAGGCGATGAAGCCCGCGAGCACGGCGACCAGGAAGCCCATCGAGGTCGCGCCGATCATGAAGGCGACCGAGCCGAGGTACTGGCCCAGCGGGCCGAACGACGACGTGATGTCCTCGGTGGGGAGATCCCACAGCGAGTTCTGGATGATGACGTTGGCCGCGTTCTGCGTGACCTGGTAGCCGCCGAGCAGGAAGCCCAGCGCGATCAACAGGCCGCCACCGGCGACGAAGGGGATCATGTAGCTGACACCCGTCAGCAGCCACCGCTGGATGCGACGGCCGACCGACTGCTGGGCGACCGGGGCGTCGGAGACGGATGCCGCGGCACCGCCTTGGACGCGGGCGGCGTTCGGGTTGTCGCTCGCAGCGACGGCCTCGGCGATGAGCTGCTTGGGCTGCTCGATGCCGCGCTTGACGCCCGAGCGGACGACGGGCTTGCCCGCGAAGCGCTGCGGCTCGCGCACGTCGACGTCGACCGCGAAGATCACGGCGTCGGCCTCGTCGATGACGCTCTGCGGGAGCGCCTTGTAGCCGCTCGAGCCCTGGGGCTCGACGACGAGCTCGACACCGTCGGCCTCGGCGCCGGCGGCGGTGAGCGCGTCGGCGGCCATGAAGGTGTGGGCGATGCCGGTGGCGCACGCGGTGACGGCGACGATCTTCTTCGGCTTGGTGGCAGTGCGGGCCTCGGCGCGCGTCGCAGCCGGGGCCGCAGTAGCAGCGGCCGGGGCCGCGGCAGCGGCGGCCGGGGCAGCGGCAGCAGCGGCCGGGGCCGCGGCGGTCTCGGTCGCCGGGGTGACGGCATCCGTGATGATGCGGACGGCCTCACCGGGGTTCTGCGCGGCGCGCAGGCCCGACATGAAGTCGTCGCGCATGAGGCTGCGGGCCAGCTGCGACAGCACCGACAGGTGGGCCTCGTCGGCACCGGCGGGCGCGGCGATGAGGAACACGATGTCAGCGGGTCCGTCGGGTGCGCCGAAGTCGACGCCCGGCGTTAGGCGCGCGAAGGCGAGGGTCGGCTCGGTGACCGATGCGCTGCGCGCGTGCGGGATGCCGATGCCGCCGGGCAAGCCGGTCTCGTCCTTCTGCTCGCGGGCCCAGGCGTCGTCGAAGAGCTCTTGCGCACTGGTTGCGCGGCCCTGCGCGACGACGCGCTCGGCGAGGGCGCGGATCACCGACTGCTTGTCGGTGCCCAGGGGCACGTCGAGAGTGACGAGCTCCGGAGTGATGATGTCGGACATTATCAGTGACCTCCGTGGTCAGGATGTAGCGATGGGGGTGGCGAAGTCGGTGACGACGATGGGTGCCGCGGGCAGATCGTCGGGTGTCGGGGCTTGCGTCCCCGGCAGGGTCGCGGCAGCGGCGCCGTAGGCGATGCTGCGCGCGAGGCGGTCAGGGGCCGCGGCCCCCTCGAGGTCGGCCAGCAGGTAGCCGGCGAGCGAGCTGTCGCCCGCGCCGACCGTGCTGGCGACCTGGATCTTGGGGGCGCGTCCGCGCCAGTCGCCCTCGGCGGTGAAGAGCAGCGCTCCGTCGGCACCGAGGGTCACGAGAGCGGATGCCACGCGGCCCGGCACGAGGGCGCGCGCACGGCGGGCGGCCTCCGCGAGCACGTCGGTGTCGGCGGCGGCGTCCTCGCCGACGAGTTCGGCGAGCTCTTCGTGGTTGGGCTTGATGAGATCGGGGTGGGCCTGCTCGACCACGGCGGCGAGGGCCGCGCCCGAGGCGTCGACCGCGATCTTCGGTGCCGCGCTCCCCCATCGCTCTCGAACGGCGGCAACGAGGTCGGCATAGAACGACGCGGGCACACCGGGCGGCAGCGATCCGGCGAGAACCAGCCAGGTCGCACCCTCGGCGGCGGCGACGACTCCGGCGACGACCGCCTCGGCCTCGGCGGCGGAGAGCTCGGCACCGGGGAGGTTCAGCTTCGTGGTCTCGCCGGCGGGGTCGGTGATCGTGAGGTTCGCGCGCGCACGCCCGGCGACCTCGACGATGTCGAGGTCGATGCCGGTGTCCTCGAGCAGCATGCGGTAGGGGTCGTGCGCGTTCACGGGGACGACGGCGCGGGCCGGCGCACCGGCGGCGGAGACGACGCGGGCGACGTTGACGCCCTTGCCACCGGCGTCCTCGCGCGACGAGAGGGCCCGCTGCACCTCGCCCGGGGCCAGGGCCTCGGACAGGACGACCGCGCGGTCGGCCGACGGGTTGGCGGTGAGGGTGACGATCATGCGACACGCACCTCGACGTCGGCGTCGGCGAGGGCCGCGGCGAGCGGGGCGGGCGGGGCCGCGTCGGTGACGAGCACGTCGATCTCGTCGAGTCGGGCGAAGCGCACGAGCAGTTCCTCTCCGAACTTGGCCGCGTCGGCGACGAGGACGACGCGACGGGCCGATTGGATGATGGCGGTCTTCACGGCCGCTTCTTCGGGATCGGGGGTGCTCAAGCCGAACCCGGCGCTGAGCCCGTTCGTCCCGACGAAGGCGATGTCGGGGCGCAGCAGGGAGATCGCGCGCACCGTGTGCGCGCCGACCGCCGCCGCGGTGACCCCGCGCACGCGACCGCCGATGGTGGTGAGCGACAGGTGCGCCTCGCCGGCGAGCAGGTGCGCCGCCTCGAGGGAGTGCGTCACGACCTCGACGCCGGCGGAGGACGAACCGATGGTGTCGGGCAGCATCGCGGCGACCGCAGCCGGGGTCGTGCCGCCGTCGAAGAAGATCGAGCCGCGGAAGCCGCCACCGAGCAGCGACGCCGCCTCGGCCCCGATCGCGCGCTTCGCGTCTCCCTGACGGTCACGACGCTCGGTCAGCGTCGACTCGGCGGTGCTGCCGCGGTCGGTGCTGACGGCACCGCCGTGGACGCGGCGGAGCGAACCCGACGTCTCAAGGCGGTCGAGGTCGCGGCGGACGGTCTCGGTCGTGACGTCGAAGCGACGGGCGAGGTCGACGACGCTGACGCGTCCGACGTCGCGCAGTTCGCGCTCGATGAGCTGCTGGCGCTCCATTGCGTACACGAAATCTCCTTCGAAGATTCCCACAGGATACAACACAGAACCACACAAGGCAACAGGTTCCCGTTGGAACGACCGTCGGCGAGATGCGCGAAACGTCTTCGCTGACGCCGGGATTCTCGGAAGACGAGCCGCCCGTTGTGCGTTCCGCGAGTAAGTGAGGCTATCCTTACCCACGGTCCACCGTCGGGCCCACGCCACACGATCCCTACGGAGTTCCCGGATGCCACGCGCCCGCGCCCTCGTCCTGCCCCTCGTCCTCGCGACGACCGCCCTCCTCGTCGCCGGGTGCGGCGCGTCGGAGGTGGTTCCCGAGGCGTCCGCCGCCCCCGCCGGCGAAGGGTCGACGACCTACCCGCTGACGATCGAGAACTGCGGGCGCGAGGTCACCGTCGACGCCCCGCCGAGTCGCGTCGTGTCGCTCGATCAGGACTCGACCGAGATCCTGCTCTCGCTCGGCCTTCAGGACCGCATGGTGGGAACGGCATCCTGGACCGATCCGGTGCTCGACACGCTCGCCGACGCGAACGCCGTCGTGCCCCGCCTGTCGGACAATGCTCCCTCGTACGAGGTGGTGCTCGGCTCCGACCCCGACTTCGTCACCGCCTCGTTCGGCCGCCACTTCGCCCAGGGCGGCGTCGCCACGCGCGACCGCTTCGCCGAGACCGGCATCGCTTCGTACCTCTCCCCCACCGACTGCGACGGCGACGTCAGCTTCAACGCGGGCGGCACGCGCACCACCCCCCTCACGATCGACGTGCTCTACGGCGAGATCCGCGACCTCGCGCGCGTCTTCGACGTCGCCGACCGCGGCGAGGCGCTCGTCGCGTCGCTGAAGGAGCGCGCCGCCGCCGCGACAGACGGCATCGACTTCGAGGGCCACACGGTGGCCTTCTGGTTCGCCGACACCAAGACGCCCTACGTCGCCGGCGGCTACTCGAACGCCGCCCTGTTGGCATCCACCACGAACATGACCAACGCCTTCGCCGACCAGAGCGACGACTGGCCCGCCGTGGGCTGGGAGAGCATGGTCGCCGCCGACCCCGACGTGCTCGTGCTCGGCGATCTGCAGCGCGACCGCTTCCCCGGCGACCGCCTCGACGACAAGATCGCGTTCCTCGAAAGCGACCCGCTGACGAGCACCATGACCGCGGTCAAGGAGAAGCGCTACATCGCCCTCCACGGCGCCGAGCTCAACCCCTCCATTCGCTTCGTCGACGCGCTCGACAAGATCCGCGCGTGGTGGGATGCCAACGGGAGCACGCTCTGAGCACCACCGTCGTCTCGCGCGCCCGGCTCGGTCGTGGCACCGCGGGCCTCGGCATCGTGCTCGCCGCCGTCGGTCTGGTGGTGTTGACTGCCTCGGTGGGGGTCGCGGTGACGCTCGGGCCCGCCGACGTGTCGCTGGTGAACGTGCGCGACGTGCTGCTGAACCACCTCGGACTCGCGGACATCCCGGTCAAAGCGGCGAAGAACGCGATCGTGTGGGAGGAGCGCCTCCCCCGTGCCCTGGTCGCCGCGTGCGCCGGGGCGGGACTGGCGCTCTGCGGTGTCGTGATGCAGTCGCTGCTGCGGAATCCGCTCGCCGAGCCGTTCGTGCTGGGGGTGTCGTCGGGAGCGTCGACGGGGGCGGTCGTCATCGGCGTCCTCGGTATCGGCGGCGGCGTGCTCGGGCTGTCGGGCGGGGCGTTCGTGGGGGCGCTCGTCGCCTTCGGACTCGTGCTCGTGCTCGCGCGGTTCACCTCGGGCGGCACGTCGGGGGTCATCCTCGCCGGTGTCGCCAGCACGCAGTTCTTCTCGGCGGTCACATCGCTCGTCGTCTTCGCCGTCGCCGACAGCGATGAGACGCGCGGTGTGATGTTCTGGCTGCTCGGCTCGCTCGAGGGCATGCGGTGGGACGATGTCGCGCTGTGCGCCGGGGTCGTCGTCGTCGGCGGCGTGATCTGCACGGCCGCGGCCCGCGCCCTCGACGCCTTCACCTTCGGCGACGACGTCGCCGCATCCCTCGGCATCCCGGTCGCGCAGACGCGGATCGGACTGCTCGTCGTGACGGCGCTCATGACGGCCGCGCTCGTCAGCGTCGTCGGCGCGGTCGGCTTCGTCGGCCTCGTCGTGCCGCACGCCGTCCGCCTGCTCGTCGGCCAGCGCCACGCGCGCGTCGTGCCGCTCGCCGCGGTCGTGGGCGCCGTGTTCATGGTGTGGGTGGATGCCGCCAGCCGCACCCTGTTCGCGCCGACGCCGCTGCCGGTCGGCGTGGGAACGGCGATCGTCGGCGTCCCCGTCTTCGTCGCCCTGCTGCTGCGACGGAGGGGCCGCGCATGACACTCGAAGCCCGTGACGTGCACTGGAGCCGCGGCGGTGCGCTCGTCGTCGACGGCGTCTCACTGCATCCCGAACCCGGGACCACCGTGGGCCTGCTCGGACCGAACGGCTCGGGCAAGTCGTCGCTGCTGCGCCTGCTGCAGGGGGCCGCCCGCCCCGACGCCGGCGAGGTGCTGCTCGACGATCGCCCCCTGTCGTCGTGGCGACGCCGCGACATCGCCCGCACCGTCGCGGTCGTGACGCAGCACGCCGAGACCGACGCCGACATCGTCGTGCGCGACGTCGTCAGACTCGGCCGCACGCCGCATCGCCCCGTCTGGGGCGGATCGACGGCGGGCGACGAGCAGGCCGTCGACGCCGCCCTCGCGCGTGTCGGACTGACCGACAAGGCCGACCGCCTGTGGCACACGCTCTCGGGCGGTGAACGCCAGCGCGCGCAGATCGCCCGTGCGCTGGCGCAGGAGCCTCGCGAGCTGCTGCTCGACGAGCCGACGAACCACCTCGACATCCGCCACCAGCTCGACATCCTCGCGCTCGTGTCTTCCCTGCCGGTCACGAGCATCGTGGCGCTGCACGACCTCAATCTGGCGGCGACCTATTGCGACAGCGTGCTCGTGCTGCGCGAGGGCAGAGTGGTGGCCGCCGGCACGCCGGCCGCCGTGCTGACTCCCGCCCTCATCGCCGACGTCTACGGTGTGCGAGCCCGGGTGATCCCGGATGCCGCGACGAATCGCACGACGATCCTGTTCGACGGGCCGCTGGACGACTGAGACCTTTCACGACCCGCGACATCGCGCGGGCGCAGCCGTCAGTATTCAATGACCGTGATCGTGAAGGCGACCGTCGTTCCGTCGGGACCGGTCACGGTGGCATCCGTGGTCCCGATCTCGCGCACGATGAAGCCCGGGCGGAACACCGCGCCCTCGGACGGGCCGCCCGGTGAGAACTCGGCGATCGCGACGTCGGCGGTGGTGCCGGTCCAGTCCGCCTCGGTTCCGTCCGGAACGGCCAGCACGAGCGAGGTGCCCCGGATGACGCGCACGTCGGTGCCGTCGAGATCAGCGGGGGTGACGGTGGTCGGCGGCAGCATCTGATCCATCGCCGAGGCGGAGGGAGCCGCGGAGCTTTCGGGGCCTCCGACCGACGGGTCCTCGGATGCCGTGGGCGTGCACCCGGCGACGACCAACGGCAGTGCCACGGCGAGGGCGACGGTGCTGATGCGCTTCACGAGGACCTTCTTCCGGCGGAGGCGGCGTCGAGCCGGCCGCTGCTCGGATGCTATCCCGCCCGCCGACGTCGGCTCGGAGATCCGGCCGTGTCGGCGGCGTATCACCCGTCAGTCCGCGTCGTCGGTGTCCGCGGGAGCGTTCATGGGAATCTCGACCGACGTCGTCGAGGCGCTGCCGAGCCCCAGCAGATCGGTCGGCGACGCGGCCGGCCGATCGTCGTCGGGCAGCAGCTCGGCTCTCGTGCGCGCACGCGCGGGCTCGCCGGGCAGGCCGGCCCACTCGCTCGGTTCCTCGGGTCGCTGCACGAAAAGTCCCATGGGTCCATTGTCGGCCCTGCGACGTCGATCCGCCCCGCACACGAGCCCGGGTGAGAGCACCCGCCGGACGAGAACACCCGGTACCGGGTCACGCTCACTGCGCCGCGCCTGTGTTGCCCCTCCCTGTCCACCGTGCTTTGATGAGCGAAGTCCCGGGGGGTCGAGGAGTGCCGCGCTCGATCTCTCTGCGACGGCACCGAGCCCGGTCGCCGCTCGCAGTGTCGCGAGTCGCGCTCCACGGGGGGCGTGGGGCGACGTCACGCGAGCCGGTGGCATCCGACGATCCGCGCTCGAGCGCGGCAATGGGGGTATTCATCGTGTTCATTCATCGCGCCATGCGTTCGCTGGCCTGCACGCTGTCGCTCGCCGTGGCGATAGGGCTCACGGGGGCCGGCGCCGCGCACGCGGCAGCCGATCCGGGCGACGAGGATCCGTCGACGACGGCGGGCCGTTGGCACACCGCCGACGAGCGGGCGCAGTCACGGACCGAGCAGTCGACGCCGGCCTCGCCGAACCGTCTCTTCTCCGCAGCTGCGGCACCCGCCAACGACCTGCTGGCGAATGCCACGAAGGTGACGTCGCTGCCGTTCGACGTCTCGCGGCAACCGTTCGGGGGCGCGACGCTGGAGGCGGACGAACCGGCCACCTGCCGTACGACCGACCCCGACTCGACGGAGTACTTCACCGACGGCGAGCGATCGACCTGGTACTCGTACACGTCGCCGGTCGCTCAGACGCTGTCGTTCGGCGGCGGAGTCGACGGCCGAGAGAGCATGGTCATCGCTTACGCCGCAGCGGCGATGAGCAGCCTCACCCGCATCAGTTGTACGGAGACCGGTTTCCGCGACGAGAACCACCTGCAGGCGAAGGCGGGGACCACCTACCTGTTCCAGGTGACCGACGACGCGTACAACGCGGCATCCACCGATACCGCGTCGCTGTGGATCCGCGCCAGCGCGCCCCTCTCCAACCTGTCGCCCGCGACGGCTTCCTCCGTCTCGGTGCCGAGCACGGTGACGGGGTCGATCGCGAAGGTCGACAACAACTGGTACGAGCCGTACTACGGCTCATGTGACCTCCCCTTCGTCACGATGCTGGGAACCCGGTGGTACAAATACGTCGCCACGTCGACGACGGGGATCCGCGCCGACTTCCGCGAAAGTTACTACAACGCGGATGCCGTGGTGTGGGCGTCCGACGGATCGCGGCCGACCACGCGGATCGGCTGCGTCGCACAAGGAGAGAACGACAGCAGCGGGCCTGGCTCGTACGACCGCGCGAATGCCTATGTCGACTTCGCCGTGGAACCCGGCAAGACCTACTTCATCCAGATCGGCGGCTGGAACTTCAGCGTCGGCGACTACGTGATGAAGCTCTCCACCTATCAGCTCCCGCTTCTTACCCAGATGCCGACGCCCAAGATCACAGGCACCGCGCAGGTCGGCTCGACGCTCACCGTGAACCCGGGCACGTGGGACGAAGGCACCACCCTCACCTATCAGTGGATGCGCGGCAACGGCAGCTACATCTCCGGCGCGAAGGGCACGACCTACACCGTCGGGGCTGCCGACGTGGGCACGCAGATCACCGTCGCCGTCAGCGCGACGAAACCCGGCTACTCCCCCGCGCGCAAGACGAGCGCCCCCACGGCCGTGGTGGCGAAGGGGACGCTCAGCGGCGCGACGCCCACCATCACCGGCACGACCAAGGTGGGCTACACCCTGACCGCGCGCGCCGGCACCTGGGCCCCGGCGCCCGTCGCACTGAGTTATCAGTGGGCGCGTAACGGCGTCGCCATCTCGGGGGCGACCTCGAGCACCTACAAGCTGACCTCGTCCGACAAGGGCAAGCGCATCACCGTCAAGGTCACGGGCACCAAGACGGGCTACACGACCCTGGCGAAGACCAGCGCAGCCACCGCCACGATCGGCTGACACTCTGAGGCCGGGCGCTCGCCGCCTCGCGTCTGACGCGGGGCGGCGGGCATCGCTGTGGGGAGCGGGCGGCGAAGGTGGGCATCTGGCATGGCGAACGCGTTCGCGAAGCCGGCACGTTCCGCGCCTGACGGCTCGACATCGCCGGCACCGAAACGAAAACCCCGGCCTGTCACGCTGTGCGTGATGACCGGGGCTTTTCGTTGTGCTGGGGTACCTGGACTCGAACCAAGAACAACGGAACCAGAAACCGCCGTGTTGCCAATTACACCATACCCCAAGGCGGTGAGCCGTAACTCGTGCCGAGGATCAAGCTTACGTGAGAGCGGGGCGCCTGCCAAATCAAGCCCCGCCCGCGCGCGTCGCTCGCCGTGCAGCCGGCCTCAGCCGAGGTGCGCCACCAGCGCGCTCAAACGCTTGAGCGTCTCGTCTTTGCCGAGCAGCTCCATCGACTCGAACAGCGGCGGCGACACGCGACGGCCGGTGAGCGCGACGCGCGGCGGCCCGTAGGCGACGCGGGGCTTGAGGCCCAGCTCGTCGACGAGCGCGGTCGAGAGGGCCTCCTGCACGCCGGCGGCGGTGAACTCGTCGACGCCCTCGAGCGCTCGGACCGATGCCGTGAGCACCTCGGCTGCGTTGGCGGGCAGCCCCTTGAGCGCGTCTTCGGCGTAGTCCACGTCGGAGACGAAGAGGAAACCGAGCATGCCCGGCACCTCGCCGAGCAGCTGCACGCGCTCCTGCACGAGAGGGGCGGCGGCAGCGATGATCGCGCGGTGCTCGTCGGACGGTTGCTCGGCGATGTACCCCGCGCCCGCGAGGTAGGGGACGATGCGGGCCGCGAAGTCGTCGGCATCCAGCATGCGGATGTGGTCGCCGTTGATCGCCTCGGCCTTCTTCTGGTCGAAGCGCGCGGGGTTCGGGTTGACGTCGGCGATGTCGAACGCGGCGATCATCTCGTCGAGCGAGAAGACGTCGCGGTCGCTCGCGAGCGACCAGCCGAGCAGCGACAGATAGTTGAGCAGCCCCTCGTGGATGAAGCCCTTCTCGCGCTGCAGGAACAGGTCGGCCTGCGGGTCGCGCTTCGACAGCTTCTTGTTGCCGGTCTCGCCCAGCACCAGCGGCATGTGGCCGAAGCGCGGGATGAACGTCGTGACCCCGGCATCCACCAGGGCGGAGTACAGCGCGAGCTGGCGCGCGGTCGAGGGCATCAGGTCTTCGCCGCGGATGACGTGGGTGATGCCCATGAGAGCGTCATCGACCGGGTTCACGAAGGGGTACAGCGGCACTCCCCCGGCGCGCACGAGCACGAAGTCGGGGAACGATCCCGCGGGGAAGGTGACCTCGCCGCGGATCAGATCGTCGTAGCTCAGGTCGTGATCGGGCACGCGCAGGCGCCACGCGGGCTGGCGTCCCTCGGCGCGGAAGGCGGCCTTCTGCTCGTCGGTGAGGTCGCGGTCGTAGTTGTCGTAGCCGAGCTGCTTCGCGCGCCCGTTGGCCTCGTTGCGGGCGTCGATCTCTTCGGCGGTCGAGTAACTCTCGTAGACGGCGCCGGCCGCGACGAGCTTGTCGAGCACCTCGCGGTACAGCTCGTGGCGCTGCGACTGCCGGTACGGCGCGTGCGGGCCGCCGACCTCGACGCCCTCGTCCCAGTCGATGTTCATCCACCGCAGCGCGTCGAGGAGCTGCTGGTAGCTCTCTTCGCTGTCGCGCGCGGCGTCGGTGTCTTCGATGCGGAAGACGAGTTTGCCGCCGTTGTGCCGGGCATAGGCCCAGTTGAACAGGACGGTGCGGATGAGACCCACGTGCGGCAGGCCCGTCGGAGACGGGCAGAAGCGGACGCGAACGTCGGCGCCGGAGGCGGTCGTGGTGCGGGGATCGGGCGTGGCAGACATCCCCTCGATCCTACCGGCGGGCGCTCCCCCGCCCCGAGGGGAGGGGATACTCGGCGAGCACCTCGTCGATCACCGTGAGCGCGACCCCGACGGCGGGCACGTTCTCGGCGCCGCGGGCGGTGACCACGTGCAGCGTGCGAGCCTCGGCATCCGGAAGACGAGGGGCCGCGATCCCGGTGAGGAGGGGGAAGGATGCCACGGCCATGCGCGGCAGGATAGCCACCCCCACGCCCTGGGCGACGAGGTTCTCCACGGCGATGTAGTTGTCGGTCTCGAACGCGATGTCGGGCACGAATCCGGCGCGAGCGCACGCTTCGAGCAGGTGGCCGCGGCACTGGGGGCAGCCGGCGATCCAGCGCTCCGCCGCGAGGCGCGCCAGGTCGATGGGGCCCTCGGCGGCCGGGTGGTCGACCGGCAACACCAGAACGGTGTCGTCGCCGCCGACGGCACGGACCGAGAGCCCGGTGGCGGCCAGATCGAGCTCGCGACGGTCGCCGGGGTAGCTGTAGGTGAGGGCGATGTCGGCGCGGTCCTCGCGCACGGCCAGGATCGCCTCCGGCGGCTCGGCCTCGACGAAGCTGATCGAGACGCCGGGACGACGCGCAGAGACGGCCGCGATGACGCGCGGGACCACCGTCGACGAGGCGGAGGGGAACGCGGCGATGCGGATGCGCCCGGCGCGAAGGCCCCGGAGCTCGGCGAGGTCGCCCGCCGCGGCATCCAGCGCCGTCGTCACCGCCGCGGCGTGGCGAGCCAGCACGCGCCCCGCCTCCGTGAGGCGCACTCCGCGTCCGACGCGCTCGACGATCGGCATCCCCGCCCGCCGTTCGAGGCGTCGCACCTGCTGGCTGACCGCGGGCTGGCTGTAGCCCAGCGCACGGGCCGCGGCCGTGATCGACCCCGTGTCGGCGATGGCTTTCACGACCCGGAGCGAGTGGGCGTCGAGGTCGTCATCGGCATCCGTCACGCGAATACATAATCAGAGGCAATGCTTCTCATGCAACACCTGGTCTGGTGCAATGCACCGCCAGCCGCGACGGTAGATGCATGAGCAGCCTCGCCTCGCACTTCGCCGGTGGCCGCGACTACCTCGCCGCCTGCACCGTCGGCCTTCCGTCGCGTGCCACGGTCCGCGCGATCCGAGCGGATCTGGATGCCGCGGCATCCGGACGCCCCGACGTCGCCGCCGCGACGCGCGCCGTCGAGGACGCCCGGGCGGCCTACGCGCGCCTGGTGCGCTCCCCCGTCGGCGAGGTGGCCATCGCGTCGCAGACGTCGGTCATGGTCTCGCTCATCGCCGCTTCGGTGCCCGATGGCGCCGAGGTGCTGTGCCCCGAGGGGGACTTCGCCTCCCTCGTCGCTCCGTTCGCCCGCGCCGACCGTGGCATCCGCCTGCGCACGGCGCCGCTCGCAGACCTGGCCGACGCCGTGTCGACCGACACCTGGCTCGTCGCGTTCTCGCTCGTGCAGTCGGCCACCGGCGAGGTGGCGGATGCCGCGGGTGTCGCCGCCGCCGCCGTCCGCGCCGGCGCCCGGACGCTCTGCGACCTCACCCAGGCCGCCGGCTGGCTGCCGGTCGACGCGACGCTCTTCGACGCCACCGTCTGCCACGCGTACAAATGGCTGTGCTGCCCCCGCGGCGTCGGCTTCCTCACCGTGCGGCCCGATTTCGCACGGTCGCTGCGCCCGGTGCAGGCCGGCTGGTACTCCGGCGACGACCCGTGGTCGTCGTGCTACGGCACCGGTGGCGCGCTCGCGGCCGACGCCCGCCGCTTCGACGTCTCGCCCGCGTGGCAGGCGTTCGTCGGGGCCGCCCCCGCCCTCAAGCTCTTCGCCGACGCCGACATCACCGCGTCGTACGCGCAGGCGACCGGGTTGGCGGCGCGCTTCCGCGTGGGCCTCGGCCTCGCGCAACCGGCGCGTCCATCGGCGATCGTCACCTGGCCGGATGCCACGGGGGACGCGCTCGCGCAGCTGGCGGCGCACGGCATCACGGCGTCGGGACGCGCCGGTCGCGCCCGCGTGGCGTTCCACGTGTTCAACGACGACGCCGACGTGGACCGCGCGCTGCGCGCTCTCGGCACGGCCGTCCCCGCCGCCGCCGTCCCCGCCGCCGCTCCGGTCGCCCTGAGCTACTCGATCTGAGCCGGTCGCCCGTGCCGGGCTCTGGCGTTGCGCGCGTCCCGATCTCCTTGGTCTCGGCCGCGCCGCCCGTGCTGGGCTCCGGACATTTGCGCGGGTCTCGGCAGCATCAGCGCAACCGGAGCAGCCGTCAACTCCGATTCTCCGGAGCGCGGCACGCACTCGACGGTCGAGACCCCCACCGCGTGGCGCCCCACGCCTTCAACGACGAGGCCGACGGGGGCCGCGCGCTGCGCGCTCCTGGAACCGCCGCCCCGCCGCCGCTCCGCCCTGAGCTTCTCGTCGTGAACCGCGCCGCCCGTGCCGGGCTCCGGACATCTGCGCGGGTCTCGGCAGCACCAGCGCAACCGGAGCAGCCGTCGGCGCCGATCCTCCGGAGCGCGGCACGCACTCGGCGGCGAGGCTCCGACCGACACCCGCGCCGCCCCGGCCGCGCGGCCGGTCGACGCCGACCGTCGCGACCCGGTCAGACGCGCGTCGCGCGGACCGCGCCGGCACCGAGACAGACCACCGCGACCGGGACGAACGCCCAGAGCGCGAGGCCTGCATAGCCGAACTCCCCGAGGATGACCCCCGCGAGCACGGACCCGACGGCGGCCGACGCCGTCATGATCGTGTCGCTGCGGCCCTGGCGACGCGGGCGCGACGCGAGCGGCGTCGCCTCGGTGAGCAGCGCGGAGCCGGCGACGGTCGCGGCGCTCCAGCCGAGCCCGAGCAGCACGAGGGCGACGAGGACACCCGCCTGCGCATCGGTGAAGACCGCGGCGGTGACCAGCGCGCCGGCCAGAAGCAGCTGCCCGAGCAGGATGACGGCGATCCGGCCGACCCGGTCGGCGAGGACCCCGAACACCGGCGACAGTCCGTACATGCCGAACACGTGCAGGGCGATGGTGGTGCCCACCGCGAGGGTCACGGCATCCGGAGCCACGATGTGCGACAGATGCACCGGGGTCATCGCCATCACCGCCGCCATCGTGACGTGCGAGGAGGCGACCGCGAGGACGGCGAAGCGGGCGAGCTCGGGTCTGTCGACATCGACGGTGGGAGTCGCGGCCGAAGTCTCGTCTCGCGCGAGTCGCTGCGCCAGGAGAAGTGGGTCGGGGCGCAGCACGAGCGCGTAGAGCGCGAACGCGCCCGCCTGCGCCAGCAGCGAGAACAGGTAGGCGCCGGTGAGTCGCGGCATCCCGATGCTCGCGCCGAGCAGCTCCCCCGGCGCCAAGAGCAGAGGCCCGACGACACCGCCGACCGTGGTGGCCCACACCACGGTCGCGAGGTCGCGGCCCCGCCGCGCCGTCGTCGCGAGATCGGTGGCGGCGAACCGCGAATGCAGGGTCGCCGCGTTGCCCGCGCCGATGAGGGCGATGCCGGCGAGCAGGAGCGGGAACGAACGCGCCCCCGCCGCGGTCACGACGAGGGCGATACCGGTGAGCGCAGCGACGTTTCCGGTCGTGAGGGCGCGGCGACGGCCGCGGCGTGAGGCGAGTCGCGCCAGGGGGATCGCCGTCAGGGCCGCCCCGAGCGTCACCGCAGCCGTGGCGAACCCCGACAGCGACTCCTCGCCCGAGAGGTCGGCGGCCAGCAGCGCCCCCAGCGACAGGGTCGACCCGAAGGCGACGCCGCTGAGCACCTGTCCCGCCGCGAGGACCCTCACGGTACGGCGCTGCGTGGTGACGAGGTCGACGCCCGCGGGCGCCGCCGGGGTGTCAGGCATCGCGCGCGACGTTGCGCAGAACCCCGATGCCGGCGATCTCGATGTCGATCGCGTCGCCCGCTTCGAAGGATCCGATGCCCGCCGGCGTGCCGGTGAGCAGCAGGTCGCCCGGCAGAAGCGTGAAGACCGCCGAGGCGTACGCGATGAGAGCCGGGATGCCATGGATCATGTCCGACACCGGACCGTTCTGCCGCACCTCGCCGTTGACGCGCGTCGTGATGACGGCAGCGTCGAGGTCGAGGTCGGTCTCGATGACCGGACCGATGGGGCAGAACGTGTCGAAGCCCTTGGCGCGCGACCACTGTCCGTCGGCGCGCTGCAGATCGCGGGCCGTGACGTCGTTGGCGACGGTGTAGCCGAAGATGTACTCGCCGGCGCGCTCCGCCGGCACGTTCTTCGCGACCCGCCCGATGACGACGGCCAGTTCTCCCTCGTAGTCGGTGTGCGAGCTGAGGCGAGTGGGCCGCACGATCGCGTCGCCCGGGCCGATCACCGACGTGTTGGGCTTGAGGAACATCAGCGGCTCGGCCGGTGCTTCGCCGCCCATCTCGGCGGCGTGATCGCGGTAGTTCTTGCCGATGCACACGACCTTGGACCGCGGGATCACCGGGGCGAGCAGAGCGACCTCCGTCAGGGGCACGCGCTCCCCCGTGGTCTCGTAGCCGGCGAACATCGGGTCGCCGGCGAGCACCACGAGCTCGCCGTCGTCGACGATTCCGTAGCGGATGGCATCCTGGTGGCTGAATCGAGCGATCTTCACCCTGTCAGCCTATCCGCGGGGTCCCGGGGCCGTCTTGCTCGCTCACATGCGGCTGATGCGACCTTCGCGCGAACAAGAACGGAGGAGCCCCCGGCATCCGGGAGCCCCTCCGTGCGTGCGCACCGACGATCAGGCGTCGAGGCGGTACAGCCAGCCGTGCTTGTCTTCGGCGCGGCCGTATTGGATGTTCGTGAGCTCTTCGCGCAGTTCGAAGGCGAGCGTCCCGCTGGGCTGCTCGTCGATGAAGTCGCGGCCCTTGAGCGTGCCGATCGGGGTGACCACCGCGGCCGTGCCGCAGGCGAACACCTCGACGATGTCTCCGGATGCCACGCCCTCGCGCCACTCCGTCAGCGAGACGTTGCGTCCCTCGACGTGGTGTCCGCGGTCGCGGGCGAGCTGCAGGAGCGAGTCGCGCGTGATGCCCTCGAGGATCGAATCGGACTGCGGGGTGACGATGGTGCCGTCTTTGTAGACGAACACGACGTTCATGCCGCCGAGCTCTTCGACGTTGCGGTCCTGGTCGAGGAAGACGACCTGGTCGCACTCGTTCTCGTAGGCCTCCGACTGCGGCAACAGGCTGGCGGCGTAGTTGCCGCCGGTCTTGGCCGCACCCGTGCCGCCCTTGCCGGCACGCGAGTAGTCCTCGCTGAGCCAGATCGACACGGGCTTCACGCCGCCCTTGAAGTACGCGCCGGCGGGGCTGGCGATGAGGTAGTACGCCACCTTGTGCGCGGGCCGCACGCCGAGGAACGCTTCCTTGGCGAACATGAACGGGCGCAGGTACAGGCTCTGGTCGTCACCCGAGGGAACCCACGCGCCGTCGACGGCGATGAGCTCGCGCAGCGACTGCAGGAAGTAGGGCACCGGCAGTTCGGGCAGCGCCAGCCGGCGCGCCGAGCGCTGCAGGCGACGACCGTTCTGGTCGGGGCGGAACGTGTGCACCGAGCCGTCGGCGTGGCGGTAGGCCTTGATGCCCTCGAAGATCTCCTGGCCGTAGTGCAGCACGGCGGCCGCAGGGTCGAGCGAGATCGGGCCGTAGGGCGAGACGCGCGGGCGGTGCCAGCCGCCGCGGACGGACCAGCAGATGTCGACCATGTGGTCGGTGAAGCTCTGTCCGAAGCCGGGGCTGGCGAGGATGGCGTCGCGGTCGGCCGTGCTCTTGGCCGCGAGGTTGCGGGTGACGGCGAACTCGAGAGGCTCGAGTCCGGTGTCGGGATCGGTGTCGATGGTGGTCATGTGGGATCCAAAACTCTTCGTGCGCGGGGGCGATGCGGGCCGATCGGTCCAGGTTACGCCTGGACGCGGTCGGCGATGGCGTCACCGATCTGCGCGGTGGTGCGGTCGCCGTTGCGGCTCGCGATGTCGTTCTCGACCGCGCGGGTGACGCGGGCGGCTTCGTCGGTGAGCCCGAGGTGATCGAGCAGGAGGGCGACGGAGAGGATCGCGGCCGTGGGGTCGGCCTTCTGGGTGCCCGCGATGTCGGGCGCCGAACCGTGGACGGGCTCGAACATCGAGGGGAACGCGCCGTCGGGGTTGATGTTGCCCGATGCGGCGAGGCCGATGCCTCCGGTGACGGCGCCGGCCAAGTCGGTCAGGATGTCGCCGAAGAGGTTGTCGGTGACGATCACGTCGAAGCGACCCGGGTTCGTGACCAGGAAGATGGTTGCCGCGTCGACGTGCAGGTAGTCTACGTCGACCCCCGGGAACTCGGATGCCACTGCATCCACGATCCGCTTCCACATGCCGCCGGCGTGCACGAGCACGTTGGTCTTGTGCACGAGCGTGAGCTTGTGGCGGCGGCGCTCGGCGAGGGCGAAGGCGTAACGGACCACGCGCTCGACGCCGTAGGCGGTGTTGACGGACGTCTCGTTCGCGACCTCGTGCGGTGTGCCGCGGCGGATGGCGCCGCCGTTGCCGACGTAAGGGCCCTCGGTGCCCTCGCGGACGACGACGAAGTCGATGTCGCCCGGGTCGGCGAGCGGACCTGCGGCGCCCGGGTACAGCTTCGAGGGACGCAGGTTGACGTAGTGGTCGAGTTCGAAGCGCAGCTTCAGCAGCAGACCACGCTCGATGTTGGCGTCTTTCAGCCGCGGGTCGCCGGGCACTCCCCCGACGGCGCCGAGCAGGATCGCGTCGTGACCGGCGATAGCCGCGAGGTCGTCGTCGGTGAGCGTGTCGCCGGTCTCGAGGTAACGACCAGCACCGAGGGAGAAGGGCGTCTTCTCGAACGTGACACCGGACCCGGCGGTGACCGCGTCGAGGACCTTCACGGCCTCGGTGACGACCTCGGGACCGATGCCGTCACCGGGGATGACGGCCAACTTCACGACACGCGACATCGCTCTCCTCAGAGCTCGGGGCACGTCACTTCGTCGACGTGCTGCGGGTTCCTCCCAGGGTAGTGGCAGCGATCACTCCGGCCACGACGATCAGCACGGCCCCGATGAGCGCCGTCACCACGACCCCCGAATCGAAGGCGTGCGCGGCCGCGGCACGGAGCGCATCGGCCAGCGCGGCATCGTCGAGCGTGTTCGACACGGCGACGGCTCCGGCGAGGGTCTCGCGCGATGACTGCGCAGCCGCCTCGGAAAGACCCGCGGGCAGAATCAGATGCGACCGGTAGAACGCGGCGAGGATGCCGCCGAGCACGGCCGTGCCGAGCACGGCGCCGACCTCGTACGCGGTCTCGGACACGGCGCTGGCCGCACCGGCCTTGGCAGCCGGGGCGCTGGAGAGGATGAGCTCGTTCGACACGGTCTCGGCCGCGCCGATGCCGATGCCGAGCAGCGCGAAGGCGACGATGAGCTGCAGGAGGTCGGCGGTGGACAGGGCGACCATCACGTACGCGACCACCGAGAAGGAGAGGGCGACGGGCACGACGACCCGCGGCGCGAATCTCTTGGCGACGGGTACGACGGCCAGGCCCGCGACGATCATGAGCGCGAGGCCCGGCACGAGCGCGAACCCGGCGGCCATGGGCGACAGTCCCACCACGAGCTGCAGGTGCTGCGCGACGAAGTAGAGGAAGCCGACGAGGCCCACGACGCTGAGCAGGTTGACCAGGATCGCCCCCGAGAACGTTCCGCGCTGGAAGAGCGTCATGTCGAGCATGGGTGACGCCATGCGACGCTGGCGGCGCACGAACAGCCAGCCGAACACCACGCCGACGATGAAGAGCACCGGAGCGAGGGACAGCGGCCCCTCGACCGCGAGCTTCTTGATGCCGTAGACGATCGGCACCATCGTGGCCAGCGACAGCAGCACGCTCACCGGGTCGAAACGCCCGGGCGCCGGGTCGCGGCTCTCGGGGACGAAGAAGGGCGCGAGCACGAGGAGCGGCACCAGCACGGGCACCGCCATGAGGAACACCGAGCCCCACGAGAAATGCTCGAGCAGGAACCCCCCGACGATGGGACCGAGGGCGGCACCGGCAGAGAAGCCCGACGCCCAGACGGCGATGGCGAAGCGACGCTGGTCGCGGTCTCGGAAGATGCTGCGCAGCAGCGACAGGGTCGACGGCATGAGCATCGCCCCGAACACGCCCATGAGCGCGCGGCCGGCGATCAGCAGGGCGGCCGTGGGCGCGAACGCCGACAGAGCCGAGACCGCGGCGAAGCCGGTCGCGCCGATGAGCAGCATCCGCTTGCGTCCGAACCGGTCGCCGAGGGTTCCCATGGTCACCAGGAGACCGGCGAGGACCAGCGGGTAGACGTCGATGATCCAGAGCTGCTCGATGCTGGAGGGCTGCAGGTCGAGCGCGATCTCGGGCAGCGCGAAGCTGAGCACGGTGTTGTCGACCGAGACCAGCAGCACCGGCAGCATCAGCACCGCGAGCGCGAACCACCCGCGCCACCCGGCGCGGGTCACGGCGATGTCTTGAGTGGGCAACGACGAGGTGAGCATTGATGCGATCCGTTTCTAAACCGTCCAGCCGGTATAGTATCAGACGATCACAGGTCCCCACCAGTACGATCGAGGAGCCATGAGCCGCCCCCCACTCGCCCGCGACGCCGTCCTCGACGCCTTCACGCGCATCCTCGTCGACGAGGGCGAACGCGCGGCGACGATGGACGCCACCGCCCGCGCCGCCGGTGTCTCGAAGGGCGGGCTGCTGTACCACTTCAACTCGAAGAGCGCGCTCGAAGCAGCCCTCGTCGAGCGGCTCGAACGCCTCGCCCAAGACGATGTCGACGAGATCGAGCGGTCCGATGAGGGCGTCGTCGCCGCACACCTGCGGTCGTCGCAGAACACGGGTTCACCGCTCGACGTCACGATCCTGGCCGTCTCGCGCCTCGCGCAGAACGGCAGCGACGCCGCCTCGGCATCCCTCCGCCGCGTTCGCGAGCTGTGGGAGGAGAGCCTGCGCTCCCACACGCGCGACGAAACGGCGCTGCAGATGGTGCTGCTGGTCAGCGACGGCCTCTACTTCAACGCAGTGCTCGACCTCAACGCCGTGCCCGGCCCGCAGCTCGAGGGCGCGGACCTCGACCGGCTCATCGCCGCCGTCGTCGCCGCGACCACCTGACGCACCCGCGCGGCTCGGTATCCGGGCACGGCTCCCTCTCGACCGCCGACCGCGGCATCCCGCCCGCCATGGGCCGGGCCGAGGGCGTGGACCGCGCGGGAGGAGTTTCCGCGCCAGGAGGCCCGCCCGAGCCCGAGACATCCTCCCCTGCCCGAATCACCTCCACTCCGCGGGCGACAGCCCCCGGCAGGCGACAGGCCTCCGACCAACGACACGCCGCAACGAGATCCTCGCCACGAGAGCCCCGGCGCAGAAGACACCCGGCTGCGGGAAGGTCGCACGGCCCCGGCGGCATCCCCCTCGCGACTCACCATGCGCACGGGCTTCGAACCCGAGAGGGCAGACGGCCGTCGAACGACGAAGGGGGCCGCCGCAGCGACCCCCTCCCCCGTCTCCTCGGGCCTCAGCCCTCGTCGACGATGTCGATCTGACGGAACAGGTCCGCACCGACGGCCTCGCGCATCGCGCCGAGGATCTCGTCGGGCACCGGCGAGTCGACCGTGAGCACCGAGAGCGCACGACCCGTGGCATCCGGAGCCGCCACCTGGAGACCGGCGATGTTGATGCCCGCGTCTCCCAGCTTCTGGCCGTAGATCGCGACGATGCCGGGGCGGTCGGCGTATCGCATGACGACGTGGTGCTGCGCGATCGGCACCTCGATCTCGTAGCCGTTGATCGAAACGACCTTGGGCACCATGCGCGTGCCGGCGAGCGTGCCCGCGACCTCGAGGGTCGAGCCGTCGGCGAGAGTGCCGCGCAGGATCGTGATGTTGCGGTAGAGCGGGCTCTCGGCCTCCACGACGAGGCGCGCCTCGACGCCGCGCTGCTCGGCGAACAGCGGAGCGTTGACGTACGACACGCTCTCGCTGACGATGCGGCTGAAGTATCCCTTGAGGGCCGCGAGGCGGTACACGCTGACGTCGTACGCGGCGAGCTCACCGCGCACCTCGATGTCGAGGTTCGTGAGGGCGCTGTCGGCGAGACCGCTGAAGAACTGGCCGAGCATTTCGACGAGCGCGATGCCGGGACGGACGAAGGGGTCGATCGCGCCGCCGGCGACGTTCACGGCATCCGGAACGAGATCGCCCTCGAGCGCGAGCTTGACGGAGCGAGCGACCGAGACGCCCGCCTTCTCTTGCGCCTCCTCGGTGCTGGCACCCAGGTGCGGGGTGACGACGACGTTCGGCAGGTCGAGCAGCTTGCGGGCGGGACCGCCCTCGGCGGGCGGCTCGGTCGAGAAGACGTCGAGGCCGGCGCCCGCGATTTCGCCGGTGGTGAGGGCGTCGAAGAGCGCCTCTTCGTCGATGAGACCGCCGCGGGCGACGTTGATCACGTACGCGGTGTTCTTCATGCGGCGCAGCTGCTCCGCACCGATCATGCCGGTGGTCTCGGGCGTCTTCGGCATGTGGATGGTGACGAAATCACTCTGCTCGAGGAGCTCGTCGAGCGAGACCAGCTGCACGCCGAGCTGCTGTGCGCGAGCCGCGGTGACGTAGGGGTCGTACGCGATCACGCGCATGTCGAACGCCTGCAGGCGAGCGGCGATCAGCGCACCGATGCGGCCGAGGCCGATGATGCCGATGGTCTTCTCGAACAGCTCGGTGCCGGTGAACGAGCTGCGCTTCCACAGGCCCTGTGCAAGCGAGGAGTGTGCGGCGGGGATGCGGCGCGCCAGGCTCAGGACGTGACCGACGGTGAGCTCGGCGGCCGAGATTATGTTCGAGGTCGGGGCGTTCACGACCATGACGCCGGCCGCGGTGGCCGACTTGATGTCGACGTTGTCGAGTCCGACACCGGCGCGGGCGACGACCTTGAGCGACGGCGCGGCGGCCAGCGCCTCGGCGTCGATCTGGGTGGCCGAGCGCACGAGCACCGCGTGCGCGTCGGCCAGGGCCGAGAGCAGTGCGGGGCGATCGGTCCCGTCGACGCCTCGCACGTCGAAGTCGGGGCCGAGCGCGTCGATCGTGGCGGGAGAGAGTTCTTCGGCGATGAGCACGACGGGCTTCGTCACGGATGCGTCCTTCGAAACGGTGCTGGGGACTGCCGCGCACCATCGCACCGCCGGCGCGAACCGGGCGCGCGACCCGTGCGGGCCGTCTGCCAGCCTAGCGCGGAGGCGGAGCCGCCCCCGACCGTATGACGGTGGGCGACGGATGCCGCGCTCGCGGGCGACCGCATGAAACCGTTCGCGCGCGAGAGGGCATCCCGCCGATGAGGCGTCGTTGGCGGCGACCGACTCGCCGGCCGGACGCCGTCCCACGGCGCACGCGGGAGCCAACCCGGGCGCCGCGCCCCGCACACGAGCGCGCGCAAACGTCGCCGACCGTGAGCCGTCCCCGCGAGCGCACGCCGGCGCGCCACCGACCGAAAGCCCTCCCGAGGCGAGCCATGCACCGAGACGTGCCGATCAGCGAGCCGAGCCGTCCGGCGTCACGAACCGCCCGCCGGGGTATGCCCGCGCCTGACGACGAGTCGCCGTCAGGCGCCGTACAGTCCGTACGACGTCGTGCCGTACCCCACGATGGCCAGCCAGAACGCTGCAGAGACCGTCAGGCCCGCCAGCAGCGCGATCGCGAGCTCGCCCGCGCGGCGCCGCGCCCCGATGGCGAAGGCCACACCGAACGCCACGAGCGGGAAGACGATCGGCAGGATGTACACGAACCAGCCCAGCCCGTTCAGGCCGAGCGGTCCGTTCACCTGCTGGATCAGCAGCGCGACCGCGCTCCACACGACGTAGGCGTAGAACAGACCGAAGAGTCCGGCGATCGTCACGATCAGCCAGGTGGGGAGGAGGCGCCTGCGCGCGACGTCGCTCATGCGAAGACCCCCAATGACAGGAACGGCCAGGGAACGAGGAGCACGATCCCGAGGATGAGCAGCAGGAAGCGCTGCCAGGTGCGCCACCCGCGAGTCAGCGCGAGCACGGCGACGAACCAGACGACCGGCGCCAGGGCGGCACCCATCGTGAGCGCGACGACCGTGACCGAGGGGATCGGCAGACCCAGGCCGTTCAGCTGGAGCCCCGCGAGCAACCACCCGACCGCGAAGAGCAGGAAGGTCGCCGCCACCATCCCGATGCCCACGAGCCCGACGTTGCCCAGCGGCGCCGAGTGCGCGGCATCCGGCTGCTCTGCGTCGGACGGCTCGTCGGATTCGGGATGCCGCGCGGCCGGCGACGCGATGTCGGCGCGAGGCTGCAAGGGCTCCGGCGCGGGCTGCAACGGCTCCGGCCCGCTGGATGCGAGCGATTCGTTAGGGCGCTCAACGGGCGCACCGACGCCGGTGCGTCCCGGCTCGCGCTTGTCCCCGACGTCGAGGGTCGGGTCATCGTCACCGCCCCACGAGAGGGCGTCGTCATCACGCGGAGTGCTCACCCGTCCACGGTAGCGGCGCTCCCCCACGACCGGGCCGCGCCCCGCCGGACGCCCCGATCCACGGCATCCCGATCCGCGGCATCCGCAACCGCCGCGGTGCACAGCTACGGATGCGACAGCCGACACGCCGCGTCGGACGTCGCAGCGTCGGCGTGTCGCCCACTTCTCCCGCCGTTGTGCGCGGCCGCGGACCCCGCCGCATCGGAGTCGTCGGCCTCGGCCGCGCGCCGGCCCCCGTCGGCGCCACCCGCCGGGCAGCACGTGTGCGCGACCTGCACCGGCTCCGCCACGCTGGGCACCGCCGCACAGCAACGATGAACGCCCCGGAACCGTGAGGTCCCGGGGCGTTCGTGACGAGGAACTCAGCGCGCGGCCGAGCCCTCGACGTAGTCGCTGTCCTGCTGCTTCCACGCGAACAGGCCGCGGAGCTCCTTGCCGGTCGCCTCGATGGGGTGACCCTGTTCCTTCTCGCGGAGCTCGAGGAACTCGGTGGCGCCGTTGTCCTGGTCGTCGATGAAGCGCTTCGCGAACGCACCCGACTGGATGTCGGCGAGCACGGCCTGCATGCTCGTCTTGACCTCGGGCGAGATGACGCGGGGGCCCGACACGTAGTCGCCGTACTCGGCGGTGTCGGAGATCGACCAGCGCTGCTTGGCGATGCCGCCCTCCCACATGAGGTCGACGATGAGCTTGAGCTCGTGCAGCACCTCGAAGTAGGCGATCTGCGGCTGGTAGCCGGCCTCGACGAGGGTCTCGAAACCGTACTGGACGAGGTGGCTCATGCCACCGCAGAGCACGGCCTGCTCGCCGAACAGGTCGGTCTCGGTCTCTTCGGTGAAGGTGGTCTTGATGACGCCGGCGCGGGTGCCGCCGATGGCCTTGGCGTACGACAGGGCGGTGTCCCAGGCCGAGCCCGAGGCGTCGCGCTCGACGGCGATGATGTCGGGGATGCCGCGACCGGCGACGTACTCGCGACGCACGGTGTGGCCGGGAGCCTTGGGGGCGACGAGGATGACGTCGACGCCCTCGGGGGCGTCGATGTAGCCGAAGCGGATGTTGAAGCCGTGCGCGAAGGCGAGCGTCTTGCCCTCGGTCAGCTTGTCCTTGATCGAGTCGGCGTAGATCGACCGCTGGTGCTGGTCGGGCGCGAGGATCATGATGAGGTCGGCCCACTCGGCGGCGTCGGCGACGCTCTTGACCTCGAAGCCGTCTTCCTGCGCCTTGGCGGCCGACTTGGAGCCGTCCTTCAGCGCGATGACGACCTGGACGCCCGAGTCGCGGAGGTTCTGCGCGTGCGCGTGACCCTGCGAGCCGTAGCCGACGATCGCGACCTTCTTGCCCTGGATGATCGAGATGTCGGCGTCGTCGTCGTAGAAGATCTCTGCCATGAGGATGTTTCTCCTTGAGTCAGGTCCCTGAGCGTGTCGAAGGGACCGGGGTTGTGGGACGTGTGAAGTTCGGGGGGTCGGGCCCTTCGACAGGCTCAGGGACCGACTGGTCGGGGTGTCGGGCCCTTCGGCAGGCTCAGGGACCGACTGGTCGGGGTGTCGGGCCCTTCGACAGGCTCAGGGACCGACGGGGTTCAGCCGCGCAGGACGCGCTCGGTGATGCTCTTGCCGCCGCGACCCACGGCGAGCAGGCCCGACTGCGCGAGCTCTTTCACGCCGAAGGGCTCGATCGCCTTCAAGAAGGCCCCGACCTTGCCGGAGTCTCCGGTGATCTCGATGACCATCGCGTCGGGGGCGTAGTCGACCACCGAGGCGCGGAAGAGGTTGACCACCTCGACGACGTTCGAGCGGGTGGCGTTGTCGGCGCGCACCTTCACGAGCACGTGCTCGCGCTGCACGGATGCCGCGGGGTCGAGCTCGACGATCTTGATGACGTTGATCAGCTTGTTGAGCTGCTTGGTCACCTGCTCGAGCGGGAGGCCTTCGACGTCGACGACGACCGTGATGCGCGAGAGCCCCGGCACCTCGGTGACGCCCACGGCGAGCGACTCGATGTTGAACCCGCGGCGGGCGAAGAGACCCGCGACGCGGGTCAGCAGACCGGGCTTGTCCTCGACGAGGAGGCTCAGAACGTGACGAGACATCTCAGTCCTCCTGCTCGGCGAAGGCGGGCGAGTGGTCGCGCGCGTACTGGACGTAGCTGTTGCTGACGCCCTGCGGCACCATCGGCCAGACCATCGCGTCGGCGCTCACGACGAAGTCGATCACGACCGGACGGTCATTGGTGTCGAGCGCGAGCTGGATGGCCGCGTCGATCTCGTCTTCCTTCTCGACGCGGATCGCGAGGCACCCGTACGCCTCGGCCAGCTTGACGAAGTCGGGGATGCGGCGCGTGCCGTGGCCCGTGTTCAGGTCGGTGTTGGAGTGACGACCGTCGAAGAACAGCGTCTGCCACTGGCGCACCATGCCGAGCGAGGAGTTGTTGATGATCGCGACCTTGATCGGGATGTCGTTGATGACGCAGGTCGCCAGCTCCTGATTTGTCATCTGGAAGCAGCCGTCACCGTCGATCGCCCACACGGCGCGCTCGGGCTGGGCGACCTTTGCGCCCATGGCGGCGGGCACCGCGTAACCCATGGTGCCGGCGCCGCCGGAGTTCAGCCAGGCGTTGGGGCGCTCGTACTTGATGAACTGCGCGGCCCACATCTGATGCTGGCCGACGCCGGAGGCGTAGACGCCCTCGGGGCCGGTCAGCTCGCCGATGCGCTGGATCACGTGCTGCGGCGAGAGCAGGCCGTCGGTGGTGGGCGTGTAGCCGAGGGGGAACTCCTCGCGCAGGCCGTTCAGGTAGGTCCACCACTCGGTGTAGTCGTGCGGGTGCTCGGCGTCGGCCGCGCGGAACGCGGCATCCAGGTCGACGAGCACCTCGCGCAGATCGCCCACGATCGGCACGTCAGCGGTGCGGATCTTGGAGATCTCGGCGGGGTCGATGTCGACGTGTACGACCTGGGCGTGCGGGGCGAACAGCGCCGCCTTGCCGGTGACGCGGTCGTCGAAGCGGGCGCCGAGCGAGACGATGAGATCGCTCTCCTGCAGGGCGAGCACGGCGGGCACGGTGCCGTGCATGCCGGGCATGCCGAGGTGCTGCTCGTGCGAGTCGGGGAAGGCCCCGCGCGCCATGAGAGTCGTCACGACGGGCGCACCCGTGGCCTCGGCGAGCACCTTCAGCTCGGCGGAGGCGTTCGAGCGGATCGCGCCGCCACCCACGTACAACACCGGCTTCTTGGCGGTGGCGAGCAGCTGGGCCGCGGCCTGGATCTGCTTGCCGTGCGCCTTCGTCACCGGGCGGTAGCCGGGCAGGTCGATCTTCGGCGGCCAGACGAACGGCGCCTCGGCCTGCTGCGCGTCTTTGGTGATGTCGACGAGCACGGGGCCGGGGCGGCCGGTCGACGCGATCTCGAACGCCGCGGCGATGGCGCCGGGGATCTCGTCGGCGGTCTTGACCAGGAACGAGTGCTTCGTGATGGGCATCGTGATGCCGACGATGTCGGCCTCCTGGAAGGCGTCGGTCCCCATCAGGGTCGAGAACACCTGGCCGGTGATGCACACCAGCGGCACCGAGTCCATGTAGGCGTCGGCGATCGCGGTGACGAGGTTCGTGGCGCCGGGGCCCGACGTCGCGATGGCGACGCCGACCTTGCCGGACGCCGCGGCGTAGCCCTCGGCGGCGTGGCCGGCGCCCTGCTCGTGGCGCACGAGGATGTGACGCACGCGCTCGTCATCCATGAGCGGGTCGTAGACGGGCATGATCGCCCCGCCCGGCAGACCGAACACGTCGGTCACGCCGAGCAGGTCGAGCGAGCGGACGACCGCCTGCGCGCCCGTCATCACGGGCGCCGGGGCTGTGCGCGCGGGCGGCCGGGGCACGGCCGCGGTGGGGGAATCGATGGACATAGGAGTACCTCGAGAACCGTAAGAAGGTGAGAAGGGGGACGGCCGTCAGCCCGTGACAGCGCCTTCCGCGGCGGAACGCACGAGCTTGGAGTACTTGGCCAGAACGCCACGGGTATAGCGCGGGGGAAGCGGTTCCCAGCCTTCGCGGCGGGAACTCAGCTCGGCTTCATCGACGATCAAGTCGAGACTGCGAGCGGCGATATCGACCCGTATCAGATCACCATCGCGCACGAAGGCGATCGGACCTGCGTCCACCGCTTCGGGAGCTATGTGGCCGATGCAGAGGCCGGTTGTGCCGCCCGAGAATCGACCGTCCGTCAAGAGTAGTACATCTTTTCCGAGGCCCGCGCCCTTGATGGCCGCCGTGATGGCGAGCATCTCGCGCATGCCGGGGCCGCCCTTGGGGCCCTCGTAGCGGATGACGACCACGTCGCCGGCGGCGATCTCGCCCGCCTCGAGGGCGTCCATGGCGGCGCGTTCGCGCTCGAACACGCGCGCCGGACCCTCGAAGACGTTGCCGGTGAAACCCGCCGACTTCACGACGGCACCCTCGGGCGCCATCGAACCGTGGAGGATCGTGATGCCGCCGGTGGCGTGGATCGGGTCGTCGAACGAGTGGATGACCTTGCCGTCGACCGGGTCGGGCTCGAGGTCGCGGAGGTTCTCGGCGAGGGTCTTGCCGGTGACGGTGAGGGCGTCGCCGTGCAGCAGGCCCTCGTCGAGCATGGCCTTCAGCACGACGGGGATGCCGCCGTGACGGTCGACGTCGTTCATGACGTACTGCCCGAAGGGCTTCATGTCGGCCACGTGCGGCGTCTTGTCGCCGATGCGGTTGAAGTCGTGAAGGGTGAGCTCGACCTCGGCCTCGCGCGCGATGGCGAGAAGGTGCAGCACGACGTTGGTCGAGCCGCCGAGCGCCATGGCGAGGGCGATGGCGTTCTCGAACGCCTCTCTGGTGAGGATGTCGCGCGTGGTGATGCCCTGGCGCAGCAGGTTGACGACGGCCTCGCCCGAGCGGTGGGCGAAGTAGTCGCGGCGGCGATCGGCCGACGGCGGGGCGGCCGAGCCGGGCAGGCTCAGGCCGAGCGCCTCGGCGACCGAAGCCATGGTGTTGGCGGTGTACATACCGCCGCAGGCGCCTTCGCCGGGGGCGAAGGAGCACTCGATGCGCTTGAGGTCGGCCTCGCTCATGCGACCCGCGAGGCACGCGCCGACCCCCTCGAAGGAGTCGATGATCGTGATCTCTTTCTCGGTGCCGTCGGAGAGCTTGACCCAGCCCGGCGCGATGGAACCGGCGTAGAGGAAGACGCTGGAGAGGTCGAGGCGGGCGGATGCCATGAGCATGCCCGGGATCGACTTGTCGCAGCCGGCGAGCAGCACGGAGCCGTCGAGGCGCTCGGCCATCATGACGGTCTCGACGCTGTCGGCGATGACCTCACGGGACACGAGCGAGAAGTGCATGCCCTCGTGGCCCATCGAAATGCCGTCGGAGACGGAGATGGTGCCGAACTGCAGGGGGTACCCGCCGCCGGAGTGCACGCCCTCTTTCGCGCCCTGCGCGAGGCGGTCGAGGCTGAGGTTGCAGGGGGTGATCTCGTTCCAGCTGGACGCGATGCCGATCTGGGGCTTGTCCCAGTCGTCGTCGCCCATGCCGACGCCGCGGAGCATGCCTCGCGACGTCGTGGCTTCGATGCCATCGGTGATGACGCGGCTGCGGGGCTTGATGTCGAACTCGCCGGTGTTCGGATTCTGCGGTGCGGGCATCCTCGAAGTCTATTGCGCGCGCGGGCACGGCCGATGCGCAACGGGCGATGAACGGCTGATTGATCGCGGTGTGGAGGAGGGGTCAGCGGGCACGAGGACGCCGGACGCGAGTCGTTGCGCCCCCGCTGCCCCGAAGGTCAGCCGCCGTGCGCCCGCCGCAGACGCGCGACGTCGTCGAGCACGGCGACGAACGCGTCGATGTCGTCCACCCGCAGGGTCGCCGCCGTCTCTCCCCCGCCGACCCGGATGCCGAGGTCTCCCGGTCCCAGCGAGCGCAAGGCGTCTTCATCGGTGACGTCGTCACCGGCGAACAGCACGGCCGAGGCGCCGACGCGCTCCCGCAGCCGCGCGATCGCGGAGTCCTTGCCCTCGTGCCGGAACGCGAACTCGAGGATGTCGTGACCGGTGCGGCGGCGCCACGTGGGCGCGGCCACCCCGACCAGCTCGTCGACCAGGCTTCGCGCGGCGCGTGCGGTCTCGGCATCCGCCGTGCGCGTGTGCACGCCGAGGCCGTACTCCTTCGGCTCGATCCACACCCCGGCCATCTCGGCGGTGGCCGACGACGCCTCGTCGAAGAGCCGGTCGCGCAGCGCGAGGTCGGAGGCCGCGTCGGCGGTCGCCTCCACGCCCGTGCCCGGCACCCAGTACTGGGCACCGTGCGATCCCGCGAGCCACACCGGCGAGTCGTCGGCGTGCTCCGCGATCTCGCGCAGGTGCCCGAGCGAGCGGCCCGACACCAGCGCGACCACCGTGCGCGGGAGCGCGGCGAGCTCGTCGAGCGCGGCGCGGGCGCCCGGCGTCATGCGTGCCGACATCGGTTCGTCGACCAGCGGCGAGAGGGTCCCGTCGAAATCGAGCGCGACCAGCAGGGTGTCGGTGGTGGCGACGGCCTCGACCGCGGCGTCGGCGGCGGTCATTCGGCATCCATCGCGTCGTCGTCGACGTCGGCGGCCTCGACCTCAGCGGCGGCCGCCGCGCTCGACGAGCGCTCGTGGAACACCGACAGCGCCTCGAGGAAGCCTCTCGACCAGTCCTCGACGTCGTGCTCGCGCACGCGTTTGCGCAGCGTCCGCATACGGCGGCCCTGTTCGGCGGCGGGCATGTCGATCGCGCGGACGATGGCATCCTTCAATCCGTCGATGTCGTGCGGGTTGATCAGCAGGGCGCTGCCCATCTCGTCGGCGGCTCCGGCGAACTCGCTCAGCACGAGCACGCCGCGGTTGTCGGTGCGGCTGGCGACGTACTCCTTGGCGACGAGGTTCATGCCGTCGCGGAGCGCCGTGACGAGCATGACGTCGGCGGCGAGGAAGAGCGCCACCATCTCTTCGCGCGGATACGACTGGTGCAGGTACCGGATCGCGGTGTGGGTGGTGGTGTCGTGGTCGCCGTTGATGCGTCCCACCGTCATCTCGATCTCGTCGCGCAGCTGCACGTAGGCGTCGACGCGCTCGCGACTGGGGCTCGCGACCTGCACGAGAGTGGCGTCTTCGACGTGAGCCCGGCCGTCTTCGAGCAGCTCTCCCCATGCCTTGAGGCGGTGCCGGATGCCCTTGGTGTAGTCGAGACGATCGACGCCGAGCAGGATCTTGCGCGGGTTGCCGAGCCCCTCGCGGATCTCTTTCGCCCGCTGCTGGATCTCGGGCTTCTGAGCCAGCTCGACGTACGACTCGGCGTCGATCGAGATGGGGAACGCCTTCGCGAGGGCGACGCGGGTGGCGCCGTCGCCGTCGGGAACGAGGATGCCACTGGCCTTGGTCTCGTAGCGCAGCTGACGGCGGACGGCGCGGGCGAAGTTGCCGGCGTCGGCCACCCGCTGGAAGCCGATGACGTCGGCGCCGAGCAGTCCCTCTAGCACCTGCTTGCGCCACGGGAGCTGCGCGTACAGACCGTAGGCGGGGAACGGGATGTGGTGGAAGTAGCCGATCGTGAGGTCGGGACGCAGCTCGCGCAGCATCTTGGGCACGAGCTGCAGCTGGTAGTCCTGCACCCACACGATGCCGCCCTCGGCGGCGACGGAGGCTGCGGCGTCGGCGAAGCGCTTGTTGACCTTGACGTAGGCGTCCCACCACGCGCGTTTGTAGGTCGGCGCCGCGATGACGTCGTGGTACAGCGGCCAGATCGTGTCGTTGGAGAAGCCCTCGTAGTAGAGCTGCACGTCGGCGGCGGAGAGTGTCACCGGCACGAGGTACGTGCCGTCGAACTCGAAGGGCTCGACGTCGACATCGGCTTGGCCGGCCCACCCCACCCACGCGCCTTCGGCCCGACGCATGACGGGCTCGAGGGCGGTGACGAGACCGCCGGGCGAACGCCGCCAGCCCTCTCCATCGGGGGTGTGGTCGACGGGCAAGCGGTTGGCGACGACGACGAAATCGGCCTGGGTCACAGGTCCTCCTCGGGGATCTTCCTCAGGCTAACAGCGGCGCGAATCCGGTCGAGGGGGTGGACGGCGACCGTCGAAGCCGTCCACCGCCGGTCGCACCCATCGAGGAGCAGGGGCCCGGGTGTCAAGGCGCGGCACGCGACAGCGCGCATCGATAGGTTGAGAGCATGCGGCAGTACATCTTCGGAACGGGTCTTCTCAGCGCCATCACCGGCGGCGTCACGCTCCTGCGGGCTCTCAAGAACGACGAGCCCTTCACGTGGCGCACGGCGCTGGCGTGGCTGAGCTGGGGCATCACCCTCGCGCTTGCCATCGGGTCGGTCGTCGACACTCGCCGCGCGCGCCGCGGCAAGGTGATCGCCGGCGACTCCCCCATCGCCAAGAAGCAGCAGAAGCTGCTCAAGAAGCGCCTCGCGCGCTGACCCACAACACCAACGAACGGATGCCGCGGCCTCGGGGTCGCGGCATCCGTTCGTTGTTCTCGAGGGGCGCGGCTACCGCTGTCTGAGCTCCGGCATCCGCCCTCTGCCGTCGGGATGCCCCACCGACCCGTGCCGAACTCCGGAAGAATGCGCCGCCAACCACCGCCCACACGCAGAATTCCGGGGCACCGGCCGCTCGGCGGCACCGGATCTCCGGAGTCAGGCACCATGCCGGACCGCAAGCCCGCCGCCCCCGGGCGCCTCCGATCCGAGGCGCCCCCGCCGCTCACGGCACCCGCCGCGGGTCAGCGGGTCAGGATCAGCGCGTCGCCCTGACCGCCGCCGCCGCAGAGCGCGACCGCCGCCGTGCCGCTCCCCCGCCGCACGAGCTCGTGCACCGCGTGGACGACGAGACGATTGCCCGAGGCGCCGATCGGGTGACCGATCGCGATACCTCCGCCGTGCGGGTTGACGACGTCGTCGGAGAGACCGAGCTCGACCTGCGAACGGGCGACGACCGCACCGAACGCCTCGTTGATCTCGACGAGGTCGAGGTCGGATGCCGAGATGCCCTGCTTCTCGAGCGCCCGGGCGATGGCGCGGGCCGGCTGATCGTGCAGCGAGTTGTCGGGACCGGCGACCTGGCCCGCGGCGCCGACGACCGCGAGCACGTCCCAGCCGTGCTGCTCGGCGACCGCGCGGGTGGTCACGACGACGGCGGAGGCGCCGTCGGAGATCTGCGAGGCGTTGCCCGCGGTGATCGAGCCACCCTCGGCGAACGCCGGGCGCAGCTTCGCGAGGGTCTCGACCGTGGTGTCTACGCGAATCCCCTCGTCGGCGCTCACGACGACCGGGTCGCCCTTGCGCTGCGGGATCTCGACGGGCACGATCTCCGCCTCGAAGACCCCGGCGCTCTGCGCGGAGGCAGCGCGCTGGTGGGAGCGGGCGGCCACGGCATCCTGTGCCTCGCGGGTGATCTCGTACCGGGCGTTCGCGCGCTCGGTCGAGGCGCCCATGCTCTCGCGGTCGTAGGCGTCGGTGAGACCGTCGAAGGCCATGTGGTCGAGCACCTCGACCGAGCCGTACGCATATCCCTCGCGGGAGTTCATCAGCAGGTGCGGGGCGCGGGTCATCGACTCCATGCCGGCCGCGACCACGACCGTGGCGTCGCCGAGACGCAGCATGCGGGCGGCGTCGATGACCGCGGTCAGCCCCGACAGGCAGACCTTGTTGATCGTGGCGCTGTGCACGTCCCACCCGATGCCCGCGGCGACCGCCGCCTGGCGTGCGGCGTTCTGCCCGGCGCCGGCCTGCAGCACCTGTCCGACGAGCACGGCGTCCACGGTCTCGGCCGGAATGCCGCCGCGCTCGAGCGCCCCGCGGATCGCGGCGGCGCCCAGCTGCACGGCGGTGAGGGGCGCGAGCTGACCCTTCAGCCGCCCCTGCGGGGTGCGGGCGGCGGCGACGATGACGATGTCGTTCTCGGCGTTCATGCGGTTTGGATCTCCTCGGTGAGTCGCACGGTCAGCTCGGGCTCGGTGGCACCCCGTACCTCGTCGACGCTGACGCCGGGGGCGAGCTCGACGAGCACGAGTCCATCCTGCGTCACATCGATGACGGCGAGGTCGGTGATGATGCGGTCGACCACGCCGCGACCGGTCAGGGGCAGGGAGCAGGCGTCGACGATCTTCGGCGAGCCGTCTCTGGCGACGTGCTCCATCAGCACGATCACCCGCGCCGCGCCGTGCACGAGGTCCATCGCGCCGCCCGGGCCCTTGACCATTTTCCCGGGGATCATCCAGTTCGCCAGGTCTCCGGACGCCGACACCTGCATCGCCCCGAGGATGGCGGCGTCGATCTTGCCGCCGCGGATCATGCCAAAGCTCAGCGCCGAGTCGAAGAACGCCGCTCCCGGGAGCGTCGTCACCGTCTCTTTGCCGGCGTTGATGAGGTCGGCATCCACCGCGTCCTCCGTCGGGTAGGGCCCCACGCCCAGGATGCCGTTCTCCGACTGCAGCACGACGGTGACACCCTCGGGCACGTGGTTGGGCACGAGGGTCGGCAGGCCGATGCCGAGGTTGACGTACGCGCCGTCAGCGAGCTCACGGGCGGCGCGGGCCGCCATCTCGATCCGGGTCAGGGCCATGTCAGTTCTCCTCTGGGACGGTCGGGGTCGGTGCGGGGCGGGGCCCCGGAACGCGAGGTCCCAGAGCCTGTCGAAGGGAGCGGAGGGCGCGGATCCGCGCCCTCACCGGCCGCCCTCGCGAACCGTGCGCTTCTCGATGCGCTTCTCGACCGCGCCGACCTCGACGATGCGGTGCACGAAGACGCCTGGCAGGTGCACGGCATCCGGCTCGATCTCGCCGGGTTCGACGAGGTGCTCGACCTGCACGATGCACGTGCGTCCGGCCATCGCGGCGAGGGGGTTGAAGCTGCGCGCAGCCTTGCGGAAGACGAGATTGCCGTGGCGATCGCCCCTGTGGGCGTGCACCAACGCGAAGTCGGTGGTGATGGCTTCTTCCAGCACGAACTCGCGGGACTGACCGTTCACGTCGAAGGTGCGCACGTCTTTCGCGGGAGATGCCACGGCGATGCCGCCGGAGCCGTCGTAGCGGCGCGGCAGACCGCCCTCGGCGACCTGGGTGCCCACGCCGGTCTGCGTGTAGAACGCGGCGATGCCGGATCCGCCGGCGCGCAGCTTCTCGGCGAGGGTGCCCTGGGGGGTGAGCTCGAGCTCGAGTTCCCCCGACAGGAACTTCCGCTCGAACTCCTTGTTCTCGCCCACGTACGACGATGTCATCTTGCGGATGCGACCGGCTCCGAGCAGGATGCCGAGCCCCCAGTCGTCGACGCCGCAGTTGTTCGACACGACCGAGAGGTCGCGCGTGCCCTGGGCGAGGAGCGCCTCGATGAGCGCGATGGGGTTGCCGGAGAGGCCGAACCCTCCGACTGCGAGCGAGGCCCCGTCGGGGATGTCGGCGACGGCGTCGGCGGCCGACGGCCAGGTCTTGTCGATCACGCGCACTCCTTCGAACAGCGTGTTCCCATGCTGCGTCCGCCGCCGGCGCCGCACCGAGCGCGTTCTTGCGATGTGGATGCCAGGCGGCGTACCGTCCACATCGTGGACACCCCCGATACGCGAGGCCCGCGGAGCACCGTCCCGGGCGCCCAGGCCATCGCGCGTGCCGCGCACCTGCTCCGACTCGTCACCGCGGCCGGCGACGCGGGCGCGACCGTCGGCGACCTGGCGCACGACGCCGACCTGACCCGTCCCACCGCGCATCGCCTACTCAGCGCCCTGCGGCTGGAGGGGCTGGTCGATCGCGACGACACGACCGGTCACTGGCTCCCGGGGCCCGAGCTCTATCTGATGGGCAGCGTCGCGGCATCCCGATTCGACGTCACCGCCGTTGCCCGCGACATCGTGCGCTCGCTCGCGGTGCGCACCGAGGAGAGCGCCTTCCTGTCGGTCAGGCGGGGCGACGAGACGGTGTGCCTCGTGCGCGAGGACGGCAGCTTCCCCATCCGCTCGTTCGTGCTGTCGGAGGGGGTGCGGTTCCCGCTCGGCGTCGCGTCGGCGGGATTGGCGATCCTGGCGTTCCTCCCGCCTCAGGATGTGGACGCCTACCTGGAGCGGCACCCCGAGCTGGCCGAACGCTGGGGCGCGTCGCACTCCCCCGCGCGCCTGCGCACGCGCGTCGCCGACACGAAGGCGCGAGGCTACGCCGTGAATCCGGGCCTGATCGTCGAGGGCAGTTGGGGTGTCGGCGCGGCGGTGTTCACCCGCTCCGGCGACCCGCAATGGGCTCTCAGCCTCACCGGGGTCGAGTTCCGCTTCGGCGGTGAGCGGCTCGCGGAACTCGGACGGATCCTGCTCGCCCACGCGCACCAGCTCTCGACGCGCATCGCCGCCCGCTGATCCGCACAGATTAGATACCGCAGGTATATACCTGCGGTATGCTTTTCGTCATGACCCGCGACGACGACCTGCAGACACTCCTGCTCGCGGTGCACGCCCTCACGCGCATCGCGGCCCTCGACACCCACAACGACGCTCCCGCCGCGCAGTGGCGCACCCTGACGCTGCTGCGCGATCACGGACCGCAGCGTCTCGGCGACCTGGCCACCCTCAGCCGGGTGACCCAACCGGGCATGACCCGCCTCGTGCACCAGATGGATGCCGCGGGCCTCGTCGAGCGCGCCGCGCACCCGACCGATTCGCGCGTCAGCGTCGTCCGCGCCACCGCCCGCGGTCTCGAGGCGCTCGCGGTGTGGTTCGAGCAGTTCCGCGCCGCGCTCGCCCCGCACGTCGCCGACCTGTCACCGGAGGAGTGGGATGCCGTCGGCGTCGCCGCCTCCGCCCTCTCCCTGCGTGTCGGGCTGGTGCCCGTCGCGACCCTCGACACGTCACGCGAGAAGAAGGAGGTCGTCCGGTGAGCGCCGACACCACCCCCGTCACGAGCCCGGCCGCCACGCGGCAGCAGTCGCCCGCGGCATCCCGGATCTGGAAGCAGCCCGCCCAGGTGTGGGCCGTCGCCTTCGCATGCGTCGTCGCGTTCATGGGCATCGGGCTGGTCGACCCGATCCTGCCCGCGATCGCCGAATCGCTCGAGGCGAGCCCCGTCGAGACCGAACTGCTCTTCACCAGCTACCTCGTCGTCACCGGCCTCGCCATGCTCGTGACCAGCTGGATCTCGAGCCGCATCGGCGCCAAGGCGACCCTGCTCGTGGGCCTCGCGCTCATCGTCGTCTTCTCACTGCTGTGCGCCCTCAGCGGCAGCGTCGACGCCATCATCGGCTTCCGTGCCGGCTGGGGTCTCGGCAACGCGCTCTTCATCTCCACCGCCCTCGCCACCATCGTGGGAGCGGCGTCCGGAGGCAGCTCGGCGGCGATCATCCTGTACGAAGCCGCCCTGGGCCTCGGCATCGCCATCGGTCCCCTGCTCGGTGGCATCCTGGGCGAGATCAGCTGGCGCGGCCCGTTCTTCGGCGTCGTCGCCCTCATGGCCATCGCCTTCGTCGCGGTGACGGTGCTGTTGCGCGGGCCCGCGCCCGAGCGCACGCCGCTGGCGTTCAGCGCCCCGTTCCGCGCCCTCGGGCGTCCGGCGCTCGCGATCCTCGCCGCGACGGCACTGTTCTATAACATCGGCTTCTTCACGCTGCTGGCGTTCTCGCCGTTCCCGCTCGGCTTCGGCGCGATGGGGATCGGGCTGACGTTCTTCGGCTGGGGCGTCGGGCTCGCGGTCACGAGTGTGTGGGTGGCGCCGATCCTGCTGCGGCGGCTGCGACTGACCACCGTGCTGCTGATCGCGCTGCCACTGCTCGCCCTCGATCTGCTCGTCGCGGCGTTCGTCGTGTCGTCGGCCGCGGCACTGGTGGCCTGCATCGTGGTGGGAGGGCTCGTGCTCGGCGTCGTCAACACCGCCCTCACCGAAGCCGTCATGGAGGCGACCGACCTACCCCGGTCGGTGGCGTCGTCGGCATACTCGGCCGTGCGCTTCCTCGGCGGCGCGATCGCTCCCCCGCTCGCCGCCCTGCTGTGGCACACATACAACGCGGGCGTTCCGTATGTCGTCGCCGCGGTCGCCGTCATCGTCGCGAGCGCCTGCATCCTCTTCGGTCGGCGCCTGCTCGCCCACATCGACGGCACGCACCCGGATGCCGCCGACGAGGGCGCGGCGGTGCTGGTGGGCGACGCCGCGTGAGGCGCAGCCGCTGACCGCATCGCGCCGTCAATACGCCGGAGGCGCCGGATGCCGGCACGTCGATCACGTGCGGCCTCCGGCGCCTCGGTCGTTGGCGCCTCGCGCCGTGGGTCGGGTCAGCCCCAGATGGCCGCCAGACGCTCGGCCGTGGGGACGGGAGCCATCTCGTCGAGGTCGTCGAGGGTCAGCGGCTGAAGCTTGCTGAACCCGCGGTCGCCCTTCGTGCTCTCGGACGATTCGACCTCGGTGAACGAGTACGACGTCGAGACGCTGCCGGCGACGGTGGAGGTCTCCATCGCCAGGTCCGACCAGGTGCCGTGCAGCGAGTTGGCGGCCGTGACGGGCTGGCCGCCCGCGTAGACCGGGTAGCGCTGCTGGCTCGTCTTGCCGCCCACGACGAGGGTGTTGCGGATCTCTCCGCCGCTGTTGCTGCCCGCGATGATCCCCTGGTTGGAGGAGGCGAAGACGGCGGAGTCCTCGATGACGATGTCGGTCATAGTGCCCTTGCCCGACGTGGTCACGAACTGGATGGTGTCGGTGTGGGCGTTGGAGCCGCGCTCCTTGTAGTGCGGAGCCGCGTACAGGCCCGAGAACGTCAGTCCGTCGATGTGGAAGCCGTCGGCGGACTTGACCTCCATGCGGTCGTAACCGGCCCCGGCGACCGCCTCGGTACCCGCGACGACCTCGACGACGTCGACGTCATTCACCCCGCGGCCGCCGTTCGCGGTCACGAGCAGGGTGGACACGGTGGAGTAACCGAAGCCGAACGATTCGACGTTGCGGAGCATGACGGACGTGTCGCCCAGGTCGATGCCGATGATCGACACGCCGCGCACACCGACGAACGAGATGCCCTTGTCGCCGGCGGTCTTCACGGTTCCGATGCCGTCACAGGGGGTGACGAGGATGCGGGACGCGCGCTGCGCGTTGCCGATGTCTTGCAGGACCCCCTTGGCGCTCGACCCGGAGCCGTTGCCGCCGGTGATCGTGCCCGGTGCGACGCAGATGACGACGTCGTCGGAGGTCTTGGACTCCGCGACGATCGCCGCGGAGATGGCTGCCCAGGTCGGCTTGACGCTCACGACGCGCGCGTTCTCGATGCGGGGGGTGTTCTCGGGCCAGTGCGTTCCATCGGGGCCCACGGCACGGATGAGTCCGGCGGGGTCCGGCGCGGGTGCGCTGGTTTCCTCCGGCACGGGCGCCGGCTCCGGCGCGGTCGTCTCGGGCTCAGTCGGCTCGGTGCCGGTTTCGAGGTCGGGCTCGGCGGTGAAGGCGATGTCGACGAGCCCGCTGGAGGTCTGGCCGATGGTCGGGAATCCGGCGGAGGCCTTGTACACACCCGCCTTCGCGGGGGTGACGATGCCGTTGGTCGTCTTCGCCTCGGCGAAGAAGTTCTCGATGGCGGGGATACGGCCGTCTTTGTCGAGCACGCTGACGGTGTACGTGACATCGGCGTCGAGGTCGAGGTCGATCGGGACGGTGCGCCAGCCGACCGCGGCGACGGGGTTGACCGGCGCCTGCGCGAGAAGGGCTCCGGTCGACGACCACACCGACGCGCTGACCACGCCCGAGTTCGGCGCGTTCTGGTAGAACCGCACACCCGAGAGGGTGCCCGACTCCGCGGGCTTGAAGGTGAACCCGACCTCGAGGGGACCGGGGACGGGCATCGCGAGCACCTGCGGTTTGACGCCGTCGGGGTGGACGCCGAGGGGCGCGGTCACCGCGGCGACGCTGGGGGTCGCCGTGCCGGCGACCAGGGCGGCGGCAGCGGTGAGAGTCGTGAGGAGCATCGCGCGCCGGCGAAGGGCGGACGAACGGGACGGAACACCAGGGACGGCGTTGAGTTCCATGGGCGCATCGGGCTTTCGGCTCGTGCTCAGGGTGCGCATTGTTTTGTGTACGCCCCGCGGCGGGTGTGAATATGAAGACCGCTGCGGCGCAGCAGATCTGACCATATACCTGCACCATTACGGGTGGATTAACAATAGACCGCCCCGACTACCTAATTTGCACCGAGACCGTCGCTCGCAGCCCCGGTAGCCGGTCGACCGGAGCCGGGGGCGCCCCGCGCCCCTATGTCGCAGCGATGATTCACCCCGACATTCCACTCGGAGGGAAACGCCTGCTTGACAACGATCCGAGCCGTGTCTCATGATGACGTCAACACGCCGTCAGCCCCTGTCGAGGAATTGTCGACGGCGGCGGAGACGACGAGAGCGACCACGTCGCGATGCGCTGGGCGAAAGAGACTGCCTCGGCGCGCAGAATCGACCGGCGCGATCGATCAATGGACCGCGGCGGCGCCATTACTGCGCGCCGACGCGGTGGGATCGCCGACCTCGGCGACCATGAAGGGCCGCGCTCCCGGGCGGGACGGGTTGTACCCGGGCCGCAGTGCCCGCTCATCCCGCACCCGTGCCGCGGTCAGCCGGGTGATCTCAGCGCAGCCCGCGGGTGAAATGCGAAATCCCCTCCCGGCTGCACGGCCGTGGAGGGGATTTCGTGTGTGGTGCACCCCCTGGGACTCGAACCCAGAACCCACTGATTAAGAGTCAGTTGCTCTGCCGATTGAGCTAGAGGTGCGTTCCGTTTCGGCCCGAAACTCGCGTTCCGAACCGAGGGATTACGTTACCAGGCGTGACGCGGGCACACCAAATCGGCCGCGGGTCGACCGTTATCCTGGAGCCGTGTCCCCTCTCGAAGCGCCCTGTCCGACGCTCCCCGACGACCTCGCCCTCGCCCTTCGCCTGGCCGATGCCGCCGACGCCGTGTCGATGCAGCGTTTCGACGCGGCCGACCTCCGCATCGACACCAAGCCCGACCGCACGCACGTCACCGAGGCCGATCTCGCGACCGAGAGAGCGATCCGCCGCATCCTCGATGCCGAGCGGCCCCACGACGCGGTTCTCGGCGAAGAGTTCGGCACCTCCGGCGACACCGCACGTCGGTGGGTCATCGACCCCATCGACGGAACGCACAACTACATGCGCGGCATCCCGGTCTGGGCGACGCTGATCGCCCTCACCGTCGACGGCGTGCCGCAGGTGGGCGTGGTCAGTCAGCCCGCCATCGGACGTCGCTGGTGGGCCGCCGTAGGCCATGGAGCCTGGACATCGACCGCGTCGGGTGAGACCCGCGGCATCCGGGTGTCGGAGGTCGACGAGATGGGTGCCGCGAGCATCAGCTTCCAGAGCATCGAGCAGTGGGACGGCGTCGGGCTGCTCCCCGCGCTCGAGAGCCTCACCCGCGTGGTCTGGCGCGACCGTGCCTACGGCGACGCCCTGCCGTACATGTGGCTCGCCGAGGGGCGCCTGGAGCTCGTCGCCGAGTTCGACGTGAAAGAGTACGACATCGCCGCGATCGCCCCGATCGTGCGCGAGGCCGGTGGGCGCTTCACCGCCTTCGACGGCTCCGACCGGCTCGACGCGGGCTCGTCGTTCGCGACCAACGGCATCCTCCACGACGCCTTCTCGGCCGCCTTGCGCGACGAGGCCGCCCGATGACCGGGTGGCGTCGTCGCGGCATCCTCGCCGCCGCGGCTGCTCTGGCCGTCGGCGCGACGCTGACGGCCTGCACGGGGCAGAGCCCCGATGCGGCGCCCAGCGTCGCGGAATCAGCCGCGGGTCCCTCGATCGCGGCTCCCGAGACCACGGCGACACCCGCGTCGGAGACGCCCGATCCGACCTGCGAGAACATCATCCCGCAGGCCACAGCCGACGACTTCACGAGTCTCGGCTGGGCCAGCCAGGAGGAGCCGTTCCGCATCGGAGCGACGACCATCGACGACGGCATCCAGTGCAAGTGGGGCGACCAGAAGATCGCCTCCGACCGCGTGCAGATCTTCGGGTGGGCGCCGATCGACGACGCGACCGCGGTGAGCGCGCGCAACGAGCTCGTCGCATCCGGCTGGCAGGTCGAGGTCGACGCCGACGGGACGTACGTCACCGAGAACCCGGAGTGGCTGGGCGGTCGCGGCGTCGACGGCTACGGTCTGACCTACCTGTTCGGCGAAGGGTGGGTGAAGCTCGCCGACACGCGGCAGAGCCTGATCCTCGTCGACGCGCCGCGGCAGGACGCGGCGGACGTCAACGGTACGGATTGACCGCCGCGGCGTCCCGCGCCGCCGCGAAACCCTCGTCCCACGCGTCGCCCCGCGCCTCTCCCGCCCGCCACAGCTCGTCGGCGCGGAGCACCTTGTGGGCGAAGGCGACCCAGTCGCCCCAGGTGGCGGTGATGCCCGGCGAAGCGTCTGCTCCCGCCGCCTGAGCCCCGCTGGAGGCGCGCGCCTGAGCCCCGCCGGCGGCGCGCGCCGCGGCGGTCCAGGTCGCCGCATCGGGTGTGGGCGCGAGGTGGAAGGGGCCGACGTCGATGCGGAGCGCGCGAGGGTCAGGCATGCCCCGACCCTAGACGGCGCGGAGCCCGTCGTCGCGTCCACGCTCGCGTAGGCTCGATCCTCGTGGCTATCGGCTCGACCATTCACACGTTCACGGTGCAGCTGTCCGACGTCGATCGCGGCGTCTACGACGAACTGCAGCTGCGCGTCGCCCGGCATCCGTCTGAGACGGCTCCGTACATGCTCACGCGCGTGCTCGCGTACTGCCTCGAGTACGAGGAGGGCATCGGCTTCAGCGAGGGCGTCGCCGCCACCGACGAGCCCGCCGTGATGGTCACCGACCTCACCGGTGCCCTCGTCGCATGGATCGAAGTCGGAGCGCCGGATGCCGCGCGCCTGCACACCGGCAGCATGAAGGCCGAGCGGGTCGCCGTCTACACGCACCGCGATCCCGACAAGGTGTCGGCCGCGTGGGCCGGCAAGCGCATCCACCGCGGCGACGAGGTGCTGCTGCACAGCTTCGACCCCGGCTTCGTCGAGCGACTCGCCGAGAGCATCGAGCGCCGCAGCACCGCCACCCTCACGCGCACTGAGGGACGCATCTATCTCGAGCTCAACGGCACGTCGGGCGAGAGCGACATCCACACGCGCGCAGCGGCCTGAACACGACGAAACCCCCGCCCCGCCGAGACGGGCGGGAGCGGGGGCTTCTTCTGACGACTCGATCGTGACAACGGCTCGTGGAGCTGGGGGGAATCGAACCCCCGTCCAACGCTGGGTCTCCGCGTTTTCTCCGGGCGCAGTCTGTGCAGACGTTCTGCTCGGCTCCGACCTTTGTCACAGACACCTAAGTCGACGAGCCCAGCCTGGGAAAAGTCCCGCGTGACGTCCAGACGCCATCACGCAGCAAGACCCCTAAATGACGCCAGGATCCGTGGCGGGGTCACACACGGTCTGACGGACTATCGGGCTCGCTTAGGCAGCGAGGGCGAAGTCAGTGCGCTTAGCATCGGCACTTATTGTTTTGCAGGGAGCGTTTACGAGATAACCCCACATCCTCGGCCCGCTTCTCGCGGGTTCGCAGGCGCTGTCGAAACCGATCAGCCCCGGGAACTCCGTGAAGGAGCGGCCGTTGTCACGCTGTTGAGTTGCCAGCTCGGGAGCCGAAGCACCCGAGCATCACAGTCTACAACGGATCGCGGGCCGGGATGATTCCCGGCCGCCACGGCTTTCGGTCTGCGGGCGGCTGGAAGCCCCTGGTGTGCGTGCCGGGCTCCGGAGAATCAGACCCGCCGTCGCGCCATTCCGAGCCGCCGCCCCCACCCCGCGCCGCTTCTCCGGAGCCCGGCCCGGGCTGGCGCAGCGCGCAGAGCCGTCGCGTATGCTCGCGCCATGAGCGACGTCGTCATCACCGTCCGAGGCGAGAGCAGTGCCCGCGTGCGAGCGGAGGAGGCGGCGGTGCGCGTCACGGTCTCGACCGACGGCCCCTCGCGCGGCCCCGTGGTCGAACGCGCGCAGGAACGTGCGTCAACGGTGCAGGACGGCCTGGTCGCGCACCTGCGCTCCGGCGAGGTGTCGGAATGGTCGAGCGCCCGCGTGTCGGTCTGGTCCGACAGGCCGTGGAACAACGAGGGCGTCCAGCTCCCCCTCGTGCACCACGCCAGCGTCGAGGTCTCGGCGACCTTCACCGACGCCGGTGCGCTGTCGTGGTGGTTGGGCGATGTCGCCGAGTCCGACGACGTGCAGGTCACGGCGGTCGAGTGGCGCCTCTCCCCCGACACCCGCGCGCGCGTGGAGCGCGAGGTCGCCGCTGAGGCGGTGCACGTCGCCGTCGAACGCGCCGCCGCGTACGCGGACGCGCTGGGGCTGGCATCCGTCTCCGCCGTCGAGATCGCCGACGCCGGCCTGCTCGGCGCTCGCCCCGAAGCGCCGGCGCCGATCAACGCGCGCCTCATGGCCGCGAGCAACGCCCACGGACCGTCGTTCAGCCTGCAGCCGCCCGAGATCGACGTGACGTCGGTCGTCGAGGGGCGCTTCCGCGCGGAGTAGCACCGAAGGACCCTGTCGAGCCACACCCTCGCGGGCCCGCACCGCGCCCCGCGCGGCTGTCCGACCGACACCCGACGCCGACGACCCCGAGGCCCGCACGACGCGACGCCATCCTCCGCGAGCCCCACGGTCACCGGCCCCGCCCCGCACGACGCCGGTCGAGCGAGCCGCACGGGCACGGGCCGCGCAACCCCACACGGCGCCAGCCGACAAACCCCGCGACCGACCCCGGCCTACTCGCCCAGGCGGTTCTTCGTGCGCATCGCCCGCTCGGCCTCGCGCTTGTCTTCGCGCTCGCGGATGGTCTGGCGCTTCTCGAACTCGCGCTTTCCCTTCGCCACGGCGATCTCGACCTTCGCGCGCCCGTCGAGGAAGTACAGCCGCAACGGCACGAGCGTGTAGCCGCCCGCCGACACCGCGTGCGACAGCTTGATGATCTCTTCTTTGTGCAGGAGCAGCTTGCGCGTGCGCTTGGCGGAGTGGTTGGTCCAGTGCCCCTGCGAGTACTCGGGGATGTGCACGGCGTCGAGGTAGGCCTGCCCGCCGTCGATGTAGGCGTAGCCGTCGGTGAGGTTGGCGCGTCCCTGACGCAGCGACTTCACCTCGGTGCCGGTCAGGATCAGACCGGCCTCGTAGGTCTTCTCGATGGCGTAGTCGTGACGCGCCTTCTTGTTCGACGCGATGAGCTTCTCACCCTGCTCACGAGGCATGGTGCCACCTCCTCATGATCATGGGCACACGGAGCCTTACAGATTACCCCACACCGGATGCCGGCTTCGCGCGGGGCGCCGATCCGCTAGGCGCGGAGCCAGCGACGGATGGCGAAGCTCGCGCTGAGGGCCGCGAGCACGACACCCAGCACGACGATCACCGGGATGACGATGGCCACGTCGCCGATGTCGACCCACGACGTGATGAAGCCGACGCGGTCGCGCAGGTACTGATCGACGCCGACGCCGACCATCGCCCAGACCGCGACGCTCGCGAGCGCCGAACCGACGAGGGCCGCCAGCACGCCCTCGAGGACGAACGGCGTTTGGATGAACCGGTTGGACGCTCCCACGAGACGCATGATGCCGAGCTCGCGCCGGCGGGCGAAAGCCGACAGCCGGATGGTGGTGGCGATCAGCAGCACGGCGGCGATGAGCATGAGCCCGGCGATGCCGACGGCGACGTAGGTCGCCACCGTCAGCGTCTGGAAGAGGGGCTCGAGGTACTGCAGCTGGTCGGTGACGTCTTCGACGCCGGTCTGACCGCTGAAGGCCTCGATGATGACGTCGGACTGGCGTTGGTCGACGAGGTTGATGCTGAACGTGGCATTGAACTGGTCGGCGGTGACCACGCCGAGGATGTCCTCGGGCAGCAGGCCCTTGGCGTTCTCGAACACCTGCTCGCTGGTCGCGTAGGTGTAGTCGCGGATCAGCGGGGCGAGAGCGGGTCCGTCGAGCTTGGCCTTGACCGCGTCGATCTGGTCCTGGGTGGCGGCCTGGCCGGCTTGACAGGTGTCGACGTCGGAGACCGTCGCGCACATCGACACCGCCACCTGGGCCCGGTCGGCCCAGTACGACTGCATCTTGCCGATCTGCATCTGCATGAGCATCGCCGCGCCGACGAAGGTCAGCGAGACGAAGGTGACGAGGATGACGGAGATCACCATCGACGCATTGCGCCGAAGGCCCGTGAAGGCCTCCGACAGGATGAGTCCGATCCTCATGTCGTGGGTCCCACTTCGTCGCTGCCGTCTTTCTTCGTGCCGAGCCCGAGCCGGTCGGCCAGGCCGAGCTCGTCGACGTCGGGGGTCGTGACCGGGATGAACCCGGTGGTGGTCGAGGGCTCGCGCGGCGCCCGTGCGGACTCGTCGACCGGGGCCTCGGCGGACGGCGCCACGGGGGCGGATGCCACGGCATCCGGTGTCGACGCGGTCCGGGGCGCGGGCGCGGCCTCCGTCTGGGGCAGCGGCTCGACCGGGCCGGTGAGACCGGTGACCTCGCGCTGCACCTCGAGCACGGCCGTGAGGGCGGCGACGGCCGCCGCGCCCTTCTCGACCTCGGGTGTCAGGCGCGGGATGCTGGCCGTGTCGCCGTAGCCGCCGCCGCGCTCATCGCGCACCAGCTCGCCGCCGCGCAGCTCGATCACGCGCCGCTGCATCTGGTCGACGAAACCGGCCTCGTGCGTGGCCATGACCACGGTGGTGCCGCCGGCGTTGATGCGGGCGAGCAGGCGCATGATGTCGGTGGAGGTACCGGGGTCGAGGTTTCCGGTCGGCTCGTCGGCGAGCAGCACCTGGGGGCGGTTGACGAGTGCGCGCGCGATCGCGACGCGCTGCTGCTCCCCGCCCGACAGCTCGTGCGGGAGGCGCTTCTCTTTGCCGTCGAGGCCGACCAGCGCGAGCACCTCGGGCACGGCCTGCTGGATGAAGCCGCGCGACGAGCCGGTCACCTGCAGCGTGAAGGCGACGTTCTGGAACACCGTCTTGTTCGGCAGCAGGCGGAAGTCCTGGAAGACCGAGCCGATCTCGCGACGGAAGTAGGGCACCTTGCGGTTGGACAGGGTGCGCAGGTCGCGGCCGAGCACGACGACGCGCCCCTCGCTGGGGGTCTCCGCCCGCAGGATGAGCTGCAGGCACGACGACTTCCCCGACCCCGAGGCGCCGACGAGGAAGACGAACTCCCCGCGGAGCACTTCGAAGTCGACGGCGTTCAGGGCGGGCTTCGCGGTGCCGCGATACCGCTTGGTGACGTTCTCGAACCGGATCATGGCTCGACGAGCCTAAACGGGCGTTCTGGGCACGCCGTCAAGACGCGCCGTGACCCGGAACGGAGAAAGCCCTGTGGATGCCGGGGCACCGGCATCCACAGGGCTTCTCGGGAAACGGGAGACGCGTCAGTCGTCGTCGTCTTTGCGCTTGCGCCAACGGATGCCGGCGGCGATGAGGCCGTCGAGGTCGCCGTCGAAGACGACCGCCGGGTTTCCGACCTCGTAGCCGGTGCGAAGGTCTTTCACCAGCTGCTGCCCGTACAGGAAGTAGGAGCGCATCTGGTCGCCCCAGCTGGCGGTGATCGTGCCCGCGAGCTCTTTCTTCTTCGCCGCTTCTTCTTCGCGCTTGAGCAGGAGCAGACGGGTCTGCAGCACGCGCATGGCGGCCGCGCGGTTCTGGATCTGCGACTTCTCGTTCTGCATCGACACGACGAGACCGGTGGGGATGTGCGTGATGCGCACGGCGGAGTCGGTCGTGTTGACCGACTGGCCGCCGGGGCCCGACGAACGGAAGACGTCGACGCGGATGTCGCCCTCGGGCACGTCGACCTCGACGGCTTCTTCCATGACGGGGATGACCTCGACCGCGGCGAAGCTCGTCTGGCGCTTGTCGGCGCCACCGAAGGGGCTGATGCGCGCGAGACGGTGCGTGCCGGCCTCGACCGAGAGCGTGCCGTAGGCGTAGGGCACGTCGACCTCGAAGGTGGCCGATTTGATGCCCGCGCCCTCGGCGTACGACATGTCCATGACCTTCGCGGGGTACTTGTGACGCTCGCACCAGCGCAGGTACATGCGCAGCAGCATCTCGGCGAAGTCGGTGGCGTCGTCGCCGCCGGCGCCCGAGCGGATGGTCACGACCGCGGAGCGCGCGTCGTACTCGCCGTCGAGGAGCGTCTGCACCTCGAGCTGGCCGATGACGTCTTTCAGCGCGGCGAGCTCGCGGCGGGCCTCGTCGGCGGAGTCTTCGTCTTCCATCTCGATCGCGAGCTCGACGAGCACCTCGAGGTCGTCGAGGCGCTGCTCGATCTCGGTGATGCGCTTGAGCTCGGCCTGGCGGTGGCTGAGCCGGCTGGTCACCTTCTGCGCGTTGTCGACGTCGTCCCACAGGTCGGGCGCACCGGCCTCTTCGTTCAGGCGGTCGATGTCGGCTTTGAGTGCGTCGACGTCGACCACGGCCTGGATATCGGCGAAGGTCGAGCGCAGCGCCTGGATGTCGGCGGTCAAATCGAGTTCGAGCATTTGGCATCCAGCCTATCGTGGAGACGGTGACAGCCAACTCTCCCCGGAACGTGCTGGTGCGCTTCGCGCCGATGATCTACGGACCGACGCTGCTCTTCGCCATCGGCGAGGGCGCGGTCATCCCCCTGATCCCCGTGATCGCCGACCGGCTCGGCGCCGACGTGGCGCTGGCCGCGCTGGTGGCATCCGCGCTCGTCGTCGGTCAGCTCTGCGGCAACATCCCGGCCGGGTGGGCCGTCGCCCGCTTCGGCGAGCGCGTGACGATGGGCGTCGCCGGCATCGTGGTGCTGGCGGGCCTCGTGGGGATCGTGTTCGCCCCGTCGCTGCTGTTCTTCGCCGCGGCGGTCTTCCTCATCGGATTCTGCGCCGCGGCGTTCGCGCTCGCGCGCCACTCGTTCATGACCACGCGCGTGCCCCTGCATTTCCGCGCCCGGGCGTTGTCGCTGCTGGGGGGAACGTTCCGGCTCGGCATGTTCGTCGGCCCGTTCATCTCGGCGGCGCTGCTCGGGATCTTCGGCGACGAGACGGCATCCGTCGTCTTCTTCGCCGTGTGCCAGATCGCGGTGATCCTGCTGGTGTTCCTCGGACCGGATCCCGAGAAGGCCGTCCCCGTCGGCGCGGGCGCGATGCGGCGCTCCCCCACCGGGGCGGGCGAGGCCGAAGACAGCGGCGAGCCGGTGACCGGGGCCATCCCGATCGTCGAACGGGTCGGCGTCTTCCGCACGATGTGGCGATTCCGGGGCGTTCTCGCGCGGCTCGGCCTGGCGGCGGCCTCGCTGTCGGCGGTGCGTTCGGCCCGGCAGGTGGTGCTCCCGCTGTGGGGCGTGTCGCTGGGGTCGGACGCCGGCACGATCGCGGTGGTCGTCGGGGTCTCGGGGGCGATCGACTTCGCCCTGTTCTACGCGAGCGGCCAGGTCATGGACCGCTTCGGCCGTCTGTGGGCGGCACTGCCGGCGATGATCCTCATGGGTGCGGGGTTCCTGTCGCTGTCGTTCACGCACGAGCTGGGGTCGGCGGCCATGTGGTACGCGATGTTCGCCGCGGTGCTGGGGGTGGGCAACGGCCTGTCGAGCGGCATCCTGCTGACCCTCGGCGCTGACATCGCCCCGCCGAACGAGCCGGCCGCCTTCCTCGGTTCGTGGCGCACGTTGACGGATGCCGGGGGCGCGGTGGCTCCGCTCATCGTGTCGGCGCTCACGGCCGCTGCCTCGCTATCGGTCGGCGTCGGCGCGATGGGGGTGATCGCCGTGCTCGGAGCGGTGGGCTTCATCCGGTGGGTGCCGAGGTACGTGCCGCGGGCGCGGTGAGGAGCCGGGGTCGCGCATCAGCGCGGCCCCGGCGGTTCTCATGCGGCGGTTACTCCGCGTCGCCGACGCGGATGAGCACCTTGCCGGTGGCGCCGTCCGCGACGGCGTCGTGAGCGGCGGCGGTCTCGGCGAGCGCGAACCACGTCAGCGGCAGCCCGGCATCGTCTCCGACCGGCAGCACACCGTCGGCGACGGCGGCCGACACGTCGTGGGCGGCGGCGGCGAGGGCGTCTTCGCCGACCGTGTAGAGCAGCAGTCCCTGCCAGCGCACGTTCTTGGCGAAGCTGGCGCGCACCGCGGCGGAGAAGCGGTCTCCGCCGTTGTCGGCGTAGTAGCCGATCGAACCGTGGTTGGCGATCACCTCGACGTCGAGGGCCGCGTTGTCGGCGATGGCGACCTCGACGATGTGGTCGACCCCATTCGGGGCGAGCTCGCGGATGCCGTCGGCGAGCGTCTCGCTCGGGTACTGCACGACGTGGTGGGCACCAGCCGCGCGGGCGAGTGCCTCTTTCTCGTCGCTGCTGACGGTGGCGATGACCGTCGCCCCGGCCCACACCGCGAGCTGGATCGCGGCGTGCCCGACGGCGCCGGCGCCGCCCTGCACGAGCACCGTCCGCCCGTCGAGGGCGCCGGGGGCCAGCCGCGACGGTCCGTTCTCGTGCACGGTCAGCGCGCGGTGCGCGGTCATCGCCGGAACGCCGAGGCTCGCACCGAGGGCGAACGAGGCGTCATCGGCCAGCGGCACCGCGCGAGACGCGGGGATGACGGCGTACTCGGCGGCCGTGCCCGTCGGGCGCTCGTGCTGGGCGAGGTAGATCCACACCCGCTGCCCCACCGAGACGTCGTCGACGCCGTCGCCGACGGCATCCACCGTTCCCGCCCCGTCCTGGTTCGGGGTGACCTCGTCCCACGAGAACGGGCGACCGCCCTCGCGCGCCTTCCAGTCGGTCGGGTTCACGCCCGACACGGCGATGCGCACGCGCACCTCGCCGGGCCCGGGTTCGGGCAGAGGACGCTCGACGAGCGTGAGGACGGAGGAGTCACCGGTCTGGGAGTACGTGATCGCCTGCATACAGAGGGACAAGGGGCACGCGGCGGCTCGCATTCCCGCTCGGCGTGTCGTGGCGGCGCCCGCCACACTGGGGCGGTGAGCGCTCTGATCATCGGCAACGCGGTCGTCTTCTCGGACGGACGGGTACAGGATGCCGACACCATCGGCATCCGCGACGGGATCGTCGTCGCGGTCGGGACTCTGGCGTCGGTCCAGGATGCCGTGGGTACGGGCGCGGACGACCTCGACGCCCGCGGGGGTCTCGTCACCCCGGGCTTCGTCGACGCGCACGTGCACCTCGGCGTCGGAGCCATGGACGCGCTGCGCTGCGACCTGTCGGGCGCGGCCTCGCTCGTGGAGATCGACGCGCGCGTGCGGGCCTTCGCCGCGGACTCCCCCGCGCCGTGGGTCGTCGGCGGCGGGTGGGATCCGACGCTGTTCCCGGCTTCGGGGCCGCAGGCGACGCACCTCGACGCCCTCGTGCCCGACCGGCCCGCCCTGCTGCTCGACGCCGATCACCACGGCGCGTGGGCCAACTCGGCGGCGCTGGCGGCGGCGGGGCTCGACGCCTCGACGCCCGACCCCGCCGACGGGCGCATCGAGAGAGATACCGACGGCCGCCCGAGCGGCGCCCTGCGGGAGGGGGCGATGCAGCTCGTCGCCCGGCTGCTGCCCTCACCGGCCACGGAAGACGTCGCCCGCGGCATCCTGCGCTTGTCGCGCGACCTGCTCGGCGCGGGGGTCACCGGTTGGCAGGAGGCGGCGCTCGGCGCCTACGGCGGGTTCCCCGACTTCACCGACGCCTACCTCCACCTTCTTCGCCAGGGCTCCCTGCGCGGACGCGCGACCGGGGCGATCTGGGTGCCGCGCGATCTGACCCCCGACGGTGTCGACGCCTTCGTCGCACACGCCGTCGGGCGCGCACGGGCCAACGCCGCGGCGGGCCTGCCGAGCGCCACCGCCAAACTCATGCTCGACGGGATCGTCGAGACCCGCACCGCTCATCTGCTCGAGCCCTACGTCGGAAGCGAGGAGCGCGGGCTGTCGTACTTCTCGCCCGCGCTCGTGCAGCGGCTGGTGCCGGCGCTGAACGCCGCGGGGATCGCCGTGCACGTGCACGCCATCGGCGATGCGGCGGTGCGCGACGCGCTCGACGGCTTCGCCCGGGTGCCCCCGGCGGACCGACAGCGGGTGCGCAATCACATCGCGCACATCCAGCTCATCCACCCCGACGACGTCGCCCGCTTCGCCGCGCTCGAGGTGACCGCGAACGCCCAGCCGTTCTGGGCCTGCGCGACGGCGCTCACCCGCCAGGCGACGCTGCCGACAATCGGCGACGACCGCGCCGACGAGCTCTACGTCTTCGGCTCGCTGCACCGCGCGGGTGCGCGCCTGGCGATGGGCTCCGACTGGCCCGTGTCGAGCTTCGACCCGTGGCAGGGCGTGCACGTCGCCGTAACGCGCCGGCCACCCACCGAACCGGATGCCACGCCCCTCGGTGACGGCGAAGCCCTCGATCTCGCAGCCTCGATCGACGCCTACACGCGCGGCTCGGCCCATCTGCTCGGGCTCCCCGGCGGGGCGATCACCCCCGGCCGCGCGGCCGACCTCGCGATCGCCGACCGCGATCCGTTCACGGGTCACCCCGCCGGCATCCACGAGACCCGCAACGTCGCGACGATAGTCGCGGGTGAGGTGGTGGGCGGTTGACGGCGGCTTCACATCGGGGAAACGCGGCTCCCGTTTAGACTGAACCCACTCGCGGGAGTGGTGAAATCGGCAGACACGCAGGATTTAGGTTCCTGTGCCTTCGGGCGTGGGGGTTCAAGTCCCCCCTTCCGCACGGGTGATCCGCCTCACCGGCACCGCACCTGCACCGATTCTCCGACCCGACGGGACCGATGTGATCCACACCAACGCCGCCCTGCTCCCGTGGCTCGACCCCGCGACGATCATCACGAACTCGCAGCCGTGGGCTCTGCTGGTGGTCTGCTTCATCATCTTCGCCGAGACGGGTCTGCTGATCGGGTTCCTGCTGCCCGGTGACACGCTGCTGATCATGGCGGGCCTGCTGTCGCACTCGACGCCGGCGGCTCCCAACGGTGTGTTCGGCATCAACGCGTGGTGGGTGGCGCTCGCCATCGGCGTCGCCGCGTTCGTCGGCGGCGAGGTCGGTTACTTCATCGGCCACAAAGCCGGTCCCTCGATCTTCGAGCGCAAAGAGTCGGGCATCTTCAGCAAGAAGAACGTCGAGCGCACGAACGCGTTCTTCGAGCGGTTCGGCGGGCTCACCGTCATCCTCGCCCGCTTCGTGCCGGTGGTGCGCACCTTCGCCCCCATCGCGGCCGGCGTCGGGCACATGCCGTGGCGCAAGTACACGCTCTACAACTTCATCGGCGCGGTCATCTGGGGCATCGGCCTCACGATGCTCGGGTACGCGGTGGGCTACATCCCGTTCATCCGCGACATCGTGACCGAGTACATCGACGTCATCCTGCTCGCCGCCGTCGCCGGCACCGCGCTGTTCATCGCGATCCACTACTTCCGCGAGCGCGCCGCCGCCAAGCGCGAAGGGGCCGTGACGCCCGCCGAGGCCGAGGCCCTGACCCTCGACCCGAAGACCCTCGAAGACGGCGACCAGCCCACACGCTGAGTCCCGCCGCCTCGACGACTCGGCCTGCTGCTGGCCGAGGCGCGTCCGATCATCCGCCGCTCGGGCATACAGCTGCTGCCGTCACCCGGCGGCGAGCGCCGCGATCACGAGGCCTTCGAGCTCTTCTTCTTGGCGGGTGCTTTCTTCGCGGGGGCGTCCTTCTCGGCACGCGCGGCACGTGAGCGCTCGACGCTCGCTCGGAGCGCCTCCATCAGGTCGATGACCTCGCCGCCGTCGTCGTCCTCGGCCTTGCCGAAGGTGGCATCCGTATCGAGGGCATCGCCCTGTTCGAGCTTGGCGTCGATCAGGGTGCGCAGTTCTGCCTGGTACTCGTCGGTGAACTCCTCGGGGTCGAAGTCCTTCGAGAAGCTGTCGACGAGCGACGCCGACATCTCGAGCTCCTTCGCCGAGATGCGTACGCTCTCGTCCAGCGCCGGGAACGCCGCTTCGCGCACCTCGTCGGCCCACAGCAGCGTCTGCAGCACCAACACGTCACCGCGCACGCGCAGGGCCGCGAGCCGCGTCTTCTGCCGCAGCGAGAACCGCACGATCGCGGTGCGGTCGGTCTGCTCCAGCGTCTTGCGCAGCAGCACGTACGCCTTCGGCGACGACGAGTCGGGCTCGAGGTAGTACGCCTTGTCGAGGGTCAGCAGGTCGACCTGGTCGCTCGGCACGAACTCCACGACCTCGATCTCGCGGCTTCGTTCGCTCGGCAGCGACGCGAGGTCGTCCTTGGTCAGCACGACGGTCTGCTCGCCGTCGTCGTACGCCTTGTCGATGTCGCTGTAGGGCACGACCTCGCCGTCGATCTCGCAGATGCGCTGGTACCGGATGCGCCCGCCGTCGGCGTTGTGCACCTGATGCAGCGAGACGTCGTGGTCTTCGGTGGCCGAGTACACCTTCACGGGCACGTTGACGAGGCCGAACGTCAGGGCGCCCTTCCAGATCGATCGCATGGGTCCAGTGAACACCGTCGGACGGGTGGATGCCGAGACCCTTGCGTCGTTCACGGCCCCCGGTCCCTTCGACGAACTCAGGGACCTCCCACCCAGGTGGCCGAGCCCGCCGAATCCACCGCGACCCACCGCACACGCAACCCCCTCGGCATCCGGAACCGCCCCGGCTCTACGCTGGGGCGATGGTGGAGCAGACGGTGCAGATCGGCGGTCGCCGGCTGCGCCTCTCGAACCTCGACAAGGTGCTCTACCCCGAGACGGGCACCACCAAGGGCGAGGTCATCGACTACTACTCGCGCATCGCCCCGCGCCTGCTCCCCCACGTCGCCGACCGCCCCGGCACGCGCAAACGCTGGCCCGACGGCGTCGGCACCGACACCGCCCCCACCGAGCCGTTCTTCGCGAAGGCCCTCGAGCCGGGTGCGCCCGCGTGGGTCAGGCGCTTTCCGATCGACCACTCCTCGGGCGCAAAAGATTACCCGCTCGTCGACGATCTGCCGACCCTCGTCTACCTCGCGCAGGTCGCGAGCCTCGAGGTTCACGTGCCGCAGTGGCGCTTCTCGCCGGACGGCGCGCGGCAGAACCCCGACAGGCTCGTGCTCGACCTCGATCCCGGCCCGGGTGTCGGTCTCGCCGAATGCGCCGAGGTCGCCCGCTGGGCGCGGGCCATCCTGCAGGACATGGGCCTCGACCCCCTGCCGGTGACGAGCGGGAGCAAGGGCATCCACCTTTACGCGCACCTCGACGGCCGTCCCACGAGCGACGCGGCAAGCGCCATCGCGAAAGAACTCGCGCGCGCGATCGAGGCCGACCACCCCGACCTCGTCGTCAGCCAGATGTCGAAAGCCGCACGTCCCGGCAAGGTGTTCATCGACTGGAGCCAGAACAACGGGTCGAAGACGACGATCGCGCCCTATTCGCTGCGCGGGCGGGCCCAGCCGACGGTCGCCGCACCCCGCACGTGGGACGAACTCGACGATCCCGACCTGCGCCATCTGCTGTTCACCGAGGTGCTGGAGCGCTCCGGCGACCCGCTCGCGCCGGTCGAGCGCGACACCGGTCCGCTGCGCGCGTACATCTCCAAGCGCACCGCCGGACGCACGCCCGAGCCCGTGCCAGAGGCCCCCCACGGCGAGGCCGCGCCCGACGGTCTGCCGCGCTTCGTCATCCAGGAGCACCACGCCTCGCGCCTGCACTGGGACCTGCGACTCGAACACGACGGCGTCCTCGTGAGTTGGGCGGTTCCGAAGGGCGTGCCGCCGACCACCGCGAAGAACAGCCTCGCCGTCATGACCGAGGACCACCCGATGCAATACCTCGACTTCGCCGGAGAGATCCCCCGCGGCGAGTACGGCGCCGGCATCATGACCGTCTGGGACACCGGCACCTACGAGCTCGAGAAGTGGCGCGACGACGAGGTGATCGCCACCCTGCAGGGTCGCGCCGACGGCCCGCTCGGTCGAGTTCGCGTCGCCCTCATCCGCACCGAGGGTCGTGGGGAGAAGTCGCAGTGGCTGCTGCACCGGATGAAGACGGATGCCGAGGGCCGGCCGCAGAGCGACGGCGAGCCCGTGGTGCCCCGGGATCACGGCGCGACCGGAGCAGCCCCCGCGCGCACCGCGGCCTCGGCCGATTCCCGTGCCTCGGCATCGTCGCGCACGCCCGCCAACCCGTCCACTTCCCCGCCGAGCGGCACCGCGCCCCGCACCTCTGCCGCGTCGGACCCGGCATCCGCTCCCGCCGACACTGGGTCGGCCGCGGAACCCACCGTCGCCGAGCTGCGGCCCATGCTCGCCACGTCGGCGACAGCGGGGATCGCCCGCGCCGCCGCGGAACGCTGGGGCGGCCCGCCGTGGGTGGAGATGAAGTGGGACGGCATCCGGGGTCTGGGCATCTGGGACGGCAGCCGCCTGCGCCTGCGCTCGCGCAACGGCAATGACCTGACCGCCGCCTATCCCGAGCTGACGAGCGTCGACCTGGGTCTCGGCTCCCGCCCGGCGGTGTTCGACGGCGAGATCGTCGCACTCGACCTGCAGGGACGCCCGAGCTTCCCGCTCCTGCAGAAGCGCATGAACCTGGTTCAACCCCGCGAGATCGAGCGAGAGAGAACGCGCACCCCCGTGCACCTCTACCTTTTCGACGTGCTCTCGGCGAGCGGGCGAGACGTGGCATCCCTGCCCCTGTCGGAACGCCGCGCGCTGCTCGAGCAGCTTGCCGGCGACGCGGTCGGTGCGATCGTCGTTCCGCCGGTCTTCGACGATGTGGATGCCGCGGTGTCGACGAGCGACCGCTTCGGCCTCGAGGGCGTCGTCGTGAAAGACCCCGGCTCGGCCTACCGACGAGGCGAGCGGTCGGAACGGTGGCTCAAGGTCAAGCACTCGCGCACGCAGGAGGTCGTGATCGGCGGCGTACGGCCCGGCAAGGGCAATCGGGCGGGCACCATCGGCTCGCTGCTCGTGGGGGTGCCCGACGCCGACGGGCTCCGGTATGCCGGACGCGTCGGCTCCGGCTTCGGCGAGCAGACGCTGATGCGCCTGACCGAGATGCTCGCCCCACTGGGCAGCGACGTCGATCCGTTCGTCGGCGTGCCCGCCGCCGATGCGCGCGACGCGCTGTGGGTGCGGCCGGAGCTCGTCGCCGAGGTGGAGTTCGCGGAGTTCACACCCGGCGGCATCCTGCGGCAGGCGCGGTGGCGGGGGCTGCGGCCCGACAAGGACCCGGACGACGTCGCGCGGGAGAGCTGAGCCGGGTCCGGAGCGCTGGGCCTATCGTCGGCACCGCGACACGCGACTCGCACGCGAGGTGGCTGAGCTTGTCGAAGCCACCGTCACCCGCCCGGACCCTTCAACAGGCTCAGGGCCCTCCGCCGCCACAAGGTGGCTGAGCTTGTCGAAGCCACCGACACCCACCCGCACCCTTCAACAGGCTCAGAGCCCTCCGACGCCACAAAGGTGGCTGAGCCCGTCGAAGCCACCGACACCCACCCGCACCCTCCAACAGGCTCAGGGCCCTCCGACGCGACCCTGCGGGACGTCACGCGTGCCGGGAGTCGTGCTCCACGTGCCCGGCGGGCTCGAGCTGGAACGTCGAGTGCTCGACGTCGAAGTGGTCGCTGAGGCATTCCTGCAGCGACGAGAGGATGCGGGCAGCCCGGCCGTCGGTCAGGGCCGCGTCGTCGACGATGACGTGCGCGCTGAACACCGGCGCTCCGCGCGTGAGCTGCCACACGTGCACGTCGTGCACGTCGACGACGCCGTCGGCCCCGCGCAGGTGCTCGCGGATCTCGGCGACGTGCACGCCGACCGGCGCCGACTCCGTCAGCACGACGACGACCTCGCGCAGCAGACCAATCGCCCGCGGCACGATGAGCACGGCGATGAAGAGCGAGGCGATGGCATCCGCCTGAGCGAAACCGGTCGTGACGATGACGATCGCGGCGACGATCACCGCCGCCGACCCGATGAGGTCGCCGAGCACCTCGAGGTAGGCGCCGCGCACGTTGATGCTGCGTTTCTGCGCACGGCCGAGCAGCCACATCGACACGGCGTTCGCGATCATGCCGACGGTGGCGACGATGAGCATCAACCCGCCCTGGACATCGGCCTCGGCGGGTGCGAGCAGGCGCTGCACCGCCTCGACACCCACCCAGGTGCACAGCACGATCAGGATGACGCCGTTCGCGAGCGCCCCGAGCACCTCGGCCCGCTGGTAGCCGAACGTGCGGCGGTCGTCGGCGGGCCGCGAGGCGATCGAGGTCGCGACCAGGGCGACGACGAGCGCCGCCGCGTCGGTGAACATGTGCGCCGCATCGGCGAGCAGGGCGAGCGAGCCCGACAGCACCGCCCCGACGATCTGCACGACCATGACCGTCGCGGTCAGCGCGAGGGCCGTCGTGAGCAGGCGCCGATGGCTGGCATCGCGGATGCCACCTGACGGCGCGTGATCGTGCATGGTTTCAGGCTAGAACCGACCACCGACATCGCGCCCATCACGCCGCTAGTCGGGAATGAGAACCGCTGTCGCGCCCCGCGCCACGCCGGAGCGCGGTCAGCCGCGCAGCGCCCGCACCCGCGCCTGCACCCGCCGATGCACGTGCAGCGCCGGGTAGACGCCGAGGAACACCGCCATCGGCGCGCGCAGCCGCACATCGCGGATGTCGTGCGCCGCGTAGGTGTTCTCGAAACGGTCGACGTACCGGCGGAAGTCGCGCGGGCGATCGTCGAGGCGGCGCGCCGACATGCCGGCGACCATGTCGGAGCAGTAGCCGATGCGGTGACCGCCGAGGGCGAGATGGATCGCGATGTCGAGGTCTTCGTGCATGACGTCGGCCTCGTCGTCGCAGAGGAACTCCCGCACGTCGCGCCAGGCGCTCGCGCGCACGGCCATGTTGCTGCCGAAGAGGAAGACGAAGTCCCCCGCGAGCTTCACCTGCAACCGCCGCAACCGGTCGTCGATCTGCTGCCCGATCGCCCGCAGGGGGAGGTCGTAGTACTCGACCGGGCCGGAGACGGCATCCATCGATCCCGTCGCGAACGCGTGCGACACCTGAGCCACCCAGTCGGGCTTGAGCACGGTGTCGGCGTCGATGCGTCCGAGGACGTCGCCCGTGGCGGCATCCATCCCGAGGTTGCGGGTCGGCACGAGGCCCTGGCGCGCATCTTGGCGCAGCAGCCGGATGCCGGCGGCCGGGTTCTCGTCGATGACACGCTGCACCACCTCGCGCGTGCCGTCGGTCGAGAGGTTGTCGACCACGAGCACCTCGGCCGCGGGGACGCTCTGCCGCACGATCGCCCGCAGGCACCGCTCGATGACCGCCTCTTCGTTGTAGGCGGGAACAACGATCGACACCGTGGGCATTGCGGTCACCTCACGGGTCTACACGCTCAGAGTGACGTGAGAAGGGGCGCGAGCTGAACGAATGCCCGGGCGCGGTGCGACTCGGCGTTCTTCTCGTCAGCCGTCCATTCGCCCACCGTGCGCTCGGCATTCGCGGGCTGGCCGTCGGGTATGAAGATGGGGTCATACCCGAAGCCACCCGGTCCGGCCGGCGCGTTCGCCAGGCGTCCGGGCCAGCGGCCCTCCACCGTCTGCTCGCTGCCGTCGGAACGAACGAGGGCGATCACCGACACGAACTGCGCCGTGCGGTGCGGGTCGGCGACGTCAGCGAGCTGGTCGAGCAGCAGCTCGAGATTGGCCGTCGCGTCCTTCTTGTGCCCGGCCCAGTAGGCCGAGAACACCCCGGGAGAGCCACCGAGCACGTCGACGGCCACGCCGGAGTCGTCGGCCAAGGCCGGGAGTCCCGTGTGCGCGGCCGCGGCACGCGCCTTGATGAGGGCGTTCGCCGCGAACGTCACCCCGTCTTCGACCGGCTCGGGGCCGTCGTACGCCACGACCTCGAGGTCGGGACGCACCGCCGCGACGATCGCCTGGAACTCCTCGACCTTGTGCGGGTTGTGCGTGGCGAGCACGACGCGCGCCATGTCAGCCCTCGAGCGCGGCGGTCTGGATGCCACGCAGTTCGGCGCAACCGTTCACGCCCAGCTCGAGCAGCTGGTCGAGCTCGCGCTTGTCGAACGGCGCCCCCTCGGCGGTGCCCTGCACCTCGACGAAGAGCCCCCGGCCGGTGACGACGACGTTCATGTCGGTCTCGGCGCGCACATCCTCCACGTACGCGAGGTCGAGCATCGGCTCGCCGTCGATGATGCCGACCGAGACCGCGGCGACCGAGTCGCGCAGCACCTCGGCGCGCTGGCCGATGAACTTCTTCTCGCGGCCCCAGGCGATGGCATCCGCCAGGGCGACGTACGCGCCCGTGATGGCCGCGGTGCGCGTGCCGCCGTCGGCCTGCAGCACGTCGCAGTCGATGACGATCGTGTTCTCACCGAGCGCTTTGGTGTCGACGACGGCGCGGAGCGCGCGGCCGATCAGCCGCGAGATCTCGTGCGTGCGACCGCCGACCTTGCCCTTGATGCTCTCGCGGTCGTTGCGGCTGTTGGTCGCGCGCGGCAGCATCGCGTACTCCGCGGTGACCCACCCCTTGCCCTTGCCGGTGAGCCAGCGCGGCACGCCGTTGGTGAACGACGCGGTGCACAGCACCTTCGTGCCGCCGAACGTGATGAGCGCGGAGCCCTCGGCGTGCGCCGACCAGCCGCGCTCGATCGTGACGGGGCGGAGTTGATCGGTGGTGCGACCGTCTTTGCGGGTCATGGGTCCTCCAGAGGAACGGGAAACGGATGCCACGCCTCAGCGCGGCAGGTCGATGGCGCCGGTCTGCACGAGCTGCACCTCGCGCACCTCGCGGCCCATGAGGCGGTTGGCGAGGTTCACGAAGTCGTCGGCCGACGAGCCGGTGGCTTCGTAGCGGTGTCTCGGGGTGGCATCCGGACTCGCCAGCAGATCGCGCGAGACGAGCTGGCGGAAGACGTCTTTGGCCGTCTCGCTGTCGCTCGAGACGAGGCTGACGTCGGGACCCATCACGTAGCTGATCGCCCCCTCGAGGAACGGGTAGTGCGTGCACCCGAGCACGAGGGTGTCGACGCCGGCGTGGCGGAGGGGCGCCAGGTACTGCTCGGCCGTGGCGAGCACCTCGGGCGAATCGGTGACGCCGGCCTCGACGAACTCGACGAAGCGCGGGCACGCCTCGGCGAAGACGGTGAGGCGTTCGTTGACCTCGAGCATGTCTTGATAGGCGCGCGAGCCGATCGTGCCGACCGTTCCGATGACGCCGATGCGGCCGTTGCGGGTCGTCGACATCGCGGTGCGCACGGCGGGGCCGATGACCTCGACGACCGGGACGTCGTAGCGCTCCCGGGCGTCGCGGAGCATCGCGGCCGAGGCGGTGTTGCAGGCGATCACGAGCATCTTCACGCCCTGGTCGACGAGGGTGTCGAGCACTTCGAGCGCGTACCGGCGCACGTCGGCGATGGGCTTCGGACCGTAGGGCGAGCGGGCGGTGTCGCCGATATAGAGGATCGACTCGCGCGGCAGCTGCTGCGACACGGCCCGGGCGACGGTGAGACCGCCGACTCCCGAGTCGAAGATCCCGATCGGCGCGTCATCCATAGGGGCCCAGCCTATCGGGCGGGGTGCGGGTGCACCGGGCGCGGGTCGGGGCGTCGCGAGGGCGCGAGCCAAACTCCGGAGGGAATGCGCGACTCGGGCTCCTCCGGCGCCTTCGGCCCGGGTTCGCGCCGGAAACTCCGGAGTTCGGAACGGCGAGGGGCGGGTGTCAACCGCCGGGGCGCACGCGAGCGCGCCGCGGATGCCGCAATAGGCTGACGCCATGACCCGCAGCACGGCCCTGCACACCGACCGCTACGAACTCACGATGCTCGACGCGGCGCTTCGCGACGGCACCGCCTCACGCCGCTGCGTGTTCGAGGTGTTCGGGCGCCGGCTGTCGGGCGGGCGCCGGTTCGGCGTCGTCGCGGGCACGGGCCGGCTGCTCGAGGCCATCCGCGACTTCCGTTTCGGCGACGACGAACTGCGCTTCCTGCGCGACAACCGCATCGTGGATGCCGCGACCCTCGACTTCCTCGCCGGATACCGCTTCACCGGGTCGGTGACCGGCTATCGCGAGGGCGAGGTGTACTTCCCCGGCTCGCCGCTGCTCACCATCGAGGGCACCTTCGCCGAGGCGGTGCTGCTGGAGACGGTAGCCCTCAGCATCCTGAACTACGACAGCGCCGTCGCCACGGCCGCCGCCCGCATGAGCGTGGCCGCCGGCGACCGTCCCCTCGCCGAGATGGGCTCCCGCCGGGCGAGCGAAGAGGCCGCGGTCGCCGCAGCACGCGCCGCCTACGTCGCCGGTTTCTCGGCGACGAGCAATCTGGAGGCCGGCCGCCGGTGGGGTGTGCCCACGATGGGCACGGCCGCGCACGCCTGGACGCTGCTGCACGACACCGAAGAAGACGCGTTCCGCTCGCAGATCGACGCCCTCGGCAGCGGCACCACGCTGCTCGTCGACACGTACGACATCGCCGAAGGCGTGCGCACGGCCGTCCGTGTGGCGGGAACCGAACTCGGCGGTGTGCGCATCGACTCCGGCGATCTGCCGATCGTCGCGGGCGAGGTGCGGGCGCTCCTCGACGAGCTCGGGGCGACCGGCACCCGCATCACCGTGACCAGCGACCTCGACGAGTACGCGCTCGCTGCGCTGGCGGCCTCCCCCGTCGACTCGTACGGCGTCGGCACGTCGGTCGCGACCGGCTCGGGCGTGCCGACCGCGGGCCTCGTGTTCAAGCTCGTCGCGCGCGAAGCCGTCGACGGGTCGTGGGTGGCCGTGGCGAAGGCGTCGACCCAGAAGGCCTCGCACGGAGGCCGCAAGGCCGCGTTCCGCACGCTCGACGCGGGCACCGCGACGGCGGAGGTCATCGTCGTCAGCGACGGGTTCGAGGAGCTGTCGACGGCCGCCGAGCATCCCGACGCCCGCGCCCTGCAGACGACCTTGATGGCGGACGGGGAGGCGGATGCCGCTGCCCTCGGCGCCGCCGGCGTACAGGCCGCGAGGGCTCACCACGCCCGCGTGCGCGAGGAACTGCCGGTGCGCGCCCTCGCGCTCAGCAAGGCCGACCCGGCGCTGCCGACCGAGTACCGCGAGGCACGCTGACGGCCCACCGCGCGAGTCGCCAAGAACTGTCGCTTCAGACGCACTGCAGCGACAATTTCTGGCGACTCACGCGAGATGCAGTCGGGGCCGCGCGGGGAAGATCAGCTGACGAGCGACTCGTAGATCTCTTTGCACTGCGGGCAGACCGGGAACTTCTCGGGGTCGCGCCCCGGCGTCCACTTCTTGCCGCATAGCGCGCGCACGGGCTTGCCGGTGATCGCGGACTCGAGGATCTTGTCTTTCTTCACGTAGTGCGAGAAGCGCTCATGGTCGCCGGGCTCGATGTTCTCTTCGCGGATGAGCTCCTCGAGCTCACGATCCAGGGTCGCGAGACCCCCGCTGTCGGGACTGTCGAGAGGCGTGCTCATGGAGAGCCAGTGTAGCCGCGGACCGCGCCCGACGGTCGGGTCATCGGGTTTCAGGTCGCCTCGGCGAACTCCATCAGGCGCGTCGCGCGGCGTTCGTAGACGACGGCTCCGAGGCCGATCCCCACGACGAGTACGAACGCGCCGGCCCCGACACCGACCCACAGCGCGAGCACGGAATCGATGGTGGCGCCGCCGATGGCCTGCCAAGTGAGCCAACCGGCCGGAAGCGCGGTGAGCATCGCACCGAGCATCACGAGGCCCTGTGCGACCACCCCGCCGGAGCCGGTGCGCTGCGGTTGCTGGAACGGGCTGTCACCGGGGCGTGAGACGGCGTACGGCGCCAGCACCGACGAGATGCTCGACAGTCCGAGACCGCCGAGGAAGAGCGCGGCGCAGACGCCCACCATCGCGGGGAAGACGGCCCACCGGCCGTGGGCGACGATGGCGAGAGGAAGGCTGACGGCCAGGATCGGGATGCCGATGAGCAGCACGGGCACGAGACGCCCGACGCGGTCGGGGATGCCGCGCACGCCGCTGGCGATGTGCATCCACAGGGCCGTCGAGTCGTAGGCCAGGTCGTTGTGCGGCAACCAGCCGAAGAAAAGGGCCATGATCGGCACCGGCAGCAGCACGGCGAGCTCGAACGGCACGCCCGCGACCAGCAGAGGCACGGTCGACACGACGGCGGCGATCGGTACGATCACGACGTTGACGATGTAGCGACGGTCGCGCAGCCAGTACGACAGGCTTCGCGCCGCGACCGCTCCCCCGGGCGTGCCCGGCAGCAGAGCGAACCACCCGAGACCGCCCCGCTCGCGCACGGCCGCGGGGCGGCGGGTCGTGGTGAGCAGCACCCGCACCAGCGCGAACCATGCCAGGACCAGCACCGCCATCGTGGCGAGAGCCACGACGAGACTTCCCACCGCGGCGCCGGCGGTGGGCGCGAGACCGATGGCCCAGGCGGCGCCGATCGGCGTCCACGAGAGGATCTCGGCCGCCGAGGCCAGCTGGGTGGGCACCGCGCCGCGCCATTCGAGCGAGCCGAGGAAGACCCCGATCGGCACCACGACGACGAGGACGGCGATGAGGTACACGCTCACGAGCTCTCGCGACTGGCGGGGCCGCTGAACGAGCGCCCCGAGCGCCATGCTGACGCGCGCGAACAGCACGCACGTCGTCAGGCCCAGGACGACGGATGCCACGCTCGCCACCGCCGACGCCCCCTGCGCGCCCCAGGCCACGGCGAGGCTCACGCCGAGGGTGAGCGTCACGAGCACGGGCACGCTGAGGAAGCCGGCGAGGATCAGCGCTCCGGCGAGGGGACGCGGTTCGGGGCCGATCACGGCGAAGCGTCGCGGGTCGAGGGGGTCGATCGAGGCCGTCACGGGCGGGCCGATCGCGAATCCGAGGGTCACGGCGGAGCCGGCGAGCACGCTCACCACCGCCGTCGTGAGCCGATCGGCGTCCGCGAGGCCCGCGGCGCTCATCGCCGCGACGACGGTGGCCGCGACGAGCAGCACCACGCCGATCACCCGCCGGATCACGTCGCGCCGGTCGCCGCGGAGGGCGCCCAGCATCATCGCCAGTCTCAGGCGGAGAACGTGTGCAACCACTCGAGGCCCTCCACGTCGCCCAGTCCGCCCGACAGCTCGCGGAAACGCTCCTCCAGCGTGCCCTCGCCGCGCACCTCGTCGACGGTGCCTTCGGCGAGCACCTGTCCTGACACGATGACCGCGACGCGCGAGCAGACCCGCTCTACGAGTTCCATGCCGTGGCTCGACAGGATCACGGTGCCGCCGTGCTCGACGTAGGTGCGGAGGATGTCGAGGATGACGCCGCTGGAGACGGGGTCGACGGCCTCGAAGGGCTCATCGAGCACGAGCAGCCGGGGCGAGTGGATCATCGCGCCCGCGAGCATGACCTTCTTCGTCATACCCGCCGAGTAGTCGGACACCGGCCGCGCGAGCGCATCGACGAGGTCGAAGGCGCGAGCCAGATCGGCCATACGGCTCTCGACGAGACCGCTCGGAAGACCGCGCAGCGCGCCGTAGTACGAAAGCAGCTGGCGCCCGGTCAGGCGGTCGAACGTGCGCAGACGATCGGGCAGCACGCCGATGAGCTTTTTCGCCTCGCGCGCCCGCTTCGTGGCGTCGACACCGTTGATGGTGACTTCGCCGGCGTCGGCCCGGAGCAGCCCCGCGATGATCGACAGTGTCGTGGTCTTGCCAGCGCCGTTGGGTCCTACCAGACCGTAGAACGAGCCGGCGGGAACGGTCAGGTCGATCGCGTCGACGGCGCGCAGATCACCGAAGGTCTTCGTGATGTGCCGCAGAGTGAGCACCGGTATCGCAGCGTCGGCGTCTGCGGCCGCGTCGGGATTGGCGTCGGCGTCCCCCTCGGGAGAGACGGAAGCGGGAGCGGGGAGCACGGCCGTCGTCTCTGAAGCGTCTGACGCGTCCGACTCGTCGAGCGCCGCGGTCGTGTCGATTCCGGCTGCGTCGGCCTCCACGGCCTCGACGACTGCTGCGTGGGCCTCCACGACCTCGTTGTCTGCTGCGTCGCCCTCGGCGGCTGCCGGCTCGGTCGCGTCTGCGTCCACTGTCTCGGCGAGCGACACCTCCGCGGGGGCGGTGTCGTCGGCACGTGCGTCCGGCCGAGTGGAGTCAAGCGGGTCGACGAGCGAGACACCGGCAACCGCCGCATCTTCCTCCGCAGCGTCCGTGACCGGTGCGTCCTCCGTCGGGGCCGGGTCGTCGGCCCGCACATCGGGCGGAGTCGGATCTTGCGTGTCGTCGGCGGACGACGAGTCGACCTCGCCCTCGTCCGCTCGCTCGGCGATCGTTCCAGTGCCCGGTTCGACAGCACTGCCGTCGAAGCGGTCGACCTCGAGCGGCGTTTCGACGACCACCTCGACCTCGGCGGCGCGGGGCTCGGCCGATTCCGACTCCGAGGCGACACCGGAGGGCGTCTCGGGATGGTCGACCGAGGCCTCGGGGCCAAAAGTCACCGGCTCCTCGACCGCGACGTCAGCGGGCGTGAGATCTCCGAGTGAGGCGTCGGGGCCGGAGGTCACCGGCTCCTCGACCGCGACGTCGGCGGGCGTGACGTCTTCGACCGTGTGGTCATCGGTGCTGCTTCGCGAGCCGACGGTACCCGGCACCGGCAGCGGCGGACGCGGCGGGATGACGATGTCTTCGAAAGCCGTTGCCGACGCCGCCGTGCTCGATGCCGGCACGGCATCCGCCTCGCTCGCGGTCGTCGGCCCCTCGTCGGTGACCGCCGAATCGGACATCGTCGGCGCCTGCGGAGACTCCGGACCCGCGACGTTCTGCGGGGCGGTCGGCGTCTCGACGTCATCGATCGGGGCGGCAGCGACGGCACCGGCCGCCGTCTCCGACCCCGCGGAATCGCGAGCCGGCGCCTCGATCCCCGCAACCGTCTGCAGCTCTGTCGGCGTCTCGACACCATCGATCGACACGGCCCCGGCAGTGCCGGTGCCCGTCGCCGACCCGGCGGAACCACGAGGCGTCGCGGGCTTCTTCGCCGCGGACGAGCGAGGCGTGGCCGGCTTCTTGGCCGCCGCGGCGGTCTTCTTCGCCGCCGGGGTACGCTCACCAGCCGCCGGAGTACGGCCGCCAGCCGCCGGGGTACGCCCACCAGCCGCCGGGGTACGCCCACCAGCCGCCGGCGTACGGCCGCCGCCCGCCGTCGCACGCGCCGTGCTGGCCGTACGCGGAGACCGGGGGGCGCGCGGCTTGGGTGCCGGCGTGCCCGTCGCCTCCGCAACGTCGCCGGAGTCCGACGCATCGTCGCCCTTCGCACGCGCGGGCGGACGCTTCGCCGCCGTGCTGCGCGGAGCGCGCGGCTTCGGCGCTGGGGCGACCGCGGGTTCGGCGCTCGCCGCGACGCCCTCGGTCTCGGAGGAGGACGATTCGGGGAGTTCCGGCAGCGACGCTGTCATCGCACCAAACTATCAACCCCCTCCGACACCGCCCGCCTCTTGCCGATGCGCGCGGACCGTGCGAGGCCGCCCCGACGGTCCGCCTGCGACCCGTCAATCCACGGCCCGCGCCGAGGTGCCCGGGAGAAGATGTCGTCATGGCTGAGAAGGTGCACCGCATCCACTCCCTTCCGAACGACGCGCCCTGGACGGGCGGACTCCCGCCGGTCGGGTCCGAGGAGCATCCCCGCGCGATCCGCATGCTCGACCGCGTGCTCTCGGTGCAGCGCCCCGTCGTGCTTGCGCACCTGCGCAGCGTCCGTCTCCGGCATCCGGATGCCACGGTCGACGAGCTCCTGAAGATCCTCGAGCGTCGTTACCTCGCGGCGGTGACCACCGGAGGAGCCGCGGTGGGAGCCACCGCCGTCGTACCGGGCATCGGCACCGGCGTCACGCTCGCGTTGAGCGGGGTTGAGACCGTCGGCTTCCTCGAGGCGACCGCCCTCTTCGCGCAGTCGGTGGCCGAGGTGCACGGCGTCGCCGTCGAAGACCCCGACCGCGGGCGCGCCCTCGTGCTCGCGCTCATGCTAGGCAAAGAAGGCGTCGATCTCGTGTCGCAGCTCGCCGCGCAGGCCGCCGGTCGCGGCACGACCCGCTCCGGATACTGGGGCGAGCTCATCACGAAGACGTTGCCGCGCGCCGCAGTCGGGCCCCTCGTCGATCGGTTGAAGACCTCGTTCGTGCGGCAGTTCGCCACCCGCGGCGGCGCATCGTGGCTCGGCAAGGCGCTGCCCTTCGGCGTGGGTGCCGTCGTCGGGGGTACGGGCAATCACATCCTCGGCCGCCGCGTGCTGGTCAACGCCCGACGGGCGTTCGGTGCACCCCCGCTCACCCTCCCCGCCGATCTGGAGCCGCGCCCCGGCAGCGCACCGGTCGAGCGCAGCGCCGCCGACGGCGTGCGCCGGGCCTTCGGCGAGGCCGGGCGCCTCACGGGGTCGGTGGTCCGCAAAGCCCTCCCCCACCGGCGCACGCGCGACAGCGACGGGTCCCGCGAGAGCGGCGACGGTCACGGCGGCGCGCCCTCAGCATCCTGACTCTCTCTCATCGAGACGGCCCCGCGCGCAAGTCCCGCGCGATCGTCATGCGGGCGCGTTAGCCTCGCGGCATGGGCGACCTCCTCGATCTCCTCGCTGTCTGGATGCCGCGTCAGCGGTGGTACGGCACAAAGGGCCGCGACCCGCGTCTGACCGTCGTGGCCGACTGGCCGCTCGACGACGATGCCCGTCTGCTGCTCGTACGCGACGAAGCGGTGCAACCCGCCATCGTGTACCAGGTGCCGATCGTGCAGCGGCCCGAGGGGTCGGTGCCGCCCGGCAGCCTGATCGGCGCGTGCGGCGAGGGTCACGTGTGGGCGGATGCCACGACCGACGCCGGCTTCACCGATCAGCTCTACGCCTGGATCACCGAGGGCGGCGCGGTCGGGACGCCGGAGGACGGCTTCGTCGGCTTCACGCTCGCCCGACCGGCGGGCAAGACCCCGGCTCCGCGGGCGGTCGCGAGGGTGCTGAGCGGTGAGCAGTCGAATACGTCGCTCATCTTCCGCCCCGATGAGGGCGCCGACGGTGTGCCCGTCATCTGCAAGCTGTTCCGGCAGGTGAACCCCGGGATCAACCCCGACGTGGAGCTGCAGTCGGCGCTGGCCGCCGGTGGCGCGCAGTTCGTCCCCGCCGCGATCGGCGAGGTTCGGGGGGCGTGGATCACGCCCGAGGGCGTGCCGGTGAGCGGCTCGCTCGCCTTCGCCCAGGAGTTCTTCGAGGGTGTCGAGGACGCCTGGCGGGTCGCGCTCGACGCGGCCGCGGCGGGCGACGATTTCGCCGCACGCGCTCACGCGCTCGGCGCCAGCGTCGCCGGCATGCACGTCGCCCTGGCCGCGCAGTTCCCCACGCGCGATCCAGATGCCGACGACCGCGCGGCCGTCGTCGGCGCGTGGGATCGCCGGCTCGCCATCGCCCTCGCCGAGGTGCCGGCGCTCGCTCCCTACGCCGATCGCATCCGCGAGGTGTACGCCACCGCTGCCGCCGCGCCCTGGCCGGCGCTGCAGCGCGTGCACGGCGACCTGCATCTCGGGCAGGTGCTGCACACGCCGAGCAACGGCTGGGTGCTGCTCGACTTCGAGGGCGAACCCCTGCGTCCGATCGAGGAGCGACTGATGCCCGACGTGGCAGTGCGCGACGTCGCTGGCATGCTGCGCTCGTTCGACTACGTCTCGGGTGCCGTCGCTGACGACGACGGCGACGCCGTGCGCGCGTGGGTCATCGCGGCGCAGCAGGCGTTCCTCGCCGGCTACGCCGAGACCGCGGGCGCGCAGCGCACCGACGACGACCCGCTGCTCGCGGCCTTCGAGCTCGACAAGGCTGTGTACGAGGCGATTTACGAGACGCGCAACCGTCCGGACTGGATCGGCATCCCGCTCGCCGCGATCGGCCGTCTCGCGCCTCTGGACTGACCCCGTTCGCGAACGTGCCCGGCGCCGAGCCAGGCCCGCACACGCGAAGACGCCACCCCGCGATCCTGCGGGGTGGCGTCTTCGTCGTGAAGCGCGGGATCAGCTGGCGGGCATCGATCCCAGCGTGACCTCGGCGGTCTTCTGCTGACCGCCGCGCAGGTAGGTGACCTCGGCCTTCGCGCCCGCGGCGAGCGCGCGCACCTGGGCGGTGAGGTCGATGGAGTTCGTCACGGGGATGCCGTTGAACTCGGTGATGACGTCGCCCTTCGTCAGGCCCGCGGCCTGCGCGGCGCCGCCGCTGACGGCCTCGGCCACGAGAGCGCCGGTGGTGGTCGCACCCTGCTGGGCTGCGGCATCCTGAACCGACGCACCCAGCAGACCGTGCGTGGCGGAGCCGTTCTCGATGATCTCCGACGAGATGCGCTTGGCGATGTCGGAGGGGATCGAGAAGCCGACGCCGATGTTGCCCGACTGCCCGCCCGATGACGATCCGCCCGCGCTCGCGATGGCGACGTTGATGCCGATGAGCTTGCCCTGGTCGTCGACCAACGCGCCGCCGGAGTTGCCGGGGTTGATGGCGGCGTCGGTCTGGATGACGGCGATCTTGATGGTCTGGCTCGCCGACTGCGACTGCTGGCCCTGACCGAAGTCGAAGCGGAAGGGGCTCTCCTGCCCCGGCTCCTGCTGCTGCTCGTCGGAACCGTCGCTGGGGGCGGCCGATGAGGCGACCTGGATCGACCGGTTGAGCGCGCTGACGATACCCGTGGTGACCGTGTTCGGCAGGTCGAGCGGCGCACCCACGGCGACGGTGGCGTCGCCGACGTTGAGCTTCGACGAGTCGGCGAACTCGATGGGGGTCAGACCCGTCGCGTTCTGCAGCTTGATGACGGCGAGGTCGTAGGTGGGGTCGGTGCCGACGACGGTCGCGGCGTACACCTTGCCGTCGGAGGTCGTGACCGAGATCTTGGCGTTGCCGGTCTGCCCGTCGAGGGTGACGACGTGCGTGTTGGTGAGCACGTACCCGTCGTCGTTCAGCACGACGCCCGATCCGGTGCCGCCGCCCTGGGTGCCGGTGGCGCTGATGGTGACGACGCTCGGCACCACCTTCGAGGCGACCGCGGCGGTGGCGTTGACGTTCTGCGGGTCGTTGACGGTGATCGCGGTCGGGCCCGACACGCTCGACGCGTTCTCGCCGCCCCACAGGCTCAGACCCGCGTAGGTGCCGCCGAGGCCCGCTCCCCCACCGACGAGGGCCGCGGCCACGAGCAGCGCGGCGATGCGCGGTGCCGAGCTCTTCTTGCGGGGAGGGGTGGATGCCGACTCGGGCATCACGAGCGTGGGGTGTGCGCTCGTGGCGCCCGGGCCGAACGCCTGACCGCTGGGGGCGCTGGCGCCGGAGGGGGCGGAGGCGTACGCACCGTGGGTCGAGGGGCGGGGCTGCGGCGCGGCGGTGCCGGCGGCGGGCGGAGGCCAGGCGGCGGCGGCCGCGGCGGGCGAGCGCGTCGGCATCGGCGGCACGTCGGAACGCGGGGTCGAGGCGGGCGGCGTCTGCGCGGCCGGCGTGATGTTCTCGTGCTGCGGCGAAGGCTCGACGCGGTCGCTACGGTCGTTACCCTCGGGACGGTTGTCCGTGGTGTCGCTCATGGGATGCTCCTTCTTCCAGGCGCTTCTACGATGACCACGGTTGCTGTGGGTCACCTATGACAGAAGTGAGCCGCCTCTATGGGTCTAGCAGCAACGCACCGCGAAGCATTCCCCCTTGCCCTCGCGACACGTGCGGCATGCTGGGTGCATGCACCAGCTTCCCGGCGCTTGGCAGCGCGCGGCCCGCGGCGCGGGACTGCTCGCCCCTGACGGCACCTCCGTTCCCACGATCTTCGCCGAGATGAGCGCGCTCGCCGCCTCGACCGGCGCGCTGAACCTCGGTCAGGGCTTCCCCGACGAAGACGGTCCCGAGCCGGTTCTCGAGGCGGCTCGGGATGCCATCGCCCGCGGCGTCAACCAGTACGCACCCGGACGCGGCTTCCCCGACCTGCTGTCGGCCGTCGCCGAGCACCAGAAGCGCTTCTACGGCATCGAGCTCGACCCGCAGCGCGAGGTGCTGATCACGGTCGGCGCGACCGAGGCGCTGGCGGCGACGCTGCTCGCCCTCATCGACTCCCCCGACGACGAGGTCGTCGTCTTCGAGCCCCACTACGACTCCTACGCCGCGTGCGTCGCGCTGTCGGGCGCGAAGCTGGTGCCGGTGCCCCTGCGGTGGCCCGACTTCCAACCCGACCTCGAGCAGTTGGCATCCGCGGTCACCGATCGCACGCGCGTGATTCTCGTGAACGATCCGCACAATCCGACCGGCAGCGTGTTCTCGCGCGAGGTGCTCGACGAGGTGGTGCGTCTGGCCCACCGGCACGACGCGATCATCGTCACCGACGAGGTGTACGAGCACCTCGTCTTCGACGGCCCGCACGTGGCGATCGCCACACTGCCGGACGCGGCCGAGCGCACGCTGTCGATCTCGTCGGCGGGCAAGACGTTCTCACTCACCGGCTGGAAGACCGGATGGGTGACCGGCCCCGCCGACCTCGTCACCGCCGTGCTGGCCGTCAAGCAGTTCCTCACGTACGTGGGGGGCTCGCCGTTCCAGCCCGCGATCGCGGTGGGACTCCGCCTGCCCGAGGCGTTCTTCGCGTCGGTCGCATCGGAGATGGCCGCCAAGGCCGCCCTGCTGGGCACGGGGCTGCGTGCAGCCGGATTCGACGTGTCATCCCCAGGGGGGTCGTACTTCACGGTGGTGGATGCCGCTCCGCTCGGCGCCACCGACGCCGACGCGTTCTGCCGCGAGCTGCCCGCCCGCGCCGGAGTGGTCGGCATCCCGCTCACCGCCTTCGTCTCGCCCGCTCATCGCGCGCAGTACGCCACGCTGGTGCGCTTCGCGGCGTGCAAGCGCGTCGACGTGCTCGCCGAAGCCGCCCAGCGCCTCGCCGCGATGACGCCCGCCTGAGCCGCTGTTGAAAGGCGCGCACCGAGGTGGCTGAGCCCGTCGAAGCCACCGCACTCCGCACCGCAGCCCCAGGCGGCTGATCCCCTCGAAGTCATCGCACCCCACGACCGAAGGAGCCTCGCATGACCGACGACTGGACCGTGCAGATCCTCGTTCCCTCCGCCGAAGCCGGCGCCGGTGCGCCCGGTCTCCGCGACCGCGGCGGACGCGTCGTCGACGCCAGCGTCGAGACCCTGCGCGAGAACTGGCGCGAGACCGTGCAGAAGCTCATCGAGATCGGTGACGGGGTGCAGGATGCCGGGTCCGACTGGGGCGTGTCGGAGATCGAGGTGGGTCTCACCCTCAGCGCGAAGGGCCAGCTGCTCTTCATCGCGGAGGCGGGCGCCGAGGCGTCGGTCAAGATCACCCTGACGCGCCGTCGCCCCTGAGGCGCCCGCGCCGCGAGGATGCGGCCCGTTACATCAGCGTGATACTTTCGGCGCGGATCCCCCGAATCCGCCCGGCGTTCCGCCGCCGACCGAATGGGAAACATGTCTCGCCGACGTTTCGACCCTGCCGTTCGCCCTGCCCGCATTCTCGAGCTGTACGGCACAGATCTGCGCTGGACCGACGCCGAACGCGGCCTACGTCTCGACGCCGACACGGCGTCGCGTCTGCACGACGAGGGCTACACCATGGTGACGATCCGTACCGGCCCGTGGCGTACCGAGCGTGTGTCGCTCATCCGTTGGGCGCAGAGGGACTCCGCCGGACGCTGACCGGGTGACCCGCCCTGCGACGGCGCCTCAGCGCGGGGTCACGCGGAAGCGCCGCAGCTGCAGAGCAGGGTTGACGCGGCGCACGCGAGCGATGGCATCCGGATCGATGTGCGCGACGACGACATCGGTCGCGGTTCCGATCTGCGCGACCGTCACCCCCTGAGGGTCGATGACCATCGAATGCCCGACGCCGAGGGGCGGCGGGTGGTCGGCCGCGGCGACGAAGAACGTGTTCTCGATCGCGCGCGCCTGCAGCAGCGTGCGCCAGTGGTGCTCTTTGAGGGCGCCGCGCACCCACTCCGCGGGCACGAGGGCCACGTCGACACCCGCGTCGGCCAGCGTGCGCGCGACCTCGGGAAAGCGCAGGTCGTAGCAGGTCATCAGCCCGAAGCGCAGACCGCCCGCCTCGAACGTCTGCGGCGGGGCGATCTCGCCGGGTTCGACCCAGTCGGACTCCCTCTGGCCGAAGGCGTCGTACAGGTGCAGTTTGCGGTAGACCGATCGGATGCCCTCGGCGCCCACCGCGACGACCGCATTGCGCACTCGGCGGCCGTCATCGGCCTTCTCGAGCAGGCCCGCCACGATGACCATGTCGAGCTCGCCTGCGAGCTCGGTGAGCGCGCGCACGAACGGCCCGTCGAGATCTTCGGCGTTCTCGGCGAGCGTGTCGTCGAACGGGTCGACGAAGTAGCTCGAGTATTCCGGGAACACCGCCACACGGGCGCCGCGGGCAGCGGCGGTGCGGGCGGCAGCGGCGATGTCGACGAGGTTGTCGGCGCGGGAGGCGACGGGTGCGAACTGCGCGACGGCGATGCCGACGGTGTCATGACTCATCGAGAGCTCCTCCTGCCGCGGCGCCGGACGAACAGCGGCACCACGATCCACAGTACGAGGATGATGACGCCCAGCACGACACCGGCCGTCACGGCCGCCCCCAGACTTACCACGACGTCGAACACGAAGACGACGACGCCGACCAGGAGCAACGAGACCAGTGCCAGCGCTCCCCGCAAGGCCTCGTGCGCCACGCGAACGAGCTCGGGCTTCACCTGGCGACCGAAGACCGCGCGGTGCAGCGCCACGGGCGCCAGGGCGACCACGGCGCTCAGGGCGGAGAGCCCGATGAGCGTCAGATACAGCACACGCTGGCCACCGTCGAGGTCGGCGAACGAGGGCTGGAACGCCAGCGCGAGCAAGAAGCCGGTGAGGATCTGCGTGCCCGTCTGCAGCACGCGCAGTTCTTGCAGAATCTCGTTCCAGTTGCGATCGGCACGTTGCGCCGGCGTCTCGGGTCGTCCGTCATCGAGATCGTCGAAGGTGTTGCTCACCGGGATATTCTCTCGCGACACTCCCGGGCGGTGCGCCCGGATTTGCCATGTCGCCCATCTCGGCGTAATGTTTTCTCTTGTGCCGCGGGGTGGAGCAGCTCGGTAGCTCGCTGGGCTCATAACCCAGAGGTCGCAGGTTCAAATCCTGTCCCCGCAACAATAAGAAGGCCCCGGATCGCGAGATCCGGGGCCTTCTGCCTTCTGCCTCACCATGCGCGCCACCGCGTGCGGCCCGCAATATTGACAGGGCCGCCCGAACTCGTTTTGCGCACCGCCGGGCTACGCGCAGGCCCACCAGCGCGGCATCTCTCCGCAGACGCGCGGGCGCCCCTCGGCGTCCGCGCGTCACCTGATGCGCATCTCCGCTGGTACCGCAGGTGTCGCGCCGCCGTTGTTCCTAGACGCATCGTTTTGGCACGCCTTGAAACGCATTGGCGGTGAGGCGGGGGAGCATTCCCGTAATCTTCAAAGAGTGACCCGGTCTTTGTCTCAGCGTACTCGCGGTTCATATGGGCGCGATCAGTCCCATTTCGCCGAGGCGCCAATCGATTCTGCCAACGAATGCGGCACTGCCAACGGCGGTGGGTCATGACCAGGCTGTCTATCATTCAGCCGTACGTGCCCCAGTACCGAGTGCCCTTTTTCGAAGGTCTCCGGCGGGAGCTCGCCCTCGACGGCGTCGACCTCGAGGTGGTGTCCGGCCAAGCGACGGACGCGCAGAAATTGCGAGGGGACGCGGCGGATGCTCCCTGGATCACGGGCACTCGAACGCGCGAGTTCAGATTCGGGGCTCGAACGCTCTCGTTGACCTACTCGCGCCGACTATGGTCGGATTCTGATGCGGTCATCGTGCCGCATCAAGGCACCTCACTTGATGCGATGTCCGCGCTGGCGTTTCGGCGCGGCAAACGAGTCGGAGTTTGGGGACACATTGCCTCATACACATCGCCGCTGAACCCGGTGGACGGCGCGGTGGAGGACTGGCAGCTGCGCAGGGCCGACCACGTGTTCGCCTACGTACCCAGCGGCACGGAGTACGCACTGGAACGTGGGGTGTCGCCTCGCGAGGTGACGACGGTGATGAACACAATCGACACGACATCGCTGGAAGATGCTTTGACGAGCACGACGGCCGAGGAGATCGACCGGTTCAGACGCGAAAAAAGAATTCCCGATGGCCCATTCTTGGCGTACGTCGGGGGCCTCGACAGCAGCAAACGTGTTGATCTCCTGGCGGACGCACTCGACATCCTGCACTCGAGCGGAAGTCGCGCTCACATCGTCATCGCGGGCCGCGGCGAACAGGAGACTCTCCTCAAACCCGCGCTCGAACGGGGCCAGGTCACACTTATCGGCTACGCCTGGACGGGACGGAAGGCAATCCTTCTCAAGGGCGCGACAGCGATCGTCAATCCGGGGCGGGTCGGACTCATCGCTGTCGATGCGCTCGCGTCGAAGCGAATGCTCATCACGACAGATTGGCCGTGGCATGCGCCCGAAATCGAGTATCTGAAGCGTGGTGAGTCGTTGACCCAGAGCGGCAGCTCCGCCGAAGAATTCGCCCACGCATTGCAAACCGCGCTCGAAGAGCCGCCGCACACTGACCCCGCCGTGACGTGGCCCGAACCGCCACGATTGGATGCGATGATCGCCAATTACAAGGACGGCGTGATCACGATGCTGAACACCTGATGGCATGAGCCATGGTGGCCTGAAAGGTTTGCATCGAACTGGGCCGACCCGCAGAGTTGCGAGCGCCGGATCATTCCGACTCAGGGGTCGATCGCTCTGGTGCGAGGGCTTGACGACGTCGATGCGACACGTCGCAAAATGACCTCAGGATGCTATGCCGCTCCGCGCAACGTGGACCCTCGACAAACATCGACAAGGCCGACTCTACGCGAACAGCCCGAACTCAACTGCGTACCAGGCTCAGGCCCGTCTCTGTCGGCCCTGAGATCGGGAGAACCTGTCGGCGAGGGTGCGACCGGCTGATGAATTTGCACCCCTCTCGTTTGGGCGCCGGCGTCAGCATTGTGCGCTGAGCCAGCGCCCAAGCGAGGTGTAGAACCCTTAGTGGTAACTGCGGTAGCGGCTCGCGGCGGCCGCCGGAGCAGCCACGATGAGGGCGGCGACGAGGAGGAGGATCCCCGCGTCTCCGTGAGTGACGGTCATAACGGTGCCCGCCACCGCGAGCGCGACGACCGCCGTCCAGAGGACGACCGTCGCGAGAGGGCTCGCCCACACCGGCTGGTGGGCGACGGGATGCGCGTAGTGGTGTTGCATGGCTCCTCGCCTTCGAGTTGCTATGTAATGCCTGTCCAGGGGGTGCGACAGGATCGAGCCGGGGGATGACTCGACTGCGCTAATGGTATGACGTCTTTTCGTGTAATTGTCAACCGTTGCGCGCTGTGTCGCGCTTCCATAAGAATATTCGCCTACGACGGATCGCGAGCGTCCCACCGTCTTAGATAAACGCCCCCGCACCGGGGCGTCAACCCCGGTGATTTCTTCACGCGCTGTCGTTTTGGATAGGCGCATGGAATCGCGCCGCATCGGTACACGCGCTCTTCGTCTCCCCCGCTCGTCGTCACGACCGTCTGCACGGCCGGTGTCGCGCGTGAGGGCATTCCCGGCACCGTCCGTGCGCCTCGGGGCGATGACGGTTCCCCTGGAGCGTCTGAGCGTCGCTGCCGCGCACGTGGTGTTCGGCGGGTCGCGCGTGGCCTGCGAATGCTGCGGCGCAACGGAATTGGTGCAGGCGGCGGTATGGAGGGGGCGACGGCCGTACTGCTCCGCTGAGCACGAGCACGCCGACTTGCCCTAGATCATCAGGTGTGGTGGTCTCCCACCCACCAGTCGGCGATCTCCGCCATGCGGTCCGCGACCTTTCGATGGTGCTCGGAGGACCGCCAGTCGCGGAAGGATTCGGCGTCGGCGAAAGCACCGTCTTCGATGATGATCCGGCCTTTGCGCGTGTCTGTCGACAGCGCGACCGTCCATTCCACCACGGCGGAATGCTCCCCGAGTCGTCGAAGATCCGCCATTGCAGCGCCGATCCGCGCGTCTGTCACGTCATCCCACACGCGAAAGAGCACGATGTGCCGGAACATCTACCCGCGGATCGTCCCGACGTGGTCGCGGTACCACCGCACCGTGCGCTCCATGCCCTCCTCGAGGGAGATCTTCGCCCTCCAGCCCGCGTCGGCGAGTTTGGAGACGTCGAGCAACTTCTGGGGCGTTCCGTCGGGCTTCGAGGTGTCCCACCGCGTCTCCCCCGTGAAACCGGTGACGCGCGCGATGGTGTCGGCGATCTCACGGATGGTCACGTCGGAGCCCGTGCCGACGTTGACCTGATCAGGACCGTCGTAGTGCTCCATCAGGTGCAGGCACGCATCGGCCATGTCGTCGGCATGCAGGAACTCGCGACGCGGAGTGCCGGTTCCCCAGTTCGTGACGCTCTCGGCGCCCGACGTCGCCGCTTCGTCGTACCGGCGGATCAACGCGGGAAGCACGTGCGATCCAGTGGGTGAGAAGTTGTCGTTCGGACCATAGAGGTTGGTCGGCATTGCGCTGATCCACGGAAGCCCGTACTGGCGTCGCACGGCCTGCGTCTGCAGGATGCCGGCGATCTTCGCGATGGCGTACGCGTCGTTCGTCGGCTCGAGGTGGCCGGTGAGCAGCGAGTCCTCGCGGATCGGCTGCTCCGCGAACTTGGGGTAGATGCACGACGACCCGAGGAACAGCACGCGTTCGACGTCGTTGGCGAGCGCGGCATCCAACACGTTCACCTGGATGCGCATGTTGTCGCTCAGGAAGTCGACCGGGTAGGTCGAGTTGGCCAGGATGCCACCGACCTTCGCCGCGGCGAGCACGACGTACTTCGGCCGGGTCTCCCCCACGTAAGCGAAGACCGCGTCGCGGTCCTTCAGGTCGAGTTCGGCCGAGGTCTTGCCGACGACGTTGCCGAACCCCGACGCCTGCAGTTTGCGGACGATGGCGGATCCGACGAGTCCGCGGTGCCCCGCGACGTAGAAGGTGGCATCCCGGTCGAGCTCACCGGGCGTGTACTCGACCCCGTCGACGGCGGTGGTCACGCGTGCACGCCGAGGAGGTCGTGATTGCTCCAGCTGGGCAGAGTGACCGTGTCGATCCACTCGGAACCCTTTTCGAGCAGTGTGATGTCGGCATCCACCATGAGCTTGGCGAGCTCGCCGCTGTGCACCGAGGGCACCCAGCCGAGCTTGTCGGCTGCCTTGGAAGGATCGCCGATGAGTGCGTCGACCTCGGTCGGGCGCAGGTAGCGCTCGTCGAACTTGACGAACTCGGCCCAGTCGAGGCCGACGTGCCCGAACGACACCTCGAGGAAGTCCCTGATGGTGACGCCCACCCCGGTCGCGAGCACGAAGTCTTCGGGTGTGTCGGCCTGCAGCATGCGCCACATTCCCTCGACATACTCGGCGGCGTAGCCCCAGTCGCGGATGGAGTCGAGGTTGCCGAGGTAGAGGTCGTTCTGGAGTCCGGCCTTGATGCGTGCCACGGCGCGGGTGATCTTGCGCGTGACGAAGGTCTCACCGCGGCGGGGCGACTCGTGGTTGAACAGGATGCCGTTGACGGCGTACATGTCGTACGCCTCGCGGTAATTCTTGGTGATCCAGTAGCTGTAGAGCTTCGCGGCCGCGTAGGGAGAGCGCGGATAGAACGGCGTCTCTTCGTTCTGCGGGGGCGGCGTCGCCCCGTACAGCTCCGAGGTCGACGCCTGATAGAACTTCGTCTGGATGCCGGAAAGGCGGACCGCTTCGAGGAGCCGGATGGTGCCGGTGCCGGTGGTATCGGCGGTGTGTTCGGGCTCGTCGAACGAGACGCGCACATGGGACTGGGCGGCGAGGTTGTAGACCTCATCCGGATCGATCTGGCTGAGCAGGGTGACCATTCGCGCACCGTCGGACAGGTCGCCGTAGTGGAGGAAGAGCTTCGCTTCGGGGTCGTGCGGGTCGACGTAGAGGTGGTCGATGCGGTGCGTGTTGAACGTCGATGCGCGCCGGATGAGGCCGTGCACCTCGTAGCCCTTGGAGAGAAGGAGCTCGGCGAGGTAGGAACCGTCTTGTCCGGTGATGCCGGTGATGAGTGCGCGTTTGGTCACTGTGGTCGTGCCGATCTCGTTGGGGGGCAGATCAATGAACGCGCTCGACGCTCGCCGGCGCGGTCAGATTGTCGAGAAGACTATCGAACCGATCGATCGCGATTGTTTCGTCGAGAACCGTCTCTTTGTAACGTTTGCCGTTGCGGCCGAGTCTGTCGCATTGTTCGCGGTCGGCTGCGAGGCGTCTTGCGCCGTCGAGAATGGCCTCGGCGCGACCCGCTTCGACGACGATTCCCGCCTCGGCGGCGACGACTTCTTGCGCCGTGATGCCAGTCGCGTCCGTTGCCGCGAGAACCGGTCGTCCCGACGCGAAATACGACGTCAGCTTGCTGGGCACGGCCATTTCCGCGACGCCGGGAAGCTCATTCACTAACAACACGTCGGCGGCCTGGAGCACTTCAGCGAATTCTTTGTCCCCCAAAGGGGGGACAATTTGCGTCGTCGTCGGTGATTCGTCTATACGCCGCTGCAGTTCGTCGCGCTGCGCACCATTTCCGACGAGCACGAAACGTACACGCTCGCCACGCTCATGCGCGACACGGCCTGCGTCCACGACATGCTGCAACCCCTGCTTCACGCCCATGTTGCCGGTGTGGACGACGACCACCTCGTCATCGGCCCAGCCGTGCGCACGCCGGACAGCGCCGACGTCCGCCACCGGCATCGGCGGCAGGTGCGTCCAGTTGCGCACGACGGCGATGCGCTCGCGAGGGATTCCGAAGTCCTCGTGCACGCGGTCCGCGAAGCGGTCGTGGATGACGACAACGGTCGACGCAGACCGCAGCAACCAGGCTTCGATCCCCCGCAACGCGCGGGCTGCGGCGCCGCCGCCCTGCCCGGTCTCGACGACGCCGATGCCGTAGAGATCCTGGACCCAGACGACGAAGGGCGTGCCCCGGTGCGTGGCGAGCGAACGCAACCGCACGATGGCCGACGAGAGCAGCGCGGGCGACGCCGCGACGATGGCACAGGGCCGACCCCAGCGCGTGAGCGCCTGACGCAGTCCGAGGGTGACTTCCGCCAGCGCGCGCGGCACGAGGGTCGGACGCTCCGGGACGAAATGGCGAACACGGTGGACCATGACACCGTCTATTTTTTCGCGGAGCGACCACTGCCCGTAACCGGGCGAGATCTTCCATTCCGGATAATGTGGGTGCGCCACGACGGCGCGAACCTGACGCCCGCGCCGGGCGAGCCCGGTGGCCATCGCACCGGTGTACGGGGAGATTCCCGTAGTCTCCGGGGGGTAGTTCAAACCGAAGACGAGAGTTTGAGAAGATTGGCCCACAAGACCCAATCATATGGCCCGCACGAAATGACGAGCGACGAAGAAAGAGCCCGCATGAAAAGCACCCCGGTGATCGATCTTTCGAAAGCCCCCGGGGAACGCGCCGCATGGGACCAGCCGACCTGGAAGGTCTATCTGTGGGCGGTTTGCGAGCTCATCTTTGTGACCAACCCTTGGCAGATCAGTTCGGGCCTGCGCATTCGTGTGCTGCGAGCCTTCGGCGCGGAAATCGGCGATCGGGTCGTTTTCCGTCCCCGCACCCGGGTCAAGTTCCCATGGAAACTCCACCTCGGCGACCGTTCCTGGATCGGCGAAGGCGTCTGGTTCCATAATCAGGATCACATCTACATCGGCCACGACGTGGTGATCTCGCAGGAAACGTTCTTGACGACGGGATCGCACGCCCATCGGCGGGACATGGCGCTCATCACCCGCCCGATCACCATCGAACCGGGTGCGTGGGTGACCTCGAGGTGCGTCGTCCTCGGCGGGGCTCGAATCGGCCTGAATTGTCTCATCACACCACTCAGCGTCGTCGACGCCCGCGCGGTGCCCGACGGCGAGATCTGGGGCGGGAATCCCTTCGCCTTCGTCTCCGAGCGCATGCTCGATGGGAGTCGTCTCTCATGAGGATCGCGCACATCGTGACTTTCACCTCGACCGACGGCGCGTTCGGTGGTCCCACTCGCGTCGCTTTCGGTCAGGCCAAGGCGCTCGCTGCACTTGGCCACGACGTGACCGTCTTCGCGGGAACACCCGCCGGCGAAGAGACCGACACCGATCAAGATGGCTACCGTCTGCGCACCTTCCCCGTTCGCAGAATCGCTCCGTTCGGCGGTTTCGCCACGCTCTGGCCGCGGGGATTGCGGGCGGCACTCAAAGCCCAGGCACGCGAGTTCGACGTCGCTCACATCCACCTAGCACGCGATCTCGCCACCCTCCCGGCGGCGTTGCTGTTCGCACGGATCGGTGTGCCGTACGTCACGCAGAGCCACGGCATGATCGACCGCTCAGACAAGATGCTCGCCGCCGTCCTCGACCGCGTCGCCACGCGTCGCGCGCTCGCGGATTCTCAGAGCTGGCTGCTCCTCACGGCGGCGGAGCAGAAGGATCTCGCTGCGATTTCCTCTCCACGGCGTCTCACCTCGATACGCAATGGCGTCGAGGCGCGGGAAGCGACGCCGCTGGACGGCCGAGCGGACACGGTTTTGTTCCTGGCGCGGCTACAACAGCGAAAGCGACCGGTCGCTTTCGTCCGCATGGCACAGCTGCTCGCCGAGCGCCTCCCCGAGACCTCTTTCGTCCTCGTGGGGCCTGACGAGGGCGAGGCCGAGAACGTGACTCGCGCCATCGAGGAAGCGTCACTCGGCGACCGCATCCGGTGGGTCGGCGCGCTCCCCCCCTCCCAGACGCTCGCCGCCATGGAGGACGCTCGCGTGTACGTCCTGCCCGCCGTTGACGAGGTCTTCCCCATGTCGATTCTCGAGTCCTTCTCGGCGGGTACGCCGGTCGTCACGACGTCTTCACTCGGTATCGCGCCGGATTGCGAGCGGCACGGAGCTGCTCTCATCACGGATGGGAGCCCCGATCAGTTGGCCGAAGCCACTTTTCTCGCCCATCAGAGTCGGGAGACAGCCGAAGCGCTGCGCGAGGGCGGGCTCGCCTACATCCGCTCCGAGCTCGACGTGAGCGAGGTTGCCCGTGAGCTCGTGTCGGAGTACGGAGCTGCCGCCGAAGGGCGCGTCGCATGATCGTCGACGAGGTCCGAAGCCGGCCTACGATCTTTGGGCGCTCGACCGGAGTCTTCCTTTCGAAGAGGTGGGCGACGCGGTGATCGGGGCCGAATCACGCATCCTCATCCTCTCCCCGTGGGGCGCTTCGGGTGGCTACAGCGGACCATTGACTCTGATGAACCGCATGTGGTCGGAGGTGGTCACTCGCCACCCCGAAAAACGGGTCACCCTCATCTACCGGGATCGCGGCGAGGACACCGTCCCGAAGTGGGTAGAAGCCGCCATACCCGCGCTTCGGTCGCAAGGTTTCGGTCGGCTGGCTCAGCTGTGTTGGATGCTGTCGGCGGCTTTTTGGGTGGCGCGTCATCGCCGGTCGGCGGACATCGTCCACCTGCAGGGCGCCTACCTGACGAACCTCGTCCCCGCGCTAATCGCGCGGCGTGGAAGCGTCGTGATGCTGCCTGTCCTCGAGAACGGTGATCTCGGCGCGCTCCAACGCTCTGCGATCAAGCGGTGGGTTGCCCGCCGCGTCGGTGCCCACGCACGATCGGGGTTTGCGCTGTCCGATGGTATTGCGAGTGAACTCGAGGCCATCGGGCTGGCCCCTGGTCGTGTCACACGTCTGTCCAATCCCGTCGACCCGAGAATGATCGCGTGCGACCGGGCAGATCGTCGGCCGCGCGGTCCGGTACGGCTGGGCTTCGTCGGCAAGCTCGGTCCGCTGAAGAACCCGCACCTCCTGGTCGAAGTGGCAGCCGCCCTTCGCGACGCCGGTGAACCATGCGAGGTCCACTTCAACGGTCCTTTCGCATCGGCCGAGATGGAGACTCGCTTGCGCGGTCTCGTCAGCGACCTCGGGGTGGACGAGCTCGTCCGGTTCCACGGGTTCCAGAGCGACATCCTGCCGGCGTTCGGGCTGTTCGATATCTTCGTCCTGCCGTCGGCGCAGGAGGGGCTGCCCGGCTCGCTGATGGAAGCCTTCGCGATGGGCACACCCGTCATCGTCACCGATGTCGGTTCCATGGCGGAGTTCGTCCGCCTCGCCAACGCCGGTCGTGTCGTCCGCGCGGAGCGAGAAGAAATCGTTGCGGCGGTCCTCGACCTCCTTGTCGGAGGAACCTGGACGACCGCCAGCAGGAACGCCCGCCTCTTCGCCTCGGAACATCTTGACCCCAAGGTTGTTGCCGACCACTACGTTCGCCAGATTGAAGGACCGCTCCGATGAGCACGAAGCCGCCTACTCCTATCCACACCTCATTCCCGACACTGGGAGCCCTGACCGCCAGGCTGAGCGCCTGGACAGGAGCCCGCGCCGTCGTCGTCTCCATGGCCGACTCGGAGGGTCGTGCCCTGGGCAACAATGGCGACGACCTCATGCATGCGGTGTTCTACAAGATCCTCGAGCAGTTGGGCATCGTCGTCGTCGACGCCGACCCTGACGTCGTGATCGTCCCGCCCTCGGGCGCGCTCCTCGAGGTTTACGCCTTTCCCACGTACCTCGCGGAGCGTTTGAGAGGGTACGAGGACGTGCCACTCGTCATCTTTCCCTCGTCCGTCTTCTTCCCCGATCGCGACCCGAGTTTTATGTTTGAAGGGCGCGATGCACCGACGTTGCTCTTTCTCCGTGAGGATGAATCTCGAGCTCATCTCGCGGAGCGCTGGGCGGAGCCGCTTGCCAACGCCGGCGTGGAAATCGTCCTCGACCACGACGTCGTGGCTTCGGGTCACGCTTTCGTGCCAGCGATTCTCGGCGCGACCAAGCGACGCCCTGTGACGCGCCTCGTCGCGGCGCGCATCGACCGGGAGGCGTCACCCATGCGCGCTTCGGCCGCCCGTCAGGGCGCGACGCCCGCATCGCCCATCTTGCACGCCGTGGCATCCAGAATCCCGTACGGACCGGTGTACACGGCTGCTTCCAGGTACGCGCGCCGCGCGCGAAACCGCGCCGCAGCGGAGCGTCTGGCGTCTCGCGCCGCCTCCACGATCGACGACGCGGCATGCATCGACATCAGTGCGCGACAATTCGCGACCTTCCACGAATACCGCACAATGATCCTCCGCGCTCAGTCCGTGATCACCGACCGCCTGCACGTTGCTCTTCCCGCAGCGATCATGGGCAAGGATGTGACAATGGTCGAAGCGGGATATTTCAAGCTCGGCGGCGTGTACCGGCGCTCGCTCGCCGGAGTGGCCAACGTGCACCTGGTGAGTACGGCGGGCAACTGAGGTGCTGGGGGGAATCCTCCGCCTCTCGATCGGAACCGCGGTCGCCCGGGCTCTGGCCGCGATCGGGCAGCTTCTGCTGGCGGTCTGGCTCACGCCGACCGATTTCGGCTACTGGGCCGCCGCCACTTCGATCATCTCGGTCTTGACGGGCCTGGCGAACTTCGGCGAGGTGAACGGGTATCTGAGCGGGCAGGGCGGAACGTTCACCCAAGCGCGCCGTGCGATCCTGCGCGTCAACGCTGTGCTCGCGGGCAGTGGTGCGATCGTCGCGGCACTGTACTGGCTCGACGGCAACGTGATCGTCGCAGCCCTCGCCGCGATCTCGGCGCTGAGCATCCCACTCATTGGCGACGCCGAGTTGATGTACTCCACCGGTGTGAAATACAAGGCGTACGCTCGGGTCGTTGGGGCGCAGATTGTCGCAGCCGTAGCGAAGATCACCGTCGGTGTCCTGATCGCCGCGCTCTTCGCATCGCCGCTCGCATTCGCCGTGTCGACCGTCGTCTTCTATCTGCTGATGGACGCTCTCATCCTCCGCCGGGTGTCGTCGCTCACCGCCAGCGAAGTCGAGTTCGCTCGACACGTGTCCGCCCGCACACGGATCACCTGGGGCGTGAACTCCCTGTTCGTGACTCTGCCTATTCAGGTGGGGTTCATCGTGGCCCAGTTCGGTGCGAGCGCCGAGGTGCTCGGACTGTACTTCCTGGCCTATCAGGTCAGTCTCGGGCTCAGTGGTCTCGTGTCCGTTCCCCTGGCCCGCGTTGCGCTCAGCTCGCTCGCACGCGAAAACCCGGAGCAACGCGTCCAACTCAGCATGGAACTCTGCCGCCTCTTCGTCTTCGCGGTGTCGGGACTCGCCGCCCTCGTCTCACTGATCACTCCTTTCATCGGGACGGTGCTCGGGGACGAGTGGACCGCCGCAGCTCCGGCCGTCGTCATCTTGCTCGCGAGTCTGGCCGTGCGGATGATGAGCCCGATCCTTGACGGGCTGCAGCAGGCGAACAACCGTTGGTGGCAGAGCACCGCCTTTAACGCGGTGGACACCATCGGCACCGCCGCCGCGGCCCTCCTCTCGTTCACAGGCGATCTTCTCCTCCTCGTCAGCGCGGTGGCGCTGTGGAAGGTCCTGTTCGGTCTCGTCCGAGCTGCGTGGCTTCTGCGGTCCGCACGTCGAGGCCCCCTTCTCGCGACGCTCCTGCCTGCGCTGGTGATGAGCCTCCTCATCGGAGGGTCGTCGTTCTTCCCTCCGCCGGCCTCGACCATGATCCTCGTAGGTGCCGTGGCGATCTCCGCTATCGGCACCCTGATCATGGCGCGTGCTCGAGGGAGGCGCTCGTGAGAACCAACGGTCCGCTTCTGCGGGGGATCATCTTCACCGCCGGCTACGTCGTCGTGGTGCAAAATGCCGGCATCCCGGTCGCTCTGAAGCTGGCGTTCCTCGGACTCACCCTCGTCATCGCGGCGGTCAGTTGCGCCCGGCTCATCCGCGGATCGGACCGCGTTCCCTGGGGTATCGGGATGGGCGTCGCTCTATCCGTGACGGTGCTCGCCGTCGGGTTCATCTCGCTCGTGTGGACGCCTTCGACCGACCCGCAGGACTGGCTGCGCGACGCGCTGACCTACATCTTCTTCCCAGCTGCGGTGCTGATCGGGCTTGAATTCGGCCTCGCCGCCACACGCCGTCAGGTCTTCACGCTCCTGTGGGTGATCGGTGCCTTCGGTGCACTCGCCTTCACCGTCACGTGGCTGCAGCGACGCGGGGCCGAGGGTGTCGACATCGAGTCGTTCGGACTGGCCTCGAGCTTCGTCCCCATTCCGGCCATCGCTCTCGGTCTCGGCCTCTTCTGTACCTCCGTGAAGGTGCGTGTGCTGGCGCTGGTCGGTACCCTCGTGCTCTCCGGCGTGCTGGTCCTCTCCGGCGGACGGACGATCTGGGTGTACCTCGCGGTCGGCTTCTTCGTTGCCTGCAGCATCACCCTGCTGTACCGCGGGCGGGCGCTGCGAATCGGCGTCCTGCTCGCGACCGCTGTCGTCTCATCGATCGGGGCACTCACCCTCTCTGCCGGCCTCGCGGGGGGCATCGCCGCCAACCGAGTCCAGTGGTTCTCACGGGTCGTGGAGAACGGCTGGATGGCGTTCACCAACGACGGCTCCGCCATCGAACGGGTCCGAGCCCAGGAATGGGCTCATCAGCTCTGGATGGCGGACCCCGTGTGGGGCCGCGGGTGGGGCCAGCCGTTCCAGTCCGTCTCAACCGGCGTCGTGACGGGCTCGATCTTCACGCTTGATTCACCTTTGATCGTGCTGGTGAAGGTGGGGTTGGTCGGAACCATCCTCCTCGTCGCCGCACTCCTCATGGTGTTCGGATCCTCGGTACGTCTCGCTCGGACGGACCCTCAGATACGCGCGTCGTTGCTCATCGCCTTGGCGATGGCCCTCGTGCTGACACTGAATGGGTTCCCCCTCGAAAACCGGGGGTTCCCGATCTTCGTCTTCAGTCTCGCCGCGCAGGCGGCCGTCGCGTCACGGCAACAAGTGGAACTGTCCGCCCGTCCTCACCTCTTGGGAGCCTCGCCCGCATGACCACGACCCGGGGGCACTGGTCGTCAACGAGGCACTGGCGAGTGGCGTCCCTGTGATCGGCACCGACCGCGCTGGAGACATCCGCTGGCGCCTCGGGCCAGTCACGCGGTCGCGTCCTGCCCACGGACGCCCTCGAAAAATGGGCCACCGCCATCGTCGCGTATGCCGAAGACCGCGAACTCGTCGAACGGGAGTCTGCGGCGGCGGTGTCGTTCAGCAGAGGGCACGGGACCGAACGGTAGGTTCGGGAGCTCCATCAGTGGGTGCGACTGACTGCTCCGGAACGTGCTCGGGGGCGCTCGCGCTCCCGAGCATGAAGTCAGCTCGCGAAGCTGCCGATCAGGCCGAGTCCCAGAAAGGTCACGTTGTACACCACATGCGCCAAGACGGCACCCCAGATTCTTCCCGTCAGCAGCACGACCGCCGCGCACAGCGCACCGACCAACAGCAGCTGGACCGCCGCCGAAACGGACAGCGGCGCGAAAACCTGATGGATGAGCACGAAGCTGCCCGCGGAACACAGCAACGCCGCCACCGATGCCGCCACAGCTCCGGTCACGCGCCGCAACAGACGGTAGACCAACACGAGGATCACCGCACGGAAGAAGAACTCCTCCACCATTGGCCCGACGACGCCGGCGGCGAGGCCCTGCTCGATCCACCAGGCTCCCGAGAACGGCCCGCCGGCGGCGGAGACCGTCGGGAACGGCTGAAGGTCGGCTCGTTCCGATGCGCCTTGGATCAGGCGCAGCAGCAGGCCCAGGCCGAGACCCCACATGAGATCGGTCGCCCGGAATCGCACGATACCCGTCGGGCGGGCACGCGCGAGGAGCAGGGCGACCGGCGCGATCAGTCCCGCCCACAACGGGAGGAGGGATGCCACCGAGCCTGTGGACGGTACGAGTCGGGCGAGGAGGGCACCGGTGCTCGCCGCGATCACCGCGAAGGCCAGAAGCTGCACGTCACCCGCCCGGAGGGTGCGACCTCCCGATCGCCAGTCACCTTCGCGACGAGTCGTTCGTCGTCCGGCACTCGATCGGCCCGCCCCAGGAGCACTTGGCCCAGTGTTCGTCGAGGAGACGAAAATCGAGGGCGTCGAAAGGGGCGATCGGTCTGTCACATAGTCACGCTATCGAGCGGCCGGCATCTTCCCCACGCCCATCACCGATGAGAGGAGAAACCGTGCTGAGAATACTCACGGTCTGCACCGGCAACATCTGTCGCTCCCCGCTCGCCTCCACCGTTCTGGCATCACGGCTGACGGACGCCGATGTGCAGGTGGAGAGCGCCGGCACCCGCGCGCGCGACGGTATCCCCATGACAGAGGAGGCGATCGACCTCGCCGCGGAGCGCGGCGTGGACCGGTCGTTCGCGCTCGCCCACCGCGCTCGACTCCTGACCACCGCTCACCTCCGAGACGTCGATATGGTCGTCGCGATGACGCGGGAGCACCGCCGCGCCGTCGTCGAGCTGGATCCCGCTCGTCTGCGGATGACGTTCACCGCACGGGAACTCGTCCGGATCTTGCAGGACGTCGGCGAACCCGACCTCGCGGCCGTCGCCGCTGCGGGAGACGAGAGCCCGGACCCACCCCGTGCGCGATTCGCCGCGATGGTGGCGGCGCTTCGAGCACGACGCGGACTGGTGCCCTCCCCGTCCGAGCCCGACGAGGACGACGTCATCGACCCGTTCGGTAGGTCGGTGGCGACGTACCGGAAATCTGCAGCACAGCTCGATCCCGCTCTCGCCGCCGTGGAGCGGCTCGTCCGGCACGCCGCGCCGACACCCCGGGAAGTGAACGCGTAGCGCTACGGGCGCTCTCGCGAGATGGCGTCATCGTCGTTTGCGGGCGGTCCGTTCTCCGGAACATGGAACCGACGCGGAATGCGTCAGTTCGTAACATTCGATATGTCAGACTTGAGTCAATTGCGCAGGTTCTTACCCTGGGCCGAAACGCGTCTTCGAAAGGCATGATGGAGCTCAGCGACTACATCCGAATCCTCCGCAAGAATTGGCTCGTCATCCTCACGCTAACCCTCGTGGGCTTGTGCGCGACGACGGCATTCACGCTCACGCGGACGCCCGTCTACGAGTCCTCCAGCACCATCTTCGTGTCCACTCAGGCCGGAGGCACGGCAGCCGAACTGCAGCAGGGGTCGAGTTTCACGCAGGCCCGCATCAACACCTACGTCGGACTGGTGCGCACTCCCATCGTTCTCGAGCCGGTGATCGCGGAGCTCGGAAGCAGCACGACACCGGCGTCGCTTTCGGGACGGGTCAGCGCCACGGCGGCCCTGAACTCGACCCTCATCACCATCACGGTGTCCGATCCCGACCCGACTCGCGCGGCGTCGCTGGCGAATGCGATCGCCTCGAGCCTCTCGTCCGTGGTTCCCCAGCTCGAGCCCGAGGCGAACGACGGTTCCAGCCCCGTCCGCCTGAGCCGCGTCAGCGAAGCGCAGCCGGCCGTCGCCCCCTCCAGCCCGAACACGCCGCTCAACTTGGCGATCGGACTGATCGCCGGCTTGATCCTGGGCCTCGGTGTCGCCGCACTGCGCACCAGTCTCGACAACAAGGTGCGCACCCTGCGCGAAGCGGAGACCATCACCAAGGCCCCGGCGATCGGGGCGATCGCGTACGACGTGAAGGCACGGGAACGTCCGCTCATTGTCCACGCCGACCCGCTGAGCCCGCGCGCAGAATCGTTTCGCGCCCTGCGCACGAATCTGCAGTTCCTCGATATGGGCGGCCGCTCCAGCTTCGTCGTCACCAGTTCGATCGCGAGCGAAGGAAAGTCGACGACCACGATCAACCTCGCCATCGCTCTGGCCGACGCCGGCAAGCGCGTCGCGCTCGTCGACGCCGACCTTCGCAAACCCGCCGTGGCGAACTACCTGGGCATCGAGGGCGGTGCGGGTCTGACCGACGTCCTGATCGGGCGGGCGGCCGTCGATGATGTGATGCTCCCCTGGGGAGGCCGGAGCCTGTTCGTCCTCCCCGCCGGCAAGATTCCCCCCAACCCGAGCGAGCTGCTCGGCTCCCACAAGATGGGATCGTTCCTCGCCGCACTCGAAGAGGACTTCGATGTCGTGCTCTGCGACGCTCCTCCCCTGCTTCCGGTGACGGATGCCGCGATCCTGGCGCGGTTGACCAGTGGCGCCATCATGGTCGTCTCGGCCGGCCGCGCGACCAAGCATCAACTGGCCGGGTCGACGGAAGCGCTCAACACGGTCGGCGCGAAGCTCGCGGGGTTCGTCCTGTCGATGGTGCCCACTCGGGGTCCGGATTCCTACTACTCCGCCTACGGCTACGGATACGGCGGCTACGGCTCGGGCTACCGCCAGGAGCCCGTAAAGAAGAAGAAGGCGCCCCGTCGCGGCCCGTCGAGTCCCACCGCGCCGAAGCAGCGCGACGACGACGCCTACGACGGCGCTCCGTACTCCCGCCGGGCCACACGAGAAGCGCAGCGGGAAGAGTGAATTCGACGATCGTCCTTCGGGCGGCTCGTCAGCAGGGGGTACTCTCGTCGTGAGTGCGCGAGGCACCACCTTCTCCCCGCGGCGCGCGGGCAGGATCGCTGTGTGGGTCGTCGGGGCGCTTCTCGTCGTCGGGACGCTGATGGCCCTGTGGGTGGGAGTGCGCGGAGCGCTCGCGTATCAACACCTCTCCACGATCCGCTCCCTCGGGCCCGAGGCGGCATCCACGTTGGCCGCCGATCCCGCTGAGGCGACTTCCGTGATCGAACGGCTGGCCACCGAAGCGGATGCTGCGCACGACCTCACCTCCGACGTCGTCTGGTCGGTCGCAGAGCGCGCCCCGTGGATCGGCCCGCAGCTCGAAGCGCTCGGCACGATCGCCTCCGCGTCCGACCGCTTGTTCGGAGACAGTCTGCTCCCGCTGGCGACCGCAACCACGAGCGATTCGCTCAACGCGCTGCGGCCGAAGGACGGCCGCCTCGATACCGCCGCCTTGAGCCGCCTGGCCGCGCCCACCGAGTCGGCCGCCGCAGCTTCGGCCCTCGCCGCGCGCGACGTCGATGACCTCGACCCCACGCCTCTTCTGGGAACGGTCGCGTCCGCGGTCGACCAAGCCCAAGAACTGTTCACGACCTCCGCGCACGCCATCGACGCGCTGCACCGCGCCACGAAGCTCCTCCCCACGATGCTGGGCGAGAACGGCCCGCGCACCTACCTGCTCCTCGTTCAGAACAACGCCGAATGGCGCTCGCTGGGCGGCATCTCCGGCACCACGATTCTGCTCCGCGCGGAGGGAGGCGCGGTGTCCCTGTCGGCGACGCGGTCCGCCACGGAGCTCTCGCGCGGTCTGACGCAACCCGTCGTCGCCCTGCCTTCCGAGATCACCGAGATCTACGGGACCAGACCCGCGCAGTTCGTCCACAATCTGACAGAGATTCCCGACTTCACGGTCGACGGCCCCCTCGCCCAGGAGATGTACCGCGCACAGACCGGCGCGATGGTCGACGGGGTCATCGCGGTCGACCCGGTGGCGCTGTCGTACCTGCTGGCGGCCACCGGGCCCGTCGCCCTCCCGGACGGCGAATCCTTGGCATCCGACAACGCCGTACCGCTGCTCCTGAGCGCCGTCTACGAGCGCTTCCCCGACCCCGCGGCCCAGAACGCATACTTCGCGGGGGCCACCGGAGCCGTCTTCGAAGCGCTGATGGAGGGACGGGGCTCCACTCCCGGTCTGCTCGCGGCCCTTGCTCGCGCGACCGAGGAACGACGGATTCTCGCATGGTCGGCCGACGAGAGCGAACAGGCCCTCCTCGACGACACCGTGATGGCGGGGCGACTTCCCGTGACCGACGAGCACACCGCGCGATTCGGCGTGTACCTGAACGACGGCACGGGGTCGAAGATGAGCTATTACGTGGAACCGACGGTCACCCTCGACTGGGGATCCTGCGGCAGCGACGACCGGGAACTCTCGCTGACGGTGGAGCTGACCAATACCGCCGCCCAGGATGCCGCGACGACCCTGCCGACTTACGTGACCGGCAACGGCGTCTACGGCACGGCGCCGGGTGCCGCGACGGTCGTCGGCAACATCTACATGCCCGAGGGGTGGGATCTGGTGTCGGCGACGACCACCAGCGGCAACGGCTACACGCAGGCGACCCTCGAGGGGCGTCAGGTGCTCACCTTCGGTCCCGTGCTGCCGGCACAATCGTCGACGACCATCACCGTCACGGTCGCCTCCCGCTCCTCCGCGAGGGACGCCGAGGCCCTCGTCACCCCGACGGCGGACGCTTCCCTCCGGCCGACGGTGCAGGCGAGTTGCGTACTGAACGCACGTGCCGGCCTGCAGTGAACGCGCGCTCGGGTCTCGGACCGAAGAAATGGGCCGTATGGCGATATTTAACGTCCCAGAAACCCTTTCCGGTTTGCGTAAGGAATGCACCTAGGCGATACTCAGATTGTCTTAGTAGCACCCGCTTCAGCGTTGTCCTCCCCTTACATCACCGCCGGGATAGCACGAGCGCGGACCACCTCCCACCGGTAGCCCGGATTCGAAAGCAGGCATTCATGAAGCTCAACTTTGCAAAGGTCGGCGCCTCCGCCGTCCTCGCCGGCGCGCTGCTTCTCGCGGCGCCGCTCGCTGCGCAGGCAGATCCTCAGGAGTACGTCCCGACAAGCCCCGGCACGCAGTCCCGTGAGATCACAGAAGACGGCCCGCAGGGCTTCGGCGGCTACGCGCCGGGTAGCCCCGTCGACTTCACCCTGATCGGTGTCGGCGTGACCGGCTCGAACATCGCGACCGCGGGCCTCCCCGTCACCTCGGCGTCGGTGACGAAGTTCGCTGACGCGACCGGTGCCGCGACCGCCGTCATCACCCTCCCCGATCCGCAGGTCGGAACATACCTCCTCACCGCCTCGGGCACCTTGGCCGACGGAACTCCCGGCACCTCGACCACCGTCGTCGGTAGCGGCACGAGCACTGGCGGAACGAGCGCCGGCGGCACCACCGACGCGAGCGGCTCGCTGCCCGCCACCGGTATGGACGCGAACTCGCTCCTCGGCTTCTGGGTCGGCGGTGGCGCCCTCGTGCTCGCCGGCGCGACCGTCGCCGTCGTCGCCACGGCACGCCGCAACCGCAGCAAGGCCTGACGCACCGCGTCACGAAGGGCGTCGCCGACCAAAGTCGGCGGCGCCCTTCGTCGTCGTCGTCACCGCCACGTCAAGCCTCGGCTCCTGCTCGGCATGCGTCTGTTGACTCGACGCATGCACACCACAACGACCACCCCCGTTCGCAGTGACGGAAAAGACGCCGAGAATGCGCCGACTCTGCCCTTCGTCCACATGTGGACGGGGCTAGACGGAAAGAGCCGTCTCGACGAATCCGTCATGCGCGGCTTCGGCTTGCAGAGCGTCGGCGGCGGCGCCGATCCGCAATGGATGCGCCCATTCCCGGGCGAGGTCGCGGCGGTGCTTTTCGCCGTCCTCCCCGTCGACTGGGTGGGCGATTGGCATCCGTCTCCGCATCCGCAATGGGTCATCCCCCTCCGCGGACGATGGTTTCTTCAGACGCAAGACGGCTCACGCGTCGAGATGGGGCCCGGAGACATCCATTTCGGCCAAGACACCGAGACTGACGAGATCGACGGCGAGCACGGCCACCTTTCGGGGACGGTGGGCGACGAACCGTGCTGGCAGATGCTCATCCAGTTCGCCTCCTCCCCCGGCGCGCCCACATCCCACCCCTTCGGATGAAGGCGTCAACCCGCTCGGCGCCGACATACCGAGCCGTTTGACTGGAGACATGCCCCTCCCTCTCGACGGCCAGATCCTTCAGACCCCCCGCTCCCCCGAGGTCGTCGAGGTGTCACCGCCTCGCGTGTGGGACGAGCGCCTCGCTGCGGTTCTTCCCCCGATGTCGCGGTTGCTCTCGCTCTACGCCGACGCCACATGGGCGGAGGGACCCGTTTGGTGGCCCGAAGAGCGGTCGCTCATCTTCAGCGACGTCATCGGACGCCGCACGCTCGCCTGGCGTGAGGACGGCAGCATCGTCACCGTGCGTGACAGATCGAACTTCGCGAACGGCAACGCGATGGATGCCGACGGCCGCCTCGTGCAAGCCGAGCACGGGCGCCGCGGCATCAGCCGTACCGACGCCGACGGCACCGAACTTCTCGTCGACGCCTATGAGAGCGAACCGCTGAACTCGCCGAACGACCTCGTCGTTGCATCCGATGGGGCGATCTGGTTCACAGACCCCACATACGGCATCTCCGACCCGCGCGAGGGCTACCCGGCCGAGCCCGCACTCCCCCACCAGAGCGTGTACCGCTGGCGCGACGGCGAGGGCCTGCGGCGCATGATCGACCTCGACCAGCCGAACGGCCTCGCCTTCAGCCGCGACGAGAAGACGCTGTACGTCGCCGAATCGAACGCCGACGGGCTCCCCCGCGTCGTCGCCTGCCCCTGGGACGGCCACGCGCTCGGGGCCCCGCGAACCTTCGCCACGGTGGATGCCGGCATCCCCGACGGCTTCGTCGTCGACAGCCGCGACTGGCTGTGGATCTCGAGCGAAGCAGGTGTCGTCATCGTCGACGACCACGGGCGGCGACTCGGAGTCATCCCCACCCCGCACGTCGTCAGCAACTGCACCTTCGACGCCGACGAGAAACGTCTCTTCATCACCGGTGACAGCGACCTGTGGATGGTGGACCTCTCCTGAACTCCGCAACCGCGGGTACCCCTTCGTCGAACCCTGGAATCTCAAGATCACCCCAATAAACGGCAAGTCGCTTGTCCCCCATGTGGGGGACACGTAAGGTCGGACATCAAGCCCGCTCGATCCGGGGGTCACGAGCAACCGGGCTCTGTCTGTGGGGAGCACCATGAGGATCTTGCCGGCCCGTATTCGAAACGGCGTGAACACCTTCTTCTACGGCCGCGCCGTCGTCCGCTGCGAGACGTGCGGAACGGCCGTCCGTCCCAGCCGCGCTGTGTGGCGCGGCGCCCGTCCCTACTGCTCCGCGGCGCACGAGCACGCCGACTTCGCGATCTGACTCTTCTCCAGTCCCGCGTTCATCGCGGCCCTCGCGGTTCGCGCGCGACGCGGCGCACTGTGGTCGCTGCGTGTGGCGGGGACGCACCCCCGACCGTCCCGTCGCTCGTCTCGTCTGCAAGTTCCCGGCAAGTGAATGCGAAGACAACGACCCGAAACGCAAGATCCCGCGAGGACTCCCTGAAGCACGGTGTCCCCCACCCGGGGGACACGTATGGTCGGGAACCGAGCCGATCGCATCCGGAGGGTCCGGGGCCGGACGAGGAAGCAGGGGAACCCCATGAAGACCATGCCGAAGCGCGTTCGAGGCAGCGTCAGCTCTTTCCTCTACGGCCGGCCGACCGCCCGGTGCCAGACGTGCGGGTCGACCGTCCGGTCCAGTCGCGCCGTGTGGCGAGGCGCGCGGCCCTACTGCTCGGCGCGCCACGAGCACGCCGATCTCGTCGGCTGACCCTGCAGCGCTCGACAGTCGACACGTCATTCGGCGCAGCGGTCGTGCACCGTCACGGACCGTACGACGAGGCACGAATCGTCACCGTTGTCACCCCGGGCGCATAAGCCGCCGATGTCCGTCACTCTGGATCATCGAGTCTTCGCGCGGCCCATCGCCGCGCCCGGAGCTCCCTGACAGATGAGTGGTGACCACCGTTGAGTGACGTTGAGATGGCATCCATCCCCGCCGGCCGCGTGATGCGCGGCGATCTGCGAGGCGCGGAGCGGCGAGAGATCGTCGTCGACGCGTTCGAGATCGGCGTGTACCCCATCACCGAGGAACAGCTCGCCGAACTGCTCGGCATCCCGTCGCGTCATCCCCGTCGCCCGGCGACGCAGATCAGCTGGCTGCGCGCCATCCGCCTGTGCAACGCGCTCAGCGAATGGGAGGGACTCGATCCGGTGTACTCGTTCGACGGAGAAGTCGTCGAGGGGGATGCCGAGGCCGACGGCTTCCGCCTCCCCACCGAAGACGAGTGGGAGTACGCGTGCCGCGCGGGCTCGGTCTCGTCGGCGTACGGGCCGGTGCGCGAGGTCGCATGGACGGCCGCCGACGGCGTCGGTCACCCGTCCGACGTCGGCGCACGCCTGCCCAACCTGCACGGACTGTTCGACACCCTCGGCAACGTTTGGGAGTGGTGCATGGACCCTTTCGATGCCGACAGTGACGGCGACGCGCGCGTCTTCCGCGGCGGCGGTTGGTCGGACGCACCGGCTCTGGTGCGGGCGACGGCGCGGCGCGGCGGGCGGCCGCGAGATGCGTTCGACGACGTCGGGGTGCGGGTGGCGCGCACGCGGTGATTCGGCGGGGGTGACTGGCGGCGGATGGTCGGTGCCGGACCCTTCGACAGGCTCAGGGGCCTCGGCTGGCGCGGGCGAGAGTGAGGGGCGGGCCCTTCGGCAGACTCAGGGGCCTCGGCTGGCGCGGGAGAGAGCGGGGACCGGACCCCTCGACAGACTCAGGGTCCTCTGCGCGGGAGGCGGCGCGGTCAATCTTCGGTCGTGATGGCCTCGGTAAGCTCGTCCATGAAGCGCGTCACGGTCTCGAGCTCCGCGTCGTCGAAACGGTCTGCGATCTCGCGCATCGCGCTGAGGTGCACGCCGAAGTGCCGGAAGAACTCGCGGCGCGACTTGTCGGTGAGCACCACCACGCGTGCCCGGCCGTCGGAGGGATGCGGACGACGCTCGAGGTGACCCGACGCGACGAGGCGGTCGATGAGCTTCGTCGTCGACGCGGTCGAGATGCGCAGATGAGTGGCGACGTCGTGCGGACTCACCATCTGGCCGCGGTGTTCGCGGATCGTCAGCATGCGCAGTGTGGCGAGGTCGCTGGCGTTCATGTCCATGTCGCCCTTCATGCCGCTGTGCATGCGATCGAGGGCGTCGCTCAACGTCTGCACGGCGCGCAGCGACTGGGTCACGGCGGCACGCCTATCAAACGTCGATACGGGGTCTGCCACGGTGGACACCCTCTTTCCGCCTGGGTATAGTCAGGCTCACATCGCTAGCTAAACTAGCAAACAGGAGGCACGATGAGCGAGACCGAGTATGTCGTCCTCCTGGACGACTTCGGAAACGAAATCGGCACCGCGCCCAAGGCGAGTGTGCACGGCACCGAGACCCAGCTGCACCTCGCCTTCTCGTGTCACGTCGTGAACAGCGCCGGGCAGGTGCTCGTCACGCGCCGCGCGTTGCACAAGAAAACCTGGCCCGGCGTCTGGACCAACTCGTTCTGCGGACACCCCGCCCCCGCCGAGCCCGTGCTGGCCGCCGTGCACCGCCGCGCCGAGTTCGAGGTGGGCCTGCGCGTGCGCGACCTCGAGCTCGCCCTCCCCCTCTTCCGCTACCGCGCGGTGGATGCCAGCGGCATCGTCGAGCACGAGATCTGCCCCGTCTACGTCGCCCGCACCGACGACGAGCCGCAGCCCAACCCCGACGAGGTCGCCGAGTACCGCTGGGTCGACCCGCTCGACCTCGCCGCCTCGCTCGCCGCCACCCCGTGGGCGTTCAGCCCGTGGCTCGTGCTGCAGGCGCAACAGCTTCACCTGTTCGAGGCCCCACCCGCCGTGAGGAGAGCATCGTGATCGTCGCCGTCCCGTCCGCGCCCACCGCCCGGCAAGAGATCGAAGACGCGATCGAGACGGCCCTCGAACGCCTGGAGTACCGCGTCGTACCGCTCGGCGAAGGCGCCCGCGCCCTGGCATCCGCCATCCGCCGCGCGACCACCGGGGGCAAGCGCTTTCGCCCGCTGCTCGTGGCCGCGGCGTACGACACCCTCGACGGCGACGGCGTCGAGCTGTCCGCCCTCTGGCAGGTCGCGGCGGCCTTCGAGCTGCTGCACACCGCGTTCGTCGTGCACGACGACGTCATCGACCACGACCTCGAGCGCCGTGGCATCCCGAACATCGGCGGCGAGTTCCGCCAGCGTGGTCTCGAGAAGGGCGCCGATGAAGACGGTGCCGCCCTGCTCGGCAACGCCGCTGGGATCCTCGCCGGCGACATGCTGCTGCACGAAGCCGGACGCCTCGTCGCCCTCGCCGACGTGCCCGCCGCGATGCGCGCCGAGCTCATGCGACTCGTCGAGGACGCCGTGATCGTCTCGGCCGCGGGCGAGTTGGCCGACGTCGAGAACGCCGTCTCGGCCGGCGACGTCGACGTGATGACCGTGCTCAAGGCGACGCGCGACAAGACCGCCGTCTACTCGTTCTCGGCACCGCTCCAGGCAGGGGCCGTCATGGCCGGCGCGAGCGAGGCCGCGATGCACGCGCTGGAGCGCTTCGGCGAACGCCTCGGCCTCGCCTACCAGCTCATCGACGACCTCATCGGCGCGTTCGCCACGACCGCCGTGTCGGGCAAAGAAGAGGGATGCGACCTTCGCGAGGCGAAGAAGACGCACCTCATCTCCCTGGCTCGCGAGACCGCGGACTGGCCCGAGGTGAGCGTCGCCCTCGCCCAGGCGCACACCGGCCCTGTCGCCATCCGCGCCGCGCAAGCCGCACTCTCGGCATCCGGTGCCCGTAAAGCTCTCGAGCGCATGGTGTACGAGACGCTCGAAGAGGCGACGATGATCGTCGATGGCGCGATGCTGCCATCGGCCTGCAAGGCGATGCTGCTCGAGCTCGTCGACACGGTGGCGGAGCGCGTTCCGTGACCACCGCCCACACGGGACTCGAACTCTATTCGCAGACAGCCGATGACGTCGCCGCGGCCGTCATCAACCGCTACTCCACCTCGTTCGGCGTCGCCACGCGACTGCTCGGCGCGCGGCCGCGTCCGCACGTGCGAAACATCTATGCGCTCGTACGCGTGGCCGACGAGATCGTCGACGGTCCCGCCCACGACGCGGGGCTCACCCCCGAGAAGGAACGCGCGGTCCTCGACGCCCTCGAGGCCGAGGTGATGGATGCCATCGCCACCGGCTTCAGCGCCAACCTCGTCGTGCACGCCTTCGCGCGGACCGCCCGCGAGTGCGGCATCGGCGCCGACCTCATCGCCCCGTTCTTCGCTTCGATGCGCACCGACATCGACACCGCCGCCCACGACGACCTGTCGCACGACGCGTACGTCTACGGCTCGGCCGAGGTCGTCGGGCTGATGTGCCTGCAGGTGTTCCTCAACGCAGGACTCTCGGCCCCGGCCCGCCCCGCCGCCGATCTGGTCGACGGGGCGCGGCGACTGGGGGCGGCGTTCCAAGACGTCAACTTCCTCCGCGACCTCGCCGACGACGCCGACCGTCTCGGCCGCGACTACCTCGACGGCGCCGCCGACGACGACCGCCGCACCGAGGTGCTCGACCGGATCGATGCCGACCTCGCCGCCGCGGCATCCGTCATCCCGCACCTGCCGCCCGACTGCCGCGCCGCGGTCACCACGGCGCACGACCTGTTCGCCGAACTGTCGCGTAGGCTCCGCTCCTCCCCCGCCGGCGCTCCGCGCGTGCGGGTTCCCGACGGTGTCAAAGCCACCCTCGCCGCCCGCGCCCTCCTCGGGCGTCCACCGAAAGGTTCCCGCTCATGAGCGCCCAGCGCATCGTCGTCGTCGGAGGCGGAATCGCCGGTCTCGGCACTGCCGCACTGCTCGCCGATCGCGGACACGACGTCCACCTCTTCGAAGCCCGCGACGCCCTGGGCGGACGCGCCGGGTCGTGGGAGAGCGACGGATTCCGCTTCGACACCGGGCCCAGCTGGTACCTCATGCCCGAGGTGTTCGACCACTTCTTCCGGCTGCTGGGCACCAGCGCCGCCGAGCAGCTCGACCTCGTGCGCCTCGACCCGGCGTACCGTGTGTACGGCCCTCCCGGAAAGGGCGAGCCCATCGACATCGTCTCGGGCCGCGAGGCCGTGCGCGCACTGTTCGAGGAGCACGAGCCCGGCTCGGGCGACAACATCGACGCCTACCTCGACTCGGCGAAAGACGCCTACGAGCTGTCGACCTCGAAGTTCTTGTACGACCCGTACTCCTCCAGCAAGGGGCTTCGCGATCCCGCGCTCGTGAAGCGCCTGCCCACGCTCATCCCGCTGCTGACGCGAACCCTCTGGAACCGCGTCACCACCGACTTCAAGAACACCCGTCTGCAGCAGATCCTCGCGTACCCCGCGGTGTTCCTCGGCGGCTCCCCCTTCGAGGTGCCGAGCCTCTACCACCTCATGAGTCACCTCGACCTCGGCGACGGCGTGCTGTACCCCAAGGGCGGCATGACCGAGATCATCACGGCGATCGAGAAGCTCGCGCGCGAGCGCGGCGTGCAGATCGAGACCTCGTCGCCCGTGGACGCCATCATCACCGAGGCGGGTGTCGCGCGCGGCGTGCGCCTGGCCGACGGACGGGTGATCTCGGCGGATGCCGTGGTGTCGGGCGCCGACCTGCACCACACCGAGAACGAGCTGCTCGAGGCGAAGGACCGTCAGTACCCCGAGAAGTGGTGGAAGGACAAGGTGCCGAGCCCCGGCGCCCTGCTGCTGCTGCTCGGTGTGAAGGGCGAGCTGCCGCAACTCACCCACCACACGCTGCTGTTCACCGACGACTGGCACACGAACTTCGATGCGATCTTCGGCGAGAACAAGAAGATCCCCGACCCCGCATCGATCTACATCTGCCGCCCGAGCGCGTCCGACGACTCCGTCGCCCCCGCGGGCCACGAGAACCTCTTCGTGCTCGTCCCCGTGCCCGCCGACCCCGACAGCGGTCGAGGCGGAGTGTCGGGTGCCGGCGACGACCGCATCGAGAAGGCGGCCGACCGGGTGATCGCGCAGATCGCCGAGTGGACCGGCATCCCGGATCTCGCCGAACGCATCGTCGTGCGCAAGACCATCGCCCCGGAGGACTTCAAGGAAGACCTGCACGCGTGGCACGGCAACTCGCTCGGGCTCGCGCACACGCTCACCCAGAGCGCGATCTTCCGCCCCAAGAACCGGTCGCGCAAGGTCAAGAACCTCTACTACGCGGGCACGTCGGTGCTGCCGGGCATCGGCCTGCCGATGTGCCTCATCTCGGCGGAGCTCGTCGTGAAGCGCCTGACCGGCGACACCACCGCCGGCCCCCTGGCGGAGCCCGCACGCGCGGCGGTCTGAGGTGCCCGGGCTCTACCTGGGCGCGATCCTGTTCTCGATGGTCGGCATGATGCTGATCGACGGGAAATACTCGCTCGCGCTGCGGGTCGCTCCGTGGCGCACGGCGCTGACCGTCGTGGTGGGCACGGTGTTCTTCCTCGCGTGGGATCTCGTCGGGATCGTCACGGGCGTGTTCGTGAAGGGCGAGAGTCCGCTCTTCGTCGGCATCGTGCTCGCCCCGCACCTGCCGCTCGAGGAAGTGTTCTTCCTGCTGTTCCTGAGCTACCTGGCGGTGGTGATGTTCGCGGTGTTCGAGCGGCGTTCGCGTGCGCGGAGCCGGAACGCGGATGCCGCGGGCTCCGGCGCCGCGGGGCGCACGGGCTCCGCTGACGCGGGGCCGTCTGCCTCGGATGCCGCGGGGCGCACGGGCTCCCGTGCCGCGCGGCGTTCCGGTTCCGAGGGGCGGGGCGCGTGACGTACCCGCTCATCGTGCTGCCGTTCGTGGCGCTGACCGTCGTCGTCACCCTCTCGACGCTCACGCGCCCGCGGTTCCGCGAGCGCATGGCATCCTCGGGGCTCACCGCCCTGGTGCTGGTGGGCCTCACCCTCGTCTTCGACAACATCATGATCGCCGTCGATCTGTTCTCGTACCCTCAGGAGCACCTGAGCGGGCTCAAGCTCGGCCTCGCGCCGATCGAGGACTTCGCCTACCCCCTGTGCGCCGCGTTCCTCTTGCCCGCGCTGTACACATTGCTCACACCCCGGCCCTTGAAGGACACCGTATGACCACCCCCGCCGCCCTCACCCCCGGACGCGTGCTGCGGGAGCTGTTCGTGTCGTCGCGGCCGGTCAGCTGGATCAACACCGCGTTCCCGTTCGCCGCCGCCTACCTGCTGACCACGCGGCAGATCGACGCGACGCTGATCGTCGGCATCCTGTTCTTCCTCGTGCCGTACAACCTCGCGATGTACGGCGTGAACGACGTCTTCGACTACGAGAGCGACCTGCGCAACCCGCGTAAGGGCGGCACGCACGGCGCCGTGCTCGACAAGCGCATGCACCCGATCACGCTGTGGGCCTCGGCGCTGACGTGCGTGCCCTTCGTGGTGTACCTCGTGATCGTCGGGTCGCCGCTGTCGTGGCTCGTGCTGGCGCTGAGCCTGTTCTTCGTCGTGTTCTACTCCGCTCCGCCGCTGCGACTGAAGGAGCGGCCGTTCGCCGACTCGATGACGAGCAGCATCCACTTCTTCTCGCCCGCCGTGTACGGTCTCGTGCTCGCCGGGGCCACGTGGACGCCGCAGCTCGTGTTCGTCTTCGTCGCGTTCGCGCTGTGGGGCATCGCCTCGCACGCCTTCGGCGCCGTGCAAGACGTCGAAGCGGATCGCGCCGCCGACATCTCGTCGATCGCGACCGCCCGAGGCGCGCGGTGGACCGTGCGCTTCGCGCTCGTCGCCTACACGCTGGCGGGTGTCGCGATGCTGTTCACCGCGTGGCCGGGGCCGCTGGCCGCCGTGCTGGTCGTGCCGTATCTCGTCGTCTGCTGGCCGTACCGCAACGTGACCGATGCCGACTCGGACCGTGCCACGGCGGGCTGGAACCGTTTCTTGTGGCTGAACCAGATCGCCGGCTTCGGAACGACGATGCTGCTGATCTGGTGGTGGTTCCTCAGCGCGTAGCGCGGGGCGCGGGGTGCACGCCTGCACCGGCCCCGGTGGCTTCGACGGGCTCAGCCACCTCCACCGCGGCCCGAACCCAGGTCCCTGAGCCTGTCGAAGGGACCGGCACCCGCCGCGCGCGGGCACCACGCCGCCGGTGGCTTCCACGGGCTCAGCCACCTCGACCGCGGCCCGAACACAGGTCCCTGAGCCTGTCGAAGGGACCGGCACCCGCCGCGCGCAACGACGACGCCGGCGCCCCGCGGAAGCGGAGCGCCGGCGTCGGTGAAGGGTGTCAGCCCGCGGGCGTGGCCTCGGGCGTCGGGGCCGGGGTCGCGGTCGACCCGCCGCCCTGGCCCTCAGCCTCCAGGGCCAGCAGACGCTGGACCGCCGCCGTCAGGCGCGCGTCCTGTTGGGCGAACGCCGCCAGGTCGCCGCTGGTCAGCGCCGCCTGTCGGGCGGTGAGTGCGTCACCGGCTTCCTGCAGCGCCGCGGCGTAGTCACCGCTCGGGGCGACCGTGCCGCCGCCATCGGTGCTTCCGCCCTCGCCCTGGTCGCTCGGCGTGACGGTCTCGTCGCCCGTGTTCGCACCGGAATCACCGCCGAACAACGTGTCGAGCGCTTCGCTGAGGGTGTTCTCGAACGCGATCTCGTTACCGAAGGCCACCAGCACGCGCCGCAACTGCGGCAGCTGGGTGTCACCGGACGACTGCACGAACACCGGCTGCACGTACAGCAGACCACCGCCGACCGGCAGGGTCAGCAGGTTGCCGTTGAGCACCTCCGACTGTCCCTGCTGCAGGATGTTGATCTGCGAAGAGACCGCGGTGTCGGAGTCGAAGGTGTTCTGCACCTGACCGGGCCCGGGCACCGTCGTCGCCGAGTCGATCACGAGCATGCGCAATCGGCCGTAGTCGTCGCGCTTCGTGCCCTTCTCATTGCCCGCGTTCGAGTCCACCGCCAGGTAGCCGGTGAGCACGTTGCGTGCCTGACCGCCCTGCGACGCCGGGATGAAGCTCGTGAACATCGAGTACGTCGGGTCGTCCTGACTCGGCATCTTCATCGTCAGGTAGTACGGGGGCTGGAAGGTCGCCGGGTCCTGCGGGTCGTTCGGGGTGGTCCAGCGGTTGTCCTGCTGGAAGAACGAGCGCGGGTCGTCGACATGGTAGACGCCCAGCATCGAGCGCTGCACCTTCATGAGGTCGGTCGGGTAGCGCACGTGGCTCATCAGGTCGGCCGACATCTCGCTCCACGGCTGCAGCGACGACGGATACACCTTCTGCCAGGCCTGCAGCAGCGGATCTTCGTCGTCCCACGCGTAGAGGTCGACCGAGCCGTCGTACGCGTCGACCGTCGCCTTGACCGAGTTGCGGATGTAGTTGATGTCATCCAGCGCGTAGGTGGGAGCCGGGTTGTTCGAGTCGGCGATGGCACGCGAAAGCGAGACGCCCGTGGAGTAGGGGTAGTTCGCGCTCGTGGTGTAGCCGTCGATGACCCACTTGATGCGACCGTCGACCACCGTCGGGTAGGGGTCGCTGTCGAGCGTCAGGTACGGGGCGACCTTCTGCACGCGGTCCTTGGGGCTGCGTTCGTACAGGATCTGCGAGTCGGCGTTGACGCTGTCGGAGAAGAGGATCTGCTCCGACTGGAACTTCAGCGCGTAGATGAGGCGGTTGAAGACGTTGCCCACGCTGGGGCCGCCGTCGCCCGAGAACGTCGTGCGGGTGTCGGAGCCGCCGTCGGCACCCAACGGGTAGTCGAGCTCGATCGGGTCGGTGCCCTCGGGCGCCCCGACGATGGAGTACGTCGGCGACGTCTCGCCGAAGTAGACGCGCGGTTCGTACTTGAGGTCGGTGAGGAAGCCCGTGCCGGGGATGGCCTGCTCGAGGAAGACCGGGTCGCCGTCGGCGGTGCGCTCGTTGCCGGCGGCCGCCACCATGCCGTACCCGTGGGTGTAGACGAGGGTGGTGTTCTGCCACGACGCGGCATCGCCCAACTGGCTCATGTTGAGCTCGCGCAGCGACACGACGGTGTCCTGCGTCTGTCCGTTGATCGTGTACCGGTCGACGTCGAGGGGGTTCGTGAACTGGTAGTAGGCGCGGTACTGCTCGAGCTGTCGCACGGTGGGCCCGATGATCGCGGGGTCCATGATGCGCAGCTGGGCGGTGGACTCGGCGTCGTTGCGCAGCTGACCGGCCTCGGCCTCGGTGGTGGCCTGGAAGTTCTCTTTCTCGACCTTGTCGATGCCGTATGCGGCCTTCGTGCCCTCGAGGTTGCGCTCGAAGTACTGACTCTCGAGCTGCAGCTGGTTGGGGCGCACCTGGAAGGTGGTCACGGCCCACGGGATCGCCGCGCCCACCACGATCGCCGAGACGACGAGCAAGGCGGTTCCGATGAGGGGGTAGCGCCAGCGGCCGAGGAACGCGGTGACGAAGAACGCCAGAGCGACGATGACCGCCGCGATCGCGAGGATCGTCTGACCGGGGATGACGGCGTTCGCGCCGACGTATCCCGGACCGGTGATGCGCTCCGACGGCTCGACGAGGCTGCGGAAGCGGTCGAGCCACAGGCTCGCGCCCTGCAGCAGCAGGTAGATGCCCGCCAGGATCGCGAGCTGGATGCGCGCGGCCTTCGAGATGCGCAGCTCCCGCTGTCCGACTCGGACGGAGCCGTAGAGGTACGACACGACGCCGGTCAGCAACAGGCACACCAGCACCACGGCGGAGGCGAAGCCCAGCGCGGCGGCGTAGAAGGGCATGCCGAACAGGTAGAAGCCGGTGTCGAGACCGAACTGGGGGTCGGTCACCGAGGTGGCGACGCCGTTGACCCACAGCCACGTGGTCTCCCACTGCGCGGAGGCGGCGAAGCCGGCGAAGAAGCCGAAGAAGATCGGGATGCCCCACATCGCCAGGCGCCGCAGGGGCTCGACGACCTCCTGATAGCGGTCGAGCTGCGAGCTGAGACGCGCGTACACCGGGCGCAGGCGGTAGGCGAGCTGGATGACGCCCCACACCGGCACCGCCATCGCCAGGAACCCGACGACGAACATCACGCTGCGGCCGATCCACTGGGTGGTCAGCACACCGGTGAAGCCCAGCTGCGCGAACCACAGCCAGTCGGAGTACAAGTTGGCGAAGACGAAGAACGCCACGACGAGCGCTGCGATCACCGCCAGAGTGATGGAGACGATCCGTCGGGAGCGGTTAGGGGGCGTGGCCTGGTTCGGCGCTGAGGTCGTGGTCACCCCTTCATCCTAGGCGCGCCCTTCTCGGGGTTCGCCGTGAATGCTACGATCCCGAGCCACACGTGGGCAGGGCGTCGAGATCGCCCCCGTCACGCACCGTTTCGAGCACTGTCAGCGACTGCTCGAGCGTCGACGTCGAGAAGACGCGGATACCGTCGGGCACGTGGCCCACGACCTCGTTGCAGTTCGCCTCGGGAGCCAGGAAGTAGGTCGCACCGGCATCCCGTGCACCGTACAGCTTCTGACGGATGCCGCCGATCGGACCCACGTTGCCGTCGGCGTCGATCGTGCCCGTGCCGGCGAAGTGGTTGCCGCCGGTGAGGTCGCCCGGGGACATCTTGTCGATGATCCCCAGCGCGAACATCATCCCGGCGCTCGGACCGCCCACGTCGTTCAGCTGGATTGTCACGTCGACGGGCAGGTCGAACGAGATGCCCAGGCCCACGCCGAGCAGGTACTGCGTCTGACCGTCGGAGGAGGTCTCGCGCGGGGTGACCTGCACGGAATCCGGGATGCCGCTGCGCTCGAAGCCGACGGTGACCGGGGCCCCCGCGGCATCCTGGACCTTGGAACGGATGGATTCGACGCTGGTGACGTTCGCGCCGTCGACCGATGTGATGATGTCGCCCCGCTGCAGCAGACCGGCGGAGGCACCGGCGTCGTCGACCGTCGCGACCGAGATCTGCTGCGGGACGTCGTATCCGAGCTCGCGCAGCGCGGCGGCGCTGGCCTCGTTCTGCGAGTCGGTCATGAGAGCGGCGTTCTCACTGTTGCGCTGCTCGGTGCTCTGCCCGGCCGGGAAGATGCGGTCAATGGGCACCACGGCGCGCGAGCGGTCGAACCACGCCAGTGCGAGCTCGAGCCAGGTGGGCGTGCGTTCGCGGTTGCCGCTGACCTGCACCGTCAGCAGATCGAGCTGGCCGGTCGAGGTGGAGTCCTTCTCGTCGGGGACGGAGATGAGGGGGACCTCTTCACCGTCGGCGTTGGTCGAGGTGCCGAGGGTGTCGAACACCGGACCCGGCTGCTGGATGACGTACGCCGACGGCAGGAACGTCAAGGCGAACAGGATCAGGGCGGCGAGGGCGATCGACCACACCCCGACGACCGTGCTGCGGCGCCACGGCTGGCGAGGAGCGGGCTCGACGGAGACGTTCTCATCGAACAGGGTCACGGTGGGGAGTCCTTTGCCGGGTCGTTCGCGCGCGGCGTAAGCGGCACGGGGCCGGGCCGGTGGATGCGGGGAAGCGTGCGACTAGCGTAGGACTCGTTCCCCCAGACCTGGCTGAAAGGCGGCCGTAATGGCAGACGAGAACCGCGGGCCCGACGACCGGAGCCCCGAGGAGGAGTTCCAAGAACTCATGCGCCGCCTGATGTCGGGCGACACCAGCGGCATCGACCCCGAGCAGCTCTCGCGCCTGTCGGGTATGCAGATCGATCCGGCGATGCTGCAGCAGGTCATGAACCAGCTGCAGGGCGCCTTCGCCGGCACGCAGGAGGGCGTCGACTGGAGCCTGGCCGAACGGCAGGCCCTGCACATCGCCAACCAGGACGGATTGGGCGTGACCACCGGTCAGCGCACCGATCTCGACCAGGCCTTCACCCTCGCGGGGCTGTGGCTCGGCGAGGCCACCACCATCCCCGACCTGCCGCGGCCGGCTCGCGCCGTCACGCGCGGCGCCTGGGTGAGCGCGACGCTGCCGGTGTGGCAGGAGCTCGCCGAGCCCGTCGCCACGAGCATCGCCGACGCGCTCACCGCGGCTCTCGGCCAGCAGGCCCCCGACGACATGCAGGAGATGATCGCCGGCGCCGGTCGCCTCATGCGCACGGTGGGCGGGTCGCTGTTCGCCACGCAGCTGGGGCACGTCGTCGGTCGACTGTCGACCGAGGTCGTCGGCGGCGGAGACGTCGGCATCCCGGTCATGCCCGACGGCGAGGCGGCGATCCTGCCGCAGAACTTCGCCGACTTCGGTCGCGACCTCGAGATCCCCGACGACCAGCTGGCGCTCTACCTCGCAACGCGCGAGCTCGCGCACGCGCGCTTGTTCCGTCACGCGCGCTGGCTGCGCCTGCACGTCATCTCGCAGGTGCGCGACTTCGCCCACGGCATCCGGGTCGACACCGACGCCCTCGAAGACCTGGCGTCGCGGTTCGACCCGTCGCAGCCCGAAGAACTGCGCGGCGCGCTCGAGAGCGGCGCGCTGCTGCCGGAGCGCTCCGAGGAGCAGACGGCGGCCCTCACCCGCCTCGAGAACCTCCTCGCCACGATCGAGGGCTGGGTCGACGTCGTCACCGAAGACGCGACCTCGCGTCTTCCGGCCGCCGTCCGCATCGCCGAGGCCGTGCGACGCCGTCGCGCCGTCGGCGGGCCCGCCGAGCAGGCCCTCGGCTCGCTCGTCGGGTTGGAGCTGCGTCCGCGCCGCATGCGCGAAGCAGCGGCCCTCTGGCGCCAGGTGACCGACGCGGTCGGCGTCGAGGGGCGCGATGCGTTGTGGGACTACCCCGACCTGATGCCCACCGCCGACGACATCGACGACCCGGCCGCCCTGATCGCCCGCCTCACCGCCGCGTCCCGTGGCGAGGCGGCCCCCGCGGATGCCATGGACGACGCGCTCGCGCAGCTGCTCGCCGAAGAAGCGCAGGGCGGGCGCGGTGCGGATGCCGTCGAACCGGGCGCCGGCCGTCCGTCGGATGACGAGACGCCGGACGACGACGCCGCGCCGGGCGATCAGCGACCGGTCTGATACACGGCATGCGCGCCCGGGGTGGTGATCACCCCGGGCGCGTTCCTGTTCTCGGGCGGCTCTGTCGTGAGGGCGTTCGGATGACGGACGGCTCCTCGTCGGCGTCGCGGTGAGGGCTCGGATGGCGCCCTCGGACGGCTCCCGGGGTCACGGCGTAGGCGCGGGCAGCGGCGCCGCGGGGGCTGTGCGGGGTGATGGACCGCTCCTCCCCACCCGCGCATTCCGTGTCAGCGCTGGGGACAGTGGCATCCGGTGTCGGCGCGCCCGACATGATCGGGCGATGATCAAACTCGATCCCTCCGCTCCCCCGCTGTGGCACGACGACGGCCGCGTGCAGTTCGGCGCCCCCGCTGTGGCATCCGCCCCCGTCGTGGCCCCGTGGGTCGACGTCGTCGTCGCCGCGTTGGTGACCGGCACGACGCGCCCCGAAGTGCGCGCTCTCGCCCGCGTGCACGGCGCGGCCGCGGGCGAGAGCGACGCCCTGCTCGACGCCATCGCTCCCGCCCTCGCGAGAAGGAAGCAGCAGCCGCCCATCGCCGTGCAGGTCGCCGACGATCTCCCTGAGCGCGCCATCCGCGCCGTGCTCGCCGCGCTGCCCGCACGGGCGAGCGTCTATCCCTGGGCGGGTACCGCAGGCGCGAGTGTCCCGACCGGGACGCGTGTGATGATGCTCGCCGCGCACCGCGTCGACCCGCGGCGCGCGGCGGGTCTCGTCCGCGACGACGTCACACACGTGCCTCTCACCCTCGACGGTGGGAGCGCCACGATCGGGCCTGTCGTCGTGCCCGGCCGGACGGCCTGCCTGGCGTGTCTCGACGCGGCGCGCCGTCTCGACGATCCGCATTGGCCCACGATCGCCGCACAACTGCTGGGACGCCCCCGACCCCCGGTTGACGTCGCGCTCGCCGCCGAGGCCGGGCGCGCGGCCCGATTCCTCCTCAGCGCGCCGATCGCGGCGACGACGAGGTCGTTGCGCCTGCGCGCCGATTCGTTCCGGCGGGTCTGGGAGACGCATCGGCCGAGCGAAGACTGCCACTGCCGATCTCTCGGAGGAAGCGCGATGGCGAGCGTTCCGCTCGGCCGCGGCCCCGCGACCAGCTCACCGAGAGCGTCCGCGCCGCCCGCGTGACACCGACGTACGCGAGTCGACGCTCCTCGTCGACCGCCTCAAACGTCTTGGCATACGAGATGGGCAGCAGCCCCTCGCTCACCCCCACGAGGTACACGTGATCCCACTCCAGACCTTTCGCCGCGTGCAGCGTGGCCAGGGTCACCGTGCGCGTCGTCGGTTCGTGCTGATCGCGGGCGCGTGCCTGCAGGTCGTCCGTGAACGCGCGCAGGTCGGTGCCCGCCGGTGCCTCCTCCGCGAGACGCAGCAGAGCCGCCCGGGCCTCCCACGCCTCGCGGAGGGCGCCGCCCGCCTCGGGCGGATCGTCGGTCAGGCCGACCCCGCGCAGCACATCGCGCACCGTGGCGAGGAAGCCGGTCTCCATCGGTGCCACCGATGCGGCCCGGAGCGCCATGAGAGCCTGCCGCACCTCGGGCAGGTCGAAGAACTTGCGCCCGCCGAGCACCGACGCGGCCACGCCCACGGCCGACAGCGCCGTGAGCAGCGCGGCAGACTGCGCGTGCGAGCGGTACAGCACCGCGATGTCGTGCGGGTCGATCCCCCGGGCCAGCGAGTCGGCGACGGAGCCAGCGACGGCCGCCGCCTCCTCCTCGTCGTCGTCGAAGGCCCGAACGGTGGGAACGGGCGTGTCGAGGCTACTGGCCGCGACGAGCTCGAGAGCGCCGGCGCGGCCGCGCATGAGGTCGTTCGCTACCGCGAGCACGGGCGCCGTGGAGCGGTAGTTGCGTTCGAGTCGCACCACGCGAGCGTCTTCATGGGTACGCTCGAACTCGAGCAGGTAGCGAGCGTCGGCCCCGGTGAACGAGTACACCGTCTGACTCGCATCGCCCACGACGCAGAGGTCGCGACGGTCGCCCAACCACAGCTCGAGCACGCGGTTCTGTAGCGGCGAGACGTCTTGGTATTCGTCGACGGTGAAGTGTCGGTACTGCTCGCGCACGGCCGCCGCGACGCGCGGCTCGGCCTCGATCATGCCCGCGCACGTGAGCAGCACGTCTTCGAAGTCCATCTGGCGTCGCTCGTCTTTGAGCTTTTCGTACGCGCGCTGCAGTGCGACCACCTGATCCACGCCCAGCCGCCCCACCCCCTCGGGACGGTCCGCCGCGTACTGGTCGATGGAGCGCAGCGTCACCTTGCGCCACTCGATTGCGGCGGCGACATCGCGCAACGTCGCGGTGTCGGGCGCGAGTCCCACGCCGTCGGCCGCGTGCGCGAGCATGCGCACCTTATTGTCGATGATCGACGGGGCCTGATCGCCGGCGAGCGTGGGCCAGAAGTAGTTGACCTGCGCCAGCGCGGCCGCGTGGAAGGTCCGTGCCGACACCCCCGACACCCCGAGGGCGCGCAGACGGCCTCGCATCTCGCCCGCCGCCTTCGCGGTGAAGGTCACCGCCATGACGCGCTGCGGCGAGTAGGCCCCCGTGTCGACGCCGTGGGCGATCCGGCGCGTGATGACGCGCGTCTTGCCCGTCCCTGCTCCCGCCAGCACGCACACGGGACCGCGCAACGCGCGCGCCGCCTCGAGCTGATGGTCGTCGAGACCCTCGAGCGGGCCCGTCATGCGATACCCCGATACCACTCGTCGATGAGGCGTCGGGCGATGGATGCCGCCCCCGGCAACTGCACCTCGGCCTCGCCCCGCAGGGCCGCACCGATCTCGTCACGGGTGAACCAGCGCACCTCGACGATCTCCTCTCCGTCCGGGCGGGCGTCGTCGTCCGCCACGACCCTGGCCCGGAAACCGAGCATGAGCGAACGCGGATACGGCCACGCCTGCGAGTCCCGGTACGCGATGTCGCGCAGGCGCACACCCGCCTCCTCCTCGACTTCGCGGACGACCGCGTCTTCGAGCGACTCCCCCGCTTCGGCGAACCCGGCGAAGCAGGAGTACCGCTGGCCCGCCCACGCCGCGTTCGCGCCGAGCAGGATCCTGTCGTCGGACTCCGCCGAGGTGACCAGCACGATGACCGCCGGATCGGTGCGCGGGAAGTGCTCGCGTCCGCACGCAGGACAGTGCCGTGACCATCCGGCGTGGCGCAGCTGCGTGCGCGCACCGCACGCCGGGCAGAAGGGCGCGTCGCGCAGCCACCCGGCCAGAGCGACGGCGGTGGTGAGCAGTTCCGCCTCCACGTCGACGAGGTCGCCGCCCGCGGCGCGCAGAGGTGCCCAGGTGGCATCCGCGACGATGGCATCGGGAGCGTCGTCGGCGAGAACGGCGAGCACGATCGCCGCCCCCTCGCCGTCGCGTCCGAGGAACGCCCATTCCCGCACGTCGGAATGGGGGCCGACGCCGACGGTCGCCGTGGTCCCGGCCTCGCGGAGTTCATCGGCGCCGACGGTCGCCGCGGCCCCAGCGTCGCCGAGCTCGTCGGCGCCAGCGGGCGCCACGGTCCCCGCCTCGCGGAGCTCATCGACCCCGAGAAGCAGCAGGTGCCCGTCGGCGAGAGGTGTGGCGTCGCGGCGCACCGCGACGACCCGGGTGCGCGGGTCGGCCAGGACGCGATCCAGCAGCCGGTCGTCCTCACGTTCTGCGCCCGACCGGTCGAAATGCAGGACCGGGTCCGCTGCGGACGGCGAAGACGCGGGACGCGGCATCGAGCACCTCTCTGACGGGTCGGCGGGGCGGGCGGTTGCGCTCGACCTCCCCGCTCAAGGGCGTGGCGTGGAGGGCGGGGCGAGGGGCCCGCCTACCCTGGGGGGCATGGCACGCTCGCCCCTCATTTTAGCCGCGTCGGCGACGACGGCCCTGCCCGGCACCGTGTTCACCAGCGCTCGCGCGCTGACCGAGAACGCGGGCGGACGGTTCGACTCGGCCCTCGCGCGCACCGACGACGGCCGCGAGGTCGTCGTGCGCATGCCCGCCGGCGAGGAGGGGGCTCACGACCTCGCCGCCGAGTCTCGAGCGCTGCATGCCCTGACCGCCGGCGTGCGCGCGCTGCTGCCGTTCGCCGTCCCCGAGGTTCTGGGTGAGAGCGGCTCCGGCACGCAGCGCGTACTGGTGGTCGACCACCTCGACGGGTACCGCATCGACCCGGCGCACCTGCCGAAGGGACCGGGGTACGCCTCCGCCATCGGCGGCGCGCTCGCGGCGGTGCACGGCCTCCCGGCATCCATCGTGCGCACCGACGGGCTGCCCGTGCGCACGGCGGAGCAGGTGCGCGACGACGTTCGACGCCTTCTCGACCGTGCCGACGCGACCGGTCGTGTCAGCGACGATCTCATGCTGCGCTGGCGGCGCGCCGTCGATGTCGACGACCTCTGGCGCTTCGAGTCCGCGGTGGTCCTCGGTGGCGCGAGCAGCTCGTCGATCGTGCTCGTCGACGATGAAGACGGCGTGCCGCATGTCGTCGGCATCCTCGACTGGTCGGGGCTGAGCGTCGGTGACCCCGCCGTCGATCTGCGCTGGCTGGCCTCCGCGCCGGCCGCGGCCGACGACGTTCACGAGGGGTACGCCGCGGCGGGCGACCGCTCCCCCGATCCCCTCCTGCGCGAGCGTGCACGCCTGTACGCCGAGCTCGAGTTCGCCCGGTGGCTGGTCCACGGTCACGACGCCGGCGAGGCCGAGGTCGTCGCCGACGCGGTGGCCCTGCTCGACGCCCTCGCCGACGGTGTGCGCGGCGACCACATCGTGCCCGACACCCGCAGCGACATCGACGACGCGATGGCCCTCGTCGAGAGCGTGCCGCCGGTCACCGCGCCCGGTGGTGTCGACACGTCGATGCAGACCGACGCGTACGACCCCGAGGCGCTGTCGCTGTACGTCGCGGCCGAACGCGACCGCGCGGCGGCTGCAGAGGCGCTCGCTGCGGCGCTCGATGAGCGCACGAATCCGGATGCCGACACCGGCGCCATCCACGTGGACCAGCTCCCCCGACCCGACGACGTCGACCACGACGCCACCGCCCCGGTGGACCTGGACGGGTGGACGGCTCCGCCGTCGTCGATGCCGGATTCGGCGGAGAGTGCCCCCGGGGCTTCCCCCACAAGCGCGGAGCAGAACCCGTGGAGCCGCCGGCAGGCGCGATCAGGCGACGAGATCGACTCGTCGCGCGTCGACCAGCACCGCTCGGGAGACGATCGCTCGCACGACGATCGCTCACACGACGATCGCTCGCACGAGACGGTCATCGACGACGAAGAGGACGCCGCCCGCGCGAGTCGCGCCGCGCTCCGCCGGTGGGGCGTATCGGGCGACACCGCCTGAGCCGCTGAACGGGCGGAGCGCCGTGCCTCGCGCGGGCGGCACCGTCTGAGCCGCCCGTTGGGTGCGCGCCGCGTACAGGCGACGCCGGCTGAACCGCTCAGCCAGCGCCGCATCGCGCCGTACGCCGGCAACACCATCTGAGCCGCTCACCAAACGCCACGCCGTGCGCGGGCGACACGCAGGGCGCGGGCAACCCGCGCGCGGCTCAGCCCCGCAGCACGAGCTCGTCTCCGACGTAGAACAACGCCACGTCGATCAGGTCGAGGTCGACGCCGTGCTTTGCGTGATACGCCTCGCGGTACAGCTCGAGCTGCAGCATGCGCGCCCGACGGTCGGCCTCGGTCACGGGCGGGCGACCCGTCTTCCAGTCGACGATCTCGTAGCGATCGCCACGGCGGTACACGGCGTCGAGCTTGCAGATGACGACGTGCTCGCGCCCGTCGAGCCGTGTTGTCACGAAGTCGATCTCGGTCTCGACCTCGAGCGGCCGCAGACTCGCCCACTCGGACCGCTCGAAGCACTCCCGCAGGCGTTGCAACTCTGCCGCGTCTGCGGCCGAGGCGCCGAACTCGTCGTCATCCCACAGGCCGTCGTCGTCGAGGCCGACACCGGCACCCACCTGCCCCGACCGCTGTTCGACCCAGGCGTGGAACAGCGTGCCGAGCCTGGTCTGCCGGTAGGGCCGCTCGGGCATGGGCCGACGCAGGTCGTCGACCGCGCGAGCGTAATCGGCGACGAAATCCTTGAATCGCGACGCCGGGATCCGCGTCGGCGCCGGGGCGTGCGACGGTCGCAATCGGTCGGCGCGCTCGGCGAGCAGCAGCTCGAGGTCGGGATCGGCGCGTACCTCGTCGTCGGTGCGCGCCGTCTCGGCTGCGGCGACAGCCGCCATGATCGCCGGCCGGCGCGAACCGAGCGGATCGAGCGGCCAGTGCAGCAGCCGACGCTCGCCGTCGTAGGGATCGTCACCGGGCTCGCCGAGCGCGAGGTCGATCTGCAGGGCGTCGGCGGCCTCTTCGAGGAACACGCTCGGCCGCCGCGGGCGCTTGGTCCCCGACCAGCTCGAACCCGACAGCAACAGGTGATCGCGGGCGCGGGTGAACGCCACGTACGCCAGACGACGGTCCTCGTCGAGTTGACGCGCGCGGTTGTCGGCGACGAACGCCTCGATCGCCGCTTTCAGATCCTGCTGCGTCTCGGCGCCCCGCCACCCCAGAACGGGCAGCCAGGCCGAGTCCCCGCGGAACTCCGACGGCAGGATGCCGAAACCCAGCCAGCCCTTCGTGTCGCGCGGCAGGGACGGCAGCTCGTCGGTCACCAGTCGCACCACCGCCACGGCATCCCATTCGAGGCCCTTCGATCCGTGGATGGTGAGCAGCTGCACGACGTCGGCTTCGGGAGGTTCCGTGCGCGGCGCGAACTCGTCGGCCTGTTCGGCGTGGTCGAGCCACGCGAGCAGGCTGCTGACCGATCCCGATTCGTCGGCGGCGAGGAAGCCGCGGATTTCGTCGACGAACGCGCGAAGCTGTGCCGAGGCGATGCGGGCGGGCCCGCGGGACTCGTTCGCGGCGAGCTCGATGTCGAGCCGCAGCTCCGCCTCGATGAGCCTGATCACTTCGGGGATGGGCGCCCCGACGCTGCGACGCAGCCCCGCGAACACGGCCCCCGCTTCGCGCAGTCGGGCCCGCCCCTCGGGCGTGAAGTCGGTCAGCCACCCGTGACCGTCGGTCTGACGCGCGACGAAATCGAGGGCGTCGACCAGCGATGCTCGATCGGCGCCCGGTGTCGACCGCAAGCGATCCACCACCTCGGCACCGAGGGGCTGCAGGGCGACGTCGTGCGTGGCGAGGCGTCGAGCCAGTTGCGCGAGCGCGCGAAGGTCGGCGAGTCCGATCGCCCACCGCGGCCCCGACAACAGCCGGATGAGGGCGGACCCGGCCTCGGGATCGCTGATGACCCGCAGCGCCGACACCACGTCGACCACCTCAGGGGTCGTCAGCAGTCCGCCGAGACCGAGGATGCGGTGAGGGATGCCGCGTCGTCCCAGCGCGTCGCCGAAGCGCACCATGTGCTTCTTGCTGCGGAACAGCAGCGCCCCGGTCGTCGCGCGACCCTCGGCGGCCCGCGCGGCGCGCACGCCCACGAACCACGACGCGACGCGATCGGCCTCGGCGTCGAGGTCGTTCTCGAAGACCGTCTCGACGACGCCGACCGGCGCACCCGGTCGCGGGCGAAGCGCCTCGACGCTGACGGCCGCGCGGGCGGCGAGCGGCGCCAGCACCGCGTTCGCGGCATCCAGGACGCGCGAACTGTTGCGCCAGCTGGTCAGCAACGAGAAGTGTTGGCATCCACCGTCGGGCGCGAATGCCGCGGGAAACCCGCCGAGATTTCCCGCGCTCGCGCCGCGCCAGGCATAGATCGCCTGGTGCGGGTCGCCCACGGCCATGACCCCCGTGCCGCCGAAGAGGGTCGCCAGCAGGTCGGTCTGAACGACGGAGGTGTCTTGGTACTCGTCGAGCAGCACGACGCGGTACCGCGCCCGCAGTTCGTCGACGACGGCCGGGTGCTCCTGGGCGATGCGAAGCGCGCCGGCGACCTGGTCGGCGAAGTCCATGACGCCCAGCCGTGCTTTCTCACGGTCGTAGGCCGCCGCGAGGCTCGCGAGCAGTGACAGCGCCGATACCTTCGCCGCCGCGTCGCCGACCTCTTTGTAGACGTCGACCCGCGCCGACGTCGACGGGCGTTCGACGATGCGGCCGAACTCCTCGGGGAACGCGGCCAGCCGGTCGAGGTCGACGAGGTTGTCGACACCATCGCGGGCGATGCGAAGCGCCGCATCGATGAGCGTGCGCGGCGACTCCTGCCGCTCTTCCAGACGGGGGTCGTCGGAAGAGAAGACCACGCGCCGCATGAGCAGCCACGCCGCGGACTCCGACAGCACCGCGGACTCGGCATCACGACCGATCCGCAGCCCGTGCTCGCGCACGATCGAATCGGCGAAGCTGTTGTAGGTCGACACCGTGGGGCGGTGCAGCAGCTGATCAGCCTCGGACGCCTGCTCCGCGGTGACGCCGGCTTCGGCGGCGAGAGCGTCGAGCGCCTCTCGTCGGGCGGCGTCGCCGCGCGTGCCCTCCACCGATGCCAGCTCGGCGAAGACCGCCAGTCTTCCGGCGGCGTGGAGCGCGGGCAGCACGGGCAGCAGGCCTCGCGATTCGAACTCCGACAGCCGCTGCAGGCGCTTCTGGATGCGCTCGGCCAACTCGCCGGCCGCCTTGCGCGTGAAGGTAAGGCCGAGCACTTCGTCGCGCCGCACGTGCGCGTTCGCGACGAGCCACACGACACGGCCGGCCATCGTCTCGGTCTTGCCGCTGCCGGCCCCCGCCACCACCAGTGCGGGCGCGAGCGGCGCCTCGATGACCGCCGTCTGCTCGGCGGTGGGCGGGAACTGCCCGAGGGCGGCCGCGATGGTCGCGGCCGAGAGCACGCCGGTCACGAGGCGCTCACCGCCGACACCGTGTGGATGCGGCAGAGACCGTACGAGAACTCGTCGCGGCAGTGCACCTCGTAGGGTGCGGCGAAACGGGTGCCCCGCATGACGCCCACCGCGCGCTGCACCCGGCCGATGAACTCCTGCCGTTGCGCGTCGTCGAAGGGCTTCTGCGTGGGCTCGGCATAGTCTTTCTTCGCCGCGCTCGGCCTCAGCACGAGCAGCTTCGCGCCACCCGACGGCAAACCCGCCACCTGCTCGATGGCGCCCGACGAGAACGCGAGCTGATAGGCCGCGAGCTGCGGATTGTCGGCGACCTTCTGGTCGGTCTGGGGTTCGTTCTTCCCCGTCTTGAGATCGACGATCACGACCTCGCCCGACGGCGTGACCTCGACGCGGTCGATGTCTCCGCTGAGCACGGCTCCGTGCGAGCCGGCGTCGGGCAGCGGGATCGGCACCTCGAAGTGCCGCTCCGCGCCGATGAGCCTGCCTCCCGCGTCGTCGAACCGGCGCAGATAGGCAGCGAGCCGTCGCACGAGATCGCGCGCGCGTGCGCGCTCCGCCTTGTCGCGCCACACGGCGTCGAAGACGAGCTCGCCCCAGCGCTCCTCCACGACCGCCCACAGATCGTCTTCGGAGCCGGATGCCGCCGTCTCGAGCGCGGCGTGGATGATGGTGCCGATGCCGGCCGTCGTTCCCCCGCGGTCTCCCCCGAGGTCGGCGATCACCCAGTCGAGCTCGCACTCCTCGAGCGCGTGAAGACGCGACGGCGACACCCGCACGTCTTCTCGTTCGAGATCGCGCAGCGGTGCCGTCGAGGTGGGGGGTGCGACGCCGTACCACTGCTCGGTCGCGGCACCGGCGACCCCGGCGGCGGCCAGCAGCGCGAGCTGGCCGGCCGCGTGCGCGCGTTCCGCGGCGGCCGCGCGCGGCGCGGTCAGCGAGCGACGGTGCCGGGCGACGAGTCCTCGCAGCGACAGCGGATGCTCGGGAATGTGTGCCGCGGGCTCCGGAGTCGGGAGCATCTCGAACAGCACACTCGGACCGGTGTCGTCGTCGTCGACCGCGGTGACGATCAACATGTTCTCGGCGCGGCTCAGCGCACGCACGAACAGCCGCAGCTCGTCGTGCATCGCCGCCCGCCGACGGTCGAGCATTCCCGCGGCCGGCAGGTCGGGGTTCTGCACGACGTCGGCGAGGCGCCAGGTCTCGAGCAACCCGCCGCGCAGGCGCGTGTTCGGCCAGACCCCCTCTTGCACGCCCGCGATGATCACGGTGTCGAATGCCGTGCCGGCGGCGGCCGCCGGGGTGAGGACGCGTACCGTGTCGACGACGGCCGGCTGCTCGATGCGGTCTTCGGCGACGTCGCTGTCGAGGACGGCGCGCAGGAACGTGGACGCCTCGCCGTCGGGCTCGCGCTCGGTGTACCGCTTCGCCGCCTGGAACAGCGCGACGACGGCATCCAGGTCGCGATCCGCCTGCTCGGCGAGGGGTCCGTGCCCGCGCGACGCTTCGCGCCAGGTGCGGGCGAGGGAGCTGCGTTCCCACGCCGTCCACAACATCTCATGTGCGGTGGCGCGCGAGCGCGCCTGCGCGTGAAGGGCCGCGAGGGTCTCGCCGAGCCGAACCGCCCGCCGCGCCTCGCGACTGTCGACCCCGGCGAGTTCGAGGGGGAACCGCACACCCGACACCAGGAGCTCCGTCGCCGAGCGCATGCCGCCGTCGGACACCTCCGCGTGTCGCAGGGCGGTGCGCAGCCGGCGCAGCTCGATCGGGTCGAGGCCTCCGAAGGTCCCCAGCAGTGCGTCGACGACGAGGTCGGGCGACCACTCGGCGGGGTCGATCATGCCCAGCTCCACCAGCCGCACCAGGTCTCGGACGGGCCGTTGCGCGCCCAGCGCCAGGCCGGGTCCGCTGGCGCGAGCAGGGACCTCGCGCGCCGCCAGCTCGGCCTCGAGCATGGCGACCTGTCGGGAGTCGTGCGCGATCACTGCGCACGAGCTCCACGGCACACCCTCGAGCACGTGGCGTTCGCGCAGCAGGCGCGAGATCGCGTCGACCTCTTCGGCGGGTGACCGGAGCAGGTAGGTGCGCACCGAGCCCATCGCCGGCGCACCGACCGGGGCGCGACGGTGCGCCACGACGCCGGCGGCACCGATACGGGAGGCCACTCGCCGCACGAGGTCGACCTGCTCGGGTGTTCCCCGGTGCGGCGTTCCGAGCGCGACCGTCGTGCCGAGCTCGCGCGTCAGACGAGCGAAGTTCTCGGGCGTCGCGCCGCGGAACGCCCCCGAGCCCACGTCGGGGTCTCCGAAGGCGACCACACCGATGCCGAGCGCACGACACGCCCCCAGAAGGTCGATGCCGCCCGGGGTCAACTCCTGCGCGTCGTCGACGAGGATGCACCGCAGGTCGGCGAACCGGCCGAGCATGTCTCGATCGGCTCGTGCGTCGTCGAGCACCGCTCCGGCCTCCCGGGCGAGATCGGCGGCGTCGCGGTGCGCGCCGCGCATGGCCGCACGCACCGCGCGGTACTCGTCGGAGAAAGACGCCAGCGAGGCCCAGACAGGAAGGTCGAGGTGCTGCGCCAGGTCGGCGAGATCCGCCGATGACACCCCGAGATCGGTGCACTCGGCGAGGAACGCACGAAGATCGCCGCGGAAGCCGCGCGTCGCCCGGATGGCCGGACTCAACCACTCGGGCCAGCGCGAGACGCCGCCGACCTCGTCGAGGGCGTCGCCCTCGAGCAGATCGCGGATGATCTGGTCTTCGTCGCCGCCGGTGAGCAGCTGAGGGGGCTCGGCACCGCGCCGCACCTCTGCACCGCGGACGAGCTGGAACGCGAACGATGCGACCGAGCGAGCGAGAGCACCCGAGGTCGCACGCCCCACGGCGAGGGCGAGCGGATCGCGCAACGCCGTCGCAGCCGGGCGCGTAGGGGTGAGCACCAAGACGTGATCGGGGTCGACCCCGGATGCCACGAGCTCCCTCACCCGAGACAGCAGGGTCGTGGTCTTGCCGGAGCCCGGCGCACCGACGACGACGCCGCTCGCCTCTGCCGCCCAGGCGACCACCGCCTGCTGATCGCCGTCGAGCGCGGCCCCGAGCAGGGGGGACGCCTCGGCGGTCATGGCATCCGGATTCTGCATGGCTCCACGCTAAACCGGACCTCCGACATCGCCTCCCCACCCCTCCGAAAGCCGCGATCTCGAACGGCTGGGGAGGAGCGTTCGCCATCCGCGAAGCGCCGCCCTCGCCGGGTCGGGGCGCCGCGCGCCTGCCCTAGAGTCGAAGGACGCGCCGGGCCGACCGCGGCCCGCGGGGAAAGGACGCATCGTGGAGATCCGCATCGGCATCACCAACACCGGCCGCGAACTCAACTTCGAGACGAACGAGAGCTCCGACGCCGTCAAGACCGCCGTCGCAACGGCGCTCGACAACTCGGCCAGCCACGTCACCTTCACCGATGTGAAGGGCAACTCCTACCTCGTCCCGACCGCCAACCTCGCGTTCGTCGAGCTCGGCACCGAAGAGTCGCGTCGCGTCGGCTTCGTCGCCTGAGCCCACGACCGTGCAGATCCTGCTCGGCCTGATCCTCGGCGCCGTCATCGGTATCGCTGCGCACTTCTCCCTGCCCCACCGCGAGGTGCGCGGAGCGGCGCTGGCGCCACTCGCCGGCGCGGCGGCCGCGGCCGTCGTGTGGACGGCGCTCACCTGGATGGGCTTCGGTGTCGACGCGCCGATCCTGTGGCTCGTGGCGGTGCTCGCTCCGGCCGCGACGGTCTTCACGCTCGTGCCGCTTCTCACCCGCTCGCGCCTCGCCCGCGACGCCGCCGATCGCAAACGCCTCGGCTTCTGATCGCTCCGCGTCCGCAGCTACGGACGTCAACCGGTCCTCCGCGAGCCGTGCCCCACTGACCCCGCGCGCGGGCCGGATGCCACTCACTCCGGCGCCGGCCGGATGCCACGAACTCGGCACACGGGCGGATGCCACTGCCTCCGGCGCCGGCCGGATGGCTCTGAGTTCGGCGCGGGCCGAATACCGCTCACTCCGCACACCGGCCGGATGCCACGAACTCGGCACACGGGCGGATGCTGCTGACTAGGCCGCGAGCCCCATGGCATCCATGCGCCGTGCGTGCGCGCCCATCAGCTCGCTGAACACGGGTTCGACCTTCGCCTCTTCGGCGCGGTCGAGGTGTCCGTGGCGCAGGGCCGTGCGGGCGACCAGCAGCGTGTCGCCGACCAGGCGTCGACCCCACAGGGCGAGCAGCCAGCGCCACTCCTCGTCGCTGTCGATGGCCGCCGCGAGGATGTCGACGATGGCCTGACGGTCGTCGTCGGCCTGCAGGATGCGCGCGACACGGCGTCCGGTGTCACCGTAGCTCGACGACAGCGCGAGGTAGAAGTCGTCGAGCAGGCCCGCCGTGATGTGCACCGTGAGCATCGTCTCCTGCGGGCGCACCCCGTGGGTGTTGCGCCGGAAGGCGTCGAGCGACTCGCGGAACGGGAGCATGAGCTGTGTCGGATCGGCACCGCGATCGCGGATCAGCGCGACGAGCTCCTGATGCTTGATGAGCGCCGCACCGGCGGCGCGCGACAGCGACTCCTTCTCGGCGAGCTCGGGTGTGAGGGCGATCAGCTCGCTGAGCGTCTCGAAGAAGCCCAGCTGCAGGTACGCCGCCTGACCGAGGAAGGTCTCGACGTCAGGGGCGAGTTCGGCGAAATCGACGCGCATCGCCTCGCCGAGGTCACCGCGCGAGCGCAATTGGAGCGTGCGGCCCACCGGGCGCTGACGACGACGGAACCACGCGAACACGTACGACAGCCTAGGCGTCGGGGGCTTCCGAGACACGCCGGGTAGAGTGGACAGGTCCCGGCGACGGATCGGGACCCCGCGCCTGTGGACGAGTGAGGGCGTGGATTCGACTCCCCAGGCGGTCTCTCGCCGCCGGAACAGGCACGCTCATGACGACATTCGCCGAGCTCGGCATCGACCAGGACATCGTCGATGCCCTGGCATCCAAGGGCATCACCGAAGCCTTCCCCATCCAGGAGCAGACGATCCCCCTCGGCCTTCCCGGCCAGGACATCATCGGCCAGGCCAAGACGGGTACCGGCAAGACCTTCGGCTTCGGCATCCCGGTCGTCCAGCGTCTCGGCCTCGACCCCGAGCCCGGCGTGAAGGCGCTCATCGTCGTTCCGACGCGCGAGCTGGCCGTCCAGGTCTACGAAGACATGGACATGCTCACCTCGAACCGGTCCACGAGCGTCGTCGCCATCTACGGCGGCAAGGCGTACGAGGGCCAGATCGACCAGCTCAAGGCCGGCGCGCAAATCGTCGTCGGAACGCCGGGACGCCTCATCGACCTCGCCAACCAGCGTCTGCTCGACCTGTCGCACGCGACCGAGGTCGTGCTCGACGAGGCCGACAAGATGCTCGACCTCGGCTTCCTCGCCGACATCGAGAAGATCTTCTCGAAGGTCCCCGCCGTGCGGCACACGCAGCTGTTCTCGGCCACCATGCCCGGGCCGATCGTCGCTCTTGCGCGCCGGTTCATGTCGAACCCCATCCACATGCGCGCCAACGATCCCGACGAGGGCCTGACGCAGGCGAACATCAAGCACCTCGTCTACCGCGCGCACTCGCTCGACAAAGACGAGGTCATCGCCCGCATCCTGCAGTCCGAGGGCCGCGAGAAGGCCGTCATCTTCACCCGCACCAAGCGTGCGGCGCAGAAGCTCGTCGACGAGCTCGGCGACCGTGGCTTCAACGCCGCCGCCGTCCACGGCGACATGAGCCAGGAGGCGCGCGAGCGTTCGATGGCCGCGTTCAAGGCCGGCAAGAAAGACGTGCTGATCGCCACCGACGTCGCCGCCCGCGGCATCGACGTCAACGACGTCACGCACGTCATCAACCACACGATCCCCGACGACGAGAAGACCTACCTGCACCGCGCGGGACGCACCGGCCGCGCGGGCCGCACCGGCATCGCCGTCACCTTCGTCGACTGGGACGACGTGCACAAGTGGGCTCTCATCAACCGCGCCCTCGAGTTCGGCCAGCCCGAGCCCACCGAGACCTACTCGTCGAGCCCGCACCTCTACACCGACCTCAACATCCCCGAGGGCACCAAGGGCCGTCTCGTCACCGCCCCGAAGGCCGTCGCGCCCCGCGCCGAGAAGAAGAGCGAGGGTCAGGATGCCGAGGGCACCCGCGCCCCGCGTCGTCGCCGCCGCGGCGGCGGCTCCTCGTCGTCCGAGTCCACCGCACCCGCCGGTGACGCCACCCCGCGCGACGAGGGTGGCGCCGGCACGCACGACGGTGCCGGCAAGGAGCACCACGACGGCAATGCGGCCCCGCGTCGCCGCCGTCGTCGCCGCGGCAGCGGCAGCTCGGGTACGCCGACGGCACCCGTGGCCTGACACGAAGACGCTAAGACGGCGCCGATCCCTGCGGGGGTCGGCGTCGTTTCTTCGTCCCGGCCGCGGGAACACGATGCAGGAGTTCGCGAGCACCTTCGGCACAATTGCGCGGTCACCCGCCGCCGACCGCCGCGGCCTCCTGCGTTGTGCATCCACCTGCGCCGGCGACCAGCGCGGATCGGTCGACCGCCGCTACGGGAAGACCGGCGCCGTGCCACGCCCGAGCGCGAAGATGCGCTCCACCATGGCATCCGTCGTGGTGTTCTCCCCCGGCACGTTCGGTTTGCCGAGGCCGTGATAATCGCTGGATCCCGTGACGATGAGGTCGCGCTCGGCAGCCAGTTCGGCCAGCAGCGCGGTCGGCTCCGGCAGGTTCTCGCGGTGAGCGAGCTCGAAGCCCGCGAGCCCGGCCGCCAGCATGGCCTCGAGCACGCTCTCGGGCAGCAACGCCCGACCCGCGGGATGCGCCACGATCGGCACGCCGCCGGCGCCGACCACCAACTCCACCGCGGTGACGGGGTCGGGCGCGTACAGCGCCACGTAATAATCGCCGGACGGGTGCAGGATGCCGGCGAAGGCCTCGGTGCGGTCGGCGACGATCCCCCGCGCGACGAGCGCGTCGGCGATGTGCGGGCGCCCGACCGTCGCGCCGTCGGTGGTCTGAGCGACGATGTCGTCCCAGGCGATGTCGTAGTCGTGCGAGATGCGTTCCGCCATGATCTGCGCGCGGTCCAGACGCGACGAGCGGATGCGATCGGTCATCGCCCGCAGCCCCTCGTGGTCGGGGTCGACCAGGTAGGCGAGCAGATGGACGCTGCGCCACCGGTGCCGCGCCGAGAGCTCCATGCCCGGCACGAACGTCATTCCCAGTGACGTCGCCGCCTCCGCCGCCTCCGCCCACCCCGACGTGGTGTCGTGGTCGGTGAGCGCCGCGGTGTGCAGACCGTGCCGGTGCGCCGCCGCCATCACCTCGGCCGGCGGCTCCGTCCCGTCGGAGTGCGACGAGTGCAGGTGCAGGTCGCTCGGCCCGGTGAATCGACGAACGTGCGGCACCCGTCGAGCGTAGCGCTCCCGTCCCCCGGCCGGACGGCGCTCACCCGGTTGGCTATGCAGGCGGCATCCGGTCGATGTCCGTCGATCTCACAGACGTCTGACCTAAGGTCGGGTGCGTGCGTCGACTGCTCGGTACCCTCGTCGCGCTCGCCGTCGCGGCGGGCGCCGCGGTGCTCACGTGGCCCTCGGCATTCGGCGTCGAGCGAGTGTTTCCCGTGGCGCAGGTCATCTCCTTCCGCGCGCCGCTGGCGGCCGTGCTGCTCGCGTCGACGCTGCTCATGCTGCTGTTCGCCCTCATCCGGCCCCTGCGGGCGTTGGCTCTGGTGCTCGCCCTCATCCTGGGGGTGTCGGGCGGCATCAACGTCGCGGTCCTCTCGCAGCGCGGGCTCGGATCCGAGGATCTTCCCGAGAAGACCGCGACGAGTCTGCGCGTCATGACGTGGAACACAGCGGGTTCGGCCACGTCCGCCGAGTCGATCGCCCGTTTTGCGGTCGGCATGCAGGCCGACGTGGTGACGCTCCCAGAGACCACGATCGACACCGGCGCCGAGGTGGCCGAGATGATGCGCGACATGGGTCAGCCGATGTGGGCGCATCACGCGGAGTACGGCGAGTACGGCGTCACCGGCTGGGATGCCACCTCCACGACCGTGCTGATCCGTCCGGAGCTCGGCGACTACTCCGTCATCCAGTCGTCGCTCGACGGCTCCAGCAACACCTCGACCGTGCCGAGCGCAGTGGCCATGCCGACCTCCGGCGACGGGCCGATCATCGTCGCAGCCCACGCGGTCGCACCCCGTCAGGGCTACATGACCGAGTGGCGCAGCGATCTGCAGTGGCTGGCCGACCAGTGCACCACCGACAACGTCATCCTCGCCGGCGATTTCAACGCGACCCTCGATCACATGACCGGGATGGGCGTCGACGACGGCACCCTCGGACGCTGCCACGACGCGGCCTCCGAGAGCGGCAACGGCGGGGTCGGCACGTGGCCGACCGACGCGCCGGCGATGCTCGGCGCCCCCATCGACCACGTGATGGCGACGCCCGACTGGACCGTGTCGGGTTCGGTCGTGATGCGCTCGCTCGACGGCTCGGGCAGCGATCACCGTCCGATCGTCGTGCAGCTCGAGCGCGCCGCCGGCTGACCCCGCCCCTGGGCCGGGCACGGCGCCCGCGCCGTGTGCTCGTGTGTCGGGTGCGAGTGCCGGGCGCGCCCACCGCCGTGCGCGCGACGTCCGACGCAGCCGCCCCGCACCGCGCCCACCACCGTGCGCGCGACGTCCGACGGTGCGAGACTGGAACGATGGATGCCCCCTCGACCAGCGACACGACCGCGCAAACCGCCGAGCCCCAGGCCGAGCAGACCGAGCTCGACGCCCCCAGCAACCGCAAGGCGCCGTTCCCCCGCGGCTTCCTCGACACCATCTCGACCGGCTGGGCCGAGCACCCCGCGACCCTCCCCGAGCCGCGCGAGCAGGCGGCGTGGGCGGCACGGCGCCGCGAACGCGTGTCGCGGGCCTTCCCCGGTCAGCGCGTCGTCGTGCCGGCCGGTGGGCTCAAGCAGCGCAGCAACGACACCGACTACCCCTTCCGCGCGCACTCCGCGTTCTCGCACCTGACGGGCTGGGGCAGTGACGCCGAGCCCGATGCCGTCCTCGTCTTCGAACCGCGCGACGAGGGCCACGAGGCCGTGCTCTACTTCCGCGAGCGCGCCGACCGCACGACGGCCGAGTTCTATTCGGATGCCACGATCGGCGAGTTCTGGATCGGCCCCCGCCCGGCACTCGACGGTGTCGCCGCCGACCTGGCGATCGCGACGGCCCATCTCGATGACTTCGCCGCAGCCGACGACGACCGCACGGTCGGCGACGACGACGAGCTCACCCGCTTCGTCTCCGAACTGCGACTGGTCAAAGACGAGTACGAACTCGCCGAGCTGGCCCTCGCCGTCGAGGTCACGGGGCGCGGCTTCGACGACATCGTCGCCGAGCTCCCCCGCATCATCGAGCACCCGCGCGGCGAGCGCGTCGTCGAGGGCGTGTTCCATCAGCGTGCCCGTTCCGACGGCAACAGCGTCGGCTACGACACGATCGCCGCCTCCGGCCCGCACGCCTGCTATCTGCACTGGACACGCAACGACGGCGCGGTCAAGCCGGGCGACCTCATCCTCGTCGACGCCGGCGTCGAAGTCGACAGCCTCTACACGGCCGACATCACCCGCACCCTGCCCGTCTCGGGAACGTTCACCGACATCCAGCGCCGCATCTACGAGACCGTCCGCGAGGCCGCCGACGCGTCGTTCGCCGCGGCGAAGGTCGGCGTGCCGTTCCGGCGCCTGCACGAGGCCGCGATGGAGGTCATCGCCGCCCGCGTCGCCGAGTGGGGTCTGCTCCCGGTGACCGCCGAAGAGGCGCTGCATGCCGATTCCGGCGGCCAGCACCGTCGCTACATGGTGCACGGCACCAGCCACCACCTCGGCATCGACGTGCACGACTGCGCGCAGGCGCGACGCGACATGTACTACGACGGCCTGCTCGAGCCGGGCATGGTCTTCACGATCGAGCCGGGGCTCTACTTCCAGATCGACGATCTCACCGTGCCCGAGGAGTACCGCGGCATCGGGGCACGTATCGAGGACGACATCGTCATGACGGCCGACGGCCCGGTCAACCTGTCGGCTGGGATCCCGCGCACCGCCGACGAGGTCGAGGAGTGGATCGCCCGGCTCTCGCGATGAGCTTCACGCCGCCGGCAGAGTTCACGACACGGCCGACCCTTCGGGGCACGTTCGGCATGGCCGCCTCCACGCACTGGACGGCGACCGCCACCGCGCAGGCGGTGCTCGAGCGCGGCGGCAACGCGTTCGACGCCGCCGTCGCGGGGGCGTTCGTGCTGCACGTGGTCGAGCCGCACCTGAACGGACCCGGTGGCGATCTCGTTGCGCTGATCCGACCGGCCGGCGCGCCCCGACCCGTCGTCGTGATGGGCCAGGGACCGGCGCCGGCGGGCGCGACCATCGAGCACTTCCTCTCGCGTGGTCTCGATCTCGTGCCGGGCGCCGGAGGGCTGGCCGCCGCCATTCCCGGAGCGGTCGATGCCTGGTTGCTCCTCCTGCGCGACCACGGCACCTGGGACCTCGCCGACGTGCTCGCCTACGCCATCGGCTACGCCCGCGACGGTCATCCGCTCGTCGCCGGGGCCGCCGCCACGATCGCGCGGGTCGCCGACCTGTTCGCGCGCCACTGGCCGACGTCGGCGGAGCGATGGATGCCAGACGGCTCGCCGCCCCCGCCCGACACTCTCGTGCGCAACCCCGAGTGGGCCGACGTGCTCGAGGGTCTGATCGGCGCGGGCGGCGCCGACCGCGAGGCGCGGATCGACGCGGCACGGACGCGGTGGATGACCGAGGTGCTGCCCGAGGCCGCGGCGTTCATCCGGCGGCCGCATCGGCACGCCGACGGCGGCGACCACGCCGGCATCCTGACCGCGGACGACCTGGCATCCTGGCGCGCGGACTACGAAGCGGCCGAGTCGGTGACCTTCCGCGGGTGGGACGTCTTCAAGGCCGGCCCCTGGTCGCAGGGGCCCGCGTTGCTGCAGACGCTGCGGCTGATCGAGAACGCCGACGACGAGCAGCTCGACCCCGCGACCGCGGAGGGCGCACACCTGCTGCTCGAGGCGCAGAAGCTCGCCTACGCCGACCGCGACGCCTGGTTCGGCGACGGCGACGGGGCCGTCTCGACCGACGCGCTGCTCGCCGATGACTACATCGCCCAGCGGCGGACACTCATCGGCCCCGCGGCGTCGGCGGAACTCCGCCCCGGCTCGCCGGACGGTCGCGCCCCGCAGCTCCCGCCGCTGCGCACCGACGCGGCCGTCGCCGACGGGTCGACCGGTGAACCCACCGTCGATCGGTCGGGGCAGACGCGCGGCGACACGTGCCACATCGATGTGATCGACCGCTGGGGAAACGCCATCTCCGCCACCCCGTCCGGCGGATGGCTGCAATCCTCGCCGACGGTGCCCACCCTCGGGTTCTGCCTCGGCACGCGGCTGCAGGCGACGTGGCTGGTCCCCGGCCATCCGGCATCCCTCCTCCCCGGGCGTCGCCCCCGCACGACGCTCACGCCCACGCTTCTCACGCGCGGCTCCGAGGTCGTCGCGGTGGGCTCGCCAGGCGGCGACCAACAGGACCAATGGCAGCTGCCCGTGATCCTGCGGATTCTGGTCGGCGGATACTCCGGCCAGCAGGCGATCGACGCCCCCACCCTCAACACGACCGCGCTCATCGACTCCTTCTGGCCGCGCACTTGGACCCCCGCGGGCGTGACCGTCGAAGACCGAATGGATGCCGATGTGCTCGCCGCCCTCGAGGCGCGGGGTCACCGTGTGCGTCGGACGGGCGACTGGTCGCTCGGACGAGTCACCGCCGTCGGACGGGACGGCGACGGCATTTTGTGGGCCGCGGCGAATCCGCGAGGCGCCCAGGGGTACGCCGCCGGGCGCTGATCGTCTGACGACCCGCAGGCGAATGCACTGGTGAAGTTCAGAGCCTTATCCACAGGGTGAAAACGACCCTGGCGGTGCATTCATTAGCATCCCCGCATGTCGTTTTCCGTCCAGCCCGATGAGGTTGTCGGCATCGCCGAACGTGTCCGTCTCGCCCTCGACGACACCCTGGATCGTTCGGCGGCGCTGCGCGAAGCGGTCGACGCGCTGACCGACGCACTGTCCGGGCTGCCGTCCGCGCGCGCGGCGTTCGACGACGTCGCCCGCGCCCGGGTCGACCTGTCGCGGGGCATCGCGTCGCGAGGCCGATCGGCGCTTGCGGCCCTCCGGGCGGTCGTCATCGCCTACGTGGCAGCCGACGACGAGATGGCGGCCACGACGACCCGGTCCGGTGCAGACGCCGCGCTGTTCGACCCGTCACGATTCGGTCGGTGGCCCCTATGACTCTCTCACTCAGCGACATCCCTCCGTGCCCGGCCGACCCCGAAGAGCTCCGCCGACTCGCGGCGTCCCTCGAGACCGCGAGTTCTGCCACGCGTCTGGCAACCGATCACGTGCTCTTCACGTGGGGATTGCTGCCCGGCGTCTACCACGCCCCTGAGGCTTCCGAGTTGCAACAGAGCCTGCGCCAGCTCGGCCCTGCCTCCGCCGAGATCGATGCAGGCCTGCGCAACGCCCGTGCAGCGATCGAGACCCTGGCTGACGATCTCGAGGCAGCTGATCGTCGACGTGACGCCCTGATCGCACGACTTCGCGAGCACGAGGCCACCGCCAGCCTCGCCTTCCCCGAAGCAAGCGACCCTCTTGGCCGCCGTCTCGCCGATGTCGAGCGCGGCGACCGCGAGCTCGCGTTCCGTCGAGAGTATGCCGCGCTCGTCGAGGACTGGGATGCCGCAGCTCGCGCGTGCGCCGCGGCGCTCCGCGCGATCCCCGACGTCTCGTGGACACTCGCTCGCGATCTCCCCGCCGAGGAGACCGTACTCGCCAACCCGTCGACGTCCGTCCTCGATGAAGCAGCTCTCCCCCTGCTCCACCGACTCGCTCGACGAGACGGTGCGGATGCGGCGCGCCTGCTGCGCCAGAACCCCCAGTGGGCCGACATCATCCGGCGCGGCCAGCCCGACGCGGTGGCGACGTGGTGGGCGAGCCTGTCCCCGACCACCGCCGCCGCACTCGTTGCGGGCGTTCCCGCCCTCATCGGCAATCTCGACGGCGTCGCTCTCGCCGACCGCGTCGCCGCCAACCGCGCTCGCGCGGCGGGTCATCTGGCCGACCTCCGTGCGAAGCGCGACCGCGCCCTCGGTCTCCACGGTCCTGCCGGCGCACCTCGGGCGCGTGTCGTGCCGTCCGCGAACGTGAACCGGATAGACCGCGAGATCGCATACTTCCAGGCGGTGGCCGCGGGACGAAAGCTGCTCTACGCGTGGGATCCCAGCCACGGTTCCCTCATCGAGATGTCGGGCGACCCGTCTACGGCAAAGGCCGCGCTGTTCGTCGTGCCGGGCACGAACACGACGGCCGACTCTTTCTACGTCGAGGAACCGATTACACGGTTCGCGAATTGGCAGGTACGGGGTGGCCGTGAGAGTGTCGTCGCCTTCACTGTGATGACCGGCCCGATGCCGCAACTCGATGAAATTCTTTCCGGGGGTGGTCCGCAGTGGAACCACTACGCCGAGGACCGCGCACCCGAGTACGCCCAATTCGTGAAAGGTGTGCAGGCGGCGGATCCCTCCTTGTGGACGATGAGCTATGAACACTCATACGGAGGTGGTGTGGGCAGCGCGGCGGAAGCATATGGCGGGACGGTGAATGCCCGCTTCCTTGCCGCATCCGTCGGAGCCGCAGACGATTACACACCCTCGGCGGATACGGCTTACTTCTCAGCTCAGGGCCCGGATGACATCAATCGGTACTACGCCGGTCTGCAGCTGGGGCCATTCGGCTTCGGTACCCGACCTGAGTCGATAAGCGACGTCAACATCGTCGCTTCGGGACTACCAGGTGTCGATCCGTTGAACGTCGCCCTTGGCGCGCCCTTCGTAATCGCCGCAAGCGTCGATCACCACAACAGGTTGATGAGCGATGACGAAGAAGTGAATGGAACGGTCTTGAATACGGTTAATCAAATTCTGAATGAGTCGAGGGCAGAAGAATGAGAGTCGGCGTACTTGTAGCGAGTCTCTGTCTAACTGCCGCGATGCTCGTCGGCTGCTCACCCAACCTGCCGACGTACGCGGAAGTACGAGCGGAGACGCTCGATGTTCTGCAGAACGTGGCAGATTTCGTGCCCAGCAGGCAAGCGGTGTTGGTGACCCCCGAGTTCGAACCATATTCGTGTGACGACGGTCTGGCGCTGCAAAAAGGACACGGCGCGTTTTTCACGGGGCAATGGGCCGTCTTCGTGAGCGACGACTTCGACATTCGAGGCTTCATCGACGACGTGCCGCAACGGCTGGGCGCTGAGTGGCGGGTCGAGGAACTTGGGGTACCCGTCAGCTTCGCCGAGGTCTACCTCGTGCGTGAGTCACCAAGGATGACGCTGAAGGTCGAGGAAGCGACGATCGATGGACGGAAAGCCATCGATCTCCTCGCCGTATCCCGTTGCGGCAAGATCACTGATGAAGAGCGGGACGCGACATTCCCGCCGCCGATCCCGCATCCGACCCCGTGAAGCGACGCGTTGCGGCTCTCAGCAGCCGCCACCGACAGCACTACCCGGTTCTCACACCCCGCGCGCAAACGCCGCCACCACGCCCGCCAACCCCGCACCAATCTCCTCCGCCGGCCGCCGCGCGCCCTTCACCTCGAACGAATGATTACCGCTGGCGACCCAATGCACCCGGGCGTCCTGACGCGACACCACCGCCTCGTCGAATTGCCTACGAACATTGACGAACGGGTCATTCCCCCCTCGACGAACAGTCGCGGCCCCGACCGGGTTCGAGAGCTCCTAAGGGAGGGCGGCAAGTGACAGCAAGGTTCCTGCAGGCGATAGCACTAGTGCTTATCCCGTTGACGACGGGAGGCTGCGCGCTGAATCAACCTTCCTACGATACGGTCAGGGCTGAGGCCGTCGCCGCTCTCGATGAGATCGCGGCGCTCGTTCCGCCTCCGCACGAGGTCTCGCCCGAACCGGACGACGAACCCTATTCCTGTTCCGATCCCCTGCTTTCTTCGAGGCGCGGGGGCGCTTTCTACACAGGTCAATGGGCTGTCTACGTTTCCGACGGATTCGACTTCGACACCTTCATCGCCGACCTGCCCGGTCGCCTCGGCGACGGCTGGGAAGAGCGGGACCTCGGCATCGCGGTCCCTTTTGCTTCGGTCTATCTCGTGAATCATGAACACGAGCTGTCCGTCACGGTGGACGAGGCTGAGATTGACGGACGCCCTGCGCTCGATCTCATCGTGATCTCGCGGTGTGGCATCCTGCCAACCGATGACAAGCCCCGCCGATCGCCCGGCGGACGAGGTGTTTGACGGCCATCACACCCCGCGCGCAAACGCCGCCACCGCGCCTGCCAACCCCGCACCGATCTCCTGTGCCGGCCGCCGCGCGCCCTTCACCTCGAACGAATGATTGCCGCCGGCGACCCAGTGCACCCGGGCGTCCTGACAAGCGGCGACGACTTCGTCGAACTGTTCGCGCGGGTCGATGAACGGGTCGTTCTCCCCCTCGACGAACAACTGCGGCACCGCGATCGCGGGCAGATGCCCGCTGCGGGGCTTGTCCGACCGCCCGGGCGGATGCAGCGGATACCCCAGGTACACGAGCGCGGCCGGCGCGATGACCTCATCGGCACAGGCGACGGATGCCATCCGCCCGCCGTACGACTTGCCCGCCGCGATCCATGCACCCGGCGCCGCCGTCGCGAGCCACGTCTGCACGCCGCTCCACGTCGCCACGGCGTGCGCCGCGGGTCCCGGCATGCGTCGTCCGGCCTCGACGTACGGGAACACGAAGCGCAACACGGACACCTCCTCCGCGACCAGCGCATCGGCGAGCCCTTCGAGGAACGGGTGACTCATCCCCGCGCCGGCACCGTGCGCCAACGCGATCGTCGCCCGCGCCGAGGGCACCGGCGACCACAGTCCCGACATCTCCGACAGACCCGCCGGCAGGTCGACGGTGATGCGAACCGGCTGGGCGCTCACGAACCGGTCGGTGGGTTCTCCGACCCGTCGCGAGACTCGTCGTCGCCGCGCGGAGCGGGGGTCGGCGTGATCCGCTCGCCGTAGCGGGGCGGCTCCTGGTCGACGGGAGGCGCAGCCGGAACCGGCGGTCGCGGCGGCACGGCCGGCGTCTCGGAGCCGGGGGCCACACGCTCGCCGTAGCGCGGAGGCGCGGTCTCGGCCGGCGCGGGGCGCGACACGACGGTACGCTGAGCCCCCGAGGGGCCGACGATGCCGCGGGCCTTCTGAACGCTGGTCGCGGCGACGCACACGTCGTAGTGGTCGGCGGCGACCTGCATCACCGACGCGAAGTCGCGACGGCGCCGCACGATCGAGTACGTGCCGAGGCTCAGCAGCATCCCGAGCGCCATACCGACCAGCAGCACGCCGATGAACGCCGAGATCTGCACTGTCGGTGTGCCGAGCACGAAGATGAAGGCGAACAGCAGACCGAGCATGAGGCCGTTCAGCGCTCCGGAGCGGGCGGCGGTGGCGTACCCGAGCTTGCCGGTGATGCGCTCGATCGAACGCAGCCCCGAGCCGACGATGGCGATGTCGCGCGCGGGCACCTCACCGGCGATCAGGGACGACACGGCCTTCTGCGCCTGCTCGTAGGTCGGGAACGACGCGACCTTCTCGCCGACCTCGTCGCGACCGGCTCCCGGTCTCTGCGCGAACATACTCATTTCACCATCCTGTCACGCACATCTGAGGGGTTCCGAGGTGTTGCGCATGAGCCGCGGACTACGCTGGTCCAGTGAGCACGCAGAGGGTTTTCGTCGCCCGCTTGGCGGGCTGCACGGTGTTCGACCCGGCGGGCGACCGCCTGGGCAAGGTGCGCGACGTCGTGGTGATCTACCGCGCATCCGCCGCACCGCGCGTCGTGGGCCTCGTCGTCGAGATCCCCGGGCGTCGACATGTGTTCGTGTCCATCGGGCGCGTGACATCCATCCAGGCCGGCCAGGTCATCACCACCGGTCTCATCAACGTCCGCCGCTTCCAACAGCGCGGCGGCGAGGTGCGGGTCATGGCCGAGATGCTCGGCCGCCGCGTGAGCCTCGTCGACGGCTCGGGCAGCGCCGTCATCGAAGACGTCGCCATCGAACGCAACCGCCTCGGCGAATGGGACGTGGGCCAGCTCTTCCTCCGCCGCCCCCGCACGAGCGCGTCGCCGTTCGCGAAGGGCGCGACGACCTTCGCCGCCTGGAGCGCCGTCCGCGAGAACCAGACGCCCGGCGAGGCCCAGTCCGCCGAGCAGCTCGTCGCGACCTACTCCGAGCTGAAGCCCGCAGACCTCGCCAACACCCTGCTCGACCTGCCCGAGGAGCGCTTGATCGAGGTCGCCGAGGAGCTCAGCGACGACCGCCTCGCCGACGCCCTCGAGGAGATGCCCGAAGACGAGCAGGTGCACATTCTCGAGCAGCTCGGCGACGAGCGCGCCGCCGACATCCTGGATGCCATGGAGCCCGACGATGCGGCCGACCTCCTCGGTCAGCTGCCCGAGTCCCGCTCCGAGCAGCTCCTCGAGCTGATGGAGCCCGAGGAAGCCGACGACGTGCGCGCGCTGCTGCAGTACGGACCCGACACCGCGGGTGGTCTGATGACGCCCGAGCCGATCGTGCTCTCGGCGGATGCCACGGTGGCCGAGGCCCTGGCCCTCATCCGTCGCCACGAACTGCACCCCGCGCTCGCGGCATCCGTGTTCATCACCTTGCCGCCGTACGAGACGCCGACGGGCCGCCTGCTCGGCACGGTGCACTTCCAACGGATGCTGCGCTACCCGCCGCACGAGCGTCTGGGCACGATCATCGACGACACGCTCGAGCCGGTGCCCGCCGACGCCACCGCCGCCGAGGTGGCGCGCCTGCTCGCCAGCTACAACCTCGTCTCTCTGCCGGTGGTCGATCAGGCGCATCGCCTCGTCGGCTGCGTCAGCGTCGACGACGTGCTCGACTACCTGCTGCCCGACGACTGGCGCACGCACGACAGCGATGATCCCCATCCGAAGGCCACGGTCAGACCGACCTTGACGCAGAGCATCCCCACGCAGATCCCGCAGACCCCGAGGAGGCGCTGATGGCACGCAACAACAAGACGCCCGCCCTCGACGCACCCCGCGGGCGCACCGGCGTGCTCGCCCCGCGCGCACCGCAGCCCTCGCGCGACCGCTTCGGACGCTTCACCGAGTGGGTGGCCCGCGCGATGGGGACGCCGACGTTCCTGCTGTCGCTGACGCTCTTCTGCGTGCTCTGGATGGGGTGGAACTCGATCGCCCCCGACGACTGGCGCTTCGACTCCGCCGCGATCGGCTTCACCGCGCTGACGCTGGTGCTCTCGTTGCAGGCGTCGTACGCCGCGCCCCTCATCCTCCTCGCGCAGAACCGCCAAGACGACCGCGACCGCGTGCAGATCGAGCAGGACCGCCAGCGCGCGGAACGCAACCTCGCCGACACCGAGTACCTCGCTCGAGAGATCGTCGCGCTGCGCATGGCCGTGCGCGACCTGACCGACGAGGTCATCACGAAAGACACCCTGCGCAGCGAGCTCAAGGCTGCTCTCGAGCGTCTCGACGAGAGCGACGAGCACAGCCGGGCGACCTCGTGACCGCCGAGCTCGCCGAGCGCGTGCGCGCAGCCGTCGCCGCCGTGACCGACCCCGAGCTCCGTCGGCCCCTCGGCGAGCTCGATATGGTGCGCGCCGTCGACGTGCACGGCTCGACCGCCGACGTCGCGATCGCCCTGACGATCGTCGGGTGCCCCGCCGCGGACCGCATCGAGCGCGATGTACGGGATGCCGCGGCCTCGGTCGCCGGGGTCGACGCGGTCGACGTGCGGGTCGGCGTGATGTCGCCCGACGAGCGCAAGGCGCTCACCGAGAAGCTCCGGGGCGGCCGCGCGAAACGCGAGATGCCCTTCGGCCCCGATTCGCTCACCCGCGTCATCGCGGTGACCAGCGGCAAGGGCGGCGTCGGCAAGTCGACCGTCACGGCCAATCTCGCGGTCGCACTCGCGACGCGCGGGCTGCGCGTCGGACTCGTGGATGCCGACGTGCACGGCTTCTCGATCCCGGGTCTGCTGGGGCTCGTCGACGCCGACGGACTGCCCCCGGCGCCGACGAAGCTCGACGACCTCATCCTCCCGCCGGTCGCCTACGGTGTGAAGGTCATCTCCATCGGTATGTTCCTGCGCCGCCCGGGAGAGGATGCCGCGGGCGCGGTGGCGTGGCGCGGACCGATGCTGCACCGCACCGTGCAGCAGTTCCTCACCGACGTGTTCTTCGGCGATCTCGACGTGCTCCTTCTCGACATGCCGCCGGGCACCGGCGACGTGGCGATCTCGGTCGGGCAACTGCTCCCCCACGCCGACGTGCTGGTCGTGACGACACCGCAGGCGGCCGCCGCCGAGGTGGCCGTACGGTCGGGGCTCGTCGCACGCCAGACCGGACAGAAGCCGATCGGCGTGATCGAGAACATGGCCGCCATGACCCTCCCCGATGGGACGGTGCTCGACCTTTTCGGCGCGGGTGGCGGCGAAGAGGTGGCCCGCGCCCTGTCGAGCGAGGGCAACGCGGTGCCGCTGCTGGCATCCGTTCCCCTGAGCCCCGCCCTGCGCACGGGCGGCGACGACGGACGCCCGGTGGTCATCGCGCAGCCCGACGACCCGGCCGCCCGGGCGATCGACGCCGCCGCGGCCGCGCTGGCCGTTCGTCCCCGCGGTCTCTCGGGCAAGCCGCTGCGCCTCAGCATCTGACGGGGGCTCGCCGCGCCCCCCGTCACCAGAACAGGACGTTGCATCGAGGACAGGCCGCGGCGGGCCCGATCGTCCTGTTCCCGTGACATCCCCTGTTTCGGTGACACCGGGAGCGACGCCCCCACGGCATCCGAGCTCGCGCCGCCACCGTCACCAGAACAGGACCTTGCATCGAGAACAGGCCGCGGCGAGCCCGATCGCCCTGTTCCCGTGGCACCCCCTGTTGCCGTGACACCACGAGCGACGCACCCACGGCATCCGAGCTCGCCGTGCCGCCCGTCACGCTGCGGCTGCGACCGGCCGAGGTCCTGCCCCGTCGGCAACCTCGTTCCGCCGGGAGTCGGGTCAGGTCGCTTCGTCGTCGAAGGGCGGACGATCCCCCGCAACGAACGGCGTCGTCTCGGGCTTCTCGCGCGCCGCGAGAGCCGCTGCGCCGGCCGCGCGCATCGTCGCGGTGGGGGTGTCTTCGAGCAGCGCTTCGCGGATGATGCGACGCGGGTCGTACTGACGCGGATCGAGCTTCTTCCAGTCGACGTCGTCGAACTCGGGGCCCATCTCGTCGCGCATCCGGGATCGTGCGCCCTGCAGCGTCTCTTTCGCGCGCTTGGTGAACTTCGCGAGGGCCTCCGCGTAGCGCGGCAGACGCTCGGGTCCGATGAGTACCGCGGCGATCACGCCGATCAGCATCAGCTTCTCGATCGTGAGGCCGAAGAACATGGCTTTAGATTACCGGCCGCGCCTGGGGGTCCCGCACCGGTCGGCCGTCTAGCCTGAAGGATGGAGGTCCACGTGAGCGGTCAGCAGGCGAACGAACGGTTCGTGCAGGAGTCGACGGTCGAGCCCGAGCACATCGCTCGTGCCCGGGCGCACGCCCTCGAACTCGGAGCCGCGCCGATCAGCGCGGCGGTCGGCGCGCAGACGGCCGTCATCGCCGCGGCATCCCGTGCCCTGAACATCGTCGAGGTGGGCACCGGTGGCGGCGTGTCCGGTCTGTGGCTCTTGCACGGTTCTCCGCGCGCCACCCTCACGACGATCGACAACGAGCCCGAGCACCTCGGCGCCGCCCGTTCCGCCTTCATCGATGCGCGCATCCCCGCGGCGCGGGCACGTTTCATCACCGGCCGGGCGTCGCACGTTCTGCCGCGGATGAATGAGGCGTCGTACGACATCGTCTTCATCGATGCCGACCCCGAGGGCGTGATCGAGTACGTCGAGCACGGCCTGCGCCTCGTCCGTGCGGGCGGCACGGTGCTCATCCCGCGTGTGCTGGCCAATGGCGCGGTGGCGGACCCCGTGCGTCGCGACGCCGTGACGACGGCGTATCGCTCGCTCATCCAGGAGATCCAGTCGTCGCCCGCGGTCATCGGTGCGCTCTCGACGACGGGCGAAGGCCTCTTGCAGCTCACCACGCGCCCCACCGACGCCTGACCGCGAAGAACCACCCCTGCACGGCTCGCTCGACCGGGCCCGCGCGCCCGTCTTCGCCGGCGACGCTGAGTCTGCCCGCGCCGCGGTGGTGGGCGCCCGCGCTCGGCGCAGGGTCCTATGCCTCGGGGTGACGCAGCCCGCGCGCCCGCGCTCGGCGCAGGATCCGACGCCTCGGGGCGACGCAGCCCGCCGGTCGCCCCACCGTGCACGAGCCCGCGAATCGTCCGGAAACACGGAAGGCCGACCCCTGTCGGAGCCGGCCTTCGCACGTTGATGGTCGTCAGGCGGTGACGACGCCACCGAGGACGTCGTAAAGTTCCTTCGCTTCGGCGTCGTTGACAGAGACGACGAGTCGGCCCCCACCTTCGAGCGGCACCCGCACGATGATCAACCGACCCTCCTTCACGGCCTCCATCGGTCCGTCACCGGTACGCGGCTTCATGGCTGCCATCGCGGCCCCCTTCTCGTGATTGCTGTCACCTAGTTTAGTCGGTCGTCGGCGCGACCCGCCGTCACGGGTGACCAGTCGGAGGTCACGGGTCAGGGAATCTGCCAGTACGTGTTGCCCAACGCGTACATGTTGTAGATCCACCACCACTGCCCGACGAGGGCAAGCGCGAGCACACCGAGGCGCCACGGGAGCGATCGCGCGACGGCGAACGCCCCCCAGAGCGGTGACACCGGGACGAGCAGACGGAAGACACTCGACTGCGGGAAGAACACCAGCAGCAGGTAAACGAGATAGCTCGCCGACCACAGGCGCACCTCGATGCCGAGCTTCTTCACCTGCGGCAGCAGCAACAGCGCCGCCGCCACCCCGACCACCAGGAGGAAGAGGGAGATGTAGCCCATCTCCGGCCCGAGGCCCCACTGGGTGAACCAGAACCCCGCGGCCTTGGCGAATCCGTCGACCGGGACGAAGCCGGTCTCGCCGCCGAGCCAATTGCGACGCCAGGCCAGCTCGGTGGCGAGGTAGGCCCCCGGGTTGCCGGTCACGGCGCCGGCGATCCACTGCCACGAGAATCCGACGAGCGTGGCCAGCGCGCCCAGGGCCACGATGTGCACCACGTCGCGCCGTGGCAGTGCTTCTCGGCGTCGCCGGAGGAAGCGATGGATGCCGTAGAGGCCGAGGAACAGCGCGAACGCCAGAATGCCGGGGCGGGTGTAGCCCATCGCGGGCACCAGCAGGTACAGCCATCCCCACCGCCGCTGCTGCACGCACAGGATCGCCAGGAAGAGCAGGAAGAGGAAGAGCGTCTCGGCGTAGCCGACCTGGAAGAGGGCCGCCAGCGGACCGCAGGAGAAGAAGACCACGGCCCACATCGCTGCGCCCGTGCCGATGCGCTCGCGCAGCATGGCGTGCAGCACCACGCAGGCGCCGTAGCCCGAGACGAGGGAGATCACGACGGCTCCCGCGCCCCACGACCCGAGGAAGAAGCCCACTCCGGCGGAGAGGAACGAGTAGAGCGGCATGAACGCCCAGGCGTTCTCGGCCACGTGGCCCGCGTCGGCGAGCGGCAGCTGCGACGGGTAGCCCGAGACGGCCACGGTCCAGTACCACTGCGCGTCCCACCCGATCGCGAGATCCGGCAGCGAGGGAGCCACGCCGAAGCGCGACCCCTCCGCCGAGAGCGCGGCGGCGAAGAGGAAGAACGCGGTCGTGATGACACGCGCGATCACGTAGACGACGGCGATCCGCGCGGCGACGGGCAGTCGCGTCCAGCCACGCTCGACGGTGAAGGCGGTGGCGGGGGCGGTCACGACGCGCTCAGCCAGGCGCGGAGCCCGCGCTCGACGTCGTCGATCTGCGAGATCGGCACGCGCTCTTCGTCGTGGTGCGCGAGGTGCGGGTCGCCGGGGCCGTAGTTGACGGCCGGGATGCCGAGTGCCGAGAAGCGCGCCACATCGGTCCAGCCGTACTTCGGCTTGGGCGTGGCGCCGACGGCATCCACGAATTCCTTCGCCAGCGGGGCGTCGAGACCGGGGCGCGCCCCCTCGGCGATGTCGACGATGTCGATCTCGAAACCGGTGAACACGTCGTGGACGACCCGCGAGGCGCCGGCCGCATCACGGCTCGGGGCGAAGCGGTAATTCACCTCGACCTCGCAGGCATCCGGGATGACGTTGCCCGCCACTCCGCCGGTGATGCGGACGGCATTGAGCCCCTCGCGGTAGACGAGCCCCTCGACCTCGATCTCTCGAGCACGGTACTCGGCGAGGCGCGCGAGGATGGGCGCGGCCTTGTGAATGGCGTTCTCACCAATCCACGACCGCGCGCTGTGCGCACGGACGCCGTCGGTGCGGATCAACGCGCGGAGCGTGCCGTTGCAGCCGCCCTCGACCTCGCCGTTGCTGGGTTCGCCCAGGATGGCGAAGTCGCCCGCGAACAGGTCGGGGCGGTTGCGCGAGAGCCGACCGAGACCGTTCAGCGACGAGTCGACCTCTTCGTGGTCGTACCACATCCAGGTGATGTCGACCGCGGGGTCGGTCAGCTCGGCGGCGAGCTTGAGCTGCACGGCGACACCGGCCTTCATGTCGACCGTGCCGCGGCCCCAGAGGAACTTCTGCCCGTCGATCTCGCGGTCTTCGACGGGTAGATTGCGATTGATGGGAACCGTGTCGATGTGGCCCGCGATGACCACCCGTCGGCTGCGGCCCAGCGACGTGCGCGCCACCACGGTGTCGCCGTCGCGGATGACTTCGAGGTGGTCATAGGCAGAGACGGCGGCCTCGATGGCATCCGCGAGAAGCGTCTCGTCGTCGGACTCGCTGTGGATGTCGCAGATCGCCCGGGTGAGGTCGACGGACGAGGAGGTGAGGTCGAGCGCGGGCATGCCCCGATCATTCCACACGCGCCCGCGCCGGTAGCCTGAAGGGTGTGAGCAACGAACGACGCATCAGCGCTGCCGGCCTCTCCACCCGCACGACCGACGGGACGGCGCTCGACGCCTGGTTCCCGAAGCCGGTGCTCGGCACCGCCGATCTGGAAGCCGAGCAGGCGGCTCTCGAGTCCTCCGCCGGTCCCGATGAGCGTCGCGGCGTCGTCGTCGAGACGGTGTCGCTGACGATCGACGCCGACGCCGCGCCCGCCTCCACCGTCGACGCGTACCTGCGCCTGCACGCGTTGTCGCACCTGCTGGTGCGTCCCAACGAGATCAACCTCGACGGCATCTTCGGCCACTTGCCCAATGTCGCGTGGACGAACGCCGGGCCCGTTCACCCTGACGATGCGGCGCGTCTTCTGCCGCAGCTGAAGCATCACGGCATCGAGTTGCAGGGTCTCGACAAGTTCCCGCGCCTCACTGACTACGTCCTCCCCGCGGGGGTGCGCATCGCCGACGCGTCGCGCGTGCGCCTCGGCGCCCACCTCTCCCCCGGCACCACCGTCATGCACGAGGGCTTCGTCAACTTCAACGCGGGCACCCTCGGCGCGTCGATGATCGAGGGTCGCGTGTCGCAGGGCGTCGTCATCGGCGACGGCACCGACATCGGCGGCGGCGCGTCGATCATGGGCACCCTCTCGGGCGGCGGCACGCACCGCGTCTCGATCGGAGCGCGTACCCTCCTGGGTGCGAACGCCGGCATCGGCATCTCGCTCGGCGACGACTGCGTGGTCGAGGCGGGCCTCTACGTGACCGCCGGCACCAAGGTGAAGGTCGGCGACGAGACGGTCAAGGCCGGCGAGCTGTCGGGCCGCAACGGCATCCTGTTCCGTCGCAACTCACTCACGGGCGCCGTCGAGGCGTCCGCGCGGGCGGGCGTCGGCGTGACGCTGAACGAGGCGCTGCACGCCTGAGCCTCCTCCGCGGCGAGCTGCTGCGGAGCCACTTCCCCGAGAAACGCCATCCCGAGCGAAACACGCCCCGACGCGCCGTGTCTCACACGCCGGAGCGTTTCTCGACGCCGGTGTGCCCGAATCCGTGTTGGGGTGGCCCGCCCCTCCTCCGCGAAAAACACCAACGTGAGCGAAACACGCCACGACGCGCCGTGTCTCACACGCCGGAGCGTTTCTCGGTGCCCGGGCGGCCGGCCCTTTCCGCGAGAAACACCATCCCGAACGAGACGCAACCCGACGCGCCGTGTCTCACACACCGAAGCGTTTCTCGACGTCGGCGCGTTCTGCATCGGGGCGGGGTGGCCGGCCGTCCCTCGCGAGAAACGCCATCCCGAGCGAAACACGCCCCGACGCGCCGTGTCTCACCCGCGAAAGCGTTTCTCGAGAACGAAAGCCGTCGCGCAAGGCGAACGCCCCGCCCCTCGCGAGAGGGACGAGGCGTTCCGTGCGGGGGTCAGACCCCGGGGTAGTTGCGCTCGGCGGCGCCCGTGTAGAGCTGCTGCGGGCGGCCGATCTTTGTCTGCGGGTCGGTGATGGCCTCGCGCCACTGGGCGAGCCAGCCGGGCAGACGACCGATCGCGAACAGCACGGTGAACATGCGCGTCGGGAAGCCCATCGCCTTGTAGATCACGCCGGTGTAGAAGTCGACGTTCGGGTACAGACGACGCTCCTTGAAGTAGTCGTCTTCGAGCGCGATCTGCTCGAGCTCCTTGGCGAGGTCGAGCAGCGGGTCGCTGACGCCCAGGGCATCGAGCACCTCGTCGGCCGACTCTTTCACGAGCTTCGCGCGCGGGTCGTAGTTCTTGTAGACCCGGTGGCCGAAGCCCATGAGCTTGACGCCCTGCTCCTTGTTCTTGACCCGCTCCACGAAGCGCTCGACGCTCTCGCCCGAGTCGCGGATGCGGCCGAGCATCTGCAGCACGGCCTCGTTCGCGCCGCCGTGCAGGGGGCCGGAGAGGGCCTGGATGCCGGCGGAGATCGACGCGAACTGGTTGGCACCGGTCGATCCGACGAGGCGGACGGTCGAGGTGGACGCGTTCTGCTCGTGGTCGGCGTGCAGCATGAGCAGCAGGTCGAGCGCCTTGGTCATCACCGGGTTGACCTGGTAGATCTCGCTCAGCACGCCGAAGTTGAGCTTCAGGAAGTTGTCGACGAAGCCGAGGGAGTTGTCGGGGTAGAGGAACGCCTGCCCGATGCTCTTCTTGTGCGCGTAGGCCGCGATCACGGGGAGCTTGGCGAGCATGCGCACGGTGTTGAGCTCGACGTGCTCGGGGTTGTGCGGGTCGGACTCGGCCTCGTAGTACGTCGACAGCGCGGCGGTCGCGGCCGACAGCACCGACATGGGGTGCGCGGTCGGGGGCAGCGACGAGAAGAAGCGCTTGAGGTCTTCGTGCAGCAACGTGTGACGGCGGATCCGCTCGTCGAACGAGGCCAGCTCGGATGCCGAGGGCAGCTCGCCGTAGATGAGAAGCCAGGCCACCTCGAGGTAGGTGCTGTTCTTCGCGAGCTGCTCGATCGGGTACCCGCGGTAACGCAGGATGCCCTGATCGCCGTCGATGTACGTGATGTCCGACTTCGTCGACGCCGTGTTCACGAACCCGTAGTCGAGGGTCGTGTGCCCGGTCTGCTTCGTCAGCGAGGCGATGTCGATGCTCGGCACGCCGTCGGTACCTCGCAGGATCGGGAATTCGGCGGTCTTATCCCCCACCGAGAGGGTGGCCTTGTCCTGCTGCGTACCCGCGTCGCTCACCGCGCCTCCTTGCGATTCTCGTCGCCCGTGTGGTCGATCGCGGGTCTGATGCTCCCGCGGCACTCGACCGTTGGATGCCACGGGTGTGCCATCCGGGTCGGCACGCGCGCGGATGTGGCCCGAGCGCATGCTTTTACAGCCTAGTAGTCACGAAGACGTACAGATGACACCGCCAAAGGATGCCCCCTTCGAATGGAGGGAACCTCCTGACGGACACCCGCGACGTCAGGCCATCAGCCGCTCCGCCGCCGCCGCGATCCGCTCGTCGGTGGCGGTCAGCGAGAACCGCACGTGGTTCGGGAAGTGCGTGCCGTAGAAGTGGCCGGGGCCGACCAGGATGCCGAGGTCGGCCAGGCGCCCCACGCTCTCCCACGCGTCGCGCCCCTCGGTCGCCCACAGATACAGCCCTGCTTCGCTCCGGTCGATCGTGAAACCCGCGGCCTCGACGGCGGGCTTGAGGATCGCCCGGCGGCGGGCATAACGCTCGCGCTGCGCCGTCACGTGCGCGTCGTCGCCGAGGGCGACGGTCATCGCCCGCTGCACCGGTGCGGGCGGCATGAGCCCCAGGTGCTTGCGCCCGGTGAGCAGGCGCGCGACGAGCTGTTCGTCACCGGCCAGGAACGCGGCGCGGTAGCCCGCGAGGTTGGACTGCTTGCTCAGCGAGTACACCGACAGCACACCGGTGAGGTCGTCGCCCACGACCGCCGGGTCGAGCACGCTGGGCACCCGCTCCGCATCCCAGGGCGCGTCCCACCCGAGCTCGGCGTAGCACTCGTCGGACGCGAGGACGGCTCCGAGTTCGCGAGCGCGAGTCACGGCATCCGTCATCTCTGCGACCGAGAGCACGCGACCGTCGGGGTTTCCGGGCGAGTTGACCCACACGAGCCTGGTGCTCTCGGGCCACTCGGCCGGATCGTCGGATGCCACGGGCTCCGCGCCGACGAGACGGGCGCCCACTTCGTAGGTGGGGTAGGCCGCGCGGGGGTGCACGACGGCGTCGCCGGGGCCGAGGCCGAGGAGCAGCGGCAGGAGCGCCACCAGCTCTTTCGAGCCGACGGTCGGCAGGACGTTCGCGGCGGTCAGACCGGGTACGCCGCGGCGACGGGCGTACCAGGCGGCGATCGCCTCGCGCAGCGCGGGGGTGCCGGCCGTCGCAGGGTACGCGTGCGCATCGGTCGCGTCAGCCAGAGCGGTGGCGACGACGTCGGGCGTCGGATCGACCGGCGAGCCGATCGACAGGTCGACGATGCCGGCGGGGTGGCGTCGCGCGCGCTCCGCGTAGGGGGCGACGGCATCCCAGGGGTAGTCGGCGAGATCGGCGACGCCCACGGGTCAGTGGCTCTGCGGGGGGAGCTCTGCGACGACGGGGTGGTCCTTGGCGATCACGCCGACCTTGGCGGCGCCGCCGGGCGAGCCGATGTCGTCGAAGAATTCGACGTTCGCCTTGTAGTAGTCGGCCCACTCCTCGGGCAGGTCGTCTTCGTAATAGATGGCCTCGACGGGGCAGACGGGCTCGCAGGCGCCGCAGTCCACGCATTCGTCGGGGTGGATGTAGAGCGAGCGCTCACCCTCGTAGATGCAGTCGACGGGGCACTCGTCGATGCAGGCGCGGTCCTTCACATCGACGCACGGGAGGGCGATCACGTAAGTCACGCTCCCAGTCTAATCGCGCCGGGGCGTCCGGCCCTGCCGCGGCGGCACGGGCCTATGATCCGGCGGGTCGCTGAGCCGCGCTCATCTTCGAGAAATCCGGCCACAGTGCCACCAGCACCATGAGCGCCGGACCCACCACCGTCCACACCAGCGGAATCCACTCGGTCCCCGCCGTCGGTGCCGCCACGATCGCCGATCCGCCCGGTCCGACCTGCGAGAACAGGTAGGTCGCCGCGGTGATGCCGAGCCCGCCGGCGAGGGCGTTCACCCGGTCGCCGGTCAGCGTCCTCAGCGCGATGAGGAGCGCCGCGCAACCGACGGTGGCGAGGATGAGCCCGACCGGGATCGGCCCGAGAAGATACGCCTGACCGACCGTACCCGCCGTGCCGTAGAACACACCGATCGAGAGGGCGACGGCCCAGCCGACCACGCGCAGGATGCCAGAACTCACCGCGTCAGTGTACGGGCGGCGGCGATGGCCGGGCTGTGAGCGGTTCCGTTCACGCCGCCCAGCCCCACGACCGCAGCAGCGCAGCTGTCACGGCCGCCGCCGCGACGACGACGAGGAACGGCGCCCGCGCCCAGAGCAGCAGCGCTGCGACGCCCACCGCCGGCACCCGTGCATCGACCACGATCGCGGGGCCGGCGGCCAGCGTCTGCACCACCACGAGGGCCGCCAGGAGCGCGACCGTGAGCAGGTCGGCGATCCGCGCGGGGCGCGGGGCCTCGAGCCACCGCGCGGGGAGCAGGTAGCCCACCGCCTTCAGTGCGACGCAGATGACGGACGCCAGCAGCACCGCATTCCACAGGGTCATGGCATCCCCTTCTCTTCGAGCGTGCCGGAAACGGCGGGCGAGGGCCGACGCGGATCGAACAATCCGACGGCGACGGCGACGCCGGCCGCGGCGATGACCGGGATGCCGGGCATGAGCACGGGCGTGAGCAGCGCCGCGACGACAGCGGCGCCGGCCGCGACCGCGAGCGGCTGACGCCCCCGCAGGCGGGGCCAGAGCAACGCCAGGAACGCCGCGGCCGCCGCCGCGTCGAGGCCGTAGGCCCGCGGGTCGCCGAGCACGTCGCCGAGCAGTGCGCCGACCAGTGTCGACAGGTTCCAGCCGACCCAGATCGCGACGCCCGTGACCCAGAAGCCTGCTCGACGGGCGCGCGAGGTGTGCTGCGAGAGGCCCACGGCGACCGACTCGTCGATGGTGAACTGCGTCGCCGCAGCTTTCCGCCAGAACCCGCCGGCGATCACCGGCGCCATCCGCATCGCGTAGGCGGCGTTGCGCACGCCGAGCAGCGCCGCCGACGCGATGGCCGCGGGTGCCGCGGCAAGACCGCCCGCCGCGATGACGCCGACGAAGGCGAACTGCGAGCCGCCGGTGAACATGAGCAGACTCAGGACGCAGGTCTGCCAGACGTCGAGGCCGGATGCCACCGCCAGCGCGCCGAACGAGATCCCGTAGGCGCTGGTCGCGAGGGCGACGGCGAGCCCCTGTCGGGAGGCGACACCCTCAGGTGTTCGGTAGAACGAACGCATGGTCATCATCGTGAACGACTGTGGGGCGTTCGTCAAGTCGAACGAACGGTGAGCATAATGAACGCATGACGGACCTCGGAGATCGGATCGCCGCGACCCTCCGGCGCGAACGCGAGCGCCGCGATCTCAGCGTCTCGGAACTCGCGCGGAGAGCCGGAGTTGCCAAGGCGACCGTCTCCCAGCTCGAGAACGGTGGCGGCAACCCGAGCGTGGAAACGCTCTGGGCTCTGGCGAGCGCGCTGGAGATCCCGTTCGCTGTCCTGGTCGATGAGGGTGTGCGCTCCCCCACCCTGATCCGCGCGGGCGAGGCCGCCACGGCGGTGCCGTCGTCGGCATCCGACTATCTCGCCGTGCTGCTGTCGGCGAGCCCGCCGCACGCACGGCGCGACATCTACCTGCTGAGCGCCGAGCCGGGCTCGCCACGGCTGTCGGACCCCCACCCGCGCGGCACGGTCGAGCACCTCGTGATGGTCACGGGTCGCGGCCGGGTCGGCCCGGCCGACGACCCGTACGAGCTGTCCCCCGGCGACTACCTGTCGTATCCCGGCGACGCGCCGCACGTCTTCGAGGCACTCACAGCCGGCATGAGCGCGGTGTGCGTGGTCGAGTCGCACTGACGGCCGGCGGGATTTCCCGCCGGTCCGCGGCGCTCGGACACGACGCGGGAGAAACGTCAGCAGACGGCCTCGACGAACGGGCCGGGCGCTGCTCTGGTCCTAGAACCCGTGCGATGTGTCCGGTGCACGGTGCACAGCTCGTGCAGAGGTGTCGCCATGCCCGCGTCTTGCGCACCGCGCGACGAATCTGCAGGAGTCGTGCACGCTGCCGCCGGCGAGGCCCGTATCGACGCGGCCTCGAGGGCCGACTATCGTGCGGAGCATGTCCCGCGTCTTCGACATGCCCTTCTCGTCGGTCTACCCGCTGTACCTCGCCAAGGTGGAGCGCAAGGGGCGCACGAAGGACGAACTGGATGCCGCCATCCGCTGGCTCACCGGCTTCGACGACGCGACGCTCGCCGCGCACGCCGAGGGCACCTCCACCTTTCGCGATTTCTTCGACGCGGCGACGCTGAACCCGAACGTCAGTCTGGTGACCGGGGTGGTGTGCGGTATCCGGGTCGAGAACATCGAGGAACCGCTGATGTACCGCATCCGCGTGCTCGACAAGCTCGTCGACGAGCTGGCGAAGGGGCGACCGCTCGCGAAGGTGCTGCGGGAGCCGGCACCCGCCACCGTCGCGAAGGGCTGAAGTCGCGTCACCCGACCGGCTGAGCGGAGGTCCCTGAGCTTGTCGAAGGGACCGGTGGCTTCGACAGGCTCAGCCACCTGCGCCACGGCACCCTGACCTAGACGCGACGACCGGTGGCTTCAGCGGGCTCAGCTGCCTGGGGCGGGCTGCGCGCAGGGACCCGTGACTTCCGCCGAAGGGACCGGGGGCTTCGACAGGCTCAGCCACCTCGCGCGCGGAGGTCCCTGGGTCGCCGCCGGGACCGGTGGCTTCGACAGGCTCAGCCACCTCCCGCGCGGAGGTCCCTGGTTCACCGCCGGGACCGGTGGCTTCGACAGGCTCAGCCACCTCGCGCGCAGTCACCGCCGCGGCGGGGGGCTCCGACGGGCCGGCCACCGCGCGCGGCGGGAACGCGGAACGGCCCCGCCGAGCGTGGGCTCGACGGGGCCGTTACAGGCGGTAACGCTTACGCGTTGGCATCCTGACGCTTCAGGCGCGAGGCGGCGCGGCCGCGCTCGGTCGCGTCGAGCACGACCTTGCGGATGCGCACCTTCTCGGGCGTGACCTCGACGCATTCGTCGTCGCGGGCGAACTCGAGCGACTCCTCGAGCGTGAGCACGCGCGGGGGCGTCATCGACTCGAAGGAGTCGGAGGTCGACGAACGCATGTTCGTGAGCTTCTTCTCCTTGGTGATGTTGACGTCCATGTCGTCGGCGCGCGAGTTCTCGCCGATGACCATGCCCTCGTAGACCTCTTCGGTCGGCTGCACGAAGAAGCTCATGCGCTCCTGCAGGGCGATCATGGCGAACGGGGTGACGACGCCCATGCGGTCGGCGACGATCGAGCCGTTCTGGCGGGTCGTGATCGAGCCCGCCCAGTCGTCGTAGCCGTGCGAGATGGCGTTGGCGATGCCGGTGCCGCGCGTGATCGTGAGGAACTCGCTGCGGAAGCCGATGAGGCCGCGGGAAGGCACGACGAACTCCATGCGCACCCAGCCGGTGCCGTGGTTGGTCATGTTGTCCATGCGGCCCTTGCGAGCGGCCATGAGCTGCGTGATCGCGCCGAGGTGCTCTTCGGGAGCGTCGATGGTCAGGTGCTCGAAGGGCTCCTTGAGCTTGCCGTCGTCGCCGCGCTTGGTGACCACCTGGGGCTTGCCGACGGTGAGTTCGAAGCCCTCGCGGCGCATGTTCTCGACGAGGATCGCGAGCGCGAGCTCACCGCGGCCCTGGACCTCCCAGGCATCCGGGCGTCCGATGTCGACGACCTTCAGCGAGACGTTGCCGATGAGCTCGCGGTCGAGGCGGTCCTTCACCATGCGGGCTGTGAGCTTGTGGCCCTTCACCTTGCCCATGAGCGGCGAGGTGTTGGTGCCGATCGTCATCGAGATCGCGGGGTCGTCGACCGTGATGGCCGGGAGCGCACGCACGTCTTCGGGGTCGGCGATGGTCTCACCGATCGTGATGTCGGGGAAACCGGCGATGGCGACGATGTCGCCGGGGCCGGCGTCTTCGGCGGGGAAGCGCTCGAGCGCGCGGGTCTTGAGCAGCTCGGTCACGCGGGCGTTGCTGGTGGTGCCATCGGCACGGACCCAGGCCACGGTCTGGCCCTTCTTCAGGGTGCCGTTGAACACCCGCAGCAGCGCGAGGCGGCCGAGGAACGGCGAGGAGTCGAGGTTGGTGACCCACGCCTGCAGCGGCGCCTCGTCGTCGTAGGCCGGAGCCGGGACGTGCTCGAGGATCGCGCCGAAGAGCGGCTCGAGGTCGTCGTTGTCGGGCAGCGCGCCGTTGGCGGGACGGTTGAGGGATGCCGCGCCCGCACGACCCGAGGCGTAGACCACCGGCACGTCGAGCAGGGCGTCGACGTCGAGGTCGGGCACGTCGTCGACGAGATCGGACGCCAGACCCAGCAGCAGGTCGTGCGCCTCTTCTTCGACCTCGGCGATGCGGGCGTCGGGGCGGTCGGTCTTGTTGACGAGCAGGATGACGGGGAGCTTCGCCTCGAGGGCCTTGCGCAGCACGAAGCGGGTCTGGGGCAGCGGGCCCTCAGACGCGTCGACGAGCAGCACGACGCCGTCGACCATCGACAGCCCGCGCTCGACCTCGCCACCGAAGTCGGCGTGGCCGGGGGTGTCGATCACGTTGATCGTGACGGGCACGTCGGTGTGGGCACCGTTGTACTCGATCGCCGTGTTCTTGGCGAGGATCGTGATGCCCTTCTCGCGCTCGAGGTCGTTGGAGTCCATCGCGCGCTCCTCGACGTGCGCGTGGTCGCCGAACGAGCCGGTCTGGCGGAGCATGGCGTCGACGAGAGTCGTCTTGCCGTGGTCGACGTGCGCGACGATCGCGACGTTACGGAGGTCAGGACGAAGGGCGTGCGCCATGGAGGGTCTCCAGGAAAATTCGGGGTGGCGCCCGGAATCGGGCTGACCCAGTCTACCGGGCGCCCGCGCCGCTCCCGGGCAGGGGACGCTCAGGAACGGCCCGGGCACGCGAAAGGGGCGGGATCCCGCAGGATCCCGCCCCTTCCTCGTGCGTCCGGGCTTACGCGTTGGCGAAGCCCACGATCGTCCAGTCGATGGTCTCGAACTGGCGCGCGCCCCAGTTCACCAAACCCTCGGACACGGCGTAGACCTCGGGCAGGGGTGCGATCGGGATGATCGGCACGTACTCCCACAGCACCTTGTCGATCTCCTCGGCGGTCTGCAGGCGCGCCTCGGGGTCGAGCTCGGTGTTGGCCTCTTCCCAGAGACCGGCGAGGCGGTCGTCGGTGATGCCGGTGTAGTTCTGCGCCGAGTCGACGGGCGAGAACAGCGACTCGCTCGACGAGATCGGGTAGGCCGTACCGCGCCACGAGAAGGTCACCATCTGGAAGTCACCGGGGATGACGTACTCGCTGAAGTACCCGCCCACGGGCACGGCGGTCAGCTCGACGGGGATGCCCGCCTCGCCGAGGTCGGCCTGGATCTGCTCGGCACGCTGCACGTTCGTCGCGGTGTCGGCGGGGACGGTCACGGTCAGCGTCAGCGGCGTTCCGTCCTTCACCCAGGAGTCGCCGTCCTTGGTGTAGCCGGCGTCCTCGAGGTACTGCGCTCCCGCGTCGACGTCGTAGGGCAGCGCCTCGTCGGTGTAGCCGTCCTGACCGGGCATGAAGACGTAGCTGCCCTGCGTGATGGCGGGCACGCCCACGGGCGAGTTCGCCGTGTTGGCGATCTGTTCGCGGTTCACGATGGATGCCACGGCCTTGCGGACGTTGACGTCGGCGAGCGGGCCGTCCGAGGCGCGCATGGTGATGTGCGTCCAGGTCAGACCGTTGGATGCCTGGATCTGCGCGCCCGCGACGTTCTGCGCCGTCTGGTACAGGTCGGCGTTGGCCGAGATGTTCAGGGCGTCGATCTCGCCGTTGCTGAACGACGTTCCCTGCTGGTCCTGGCTCACGGCGCGGAAGACGACGGTCTCGAGCTTGGGGGTCGCACCCCACCAGTTCGGGTTGCGATCGAGCGTGGCGATGCCCGCGGTGCTGTCGAGCGAGGCGAGCTTGAACGGCCCGGACGAGGGCAGGGCCTTCGTGAGGTAGGCCGTGTTGAAGGTCGTCGGGTCGTTGCCCACACTGGCGGGCAGGATCTGGCTGAGCAGGCCCTGCCAGTCGGCGTACACCGACGAGAAGGTGATGACGACGTCGAACTCGTTCTCACCCTGCTCCACGGAGGCGATCTGGTCCCACCCGGTGGTCGAGATGACGACGTAGTCGGGGTTGGTGCCGTTGTTGGCCTTCCAGGTCGCCTGGTAGTCGGCCACCGTGATGGGCGTGCCGTCCTCCCACTTGGCATCCGGGTTCAGCTTGATCTCGACGGTCTGGGGGCTCTCGTTGGTCAGCTCGACCGAGGAGGCATAGTTCTCGTCGACGACGGGCTTGCCGGACTCGTCGATCTTGATGGGCCCACCCTGCATCGCCGCGACGATGTCGTTGGTGTTGGCCTCGTTGCCGTCGATGTGGAAGTTGTTCCAGTTGACCGGGAGGGAGTCGACGGCGAGCGTCAGGCTGCCCCCGTCCTGCACGTCGGCCGCGTCGGCGCGCTGCCACGCGGTCGAGGGCAGGGAGTTCTGATCCTCGGGGTTGGCCGAGGGGGCTGCGGTGTTGCCCGGTGCGCAGCCGGCGATCGCCAGGGCGGCGGCACCCAGCAACGCGAGCGCGCTGAGACCCTTCGCTTTACGGATCATGTGATCATTCCTCTCGTTGGTGATCGGTGAGGGCCCCCGGCGACGTGGTGCCGTCGGTCGGGGACGTTCGGGGAGATGCGGCCGTCGCCGTCTCGAAGACGAGGTCGGACCGTTCGGCGTAGTGACACGCCACCCGCGAGTGCGCTTGCAGGCGCAGCCCCGGGTCGTCGGAGTCGCACCGGCGCCGGTCGGCGTCGGGCAGCAGGCGGTACAACGGGCACCGCGTGCGGAAGCGGCATCCCGAGATCTCCTGCGTGGGGCTCGGCAGGTCGCCGTCGAGCAGGATGCGGGTGCGCCCCCGTTCGATGCGCGGGTCGGGGATGGGCGCGGCCGAGATGAGCGCCTTGGTGTACGGATGCCGGGGGTCGTCGAACACCGCGTCGACCGGACCCTGCTCGACGATGCGTCCGAGGTACATGACCGAGACGTCGTCGGCGATCTGGCGCACGACGGCCAGGTCGTGCGCGACGAAGAGGAACGACAGCCCGAGGCGTTCTTTGAGGTCTTCGAGCAGGTTGATGACACCGGCCTGGATCGACACGTCGAGGGCCGAGACCGGCTCGTCGAGGATGACGACGGCGGGATCGGTCGCCAGCGCCCGGGCGATGCCGATGCGCTGACGCTGACCGCCCGAGAACTCATGCGGGTAGCGGTCGGCCATCGCCGGGTCGAGGCCGACGAGTTCGAGCAGCTCCGTCGTCTTGCGGTCGCGCTCGGCGCGCGGCACGCCCTGTACCAGCAGCGGTTCGGTGATGACCTCGCCCACGGGCAGGCGCGGGTCGATGGCGCCCATGGGGTCTTGGAAGACGATCTGGATGCCACGCCGCAGAGCGGCCTTCTCTTTACGGCCGACGCCGGCGACGTCGGTGCCGTTGATGCGGATCGAGCCGCCCTGAGGGGCGATCATCTCCATGATCTCGAGAATCGTCGTGGTCTTGCCGCAGCCGGACTCCCCCACCAGGCCCATGGTGCGCCCGGGCTGGATGGAGAACGAGATGCCGTCGACCGCGCGGACGGTGCCGATGCGCCGCGGGAAGACGGCGCCCTTCATGAGCGGGAAGTGCTTCGTGAGGTCGGTGACCTCGACCGCGGGCGTCACGTCGGGCCGCGGCGGCGGCACCTCGCCGAGCGCCTCGGGACGCGGGAAGATCTCGGGCCGGGCGAGGGCGCCGGAGGCGATCTCGTCGGCGCGGATGCAGGCGGCGACGTGGTCGGACGACACGCCGTGCGTCACGAGCTCGGGCTCGATCTCGCGGCACGCGTCGATCGCGATCGGGCAACGGGCGGCGAAGGGGCAGCCCTTGGGCAGGGCGGCCAAAGACGGCGGTCGACCCTCAAGGGGGACGAGGCGGTGCGAGCCCGCGGTGCGCATGTTCGGCACCGAGCGCAGCAGTCCCACGGTGTAGGGCATGTGCGGGTCGTGGAAGATCTCATCGACCGAGCCCCGCTCGACGAGCTTGCCGGCGTACATGACGCCGACGCGGTCGGCGTGACCGGCGACGACGCCGAGGTCGTGCGTGATCAGCACGACGGCCGCTCCCGTGACCTCGCGGGCCTTCTGGAGCACCTCGAGGATCTGCGCCTGGATCGTGACGTCGAGGGCGGTCGTGGGCTCGTCGGCGATGATCACGCGCGGGTCGTTGGCGATCGCCATGGCGATCATGGCCCGCTGGCGCATGCCGCCCGAGAACTCGTGCGGGTACGCCCGCGCCCGCCGCTCGGCATCCGGGATTCCGACGAGTTTGAGCAACTCGACGCTGCGCGCGTGAGCGGCCTGCGCGCTCAGAGCGCGGTCGTGAAGACGCAGCCCCTCGGAGATCTGCTCGCCGACGGTGTAGACCGGGGTCAGCGCCGACAGGGGGTCCTGGAAGACCATGGCCAGTTCCGCGCCGCGGATCTTCGACAGCTGCGCGTCGTTCATCGACAGCAGCGACCGGCCGTCGTAGAGGATGTCGCCCTCGACGCGGGCGTTCGACGGCAGCAGGCCCATGACCGCGAGCGACGACACGCTCTTGCCCGAGCCGGACTCGCCGACGATGCCGAGGAACTCCCCCTCGTGCACGTCGTACGAGATGCCCCGCACGGCGCGGACGTCGCCGCCCTCGCGCTGCGGGAAGGTGACGCTGAGGTCGCGGACCGAGAGCAGCGGAGTGCGTCCGGTCGACGACAGGAGAGTGGCGGATCGAGTGTCAGTCACGGTTCGCTCCCGAGGTGGGGTCGATGGCGTCGCGCAGGGCGTCGCCGATGAGGCTGATGGCCAGGAGCAGCACGATCAGCACGCCGGCGGGATAGACGAACAGCCACGGGCGGGTCACGGCGGCCGATGTCCCCGCCGAGAGCAGCGTGCCCAGCGACACGTCGGGCGCCTGCACGCCGAAGCCGAAGTAGCTGAGCGAGGTCTCGGCCATGATCGCCGCGACGATGCCGAGGGTCGCGTCGATGATCAGCAGCGACGCGATGTTCGGAATGATGTGCTTCGCCAGGATCTTGCGGGTCGGCATCCCCATGTACCGCGCGGCGCGCACGAAGTCGCGGTTGCGCAGGGAGCGAGTCTGATTGCGCACGACCTGCGCCAGGATCATCCAGCTGAACACCGCGAGGAAGAACGTCAGGGCCAGCCACGACAGGCCGCGCGTCAGCGGGCTCAGCAGCACGAGGATGAAGAACGACGGGATGACGAGCAGCAGGTGGATGATCCAGCCGATGACGGCGTCGACCTTGCCGCCGACATACCCGGCGAGCGACCCCACGGCGGCGGCGATGAGCGTGGCGCCGACACCGGCGAGGGCACCGATGATGAGCGACTTCTGCAGGCCGACCAGGGTCTGGGCGTAGATGTCCTGCCCGATGCCGTTGGTGCCGAACCAGTGCAGCTGCGTCGGTCCGAGACCGACGTTGAGGAAGTCTCGCTGCGTGGCGTCGTAGGGGTAGAGCAGCGGGCCGATGAAGGCCCACAGCACGATGAACACCAGGATGCCGGCGCCCACCCAGAAGCGCGGCATCTTCTTGAGGCGCGCCCGGACGAGGGCTCCGCGCGACAGCGGCTTGCGCTCGCGGGTGACGGGGCTGGTCGCGACGAGCGTGCCGTCGAGAGCCTCTTCTTGCATTGTCATGTCAGCTCCGGACCCTCGGGTCGAGGGTGGCGTAGAGGATCTCCGACAGCGTCGAAGAAATGAGCACGAGGATGGCGACGAACAATGTCGACCCCGCCACGGCGTTGATGTCCTGCTGCGTCACCGCTTGCAATTGGAATTGCCCCATGCCGCGCCACGAGAAGACGATCTCGAGCATCGCGGATCCGGCGATCAGCGTGCCGAAGCTGTAGGCGAAGAACGTCGACATCGGGATGAGGGCGATGCGCACGCCGTGGCGGAAGAGCGCCTGCGTGCGGGGCAGGCCCTTCGCGCGCGCGGTGCGGATGTAGTCGGCGCCGAGCACGTCGAGCATCATGCTGCGCTGGTACCGCGAGAACGATGCGGCGCTGACCAGGACGAGCGCGATGGTGGGCAGCAGCAGGTGCACGGCCCGGTCGGCCAGCATCGGCCAGAACCCGTCGATTCCGGCGGTGTACTCGCCGGTGAAGCGGATGACCTGCGTTCCGAGCACGTTGTTGAAAGACGTCGCGCCGATCATCAGCAGGACGCCGATGACGAAGGTCGGCGTCGCGAAGATGAGGTACGACGAGTAGGTCGTGATCTGGTCGCTCGCGCGGTACTGCCGCACGGCACCGAGCACGCCGATCAGCACGCCGAGGATGGCGCCCAGGATCGAGCCGATCAGCAAGAGGCGCAGGCTCGTGCCGGCGCGCACGGCGATCTCGGACATCACGTCCTGACCGCCGATGGTGGTGCCGAGCGAGAACTTCGTGAACAGGTTCACGAGCCAGTTCCACAGGCGCACGAGGATCGGCACGTCGGGGTTGGCGCCCAGCGCGTCGAGGCTGGCGATGATCGACTCCTCCGGCGGGCGCGGGTTCATGCCGTAGAAGCGATCCTGGGGACGCAGCAGTGCGCTGCCCAGCACGTAGGCGAGGCAGGTGGCCAGCAGGCTCAGGACGGCGTAGTTCAGGAACCGTCGCAGAACGTACAGCGTCATGAGGGGCGCGAGCTCGTCCGCGTGGTGTCGGTGTTCTGCTTCATGGTGGTCCTCTCGCCGTCGAGACCCCCGCCGATTGTTTCGCCTGGCTAAGGATCTCCAGAGACCCTACGTCGCCTTCTTCGCGATCATGCGCCGGGGGGACACACTTTTCACGACCGTAACAAAGCCCTTACATGGCGCTTTGTCTTACGCGGTGAGGTCGAGCGCAGCACTGCGCTCAGCGGACACCGCCAGAACTGAACAAAGCGATAATAGCCCAGCAGATGAGCACGAGCAGGGAAACCGCTGAGGGAATGTCCCAGAAACGACGAACACCCCCGCTCGCGGGCGCGGTGTCGCGCGCCGCCTCCCAGGCATCCTGGATGACGACGAGATCGCGGATCGCGGGCGGCTCGCGCCTGTCGCGCTCGGCATCGCGACGCAGCGGCGGACGGCCGGGGCGTCCGGCGACCGGACCCCCGAACGCCTTGTACACGCGCGGCTCGTCGGTCGTGACCCTCAGCTGCCACTGCAGGTCGATGTCGCGAACGCGCGCCCAGGCGACGGCGGTCACGCGAAGAGGATTGTGGATGCGGATGCCCTCGCCGTCGATCCGCACGTGCGGCGCGAAGAGGAAGGCGTAGACCACCCACAGAGCCAGCAGCACCCAGGGCGCCAGCAGCAGCATCTCGCCGACGCCGGCGCGCAGCGCGGCATCCCCCAAGAGGACGACGGCCAGCGCCACCGCCACGACGAGCCCGACGACCGAGGACGGGGCGCGGAACACCCGAGGATGCTCCGCGCCCCGAAAGCGCTCGTCGCGCGTCACGCGCCGCCCAGCGACAGCGAGGCGCCGGGGATGGCGTCGAGCAGACGGCGGGTGTACTGCTCGGACGGCTGGGCGAAGATCTCGTCGACCGTGCCCTGCTCGACGAGCTTGCCGCGCTCCATGACGCACACCAGGTCGGCGGCGACGCGGACGACGGCGAGGTCGTGCGTGATGAACAGGTACGTCAGACCGAGCTCGCCCTGCAGCTCCGCGAGCAGCTGCAGGATCTGCGCCTGCACGAGCACGTCGAGAGCCGACACGGCCTCGTCGAGCACGAGGATGTCGGGCTTGAGGGCCAGAGCGCGAGCGATGGCGACGCGCTGACGCTGTCCGCCGGACAGCTCGTTCGGGTACCGCGAGGCGAGCTCCTGCGGCAGCGCGACCTGCTCCAGCAGCTCCTTCACACGCGCCCGGCGCGAGGCCGTGTCGCCCACCTTGTGGATGCTGAGCGGCTCCGAGATGAGCGCGCCGATGCTGCGCAGCGGGTCGAGCGATCCGTAGGGGTCCTGGAACACCGGCTGCATGCGGCGGCGAAGCGCGAAAGTGTCTTTCGCGCTGAGCGTGCCGGTGTCGACGCCGTCGACCTCGATGGTGCCCGTGGTCGGGTCCTCGAGCTTGAGCAGCATCTTCGCGATCGTGGACTTGCCCGATCCCGACTCCCCCACGAGCGCCAGCGTCTTGCCGCGCGGGATCTCGAACGAGACACCGTCGACGGCGCGGAACCGCTCGCTGCGGAAGCCGCCCTGGCGGATCTTGTACTCCTTGACGAGGTCGGTGACCTTCACCGTCGCGGGAGCCGAGATGTCGGACTCGTGCAGGATGCCGCGATCTTCGACCCGCGCCTGGATGCGCTTCGAGGCGATGCTGGGCGCGGCGGCGACGAGACGCTGCGTGTACGGGTGCTGCGGGTTCTCGAGGATCTCGCGGCTCGGACCCGACTCGACGATCTCGCCCTGGTTCATCACGACGATGGTGTCGGCGCGCTCGGCGGCCAGCCCCAGGTCGTGCGTGATGAGCAGCACCGAGGTGCCTCGCTCCCGGGTGAGGGATGCCATGTGGTCGAGGATGACCCGCTGCACGGTGACGTCGAGGGCCGAGGTCGGCTCGTCGGCGATCAGCAGCTTCGGATCGGCGGCCAGGCCGATGCCGATGAGCGCGCGCTGACGCATACCGCCGGAGAACTGGTGCGGGAACTGGTGCAGACGCCGCTCGGCGTCGGCGAGACCGGCCTGCTTCAGCACCTCGACGGCGCGCTGCTCGACCTCTTTGCGGCCCGTGGCGATGCCGTTGGCGCGGATCGCCTCCTTGACCTGGAAGCCGATGCTCCACACCGGGTTGAGGTTGGACATCGGGTCCTGCGGCACGTAGCCGATCTCGCGACCGCGGACGGACTCCATCTGCGCGATGGAGAGATCGGTGAGCTCGCGCCCCTCGAGGGTGATCGATCCGCCCGTGACGTGACCGGTGCCCGGCAGGAGGTTGATGATCGCCGAGGCGGTGGTCGACTTGCCCGAGCCCGACTCGCCCACGATGGCGAGCGTCTCGCCGGGGTGGATGTCGAGGCTCACGCCGTGCAGCACCTGTCGCGAGGTCTTGCCGGCGTCGAAGGCGACCGTCAGGTCGCGGATGCTGAGCAGCGGTGCGGTGGTGGACGCGTTCATCGACGAGCCCTCGCCTTCGGGTCGAGGGCGTCGCGCAGCAGCTCGCCCAGGATGATGAACGCCAGGACCGTGACGGTCAGGGCGATCGAGGGGTAGATGAGCGCCATCGGCGCCACACGCAGCGACGACTGCGCCTGACCGATGTCGAGACCCCACGACATGACCTGGCTGCCCAGGCCGAGACCCAGGAACGACAGCGTCGCCTCGGCGGAGATGGCCGCGCCGAGGGTGATGGTCGTGACGACGATGACCGGCGCCAGCGCGTTCGGCAGCGCGTGCGACAGCAACGTGCGGAACCGGGACAGTCCGAGCGAGCGGCTGGCGGTGATGTAGTCCGCCTGGCGCACGCGCAGGATCTCGGCGCGCACCACGCGGGCCGTCGACGCCCACGCGAACCCGCCGATGGCGAAGGCCAGCACGAGCGGCGTGCGGTTCTGCGAGAACACGCTCATCACGACGATGGCCGCGAGCACGTAGGGGATGGTGAAGAAGATGTCACCGACGCGCGACAGCAGCGAGTCGAGCCATCCGCCGTAGAACCCGGCGAACGAGCCCATGATCGTGCCGATGATCGTGCCGATCGCGGTTGCCAGGAACCCGACGAGCAGCGACGTGCGCGCGCCCCACACGATGCGGGAGTAGATGTCGCAGCCCTGCAGCGTGAAGCCGAGCGGATGCCCCGCGGCGGGACCGGCGTTGCTGTTCGACAGCGCACAACCAGCACCCGAGGGCTCGACCTGCGTGAAGAGCGTCGGGAACAGTGCCATCAGCACCACGACGAAGACGACCGCCGAGGTGACCCAGAAGGTCGGACGGCGGCGCATGTCACGCCACGCGTCGGCCCAGAGGCTCCGCGGCTTGTCGTCGACGCGGACGGCGTCGACAGTCACGACGGCGTCGCGTACGGGCGCGACGTAGTGCGGGGTGGGGAAGCGGTTACTTGGCATAGCGGATCCTCGGATCGAGCAGACCGTAAAGCAGATCGACGACCAGGTTGATCAGCACGTAGAAGACGACGAAGACCGTCACGAACGACACGACGGTCGGGCCCTCCTGACGGATGGTCGCCTGGTAGAGCGTGCCGCCGACACCCGGGATGTTGAAGATGCCTTCGGTCACGGTGGCACCGACCATCAGCACACCGAAGTTCGTGGCGCTGTTGGTGATGACCGGGATGAGCGAGTTGCGCAGCACGTGCACGGGGATGACGCGTCGACGCGGCAGGCCCTTGCTGTAGGCGGTGCGCACCCAGTCCTGGTTCAGCGTGTCGATCACCGACGCGCGAGTGAGGCGCATGCTCGTGGCGTACAGGCTGAAGCCCAGCACGAGCGCCGGCAGCCACAGGTCGCCCCAGTTGTTCTGCCCGCCGACGGTGGCGCGGAACCAGCCGAACTGGATGGCGAGGAAGTACTGCGCGATGAACGCCAGCACGAACACGGGGACGGCGACGAAGAGCAGGGCGATGACCAACGAGACGTTGTCGAACACGCCCCCCTTGCGCAGGGCCGACACCGTTCCGATGATGATGGCGAGCGCCAGCTCGATGGCGATCGCCATGACCGCCAGGCGCAGGGTGACCGGAATGGCGCGCACCAGGATGTCGTTGACCGGCTGCCCCGAGAAGCTGATGCCGAAGTCGCCCTGGAGCACACCGGTGATGTAGTAGAAGTACTGAACGATGAACGGGTCGTTCAGGTGGTACTGCTCGCGGATCTGCTCGAGCAGCGCCGGGTTCGGGGTGCGATCGCCGAACAGGGCGAGGATCGGGTCGCCCGGCATGGCGAAGACCATGAAGTAGATCAGCAGCGTCGCCCCGAAGAACACGGGTATGACCTGCAGGAGTCTTCTGAGGATGTAATAGCCCACCCTCGTCTCCCTTCGGGAATGAATGGATGCCGCGGATGTGGCACCGCACGAAAGCCGTGCGCCGCCGATGAGCAGCGCACGGCCGGAACACACCACACGAGGCGGTGACGTATCGTCACCGCCTCGCGGGTGAGTGATCAGGCGATGTTAGCCGACCTTGGTGATCTCGTGGAACAGCGGCACCGAGTTCCAGCCGAACTCGACGTTCTGGACGGTGTCGGCGTAGCCACCGGTCACGTTCGAGTACCACAGCGGGATGGCGGGCAGGTCCTGGAAGAGGACGGTCTGCGCCTCGCCGAAGAGGCGGTTCGCCTCGGTGAGGTCGGTCGAGGAGATGCCCTCGGCCAGCAGACGGTCGAACTCGGCGCTGGAGTAGTCGCCGTCGTTCGAGCCCGCGTTGGTCGCGTACAGCGGTCCGAGGAAGTTGTACAGACCGGGGTAGTCGGCCTGCCATCCGCTGCGGAACGCGGTGGGGATCGAGCGGTTGTTCACCTGCGCGCGCAGCTCGGCGAAGGTCGGGTAGGGAGCACCCGAAGCGTCGATGCCGAGGTTGGTGGCGAGCTGGTTCGAGATGGCGTCGACCCACTGGTCGTGGCCGCCGTCCGCGTTGTACGCGATCTGGAACGAGCCGCTCCACGGCGAGATGGCGTCAGCCTGAGCCCACAGCTCCTTCGCCTTCGCGGCGTCGAACTCGAGCACGTCCGAACCCTCGAGGGAGTCCGACCAGCCGTCGATGACGGGCGAGGTGAAGTCGGTCGCGGGAGTGCGCGTCTTCTGGAAGATCGTCGAGGTGATCTCTTCGCGGTTGATCGCGTGCGAGATCGCGGCGCGACGGAGCTTGCCCTCTTCGCCCGAGAAGTGCTCGAGGCGGGCCGGGATCGTGAACGACTGGAACACGGCCGCGGGCTGGTTCACCGCACGCTCGCCGAGGTCGGCCTCGAAGGTCGCCAGCGCGGACGGCGGGACGGCGTCGAGCACGTCGAGCTGACCGCCCTGGAGGGCCGCGTAGGCGGCATCCTGAGACGCGTAGAACGAGATGGTCAGGCCACCGTTCTGCGCCTGACGGACGCCCTGGTAGTCCTCGTTCTTGACGAGGTCGATCTGCACGTTGTGCTGCCAGGCGCCCTCGCTCGCGAGCTTGTAGGGGCCGTTGCCGACGGGGTTCTCACCGAAGGCCTCGATGTCGTCGAAGGCGACGTCGGGCAGCGGGTAGTACGCCGAGTAGCCCAGGCGCAGTGCGAAGTCGGAGGCCGGCTTGTTCAGCGCGATCGTGAACGTGTAGTCGTCGACCTGCTGCAGACCCGTGAGCTCGGTGTCGGCGTCGTAGCTGAAGCCCTCGATGTCTTCGAAGAAGTAGCTGTTGTACTGCTCGTTCGACGCCTTTGCACCGTAGTTCCACGCCTTGATGAAGTTGTCGGCGGTGACCTCTTCACCATCGCTGAAGGTCTGACCCTCCTTCAGCTTCACGGTGAGGTTCTGCGGGTCGTTGACCGTGATCTCTTCGGCCATGTCGTTGACGGGGGCGCCGTCGGCCTCGTACGACACCAGTCCGGCGAAGATGGCGTCGAGGATCTTGCCGCCGCCGACCTCGTTCGTCGAGGTGGGGATCAGCGGGTTCTCGGGCTCGGAGCCGTTGGTGGTGATGACCGCCGAGGCGTCGGCCGAGCCGGTGTCGCCCGCGTCGTCGCCACCGGCGCAGCCGGCGAGCGTGAGCCCGACGACACCCAGCAGGGCGAGACTGGAGAGGGCAATCTTGTTGCGCTTCACAGTTCCTCCAGGGAAGTGATGAATGGGCCCGAACGGAACGCTCAGACGGTTCATACGCGCGTGATCGTATCCGGGGGGCAGGATAGGAACACCCTAGGCATGTTGAACGACGTGCTCCCCATCGGGCGACCAAACGTTACAAAGGCTTTACTCGCGAGGCTGTGAATGGCGCAATCTGATCCGAACCCGACGCTGACCGTCGGGCCCTTCCCCCGTGCCCTGGCACGCTCCGACGGCTACGCGCGCCGGCGGTTGGCGTGGGAGATCGTCATCGTGCTCCTCGTGAGCGTCGGTCAGTCTGCGATCTACTCCGTCGTGTCGTTCGTCCGCGCGACGACCCGCGCCCCCATCTCTCAGCAGCAGACGCAGCTCAACCCCTCTCGCAGCGCGGAGCCGCTCTGGGATGCGGTGTACCAGTTCCTCGACATCTTCTTCTCGCTGATGCTGGTGGCGCTCGCGATCTACCTGCTGTGGGAGCCGGCGAACAACGCCCTCCGGCGGATCGGTCTCGATTTCCGCCGCTTCGGATCCGACGCGCTCCGCGGGATCGCCCTCGTGCTGCTCATCGGTGTTCCGGGCATCGGGGTGTACGCCGTCGGCCGGGCCATCGGGCAGAGCATCACGGTCGTTCCCGCACCGCTGGATTCGTCGTGGTGGGTGATCGCGTTGCTCGTGCTCGCCGCGCTGCGCGCGGGGTTGACCGAGGAGGTCATCTTCCTCGGATTCCTCTTCGACCGCCTTCGGCGCCTCGGATGGTCGTGGACGGGCGTCATCGTCTCGACCGCCTTGCTGCGCGGCAGCTATCACCTGTACCAGGGGTGGCCGTCGGCGCTCGGCAACGTCGTCATGGGCCTGGTGTTCGGCTGGTGCTACAAGCGATGGGGCCGCGTCATGCCGCTGGTCGTGGCGCACACCGTCATCGACATCATCGCCTTCGTCGGGTATCCGCTCGCGGCCGCGTGGTGGCCCGGGATCTTCGCCCCGCCCACGCCGTCGCCGACGCCCACCGGCACGCCGTAGCGACCGAGCGTCAGGACTGCGGTGCCGTCCAGGCCCAGAACGCCGGCGGCACACCGTCGGGCTCGGACGTGTAATCCACTCCCCCGACGCCGTCCGCCGTGACCACGGCGCCCGTGCGCTCGAGCAGCGGCAGGCCCGCGAACGCGGTGAAGAGCGAGCGGTCGATCTCCTTCGCCTCCGAGAGCACGTCGACCGGATCGGTATGGACCGTGAGATCGGCGAACAGCTCGTCGGTGTTCGCACCGTCGATGCCCTCCGCGAGGCGGTCGCGCGCCGAGCGGTAGAGGCTCTCGTCTTCGCCGACCCACGCGAGGGTGGCATCCGGGGTGTCCTCCGCGGTGGCGGCACGCACGGCGATCCCCGCCCGCGCGCCCATCGACACCAGACGCGGGAAGACCTGCGACGACACCTCGTCGGTGGAGTCGTAGGCGACGCGCAGAACGGCGGCACGGTCGCCGAGCGCGGCGCGCGCGGCATCCACGTCGCTCCCCGTGCCCGGTGCACCGTTGCCCGCGATGAGGTCGGAGTACAGCTGCCCCATCGCCGTCGACGACAGGAACGACTGCAGCGGCTGCGCATCGGAGCGCAGCGGGCCGAGCACGTCGCGCACGATGGACGACCGGTCGATCGCCAGGGTCATGGCTTGGCGGAGATCGGATGCCGTGTCGTCGGCGTAGCGCAGGTGGAGCGTCTGCGTCGTCGGGCCGACCTGCACCTGGTAGCCGGCCTCGGTGAGCGTCGCCCGCTCCGCCACGTCGAGATCGCCCACGTTCGCGATGTCGACGACGCCCGCCTCGATCGCCGACAGCTGCGCGGCGCGGTCGGGGAAGAAGCGGACGGTGAGGCCTTCGAGGGCGGGGAAGTGCGCACCCTGGTAGCTGTCGCGGCGCGTCAGTGTGAGGGAGTCGGCGGCCGACTCGGTGACCGTCCACGGTCCGGCCGAGACAACGCTCGCCGGGTCGACGGGGGTGCCGGGCGCCACGTCGAAACCGGTGTTCCACGCCTGCGCCGCCGCGGCGAGCACGGCGTTCGGCTCGACCGGCGCGGAGGGGTTGCCCTCGGGGACGGTGAGGATCGCGGTGAGCAGGTCTTTCACGCTGACGCCCGCTCGTTCGGCGACGACGTGCACCGGTCGATCGAGCAGCCACTGGCGGTTCCAGTCGGCGAATGGCTCGTCGTAGGTGAGCGTGAGGGTGTCGTCGGCCCGGTCGAGGCTCGGGCGCGAGGTGCGCGCGTTGGGGTCGGCGGGCATCGCGGTGTCGAAGTATCGCGTGCCCGAGACGATCTGGCCGGCCGCGTCGTAGGTGGCGTCGTCGAAGAAGTGCGACGACACCGCCCACCCGAACAGCAGGTCGTCGAGGGTGACGGGGGTGCCGTCCGACCAGACCCGGTCGGGGAACAGCTCGTAGCTGACCTTGAGCGGGTCTCCCTGCACGCGGGTGATGCGGCCGAGTCCATCGTTCGGGACCACCTGCAGGTCGCCGTCGAGCGAGCCCAGTTTCTCGTCGAGCAACGCGGCCACGGCGCGGTTCGCGGCGGTGTCGCCCGCGGCGCTGGACGCGTTGAAGCTCGTGAGCGAGCCGACGACGCCGACCGTCAGGGTGGTGGGCGGCGCCTCCTGCTCGGTCTCGGGCGCGGGCTCCGGCGCCGAGCACCCGGCGAGCACGACCGCCGCGGCGGCGACGAGGGCGATCAGACGCCCCGCGCCCCGGCGTCGTCGAGTGGGGCGAGGGTCCTCGTTCAAGCCGTGGTGCACGAGGGGAACCTTACTAAACGCCCGCTGTGCGAATCCGGGGTGGGCACGCGCCGAAGCGCCGTGGCGACCGCTCGCGAGGAACGGTCGCCACGGGCGACTGCGTCTCAGGCGAACGCCTCGGGAGGCGGGCACGAGCAGACCAGGTTGCGGTCGCCGTACGCCTGGTCGATGCGTCGCACCGGCGGCCAGTACTTGCCGCGGATCAGCGAGCGCACGGGGTACACCGCCGTCTCGCGGGAGTAGGGGTGCCCCCACTTCCCCACGACCACCGTCTCGGCAGTGTGCGGGGCGTTCACGAGGGGATTGTCGTCGGCGGGCCACTCTCCCGCGGCGACGGCGAGGGCCTCGCGCTTGATCGCGATCATGGCATCCACGAACCGGTCGAGCTCGGCGAGGTCCTCGCTCTCGGTGGGCTCGACCATGAGGGTGCCGGCCACCGGGAACGACATCGTCGGGGCGTGGAAGCCGTAGTCGATGAGACGCTTTGCGACGTCGTCGACGGTGACGCCGGTCTGCTCCTTGAGCGGACGCAGGTCGAGGATGCACTCGTGCGCGACGAGCCCGCCCTCCCCGGCGTACAGCACCGGGTAGTGCTCGCGCAGACGCACGGCGATGTAGTTGGCCGAGAGCACGGCCGCGGCGGTCGCCTGGCGCAGGCCCTCCGCGCCCATCATGCGCACGTAGGCCCACGAGATGGGCAGGATGCCGGCGGAGCCGTGCGGAGCCGCCGACACGGGACCACCGTCGAACGTGCCGCCCGCGTGGTCGGCGCGCTGCGAGAACGGGTGCGACGGCAGGTACGGCGCGAGATGCGCCTTGGCCGCGACGGGACCGACACCGGGGCCGCCGCCACCGTGCGGGATCGCGAACGTCTTGTGCAGGTTGAGGTGCGACACGTCGCCGCCCAGGTCGCCGAAGCGGGCGAAGCCGAGCAGAGCGTTGAGGTTCGCGCCGTCGACGTACACCTGTCCGCCGGCGTCGTGCACGGCCTGCGTGATCTCGAGCACGTCGTGCTCGTACACCCCGTGCGTCGAGGGGTAGGTGATCATCAGGGCCGACAGCGCATCGGCGTGCTGCGCGATCTTCGCGCGCAGGTCGCCGAGGTCGACGTTGCCGGCTTCGTCGCACGCGACGACGACGACCTTCATCCCGGCGAGGATGGCCGATGCGGCGTTGGTGCCGTGCGCCGACGACGGGATGAGACACACCGTGCGCTCGATGTCGCCGTTCGCGAGGTGGTAGCCACGGATCGCGAGAAGCCCCGCCAGCTCGCCCTGCGAACCGGCATTCGGCTGCAGCGACACCGCGTCGTAACCGGTCACTTCGGCGAGCCAGCGCTCGAGCTGGTCGATCATCTCGAGGTAGCCGTGCACGTCGGCCTCGGGGGCGAAGGGGTGCACGCGCGAGAACTCCGGCCACGACACCGCCGCCATCTCGGTCGCCGCGTTGAGCTTCATCGTGCACGAGCCCAGCGGGATCATGCCGCGGTCGAGCGCGTAGTCGCGGTCGGCGAGCGACTTGAGGTAGCGCATCATCGCCGTCTCGCTGCGGTGCGCGTGGAAGACCGGGTGGGTGAGGTACTCGTCGTCCCGGTGCAGGGCGCCGTCGACGCCGCGCAGCGCCTCGCCCTCGCCGAGCTCGACGTTCGACAGGCCGAACGCGTCCAGAACGGCCGCGATGTCGGCATCCGTCGTCGTCTCGTCGACCGAGACGCCCACGGTCACGTCGTCGACCCAGAGCAACTGGTATCCGCGCTCGCGGGCACGGTCGACCACGTCGTGCGCGCGGCCGGGGACGTGCACGCGCACGGTGTCGAAGAACGCGTCGCTCGCAAGCGTCAGATCGTACGAACGCAGAGCGGATGCCAGGGCGTCGGCCTTCTGTGCGACCCGCGTCGCGATCGCGCGCAGCCCGTCGGGCCCGTGGTACACGGCGTACATCGCGGCTATAACGGCCAGCAGCACCTGGGCGGTGCAGATGTTGGACGTGGCCTTCTCCCGGCGGATGTGCTGCTCACGCGTCTGCAGCGACAGGCGGTAGGCGGGGGCGCCGACGGCATCCTGAGACACACCGACCAGACGCCCCGGCAGCTGACGTTCGAGACCCGCGCGCACGGCCATGTAGCCCGCGTGCGGACCGCCGAAGCCGAGCGGGACGCCGAAGCGCTGGGTCGTGCCCACCGCGACGTCGGCGCCGAGCGCGCCGGGCGAGCGCAGCAGGGTCAGCGCGAGCAGGTCGGCGGCGGCCACGACGAGACCGCCCGCGGCGTGCACCGCCTCGGCGACGGCCGAGAAGTCCCACACGCGACCGGTGGCGCCGGGGTACTGCACGAAGGCGCCGAACGCCTCGGGCAGGTCGCCGGCGAACGAGGTCTCTTCGATCCGGATGCCGACGGCCGCCGCGCGGTGGTGCAGCAGCGCCTTGGTCTGGGGCAGGGCGTCGACGTCGACGAGGAAGACGTCGGTCTTCGCCTTCGACGCCCGGCGGGCGACGAGCATGCCCTCGACGACCGCGGTGGACTCGTCGAGCATCGAGGCGTTCGCCGTGGCGAGACCCGTGAGGTCGGTGACCATCGTCTGGAAGTTGATGAGCGCCTCGAGCCGGCCCTGCGAGATCTCTGGCTGGTAGGGCGTGTACGCGGTGTACCACGACGGGTTCTCGAGCACGTTCCGCGCGATCACCGACGGCGTGAACGTGTCGTAGTAGCCGAGGCCGATCAGGGGTCGCGCCGAGCGGTTGGCGGTCGCGAGCTCGCGGAGTTCGGCGAGCGCCTCGGCCTCGGTCGCCGCGGGAGGGATCGAGCTCGTCGCGCGGGGCTGGACGTGGATGGATGCCGGGACGGCGGTCTCGACGAGCGCCTCGACGCTGTCGTACCCGACGACCTCGAGCATGCGCGCCTGGGCGTCGGGACCGATGCCGATGTGGCGGTCGGTGAACGCCGCCGGAACCGCGGCCGCGGTGCGCGGAGGAAGGACGGAGGTCATGCGGTGAGGTCCTCGTATGCGGCACGGTCGAGCAGGTCGGTGGGCAGGTCGCCCTCGACGCGGATCTTGATGAGCCACCCGCCGGCGAAGGGCTCGGCGTTGACCAGGGAAGGGTCGTCGACGACCGCGTCGTTGACCTCGACGATCGTGCCGGTGAGCGGGGCGTACAGCTCACCGACCGACTTCGTCGACTCGATCTCGCCGCAGACGTCGCCCGCGGTGACCGCGGAGTCGGCACCGGGAAGCTCGACGAAGACGACGTCGCCGAGCTTCTCGGCGGCGAAGTCGGTGATCCCCACGGTGGCGATGTCGCCGTCGACGGCGATCCACTCGTGCTCGGAGGTGTAGCTGAGGGCGGTGAGGTCGGTCATGCGTTTCTCCGGTAGAAGGGAAGGGCGGTGACGGTCGCGGGAATGCGGGTTCCGCGCACGTCGATGGTCAGTTCGGTTCCGGGGTCGGATGCCGCGGGGGCGACGAACGCCATCGCGACAGGGTGGCCGAGGGTGGGGCTGAGGGCGCCGCTCGTGATCCCGCCGACGACGTCGTCGCCGTGCAGCACGGCATAGCCGGCGCGGCCGGCGCGGCGTCCCTGCGCGACGAGACCGACGAGCACGGGGGCATCGCCCGGTGCGGACGAGAGGCCGTCCTTTCCGACGAACGCCGGCTTGTCGACGGCGACGACGCGACCGAGGCCGGCCTGCGCGGGGACGATGTCACGCGAGAGCTCGTGGCCGTAGAGCGGCATCCCGGCCTCGAGGCGCAGCGTGTCGCGCGCGGCGAGACCGCACGGCACGAGACCCGCGTCCCTCCCGCTCGCGAGGACGGCATCCCACAGGGCGCCGGCCTGCGCGGTGGGGATCATCAGCTCGTAGCCGTCTTCGCCGGTGTACCCGGTGCGGGCGACGAACAGCGAGGCACCCTCGAACACACCCTCGGTCCACGCGTAGTACCCGAGCTCGTCGAGCGGGGTGCCGGTGATCTCGACCCCCGGAATGGAGCCCAGGATGCCGCGGGCCTCAGGCCCCTGCAGGGCGATGAGGGCGTACGAGTCGGTGACGTCTTCGACGCGGAGGCCGGTGGAGCCGGCGACGACGGCGAAGGAGCGGGGCGAGGTCCCTTCGACGGGCTCAGGGACCGCGGCCGCGGCGTCAGCAGAGGTGGCGTGAGCAGCGGCGGTGGCGGGGGCGGAGGTCGCTGAGCCTGTCGAAGCGTCGGCGGAGGAGGCGACGGTCGCTGAGCCTGTCGAAGCGGCGGCGGCGGAAGCGGCGGTCGCTGAGCCTGTCGAAGCGTCGGCGGCGGAAGCGGCGGTCGCTGAGCCTGTCGAAGCGGCGGCGGCGGAAGCGGCGGTCGCTGAGCCTGTCGAAGCGTCCGACGCCGGTGCCCACGTGCGCTGCGCCGCGCCGAGCGCCGCCGCCACGGCATCCCGGTTCCCGGCGTTCGAGATGACCAGGAAGCTCTGCGGCCCCGTGCGGTAGACGATGACGTCGTCGACGATGCCGCCGCTCGCCGCCAGCACGAGCGAGTACTTCGCCTTGCCGACCTTCATCGTCGACAGGCGGCCGGCGAGCACGTAGTCGAGGAATGCCGCGGCCCGCGGGCCGGCGACGACGAACTCGGCCATGTGCGAGATGTCGAACAGGCCGGCGGTTTCGCGCACGGCGCGGTGCTCGGCGAGGTCGGAGGTGTAGCGCACGGGCATGTTCCAGCCGCCGAAGTCGGTGAACGAGGCACCGAGGGCTTCGTGCCTGTCGTGCAGCGGCGACGTGCGCGGTGGAGCGGGGGTTTCGGTCATGAGTTCTGCCGTTCGCGATGACGGACAGACGCCGGTCGACGCCTGAAGAACTCCCCCTCTGTCATGGGCCTGAGAGTTTCGCCGCGTTCTCACGCGGCTTTCACCGTCGGCGGATCGGGCGCTGTGCACCCGGATCACTTTCCAGAGTGGCCCGATCGACGCGGTACGCGTACCTGAGAGATTGGCGGGGAGGCTTGCTCCTTCGGTGCCCGGCTGCGTGCGCCGGAGCTCTCCCGCATCGATCATGGGGCCGGTGTGGACTTGTGCGGTCAGCCTACCGGAGCGCTGGGTGGGGCACAGCCCCGGGGGACAGCGATGTCGAGATCGCGCGACAGATCGTCCACCTCCATACCTAGTAGGTGTCGCCGCGCCATACGCCCTCGGGCAGACGAATGCACGGAGAGAACGACGAAACGTGCACTTCCTCACGGTCGGGTGCGTAACGAACGATCCACGATGACTGATGCAGACCGACGATCTCGACGATGTCATCACCGTCACGCTGCCATCGCTGGGATGACATGTCTTTCTCGGCCTCGAACTCCTTGCTAACAGGTTCGAGGAGCTGCTCAGCCGACGCACCTGCTTGAACCCGTGCCGTGAGACCGCCGGCCCACTGTTCCCCTCCGTCGCTAGTGCACGAGAGAAATGAGCCCGTCTCGTTCTGATCAATTGAAACGACGAGGTCGCCCGGCAACGCATCGGCGATCTGACGTTCGACGGCCTGCGTGCGCGCTTTCGCGTCCGGCAGCGATAGGTCTTCGTCGACGTTGTTCGCGCCAATGAAGCACCCCGACAGGGATAGCGGAAGGATGACGGTCAAACCAATGCGGGCGATTTTCACTTCTTCGTCTCCAGTACCGCGTCGCGGATATCGTCGAGCGCGAGCCGGTTCTCCGCTCGATCGGACACGATCAGTTGGTGATTCTCGAACGGAGTCGTTGAGATTCGCAAGGACGGTCCGTTCGGATCGAGGAACGGCGCAAGCTCGCTGCCGAGGCGCACGTCATAGTCGCCGGGCCGATCGTAGATACGGCTTACGAATCCGGGCGTCACGTCGGGATTGCGGCCGCTCCCAACCAAACCCGCGTCCTGCGCCATCGATAGGAAGTCGGTGTAGCTCCAATGGGAGTATGTCGTCACGCCGTTGGCGACCCATCCCTCCGGCACCCAGGCCCCCGCGAATGAATGAACAGCGTCGTAGTGGGCGCCGGCGAGTTCCGAGCTTGTGACTGGCACGAGGCCCCAGCTGTAACCGCCCGCAATCTGACGTGCTGCCGCGATAGGGGGGTCGATCCGCATCTCCTGCACGAACCGTGCGAGGCGCTCACCGGCGTCACGAGCACGTTGCTGATCATTGGCCTCCAGGATTCCGACCGCCTGCTCAGTCGGCCCTGAATCACCGTCGTCGCCCGGGAAGTCCGCGCCTTTCCATACGAATGCGACTGTGCCGCGGTCTTGTGTGAAGAGCCATTGAGCGAGGTCCTGCGCTCCGCCCTCGTAGAAACTCTCCACCGACGTAAACGTCCCCGGCACGTACGTCAGCACTCGACGGGTGTCGGCGCCCGGGGTGCCGATCATCTCGGCGATGCGGTTCTCGTCCGGCTGGTACAGCACGAGTTGCACGTCGCCCGCCACGACGCGTCGAAGGTAGTCGCGTTCGGCGTTCAGGCGGTCGAGCGCGCTTCGACGTTCTGCCTGCAACGTGGCCGTCGCGCCCTCCGACAACAGCGCGTCGAGACGCTCGATCTCTCGGCGGACGGTCGGCAGTCGATCCTGAGCGACGACGCGGTTCGCCGCGACACGGTCGAGAGGCGGCACGCCCCCGAGAGCGCCGACCACGCCGGCGGCGCCGTGTGTCAGGGCGGACCGCGTCTCCGGAGGAAGGGCGGCCCACCAGTCACGAACGGCGCGCGCTGCGGGAGGACGCTGACGGATGCGCTCTGCCCACTCCGGGTGCGCGGCGAGGATGGCTCTCACCCGACCGGCGCCGCCGCGGGCGGCCTCGACCAGCGGGGCGAGCAGCACCTCGCTCGCGGCCTGCTCCGTTCGCATCTGCCAGGTGACCCGAGGACCGACGGGCACGACTGCGCCCCCGTCGGCGGCCAGGGGCAGGGGTGGCGGTGCTGCGAGACCTCCGAGGTCGCGACAGGTCTGGTCGAGCACTTCGGCGATGTCTGCGCGCAGGCGCGCAATCGACAGCTCGACGCCCGCGGACTCTCCGCCGGCCATCGCCGACTCGCTGTCGTCGACGACGGCCGCCCGGCGTTTCTCGAGCAGGCGCAGCGCGTCGATGAGTTCGTCCAGTACCTCACCCACGCGAGTGAACGCCTCACTCGTTTGGGCGCTGCCCTTTTCGACGATCGCCATCCGCTCGACGAGATCCGCCGCCTCTGGTGCGTCGTACCGTGATCGCAGGTCTGACCAGCCCACGACGACCTGCTGGGCCGCGGGCGCGACAGCCCACGCCCGACCGCGTAAGCGATGGGATGCGTCGTCGAGGTCGTCGGCACGGACAGGAACCTCGGGCACCTCGATGCGAGCGTCGATCACGACACCCTCCAGCGCCCGTGGCCCCGCGTCTGCGCGGCACGCTCGGTGTCGATGGCCATCGCGGCGTCGGCGCGGACGTACTCGGCGACGGCGCGCTCGGCTGCGGCCAGCACGGCTCCCCCGTGCTCCGCCAAGGCCGTTGCACGCTCGACCCACGAATCGACCGCTCTGGCGAATGCGCGGGCGAGATCGGGTGCCGGCGCCATGGCATCCTGAATCTCCCGTACGACGGACAGAACGCCGAAGACGGCCTCGGTCAACGTGTCCATACGTTGGGCCGTCCGCGCGGCGAGGTCGAGGAAGCCGGTCACATCGATCGCGTATCGCTCAGCCATGCGCCGACGATAGAGAAACGCGCCCGCGGACCTCGAAAACTATCCACAGGCCGCACCGGGGTGAAGCCGGGAAGGGCTCAACGCCGCGTGCAGCTTCCGGATGCCACCGGCGCCGACAGGGCATCGATCTGCGCCATGACCGGCTCCAGCTCGACCGGTGTCATGGCGTATCCGACGTTGTCGTCGGTGTCGGAGCGGGCGAAGACGAGACCGGCGACCTCGCCGCTCGTCGTGAGCAGCGGCCCGCCGGAGTTCCCCGGTCGCACGATCGCGGCGAGCGCGTAGATGTCGCGCGCCGACGACGACGAGTCGTAGATGTCGGGAACGGGCACGGTTCCTTCCGACAGCACCTGCGCGCTCCCCGAGGTGAAGGGGCCACCGCCGGGATATCCCTGCACCACGGCGGACGATCCCACGCCGAGGGTCGACACGACCGGGAGGGCTGCGGCATCCAGTCCGTCCACCGCCACCACGGCGATGTCGTCGGTGGGGTCGAAGTAGACGACGCGTCCCTCGCGGGCGGGGCGTCCGGGCAGTTCGACGACGGGGGTGTCGACACCGGCGACGACGTGCGCGTTGGTGACCACGCGGTCGGATGCCACCACGAAGCCCGACCCGCTCGAGGTGACACCGCACGCGTAGGCGGTGCCCGAGATGCGTGCGACCGACTGCGCCGCCTGCGTCAGCGCAGGGTCGTCGAGTGCGATCTCGGGCGTGCTCGGCACAGGGCCGATCTGGATCAGCTGCCCGAGGCGGGGAATGCCCTCGGCGAAGACGGAACCGCGCAGATCGGCGAGCGCCCCGCGCACGGGAGCGGGCGTGAGGTCGTCGATGGTGCGCACGACGGCGGACGATCCCAGCGCCGCCGAGACGACGGGAACGCCCGCGGGGGTCAGCGACCCGGCGACGAAAGAGATGGCGAGCGCGGCGGCGGCGGTGTTGACGAGCCCGCCGAGCAGCCGCTCGGGCACGCGGAGCTTGATGCGGTCGGCACCGCGACGGAAGACTCCGCCGACGGCCGTCCCCAGTCCCGACCCGATCAACAGGAGCAGGATGCCGGTGACGATCATCGCGGGGCCGCGCCACGACGGCGAGGTGACCCACTGCCCGACGAACGGGGTGGCCCAGTACGCGGCGACGGCGCCCAGGGCGAGGCCGGCGAAGAAGCCGATCGTGGCGAGAAACCCGCGCGAGAGACCCGTGATGAGCGCGATCACCAACAGGGCGATCAGAACGATGTCGATGATCGGCATCCGACCTCCTGAATCCGATCCCCACGCTAGGCCGCGCGTCTGGGAGAACCCTTTCGACGCGCTGACCGCGGCGGCTCCCGCGCGTTCGACGGTTCGGGGCGGATTCCGCACCTCGGGGCGGGCCATTCCCGCCCCAACCGGCCGAATCCGCACCAAACCCCGGGGCGCACCACGAACCCGGCGATCCGCACCGGATTCGTCCTTCGGGTCGGAGTGACACTAAGATCGATTCCAGAGATATGGTCACCATGACACGAACCCCTCAGCCCGAGTCCCGCGACGCCGACGTGCGCGTCGCGGTGTCGACCGTCATCTTCAGCGTCCGCCGCGACGCGCACGACGAGCCGGTGCTGTCGCTCCCCCTCGTCCGCCGCACGCGCGACCCGTTCGACGGACGGTGGGCGCTCCCCGGCGGCTGGCTCGACGCGACCGAGGAGCTCGACGTCGCGGCATCCCGCACCCTCGCCGAGACCACCGGACTCACACCGAGCTACCTCGAGCAGCTCTACGCCTTCGGCGCCGTCGACCGCTCCCCCACGCGCGTCGTGTCGATCGTGTACTGGGCGCTGCTGCGCTCCGACGAGGTCGACGCGCAGGTCGCGGCGCACGCGCGCAGCGGCGACGCCCCCGAGAACGTCGAGTGGTTCGACGCGACCGACCTTCCGCGGCTGGCCTTCGACCACAACGACATCGTCGAGTACACGCTGTGGCGCCTGCGCAACAAGGTCGGCTACAGCCGCATCGCCCACGGCCTGCTGCCTGACGAGTTCACCCTCGCCGACCTGCGCGAAGTGAACGAGACGATCCTCGGCAAGCGCCTCGACCCGGCGAACTTCCGCCGCCAGGTCGACACGTCCGACACGCTCATCCCGACGGACCGCTTCCGCACCGGGAGCCACCGCCCCGCACGTCTCTACCGTTACAACCGCGATGTGGAGCTCGCCGACCGCGGCCCGCTCCCCACCCGTCACTGATCGGAACGCCCATGGCCGCCACACCCCTCACCCTGCAGCCCCGTCCGGCGATCGACCCCAGCGTCGACCACGCCATCCAGGCGATCGTCGCCGGTGCCTCGACCGACGCCACCTGCACCACCGACCTCGCCGTCGGCCCCTGGGACTTCGACACCCGCCCCGGCTACGGCCCGGGCTCGTCGATGGGTGACGTCATCCCCACCGGCGCGCCCCGCCAGGGCGAGCTGCCGCAGGAGTACCGCGACGCGTCCGACGACGAGCTCGACGCGCGCATCCGCGCCGCCAAGGCCGCGCTCGGTGACCGCGTCGTGGTGCTCGGGCACTTCTACCAGCGCGAAGAGGTGGTGCGTCACGCCGATTACGTCGGCGACTCGTTCCAGCTCGCCAACGCCGCACTCGAGCACCCCCAGGCCGAGGCCATCGTCTTCTGCGGGGTGCACTTCATGGCCGAGACCGCCGACCTGCTGTCGACGCCCGATCAGGCCGTCATCCTGCCCAACCTCGCCGCGGGCTGCTCGATGGCCGACATGGCCGACATCGACCAGGTCGAGGAGTGCTGGGAACAGCTCGCCGACGTGCTCGGCGACCTCGAGACCCCGGATGCCGAGGGCCTCGTGCCCGTCATTCCGGTGACGTACATGAACTCCAGCGCCGCCATCAAGGGCTTCGTCGGCCGCCACGGCGGCATCGTCTGCACCTCGTCCAACGCGCGCACGGTGCTCGAGTGGGCGTTCGCACGCGGGCGTCGCGTACTGTTCTTCCCCGACCAGCACCTCGGCCGCAACACCGCGAAGGCGATGGGCGTGCCGCTGGAGCAGATGCCGATGTGGAACCCCCGCAAGCCGCTCGGCGGCTCGACCGACGCGCAGATCGCCGACAGCCGCGTCATCCTGTGGCACGGGTTCTGCTCGGTGCACCGCCGCTTCTCCGTCGACCAGATCGACAGGGCGCGGGCAGAGCACCCGGGCGTCCGTGTCATCGTGCACCCGGAGTGCCCGATGGACGTAGTGGATGCCGCCGACGAGGCGGGATCGACCGACCTCATCCGCAAGGCGATCGCCGCCGCGACCGAGCCCACGACCTTCGCGATCGGCACCGAGATCAACCTCGTGCAGCGCCTGGCCGCACAGTACCCGCAGCACGAGATCTTCTGCCTCGACCCCGTCGTGTGCCCCTGCTCCACGATGTACCGCATCCACCCCGGCTACCTCGCGTGGGTGCTGGAGTCGCTCGTCGCGGGCGAGGTCGTCAACCGCATCACGGTGCCGGCCGATGTCGCCGACCCCGCCCGGGTCGCCCTCGAGCGCATGCTCGCGGCCAAGCCGAGCGGCGCCGTGAAATGACCACCGTCGTCGTGGTGGGCAGCGGTATCGCCGGTCTCACGGCGGCGTTGCACGCGGCGGAGAACGGATGCCGCGTCACGGTCGTGACGAAGGGCGCGCTGTCCGACACCAACACCCGCTGGGCACAGGGCGGCGTCGCCGCGGTGACCGACCCCTCCGACACCGTCGCCTCGCACGCGAACGACACGATGACCGCCGGCGCGGGGCTCAACGACCCCGCCGCCGTGAACGTGCTGGTGGGTGAGGGCCCCCGGCGCATCGCCGAGCTCGTCGCGCGAGGCGTCGCGTTCGACCGCGCGGCCGACGGTGACTTCGCGCGCGGTCTCGAAGCCGCCCACGCCGTCGCCCGCGTGCTGCATGCCGGGGGCGATGCGACCGGCGCGGAGATCCAGGCAGCGCTCGGCATGGCGGTGCGCTCGGCCGGAATCGTCGTGCGCGAGCACGCGCTGCTGCGCGATCTCGTGCTGCGCAACGGGCGGGTCGTCGGTGTCGAGCTCGACGGCGGCGAGCGCCTCGACACCGACGCCGTCATCCTCGCGACCGGCGGTGCCGGGCAGCTCTACGCCCACACGACCAACCCCGCGGGGGCGACCGGCGACGGGATCGCCGCCGCCCTGCGCGCCGGCGCGGCCGTCGCCGATCTGGAGTTCGTGCAGTTCCACCCCACCGCGCTCGCGGTCGGTGCGGCGTTCCTGGTGTCGGAGGCGGTGCGGGGTGAGGGCGCGACGCTCGTCGACGACGCGGGGCGCCGCTTCTGCTTCGACGCGCACCCCGACGGCGAGCTCGCCCCGCGCGACGTCGTCGCCCGTGCGAACGCGCGCGCCATGGCCGCCCAAGGCGGACGACCGGTGCGCCTCGATGCCACCGCGCTGGGCCCGGAACGTCTCGGCGAACGCTTCCCCACGATCGACGCCGCCGTGCGCGAGCGCGGTCTCGACTGGGCGCGCGAGCCGATCCCGGTGACCCCGGCGGCGCACTACCTGATGGGCGGTGTCGTGACCGACCTCGTCGGGCAGACCACGGTGCCGGGACTGTACGCGGTCGGTGAGACGGCGCGCACGGGTGTGCACGGCGCGAACCGACTGGCATCCAATTCCCTGCTCGAGGGTGCGGTCTTCGGCGCACGAGCGGGCGATGCGGTGGCGAGCGGGGGCGTCTGGCCCACCGGCGCCGTCTCACCGGGCACCGGCGTCTCACCGGCCACCGGCGGCGTCTCACGGCCCACCGGCGATGCAGAGCGCGCGGACGCGAACGGTCGAGCCGCGGGCGCTCCGGCCACGGGCGACGCCCCGGCGTTCTCGCGCGCGGCGCTGCAGCAGCTCATGTGGGCCGAAGCGGGCCTCGTACGCGACGCCGCCGGGCTCGCCCGAGCCGCCGGCGTGCTCGCCGCCTGGAGCGCCGAATCCGCTCCCCGCTCGATCGAGGACGAGAACCTGCTCCTCGTCGCCACCCATGTCGTCGCCGCCGCCCGCGCGCGCACGGTCTCGGTCGGGGCGCACTTCCGCTCTGATGCGCCGGATGCCGCGACCTCGACCGTTCTGACACGGGCCGGCGCCGCGGCATCCGGTGCACCTTCCCCCGATGCGGCCGGCTCACCCGTCGCCGACGCCGTGGCATCTGGTGCCCTTTCCCCTGACCCGGTCCGCTCACCCGTCACCGGCGCCCTGGCATCCGGTGCACATTCGACGCCCGACGCGGCAGGTCCACCCGTCGCCGACGCGCTTCCCGACGCCGCCCGCGCCGTCGCCCCGGCATTCACCCCCGCGCCCGAGGAGGCCCTCGCATGCTGACCCGTGCCGCCATCGACCGTGTCGTCTCCGCCGCCCTCGAGGAGGACGCACCGTGGGGCGATCTCACCAGCGAGACACTCATCCCCGCGTCGGCCACGGCGCGCGCCGCGCTCGTCGCGCGGGTCGGCGGCGTCTTCAGTGGGGCGGCGGTCTTCGCCGCGGCCTTCACCCTCACCGACCCGTCAATCGTCGTGGAGCAGCGGGTCGCCGACGGTGAACGCTTCGCACTCGGCGACACGCTGGCCGTTGTCACCGGACCCGCCCGGGCGGTGCTGACGGCCGAGCGCATCGGCCTGAACTTCGTGCAGCGCATGTCGGGCATCGCCACGCTGACGAGCCGCTATGTCGCCGAGGTCGCCCACACCGGCGCCCGCATCGTCGACACGCGGAAGACGACGCCGGGGCTTCGAGCGATCGAGCGGCAGGCCGTGCGCGACGGCGGCGGCCACAATCACCGCTTCTCGCTGTCGGACGCCGTGATGGCCAAAGACAACCACCTCGCCGTGCTGACCGCTCAGGGCATGTCGGTCACGCAGGCGCTCGAAAGCGCGATCGCGCGGCTCCCCCACACCACGCACGTCGAGGTCGAGGTCGACCGCCTCGACCAGATCGACGCGGTGCTCGCCGCCGGAGTCGGCACGATCATGCTCGACAACTTCTCGCTCGACGACCTGCGCGCGGGCGTGTCGCGCATCGCCGGAGCCGCGCAGGTGGAAGCGTCGGGCGGTGTCACACTCGACACGGTGCGCGCGATCGCCGAGACCGGCGTCGACGTCATCTCGGTCGGTGCGCTCACGCACTCGGCGCCCTCTCTCGACCTGGGACTCGACATCCGCATCGAGACGGCGTGACCCTCTACCTCGACAACGCCGCCACCACCCCCGTGCGCCCCGAGGTGCTCGAGGCGATGGCGCCGTACCTCACACGGTTCTTCGGCAACCCGTCGAGCCATCACGAGGTGGGCGAGGCCGCGGCATCCGCCCTCGACGATGCACGGGCGCGCATCGCCCTGGTGCTCGGGATGCGCGCGGGAGACGTCATGTTCACCTCCGGCGGCACGGAGTCGAACAACGCGGCGATCAAGGGGTTGGTGCTCGGCTCACGCCGGAGACACCTCGTCACCACTGCGATCGAGCACGAATCGGTACTCGCCTCGGCCGACTACCTCGCGCGGCTGCACGACGTGTCGGTCACGCACGCCCCCGTCGACCACACCGGCGCACTCGCCCCCGCGGCCCTGCGCGATGCGCTGGACGACGACACGGCGCTCGTGAGCATCGGATACGCCAACAACGAGGTCGGCACGATCCAGGATGCCGTCGCCCTCGCGGCCGTCGCCCACGAGCGCGGCGTGCCGCTGCACCTCGACGCGGTACAGGCAGCCGGATGGCTTCCCCTCGCCGGCCTGGGAGCGGATGCCATCACCGTCGCCGGACACAAGATCGGCGCCCCGAAAGGCACCGGCATCCTGGCCGTGCGGGGTCGCCTGCCGTTCGAGCCGCTGCTGCACGGCGGCGGGCAGGAACGCGGGCGCCGCTCGGGCACGCCCGATGTCGCCGGGGCCGTGGCCATCGCCCGCGCTCTCGAACTCGCCGAGGCGGAGCGGGTCGACGAGGCGGCGCGCGTCTCGATGCTCCGCGACGCCTTCATCGCGCGCGTGCTCGCCCTCGTCCCCGGTGCGCGGATCACCGGCCACCCGACGCGTCGACTGCCGGGCACGGCGAGCTTCGTCTTCCCCGGCACGAACGGCGAGACCGTGCTGCTCGAGCTCGAGCGACGCGGCATCGTCTCCTCGAGCGGGTCGGCGTGCGCCGCGGGCAGCGACGCGGCGTCGCACGTGCTCCTCGCCCTCGGTGTCAGCCCCGACGACGCACGCACGGCAGTGCGCTTCACGCTGCCGCACGGCATCACGGTATCCCTCGATCCGGTCGCCGACGCCGTCGCGGACGCCGTTTCGGCCGTAGGATCGCGCGGGTGAGTTCGCGCGCGGTCACCGTCATCGTCCCCGGCTTCGACGTCGCCGACTACGTCTCGGAGGCGCTCGACTCCCTCCGCGCGCAGACGCACCCCGACTGGGCGGCGGTGCTCGTCGACGACGCGTCGACCGATGAGACCGCCCGGATCTTCGCCGATGCCGCGGCCGCCGACTCACGGTTCCGCGTTGTGCGACACGACTCGCAGCGCGGTCTCGGCGCCGCCCGCAACACGGGCCTGGCGCTCGTCGACACCCCCTACATCGCCTTCCTCGACGCCGACGACCGCATGCGGCCCGACGCCCTCGCGCGGCTCACCGCCACCCTCGATCGCACGGGCAGCGACTTCGTGGTCGGCGCCTATGTGCGTCTGCGACCGGATGCCGAGGGCCCGGGGTACACCGCCGGCGACGTGCAGCCGTGGGTCGCCGCCGCCACCGACCCCGCCCGTGAGCGGACGACCCTGGCAGTGCACCCAGCGGCATCCGGGAACATCGTCGCGTGGTCGAAGGTGAGCCGAAGCGATTTTTGGCGACGGCACGACCTGCGCTTCCCCGAGGGGCGCTACTACGAAGACCAGGTGCTCGCGCAGCGCATGTACACGCTCGCGACGACCTTCGACGCGGTGCCCGACGTGGTCGTCGAGTGGCGGCAGCGCCGCGACGGGGGGTCCATCACCCAGCGCCTCGCCGAACTGGAGGTGCTGCGCGACTACCTCGACGCCCTCGGCGAGGGCATCGCCCTGCTGCGCGCGGCCGGAGCCGACGCGGCGGTGCAGGAACGCGGGGCGCTCATCCGCACGCTCGACCTGCCTCCACTCCTGCGCATCGCCGAGACGCACCCCGACCCGGCGTACCGCATCGCGCTCGAGGCGTTCGTCGAGACGCTGCCCGCCTGAGGACCCCCCCTCCCCGGGGCCCGGTCCCCCGGCCCTCGGCCCTCCGGCTGTTATTTGCGGCCTATGCCGGCCCCGCCAACCCCCGCGCGACTACTTCCCGCAACTCAACGCACACCCAACCCCGACACACCCACCCCGACCCGGATGACATGACTGGCGGCCCGTGCCCACCGCACCAGCCCCCGCGCGAGCACTTGCCGCAACTCAACGCGCGCCCACCCCGATGACTCGCGGCCTGTGCACACCCTCCCAGCCCCCGCGCGAACACGCCCCGCAACTCAACGCACACCCACCCCGACGCCGATGACATGACTCGCAGCCCGTGCACGCCCACCCAGCCCCCGCGCGAACACGCCCCGCAACTCAACGCACACCCACCCCGACGCCGATGACATGACTTGCGGCCTGTGCACGCCCACCCAGCCCCCGCGCGAACACTCCCCGCAACTCAACGCACACCCACCCCGACGCCGATGACATGACTTGCGGCCTGTGCACGCCCACCCAGCCCTCGCGCGAACACTTCCCGCAACTCAACGCACGCCGACTCCGACGCCGACCCCGATGACTCGCGGCCTGTGCACCCTCACCCGGCCCCCGCGCGACCATTTCCCGCAAGTCAACGCTCACCCAACACACGACGGCACCGCAGTGACGCAGCGCGCGCCAGCACACGTTCAACCAGGGATGCGGCGAAGGTGCGGGGCGGAGGGGTGTTTACGCGGGCGCTTCGTCGGCGCGGCGGGCGGGAAGCGCGGCACGGGCGAAGCCCGCGGCGTCGAGCTGCTCTTCCGCCAGCACGAACGAGGCGGCGAGCTGCTCGGCGGCGAGACTGGCGTAGAGGCCACCGGCGGCCAGCAGCTCACTGTGTGTGCCGGATTCGACGATGCGCCCGGCATCCACCACGTGGATACGGTCGGCACCGATGACCGTCGACAGCCGGTGGGCGATCGACAGGGTGGTGCGGCCGTGAGACGCGTTCTCGAGCGCCTCTTGCACGATGCGTTCCGACACGGTGTCGAGGGCGCTGGTCGCCTCGTCGAGCAGCAGCACGGGCGGGTCTTTCAGCAGCACGCGGGCGATGGCGATGCGCTGCTTCTCGCCACCCGACAGGCGGTAGCCGCGCTCGCCGACGACCGTGTCGTACCCCGCCTCGAACGAGGCGATGACGTGGTGGATGTTCGCGGCGCGGCACGCCGCTTCGATCTCGTCGTCGGTGGCATCCGGCCGCGCGTAGCGCAAGTTCTCGCGCACGGTGGCGTGGAACAGGTAGGTTTCCTGCGACACGATGCCGATCTCGTCGATGATCGATGCGCGGTCCAGGGTGCGTACATCGGCCCCTGAGAACATCACCGATCCACCCGTCGCCTCGTACATGCGGGGCGTCAGGTAGAGGATCGTCGTCTTGCCGGCGCCCGAAGGTCCGACGAAGGCGACGTGCTGTCCGGGCTCGACGGTGAACGACACGCCATCCAGGGTGGGCCGCGCCTGCGCCGGGGCGTCGGGGTAGCGGAACGCGACATCGCGGAACTCGATGCGGCCGATCGGGCCCGGCGCCGCCGCCACCGGCATCGCGTCGGGCACGTCGACGATGGCCGGCTTGAGGTCGAGGTACTCGAAGATGCGGGCGAACAGCGCCGACGAGGTCTGCACGTCGAGCGCCACGCGCATGAGACCCATCAGGGGCATGAGCAGGCGCGCCTGCACGGTGGTGAAAGCGACGATCGTGCCGGCGGTGATCGCGCCGGCGCCTCCGCCGATCAGGTATCCCGACACGAGATAGATGATCGCCGGAACGCTCGACATGATCACCTGCACGACGGCGAAGAACCCCTGCCCGCTCATCGCCCGGCGCACCTGCAGATGCACCTGGTTGTCGTTCTCGGCGTCGAAGCGCGCTGACTCGGTGCGCTGACGGTTGAACGACTTCGACAGCAGGATGCCGCTGACGCTCAGGGTCTCTTGCGTGATCGCCGACAGCTCCGACAGCGACTCCTGCGTCTCACCGGCGATACGCGCGCGCACCTGCCCGACTCGGCGCTGCACGAAGATCAGGAACGGCATGAGCGCGACGGCGATGAGGGTGAGTCGCCAGTCGATGAGGATCATCGCGACCAGCGATGCGATCACCGTGACGGCGTTGCCCAGGATGCTCGTGACGGTGTTCGTGAGCACCCCCGACACGCCGCCGACGTCGTTCTGAAGGCGCGATTGGATGACGCCCGTCTTCGTGCGGGTGAAGAAGCCCAGCTCCATGGACTGCAGGTGGTCGAAGAGGCGCGTACGCAGGTCGCCCGTCACGCGATTGCCGACCGTGGCGGTGAGCCAGGTCTGGCCCACGTTGAGCGCTGCCGAGAGGAGGAACAGCGCGATCATCACGCTGACGAGCACCGCGAGCAGCTGCAGGTCGGGACTCGATCCGTCGACGGGGAACAGTGCGTCGTCGAAGATGCGCTGCACGAGCAGCGGCGGGATGACGGCGACAGCCGCACCCACCACCACCAGCACGGCCGTGAAGGCGATGCGCCAGCGATACGGACGGAACAGCTCGACCACGCGTCGGCCCAGGTTCGCGACGCGCGGCGCCTGGGCGTTCTGCCGGCGCTGGACGTCGGCGTCCACGCCGCGGAACATGCTTCCGCCCACACCACCCGGGTTCATGCGGGCCAGCCTACGTCCGACCACCGACATCGGCTCCGGGCAGGTGCCGCGCAGAGGCGGCCGATAGAATCGGGTTCCTCGCCCTCTGCGGCATCCCTCCCCTCGGTTTTTTCCTCGACGTCGGAATATCTCGACGATCCGCGCCGTTCCCGCTCTTCGCAGTCACCCCCGTGGCGCCACGAAGCCCCCCGTACGAATAGGACCTCGTCATGGCCGCCACCGGCACCATCCGCACCGCCCCGACCAGCGCCGCATCGGCCGCCGGCGTCACCGCCGAGCAGAGCCGGGTGATCTGGCTGCTGCTCACGGCCGCGTTCGTCGCGATCCTGAACGAGACGACGATGAACGTCGCGATCCCGTTCCTCATCCGCGACCTCGGCATCACCGCCGTGGCCGCGCAGTGGCTCACCACAGCCTTCATGCTGACGATGGCCGTCGTCATCCCCATCACCGGTTTCCTGCTGCAGCGTTTCACGACGCGGCAGGTCTTCATCACCGCGATGTCGCTCTTCTCGGCGGGAACGCTCGTCGCGTTCCTCTCCCCCGGGTTCGAGCTGCTCGTCGTCGCGCGCGTCATCCAGGCGTCGGGCACGGCGATCATGATGCCGCTGTTGATGACCACGATCATGACGATCGTGCCGCCCGCTCAGCGCGGGCGCATGATGGGCCGGGTCAGCATCGTCATGGCGCTCGCGCCCGCCATCGGGCCGACCATGTCGGGTCTCGTGCTGCAGTCGCTGGGGTGGCACTGGATCTTCGGCATCGTTCTTCCGATCGCCCTGGTGGCGCTCTTCGTCGGCGCGAAGTGGATCCACAACCTCGGCGACACCCGCAACGCGCCGATCGACATCAGCAGCGTCATCCTCTCGGCGTTCGGATTCGGTGGTCTCGTGTTCGGTCTGAGCCAGATCGGCGGCGGGCACGGCGGCGAGTCCGGTGCGGCCGACGCGTCGATCGTCACGCTGGTCGTGTCGCTCGCGGTCGGCGTGATCGGGCTCGCGGCCTTCGTCTGGCGCCAGCTGCGCCTGCAGCGCGCCGACTCGGCGCTGCTCGACCTGCGCGTCTTCCGCTCGCGCAATTTCACCCTGTCGGTCGCGCAGCTGGGCGTGATGTCACTGGCGTTCTTCGGCGCGATCACCCTGCTCCCGCTCTACCTGCAGACGGTGCTCGAGAAGACGCCGCTCGAGACCGGCCTCGCCGTGCTGCCGGGGTCTCTCGCGATGGGGCTCGCGGGTCCCGTCATCGGCCGCATCTACGACCGGTTCGGAACGCAGATCCTCCTGGTCCCCGGCGCAATCGTCGTCAGCGCGACCCTGTGGTTCTACACCACCCTCGGCACCGACACGTCGTTCGTGCTGCTCATCGTCGTGCAGACGGTCATGATGATCGGCCTCGCCCTGTCGTTCACGCCGCTGTTCACGGCATCCCTCGGTTCCCTCGAACCGCGGTTCTACTCCTACGGCTCGGCGATCGTCGGGACCGTGCAGCAGGTCGCGGGGGCCGCGGGCATCGCGCTGCTCGTGACGGTGATGTCGTCGGTCTCGGCCGCGTCGGGCACCGGTCTCGAGGCGGACGCGGCGGGCACGCGCATGGCTTTCCTGATCGCGGCGATCATCTCGGTGCCGCTCATCGTCGGCGCATTCCTCATCCGCAAGCCCGCCGACCAGCCGGAGGGCACCGCGCCGATCGCCCACTGAGGCGGGCGGACGGCATTCGAGTCAGGATGCCGAGCGTTCACCGGCAGACGGCATCCGGTGCCGCGCTGCTCACGCGTGGGCACAGGATGCCGCGGCTCTCGCGACCACGCGGACGTTCGACCTCGAACACCGCTCATCCCGAGCGAGCCGTCGACCGTCGTTCAAGAAGCCGTGACGTCCCTCTTCAGAGCGAGCAGGAGCCGCCGCCGCAGCACTGCGATGCGGGCCGCGCCTCGTCGTCGGCTTCGACGGCGGGGGCACCCAGCAGCGTGATGAGCGGCTTCTCGGCGGGCTTCGTGTCAGACGCGGTGTCACCAGACATGCGCTCCATGCTACGCCGACGCGCGCCGACGGGGGCCGGACGCCGCCGCTAACCCCAGGCGGCGGCATCCGCAACCCCCGTCCCGGGCTCGACCCCCGTTCCTAGCGTGGATGCGACCCCGATCGAGAAAGAGAGAGTCGACCCATGACCGATCTCAGCGGCAAGCGCATCGCCTTCCTGGCCACCGACGGATTCGAAGACAGCGAGCTGACCAGCCCGTGGGAGGCCGTGACCTCCGCCGGCGCCGAGGCCGTGCTCGTCTCGCCGAACGACGGCAGCATCAGCGGCGAGAAGGGCCACGAGCAGAAGGTGGACCTGTCGGTGTCCAGCGCCTCGGCGGGCGACTTCGACGCGCTGGTCCTGCCCGGCGGCGTGCAGAACGCCGATGACATCCGCATCGTGAAGGATGCCGTCTCGTTCGCGCGTGACTTCTTCGACCAGCACAAGCCTGTCGCCGTCATCTGCCACGGCGGCTGGATCCTCACCGAGGCCGACGTGCTGAAAGGCCGCACGCTCACCAGTTACCCCACCCTGCAGACCGACCTGCGCAACGCGGGCGCGACCTGGGTCGACGAAGAGGTGCACGTCGACCAGGGCCTGGTCTCGAGCCGCAACCCCGACGACCTGCCCGCGTTCAACGCGAAGCTCGTCGAAGAAGTCGCCGAGGGGAAGCACTCGGGCCAGACGGCCTGAACCCCGCACGACGAAGGGGCCGCGGACTGCTCGTCCGCGGCCCCTTCGTCGTGCGTGATCAGCTGCAGGTGTACGCGACGCCGTTGACCTCGTGGATGCCGGGCCCGAGCTCGGCGCAGTTGCCGACGAACGAGAACGCGATCACCATGACCACGATGATGACGACCACGGTCGCAAGCGTCAGCACGGCGCCGATGATGATGCCGACGACCGCCGGGGCGTTCCGGTAGCCGGCTTTCTTCGACTGCACGAGCGCGACGATCGAGATGATGAGCCCGATCACGTTGAACGGGATCGATGCGATGAGGCCGACGATTCCGAGGGTCTTGCCGGGATCGGTGGTGGCGGGCGGCTGAACGGTCATGGGTGCTCCTGGTGGTTGGCGAGGTGGGCCGTCGCGTTCACCATATTGCGCAACACCTGTCCGGCGCACGCACTGCTACCGGTCAGGCAGCAGGCCCCTGACACGACGGGCACCACTGCCCGCCACCCTTCGTACCGGGAATGTCCTCGATCAGGCCGTCGCAGTCGGGGCAGGGCTCGCCCGTGCGTCCGTGCACGCGCATCGACGCGACCTTCGCGGCCTTCTGGTCCGCGATCGGCACTCCGCGCCGGGCGATGACGGCCGACGTCAGGGTGTCGTGCAGCGCGCTCCACAGGCGGGTGATGTCATCGTCCGTCAGCGACGCCGCGTGCGCGGTCGGCGACAGCCGCGCGGCGAAGAGGATCTCGTCGGAGTAGGCGTTGCCGATCCCCGCCAGGGTCTCCTGCTCCTGCAGCAGCGCCTTGAGCTGCTTCCGCCGGTGTCCCAGCGCCGCGGCGAGCATGTCGCGGGAGTAGCCCGGGTCGGCGGCATCCGGTCCCAGCTTGGCGACCGAGGGAACTTCGTCGGCCGCGTCGACGACGTGCAGCTGCACGGACAGCCACTCCCCGGCGTCGGTGATGCCCAGGATGCCGTGCGCGAAGGCGAACCGGGCGATCACGGCCGCGACGGGCGCGGTGTCGTCGTCCGCCTCGGGCGCGGAGTTCCACGTGGCCCAGCCGGCCCGGCCGAAGCCCAGCCCCAGGTGCACGCCGTCGAGATCGACGTCGATGTGCTTACCGTGTCGCGTGATAGTGGTCACCGTGCGGCCGACCAGCTCGTCGAGAGGGCGCGCGCGGGTCTTCAGCGCCCGCCCCTCGACCAGTTCGACGCCGGTCACCTCGTGACCGGTCAGGCGCTCGCGCAGGAACAACGCGAGCGCCTCGACCTCGGGTGCCTCAGGCACGGGCCACCGCGATCAGGCCTCCGACGACGTCGGCGGCGTGGTCGGAGCGGGGGAGGAACGCGTCGACGCCGGCTCCCCCGTCTTCTGCGCCTGTGCGAACGCGTCGGCGACGACGCGTCCCTGGATGATCTGCGTCAGATCGATGCCGGTGGCCGCGCGCACGGCCTCGAACGACGAACGCAGGCCGGTGGCCGACTCGGCCGCGAGATGACCGCTGGCTCCCTCACCGCCGAGCACCGTGATGTTGCCCACGCGGTCGTAGCCCTTGGCGAACTCGGCCATCATCGGCACGAGCGCCTCGAGAGCGCGCTGCGCGAGCAGGGCCTCCTGGTTGTGCGACAGGGCCTCGGCCTCGGCACGGATCGCCTCGGCCCGCGCTTCACCGGCCAGGCGAACGGCCTGCGCGTCGGCTTCGGCACGCACGCGCACGGCGGCGGCCTCCTGCTCGGCGATCTCGGCGCGTGCCTGGGCCGCCTTGATCTGCGCGTAGGCCTCGGCGTCGGCCTCTTTCTGCCGCTGGTACAGGTCGGCGTCGGCGACGCGGGAGACCTCGGACTCCAGGCGGGCCTGCGTGTTCTGCGCCTCCTGCTGCAGAACGGCCTGACGGCGCTCGGCGCGGGTCAACGCCTCGGCCTGCTCGGCCTCGGCGTTGGCCCGGCCGACCTCGGCCTTGGCCGCGGCGCTGTTCTTGTCGAGCGCGGTCTGCTCGATGAGGTTCGCCTCGTCGGTCGCGATCTGGCGAGCGCGGATTTCGCGTACCGCGTTGATGCGGGCGACCTCGGCCTCGCGCTTGACGCGCTCGACCTCGGTGGCGCCGAGTGCGGCAATGTAGCCGTTGCCGTCGGTGACGCCCTGGATCTGGAACGAGTCGAGGATGAGTCCCTGCGACGACAGGTCGCCCTTGATGCCCTCGGCGATCTGATCCGACAGACGCTGCCGGTCGCGCATGAGCTCCTCGACCGTGAGGGTCGCGACCACGCCGCGCAGCGCACCCTCGAGCTGCTCGGTCGTGAACTGCTCGATCGCCTTGTCCTGCGAGGCGAAGCGCTCGGCGGCGCGACGCACCGATTCGGGGTCGGAGCCGATCTTCACCAGCGCCACACCGCTGACGTTCACGGTCACGCCGTTCGACGACTGCGCGGTCGGCTCCATCTTGATCTGGCGCGCCCGCAGCGAGATCATCTCGCCCCGCTGCGTGAGCGGGTTGACGATGGCGCCGCCGCCGGTGATGACCGTGATGCGCGACGACTCGCCGTCGGCGCTCTTCTGCCGCTTACCGACGATGACCAGGGCCTCGTCGGCCTTCGCGACGCGGTACCACCCGCGGATGACGAGGGCGAGCACCGCGATCACGACGATCGCGACCACCACCACGATCGCGACGATCAGTCCGACGGCTCCTAATGCGGCGAGTTCCATGCTTCTCCTTCGACAGGCACCGGCCAGGCGGCGCGGGGAATTCCTCCCAACCTAACGGGGGGCCCCGCGGCCCTGTCCACCCTCTGCACGCACGATCCGCGTCCCGCGGGGGTGGGGAGGAGCGTACCGTTGAGGGTGAGGCGGCCCGAACCGCCGAAGAGAGGTCCCCCACATGAAGATCGTCTCGTCGCAGGACTGGCGCGATGCCATCCGCTTCGACGCCCCCGTCCTGGTCGCCGACGTCGTACCGGGCGACGCCACCCGCTGCGTCGCCTGCGGCGCCGATGGCCCGCTGTACGAGCGCACCGAGCTCTGGGCGGTCAAGCACCGCCATCCCAAGCATCACGGCGGTTTCGTGCGCTTCTACTGCGAGGCGCACAAGCCGGCGGCCGCTCCCCCGCCTGCCGCCGCGCCCGTCGCGAGCGCCCGCGCCCGGGCCGCTGCGGCGCCTCGCGCGCAACGTCGCACCACCTCGCCCAAGCCCACGCCGATCACCGATCGTCCGACGCGGACGATGTGCCCCGACTGCTTCGTCGAGGTGTCCGTCCACGGCGACTGCGGCATGTGCGGCGCGCAGGTCGTCTGACGCCGCCGACACGACAGAACCGCCCCGGGGGTCACCCCGGGGCGGTTCTGTCGTTGGGAGGTCTCAGCGCGCCGAGATCGTCCACCCGGCCTCGTGCGACGCGCCCGGGTCGAGCGACACCACGCCCGTGTCGAAGTCGTAGGCGTCGTCGTTGAAGGCGTCGGGCGCGCAGGTCATCGGCTCCACGGCAAGACCGGCGCGGTGCCCGGGCGTCCCGGGCCCCGCCGGCAGGTCGGCGGTGTGGATCTGCACCCAGGCGCACTCGCCCGCCCAGCTCATCGCCACCCCCGTGCCCGACGGATCGGTGACGACGACGCTCGCGCGGCCGTCGGCATCCCGGATCAGACCGGTGTACGCGTGGTCGATCTCGACCGCACCGAGCACCCGCTCGTCGCGGAAGTCGAAGCGTTCGGCGTCGACGGCGACGGATGCCAGGGCCACCGGCGACAGCCGGTCGGGCGTCACCTCGAGCACGGTGTCGGCCGGCAGGATCAGGCTCCATTCGTCCAGGGTCGCCGGGCCCGCGACGAGGTACGGGTGCGGGCCGGTGCCCCACGGTGCCGGCGTGTCCGACAGGTTCGTCGCGCGCACGGTCTGCGTGAGACCGTCGGTGCCGAGGCGGTAGGTGGTCGAGACGACGAGCCACCAGGGGTACCCCGCCTGCGCCGTGACGGTCGCCGCGAGAGTCACCGCATCGTCCGACGCATCGGTGACGTTCCAATCCGCCCACGAGAGCAGCCCGTGGAGCGCGTGCCCGCGGTTCGGCTCGGTCAACGCGAGCTGGTGCTCGACGCCGTCGAAGCGGTGGATGCCGTCGACGATGCGATTCGGCCAGGGCGCGAGCGTCGTGCCGCGGTAGGCGGGACGCAGTTCGTCGGCGTCGAACGGGACGACGAGATCGCGACCCTCGAAGGTCAGCGAGCGGAGGGAGGCGCCGACACTCGCGATGGCGGCTTCGTAGCCGTGGGCACGCAGGACGACGGGGGTGCCCGAGACGAGCGTGGGCGTCTCGGTGGGAACGACAGTGGTCATGACGCCATTATCGCGGTCTCGGCAACAAGCCCACGGCATCCGGACCCCGATCGGCCGCCGCGAGACGACGAATGCCCCGACCGCGGACGGTCGGGGCATTCAGGGAGGGCGACTTACTTGAAGGCGTCCTTGACGTTCTCGCCGGCCTGCTTGACGTGAGCCTTGCTCTGGTCGGCCTGACCTTCGGCTTCGAGGCGCTCGTTGTCGGTGCCCTTGCCGAACGCTTCCTTCGCCTTGCCGGCGATGTCTTCAGCGGCGTTCTTGATCTTGTCGTCGAGTCCCATGGCGGCTCCTCCCGTGTGGTCCTCGGGTATCTCCCGATGGCTCCAACGCTAGGTCGGGCGTCCGAGCGCGGCGGGGGGCTTGAATTTCTGCTCGGCGTGAGGCACGGTCGCGGGTTAGGTTCGAGGTGTGCGCGCCTCGTCTGCTTCCCTCCCCGTCCGCTCGCAGGCCTCCGCATGAGCTCCCTCGCCGACTTCCACGACCTGCTCGACGATGCGCCCCGCGAGCCGCAGAGCAACGGTCGGGCCGGCCGCATCGCTCTCATCGTCTTCCTCGTGGTCACGTTCCTCGTGCTCGGCGGCAGCGGCGGATACGTCTGGTGGGCGTCCTCGGCCCCCCTGCCGGCCCCGAGCGTCACCTCGCAGGCACCGGTCGCGGCCGCGGGGCCGGCGGCATCCCTCGTCCTTCCCGGCGACGGGGAGATGCTGATGAGCGTCGAGGGCGGCGAGGCCTACCTGGGCCCGGATGCCGCGGGCTCCTTCGCCTCGTCGGGTGGTGACGATGCGCGCCCCATCGCGAGCATCGCCAAGCTGATCACCGCGCTCGTCGTGCTCGATGCCCACCCGCTCGACGGCCCCGGCGACCCGGGGCCCACGATCGCCTTCACCGAGGCCGACACCGACCTCTACGACCAGTTCTACGTGCAGGGCGCGGTCATCGCGAAGATGCCCGACGGGCTGCGCCTGTCGCTGCACGACTCGCTCGCGACGATGCTGCTGCCCTCGGCGGCGAACTACGCCGTGGCCAACGCCCGCTGGGCGTTCGGTTCCGAGAGCGCGTACGTGCAGGCGGCGCGGTCGTGGCTGAGCGCGAACGGTCTGAACGACACGCGGATCGTGGATGCCACGGGCATCGACGACCGCAACACGAGCACGCCGAGCGATCTGGTCGCCCTCGGCCGCATCGCCGCGGCGAATCCGGTCATCGCGTCGATCGTGCGGACGCCCTCGATCAGCGTCGAGGGGGCCGGTTACGTCACCAACACCAACGACCTGCTGGGCACGCTCGGCATCACGGGGATGAAGACCGGCAACCTCGGCGACGGCACCTTCAACCTGCTCTTCACCTCGACGCTCGACGTCGGAATCGGGTCCCCTCTGAACATCATCGGCGTCCGGCTGGGCGGTGCGACGCACGACAGCACCGACAGCGACGTGGCGCGGCTGCTGCAGAGCCTGCAAGACGGGTTCCACGACGTCAGCCTGGGAACCGTCGGCGACGACATCGGCACGATCTCCACCCCGTGGGGGTCCACCGCGTCACTCGTGCTGGCGAAGACGACCGCGCTGCGCACCTGGTCCGACACCCCCGTCACGGTGGATCTCGTCACGTCGACGCCGCAGGACTACGCCGACGGCGAGGTCGTCGGCACGGTGACGTGGACCGCGGGCCCGCAGACGGCGTCATCCGAGGTGAGGATCTCCGGCGAGATCGACGAACCGACCCTGTGGTGGCGTCTGACGCACCCGACCGAGCTGGGTTGACGCGCCGTCACGCTTCACCTGCCTCAGACGCGGGTGGTGATCGTGACGCCACCGCTGCGGTGTACCCGCTCCGCGGTGCGCGACCCGCCGACGATGCGACCGGCTTCCCAGCCGTCGCCGGACACGCGGTCGTGCACGGTCCCCGCGGTGACGTTCGCCCAGAGGTCCCCCGACAGGGCCGGCGGGTCAGCCGTGGGCTCGTAGAGCCACCCGTTCGTCGCGGCGAAGGCCCGCAGGTCGCCGACACGTTCACGCGGCTGCTCGCTCATGCTGCCGACCCTAGCGGCGGCACGGGCGATAGCCTTTTCGCTGTGACCCCGACGCCTCCGCCTCGTTCGTTCGGCACGCACCTGGCGTTCTGCCTCGTCTTCGCCGCGCTGTTCGTGGGCGGCGTCATCCTGACGTTCGTCGCCGCGCCCCTCTTCGCCCTCACGCCGCTGCAGTGGGGCATCGCGCTCGTGATCACTCTGGCGGTGGGACTCGCGGCAGTGTGGGAGCTGCGCTGCACGCTGCAGGCGCGGCGATCCGCGAGGAGCACGCGCAACGGCAGAGCGATCTGAGTCGTCACGGTCGCGAGAGCGCCTGCACTTCGAGCCTCAGCATTCTGCCAGTAGTACCATTTCCGGTACGAGTGAGAGGATGCTTATGGCTATCACCACGAGCGAAGCGCGCCGCGATCTCTTCGGGCTCATCGAACGGGTGAACCTCGACCATTCGGAGATCGAGATCACCTCCAAGCGAGGGTCTGCCGTCCTCATGTCGAAAGACGAGTACGACTCACTCGTCGAAACGAGCTATCTGCTCCGCTCGCCGGAGAACGCGCGTCGCCTCTTGAACTCCCTGCACAGCGCGCGAGAGGGAGACGTCAGCGAGCACGAGCTTCTCGAGCCGTGAGCGATCGAGCGCCCTCGTGGACGCAGGAAGCCTGGGACGACTACCTGTACTGGCAGACGCAAGACAGGAAGACACTCCGGAGGATCAACCAGCTGATCGCAGACGTTCTCCACGGCGATCCGTTCGAGGGGATCGGCAAGCCCGAGCCGCTGAAGCACGCGCTGGCGGGAGCATGGTCACGTCGTATCGATGAGGCCCACCGCCTCGTGTACATCGCCGACGATCTGCGCGTGACGATCCTGCAGGCCCGCTATCACTACTGAGCGGCGGCTCGACGCGGAACGGCTCAGTTGTTGAAGCGGAACTCCACCACGTCGCCGTCCTGCATGACGTAGTCCTTGCCCTCGAGGCGGGCCTTGCCCTTCGAGCGGGCCTCGGCGACCGAGCCGAGCTCCACCAGGTCGGCGAACGAGATGACCTCGGCCTTGATGAAGCCCTTCTCGAAGTCGGTGTGGATGACACCGGCCGCCTGCGGCGCCTTCGCGCCCTGCGGGATCGTCCAGGCGCGAGCTTCCTTCGGACCGGCGGTCAGGTAGGTCTGGAGGCCCAGGGTATCGAAGCCGATGCGGGCGAGCTGGTCGAGGCCCGACTCGTCCTGACCCGTGGATGCCAGCAGCTCGGCGGCATCCTCGGGGTCGAGGTCGATCAGCTCCGACTCGATCTTGGCATCCAGGAACACCGCCTTCGCGGGCGCGACGAGCGCCGCGAGCTCGTCTTTCTTCGTTTGATCGGTCAGCACGGCCTCGTCGACGTTGAAGACGAAGATGAAGGGCTTCGCGGTCAGCAGACCCAGCTCGCGGATGGGTGAGAGGTCGAGACCGGATGCCGAGAGCAGCACGCCGCGCTGCAGAGCATCCTGCGCCGCCTTGGCGGCATCCAGCACCGAGGGGTCGAGCTTCTTGCCCTTGACCTCCTTCTCGTAGCGGGTGATCGCCTTCTCGAGCGTCTGGAGGTCGGCGAGCTGCAGCTCGGCGTTGATGGTCTCCATGTCGCTGGCGGGGTTCACCGCGCCGTCGACGTGAACCACGTCGTCGTCGGCGAATCCGCGGACGACCTGCGCGATGGCATCCGCTTCACGGATGTTCGCAAGGAACTGGTTGCCGAGCCCCTCGCCCTCGCTCGCGCCGCGGACGATACCGGCGATGTCGACGAACGACACCGCCGCGGGCACGAGACGCTCGCTGCCGAACACGTCGGCGAGCTGCTGCAGGCGCGCATCGGGAAGGTTCACGACCCCGACGTTGGGCTCGATGGTGGCGAACGGGTAGTTCGCGGCGAGCACCGAGTTCTTGGTCAGGGCGTTGAAGAGGGTCGACTTGCCGACGTTGGGAAGGCCGACGATTCCGATGGTAAGAGCCACGGGAGTCCAGGTTACCCCGCCCGGACGACCCTCACCGCGTCACGGCCGTCGCGCACGGAACGCGTGGGTGACGTACGGCAGCGCGACCGACCCTCCGTCGGCGAGTTCGGGAAGGGATGCCATGACGCCGTCGACCGCCGCGTCGATGCGCGCGCGCTCCTCGGGGCTCGCCGTGATGATGTCGCTGCGCGAGACGACGAGGTCGCGCAGCTGGGGCAGGGTGATCCGTCGTTCCCATCGCCACTCCCGGTGCTCCAACTCGCCGAACGGCTCGGCGACGCGCGGCCCCGTCGTGGCGAGGAGCACCTCGGCGTTCGAGCCGCCCATCGCCGCGGTGAGCCGCCGCACCCACTCGACGCCGTCGTCGCGGATGTTCCAGATCAGCCCGAGCGCTCCCCCGCTGCGCAGCACCCGTCCGATCTCGCGCGACCCCGGCTCGACGTCGACCCAGTGCCATGCCTGCCCCATGACGACGGCGTCGAGGCCGGCATCCGGCAAAGGCAGGTGCTCGGCCGTTCCCGCGAAAGTCGGCACGCCGCGCACGTTCTCGCGCAGGGTCGTGAGCATGTCGGCATCCGGATCGATGGCCACCACCTCGGCGCCCAGCTCGACGACGGTGCGGGTGAGCTTGCCGGTCCCCGCGCCGACATCGGCGACGCGCACGGCACGGCCGGGTTCGCGCACCTGCTCGAGCAGCCAGGCCACGGCCCCGGCGGGATACCCCGGACGCCCGGACTCGTAGGCGGAGGCCGCCTGCCCGAACGAGGTCGACTTCTCGCGATCGGTCATGCGCCGACCCTACGCCGCCCCCGGCGACATCGACCCGCCCCCGCACCGGCCTTGATCGGCCCGCGGCGGCCTCGATGGTGACGATGGATGCCACGGACACCGGCGCGCCTCACCGTCTCGCCGCCTCGGCGGGTGAGGGTGGAGGCGTGGCACTGGACTTCACCGCGATCGACTTCGAAACGGCGAACTCCAGCGGCGCCTCCGCCTGCGCGGTCGGCCTCGCCCGGGTGCGCAACGGCCGCGTCGTCGCCACCGCCGCCTGGCTCATCAAGCCCCCGACCGGACACGACCAGTTCGCGCCGATCAACGTCGGCATCCACGGCATCCAGCCGTCCCACGTCGCGAACGCGCCCTCGTGGAGCGAGCAGCTCGCACGCCTGACCGCGTTCGCCGGCGCCGATGTGCTGGTCGCCCACAACGCCGGGTTCGACATGTCGGTGCTGCGCCGCGCGTGTGCGGCAACCGGCGACGAGTGCCCGCCCTACCGCTATCTCTGCAGCGTGCAGATGTCGCGCAAGACCTACGCTCTCGCGTCCTATCGCCTGCCGCTGGTCGCCGCCGAGGCCGGATGCTCCCCCTTCGCGCACCACGACGCGCTCGCCGACGCGGTGGCCTGCGCCGAGATCACCATCGATTGCGCCCGGCGCGCGGGCGTCGACGACGTGCACGATCTCGCCGCGCACCTCGGCGTGCGGGTGTCGCAGATCGCGTCGGAGCCGGTGGAGCGCGCCGTCGCCTGAGCCGTTCGGCGGCGTCATCCCGCCGATGTCGGAGGTGTGCTGCATGCTGAGCCCATGGATGCCATCGCCCTCCTCCTCGTGATCGTCGCCCTCGCCGTCGGGGTCGCCGTCGGCTGGTTCGTCGGGTCGTCGCGGGCCACCGTGCGCGCCGCGGTCGAGCAGCAGACGCTCGCGTCCCGCGCCGCCGCGGCCGAGACGGCACGCGCCGGTGTCGAGGCCCAGCTCGACCACCAGGTCGCGCTCTATCGCGAGCTGGCTGGTCAGTCGCGGGCCGATCAGGCCGCGCGTGAAGAACGAGAACGCCGCGACCAGACGGTGCTGCGCGCGCTCGACCCGGTCCGCGAGACGCTCGACGCGATGCAGCGCAAGGTCGCCGACCTCGAGCGCGACCGCGTCGAACAATATTCGGCGCTGGGCGAGCAGCTGCGGCAGTCGCGCGAAGCCGACGAGGCCCTCCGCGCCACCACCGAATCGCTTGCATCGGCCATGCGCTCGGGGGCCACGCGCGGCGTCTGGGGAGAGACGCAGCTGCGACGCGTCGTCGAGGCGGCCGGCCTCACCCGCTACGTCGACTTCGACCTGCAGACGGCGATCTCGAGCGATGCCGGCGCGGGCCGCCCCGACATGGTGGTGCGCCTGCCCGGCGGCAAAGCTCTGGCCGTGGATGCCAAGGTCCCCCTCGACGCGTATCTGCAGGCGAGCGCCATCCCGGTGACCGCCACCGGCGATGAGGGGGCCCGGCGCTCCGCGCTCATGACGAAGCACGCGCGCGCCGTCCGCGCCCATGTCGATGCGCTGGCGAAGAAGGCCTATTGGGCCGGGCTCACCACGAGTCCGGAGTTCGTCGTCTGCTTCCTGCCGAGCGAGTCCCTGCTGGCGTCCGCACTCGACGAAGACCCGACGCTCCTCGAATACGCCTTCACGCGGCGCGTGGCACTCGCCTCACCCGTCAATCTGTGGGCCGTGCTGAAGACCGTCGCCTTCACGTGGACCCAGCAAGACGTCTCCGACGAGGCACGCACCCTCTTCGCCCTCGGCACCGAGCTCTACGACCGCGTCGGCGTGCTCGCCGGCCACGCGGGCGACCTGCGCCGAGCCATCGAGCGAACCGTCGACAGCTACAACAAGTTCGCCGGATCCCTCGAGACGCGCGTCCTCGTCACGGCACGCAAGTTCCCCGGGATCGACGAGACGAAGCTCGATGCGCTGGCGGCCCCCGCCCCGCTCGATGCCGCGCCGCGTCGGTGGACGGCTCCCGAGATGCTCGAGCTCAGCCCGGTGCCCCCGTCGACGGCGCTCACGACAGCCGACGACACCACCCCCGCGCCGCATGCAGGTGCAGACCTCGGCGCCGTGCGCGAGCGTGCCGGATGGGCGGAGGCAGAGCGCTCCGACGACGCGTGAAGGGCCGGCTCAGGCGCCGCCGGGCACCCAGCTCAGCAGGCTGATGACGGCGGCGGAGACGCCGACGAAGGCGCCGACCATCCACCACGCGCTGACCTCGTGGCCTTCTGCGCGGCGAACGCGCAGCAGAACATCGGGGCGGCGGGCCGGGTCGACGGCGCTGGCGATGACCGCCTGAGCACCTGTCTGAGGTGCGGTCTGGTTCGTCGGAGCTGTAGTCACGGACGATCCCCCTTCGGGTCTCGGAAGAACACAGCGTCACCGTTGACACCGGAAACGATTCTGCCAGAGTCCCGCTGGGCGACCGGTCACGCTTGCGTCACGACACGCCCGGCTGTATCTGCACGCTCCGAAACCTGCGCACCGCGCTCCTCGGCTCAGACGCCCCGCGACACCCGCACGTCGGCACCGCGCCGCCTACCGAAGAGGCGTCACAGCCACTTCGAGGTCAGGTGCTCCGACGAGATGCGGCGCAGCGTGCCCGACGCTCCGCGCAGCACCACGCTCTCGGTGTAGAGGAAGTCGCCTTCGCGACGAACACCCTGCACGAGCTGTCCGTCGGTCACGCCCGTGGCGACGAAGATCGTGTTCTTGCCCTTCACCAGCCCGTCGGCCTCGTAGACCTCACCGTCGACCTGGAGTCCGGCATCCCGGCCCTTCTCCTTCTCGTCGTCGGTGCGCGGTGCCAGGACTCCCTGGATGTGCCCGCCGAGCGCCTTGATCGCACAGGCGGTGACGATGCCCTCGGGGCTCCCGCCGATACCGACGCACATGTCGGTGCGAGCGTTGTGGCGAGCCGCATTGATACCGCCGGCGACGTCGCCGTCGCTCATCAGGCGGGTACCGGCACCGGCCTCGCGGATGTCGGCGACGAGCTGCTCGTGACGCGGACGGTTCAGCACCGAGACGACGATCTCGTCGACGGGCTTGCCGAGGGCCTTCGCCAGCAGGCGGATGTTCTCGCCGATGGGCAGGCGGATGTCGACCACACCGACACCAGCGGGACCCGTCACCAGCTTGTCCATGTAGAACACGCTCGACGCGTCGAGCATCGACCCCTGATCCGAGACGGCGATGACCGACAGCGCGTTCTGGCGTCCAGCGGCGGTCAGCGAAGTGCCGTCGATGGGGTCGACGGCCACGTCGCACTGCGGGCCGCGGCCGCTGCCGACGCGCTCACCGTTGTAGAGCATCGGGGCGTTGTCCTTCTCGCCCTCGCCGATCACGATCGTGCCGTCGAAGTTCACGGTGCTGAAGAAGGCGCGCATCGCGTCGACCGCGGCACCGTCCGCGGCCTCCTTGTCGCCTCGTCCGATGAAGGGGACGGCGCGGATGGATGCCGCCTCCGTCGCCCTCACCAACTCCAGAGCCAGGTTGCGGTCGGGGTGCAAAGGGCTCATGTCGGCAGTCAGGCTCACCATGGGGCCACTGTAGCCAGGGATGCGGCGACAATCGCCTGTTTTGCCCCGCTGCGAAGCGAAGGAATCACGCTTTTTACCGAAACGGCAGAACTGCCCGGTTCCTGTCGCGCCCGCGCTGTCACGATCCGACGCCTTCGCTAGGCTGACGTTGTCCCGACAACACCAAGGAGCACCTCCATGCCCGTCGCCACTCCTGAGCAGTACGCCGACATGCTCGACCGCGCCAAGGCCGGCAGCTTCGCGTACCCCGCGATCAACGTCTCGAGCTCGCAGACCATCAACTCGGTGCTCCAGGGCCTGACCGAAGCCGGCTCCGACGGCATCCTGCAGGTCACCACCGGCGGCGCCGACTACTTCGCCGGCCACACCGTCAAGGCCCGCGCCACCGGCGCGCTCGCCTTCGCGAAGTACGTCACCGAGGTGGCCAAGAACTACCCCATCACGGTCGCCCTCCACACCGACCACTGCCCCAAGGACGCCCTCCCCGGCTTCGTCCTGCCCCTGCTCGAGGCTTCCGAAGAAGAGGTCAAGGCCGGGCGCAACCCCATCTTCCAGTCGCACATGTGGGACGGCTCGGCCGTTCCCCTCGACGAGAACATCGACATCGCGGCCGAGCTTCTCCCCCGCATGAAGAACATCAACGCCATCCTCGAGATCGAGGTCGGCGTGGTCGGCGGCGAAGAAGACGGCGTTCAGCACGAGGGCTCGAACGACGCCCTCTACACGACCGTCGCCGACGTCACCAAGGCCGTCGAGCGCCTCGGCCTCGGCGAGAACGGCCGCTACATCTCGGCCCTCACCTTCGGCAACGTGCACGGCGTCTACAAGCCCGGTGGCGTCAAGCTCCGCCCCGAGCTGCTCGGCGAGATCCAGGAGGGCATCGCCGCGAAGTTCGGCACCGGCCCCAAGCCCCTCGACCTCGTCTTCCACGGCGGCAGCGGCTCGACCGACGACGAGATCGCCCTCGCCGTCGCCAACGGCGTCGTGAAGATGAACATCGACACCGACACCCAGTACGCCTTCACGCGCTCCATCGCGGGCTACATGTTCTCGAACTACGAGGGCGTGCTGAAGCTCGACGGTGAGGTCGGCAACAAGAAGCAGTACGATCCCCGCGCCTGGGGCAAGGTCGCCGAGTCGGCGATGGCCGTGCGCGTGGTCGAGGCCACGAAGCAGCTCGGCTCCTACGGCCAGTCGAAGAGCTGATCATCCGCTCCTGCGCGAACGCCCCGGCCCTCGGCCGGGGCGTTCGTCGTTTCCGGATGCCACGTCCAGGCGCCGACGAACGCTCTCGGCCCGAGCACATCGGCGGGGTCGCTGAGCGACATGCCGCACGCCGGGCCGTGACAACGGCGTGTCGACCGGAACATCCGCCGTTGCGCACGCCCAGGGAGGCACGCAGCCGACGATCAGCCGCGGTACATCTCCAACACCGTCTGCGCGCCCTCCGGCGACGACACCACCTCGATGGCATCCCCCGCGCGCACCTCGCCGGCCCGGCGAACGCGCAGGTAGGCGCCCAGGCGCCCCTCGTCGGAGAAACGCTTCACCCATCCCCGACCCGCGGCACCGCCCACCCAGCGCGCGAACGTCGCACACGGGGTGCGGGGCATCGTCACCTCGACCTCGACGGTGTCGCCGATGCGCCACACCTCGCCGATGCGCGCGCCGTTGACGTCGAGGCCCTCGACGCGCAGATTCTCGCCGAACCACCCCGAGGGCAGCTCGCGGCCGAGCTCGCCCTCCCAGAATGCGGCGTCCTCGTGGGCGTAGGCGTAGACCGCCTTGTCCGGACCGCCGTGGTGCTTGCGACTCGCCTGCACGTCAGCTCGCACGCCGAGTTTGCCGACCCGGACAGCACCCTCGATCGGGCGCTTGTCGATGGCGGTCACGCCGACCGATCCGGCATCCGGATGCAGGGTGTGAACGGCGCAGACGGCGACGAGATGAGGCATGCGACGATGCTAGAGCGTGCTCGCGGGCGTCCCGACCACCGGCGCGTCGGAGCCCTGACACCGCGGTCGTCGCACATCGACGGCGCGAACCCCGGCGGACCCACCAGCGGCTCCCCCGGCGTGAGCGCCGGCCCTACGGCGAGTCGAACGTCCGCCGCATGACGACACGATCACCGTCGACCGTGCGGATCTCGACCACGTCGATGTCCGCCGCGGCCAGATCGGTGCCGGCGCTGAGCTCGGTCGTCGACCCGGGCCCCGCGCGCCACGTCGACAGCACACTCGTCGAACCCGTGTCGTCGGTGACCGCCAGGGCGTAGGGCCAGCCGCCGGGCGGCGCGTCGAGCACCTGCCCGGTGTACTGGCACACGAGATCGATGCGCGTCCCCCACGGCACCGACGTGAGCTTGACCGATGCTTCCAGGGGCGCACCGCCGACGTCGTCGAGGGCATAGACGGCCCCCGGCGCCTGCGACGCGCCGTTCACCGCGATGACGCTCGGCACGGCGACGGCGATCAGGGCAACGGATGCCGCGAGCGTCCACGCCGTGACGCGGCGAGCCCGGCGGCGACGCGCGGCACGCACCACGCGTTCCCGCAGCGCGGGGTCGATCGCGGGCGCAGAGGCCGAGCCGGAATCGGCGCCGATCGCCCTCGCGCGCTCGCCCGACAGGCGCGACAGCAGACCCGCGGTCGGCGCCAGCTCCGCGACCGCGGCACGGCACTCGGCGCAGACCGCGAGGTGGGCTTCGAACTCGGCCCGATCGGCCGGGCCGAGCGCCCCGAGCACGTAGGCGCCGTCCGAGGTCGAAAGGCGTTCGTGGTCGGTGCTCATCGGGTCACCCCTCTCTCCTGCAAGGCGAGCCGCAGAGCCCGCACCGCATAGTGCAGCCGCGATTTCACGGTGCCGGCGGGGATGCCGAGCTCCTCGGCAGCCTGCGCCACACTGCGCCCGCCGTAGTAGGCGCTGACGATGACGGCGCGGTGGTCGGGGGTGAGGGTTGCGAGCGCCTCCTCGACCAGCAGCGCGTCGAACATGGCATCCGTGTCGTCGTCGCGCACCCGGTCGGGCACTTCGTCGACGGGAAGCTCGTGACGGCGGCGAGCGCTGCGCGCCTCGTCGATGACGATGTTGCGCGCGACGGTGTACATCCACGATCGCAGCGAGGCGGGATCGTCGCTCATGACGCGCGGCGTGCGCCACGCGCGCAGCAGCGTCTCCTGCACCACGTCGTCGGCGCCGGCATGATCGCCGGTGAGGCTGACGACGTAACGCCACACGGCGACAGCGTGGGCGTCGTACAGCGCCGTCAGCTGCGTGTGCTCGTCGCGCACCATGCCCCCTCCCCGTGTCCGAGAACCGTCTCAGGAGAACACGGGATGGCGGCCCACCCGGTTCAGTTCGGAACGCTGCCGATGATCGCGGTCATGAACTGCTGGTCGCCCACTAGGGCCAGGGTCACGCAGACGCCGGCGACGAGGGCGGTGGCGACGAAGCCGGCGATCGGGATCCAGAAGGCGATCTTGCCGCGCTTGAGACGTCGCCACGTGAGCAGGGCGGTCAGCAACCAACCGATGCCGTAGACCAGCGCGGCCGCCGCGCCCCACACGTAACCGCCCTGCAGGTTGGTGTACGTGGCGTCGACGCCCAGCACGTTCGCAGCGGATTCGGCGTAGCGGGGGAAGTCCAGCAGCTGCACGATGGTCGACACCGTCGACACGAGTCCGTAGGCGAGCAGACCGCCCGTGATGATGCGGTCCCAGAGGGGTCCGCGCAGCCCTCCCGGGCGTGCGGCGTCGACCGGGGCGGGCGCGGGCCGTTCGGGCTGCGGCGCGACTCCGGCGTCGAGCGCCTCGGTCACCTCGGGTCGCTGGATGCGCGCACGCTGCTCCTCGGGTGTGGCGTACTCGCCGTACTGCGGGCGCGGACGAGCCTCGCCGTTGCCGGTCGATCCGTCGCTCACGCCCGGCCCCGCCCGCCGAGGGCGCGGCTGTCGCGCTTGCCACTGGCATCCTGACGCAGTTCCTTGGGGAGCGAGAAGATCAGGTCCTCCTCGGCGGTGCGCACTTCTTCGACGTCGCGGTAGCCGGCTCCGGCGAGCTCCTCGAGCACCTCGGTGACGAGCACCTCGGGCACCGATGCGCCGCTGGTGACGCCCACCGTCTCGACGCCCTCGAGCCACTCCTGCTTGACCTCGTCGACGTAGTCGACGCGGTAGGCGGCCTTGGCACCGTGTTCGAGGGCGACCTCGACGAGCCGCACGCTGTTCGAGGAGTTCGCCGAACCCACGACGATCACCAGATCGGCGCCGACGGCCACCTTCTTGATGGCGACCTGGCGGTTCTGCGTGGCGTAGCAGATGTCGTCGGAGGGCGGGTCCTGCAGCTGCGGGAAGCGCTCGCGCAGACGACGCACCGTCTCCATGGTCTCGTCGACCGAGAGGGTGGTCTGCGACAGCCACACGACCTTCGACGGGTCGCGCACCTCGATGGTGTCGGCGTGGTCGGGCGAGTTGACGACGGTGACGTGCTCGGGGGCCTCGCCGGCCGTTCCCTCGACCTCTTCATGGCCCTCGTGGCCGATCAGCAGGATCTCGAAGTCGTCGCGGGCGAAGCGCACGGCCTCGCGGTGCACCTTCGTGACGAGCGGACAGGTCGCATCGATCGCCTGCAGTCCGCGATCGGATGCCGCGGACACGACCGCCGGCGACACCCCGTGCGCGCTGAAGACGACGTGCGCTCCCGCGGGAACCTCGTCGACCTCCTCGACGAAGATCGCGCCCTTCTTCTCGAGCTCGGTGACGACGTGGATGTTGTGCACGATCTGCTTGCGCACGTACACCGGCGCGCCGTAGCGCTCGAGCGCCTTCTCGACGGCGATCACGGCGCGGTCGACACCGGCGCAGTAACCGCGGGGCGCGGCCAGCAGCACCTTCTTGTGTCCGGTGACGGGGATATCCTGGAGCCGCCCGCGTCGACCCGGGATACGGGGAACGGGCAGGTGGACGGCAGGTGAGCTCACCCCTCGATTCTACCGGGGTGCCCCTGGACGCCGGCCGAACCGCGCACCTCGACCCTTCGGAGACCATGACCTCGTTCCAGCCCGAGACGATCGCGGGCCAAGCGCCGCCGGCCGACAGCGTCCACCCCCGCGACTCGCGCACCGACGCACCCACCTCGGTCTCGCGCCTGAACGACACGATCCGGGGCTTCATCGAGCGTTGGGGATCGGTCTGGGTCGAGGGCGAGATCACCTCGTTCAACCGCCGCGGCGGCAACGTCTTCGGCCGTCTGAAAGACCTCGGCACCGAGTCGACGGTGGCGTTCCGCATCTGGTCGAGCACGCTGAACCGCCTGCCGAAAGACCTCAAGGTCGGCGACCACGTCATCGCGTGCGTCAAGGCCGACTACTTCCCGCGCACGGGCGACTTCTCGTTCTCGATCTCGGCGATGCGCCACGTGGGCCTGGGCGAACAGCTCGAACGCCTCGAGCGCTTGCGCGTGCAGTTGCGTTCGGAGGGCCTGTTCGACCCCGTCCGCAAGAAGAAGCTGCCCTTCCTCCCCCACTGCATCGGTCTCATCACGGGTGAGAACTCCGACGCCGAGAAAGACGTGCACCGCAACGCCGAGCTGCGCTGGCCCCGGGTGCGTTTCCGCACCCAGCACGCCGCCGTCCAGGGCGACCGGTGCGTTCCCGAGACGCTCGCGGCACTGAAGATCCTCGATGCCGACCCCGAGGTCGACGTGATCGTCATCGCGCGCGGCGGCGGCGATCCGCAGACGCTGCTCGGCTTCAGCGACGAGCGCCTGCTCCGCGCCGTCGCCGCCGCCTCCACGCCGATCGTCAGCGCCATCGGGCACGAGAACGACCGGCCCCTCCTCGACGAGGTCGCCGACGTGCGCGCCTCCACCCCCACCGATGCGGCCAAGCGCGTGGTGCCCGACGTGAGCGAGCAGCGGGCGCTGGTCGCACAGCTGCGGGCGCGGTTGACGGGGCGCCTCACGCAGCGGGTGCTCCACGACATCGCCCAGCTCGAGCAGATCCGCTCGCGCCCGGCGCTGCGCACCCCGCACTCGATGCTCACCTCTCGGGCGCAGGAGCTGTGGATGCTGTCGAACCGCGGCCGCGACATCGTCGACCGCCGCATCGAGGGCGAGCGGCGCCGCGCGAGCGAGCTCGGCGCGGGGCTTCGCGCCCTCTCACCGCTGGCGACCCTCGCCCGCGGATACGCCATCGCGCAGCTGCCCGACGGCTCGGTCGTGCGCGACGCGTCGCAGGCCCCGGCCGGCACCGCCCTCCGCCTCACCGTCGAAGAGGGCACGGTGGCCGCACGGTCGGAGGGCGGTGTTCCCGACGCGGTTCCGCACGGGAAGGCCACGGCCGGCCGCGCTCCGGCGGACCGCTCCGACTCCGCGGCATCCGCGGATCGACCGCTCGACGACGAAGCACCCGGCGACGGAGTGTCGGAGGGTCGCGCCTAGAATGGATGCCATGACCGCGACGACACCCGGCCCGTCCGCCGACGTCGCGTCCCTCTCGTTCGAGCAGGCCCGCGACGAGCTCGTCCGCGTCGTCGCCGAGCTCGAGCAGGGCGCACCGACGCTCGAGGAGTCGCTGGCCCTGTGGGAGCGCGGTGAGAAGCTCTACGCCCGCTGCGAAGAGTGGCTGCTCGGCGCGAAGCGCCGGCTCGATGCCGCCCGCGGCGAGGGAGACTCCTGATGGCCCGCGTCGTCGCCCACCTCGGTCGCCCCGAGACCCCGCAAGAGACGGCCGACCGCAAGGCCGAGTTCTCTCGGCGGTACCGCTCGAGCAAGACGTTCCGCAACCTCATGGCGGCGATGCTCGTCACGATCGCCGTCGTGTTCGTGGTCGTGGCCGCCGTCCCCCGCGGCGAACCGGCTCCGCGGCCCGAACCCGACGTCGCCGCGCTGGCCGCCGATCTGCAGGTCGAGCGCGGGCGCCCCGTGCTCACGCCGTCGCTCGGCGAGGGGTGGCGCGTCAACCTCGCGACCACCGAGGGCGTCGGCGGCACCGAGGCGTGGACGATGGTCTACGTCCGTTCGGGCGAGTCCGGCTTCCTCCGCGTCGCGCAGGGGTTCGATGCCGACGAGGCGTGGGTGGGGCAGGTGCTCGACGGCACCCGCAGCACCGAGACCACCGAGATAGACGGCGTCACCTGGAACATCTACCGTCCGTCGAACCCCTCGGGCACGGGCAACATCGACTATGCGCTGGCCACCGCCGCCGGCCCCGACTACGTGCTCGTCTACGGCGACGCGGCACCCGAGACGGCGGCCCTCGCGGCCGCGTCCGTCACCACTCAGATCGAGCAGTTGAGAGAGGTCCCGTGAGCGAGCGCATGACCCCCCGTCAGGTGTGGCAGCAGATGGTGGAAGGAAACCAGCGCTTCGTCGCCGGTCAGCCCGCCCACCCCCGTCAAGACGTGGAGCGTCGCGCCGAGCTCGCCAGCTCGCAGCACCCCACCGCGGCGCTGTTCGGCTGCTCCGACTCGCGACTCGCCGCCGAGATCATCTTCGACGAGGGCCTCGGTGATCTGTTCGTCGTGCGAAACGCCGGTCAGGTCATCTCCGACTCCGTGATCGGCAGCCTCGAATACGCCGTGGGCGTGCTCGAGGTGCCGCTCATCGTCGTCCTCGCGCACGACGCGTGCGGGGCCGTGGGTGCCGCCATCGACAGCACCGGCCTCGATGCCCCCACCCTCCCGGCCTACATCTGGCGCCAGATCGCCCCGATCGTCCCCGCGGTTCGCCGCGTGCAGCGCGCGAGCGCCGTCGACGGCCACCTGCCCGAGCGGGTCGACCCCGAACAGGTCGGCCGCGAGCACCTGCGCCACACCGTGGGCGAGTTGCTGCGCGCCTCCGAGCTCATCAGCGAGGCCGTGGCCGACGGTCGCACCGCCGTCGTGGGCGCCAACTACCGACTCGACGAGGGAGAAGCCTTCCCCGTCGTCATCGTGGGCGACGTCGACGACGCGCGCGTCGAAGCCGTCCACAGCTGAGAACCACCGAACGACAGACCTGGAGGAACGACGACGTGACCGACATCGAGTACCGCATCGAACACGACACCATGGGTGAGGTGCAGGTGCCCAAGGACGCCCTCTACGCCGCGCAGACGCAGCGCGCGGTCGAGAACTTCCCCATCTCCGGGTCCGGACTCGAGTCGACGCAGATCGCCGCCCTCGCGCGCATCAAGAAGGCCGCCGCGCTCGCCAACAAAGAGCTCGGCACCCTCGACGCCCAGATCGCCGATGCCATCGCGCAGGCCGCCGACGAGGTGGTCACCGGGCGTCACGACGCGCACTTCCCCGTCGACACGTACCAGACCGGCAGCGGCACCTCGTCGAACATGAACATGAACGAGGTGCTCGCGACGCTCGCGACCGGCATCCTCGGTTCGCCAGTCCACCCGAACGATCACGTCAACGCCTCGCAGTCCTCGAACGACGTCTTCCCCACCTCGGTGCACATCGCCGTGACGCAGGCCCTCATCACCGACCTCGTCCCGGCACTCGAGCACCTGGCCACCGCCCTCGAGGCCAAGGCCGAGGCGTGGAAGGGCATCGTGAAGTCCGGCCGCACCCACCTCATGGATGCCACCCCGGTCACCCTCGGCCAGGAGTTCGGCGGCTACGCCCGTCAGATGCGCCTCGGCATCGAGCGCGTCGAGGCCACCCTGCCTCGCGTCGGCGAGGTGCCCCTCGGCGGCACCGCGGTCGGCACCGGCATCAACACCCCGCTCGGCTTCCCGCAGAAAGTGATCGAGCTGCTCGCGGCCGAGACCGAGCTGCCCATCACCGAGGCGAAGGACCACTTCGAAGCGCAGGCGAACCGCGACGGACTCGTCGAGGCCTCCGGTGCCCTCCGCACCATCGCGGTCTCGCTGACCAAGATCAACAACGACATCCGCTGGATGGGTTCAGGCCCCAACACCGGTCTCGGCGAGCTGCACATCCCCGATCTGCAGCCCGGATCCTCGATCATGCCCGGCAAGGTCAACCCCGTCGTGCCCGAGGCGACCCTCATGGTGTGCGCGCGCGTGATCGGCAACGACGCCACCGTCGCCTGGGCGGGCGCATCCGGCTCGTTCGAGCTGAACGTCGCGATCCCCGTCATGGGCACGGCCCTGCTGGAGTCGATCCGCCTGCTGTCGAACGCCATGCGGGTGCTCGCCGACAAGACCATCGACGGGCTCGAGGCCAATGTCTCGCGCGCCGAGGCGTTCGCGGGCATGTCGCCCTCGATCGTCACCCCGCTGAACAAGGTCATCGGCTACGAGGCCGCGGCGAAGATCGCCAAGCACTCGGTCGCCAAGGGCATCACCGTGCGCGAGGCCGTCATCGACCTCGGCTACGTCGAGCGCGGCGAGATCACCGAAGAGGTGCTCGACGCCAAGCTCGACCTGCTGTCGATGACCCACCCGGGCTGAGTACCGCGACGACCGTCCACGACGCCGAGGCGCGCCATAATCAGAGGATGAGCCGCACGACGAGACCCGTCTCGACGCGCGTGCGACTCCTCGGCGCGATCCTCGGCGTCGTGTTGCTCGGCATGATCCTCGCCGGCGGTGTGACGTTCCTCGTGCAGAGCGACCGCGTGATCGCGAACGCCGAGCGTCAGCTCGACGGCTTCGTCGCGACGGCGTCGACGAGCAGTCAGGATGCCGCCGACCTCGCCGCAACCGTGATCCCGGGCCGCACCGACGGCACCCTCGCCCTCGCCGGCACGCAGGTGCTCGCCGGCACGCCGTCGCCTCCGGGACTTCGACTGGCCGACGACGCCGAGCTCGTGGCGTCCCTCGCCCAGGCGATCGCCGACGGACGCCTGCGGGGGCGGCTCGACAGCGACCAGGGACCGGTGCTGTACGCCGCGGTCGAGGGGCGTGGCGGAGCGATCGTGCAGGTCATCTCCGTCGACCAGCGCATGGAGCTCGTCGCGCTCTCCAGCGTCACCTACGGGGTCACCGCTCTGGGCGTGCTCATCCTCATCGGCGTCGCCGGCTACTTCGTCACGGGGCGGCTGTTCTCGCCGCTGCGCCGTCTGCGGGCCACTGCTGACGCGATCACGATCGACGACCTCGGTACCCGCCTGCGGGCGCACGGCAACGACGAGATCTCCGATCTCACGACCTCGGTGAACTCCATGCTCGACCGTCTCGCGATGTCGGTCGACGCCCAGCGTCAGCTCCTCGACGACGTCCGTCACGAGCTCAAGACACCCATCACGATCGTCCGGGGGCACCTCGAGATGATGGACCCGGCCGACCCGCACGACGTCGCCGAGACGCGCGACCTCGGCATCGCCGAACTCGACCGCCTGTCACGGCTCGTCGACGACATCGACGCCCTCGCCGATATCGAGTCGGGTGCGCTCTCGGCCGCCGTGATCGACGTGGGCGCGCTCACCGACCGGGTCGCCGAGCTCGCCGGAGCGATCCCGGGGCACACGTGGACCGTCGAGCAACGTGCGCGCGTGCGCATCCGCGGCGATGCCGACCGCCTGGTCCAGGCCTGGGTGCAGCTCGCCGACAACGCCGCGAAGTACACCCCCGACTCCAGCCCGATCGAGATCGGCAGCACGGCCGACGACAGCACCGCTCAGCTGTGGGTACGCGATCACGGTCCGGGCATCCCGCCGGCCGCGCGTCACCGGGTGTTCCGCCGCTTCGACCGCCTCTCGACGCGGCGCGGCGTGGAGGGGTCGGGCCTCGGCCTGTCGATCGTGGATGCCATTGCCAAGGCGCACGACGGCCACTGCTCGATCTCCGACACTCCCGGCGGCGGGGCCACCCTGACACTGCACATCCCCCTCACCAGTGCCCAGTCCCCCGCCCGCCTGCCGACGCCCGTGCGCGCCGGCGATGTCGTCATGCAGAGAGAGGCCACCGGATGACCCGCATCCTCATCGCCGAAGACGAGGAGCGCATCTCCTCCTTCGTGGCGAAGGGCCTGGAGTCCGCCGGCTATCAGACCGTGATCGTCGACGACGGCGCCGACGCCCTCGACACCGCCCTCTCGGGCGAGGTCGACCTGGTTCTGCTCGATGTGGGGCTCCCCTCGCTCGACGGCTTCGAGGTGCTGCGCAGCCTCCGCGGTCAGGGATCGAACCTTCCGGTCATCATGCTGACGGCCCGCACGAGCACCCGCGACACCGTCGACGGGCTCGACGCCGGCGCCAACGATTACGTCGCGAAGCCGTTCAAGTTCGACGAACTGCTCGCCCGCGTGCGCTCGCGTCTGCGCGAGCCCGTCACCGTCGGCACGATGACGATCGGCCACGGCGACGTCTCGCTCGACGTGCTCGCGAGGCGCGCCACCGTCGGCACCCGCGAGATCGACCTCAGCGCCCGCGAGTTCGCGCTGGCCGAGGAGTTCCTCCGTCACGCCGGTCAGGTGCTCAGCCGCGAGCAGCTGCTCAGCCGCGTCTGGGGCATGGACTTCGACCCGTCGTCGAACGTCGTCGACGTGTACGTGCGGTACCTCCGCGCCAAGGTCGGCCCCGGCCACATCGTCACGGTCCGCGGCGCCGGATACCGCTGGGAGTGAGGCCCAACCGGGGAAACCCGAAAAACCCCCGGCGGGGGGAACCGGGGGTTTTTCGGAGGGACGCGTCCGGTGGTCTTCCGCTCACCCGAAGAGCGGTGACCTGCGCGCGACGTGTTCTCTTGTTTCCATGGGGGAACCGCCGAGGCGGTGACGAGGTCTCCCTCGTCGACATGATCAACAATGGCGGTCCATTGTGAGAAGCCGGGGAGCCGAACATGAGAAAGCTCTCATGTCGACCGGCGCGAGCGGCCGCGGCGAACGCAGAAGGGCCGGGATGCCATGGCATCCCGGCCCTTCATCGACCGCGCCTCACGACAGTTCGCCGGCCTCCAGCAGTTCGGTGACGAGCGCCGCGATCGCGGAACGCTCGGACCGCGTCAGGGTGACGTGGCCGAACAGGCCGTGCCCCTTCAGCGTCTCGATCACCGAAGCGACGCCGTCGTGGCGACCGACGCGCAGGTTGTCGCGCTGCCCGACGTCGTGGGTCAGCACCACCCGGGAGTTCTGGCCGATACGGCTCAGCACGGTGAGCAGCACGTTGCGCTCCAGCGACTGGGCCTCGTCGACGATGACGAACGCGTCATGCAGCGACCGGCCGCGGATGTGCGTGAGCGGCAGCACCTCGAGCATGCCGCGCGCCAGCACCTCTTCGAGTACGTTGCCCGAGACGACCGAACCGAGGGTGTCGAAGACGGCCTGACCCCAGGGGCCCATCTTCTCGGCCTGGTCACCGGGGAGGTAGCCCAGCTCTTGCCCGCCGACGGCGAACAAGGGCCGGAACACGATGATCTTCTTCTGCTGCTGGCGCTCCAGCACCGCCTCGAGGGCGGCGCACAGGGCGAGCGCCGACTTGCCGGTACCGGCCCGGCCGCCGAGCGAGACGATGCCCACCTCGGGGTCGAGCAGCAGATCGAGGGCGATGCGCTGCTCCGCCGATCGCCCGTGCAGGCCGAAGGCCTCGCGGTCGCCCCGAACGAGCCGGAACTGCCCCTTGCCGGTCACCCGGCCGAGAGCCGATCCGCGCTCGGAGTGGATGACGAGGCCCGTGTTGACCGGCATCCCCGCGACCGCGTCGCTCACCGCGACCTCGGTCTCGTAGAGGTCGGCGAGGTCGTCGCCCGAGACGTCGATGGTGGCGATGCCGGTCCACCCCGAGTCCATCGCCTGCTCGGCGAGGTACTCCTCGGTGTTCAGACCCAGGGATGCCGCCTTCACGCGCATCGGGAGGTCCTTCGAGACCACGGTGACCTCGGCGCCGTCCTTCGCGATGTTCATCGCGACGGCGAGGATACGGCTGTCGTTTCCGCCCGTGCGCATGCCCGACGGCAGGACGCCGGGGTCGGTGTTGTTGAGTTCGACGCGCAGGGTGCCGTCGTTTCCGACGGGGACCGGGAAATCGAGTCGACCGTGCTCGACACGGAGTTCGTCGAGGTGCCGCAGGGCCTGGCGGGCGAAGTACCCGATCTCGGGGTCGTGGCGCTTGCCCTCCAGCTCCATGATCACCACGACGGGGATCACCACCGAGTTCTCCGCGAACCGGAAGAACGCCCGGGGGTCGCTCAGAAGGACAGAGGTGTCCAGGACGTACGTGCGCAACGCCTGATCGACGCCGGCTTCGGACTCGGTGCTCTCGACGACGTGACGCTGGTCGTACGGTGCTCGTGCAGTCACAACCCACTCCCGACCCGGGTGGAACACCCGGTTGTCACGAGTCGACCTGTGGGTCACGAGTCGCAATCCGAAGGCCGACTCGATCGGACTCCGTGTCCGATGTCATCACCGTACGACGCCCCGACAGCCCCGAGGGTCGTTAACACGCCGCGAATATGACGAGTTCGTGAACACCGCGTTCACGCGGTGGGGGTCGCCGGATAGTTCGGATGCCGCTGTCTGCGACCCGGATTCTCCGACGCGCTCACGGTCCCCTGACGCGCCCGCGGCGGCGGCACAGGTGACCGAGCCCGTCGACGATTCCGACCCTCGCGGCGCACCGAACGCGCGCGGCCGCCACTCCGCGGCCCGCGGGATGGAAACCGCCGACGCCGCCCCCGCGGGAGCCGCCCGAGCTACTGACCGAACCGGCGGTCTCGTGCGGCGAAGTCGCGAATGGCACGCAGGAAGTCGACCTCGCGCAGGTCGGGCCCGAGTGCCTCGACGAAGTAGAACTCGGAATGCGCCGACTGCCAGAGCAGGAAGTCGCTGAGGCGCTGCTCGCCCGATGTGCGGATGACGAGATCGGGATCGGCCTGGCCGCCCGTGTAGAGATGCTCGCCGATCTGTTCGGGAGTGAGGCTGGCCGCGAGTTCTTCGAGCGAGCCGCCCGACTCGTCGTGCTGGGCGATGATCGAGCGCACGGCATCCACGATCTCGCTGCGGCCCCCATAGCCGACCGCCAGGTTGACGTGGAGGCCCTTGTGACCGCGCGTGCGCTCGGTGACCTCGTCGAGCACCTCCGCCAGCGCCGGCGGCAGATCGTGCGACCGGCCCACGTGCTTGACCCGCCAGTCGGGCTCGTGCGAGAGCTCGTGAGCGAGTTCGCCGATGATCTCGAGCAGGTCCTGCAGCTCCTTGCTGTCGCGTTTGACCAGGTTGTCGTTCGACAGCAGGTAGAGCGACACGACCTCGATGCCGAGGTCGTCGCACCACCGCAGGAATTCGTGCATCTTGGCGGCACCCGCGCGGTGGCCGTGGGCCGCGCTGTCGTAGCCGAGCTGTCGCGCCCAGCGTCGGTTGCCGTCGATCATCATCGCGACGTGGTGGGGCACGGTCGTCGGCATGCGCCGACGCAGGCGCGAGATGTAGAGACGGTAGAGGGGGCCCCGCCCCTCGTTCTTCCACACGCGCGCCACCCGCCTACGCTACCGCGTCGGACGCCTCCGACACCGCGGGGTCGGGTGTCGTCGCCTGTGCGAAGGGTGAGTGCGGTCGCCATGTTCCCCCGAGAGCATGGGAGCAGACGTAATGTCGAGGAGTGACACGTCCGACCCCCGCCGACGGCCCCGAGATGCCGCAGCTCCCCCTACTCGAAGCGGGAGCGGTGGGCGCGGCGGTCGAGCTCAAGCCGACCTGGCGGGGGTGGATCCACGCGGGAACGTTCCCCGTCGCCATCGCCGCGGGAATCGTTCTCATCGCCCTGGCGCACGGGGCGCCCGCCAAGTGGGCGTCCGCGGTCTTCATGGCGACGTCGCTGCTGCTGTTCGGCAACTCCGCGCTGTACCACCGCTTCCACTGGAAACCCACGACCCGCGCGGTGCTGAAGCGCATCGATCACGCCAACATCCTGCTGCTCATCGCGGGCACCTACACGCCGATCGCGGTGCTGGCCCTCCCCACGCCGCAGACCGTGCTGCTGCTCTCGATCGTGTGGGGCGGGGCGATCCTCGGCATCCTGTTCCGCGTGTTCTGGATCAACGCGCCGCGGTGGCTGTACGTGGCGCTGTACCTGGCGCTCGGGTGGGCGGCGGTCATGTATCTCGGCGACCTGCTCGCGGCGAACGTCGCGATGATGGTGCTGGTGGTCGTCGGCGGTCTGCTCTACACCGCGGGCGCGGTGGTCTACGCGGTGAAGAAGCCCAACCCCTGGCCCGGTCACTTCGGCTTCCACGAGATCTTCCACGTGTGCACCGTGCTGGCGTTCCTCAGCCACTGGACGGCGTGCCTGCTCATCGCCCTTCAGCCGGCGTACCACGGCGGGTGAGAACAACCAGCCCGTCGCCGGATGCCCGTCTGACGGGCGGACCGGGATGCCGAGCACCCCGGTCACGATCAGCGACGCGGAGCCGCCGGGTCGGTGTCGTCGTCGGTCTCGCCGGCCGCCGCGGCCGCGCGCGCCTGCTCCTCGGCATCCAGCTCGGCGTTGACTTCTTCGCGGTAGCGTCCGCGGCGGATGCGGCGCAGCATGTCCCACACGAGCAGGAACACGGCGATCCCGATGAACGCGATGGCGGCGAAGCCCAGCGGGCCGGGCGTGACGATGGACTCGTCGGGGGTGGTGGCCGGGGAGGGCGTGGTCGCGAGAGCGACGATCACGGGAAACATGGAGTCCTTCGGTCCGGGCGGAAGCGCGTAGCCTGGAACTCCAGCCTAAAGCCCGGAGAGACCATGACGACGCAGGCCCAGCTCGACGATCGCTACGGGCGCACGCGCTCGCCGCGGCGGCGGCTGCTGGGCTGGACGATCGTGGCCGTGCTCGCGCTCGGCGCCATCGGCTACCTCGGGTGGACGACCGTCGCCAGCAGCGCGGCGTCGGTCACCGCGACCGACACCGGGTTCACGGTGAACGACGACCGCTCCGTGTCGGCGACCTTCCAGATCACCGCACCCGTCGGCCGCGCCGTCGCGTGCGCGCTCGAAGCCCGCGACGAGGAGCACGGCACCGTGGGTTGGCGGGTCGTGCAGTACCCGGCATCTGATGAGCATTCCCGCGCTTTCACCGAGACGATCCCGACGCTCTCGCTCGCGACGACGGGTTTTGTCAACGCTTGCTGGGTGCCGTAAACTCGCGGGATCACGACGCGCCCCGGCTCGATGCCGGGGCGTTCGACATATCCCCCGCCGACGGCTCCGAACTCGCCGCCGTCTGCGCCTCGACGAAGGAGTAAACGTGTCCAACGACGCTCAGGTGACGTTCCTCACGCAAGACGCCTACGACCGTCTCCACAACGAGCTGGAGCACCTCTCGACCACGGGTCGCGAAGAGATCGCGAAGCGCATCGAGGCCGCACGCGAAGAGGGCGACCTGAAAGAGAACGGCGGCTACCACGCCGCGAAAGACGAGCAGGGCAAGCAGGAGGCCCGCATCCGCACGCTCCAGCAGCTCCTGAAGGATGCCAAGGTGGGCGAGGCCCCCGAGAGCCACGGCGTCGTCGAATCGGGCACCGTCGTCACCGCGGTCATCGCCGGCGGCGAAGAGCGGTTCCTGCTCGGCAACCGCGAGATCGCGGCAGACTCCGAACTCGACGTGTACAGCGAGGCCTCGCCGCTGGGTGCCGCCATTCTGGGCCTGAAAGAGGGCGACAAGGGCTCGTACACCGCTCCCAACGGCAAGGAGATCTCGGTCGAGATCGTCAAGGTCGAGACGTACTCGGGTCAGTAAGCCCCGCACGCTTCGCGAGCCGCTCCCCCGTCGCCGGGTGGGCGGCTCGCGGCGTTTCCGTTGCCCTGACGAATGGTCTTCCGCGTCGACCAGACGCGCGCGAGGTCCCGGCGCCCCTTCGGTCGGCGCCTCGGGCTTCGCTGGCGCGTGTCGTCCTGGGCGTGGCCCGCGTGCGGTGTCCTGGGCCCGGTCGGCGCGGGGCGTCTCGGGCCCGGCAGGCGCGGGACGTCTCGGGCCCGGCCGGCGCGGGCTTCCCGGTTTTGGGGCGGATTCCGCCATTCGGGGCGAGAATATCCCGCCCCGAACACCAGAATCCGCCCCAAACCAGAAGGTACTCACGCCGGGACACGAGGACGCATCGGGGCTCGCATCACTCACCGAACCGCATGACGACCGCCCCGGAGCACCGACCACGCCTCGACGCGCCTCGTTCGGGGCGGACTTTGCTGATCGGGGCGCATGAATCCCGCCCCGAACACCCCAATCCGCCCCGAACCATCGTCCGGTCGTGACCCAAGCAGGACAGGCCCGCCGGCGTGCCAAACCACCCCGGTACACGGCTCATGCACCGGTCGACGGAGGACGCCGTCAGTCGGGAACGACGGTCGCGACGAACCCGGCCTCTTCGAGCGTCTCGATGACGAGGGCACGGTGCTCGGAGCCCCGCGTCTCGACGCTGAGCTGCAGGATGACCTCGCTGATCTGCAGACCCTGCCCGTGGCGGGTGTGCAGCACCTCGATGACGTTCGCGCCGACGCCGGCCAAGAGCTCCGACACGCGGGCGAGCTGCCCCGGGCGATCGGGCAGCGGGATGCGCAGCGACATGTACCGACCGGATGCCGACAGACCGTGCGCCACCACCCGCTGCAGCAGCAGCGGGTCGATGTTGCCGCCGGAGAGGATCGTCACCGTGGGACCGCTGGCCGTGACCTTGCCGGCCAGGATCGCGGCCACGCCGACGGCGCCGGCGGGCTCGACGACCTGCTTGGCACGTTCGAGGAGCACGAGGAGCGCGCGGGCGATGTCGTCTTCGGTGACGGTGACGACCTCGTCGACGTACTGACGGATGAGCTCGAAGGGAAGGTCGCCGGGGCGGGCGACGGCGATACCGTCGGCGATGGTCGGCGTCGTCTCGACCTGCAACGGGTACCCCGCGGCCAGCGAAGACGGATAGGCCGCGGAGTTGTGCGCCTGCACGCCGATGATGCGCACCTCGCGCCCCTCGGCGGCGGCGCGCGCCTTGACGGCCGCGGCGACGCCGGCCGCGAGGCCTCCCCCGCCGATGCCGACGATGACGGTCTCGAGATCGGGCATGTCTTCGACGAGCTCGAGGCCGAGGGTGCCCTGGCCCACGACGATGTCACGGTGGTCGAAGGGATGGATGAGCACGGCACCGGTGCGCTCGGCGAACTCGGCGGCCAGGCGCAGCGGGGTCTCGACCGTCGCCCCCTCGAGGATGACCTCGGCTCCGTAGCCGCGGGTGGCGAGCAGCTTCGGCACGGGCACGCCCAGCGGCATGAAGATGGTGGCGGCGATGCCCAGCTGCTGCGCGGCGAGCGCGACGCCCTGCGCGTGGTTGCCGGCCGAGGCGGCGACGACGCCGCGCGCACGCTCCTCGGCGGTGAGGCGCGACAGGCGGTAGGTGGCCCCGCGGATCTTGAACGACCCCGTGCGCTGCAGGTTCTCGAGCTTCAGGTTGACCGGCACTCCGAGCAGTTCGCTGAGATGCTGGGATTCGTCGAGCGGGGTGCGCGTGATGATGCCGCGCAGAGCCTGCGCGGCATCCTCGAACTCGGCCAGGGTGGGAGTGTCGTTCATGATCTCCTTGCGCGGTCGCGCGGAACGGTCTGCCAGATGAGGTCTCGGGATGCCAGCGCTTCGCCCTCGTGCAGCCACGCCTTCTGACTGAGGTAGACGGAGACGACGTTGACGAACGCCGCGAGAGGCACCGCGAAGAGGGCGCCCGCGATCCCCCCGACCATCGCGCCGCCGGCGACCACGAGCACGACGGCGAGGGGGTGCACCTTGACCGCCGATCCCATGAGGATCGGCTGGAGGATGTGGCTCTCGATCTGCTGCACCGCGAGCACGACGATCAGCATGAACAGGGCGATCAGCGGGCCGTTGTAGACCAGCGCGATGAACACGGCGAGGGCGCCGGTGGCGACCGCGCCCACGAACGGGATGAAGGCGCCGAGGAAGACGAGGACCCCGATGGGGATAGACAGCGGGACGCCGAGGAGGAAGGCACCCAGGCCGATGCCGATCGCGTCGATCGTGGCGACGAGCAGCTGCGTGCGGGCGTAGCTCTTGACCGTCCGCCAGCCCGCGCGCCCGGCGCCGTCGACCGCAGGGCGGGCGACGCGCGGGAAAAGGCGCGTCGTCCAACGCCAGATGCCACCGCCGTCGGCGAGCAGACACAGCAGGATGAAGAGGGTCAGCAGCAGGCCCGCGCCGACGTGACCGAGCGTCGTGCCGATCGCCAGCGCACCGGTCCACAGCACCTCGGCCTGCTGCTGCAGGAACGTGCCGGCCTGCTGCAGACCGTCGTCGATCTGCCGTGCACTGAGGTGCAGCGGTCCGTCGATGAGATACTGACGGAACTGCTCGACCGCCTGGGTGGTGCGCAGACGAACCGAACCGAACTCGCGGGTGATCTGCCAGACCGCGAGCCAGATCAGGCCCGTGATGATGGCGATGGTGCCGAGCACCGTCACGACGATGGCCAACCACCTCGGCCAGCCATGACGAATAAGGAGCGAGAACCCCGGCCACACCAGCGCGGTCACGAGGATCGCCACCAGGAGCGGGATGACGAGCAGCTTCAACTGGATGACGAGGAAGACGACGACGGCCAGAGCCGCCGCGATCACGAGCAGACGCCACGCGTAGGCGGTGGCCTGACGCAACGCCGGCGGAACCGGCGGTTGGAGATCGCTCGATACGGTTCGCCGTTTCAGCGCGTCGAGGAACGATCCGCGGGGTTCGGGATCGGTTCCACTCATTCCGCCAGCCTACCGCCGCCCTCGGACATCGTTCGCGGGCCGATGTCGGGGGTCGCAGCTAGCGTGAGGGGCATGACCATGACCGTGAGCCGTGCCGAGGCGCGCCGCATCGCCCTCGCCGCTCAGGGGTTCGCCCGACCGCGCCCCGAGGCGGTCGGCACGCGGCAGATCTCCGCCGCGCTGCACGGCATGCGCATCCTGCAGATCGACTCGGTCAACGTCTTCGCGCGCTCGCACTACATGCCCCTGTTCGCACGCCTGGGCGCGTACGACACCGAGCTGCTGGATCGGCTCGCCTTCTCGCGTCGACCGAAATGGGTCGAGTCGTGGGCGCACGTGGCATCCCTCGTCTCCGTCGACGACTGGCCGCTGCTGCACTTCCGGCGCGACGACCTGCGCCGCAAATACGGCCACGACGCCTGGGCGGAGGCCAATCAGCCCCTGCTGCAGTGGCTCCGCGACGAGTTGGCTGCCCGCGGGCCGCTGCGCCCGGCCGAGATCGACCACGACGCCCGCAGCGGATCACGCGGTCCGTGGTGGGGCTGGGACGACGTCAAGAACGGTCTCGAACGCCTCTGGCTGTTCGGCGATGTCGCCATCTCCGGGCGACGCGGGTTCGAGCGACGATACGCCCTGGCGTCCGACGTCCTGCCGGCGTCCGCGCTCGAGACGACGGTTCCCCGCGCCGAGGCGATCACCGAGCTGACGCGGCGGGCAGCCGTCGCGTACGGCGTCGCCACGGCATCCGACCTCGCCGATTACTGGCGCATCCGCGATCGTCCGGCGGTGCTCGCCGGCATCCGTCAGCTGGTCGACGCGGGAGAGCTGGTTCCCGTCGAGGTCGAGGGGTGGCAGATCGCCGGTCGTCCGGCGAGAGCGTGGCTGCACCGCGACGCGGCGCATCCGCGACGGGTCGATGCTGCGGCTCTGCTCACCCCGTTCGATCCGGTGGTGTGGTTCCGCGACCGCGCCGAGCGCCTGTTCGACTTCGACTACCGCATCGAGATCTACACGCCCGCGCCCCGGCGCCGGTTCGGCTATTACTCCCTGCCCGTGCTGGTGGGCGACGACATCGTGGGCCGGCTCGATCTCAAGGCCGACCGCGCGTCGAGCGTGCTGCGCGTGCAGTCGGCGTGGTGGGAGGCGGGAGCGCCATCGGATGCCGCCGACCGCATCGCCGCCGAACTGCTCACCGCCGCTCGGTGGCATGGCCTCGACCGCATCACCGTCGCGCGCTGGGGTGACGCGTCGGATGCCATCGCCGGCGCCCTCGCGGCCGAGAGACACGACCACCCCGACGGCCGGGTGAATTGAAACGCCCCCTCTGCCGGAGCGGAGGGAGCGTTCGATCAGAACTGCACGCGGGGTGGCTCTGCGATCGCGGCGCCGTCGACGACCTCGAAGAACTCCCGTTCGTGGAAGCCGAGCTGGCGGGCGAAGAGGTTGTTGGGGAAGACCTTGATCTTCGTGTTCAGCTCTCGCACCCCGCCGTTGTAGAACCGGCGCGAGGCCTGGATCTTGTCTTCGGTGTCGACGATGGAGTGCTGGAGCTGCAGGAAGTTCTGACTCGCCTGAAGCTGCGGGTAAGCCTCGGCGACGGCGAACAGCGATTTCAGAGCCTGCTGCATGTGACCCTCGGCGACACCGGCCTCGGCGGGACTCTGGGCCGACAGGGTCTCGGCGCGGGCGCGCGTGACGTTCTCGAACACGGCCTTCTCGTGCGCCGCGTACCCCTTCACCGTCTCGATGAGGTTGGGGAGCAGGTCAGCGCGGCGTTTCAGCTGCACGGTGATGTCGCTCCAGGCCTCGTCGACGCGCACGTTCAGCGCGACCAGGGCGTTGTAGGTGGCCCACAGGTAGATGCCGGCGATCACCAGGATGCCGACGATCACAAGGACCGGTACGAGCCACTCCCACATAAGTCCCCACACTTCCGTTCGCGAGATTGCCCCTCAGTCTAACGACCGGGTCGAGCGGCGACCGGGTGGTGGTATGGACTCCCAGGGGATCCGGATCGAGCCGTCGATGGGAGCGCGGGACGATCGTGCGCGTGCTGTACCCCCGGTGGGACTCGAACCCACACTGAAGCGATTTTAAGTCGCCTGCCTCTGCCGTTGGGCTACGGGGGCCCGTTCCTCCACCGTATCGCGGGGTCACCCCGCCCGCCGTCCCGCGAAGGTTCGACTCGCGCCACCCCGGATGCCGCGACCCGACCCGTCCGCGCCCGCGAACGGTCGGGCGGATCGCGACGCCGACACGCCGGCCCGCAGCGCCGCGGCCCCGCGGGTGCGCTCCTAGTCTGCACGACGGCGCGCCGCCGCCGACGTCGCGCGATGATCCGCCGACTCCGACGCGGCATCCGCATACGCCGAGACCCCCGCGCCCGACACGGGCACGGGGGTCTCGAAACGGGGCGTTACTTCGCCGCGACGGGCTCGGCCTTCTTGTCGGCGGAAGCCGGGGCCGGCGCGTCGGCCGCGGGAGCGGCCGGACGCGGGCGTGCGGCGAACTCCTCGAACGCGGCGCGGGGCTGCTGCACCGCCTCGAGCGAGACGACCTCGCGGCCGTGCACGAAGTTCTGCATCCAGTCGCCGATCACGCGGAACTTGCGCTCCCACGTGGGCATGGCCAGACCGTGATAGCCGCGGTGCGCGAACCAGGCGATCAGGCCGGTCAGGGCGATGTTGCCCGACTGGAACGCACCGTTGTACAGACCGAGGCCGGCGACGGCACCGAGGTTCTTGTGGAAGTACTGCTTGGGCTCCTCGCCGCGCAGCACCGCCACGATGTTCTTGGCCATGAGCTTGCCCTGGCGCACGGCGTGCTGCGCGTTGGGAACGCAGAAACCGCCGACGCCGCCACCCGACAGGTCGGGAACGGCCGAGACGTCACCGGCGGCCCAGGCGCCCTCGACGATGTCTTCGTCGGTGCCCACGCGCAGGTCGGGGCGCGTGCGGATGCGGCCGCGCTCTTCGACGGGCAGGTCGCTGCCGCGGACGACCGTGGGGTTCGCCATGACGCCGGCGGTCCAGATGATCAGGTCGGTCGGCAGCTGCTCGCCGGTGGAGAGCTCCACGACGCCGTCGACGGCGCCCTTGACCTGCGTGTCGAGGTGCACGAACGCACCCTTCTTCGCCAGGTCGGCGAGCACCCACTCGCTCGTCTTCTGCGAGACCTCGGGCATGATGCGGCCCATCGCCTCGATGAGGTGGAAGTGCGTGTCGTCGAACGTCAGCGTCGGGTACTGCTTCAGCAGCGACGACGCGTAGGCGCGAAGCTCGGCGAAGACCTCGATGCCGGCGAACCCGCCGCCGACGACGACGACGGTCAGCAGGCGGTCGCGCTCGGGACCAGCCGGCAGCACCGACGCCTTGTCGAAGTTCGAGGTGAGACGGTCGCGGATGGCGACGGCCTCTTCGATGGTCTTGAGGCCGATGGCGTTGTCGGCGATCCCCGGGATCGGGAACGTGCGCGAGACGGCACCGGCTGTCACCACGATCTGGTCGTAGCTGTGCTCGAAGGTCTCATCGCCGGCGATCGGCGTGATCGTCGCCGTCTTGGTCGCGTGCGAGATGCCCGTGACCTTGCCCGCGATGACGGTCGTGCGCTTGAGGTGGCGACGCAGACCCACCACGACGTGGCGGGGCTCGATCTCGCCCGCGGCGACCTCGGGGAGGAACGGCTGGTACGTCATGTACGGCAGCGGGTCGACGAGCGTGACGTCAGCCTCGTTACGGCCGAGGAGCTTCTCGAGCTTCCACGCGGTGTAGAAACCTGCGTAGCCCCCACCGACGATGAGGATTCTGGGCACGGTAGTGGTCACGATGGGAGGGACTCCTCGTTAGTGATGCGGCTCGGCTCGCGGGAGGTGCGCGCCTGTCGGGATCGCCGGGCAGCAGCACTGACGCCGAGCGCAATCATTATAGCGGCCAGCGTGGCAGCACCGAGCGGCAACGACCCGTAGAGCACGCTATCGCGCGACGGCAGAAGAGGCGAACTCGCCTGGGGCGCCGACTCCACCGGCGGGAGGGGCGGGATGGTCACCGGCGCCGCGCTCGGCTCGGGTGCGGGCTCGGCGTCCGCCCGGCGGTAGAGGCGGATCCACTCCGTGAGACTGCCCAGGGGGTTCTCGCTGACCGCGGCGACCGCGCTCGACGACACGGCACCCGCGGCATCCACCAGTCCGTAGCCGTACAGCTTGTCGGGCGTGGTCGACGCGCCGGCTGCGGGCTTCGCCGTCTGGATAAGACGGTTCAGCACGTTGTTCGCGTCCAACCCGGGGTGGGCTGCGCGCACCAGGGCCGCGATCCCGGCCACGATGGGGGCCGCACCGCTGGTTCCGTTCCACTGCACGAGGGCGCCGTCGGCCGAGACGCCGATGAGCCGCTCGCTGGGTGCGGACAGGCCGATGGTGATGCCCTGCGTCGAGGCGCTGTTGCTCGCCGTACCGCTCGGATCGACACCACCCACCGCCAGGACGCCGGGGATGGTGGCGGGAGCGCCGACGCGATCGGTGCCGCTGCCGCGGTTGCCGGCGGCCACCACCACGACGACGTTCTTGTCGAAGGCGTACTCGAATGCCTCGTCCCAGCTGCGATCCCAGTCGAGCGTGTTGGTCGTGAGCGAGAGGTTGATGACGGTCGCACCGTTGTCGACGGCCCACTTCATGGCCTCGGCGATCTGCTCGGTGAACGGCTTCGACGTCGTGGCGCCGAAGCCGACGGAGATCGACAGCAACTCCGCCTCGGGTGCGACGCCGATCATGCCGCGACCGTTGCCGGTGCCGCGCGCGGCGGCGAGCGAGGCGACCCAGCTGCCGTGGTTGGCATCCACCGCCCCGACGGGAGTCCGTCCGTCGGACGAACCGACGCCCGAGACGTCAATGCCGCCGACCACGGCCCCGCTGAACTCGGCGGGTCCCCGGCCGATCCCGGTGTCGATGATGGCGATCTTCTGTCCGGCTCCGCGCGTGGTCTTCCACGCCTCCCGCACACCGTACTGATCGAGCCAGTACTCTGCGGCGCGCACCGAGTCGGTCGGGTCCTCGGCCACGGGACCGGCCGGGGCCTGCGGAGGCGCCGACGCGCCGGGTGCCGCCGTCGCACCCGTCAGCACCGCCACGAGGATGACGGATGCCACGGCGGCGACGACGCGTTTCATCCGCTCGTCCCGGGGCTCTCGCACTGGCAGCGTTCAGGCGACCAGGTGCCGCGCTCGAGCGCACGGTCACCGATCGGGTTGACGCCGGGACCGGCGGCGAGCGCGTGTCCGGCGAGCGCGTGCAGGCACTTCACGCGGGTGGGCATGCCGCCGGCGGAGATGCCCGCGATCTCGTCGGGCTCGCCGTACGCGGCGCGGTCGCGCAGGTACGCCTCGTGCGCCGAGGCGTACTGCTGCCGCAGTTCGTCGCTTTCGGCGAGCTCGTCCGAGAACTCCTTCATGACGTGGCCCGCCTCGAGCACCGACATGGCCGCGGTCGCGGCGGGGTGGGTGAGGTAGTAGAAGGTGGGGAACGGACTGCCGTCGTCGAGACGGGGCGAGGTCGCCACCACCGTCGGGTTGCCGCACACGCATCGCGCGGCGATGCCCACGACTCCACGCGGCACGCGGCCGAGCTGCGCCTGCAGAACGGCGAGGTCGGCGTCGGATGCGGGGGGAAGCGTTGCGGTAGTCATCGCTTTCAGGGTACCCGGCCGCCCTCGTCGTTCGCCGAGGGGGTGGCGGAGCCGGCACGAGAGGCGGACACTGTGGTCCCGATGCTCGCTCCCCAGGCGAGGGACCCGCGCTCAGCCCGCCGGGGTCTCGGGCGCCGGCGTCGGATCGGGCACCCCGATCGTGGGCACCGCGACCTGCGCGGCGCCGGAGGCGGCCACCGAGCGGACGAGCTGCGCCATCCAGTCGGTGCGCGTCTGACCGACGTCCTCGCTGACGTCGTCCTGTTCCTGCGGCGTGGCCGAGGCGGGCAGGTCGTTGTCGATGAGGTAGACGACCTCGCCGGGGAACGTGTAGCCGAGCCGCTCTCGAGCCTGCGTGCGGATGTACGCCGGGTCGGACCAGCGATCGCGCTGCATCTGCAGGTCTTCCACCTCGGACTGGCTCACCTTGACCGCGCTCTGCAGCGCCTTGATCTGCTGACGCTGATCCATGTAGGTGCCGACCGTCGGGACGAGCACGAAGGTGCCCAGCACGACGAGCCCGAGCATGATGACCACGAAACCCGAGACGCGCACGCGGGCCAGCCAGTCGCGCACGTCCACACGACGCTCGGTCACGGTTCGGCGCGGCGCGCGAGCGGACCGCGCGGAGGAGGCGCGCTTGCCCTTCTGCGACGAGACGGGTGTTCCGGATGCCACGGGCCGACGGGGAGGCAGAGTCGGTCGTTCCACGCCTGCTCCCTTCGATCCGTGCACGGGTGTGCCGGCCGCACGCGAGTCTACGTCGCGTCGTCGGACGGTTCCGGGGACGCGCCGGGTCGGTGGCATCCGCTCAGGCGACACTCTGGAGACGACGAAGGAGGGGGAGCCTGCCGGCTCCCCCTCCCCCAGGTCGAACGATCAGCCCTTGAAACGGGGGAACGCCGAACGGCCCGCGAAGACCGCGGCGTCGCCCAGGTCTTCCTCGATGCGGAGCAGCTGGTTGTACTTCGCGACGCGCTCGCTGCGCGCCGGGGCACCGGTCTTGATCTGGCCGGCGTTCACGGCGACGGCGAGGTCGGCGATCGTGGTGTCCTCGGTCTCACCCGAACGGTGCGACAGCATCGAGGTGTAGCCCGAGCGCGTGGCCAGCGCGATGGCATCCAGCGTCTCGGACAGCGTGCCGATCTGGTTGACCTTCACGAGCAGCGAGTTGGCGACACCGAGGTCGATACCCTGCTGCAGGCGCTTGGGGTTGGTGACGAACAGGTCGTCGCCCACGAGCTGGACCTTCGAGCCGATGGCGTCGGTCAGCTTCTTCCAGCCGTCCCAGTCGTCTTCGGCGAGCGCGTCTTCGATGGTGACGATCGGGAAATTCGCGACGAGGTCGGCGAAGTAGTCGACGAGCGTGTCGACGCTCCACTCCTTGCCCTCGACCGTGTAGACGCCGTCCTTGTAGAACTCGGTGGCGGCGACGTCGAGGCCGACGGCGATCTCCTTGCCGGGGGTGAAGCCGGCCTTCTCGATCGCGCGGATGAGGAAGTCGAGGCCCTCGCGGTTGCTGGGCAGGTCGGGGGCGAAGCCACCCTCGTCGCCGAGACCGGTGTTGTAGCCCGCGGACTTCAGCTCGCCCTTGAGGACGTGGTAGACCTCGGTGCCCCAGCGCAGCGACTCGCCGTAGGTGTCGGCGCCGATGGGCGCGAGGAAGAACTCCTGGAAGTCGATGCCGTTGTCGGCGTGCTCGCCACCGTTGATGACGTTGAACAGCGGGACGGGCAGGAGGTGGGCGTTGGGGCCGCCCAGGTAACGGAACAGCGGCAGGTCGGCGCTGTCGGCGGCGGCCTTGGCGACCGCGAGCGAGACGCCGAGGATGGCGTTGGCGCCGGTGCGCGACTTGTTCTCGGTGCCGTCGGTCTCGATGAGGATCTCGTCGATGATGCGCTGCTCGCTGGCCTCGACGCCCTCGATCGCGGGGCCGAGCTCGTCGACGACCGCGGCGACGGCCTTGAGGACGCCCTTGCCGCTGTAACGGCTCTTGTCGCCGTCACGCAGTTCGTAAGCCTCGAACGCGCCGGTGGACGCGCCGGAGGGGACGGCCGCACGCTGGACGATTCCGTCGTCGAGGAGCACCTCCACCTCGACGGTCGGGTTACCGCGCGAATCCAGGATCTCGCGCGCGTTGACAGCCTCGATAAGTGCCACGAAGGACTCCTCGTTGGTTCTGGGGAAAGAGGGTGGAGCGTCGTCGGTCCGTCGTCGAGTCTAGTGATGTCGCCCGGCGGGCGTGGGGTCGGGTCGGGTGCGAAGCGGCGGAGCCCGTCGAAGCCACCGGTGCGCGGGTTCCGGTCCCTTCGACGAGCTCAGGGACCTCCTCAGGCCCAGGGACGTGCTCAGGCTCCGGGTCCTGCCACGGCATCCACGACGATCGCCACCGCGACGCCGTCCCACCCCTTGCGATCGAGGGTCTGCAGAGCGGTCGCGTCGAAGCGGGGGTCGGCGCCGAGCATCTCGACGCCCCGCCGAGCGCCCCGCACCTTCGTGTCGGCCGTGGCGGCGTCGGCGACCTCGCCCCCGCGCACGACGTTGTCGAGCACGACGACGGTGCCGGGGCGGCCCAGGCGCGCGGCCCAGTCGAGATAGATGGTGTTCGACTCCTTGTCGGCGTCGATGAAGACGAGGTCGAAAGGCTCCTCGCTCGCAAGGGTCGGCAGCACGTCGGCACCGCGGCCGACGCGGACCTCGACGCGATCCGACACCCCGGCACGCGCCAGGTTGGAACGGGCGAGGTCCGCGTTGACGGCCTCCGCCTCGATCGTCACGACCCGGCCGCCGTCGCCGACGGCCCGGGCGAACCAGATGGTCGAGTATCCGCCGAGGGTTCCGATCTCGAGCACCCGGCGGGCCCCGGCGATGCGCGTCAGCAGGTGGAGGAACTTCGCGTTGACCGGTGCGACTTCGATCGCCGGGAGGCCGGCGTCGTGCTGCGCCCGCAGCGTGGCATCCAGGATCGGGTCGTCGCCGACCAGGGTGGTGGTGAGGAAGACGTCGACGTCGTCGTGGGTGGGCACGGTTCCAGCCTGTCGGCGTGCGGGCCGGGGGTCAACGCTCCCCGCGCAGGTGGGCGCGGGTCATCTCCGCGTAGTCCTCGTCGGACAGGTCGTGTTCCATGACTCGAGTCTGGCGTGGGGCGGGATTGCGGGGCGTGCCGAACTCCGGACTTTTTGACCTTGCGAGCTGCACCGGCCGCGGAAACAGCCCGGGCAACGGGAGAAATTCAGGAGTTCGGGACGCCGTCAGCCCGTCTCACCCGTTCAGGGACTGGATCGACGGGTGGCCGGGAGGTCTCCAGCGCGGCGAGCACCGCGGGCAGCAGGGCCTCGGCCGTCCGTCGGTAGCCGAGCGCGCTCGGATGGAAGCGGTCGACGCTGAACATCTCGTCGGGGCGCTCGGCGAAGACGGGCCCCACCGCGCGGGCGAGTGCGACGACGCGGCCCCCGGCCCGGTGGACCGCCACCGCCTGCGCGGACGCGAGTTGGCGTGACGACCGGGCAGCCAGCGCGCGCAGCGGTTGCGGGATCGCGCGCAGGGTGCCGAGATCGGGACACGTGCCGACCACCACCGGCACTCCCCCGTCGCGCAGCGCGAGCACGACCCGTTCGAGCTGCTCCGCCGATCGGGATGCCGGGACCCGGTGCGTCACGTCATTGCCGCCGACGACGATCACCGCGGCGTCGGCACGGTAGCCGTCGGGGAGGGCGGCGAGTTGAGCGGCGAGCGCCGAGGTCTCCGACCCCACCACCGCCGCGGTGCGAAGCCGAACGGGGCGTCGTTCGCTCCGCGAGATCCCTTTCGCCAGCCGGGCGCCGAGGGTGTCGCGACGGTGCCCCGCCCCGAGCCCCGCGGCGATGGAGTCGCCCAGAAGCAGCAGATCGATCGGCTCGCCGGGGTGCTTCTTGCCGCGCCAGACGCGGTCGGCATCCAGCGCCTGCTCTCCCAGCGGCTTGCCGATGCGGCGGCGCGCGAGGGCGGCCTGGCGGGCGATGAGGGTGCGCACCCCCATCGCGCCGGCGCCGAGCAGGGCGACGGCCGAGGCGGCGGCCAGGGTCACCGGACGACGCGTGCGCATGCTCCGATGACACCGGCAGGTGATGAACGCCGGGTGGACGCCCGGTGACGGTCCGCGGACGTGGGGCTCCCGGCATCCCGTGAGTTGCGCGATCCTTTCGCCGGCGCGCCATGAGGCACGTCGCCGATCGGCCGAGTCCCGAAAACCCACGTGGGACCGACTCGCGCCCGCCCCCGTTCACGCAGTGCGGCGGCGTCCCCGCGCCCGCAGCACGAGTGCGACGACGAGTACCGCGGCGGCGAGGCCGATGTCGAGCACGAGGCCGGCCACGAGCTCGTCGCGCCCGGAGACACCGGTGAAGGTCACCACGCCGCCGATCACGATCACGCCGAACGACAGCGCGAGCTGCTGGGCGGTGCTGAAGATCCCGCCCGACAGGCCCGCGGCCTCGACGGGTACCTCGCGCACGACCAGCTGCGTCAGCGGCGAGAAGATCAGCGCCTGCCCGGCGCCCAGCAGCACGAGAGCGGGCTGGAGCCAGAGTCCGATGTTCGCGCCCCACGCGAAGGTGAGGGTGCCGGCCATCGCCACCAGGGCGAGGATCTGCAGCGTGACGCCGACCACGAGGGTGGAGTCCCCGAGACGGCTTTGTATTCGCGCGACGGCGAGCGACACCCCCGCGAAGACGACGGCGAAGGGCAGGAGCGCCATCCCGGCCTCGAGCGACGACAGTCCGCCGGCCTCGACGGCGCGCGGGAAGACGTACAGCAGGGCGGAGTAACCCGCGAAGAACAGCCCGGCCGCGACGACACCCAGTTGCAGGGGGCGCAGACGCAGAATGCTCGGGGGCAGCAGCGGTACGCGCCCAGAGCGCTCCACGGCGTCCTGGTGCTTCCACATCGCGACGAGGGCGACGGCCGCGATCGCGAGCGCCAGCGCGACCGGCCACGACCAGTCCCACACCGGACCGAAGGTCAGAGCGACGGACGCCGCGAGGATGCCGATCCCCAGCGCGCCGGTTCCCACGAGGTCGATCGCGACCACCTCGTGCGCGCGCGAGCGGGGGGCCAGCGGGGCGAGCACGATCGCGGCGAGGGCCGTCAGCGCCACGACGACGAACACCGCGCGCCACCCGTCGACCGAGCCGAACGTCATGGATGCGAGGGCACCGCCCGCGACCTGGCCGACGGCGGCTCCGATGCCGCCGCTCGCCCCGAAGGCCGAGATCGCGCGGGTGCGCGCCGCTCCCTGCGACGTCGCCTGGATGGTTCCGAGCACCTGGGGTGTGCACAGCGCCGCGCCGACGCCTTGGACGATGCGGGCGGCGACGAGCGTCTCGATCGACGGTGCGAGCGCACACGCGATCGCCGATACGAGGAACAGCCCCATACCGAGCGTGTAGAGCCGGTGGCGCCCGAAGCGATCGCCGAGTCGACCGCCCAGGATGAGCAAGACAGCGAACGGGACGCCGTAGCCCGCAATCACGAGTTCGAGCGCGACGTCGCCGGCGCCGAACCGCTCGCGCAACGTCGGCAAGATGACCGTCACCGCATTGAAGGCGAAGGTTCCGACGCCCGGCCCGATGAGGAATCCGACGTAGCGCCACGTGGGAACCTCGGTACTGGCGCCGGGGCGGATCGGCACGGGGGCGCTGCCCGTCTCGGGCTGTGCGGTGGTCGTCATGGTGCCAGCATGGAGAACGCGGCATCCTGGTACCAGGAGCCCCGTCATCCTGGTACTACAGCCACTCCCCTGCGGCCGAAGCGGTGTCGGAGCGTGGTCCTATGATCGCCGGAGAGGAGGGATGCCATGAGCCGATCCGACGAGGTCAGGGCCGAGTTCGCCGGCTTCCTGCGCAGCCGCCGCGCGCGGCTCCGACCCGCCGACGTCGGGCTGCCCGATGGTGCGCGCCGCCGCGTCGCCGGCCTCCGCCGCGAAGAGGTCGCTCAGCTCGCCGGAGTCGGACTCACCTGGTACACCTGGCTGGAGCAGGGGCGCCCGATCGCGGCATCCGCGCAGGTGATCGCGGCGATCGCCCGAGCGCTGCGCCTGAGCGACGACGAGCGCGACCACCTCTTCGCCCTCGCCGACCTTCCCCTTCCCGACCGCGAGGCACGCCTGTGCGTCGGGCAGAACCACCTCGATCTGCTCGAAAAGCTCCTGCCCTACCCCGCGGCGGTGCAGACCTCGCGCTTCGACATCCGGGCGTACAACCGCGCTTACCGGTATCTGTTCGACGATCTCGACGACATGCCGGACGAGCGCCGCAACTGCGCCGTCCTCCTCTTCACCGACACCACCTGGCAGCGGGCACACATCGACCTCGACCACGCTCAGCGCCGCATCGCCGCGCGTCTGCGCTCCGCGTACGGCCGCCACCACGAGGAGCCGTCGTGGCAGCGCTTCATCGGGGAGCTCGAAGAGATGTCGCCGCGCTTCTCGGAGCTGTGGCGCCTGGGCGACGTCGGCGGCGAGCGCAACGCCAGCAAGCATCTCGTTCATGCGCGCGTCGGCGAGCTGAACCTCGAGATGTCGAGCCTGTGGATCGACTAGGGGCTCGGCTCGCGCATCGTGTGGTTCTCGCCCCGCGACGCCGCGACCGCGGCGCGCCTGGAACGCCTCGCGGCGGAGAAGCCCGAGGAGGCGCTGATCAGCGCGGTCGCGTAGCGCGGAGCCGATGCGCTCGCAGCTGCGCGCGGCGAGGCCGCGGGTCGCTCAGCTCAGCGGCTTGAGCTCGAGCGACTCCACGGTGGTGTCGGTGCCGACCGCCGCGAACGAGGTGTACCCGTCGGCTGCGGACCGCTCGAGCAGCGCCTTCATGTTCTTGGGTCGCTGCTCGATACGCACCCGCGCGCCGTCGGCGACGAGCTCCGCCTTCAGGCGCAGCAGCTGCGCGAGCGGCACATCGCGGTCGTTCACGAGCACGACGGCGCGCTCGGCCGTGTCAGCGGCGTCCTGCAGCAGGTCGACAAGGCGCTCGAAGCCGATGGAGAACCCGACCGCGGGCACCTGCTGGCCGAGGAAGCGCCCGATCATGCCGTCGTAGCGTCCGCCCCCACCGAGCGAATAGTCCACACTCGGGTGGGCGAGCTCGAAGATCGTGCCCGTGTAGTAGCCCATACCGCGCACGAGGAACGGGTCGAAGACGAGCGGCGCGCCGGCGCCGCGCGCCGCGGCCACCGTCTCACCGAGGGCGACGAGGTGGGCGATGACCTCGTCCGGGATGCCGGCGGGCAGCGCGGCACGGATGCCGGCGTCGTCGAACGACGGCGTCCGCGTCGGCTGGTCGAGGTAGGCGGCGAAAGCGTCGACGGCCCCGCCGGTCGCTCCGCGGTCGCGCAGCTCGGCGACCACGCCCGAGGGGCCGATCTTGTCGAGCTTGTCGATCGTGATGAGCACGCCCGGGCGCTCGTCGGGCGCGAAACCGAACACGTCGAGCATCGCGTCGAGCACCCGCCGGTCGTTGATGCGGATCGAGCCGCCCTCGAGCCCCAGAGCGTCGAGGACGTCGAGGCTCGCGATCATCAGCTCGGCCTCGGCACGCGCGGACGCGTCACCGATGATGTCGATGTCGCACTGCACGAACTGGCGGTATCGGCCCTTCTGCGGACGCTCGGCACGCCAGACCGGAGCGATCTGGATGGAGCGGAACACCGTCGGCAGCTGCCCACGGTTCGTGGCGTAGAACCGGGCCAGCGGGACCGTGAGGTCGTATCGCAGGCCGAGATCGGCCAGCGCTGCTACGGGGTCGTCGGCCGCGGCGCGGATGGCCTCGGCATCCATTCCCCGCTTGAGGATGCTGAACGACAGCTTCTCGTTGTCGCCGCCGATGCCCGCGTGCAGGCGGTCGTAGTCCTCCATGACGGGGGTCTCGATCTCGTCGAAGCCGTGGGCGCGGTAACGCTCGCGGATGACGGCGAGCACACGCTCGCGACGGGCCTTGTCAGCGGGGAGGAAGTCGCGCATGCCGCGCGGCGGGTTCACGGATGCCACGGACCCATTGTTCCAGGGTCGGGCGGGTGGTTCTGTGCGGGGTGCGGCCGTCGAGATCACCCGTGTCGGCCGAGACGATGTCCTCCGCGCCGCCGTCCCGAGTCATTTCGGAAATCGCGCATCATCTCGGCGCGGGACGGACGCTGCTCGCCTCCGCCGCGCGAACCTCGGTACGCAGGGCGCGCAGGCGCTCGCGCAGGGCACGCTCTGCGTCCCAGCCGCGGGTGCGAGCCAGCTGCACGAGCGTGAGCAGAGCGTCACCGAGCTCGGCCTCGGTCGCCGGGTCGGCCAGTCGGTGCGCCGGGGCCGGCACGTCGACCTGCGCGGCCTTGCCGACGAGCTTCTGGGCCAGCGCGAGAGCCGGCATGTGGTCGCTGACCCCGTCGAGCACGCTCGTCCGCTCACGCTTCTCGGCGGCCTTCGCCGCGTTCCAGTGAACGAGGACTTCCTCGGGAGTGGATGCCACGGCATCCCCGAACACGTGCGGATGCCGGCGAACCATCTTCTCGGTGAGCCCGCGCGCGACGTCGTCGATGTCGAACGGATCGTCGGGGTCGCCGGCGGCGATCTCGGCGTGGAAAAGGACCTGCCAGAGCAGGTCGCCCAGTTCCTCGCGCAGGTCGGCCCGCGTGCCGTCCTCCACGGCGTCGATGACCTCGGCGCTCTCCTCGACGAGGTAGGGCACGAGGTCACGGTGGACGATCGTCCGCGTCCACGCGCAGCGCTCGCGCACCACGCGCATCGTCTCGGCGGCCTCTCGCAGCGCGTCCTCGCTCACGGCGTCTCCCTCCGCAGGCCGTCACCCCGGCATCCGCCGGGCCCGCCGGCACCACTGACCCGAGTATCCTCCGTGCGACGCCACACCGGCACGCACCGCACCCCGCGTGCCGCACGTCCGCCCGCCGCACGTGCGCTCGCCACACCTCCGCACGCCACCGTCCGCTCGCGGCACGTCCACCCGCCGCGGCCCGCCCGGTGTCCGGGTCGCGCCCGCGACGCGACGTCCCCGCTGTCCCGCCCCGTGGGTCACCCGCGTACCCCGTACCGGTCTCCGGAGTTTTCGCCGCATCTCGGGCCGGCATCCCGGGTTTCTCGCGACACCCCCGCCCGCGGCCGGAGAAACTCCGGAGTTCGGCACGCCATCCGGGGCTCGGCGCAGCGACGAATCGTCCCACCCCCGTTACACGTGAATTCGGAGCCCCGCGACGCCGATAATCTTGGCCGTGTGCGTGAACTGACCCCGACCGAGGCCATCGACCTCGTGGGCCGCTTCGAAGCCGGCCAGGAGCTCCCCGAACAGATGCGTGCCGATGTGCGCCTGCTCGGGTCGCTGCTGGGACGCGTGCTTCGAGAGAGCGGCTCCCCCGGACTGTACGACGACGTCGAGCGTCTTCGCTCTGCGACGATCCAGGCCTATACCGACGAGACATCCGAGGCGTTCGAGCGCGCGGCTGCCATCGCCGACGGCTTCTCGATCGAACGCGCCGACGAGGTGGCGCGCGCTTTCACGGCGTACTTCCACCTGGTCAACCTCGTCGAGGAGCACCAGCGCGTCCGCGTGCTGCGCGAGCGCGGCGATCGTCCCTCCCGCAACGGGATCCCCGACACCATCGCCAGCGCGTTCGAGCGTCTGTCGAGCGAGGTCGGCGAAGAGACGGCGCTCGCCCGCCTGCAGGCCCTGCGCTTCCATCCCGTCTTCACCGCTCACCCGACCGAGGCCCGTCGTCGCGCGATCTCCACGAGCATCCGGCGACTGTCGGAACTCCTCGGCGAGCGGGATGCCGCGGGCGAGAACGCAGCCGAGACGCGCCGCACCGAGCGCCGCATGCTCGAAGAGATCGACACGCTCTGGCGCACCGCTCCCCTCCGCCGCGAGAAGCCGTCGCCCGTCGACGAGGTTCGATCGGTCATGGCCGTCTTCGACGAGACGCTGTACACGGCGGTCCCACAGGTCTACCGCCGCATCGACGACGTCCTCCAGGGCGAGAACGCGGGCTCTCGCGCTCCGATCGTGAAGCCGTTCGTGCGCGTCGGCTCGTGGGTGGGCGGTGACCGCGACGGCAACCCGTTCGTCACGGCATCCGTCACGCGCAAGGCCGCCGCCATCGCGAGCGAGCACGTGCTGCTCGGCCTCGAGCGCACGGCGCTGCGTGTCGGACGCGGTCTGACCCTGGATGCCGGGACCACCCCGCCCAGCGACGCCCTCGTCTCACTGTGGCACCGCCTGCGCGCGGCCGACGAAGACGCGGCGGCCGAGATCGCCGAGCGCTCCCCCGAGGAGCCGCACCGCCGCATCCTGCTGCTGCTGGCGCGCAAGATCGCCGCCACCCGCACGCGCAACGCCGACCTGGCGTACCGCGACCCCGAGCACCTCCTCGCCGACCTGCGCACGGTGCAGGACTCGCTGGTCGCGGCCGGCGCCGCCCGGCAGGCGTACGGCGCCCTGCAGCGGCTGGTGTGGCAGGTCGAGACGTACGGCTTCCACCTCACCGAGCTCGAGGTGCGACAGCACTCGGCCGTGCATCGCAAGGTGCTCGACGAGCTGCGCGCCGGCCATGCCCGCAGCGAGCAGACCGACGAGGTGCTGGAGGTCTTCCGCTCCATCGCTTACGTGCAGGAGCGCTTCGGTCCCCGCGCCGCCGGCCGCTACATCGTGTCGTTCACGCAGTCCGCCGACGATCTGGCGAACGTGCACGAGTTGGCCTCGTACGCGATGGGTCCCGGCGAGAGACTTCCCGTGCTCGACGTCATTCCGCTGTTCGAGACGTTCGCAGACCTCCAGGCCGCCCCCGGCATCCTCGCCGAGATCGTGACGCACCCCGCCTTCGTCAGCCGGATGGATGCCACCGGCCGCCGCCTCGAAGTGATGCTCGGCTACTCCGACTCGTCGAAGGACGTCGGACCGGTCGCCGCCAACCTCGCCCTGTACGAGGCGCAGGCGAAGATCTCGACGTGGGCCGAGACCGAGGGCATCGAGCTGACCCTCTTCCACGGTCGCGGCGGCGCGCTCGGCCGCGGCGGTGGCCCGGCCAACTCCGCGATTCTCGCTCAGCCCCCGCACTCCGTGGACGGACGCTTCAAGCTCACCGAGCAGGGCGAGGTCATCTTCGCCCGCTACGGTGACGCCGACATCGCGATGCGGCACATCGACCAGGTGGCGGCGGCCGTCCTCACGGCATCCTCCCCCTCCATCGAACGCCGCAACCGTGGTGCCGCCGACGCCTTCGCCGACGTCGCCGAGACGATGGACGTCGCCTCGCGCGAGCGCTTCTTCGCCCTGGTCAAGGCGCCCGGGTTCGCTCCCTGGTTCGCCACGGTCACGCCGATGGAAGAACTGGGGCACCTCGCCCTCGGCTCGCGCCCGGCACGCCGCGGTCTGTCGGTCGAGTCCCTCGAGGATCTGCGCGCGATCCCGTGGGTGTTCTCGTGGACGCAGGCCCGCATCAACCTCGCCGGCTGGTTCGGTCTCGGTACCGCTCTGGATGCCGTCGGTGACGAACAGCGCCTTCGCGAGGCGTACGAGCAGTGGCCGCTCTTCCGCACCATGATCGACAACGTCGCGATGAGCCTGGCCAAGGCCGACGAGCGCATCGCGCGCCGCTATCTCGCGCTCGGCGACCGGCAGGACCTCGCCGAACTGGTGATGGACGAGATGCTCCTCACCCGCTCCTGGGTGGAGCGCATCACGGAAGGCGATCTGCTGGGCAACAAGCCCGTGCTGCAGCGGGCCGTGAAGATGCGCAGCCCGTACGTCGACGCGCTCTCGCTGCTGCAGCTGCGGGCGCTTCGCGCCCTGCGCGACGCCGCGACCGAGTCGGAGACTCCGGATGCCGAGCACCAGCGCCTCCTGCTGCTGTCGGTCAGCGGAGTCGCAGCGGGTCTGCAGAACACCGGTTGATCGACGCCCTCGAGCGCGACGCGTCGGCACCCCTCGGGTGGCCGGCGCGTCGTGCTTCCGGCGAGGGATTTGCGCCGGCCGTCAGTCGAGTCGGCGATCTTCCGAATGGCGTGACAGACTGCGTCCGTAGCGTTCCGTGAGTTGCACCATGAGATCAGGAGTGTCCCGGTCGAGCCCGAAGACGTAGCCCGGGAAGTCGAGTTCCTTCTGCGCCGCCCAGATCTCTTCGTGGCTGTCGGGGGGAAGGATCTGCAGGGGGTCTCCCACGGCAACCCAGGAGATCGGAACGACGGTTCCTGCCGGAAGGACCGTCCGCAGGTGCACGACAGCGTTGATCCGCACTTCGCAGCGGTCCCCCACTTCGGCCCCGTTGAAGATCCGCGTGCCGGTTGCGAGGAAGACCTCTTCACCGATGTCAGCCCCGGCCACGCTCGCCATCGGACCGATCAACGTGTGAGAGCCGACGTGCACCGCGTTGGTCGAGCTCGCCCGCACGAGGGCGTGCTCCATCACGATCGTGTTCGGTCCCACGACGATCGGGCTCCCTTCCGCCGTCAAGACGGCCCCGTGCAGCACCTGGCAGCCCGCGCCGATGCTGACGTCGCCGCTGATGACGGCGGTGGGGGCGATCACCGCGTCGGGGTGGATGCGGGGCTCTTGCCCGAGGTGACCGAATCGCATGACAGCGCCCTTCCCGTTGGTGCCGTCAGCGTATCGCCGCCGCTCATCCAGGGGCGAGGGGGAGGTGCCTCCGTATGCGAAACAACGTCGCGGCACGGGCGTCACATACCCGGCGATTGTGTCCGTAAATGCGAAATGGCCACCCAGCGTTGGGTGGCCATTTCGTTAAAGGAAGTCCGGCGGTGTCCTACTCTCCCACAGGGTCCCCCCTGCAGTACCATCGGCGCTGAGAGGCTTAGCTTCCGGGTTCGGAATGTGACCGGGCGTTTCCCTCTCGCTATGGCCGCCGAAACACTATTGATGTGTTCGTAAACCAACAACGATTGTTTCATTGTTGTTGTTCTCGACCGTACATCGAGAACCACTCAGTGGACGCAAGCACCAAAAACAGGTGTGTTATCAAGTCAT
>NZ_KQ758467.1:654724-749332 GCF_001456955.1 Microbacterium enclense | reverse complement strand
GCGTTTCTCCCTGCAGAAGGCGTTTCTCGGCGGCCCGCCCAGAGGCTTCGGACGCGCGACCCGACGATCACGCGCGGCGAAGCGCGGCCCTGCGGCGGTCCGACGGCAGCGAGAAACGGCATCCGCACGAGCAAACGCCTCGACGACGCGTTTCTCCCCGCACGTCGCGTTTCTCGAGGGGAGAGCCGGTCGCTACGGCGCGACGAGGCGGGAGCGCATGCAACGAGCAGCACGAATGCCGCGGCCGGCCACGCCCAACAGGAATGCCGCGAAAGCGACGAGCAACACGAATGCCGCGGCCGGCGACGCGCAACAGGAATGCCGCGAAGAGCGACGAGCCACACGAATGCCGCGAACGCGACGAGCGGAACGGATGCCGGGACACCGGCATCCGGGGACTCAGTCCTCGTCGGGGTCGTCGCGGTCGACGATGTGCATCGCGCGCGCGGCGTCGGTGATGCTCGAGGTGAGCGAGGGGTACACCGCGAACACACGGGCGACCTGGTCGACCGTTAGGCGGCGCTCCACGGCGATCGCGATCGGGTAGATGAGCTCGGACGCCTTCGGGCCGACGATCACACCGCCCATCACCGTGCCACTGCCCTTGCGGGCGATGAGTTTGACGAAGCCGTCGGTGATGCCCTGCATCTTCGCGCGCGGGTTCGCCGACAGCGGCAGCTTGCGCACGACGCCGGCGATGCGGCCCTCGGTGACGTCCTGCTCGCTGAAGCCGACCGTGGCGATCTCGGGGGCGGTGAAGATGTTGGCCGTGATGCGGCGGGTCTCGAGCGGGATGACGATGTCGCCCAGCGCATGGAAGATCGCCTGGCGACCCTGCATCGACGCGACCGATGCCAGCGGGAAGAAGTTCGTGCAGTCGCCCGCGGCGTAGATGTTCGGCACCGAGGTGCGCGCGACGCGGTTGACGCGGATGTGACCGGATGCCGTCATCTGCACACCCGCCTGCTCGAGGCCCAGACCGGCGGTGTTGGGGATCGAGCCCACCGCCATCAGGCAGTGGCTGCCCTCGATCGTGCGACCGTCGGCGAGGGTGACGAGGACGCCGTCGCCGGTGTTCACGACCGACTCGGCGCGGGCCTTGGCGAGCAGCGTCATGCCGCCGCGCTGGAAGACGCGCTCCAGGACGGCCGCGGCATCCTGATCTTCACCGGGGAGCACCTGATCGCGGCTGGAGACGAGGGTGACCTTCGCGCCAAGATTCATGTACGCCGAGGCGAACTCCGCGCCCGTGACGCCGGAGCCGACGACGATGAGGTGCGAGGGCACCGACTTCATGTTGTAGAGCTGCGTCCACGTGAGGATGCGCTCCCCGTCGGGCTGAGCCGACGGCAGCTCTCGCGGTGACGCGCCGACGGAGACGACGAGGGTCTCGGCCTCGATGCGGTCGAAGTCGGTGCCGCCGGCCTCGGTCGACACCACGACGGCACCGCCGCCGTCGAGGCGCCCGTGACCGGAGATGATGCGCACGCCCGCCTCGAGGAGCGAGGCGCGCATGTCGTCGGACTGCTGCCGCGCGAGCGAGAGCAGGCGCTGGTTGACGGCGGCGAGGTTGATCGCCACCTCGGGGGTGAGGGGCTTGCCACGGTCGTCTTTGGCGAACAGCTGCACGCCCAGGCTGCTGGCGTTGCGGATCGCGACGGCGGCGTCGGCCGTGGCGATGAGGGTCTTCGAGGGCACCACGTCGGTGATGACGGCGGAGCCGCCGACACCCGCCCGCTCGACGAGCGTGACATCGGCGCCGAGCTGGGCGGCCGACAGCGCGGCCTCGTATCCGCCGGGGCCGCCGCCGACGATCGCGACGGACTGCTTGCGCTCGAAGCTCTGCACCATGGCATCCATTCTGTCAGCGCGGCGAGGGGAGCCGCCCCGCGCCCCGCGTCGGCGCGACACGCGCCCCCTGCGGGCCGGGCGTCTGGCCCGCGAGCACCGCGCTTTCTAGAGTGGGGGGATGTCCAACAGCACTTCACACCCGCTCGACGACCCGGCGGTCGACCCGTTCGAGGTCGCCGCGGCGGCAGCGGCCGACATCGCGCGTCTCTCGGGCGTCGCGCACCACGACATCGCCGTGACCCTCGGGTCGGGCTGGGGGCGAGCCGCCGAACTCATCGGCGACGAGACGGCGTCGTTCCCCGCCACCGAGGTCACCGGCTTCTCGAAGCCCGCTCTCGAGGGGCACGTCGGCACGCTCCGCAGCGTCCGCACCCCGGGCGGCAAGAACGTGCTCGTCATCGGCGCGCGCACGCACTACTACGAGGGTCACGGCGTGCGGCGAGTCGTGCACAGCGTGCGCACCGCGGCGGCCACGGGCGCCACCACCATGATCCTCACCAACGGTGCCGGCGGCATCCGTGAGAGCTGGAAGCCCGGACAGCCCGTGCTCATCAGCGACCACATCAACCTCACCGCCGACTCCCCGCTCGAGGGCGCGACGTTCGTCGACCTCACCGACCTGTACTCGTCACGGCTGCGCGAGATCGCGCGCGGAATCGACCCGTCGCTCGACGAGGGCGTGTACTGCCAGTTCCGCGGCCCGCACTACGAGACCCCGGCCGAGGTGCAGATGGCCAAGACCATCGGCGGGCACATCGTCGGCATGTCGACCGCCCTCGAGGCGATCGCCGCGCGGCAGGCGGGCATGGAGATCCTCGGCTTCTCACTCATCACGAACCTGGCCGCCGGCATCCAGCAGACCCCGCTCAGCCACGCGGAGGTGCTCGAGGCCGGGCGTGACGCCGAACCCGTCATCTCGGACCTGCTGGCCCGCGTGATCGGCGCGCTGTGAGCGGGCACGTCGACGCCGCCCGTGCCTGGCTCGCCCAGGATCCGGATGCCGTCACCCGCGACGAGCTCACCGCTCTGCTGACGCGTGTGGAGGAGGGGGATGCCACGGCGGCGGACGATCTCGCCGATCGCTTCTCCACCCGCCTGGCGTTCGGCACGGCGGGGCTGCGCGGCGCGCTCGGGGCCGGCCCGAACCGCATGAACCGCGTGCTCGTCGCCCAGGCGGCGGCGGGCTTCGCCGCCTACCTTCTCGAGCGCTCCGACGGCGAGACGCCGACCGTCGTGGTCGGCTGGGACGGAAGACGCAACTCCGACGTGTTCGCGCGCGACTCGGTCGAGATCTTCGCGGGAGCGGGGCTGAACGCCGTGCTGCTCCCCCGCACCCTTCCGACGCCCGTGCTCGCCTTCGCCGTGCGCCATCTCGGCGCCGACGCCGGCGTCATGGTCACCGCGAGCCACAACCCGCCGGACGACAACGGCTACAAGGTCTACCTCGGCGGGGCCGACGACGGAGCGCAGATCGTCTCGCCCGCAGACGCCGAGATCGCCGCGCACATCCAGCGGATCGCCGACGCCGGCGACGTCACGGTGCTGCCACGGTCGGTCGGCTACGCCAACGCGGCCGAATCGCTGGTCGAGGCCTACGTCGCCGCCACCGCGGCGGTCGCCCCCGCGCCCGCGGGGGCCGAGGGCCTGCGCTGGGTGTACACCGCGATGCACGGCGTCGGGTGGGAGACCGTCTCGCGCGTGCTCTCGGAGGCCGGCTACCCGGTACCGACCCTCGTCGAGGCGCAGATCGAGCCCGACGGACGATTCCCCACCGTCGCCTTCCCGAACCCGGAGGAGCCGGGAGCGATGGACCTGGCGTTCGAGACCGCTCGGGCGTCCGACGCCGAGCTCGTCATCGCCAACGACCCGGATGCCGATCGCCTGGCGGTCGCCCTCCCCGACGCCGACGCCGAGGGCGGCTGGCGGCGGCTCACCGGCAACGAGATCGGGCTGCTGCTCGGGTGGCGGGCGGCGCGGGCTGCGGCGGCGGCGCGCGAGGCAGCGGACGGCGGTGACACGTCGGCCCCGGATGCCGCGGCGGGCGGTGACGCCGGGGCCCCGGCATCCCTCGCCTGCTCCCTCGTGTCGTCGCCGGGGCTGCAGGCGGTCGCCGAGCACTACGGACTGGCCTTCCACGCGACGCTCACCGGCTTCAAATGGATCTCGCGGGCCCCGGGCATCGTGTTCGGCTTCGAGGAGGCGCTCGGCTACCTCGTGAACCCGGGCACCGTCCGCGACAAGGACGGGATCTCCGCCGCCGTGGCGATGCTGGGGATGGTCGCCGAGGCGCGCGGCCAGGGGCGCACCGTCGCCGATCTGCTGCAGGAGTTCCGCGACACCTTCGGCGCGTTCGCGAGCGACCAGATCTCGATCCGGGTCAGCGACGTCAGCGAGATCGCCGGGATGATGGCATCCCTGCGCGCCGACCCGCCGGCGGCGGTCGGCGGGGTCGCGGTCGCGCGCATCGACGACCTGCTGACCGGCGTCGACGGCCTGCCCCCGGGCGACGTGCTGCGGCTCTGGCTCGACGACGGGTCGCGCCTCATCGTGCGCCCGAGCGGAACGGAGCCGAAGCTGAAGCTGTACCTCGACGTGCGCGGGGCGTCGGCCAAGAAGGCGCGCCGCCGTCTCGAGGCCGTGCGCGCCGGCGCCGAGGAGTTGCTCGCGGCGGCGCGCTGAGGAGAGCCGGCGTCGCGGCCCCGCCCCGCGTCCCCGGCGTGCTGAGGCGGGCCCGGCCCGAGCTCGGGTCAACGGGGCGGCAGCGCGGCCCGCGGGGCGGCGTCGCCGCCCCGCCCCGCGCCCCCGGCGCGCCGAGAGGCGCTCTGGCCCGCGTCAGCGCCCCGCGAGCGCCCGAGCGCCCTCGACGACCTGCGCGAACCGCTCGTGACGGCTCATGCCCAGACGGGTGCGGGCGTGGTGCAGGTGCGACTCGATCGTCCGCACCGACACACCGAGGCGCCGGGCGATCTGCGCGTTGGACGCGCCCGATACGGCGAGATCGACCACCTCCCGCTCGCGCGAGGTCAGCTGCTCGAGCACGGGCGGCACATCGACGCGGGCCGTCGACGGGATCTCGGCGAGGAAGGCGCGCAACGGGGCGAGGTCGAACCGCGCGGACAACGCCTCGGCCCGCGCCCGCACCTGCGGCACCGGAGCCCCCGCGGCCAGCAGCACGCGCAGCAGCGCCGGCAGGAGCATCGGCATTCGCCGCTCGGCCTCGTCGATCGCCCGGTCCGCACGAGCGGTCGCGGCCTCGACGCGTCCGTTGGCGATCTCGAACCGCGCTCGCACCGTCTCGCGCAGCACCCCGAAGGATCCGCGCGCCCATTCCGTCGCCGCCCGGTCGATACGGTCCAGCGCCTCGGCGGCGTGCACGAGGTCGCCCCGGGCGATGAAGGCGCTCGCGCGCACGGCGTCGTACCAGACGCGCAACGACTCGGGCGGCGCGATGCGCGGGGTCTGCAGGCTGGTGAAGGCGACATCGGGGCGCATCCGTTGCAGCTGGATCGACGCGTCGAGCAGCGCGAGCACCGCGACCTCGTCCTGCCGGTCGCCCCAGCGCGCCGACAAGAGGCGCCGCCGGGTCGCGCTCTCGACGACGTCGAGATCGCCGCCGACCAGGACCATCGCGTACGCGTGCAGCAGGAAGAGGGTGAGATCGCTCTCCACGTCCCACCCGTGCGTCTGCTGACGCGCGCGCAGCAGCGCGCGGGCACGGGCCGCATCACCGCGAGACGCCGCCAGCGCTGCACGCAGCGCGTCGCTCATCGCCGCCGGATCGGCGTGGGGCGCCTCGGCCGACGGTGACAGGGCGCGCTCGCAGAACGACGCCCCATTGGGCAGCGACAGCATGGCCGCGGCGTGTCCGACACGTGTGCGCCATTCCTCGTCGTCCGGCGCCCAGCACACGAGGTCCTGGATTCGCCGGCGCGCGACAGCCGCCCCGGCGTAGGTGGCGCTGAGCGTCCGCACGAACACGTGCAGGGCGAGCTCCCGCTCGGCGGCGGTGGTGGGGTGCGGGAGCCAGGCGAGCAGCCGCTCGGCTTCGGCATACTCCTCGAGGGCGATGCGCGTGAGGATCAACGCCGCCGATGCGCGCAGATCGGGGCCGTCATCCAGCACGCGCGAGACCACCGCAAGCGCGTCGCGAGGCGTGCCCGACCGCGCCAGCGACACGGCGGCGCGCGGCAGCAACGCCCGCAGCGACTCGGCCAACGGCCCGTCCGCGTCGAGGGTTCCCGCAAAACGCGCGCAGAACACCTCCTCGGCGGGAGTGAGCGCCGCACCCTGCCGACTCAGCTCGAGCAGACGGTGGGCGACGTCGCGACGCTCCTCGAGGTGCTCGCCCCTCGGCGCGCTCTCCCGGAGGACCCGCGCCACCAACGGACTCACCGCCGCCGCTCCCGCCTCGACCGAAGCCACGACGAGGTTGCCGTCGTGGAAGCGGGCGAGAACGTCCGACGGCACGATCGACGCCACGTGCCCGAGGGGGATCAGGCCGAGCTCGAACACCACGCCCAGCAGCCGCCGCTCGCGGGCGTCGAGGGGTGCCAGCAGACGGGTGAGCGACTCCACGATGGCACCGGGCAGCAGATCGGCGAACGGCTCGATCGGGCACACCGCGTGCATCCGCCCACGGACGGCGGCCACCTCGACGAGCTCGGCGACGAGGGCGGGGCTGCCGCCGCTCAGGTGGGCGAGGGCCATCATCCACGCGCCGTCGGCGGGGCCGACCCCGTGCCGGCTCGCGCGCAGTTCGTTCGCCAGCGTCGCCGTCTCGGCAAGGCTGAGCGGCCCCACGACGACGTTGAGTCGGTCGGCGTCCTCGACCAGCGGTTGCAACAGCTCCCAGCGGGCCGGCGAACGTCGCGCGATCTCGTGCCGCGGGGCGAGAGCGGCGATGAACACGGCATCCGTGGCGCTCAGCGCCTCCACGAGCGGCCACACCACGGCATCCGGGAGCAGATCGATGTCGTCGACGACGACGACACCGCCCCGGCCGACCACCTCGGCGATCAGCTCCTCCACGTCATCGGCACCGGCGAGCAGCCGGCGGTCCGAGGGGCCCGAGCGCGCGCTCACGGCACCGGCACGCGATTCGATCACCGTCGACGGGCGCGGCTGGGCGCGCACGATCGCCGTCACCAGGTGCGTGCGACCGCTGCGGGCGGGCCCCGTCACCAGCACGCTGCGCCTGCCCCGCAACGCCTCCGTCGCGATCTGCGTCTCGCGCCCTCGCCCCACCAATGGTCGACCTGCACCCATGCGTGTCTCCTGCTGCTCCCCGCGTCCACGGACGCGCCCCGATTCGTTCCTACACCGAAAGCGGCACGTCCTCCGAGGTTTCGACCCTGAATCAGTAGTTCACGGACGGCAACGGCGCCCGAGGCGCCTCCCTAAGTAGTCGGGTTCCGTACGGGACACGGATGCCAGCGCTCGATGCCCCGCCTAACTTCGCCTTGCACCGCACCATCCGGCCCGCAATGCGCCCGGTGGTGTTCCGCCGTCCAGGAAGCAGGCATCCATGACCATTCGTCCAGACACCTCCGCCCGTACGTGGCGGACCGTGCGCGCCGTCGGGGCCACCGCCACCGTCGCCGCCCTCCTCGTCCCCGCGACAGCCGCCCAGGCCGCCCCCGCCGACGTCGTGTCGCAGAGCACGGGCCGTCTCGTGCAGACGTCGCTGCTCGGTACCGACGTGCTCGACAGCCTCGTCGCCCTGCGCGGCGCCGAGGCCGTGAACACCGACGCCTCGGGTGACGTCATCGTCGACCGCCCCCTCGACGCCGACGCCGTCAGCGGCCTCGTCACGCTGCAGGCGGGCTCCACGAACCTGTTCGGCGACAACGGCGTCATCCAGCTCGGTGCCGTGGGCCAGTACGCCCGCGCCAACGACGACGGCAGCTCGTCGGCGTTCTCGGGCGCGGTGTCGGCTGCGCCCAGCCTCATCGGCGTCGGCACCGTCACCCCCTCCGACGTCGGCGACCCCACCGCCGACAACACGGCCACCATCGCGGTCGGCAGCTCCGACGCGCTCGCCGGCCTGCGGGTCGACATCGGAACGCTCGCGGCATCCGCCGTCAACACCGCCGACGGCGCGCAGAGCGGCGACTACATCCTCGCCGACGTGGGCGTGGTGGTCGACGGCACGCTCGTCTCCGGGGTGCTGAACACGCTGAACCCCGCACTGAACACGCTCCTGGCCGCCGCCGCCGTCGCGGGACTCGACCTGGACAACCCCTTCGCCTCGGGCACCGTCACCCTCACCGAGGAGGATCTGCTCGCCGCGGCCGGCGTCGCCGACCTCAACGACCTCGCTCCCGGCACCGACCTGCTCTCGTACGTGCCCGCCGCGGTCGTCGCCGAGATCACCTCGCAGACGAACGACATCCTCGACGCCGTCCAGGCGCGCGTGGACGACCTGAGCGTTCTCGGCGGCGTCCTGAACGCGGCCCTGGGTGTGGCGCGGGGCGTCATCGAGCCCGTCCTCGACGGCCTGGGCGCGAGCCTGCAGGGGCCGCTCGGCGAAGCGATCACCGCGCTGGCGCAGCTGCAGGTCAACGTGCAGTCGACCGTCGACGGCACCTTCACCCAGACGGCCCTCCGCGTCGGTCTCGGCGCCGCGGGCGCGATTGCCACGGTCGACCTGGCCACCGCCTCGGTCGGCCCCAACGCCGGTCAGCTGGCCGTGCCCGTCGCCGGGCCCGAATCGCTCGCGATCGCCGGTGGCGGCTTCGGTCTCGCCGCCGTCCTGCTCGCCGCGGTGATGCTGCGTCGTCGCAGCCAGCGCGCGGCCGCACCGGCTCAGGGCTGACCCGTGTACCGCAACGGTGCGATGGGCGGCGGCGCCGTCGGCATGATCGCGGTCACCGGCTACGCGGCCCCGACGGCGACCCTCGCCGTCGTCGGGGTCGGCGCCGCCCTGATCGGCGGTCTGCTGGCGTGGCGCTCGCGGCGCCATCGGTCTCAGGATGCCGTCGACCTGGCATCCGGAGAGGACGCGCCCCGATCGTGAACGCCCTCGAGTTCCTCTTCTCGCTCTCCTTCGTCTTCCTGGTGATGTTCCTCACCTACACGACGCTCATCGTCGTCCCCTTCGTCCGCCGCCGCGCGGCGGTGGAGGGCGACCCCGGGGCGTTCGAGTGGCACGCGTTCATCCCCTGCCGAGACGAGGCGGCCGTGATCGCCGAGACGGTGAAGAGGACTCGAGAGCGTTTCCCGACCGTCCATCTGTGGATCATCGACGACGCCAGCACCGACGGCACCGGAGACATCGTCTCCGCCTTCGCCGACACGGACCCGCTGGTGCACGCCGTGATCCGGCGGCTCCCCGACGCCCGCACGGGCAAGGGAGCCGCCCTGAACGCCGCGTATGCCCGGCTAGCGGAGTGGCGGGAGCTGCGCGGCAACCGCGGCGTCGAGGACGATCGCACGATCGTGATCGTCCTCGACGCCGATGGCTCGCTCGCCGAGAACGCCCTCCGGCAGGCAGCCGGTCCCGCGGCGTTCGGTGCGCCCGATGTCGGCGCGACCCAGGTGGCGGTGCGCATGAGCAACCGCGACGACCCGGCCCCGGCTGCCGGGCAGGGACGCCTCGGTCAGGCGTGGGCGCGCTACCTCATCCGCATGCAGGACATCGAGTTCCGCACCACGATCGCCGCGATGCAGGTGCTGCGCATGCGCACCGTCTCGGTGGGCCTCGGCGGCAACGGGCAGTTCACCCGGCTCAGCGCCCTGCGCGCCGCGTCGGCCGACGCGGGCGTGCCGTGGGGCGACGCGCTGCTGGAGGACTACGAAGTCGGCCTCCGCATCATGCTCGCCGGGTACCGCACCGTGTACGCGCACGACACCTTCGTCTCGCAGGAGGCCCTCCCCTCGGCCCGGCGCCTGCTGACCCAGCGCACCCGCTGGTGCCAGGGGGGCCTGCAGTGCGCCCGATACCTCCCCAAGATCTACGCCTCGCGCACCTTCACCAACGCGGGCGCGCTGGAGGCGGCGTACTTCCTCGCCATCCCCTACATCCAGCTCATCGGTTTCGTGCTCTGGCCCACGGTCACCATCGCCATGGTCGTCTCGGGCGCACTGTCGCCGGGAGGCCTGTTCGGCTGGCTGGCCGGCGCCACCTGGATCATCCCGCTGTGGGTGCTCACCGGCATCCTCCCCTTCGCGCTCTGGCCCCTCGTGTACGTGACGCGCGAAGAGCGGCATCCCGTGTGGCGCGCGGGGCTCTGGGGCCTCGGGTACTGGCTGTACATGTACCAGAGCTACATCTGCGTGGTGCGCGCCTTCGGCCGCATGGTGGCCGGGCGCCGCGGGTGGACCAAGACCCGCCGCAACGCCGAGGCCGGACGACTGCTGCTGGCGGTGGAGGCATGAGCGTCTCGGCGGCACCGCTGCGCACCCGCACGAGGGCCCGCGATCGGCGCGGCGGGATCGGCCGGCTGGTCACCGCCGGAGCCCTCGCGGTCGCCGCGGGAGCCCTCATCGCGACCGAGGCCACGACCCGCGCCGCCGAGGCGATCCTCGCGCGCGAGTTCATCGGCCTCGTCGCCCCCGGGCGTGCCGTCGCCGCGGGCCCCATCGTCTGGTTCGGCATCGGCACCCCCGAGGTCACGGGCCTGATGATCACGACCATGTGCTCCACGACCGTGCTCGCCGTGCCGCTGCTGCTGCTCGCCGTCGCGATCACGGGCATCACGCGGGCGCCGACCAGCCGCGTCGGCCTCGGTCTGCTCGTCGGCCTCGGCCTGGCGATCACGTGCAACATGATCCGTTTCGCCTCGGCCGCCTGGGCCTACGGCGCCTACGGCCGTGAGGGCTTCGACCTCGTGCACCGCTACATCGGTTCGCTGTTCGTCATCGTCGGGTTCGTCGTGGCCATCGTGCTGCTGCTGCGCATCTCGCTGCGCGAGAGCGGCGCCCGGCCGGGCGCCGCTCCTGCGCGCGTCACCCGCTCGAGCGCGAACCCCTCGACGACCCTCGGCCCGTCCGCATCCCGCCCGAACGAGGAGAGCCGCCCGTGACCACTCCCTGGATCGACGTCGTCTACGGCACGCGTCCCGAAGCCATCAAATGCGCGCCGCTCGTCGCCGAACTGCGGCGCCGCGACGGCATCCGCACGACCGTGACCGTCACCGGCCAGCATCGCGAGATGGTCACCGAGATCAACGCGTCGTTCGGCATCCGTCCCGACGCCGACCTCGACGTGTTCCGCCGCGGCGCCGGCCTCGCCGAGACGACCTCGACCATCTTCGCGGCGCTCTCCGCGCGCTGGGCGGACGGGGCTCCGGATGCCGTCGTGGTGCAGGGAGACACCGCCAGCGCCGCGCTCGCGGCGGTCGCCGCCTACTACGCCGGCGCCCGCGTCATCCATCTCGAGGCGGGGCTGCGCTCGGGCGACCTGCGCTCGCCCTTCCCCGAGGAGGGCAACCGCCGCCTCATCGCGCCCCTGGCGTCCCTGCACCTGGCGCCGACGGATGCCGCCGAGCAGAACCTGCTCGCCGAGGGCGTGCGCCCCGACGACATCGTCGTCACCGGCAACACCGGCATCGACGCCCTGCACCGCCAGAAGACGCACCCGCAGCGCTTCGACGACCCCGCCATGGAGGAGATCGCCGTCGGCGCCGAGCGCGTCGTGCTCGTCACGGTGCACCGCCGCGAGTCATGGGGCGGCCCCCTCGCCCGCATCGCGTCGGCGGTGGCCGAGGTCGTCTCGGCCCGCCCCGACGTGGTCGCCGTGCTCCCCCTGCACCCCAACCCGGCGGTGCGCGCCGAGGTACGGGCAGCGGTGGGTGGAAGCGAGCGCATCGTGCTGTGCGAGCCGCTGCCCTACGCGCAGTTCGGACGCATGCTGGCGAGGGCGTACTGCACGGTGACCGACTCGGGCGGCGTGCAGGAGGAGGCACCGGCGCTCGGCGTCCCGGCGCTGGTGGTGCGCGAGACGACCGAGCGCGGCGAGGGGGTCGCCGCCGGCGCCGCGCGACTGATCGGCACGCGCCGCGAGGCGGTCGTCACGGAGCTGTCGGCCTTGCTCGACGACCCCGCCGTGCACGCGCGCATGTCGCGCGCGCAGAACCTCTACGGCGACGGGCGCGCCGCTCCCCGCGCCGCGGATGCGATCGAGCGGCTGCTGGGCGTCGGCGCCCGCGTCGCGGCATCCGTCGACGTGCCCGCCGAGGCCGCGCTCGTCGGCTGACCGCGCGCGGGGCGGTTGCGCCGGGCGGTTGCTGACGGCTCGACTCTCCGGTTCGGGGAGGAAGCCCGACGAGGCGGGGCGTCAGCCGTCGATCACGGCGACGAGCTCGTCGAGGAAGGCGGGGAACGACGTCGCCCTCCGCACGATGCGCTGCACGCTGTCGCGCTCGCTGAAGACCTCGACGAACTGCTCGAACACCGTCTGGAACGCCTCGCGGTCGGTCTCGCTGAACGCCACGAGCGCCACCACCTGCACCCGCCCCTCGCCCCAGGCGATCGAGGGATCGGCGATGCCGATGGCGATGCGGGTCTGCGTGGCGGTCATGCCCATCGCGTGCGGCACGGCGAGCGCGTCAGTGAACGCCGTCGACGAGATGGCCTCGCGCTCGACGGCACGGGCGACGTAGTCGTCGTCGATGACGTCCTGCTCGACCAGCAGCCCGCCGAGGCGCTCGATGACGCCGGCCTCGCCGGCGGTGGCATCCAGTCCCCGCACGAACGCCTCGGGCGCGAAGTAACGCTCGAGCTCGGCCCGCAGGCGCGCGAGGCGCCGGCCGCGGCGGATGCGTCCGGCGGCGGCCTGGACGCGCTCGACGTCGGCGTCGGTGAGGAACGGCTGGATCCGCACGAACCGGTCCCCGGGGCGCGGCGGGTCGATCGTGGTCAGCACGAGGTCGGTGTCGATGGCATCCCAGGCGGGATCGATGCGCGTCTCGACGCCGACGACCTCGATCGCCTGGCCGAGCGACCGGTCGACCGAGGAGCGCAGCAGCTCCTGCATCTCGTAGTAGCCGGGGCACACGATCGTCGCGGTCAGCAACTGGTCGGCGCGGCGGCTGCGTTCGAGACGCCCGCCGACGTGCATCGCGATGTAGGCGATCTCGTCGTCGAGGATCGGGATGCCGAGACCGTCCTGCAGCCCCTTGGCGATGTAGACGGCGACCTCGAAGATCATCGGATACGTGGACTTCAGAGACCGCGTCAGCGGATTGCGCGACCACGCCTGCTCGCGTGCGCGCGCCAGGAGGTTCTGCACGTGCAGCGCCAGGCGCAGGATGAAGTCGTCGTGCGCGATGTCGACGAGGAACTCGGATGCCGCGTTCTCGACGACCAGGCGCACGGCCGCCTCCACCGCGGGGTCCAGCCGCGCGCGCACGTCGTCGCCGCCGGGCGTGCCGGGAGCGACGATGCGGGTGAGCACGAGGGTCGCGAGGTGGCGCAGGTCGCCCGAGCCGAGCTGCACGCCGATGTGCTTGAGGGTGAGCCGGTCGAGGAGGGTCACGACGGCCGCGGCCGCGTCGGAGGAGTCGCCGCCCGGCGAGCCGAGCGCCCGGTCGCGGGTGGTGCGGTCGGCGGCGATGGCGATGTGCATGACCACGTCGCCGATGCCGATCTCGTTGACGTAGTAGCCGAGCGCCCCGAGCTCGGCGACCAGCTCGGCCTTGAACGGACCGAAGGCGCGCGCTCCGACCGAGCGCTCGCCGAGCGTCCGCCGCAACGCGTCGAGGTCGAAGAGCCCGGCATCCATCTCGTCGTGCGCGAGCTTCGACAGCAGGCGCCGCTGCGCGACCTCGGTTCCGCGCAGGCGCGCGGTGGATGCCGAACGCTCGAGCGTCAGCTCGGTCCCGCCGAGCAGCCCGCGCACCCGCGAAAGATCCGCCTCGAGCGTCGCCGGGCTGACGTGCAGCGCGTCGGCCGTGTCGAACACGTCGATGCCGTCGGGCGCATCGAGCAGTCGCCGCACCAGCGTGTGCAGGCGGTCTCGGGGTGTGCCGGCATCGGATCCGGAGACCGTGCGCAGAGCCGCGGCCGCGTTGCCGCCCGCGCGGTAGCCGAGCGGGCCCGACTCGATCGCCGCCCCGCCGGCGACGCGGGCGTTCACGGCCGTGACGTAGGAGCGGATGCTGCGCGGGGTGACCCCCAGGGCATCGGCCAGCGACGCGGCGGTCGACCATTCCCCCTCGCGCAGCAGCAGGGCCAGAAGGCGGTCTTGGCGAGCCTTCGTCGTCACGATCCGTCCTCCGCACCGCCCCGGTGGGCAGCGTCCGTTCCATCCAACCACGCGACGCGCGACGGGGGGTCCGACGGCACGGCATCCGGGCGCGGAGCGGAGCCGTTCATCGCCTTTTCTCCCGCGAAGTCGGCAGAGGTGTCGTGATTCTCGTCGCACATGGGTGATCATGGGCAGACGACCATCCCCCGATCGCAGCCGACCGTCGGAGAGCGTATGCCCCCCATCTGGAGACGATTCATCCCCCGGAGCGTGCGCCTGCGCAGTCGACTGCGGCTGAAGAACGGCCGGTGGCGCCTCGCGACACCCGACCGGGTGATGCTCGAAGACGTGATCGCGCCGGAGTTCCTCGGACGCCGCGACATCCGGCGGATGCTCGACGTCGGGGTGGCCTGGTACACCCGGACGTATCCGCGGCTCTACAAGGGCATCGAGTACCACTCGATCGACGTCGATCCCGCGATGCAGCGGATCGCGGGGAGTCGTCATCACACGCTGTCGATGACCGATCTGGCCACGGTCTACCCGGCCGACACCTTCGATCTCGTCGTGTGCAACGGCGTGTTCGGGTGGGGCTTGAACACCGCGGAGCAGGTCGCGCGCGGCCTCGACGCCTGCGCCGATGTGCTGCGGCCCGGCGGGTGGCTCGTGGTGGGGTGGAACGACATGGAGGGTCGGCGCATCCCCGACCTCGACGCGCTCGCAGGCCGCCGGTTCGACCGTGCCGTGCTGCCGGCGGCCCGTGCCGACCACCTGGTGACGCCCACGCACTACGCGCACCGGTACGACTTCTTCACCCGACGGTGACTGCAGCGGCGCCGATGATCGCGGGAGTCTGGGCTCATTACGACGACGACCTGCTCTTCGGCACCCCGACGATCGATCGCGCCATCCGGAGCGGTCACCGCGTGCGGAACCTCTTCCTGACCGCTTCGGATGCCGGGACCGGGATGTCGCCGTACGTCGCGGGGCGGGAGCGAGGCATCCGCGCCGCCTACGACGTCATGCGCGGATCGACGACGGCCTGGTCGGACCGCGAGACGGTGCTGGCGAACGGCGTCGCGGTCAGCGTGACCTCGCCCGACGACGACCCCCGGATCGCCCTGGCGTTCCTCCGTCTCCCCGACGGCGGTCTCACCGGGGGCGGGTGGTTCGCCAACGGCTACCGCACGGTGCCGCGCCTTCGCGCCGGCAAGATCCCGTCGCTGACGACGCTCGACACGGGCCAGGAGTTCACCGTCGAACGGCTCGTCGCCACCGTCGCCGCATTCATCACCGGGTCGGGTGCGACGTCGGTGCTGACGAACATGCCCGACTCCGCGCCGGGCGGCGACGGCGACCACCCCGACCACGGCGCCACCGGCGGGCTCGTCGCCGCGGCCGTCGACGCGGGGCTCATCGACGGGGCGACCGTGCGCTACGCGGTGGGGTACCCGCGTCACGCGTGGCCGGCCAACCTCGACGCCGAGGCCGTCGCTCGCAAGCTCGCCGTCTTCGCCGCGTACGGCGAACACGACGAGATCCTGCGCCGCGACCCCGACGACTACCTCGCGCTCGCCGGGCTGGGCGAGTGGCTGCGGCGCGAGCATCTCATCGACGAGAGCGACGTCGGGCGAGGCGGCGACCGTCGCTGATGCGCGAGACCGCCCCGGTCGGCGGGTCGATTCCGAACCATCTCGCCCGTTTTCTTGTGACTGAAAGCCGCAAGGGACAAACTTCTCGCGTGGGCGCAGCGAGAAGCCGGCCCCGGTGGCTGCAGGTCGACGACGACCTCCTGCTGGGCATGTGTTCCCGGCAGATGATCGGGTACGTCAGTGTCGACCCCGCGGGCGGCTGGGTCGCCTTCGACGAGGTCCCGACCATGATCGGCTCCTTCTCCGACCTGGCGGAGGCGAAAGCCCACGTGTGGCACGCCCACCAGCCCTCTCATGCGACCCGGTGCCTTGCACCGGGCCGGCGGTGGTGGCGCTGGACGGGGGTGTGAGCGACCGCGCCCCTCGCGCGGCCGCGCACGCGCGTTCCGGGGGGTGGGAAACGAACCTGGTTGTCGGCTGGGAACGGGGTGCGGACAATCGACAGGAAGAAAGGCCGGTCGATGAGGATCCTCGTGGTGTGTGGAGCGGGTGCGTCGAGCACCTTCGTGGCGCAACGCGTCCGTCGTGCTGCTCTCGAACGCGGCCTTGACTGCTCGGCCTCCGCCGGGACCGCGCTCTCGCTCCCGAACGACCTCGACGCCGCTGACATCGTGCTCGTCGGCCCGCACCTGGCGAGCGAGCTCGACGGCATCCGCTCGGCTGCCGCGACGCACGGCGTGGTGGTCGCGCTGCTGCCCGACGACGTCTTCGCCGATGTCACGGGCACCCGGACCCTCGACCTGGTGGAAGAGGCGCTCCGCGTGCGCCAGCCCGCCGACACGATCTGACCTCGACGGAAAGGACCCCATGCCTCAGCTCACCCGCACCGTCCGCATCGGATCGTCGCACGGCCTGCACGCCCGCCCCGCGAAGCTCTTCGCGCAGGCGGCGAAGGAGTCCGGCATCGCCGTGACCATCGCCAAGGACGCGGGCAAGCCCGTGAATGCCGCGAGCATTCTCGGCATCATCGCACTGGGGCTCGAACAGGGCGACTACGTCACCCTCACCGCCGACGGCGACAACGCCGAAGCCACCATCGACCGCCTCAGCGAACTGCTGACCACCGACCACGACGCCGAGTAAAGGAACAAGCACATGACGGAACTCCGTGGAGTCGGAATCGGCCTGGGCGTCGCCCAGGGACCCATCGCGCGCATGGCCGAGCCCCTGCCCGCCCCGAAGGACGCGAAGAGCGACCTCTCGGTCGAGGAGGAGACCGCGCGCGTGCGCGAGGCCATCGGTGCGGTCGCCCGCGAGCTCGAGGCACGCGGCGCACAGGCCGGCGGCGCCGCCCGCGACGTGCTCGAGGCGCAGGCGATGATCGCCGAAGACCCGACGCTCGAGGCCGAGGTCGACAGCCGCCTGGCCGCGGGCAAGACCGGTGAGTTCGCGGTGCACGACGCGTTCGCCTCGTTCCGCGAGCAGCTCGTCGCCCTCGGCGGCTATCTCGGCGAGCGCGCCGCCGACCTCGACGACGTCGCCCAGCGCGTCATCGCGCGTCTGCGCGGCGTCGCCGCCCCCGGCATCCCGGATCCCGGCCACCCGTTCGTGCTCGTCGCGAAAGACCTCGCCCCCGCCGACACCGCGCTGCTCGACCTCGATAAGGTGCTCGCGCTGGTCACCACCGAGGGTGGGCCCACCTCGCACACGGCGATCCTCGCCCGCGAGAAGTCGATCGTCGCCGTCGTGGGCGCGGCCGCCGCGAAAGACCTGATCGACGGACAGTCGGTGATCGTGGATGCCGCCGCGGGCGTCGTCACCGTCGACCCGACCGACGACGAGAAGGCACGTGCGCAGAACCGGGCCGACGCCCGCAAGGCCGCGGCATCCGCGCCCCTCACCGACGGCGCGCTCGCCGACGGCACGAAGGTGCCGCTGCTGGCGAACCTGGGCAAGCCCGGCGGCGCCGCCGAGGCCGTCGAGCTCGGCGCCGAGGGCGTGGGCCTGTTCCGCACCGAGTTCCTCTTCCTGAGCTCCAGCTCCGCCCCCACCGTCGAGGAGCAGCGCGCCGCGTACACCGAGCTGCTGAGCGCCTTCCCGGGCAAGAAGGTCGTCGTGCGCGTGCTCGACGCCGGCGCCGACAAGCCGCTGCCCTTCCTCAACGACGCGCACGAGGAGAACCCCGCGCTGGGTCTGCGAGGTCTTCGCGCCCTCCGCGCCAGCGAGGACATCCTGCGCGAGCAGCTCACGGCCCTGGCCGAAGCGGATGCCGCGACGCGGGCGACCGAGGCCGGTCCCGCCGACCTGTGGGTCATGGCCCCCATGGTGTCCACGGTCGAGGAGACCCGCTACTTCACGGAGCTGGCGAAGGACTACGGCCTGAAGACGACCGGCGTGATGGTCGAGGTGCCCTCCTCCGCGCTGCTCGCCGACCGCATCCTGCAGATCGCGGACTTTGCCTCGATCGGCACGAACGACCTCACGCAGTACACGCTCGCCGCCGACCGGCTGCTCGGTTCGGTGGCGTCGTTCCAGGATCCGTGGCATCCGGCCGTCCTCCGCCTCATCCGCGAGGTCGGGGCGGCGGGCCGGGCCCACGGCAAGCCCGTCGGCATCTGCGGCGAGGCGGCGGCCGACCCGCTGCTGGCCGTCGTGCTCGTCGGGCTCGGCGCCACCACGCTGTCGATGGCGCCCACCGCCCTCGCCGACGTGCGTGCCACCCTGCTCGCCCACACCCTCGACGACGCCCGCCGCATCGCCGAGGCCGCCCTCGACGCCGACGACGCGGCATCCGCACGCGAGGCGGCTCAGGCTGCCTCCGCCCTCGTTCCCACCCCGTAATCCCCGGGGCGGTTCCGGCCGCCCCGCCGACACCGCGGCGCTCGCCGCTCATCGCACGGCCCCCGCCGTGCACCACACCAAGGAGACACAGCAATGACGACGACGTCACCCGCCAAGAAGCCGGGAGGAGCACGGATCGCCGTACAGCGATTCGGCACGTTCCTGTCCGGCATGATCATGCCGAACATCGCGGCGTTCATCGCATGGGGCTTCATCACCATGCTCTTCATCCCCGCCGGTTTCTTCGGGGCGAACAGCCCCTTCGGCTGGCACTGGGCCCCGGTCGCCGAGATCCTCGGCGGAGGCGGCGACGCCGCCCTCATCCAGTGGCCGGGCGCCATGACCGCGCTCACCGCCACCGAAGACGGCGCGACCTACCAGGGCTACGTCGGCCTGGTGAGCGTGATGATCACGTACCTGCTGCCGCTGCTCATCGCCAACACCGGTGGACGCATCGTCTACGGCGCTCGCGGTGGCGTGGTCGCCACGATCGCCGTGATGGGTGTGATCGTCGGCACCAACATCCCGATGTTCCTCGGCGCGATGATCATGGGCCCGCTCGCGGCCTGGATCACCAAGCAGATGGACAAGCTGTGGGACGGCAAGATCCGCCCCGGTTTCGAGATGCTCGTCAACAACTTCTCGGCCGGCATCCTCGGCATGGTGCTCGCGATCGTCGGCTTCTTCGCCTTCGGTCCCGTCTTCCTCGGCATCAGCGCCGTGCTCGGTAGCATCGTCGCCTTCCTCGTGCAGTTCAACCTGCTGCCGATCCTGTCGGTCATCGTCGAGCCGGCCAAGGTGCTGTTCCTCAACAACGCCATCAACCACGGCGTGTTCACCCCGCTGGGCATCGAGCAGGCCGCCGACACCGGCAAGTCGATCCTGTTCCTCATCGAGGCCAACCCCGGTCCGGGCCTCGGTCTGCTCCTGGCCTTCACCTTCTTCGGCGTCGGTGCGGCGAAGGCGTCGGCTCCCGGCGCGATCATCATCCAGTTCCTCGGCGGCATCCACGAGATCTACTTCCCGTACGCCCTCGCCAAGCCGATGACGATCCTCGCCCTGATCGCCGGTGGCGCCTCGGGTGTCGCGACGAACATGATCTTCCAGGGCGGCCTGGCCTTCCCGGCCGCGCCCGGCAGCATCATCGCCGTCACCGTCGCCGCCATCGGCGCCGGACCCGCCAACCTGCTGGTGGTCTATCTGTCGGTCGTCGTCGCCGCCGTCGTCACCTTCCTGGTGGCCGGTGTCATCCTCCGCGCCTCGCGCAAGCGCGACGCCGAGGCCGAGGGCGACAGCTTCGCCGCGGCCATCGACCAGACCGCCGCCAACAAGGGCAAGGAGTCGTCGGCCCTCGGCGCCCTCCGCACCCGGGCTGCCGGCACCACCGGTTCGGGCACCACCGAGACGGCCGACCGCGACGTCGACGCCGCCCTCGGCGGGCTCGGCGGCGCCACGGCCACGAAGCAGCTGAACAACATCGTGTTCGCCTGCGACGCCGGCATGGGCTCGTCGGCCATGGGCGCCAGCGTCCTGCGCAACAAGATCAAGAAGGCCGGCATCGACGGCGTCACGGTCACCAACCAGGCGATCGCGAACCTCGACGGCTCGGCCGACCTGGTCATCACGCAGAACCAGCTCACCGACCGCGCCAAGGCGCAGTCGCCCGACTCCGTGCACGTCTCAGTCGACAACTTCATGAACTCGCCGCGGTACGACGAGGTCGTGGAGATGGTGCGCGCGCAGCACGGATCCAAGTAACCCCTAGCACGGAGGGGCCGGGACACAACCCCGGCCCCTTCGTCTTCCCGTCCGGCCCGCGTTTTGCGAGGCTGGACAGCACGACGAGAAAGGCGAGAACCATGTCGAACGTCCTCCGCATCGAATCCGTCCGCATCCACCCCGGGAGCGCCACCCGCGAGGAGGCGATGAAAGAAGCCGCCGACCTGCTCCAGGCTGCCGGCTCCGTCACCGCCGACTACTTCGCCGCCATGCAGGCACGTGAAGAGACCGTGTCGACGTACATGGGCAACGAGCTCGCCATCCCCCACGGCACCAACGAGACCAAGCAGGCGATCCTCGCCTCGGGCCTCAGCGTCGTCCGCTACGACGGCGGCGTCGACTGGGGCGGGGAGCCCGTGACGTTCGTCGTCGGCATCGCCGGCAAGGGCGACGAGCACCTCGAGATCCTGTCGCAGATCGCCATCCTCTTCTCGGAAGAGGACGACGTCGCGCGCCTGAAGGCCGCCTCCTCCCCCGAGGAGCTCTACGAGGCCCTGTCGGGTTCCGTCAACGCATGAAGGCCGTCCACTTCGGCGCCGGCAACATCGGCCGCGGCTTCGTCGGACTGCTGCTGCACGAGGGCGGCTACGACCTCGTCTTCTCCGACGTCTCCGCGGCGCTGGTCGCGGCGATCAACGACGCCACGTCGTACACCGTCCACGAGGTGGGCGAGGGTGGCGTCGACAAAGAGGTGACGGGGTTCCGTGCCATCGACAGCTCGGTGGATGCCGAGGCGCTCATCGACGAGATCGCCACGGCCGACGTGGTCACCACCGCCGTCGGCCCGACCATCCTGAAGTTCGTCGCCCCGCACATCGTCGCGGGTCTGGCGCTTCGCGACCCCTCCCTCGCGCCGCTGCAGATCATGGCGTGCGAGAACGCGATCGGTGCGACCGACCAGCTGCGCGAGCACGTCATCGAGCTCGCCGGCGAGTCGTGGGACGCCCTGGCCGCGCGGGCGGTGTTCGCCAACACCGCGGTCGACCGCATCGTTCCGGCACAGGCGCAGGGCGGTGTCGATGTCACCGTCGAGCCGTTCTACGAGTGGGCGATCGAACGGGCGCCCTTCGGCGACACCCCGCCGCACATCCCGGGTGCGCACTTCGTCGACGACCTCGAGCCGTACATCGAGCGCAAACTCTTCACGGTGAACACCGGGCACGCCACCACGGCGTACTTCGGCGCGCAGGCCGGCGCCGAGCGCATCTCCGACGCCCTCGCCGACCCCGTGATCGCCGCGAAGGTGGAGGCCGCGCTCGAAGAGACCAGCGCGCTGCTCGTCGAGAAGCACGAGCTGGATGCCGCGGTGCAGGGCGAGTACCGCGCGACGATCCTGCGACGCTTCCGCAACGACGCGCTGCCCGACACGGTCTGGCGCGTGGGCCGGCAGCCGCTGCGCAAGCTCTCGCGGCACGAACGGTTCGTCGGCCCCGCGGCCGAGGCCGTCGAGCGAGGTCTTCCCGTCGACGCGCTCGTCGCCGCGATGGCCGCGGCCCTGGAGTTCTCGGATGCCGAGGACGCCCAGGCCGTCGACCTGCAGCGGATGCTCCGTGAGCTCGACGCCGACGCGTTCACCGCCGAGGTCACCGGCCTCTCGCCCGATCACCCGTTGTTCGCCCGGGTCGCCGAGATCGTCGCGACCCGTCAGGGGGCTCTCGCGGTCTGAGCACCGGGTTACCCTCGGAGGGTGACCGACACGACCCCGTCCGACGCCGGCGGAGCGCCCCGAGCGCCCCGCCGGCGTCGTCGTGTTCTGCGGTGGATCCTCGGGGGCCTGGGCACCCTCGTCGTGCTGCTGGTCGCCGGCATCCTGATCTACAGCCAGGTCGGTGTCATGGGAGCCGAAGCCGAACCGCTCGCCGCCGCGCGGGCGAACCCGGGGCTGTCGATCACCGATGACGGTGCCGGCATCGTCCTCACCCCCTCGGCCGGGGCGACCGGGCAGGGCCTCGTCTTCATCCCGGGCGCGAAGGTCGAGGCCGAGGGCTACATCGCCACCCTCGCCGATACGGTCGTCGGCGACGGCATCACGGTCGTCATCACCAAGCCCTGGCTGAACCTCGCGTTCTTCGACCCGCGTCCCCTGTCGACCTACATCGAGCTGGCCCCCGACGTCACCACCTGGGCCGTCGGCGGACACTCCCTCGGCGGCGTACGCGCATGCCAGCTGGCCTCCGACGCCGACGCGCTGGTGCTGTTCGCCTCGTACTGCGCGAACGACCTCTCGGCATCCGGACTCCCGGTGCTCAGCCTCTCCGGCTCGGCGGACGGCTTGTCGACGCCGCAGAAGATCGCGGATGCCAAGGGCGAGCTGCCCCCGACCACGACCTTTATCGAGATTCCCGGCGCCTCGCACGCCTCCTTCGGCGCCTACGGGCCGCAGCCCGGCGACGGGCGGCCCACCGCCGACCCGGCCGAGGTCGACCGCGTGATCGCCGAGCAGCTCGCCGGATTCCTGCCGCGCCCCTGAGCCGCGCGCCCTCCGTGCCGGGCGCGCGGTGCGCCGGACTCCGGAAGAACCGCGGCACCGAGCCGGGTGATCGAACTGTTCGCACTCTCCACCCTCTGATCTCCGGAGTCACGCACGCGTCGCGCGGCACCCCTCTCGGCTGTCGCACGGCATCCGGCGATCATCGGTCGCTCGCGACCGCCCGGATACCGACGGACAAGCCCGGATACGCACGACGCTGGCCGCACAGACCGCATCGGCGGAAATAGGTAGTTCACAACCAGTAGTGCATTCAGTAGTCGCACCACCGCGCGGAGGCGGTGCTATTCCTACGATTTGAAATGCCGGGCATCGCTCGTTCCATACGACCGAGAAAAAGCCGGGATCACGTCCGCTCACCGAATCCGCCGCCCCCTCCGGCGGTGATTCGTCGACCCGATGCGACGCCGAGCGTCGTGCGAAAGGCCCATGTTGTCGCCCCGCCGCCCCGTCGCGCGTCCCGCGCGCACGCGTGCCGCCTCCACCGCCGCCACTGTGGCTGTGTTGGCGGTGCTGCTCGGTTCGGGCGTGACAGCGGCGAGCGCCGCACCGACTCCTGCTGCGTCGCCGACACCATCCACGTCGGTGGCGGCGTCGACACCCACGCCGCCCCCGACCGACGAAGCCACGTCGACCCCGCCCACGCCCGAACCGCCGGTCGACGACGACACCGACGCATCCCCCACCCCGGCGCCCGATGCGCCCGCCCAGCCGGACGACGCCGGGCCCCGCATCGCACCGACCGACGAGCTCACGCAGACGCCCGACGCCGTCGACACGGCCCCCGACGCACCCGCTGACGAGTCCGAGCGGTCGGTGCAGTTGCGTGCAGCGCCCGAGGACGCGCGCATCGGCATCCTCGCGGCGGGTGTGCCGGAGGCGCCGATCGAGGTCTGGGGCGAGAACTTCGAGCAGGGTCTGAACGCCACGGCCCCCTCCGCCCTGACGGCGTACGCGAGCGGGCGGTACACCGCATCCCCGGGCTGGTCGACGCCCTCCACCTGCACCGGCGTGCTGGTGAACTACAACGCGGCGTACTACCCGAACGAGACCAGCAGCTGCCCGCGGCAGGTCTTGACCAACGGACTGTTCTCGACGCTCGCCGCCCGCGAGGTGCGCCGACTCGCCGACGTGCTCGGCCAGGTCGCGGCGGGCGTCGCCGGGTCGCAGTCGTCGACGGCTCCGGCCGTCGGATCGACCGATGCGACCCGCACCAATCACGCCCTGGTGGGCTACCCCACCGCGACGCCGGGTGGCACGACCGTGGCGGAGTCGAATGCCGCTCTCGGGATCGCCGCGGCCGGGTCGAGGTACTACACGCTGCGGTTGAACGCCGCAGCGGCCGGCTGCTCGACGGGCGCACCGTCGCTGACGCCCATCCTCTTCTCCGGCTCGACCACCCTTCTCGCACCCTTCGCCGCCCCCATCACTCCCTGCAGCCTGACCGGACCGGTGTTCTACAGCTCCTCCCCCGTGCTGGAGCGCTCCGGCGGCGTCATCGCCGGTGTCGGCGATCCCGCCATCAGCGCGTCGGCCCGCGCCGCGGTCTACACCGGCTCGTCCGCCGCGTTGCTCACCCCGGCGCAGATCGCCTCCGCGCGTCTGCGCCTGTCGAACAGCACCACCGGCACCGGCAGCGGCTTCGGCGTCGACAACCTGCGCGTGCTCGACGTGACCCCGAGCCTCGACTTCTCGTTCAGCCCCGCGAGCGTCCCCGTCGGAACGCCCTCGACCCTCACCTACACGATCACCAACACGTCGGAGGGCATCGCCAAGAACGACTGGTCGTTCACGAACACCCTCCCCGCGGGCCTCACGGTCGCGCCGACGCCGGCCGTCGGCGGCACGTGCACGCAGGTCACCGGAACCGCGTTCGCGGTCACCGCCCTCGCCGGGTCGGGGAGCATCGCGGCGGTGGGGGGCGACCTCGCCTCCGGAGCGAGCTCGTGCACGATCACGGTGAACGTCGTGGCATCCGCCGAGGCCACCTTCACCAACGCCCCCGCCAACGTGGTCACTCCGCTGATCGCCCCCGATTCCGCCACCCTCACGGTCACCCCCGCCTCGCGTCTCACCGTGCGCAAGAACCTCCCCGCGCGCCTCGCCTCCACCGACCAGTTCACCCTGTCGGTGCGCAGCGGCAGCACCGTGATCGCCTCGGCGACGACCACGGGCACCGCCACGGGGGTGCAGGCGGCGCAGGTGTCGCGCCAGATCGTCGAGGCCGGAGCCACGTACACGATCGCCGAGGCGCCCACCGCCGGTGTCGCACTCGGCTACGCCAGCTCCTACGAGTGCACCCGCGACGGCACGGTCATCGCCGCCGGCACCTCGCGCTCCGGCCCCCTCACCATGCCGTCGGACGACGGCGCCGAGGTCGTGTGCACCTTCACCAACACCCTGCAGCAGCCCCGCCTGTTCTGCGACAGCGGGCTCTTCTACGGCGTGACCACGAACGGCGCGCTGATCCAGGCCGACGGATCGACCGGTGCGCAGGCCGGCGTCGGTTCGTGGAGCAACGTCACCGGCGCCAACGCGCTCGGCGTCGCCGCCGGCGGCACCGCCGCGTACGCCCTGAACCGATCAACGGATGCCGCCAACGTGCTGTCCATCCTCAAATGGACGCCGACCGGCGGCTTCGAGACGCTGGCAAACACGGCGTACACGACGGCGGATCGCACGGGAACGGCGATCGGCGGCAGCATCGTCGCCGGAGCCATCGACCTCGTCACGGGCCGCTATCTGTTCGGCAAGTACAACAACGGCTCGTTCTACCTGTGGAGCTTCACGGAGTCCGCCCCCACGGCATCCCGCTTCACCTACCTGGGCTCGTTCAGCGCCGGCACCTCGCCCAACGGCAACGGCGACATGGCCTTCGACAACCGCGGCAACCTCTACGTCCTCGGCGCCGCCACGGTCAACAACGCCAGCAGCGCGGCCATCTTCACCGTCACCGCCGACACCCTCGCCGCCGCCACCGGCGGCACCCTCGCCGTCAGCACGTCGACGACGCGCACCCTGAACGGATTGGATGCCACACCCGCCTTCGGCAGCGTCAACGGCATCGCCTTCTCGCCCCGCGGCACCATCTACCTCTCCAGCAGCACCAGCACCTACGAGTTCGACCCCACGACGTGGACGCGGGTCGCCGGCACCCCGCGCATCGACTTCGCCGCGACCGACCTCGCCAGCTGCAACAGCCCCGGCACCGTCACCGTGCAGAAGAACGTCGTGGGGCGCGCGGCAGCCGCCGACCAGTTCCAGCTCACCCTCGCCGATGCGAACGGCACGCTCGGCACGGCGACGACCACGGGCGCGGCGACTGGGCGGCAGGCCGCGCAGGTCGGCGCCTTCCCCGCCACGATCGGCTCGACGTTGACCGTCTCGGAGACGATGGCGGCGGGATCCGCCTCGGCCATCGGGGTGTACACCGTGCGTCTCGAGTGCTGGACCGACGGCATCCGCATCACCAGCGCCAGCGCGGCCACGGCGACCGTGACCATGCCCGACCGCTTCGGCGCGAACGTCGTGTGCACGTTCTTCAACTCCCCCAGCCCCGTGGCCACGGTGACGGTGACCAAACGCGTCCTCGACCCGGCGACCAACCAGTCGGCGCCCGCGGCCGGCTGGAGCCTGGGCACGGCCGCCACCGCCACCGCTGGAACGGCGACCGTGCTGCCCAGCGAGGCACCGCGCCAGACCAGCGACGCCGCGGGCAACGCCGTGTGGAGCGTGCTGTTCGGCTCGGCGGCGTCACGCGCCACGCTCACGATCTCCGAGGTGCAGCAGACGCGCTTCACCTTCGTCAGCGGCACGTGCACGGTCAACGGCACCGAACGGGCCGTCGCGTTCACCACCACGGGCGGGGTGGTGAGCGGCACCCTCACCGGCATCGCCCCCTCGGCGGTCGTCGCGTGCACGCTCGTCAACCAGCCGGTCACCTCTCTCACCCTGGTGAAGACGGTGTCGTCGGGCTCGGCGGCCGCGACCGACTGGACGTTGACGGCGACCGGCCCCACCGGCGCCCTCGCGGGTCCCACCGGCCGCACCGGCACCGCGGCGACCACGAACGTCCCGGTCTCGCCCGCGCGCCCGTATCGGCTCAGCGAGACCGGCACGAACGCCGCCTACGTGCAGGTCGGGGCCTGGCGCTGCGTCGAGTCGACGGGCGCGGAGGTCGCGGTCACCGCCACGAGCGACGTGACGGTGCGCACCGGTGCCGCCGTCACCTGCACCGTCACCAACGCCACCGCCACCATGACGCTGCTGAAGGACGTCACCGCCCCGAGCCCCGGCTTCGTCCCCTCCACCTGGACGGTGACCGCCGCGCCCGCGGCCCTCACCGGGGCGACGCTGCCGACGCAGAGCCGCGTGGGCGCGGCCTACGACCCGGTCGCCGGCAACGCCGCGAGCACCTTCGAGGTGCGCCCGGGGCACGGCTACACCCTCAGCGAGACGCCCACCGTGGCCGGCACGCGCCTGGCCTACCTCACCCTTCGCCTCGAGCGACTCGACGGCTCGACCTGGACGCCGGTCACCGGTCGCAGCGTCACGGCCCCCGCCGCCGGCCAGAACGTCGTCTACCGCTTCGTCAACGCCCCCGTCGTGGGCCCCGTGCTGCCCCTCACGGGCGGTGTCGGCGCCGACACGTTCGCCATCGCCGGAGGCCTCCTGCTCGCCCTCACCGTCGTGGGCGCCGTCATCCACCGCAGACGCAGGGGAGGGAGCCTTCCGACATGAGCCCTCCCGTCGCGCGACGCCGCCGACCGCACCACTTCCGCATCGCACTCCATCATCCGAGAGGAACCACCATGTCCATCCGCAAGAAAGCGGGCGCCGTTCTCAGCGTCCTCGCCATCGGGGCCCTCGCCGCCGTCGGCGCCGTCTCCCCGGCATCGGCGGTGACGCTGCCGGGCAACATCGACCCGACGATCAACCGCACCTTGACGCTGCACAAGCACGCGCTCGGTCCCTCGACGCCGCTGAACCCGACGTCGACGGGCCAGCAGCTGGCCACGCCCCCGGCCGACCCGCTGGCGGGCGCGCAGTTCACCGCGACGCTCGTGTCGGGCATCGACCTGACCACGGCCGCCGGGTGGACGCAGGCAGCGTCCCTCACCCCCGCGCAGGCCGCCCAGCGTCCCAACACGGTGAGCTTCGTCTCGTCGGAGTCCAACGCCGCGGGCATCGCGACGTTCTCGCCCGATCCCGTGCAGTACCCCACCGGCCTGCCCATCGGCGTGTACCTCGTGACCGAGACCCAGCTGCCCGACACCGCCACCAACCCGGCCGCGCCGTTCCTGGTGACGCTGCCCACGCCCACGGGAGCGGCGGGCTCGCCCGCCAACCAGTGGATCTACGACGTGCACGTCTACCCCAAGAACGCCGTCACCCAGCTGACCAAGACACGCGTGCCCGCGCCCGACGGGTCGGTCGAGCAGCGCAACCCCGACCTCATCCGCTGGGCGATCGCCTCGTCGATCCCGACGCTGGCGGCCGGTGACGCGATCGACGTCTTCACGCTGACCGACGTGCTGCCCGCCGAGCTGACCTACCTGACCGCGGCCACCGTGCCCCCGGGCGTCACGCCGTCGAACGTGGTCGTCACCAACGCGGCCGGTACGGCGCAGACCTTCACCGTGGGCACCGATTACACGATCACCAACACGGGCGGCAACCTCGTGCTGGACTTCACCGCCGCCGGCCGCACGCGTCTGGCGGGCCTCCAGGGCGGAACGGTGACGTTCAACGTGCTGACCCGCGCCACGGCGATCCCCGCCAGCGGCGTGATCGTCAACACCGCGACGGCGAACGTCAACGGCGCGACCGAGTCGGTCACCGGCTCGACGCCCATCGGCCAGCTCACCGTGTCGGCCTACACCACCTCGAACGGCGCGCGCGTGCCGCTCGCCGGCGCGGTCTACCAGGTGTTCCTCACCGAGCAGGATGCCATCAACGGCGCCAACCCGATCGTGATCAACGGCTCGTCCACCTGGACGACCGGCGCCGACGGCAACGTCATCATCCCGATCATCACGCCCGGCAACTACTGGGTGCGCGAGACGGTTCCCCCGACCGGGTACCAGCTGCCCTCGCCCGATCGCGTCGTGACCGCGGTCGTCCCCGGCCCGACCTCGACGACGGGCAACATCCGCAACTACGTCGAGTTCGCGCACAACCAGGTGCCCGCGTTCGCCCTGCCCATCACGGGTGGCGACGGCGGCCTGTGGTTCGGCGTCGGTGGCGCGGCCCTGCTGACCGCCATGGTCGGCGCGGCGTTCGTCGTCTCGCGTCGCCGCACGCGCGCGGTCCAGGCCGCGGCCTGATCGCTCACCGCATGAAGAGGGGGACGACGGTGCGGCACGATGCCGCGCCGTCGTCCCCTTCGTCGGCTCCGCTCCGGCGCGACCGCCGTCGCCCGACGTGGAAGCTCTCGCTCGTCTCCCTGGCCCTCGCCATCGGCGCCCTCGCGGGAGTCGGGCTGTTGATGTACCCGACGGTGGCCGCGTGGTTCGCCCAGTACGTGCAGTCGCAGGTCATCGACGGTTACTCGAACCAGATCCGCGACCTCGGCGCCGACACCCTCGCCGACCAGCTCGACGCGGCCCGCGCCTACAACACCCGCCTCGTCGACGGCGGCGCCGAGATCGCGGCGAACGAACGCCTTCCGTTGGCCAACTCCCCCGATCAGTCCAGCGACTACGCCGAGCAGTTGCGGTCGGATGCCGCGGGCCTCATGGCGCGGTTGAAGATCCCCGCCATCGCCGTCGATCTGCCGGTGTACCACGGCACCAGCGAGCAGGTGCTCTACGAGGGCGTGGGGCACCTCGAGGGCACCGCGCTGCCGGTGGGCGGCGACACCACCCACTCCGTGCTGACCGCGCACCGCGGGCTCGCGACGGCCGAGCTCTTCACCCACCTCGACCGCGTCGGCCTCGACGACACCTTCACCATCGAGGTGTTCGGTGAGGTGCTGGTCTATCGCGTCGTCGACACGCGGGTCGTCGAGCCGGAGGACACCGAGTCGCTCGCGCCGGTCGTCGGCCGAGACCTCGTCACCCTCGTCACCTGCACGCCTCTCGGTGTCAACAGCCACCGCATCCTGGTCACCGGGGAGCGCGTCATCCCCACCCCCCAAGCCGACCTCGACGGCGCGGGCGCCCACCCCGAGATCCCCACGTTCCCGTGGTGGATCTTCGTGCTCGCCGCCGCCGTGCTGGCTGCGGGCGTCTACGTCTGGTGGGCCGGTCGGCCCCCGCGGCGCCCCCTCACCGCCGCGCGCGACCTGCCCGTCGCAGGTTCGACGGCCGATCCGCCGCCCGCGTGACCCGCGCCCCGCGGGCAATTCCGTAAAAAACGTCGGGTGTCCGAGCCACGCCGGATGCCACGGGCTATGGCGGCGTGTTTCGGACAGCCGATCGCATGGTGCGGGGCGCTACCGGCGAGGCGGATCCTCACGAGCGGCGCGGGCCTTCTCGGCTGCCAGCTCCGCGCGGATCGTCTCGGTGCGCACGTCGGTCGGACGTTCCCCCGGCTCCCACAGGTGGTCGACCGCCGCCTGCGGGTGCCCCTCGGTTGCGGCCAGCGACGCCTCGAGGGCCCGCTCGTAACGGCTCTGACGGCGCTTGAGCCACAGCCCCACCACGAGGAACACCGCCAGCACGACGTACGCCGACGCGGCGAACGGGTGCAGGAACAGGTCGGCGACGTTGCCCTGGCTGAGCTGCAGTGCCTTGCGCAGTTGCTGCTCGCCCATGGGCCCGAGGATCAGCCCCACGATGAGCGGCGCGATCGGGAAGCCGAAGCGCCGCATGAAGTACCCGAGCGCGCCGACGATCAAGAGGATCACGATGTCGAGCGTCGAGAAGCTCACCGCGTACGCGCCGAGCACCGCGAAGGTGAGGATGCCGGCGTACAGGTACGGCCGCGGGATCTGCAGCACCTTCACCCACAGTCCCGCGAGCGGCAGGTTCAGCACGATGAGCAGCACATTGCCGATGTACAGGCTCGCGATCAGCGCCCAGACGAGGTCGCCCTGGTTCTGGAAGAGCTGGGGTCCGGGTTGGATGCCGTACGACTGGAAGGCCGTGATGATGATGGCCGCGGTGGCCGTCGTCGGAAGGCCCAGGGTCAGCAGCGGCACCAGCACGCCCGCCGCGGCGGCGTTGTTGGCCGCCTCGGGTCCGGCGACGCCCTCGATCGCACCGCGGCCGAACTGCTCCTTGTTCTTCGACAGCTTCTTCTCGCTGGCGTACGACAGGAAGGTCGCGACGTCGGCGCCGCCGGCCGGGATGGTGCCGATGGGGAAGCCGATGAAGGTGCCGCGCAGCCACGGCTTCCACGAGCGACGCCAATCCTCGCGCGTCATCCAACTGCGCCAGCCCCGCGTGACCGGGATGACGGGAATGGGCCCGTGTCGGAGGCGCGCGGCGACGTACAGCGTCTCCCCCACCGCGAACAGGCCCACGGCCACGAGCACGACGCTCACGCCGTCGGACAGCGCGAGGATCCCCATCGTGTACCGCGCCTGGCCGGTGGTCGCCTCGGTGCCGATGAGGCCGACGAGCAGGCCGATGCCGAGCGAGGCGAGGCCGCGAGACGGCGACGACCCCAGCAGTGCGCCCACCGTGACGAAGGCCACCACGATGAGGGCGACGAAGTCCGCCGGTGAGAGGTTGACCGCGAAACGGGCGAGCAGCGGCGCGAACAGCGTCAGCAGTGCGGTCGCGATCGTTCCCGCGATGAACGAGCCGATGGCGGCCGTCGCGAGGGCCGCGGCTCCGCGCCCGAGCTTCGCCATCTTGTTGCCCTCGATGGCGGTGATGACGGATGCCGACTCACCCGGGGTGTTCAACAGGATGCTGGTGGTCGAGCCACCGTACATCCCGCCGTAGTAGATGCCCGCGAAGGTGATGATGGCCGCCGTCGGCGACAGCGAGTAGGTCAGGGGCAGCAGCAGGGCCACGGTCATGGCCGGGCCGATGCCCGGGAGCACTCCGACCGCGGTTCCGATGACGACGCCGAGCAGCGCGAAGAGCAGGTACTCCGGCTGCAGCGCCGTGGCGAAGCCCTCCATGAGGGAGTTCACAGCATCCATGTCGACGGTCTCCTAGCCGAACAGGGGTCCGGGGCCGTACCACCAGTCGAAGGCGGCCCCGCGGGGAAGGAAGAGGCCCAGGCCCTCGCCGAAGAGGAGCTGGGTGCCGATGCCGATGACCAGCCCGGCGAGGAAGGCGACCCAGGGGCGCTTGGCACCGAGGGTCCAGGCGACGCCGCCGAACAGGAGGGCGGCGACCATCCACCAGCCCAGCAGTTCGAGCAGCAGCAGCACGGCGACCAGCAGCGCGACGAGCTTGAGGATCGTCCACCAGTCGGTCTTGGCATCCGGGTCGATGTCCTCACCCTCTTCGCGCGGCGCGACCTGGCCGCGCAGCGCCGCGACCACGAGCGCGCCACCGGAGCCGAGCAGGATCAGCGCGACGGCGAAGGGGAACACCTGCGGGCCGATCGCCTGCCCCGCGGGGACGCGGATGGCGAAGGCGCCCACGAGGGCGAACACGCCGAGGCCGAAGACGACGCCGGCGAAGATCGCGTTGCCGATCCGGTCGGCGCCCCACCGGGGGCGCGCGGTGCCCGCCCCCGGTACCTCGGTGGTCGTCACGAGATCAACCCGATGTTCTTCAGCGTCCCCGACACGTCGACGATGTTCTCGTCGACGAAGGAGGTGAATTCTTCCCCGGTCAGGAAGGCGTCGGTCCAGCCGCGCTCCTCGAGCACGTCCTTCCACGCGCCCGACTCGTGCATCGAGGTGACCAGGGAGGTGAGGCCCTCGGCATCCGCCTCGCTGATGCCACCGGGGGCGAGCAGGCCGCGCCAGTTGGTGTAGACGACGTCGAAGCCCTCGGAGGTCATGGTGGGCACGTCGGGCAGCAGGGTGGCGGCTTCCTCGCTCGAGACGGCGAGCGCGCGCAGGTCGCCCGACTCGACGTACTCGGCGAACTCGCCCACACCCGAGATGCCGGCCGCGGCGTTGTTGCCCAGCAGCAGCGAGACGGCCTCGCCGCCACCGGCGTTCGGCACGTAGTTGAGCTTCTCGGTGATGTCGGCGCCCGAGAGCCCGGCCTCCTCGAGCAGGAGTCCCGCGAGGATGTGGTCGGCACCGCCGGCGGAGCCGCCGGTGATGGTGACACCCTGCCCCTGGGCGACGATGGCATCGACGAGGTCCTGGAGCGTCTGGTACTCGCTCGTGGCGGGCACCACCACGACGAGCGGCTCCTCCGTGAGGCGGGCGATCGGCGTGGTGTCCTCGATGCGGTTCTCGGCGGCGTTCGTCTCGACGGCACCGACCATGACCAGGCCCGTCACCATCAGCGTGTAGGGGTCGCGTTCGTTGGCCAGTGAGGCGAGGCCGACCGTGCCGCCGGCGCCGCCGACGTTGCTCACGGCGGCGGTGCCCACCAGGCTGGCGCCGGTCAGCACGTCGGAGACGGCGCGACCGGTCTGATCCCAGCCGCCCCCCGGGTCGGCGGGGACGATGATGTTGACGGAGTCGATGGATGCCGCATCCTGCGAGGCTGCTGCCCCGCCGGCGCCCGCACCCTGCGGGTTGCAGCCGGTGAGAGCCGCGAGAGAGAGCGCAGCCAGGGGGACGAGGGCGATGGTGGTGCGACGCATGCGCGGTACTCCTCTTCGAGTTCGGGGAGGCGCCGTCGCCTCTCCGCTGATGGCTCACCGTAGGTAACGGCTGCGGGACGCGTCGCGCTTGTGCAACTAACAACGAGTTCGGCAACTATTGGTCGCGCACGGGACTGCTCCTTCCGCCCACCCCGGGAGACAATGAACCGTGGTCCGAGCACTGTCGCTGAGACTGCAGCTCTTGCTGCTGCAGGCGTTGATCGTGTGCGTCGTGACCCTCGGGGCGGGCATCGTCACCGTCTGGATCCAAGAGAGCGCGATCCGCGACTCCTACCGCGAGCGCATGGTCGGGGTGGCCCTGTCGATCGCTCGACTGCCGGTCATCGTCGAGGCGTTCGACGATCCCGACCCCTCCGCGGCGATCCAACCGGTGGCTGAGGTCATCCGCGAGGCATCGGCGTTGACCTACGTCGTGGTGACCGACCTCGACGGCATCCGTCTCTCGCACCCGAATCCCGACCGCATCGGCGAGATCGTGTCGACCGACCCCTCCATCCCGCTGTCGGGCCAGGTGTGGTCGGGAACCGAGACGGGCACGCTGGGCCAGTCCTACCGGGTGAAGGTGCCGGTCTTCGCCGACGGCGACGACGAGACCGCCCCGGTCATCGGCGCGGTGTCGGTCGGGGTGCTCGAGTCCGAGCTCGCCGCCGACCTGCAGTCGCGGCTGCCGGGGCTCTTCCTCGCGTTCGGCGGAGCCGCGGTGGCCGGGGTCTTCGGCGCCGCCTGGGTGTCGGCGCTCATCCGCCGCCGCATCCTGGGCCTCGAGCCCGATGAGATCGCCGAGCTGGTGGGCGAGCGCGAGACCATGCTGCACCGCCTCAGCGAGGGGGTGATCCGCGTCGACCATCGCGGCATCGTCACGAGCGCCAACGACGCCGCGGAACGCCTCATCGGTCGCGGCACGCTCGCAGGACGCCGCGCCGACGAGACGCTGGACGGCCCGCTCCTGCAGGCCATGGAAGACGGCGAGCCAGAGGGCCGGCTCGTGCTGGCCGGCGAACGCCCCGTGATCGCCCGATCGACCGGGCTCCGCGACGACCGCGGCCGCATGGTGGGCGGCACCCTGCTCCTGCGCGACCACAGCGAGCTGCACGAGGCGCTGCGCAGCATGGACGGGCAGCAGTCGCTCACCGAGGGTCTGCGCGCTCAGGCGCACGAGTTCGCCAACTCGCTGCACGTGGTGTCGGGGCTGCTCGAGCTCGGCGCGTGGGACGACGCGCGGGAGTTCATCGCCCAGGTCCGACCGGGCGGCCCGCTGGATCCGGGACCGGATGCCGCGACCCTCGGCAGCGAGGTGACCGCTCTGCTGTCGGTCAAGCTCGCCCGCGCACGCGAGCTCGACGTGGCGCTCGACGTGGTCGCGCACGGCACTCCGCCGCCGGACTTTGTGGGCGATCTCATCACCGTGGTCGGGAACCTCGTCGACAACGCCCTGGACGCGTGCCGGCCCGGCGACCGTCTGCGGGTGGCGGTGGATGCCGACGACCATGCGGTGCGGGTCCGGGTCGACGACAGCGGCGCCGGCGTCCCCGACGCCCTGCGTGCGCGCGTGTTCGACGAGGGCGTGAGCACGAAGGGTACGAACGCCCGGTCGCGCGGCATCGGTTTCGCGCTCGTCCGGCGGGTGGCCCGTCGCCGCGGTGGCGACGCCCGTGTCGAGCGCTCCCCGCTGGGCGGTGCGCGCTTCGAGGTGGTCCTCCCCGCGGCGGAGCGGGTGTCGTGATGCTGCGCGTGCTCGTCGTCGACGACATCCCCGCCGTCGCCTCGCTGCACGGGCGGTTCGTCTCGGCGCACTCCGCGTGCGAGCTGGTCGGCACCGCCGGAAGCGGACCGGATGCCGTCTCGGCGGTGGCCGAACTCCGTCCCGATCTCGTCCTGCTCGATGTGCACCTGCCGGGCTTCTCGGGCCTCGACGCGTTACGGGCGGTGCGCGCGGACGGCACGCTCGTGCAGCCGGAGGTGATCGCCGTCACCGCGGCCCGCGACGTCGACACCGTGCGAACCGCGCGTCTGATGGGCGTGCAGCACTATCTCGTGAAGCCGTTCACGGCCGGCGAGCTGCACGCGCGGATTGACGACGTCCTCGCCGAGCGCCGATCGTCGGCGGCGGTGGCGGGCTCGCTCGACCAGCGGGGCGTCGACGCGGTGCTACGCCCCATGACGCGCCGCCCGCTGCCGAAGGGACTGTCCCGCCCCACCCTCGACCTGGTGCGGACGGCCCTCGGCGAGCTGGGGTCGGCCACCGCTGCCGAGGTCGCCGACCATCTGGGTCTGTCTCGGGTGAGCTGCCGGCGGTACCTCGAGCACCTCGCCGAGGACGGTGAGTGCACGCGCAGCCTCGACTACAGCACCGCGGGACGACCGAGCACGCGGTACACGATCGTCACCCCCGCCTCCTGAGCGTCCCGCGATGCCCCCGATCCGAGTGGCGGGCCCCGACTCGGCCGACGTCAGCGCCGGAAGCCCTCCGAGATGATCTCGATGAGCTCCTCGCGCTCCTCCACCGGCAGGAACGCTCCGGCGGCGGCGTTGAGCTGGAACGCCTCGAGGTCGTCGAGGTCGTACTCGAACGCCTGCGCCAGCAGCCCCAGCTCGCGGGTCAGGGTGGTGGCGCTCATCAGGCGGTTGTCGACGTTCACGGTGACCGAGAAGTCGAGCTGGTAGAGCAGGTCGAACGGGTGCGCGTCCATCGTGTCGCCCCACGCCGTGACGGCCCCCGACTGCAGGTTCGACGTCGGCGACAGCTCGAGCGTGATCTCGCGGTCGCGTACCCAGCGGGCCAGGTCGCCGAAGGTGACCTGCACCTCTTCGCCCTCGCGCGAGACGACGTCGAGGTCGTTGGCGATGCGCACGCCGTGGCCGAGCCGCAGCGCGCGCCCGTCGATGAGCGCGGAGCGGATGGATGCCAGACCGGCACCCTCCCCTGCGTGCACGGTCGTGGGGAAGAACCGCTCGGCGAGGTAGTCGAACGCGGCGCGGTGCCCCGACGGCAGGAAGCCGTCTTCGGGTCCGGCGAGATCGAAGCCGACCACTCCGCGCCCGCGCCACGACACCGCGAGTTCGGCGATGTCGCGCGCGTTGTCGTTGTGACGCAGGGCGGTGAGCAGCTGACCGACGCGGATGTCGTGACCGCGCGCGTCGGCGGCATCCTCGCCCTCCTCGATGCCCTCCTGCACGGCATCCACGACCTCGTCGAGGCTGAGGCCCCGGGTGAGGTGCTGCTCGGGTGCCCAGCGCACCTCGCCGTAGACGACGCCGTCGGCGGCGAGGTCTTCGACGAACTCCTTCGCCGTGCGCACGAGTCCCTCGCGCGTCTGCATCACGCCGACGGTGAGCGAGAACTTCTCGAGGTAGTCCTCGAGCGACCCGCCGTCGATGTGGTCCGAGAACCACGCCCCGAGGCCCTTCGCATCCTGTGCGGGCAGGTCGAGGCCGATCTCGTCGGCGAGCTCGAGCACCGTCTGGGGGCGCAGCCCGCCGTCGAGGTGATCGTGCAGCGAGACCTTGGGCAGGTCGGCGATCTTGGTGCGGCCGATGCGAAAGTCGTCGGATGCCACGGTGCTCTTCTTTCCGGATGCCATCACGCGGTGATCCGCTCACGCACGAGCGGCGACGCGGCGGGGGCGGCGTCGCCGATCTCGAGTGCTCCCTCGACGGCCCCGAGCGCTCGCTCGAACCGCGACTCGTCGTCGGCCGACAGGGTGAACAACGGCTGACCGGCGGCGACCGATTGGCCGACGGTGACGTGCAGGTCGATGCCCGCGGCGTGCACGACCGCGTCCTCGGCGCGGGCGCGACCGGCGCCCAGGCGCCACGCGCCGATGCCGAAGGGCAGGGCCTCGACGCGGGTGACGACGCCCGATCGCTCGGCGACGACCGTGTGCGTCTCGCGCGGCGTCGGGAGTGCGGCATCCGGGTCGCCGTCCTGTGCGCGGATCATGCGGTTCCACACGTCCATCGCGCGACCGTCCTGCAGCGCCTTCTCGACGTCGGCGTCGGGCTGGCCGGCGAGGGCGAGCATCTCACGCGCGAGCGACACGGTCAGCTCCACCACGTCGGCGGGGCCGCCGCCGGCGAGCACCTCGACCGATTCGCGCACCTCGTTGGCGTTGCCGATGGCGAGACCCAGCGGGGTGTTCATGTCGGTGAGCAGGGCGGTGGTGTTCACGCCCGAATCCGTGCCGAGGGCGACCATCGTCTCGGCGAGCTCGCGCGCGCGGTCGATGTCCTGCATGAAGGCGCCCGAGCCGAACTTCACGTCGAGCACGAGCGAGTCGGTGCCCTCGGCGATCTTCTTCGACATGATGCTCGACGCGATCAGGGGGATCGCCTCGACCGTGCCGGTGACGTCGCGCAGCGCGTAGAGCTTCTTGTCGGCCGGGGCCAGGCCCGTACCCGCCGCGCAGATGACCGCGCCCACGTCGGCGAGCTGCGCCATGATCTCGTCGTTCGACAGCGCCGCGCGCCAGCCGGGGATCGACTCGAGCTTGTCGAGCGTTCCGCCGGTGTGCCCGAGCCCGCGGCCCGAGAGCTGCGGCACGGCGACGCCGAAGGCAGCGACGAGGGGGGCCAGCGGCAGGGTGATCTTGTCGCCCACTCCGCCGGTGGAGTGCTTGTCGACGGTGACCTTGCCGAGGGAGGAGAAGTCCATCCGCTCACCCGAGGCGATCATCGCGTCGGTCAGCACGCGGATCTGGTCACGGCCGAGACCGTTCAGCAATACCGCCATGGTGAAGGCCGACATCTGCGCGTCCATCACGTAGCCACGGGTGTACGCGTCGACCAGCCAGCGGATCTCACCCTCGGTGATGGCGCGCCCGTCGCGCTGCGCGCGGATGATGTCGACCGCGTCGTAGGCCTCCGGCACCGGTCCCTGAGCCTGTCGATAGGTCACCGGGCCGCCTCCTCGAGGTCGCGCGGACCGAACGCATCGGGCAGCACCTCGTCGATGGTCCGGATGCCGCTGACGGTCTCGAGCAGCATGCCCGGGATCGCGTGCTCGAACAGCAACTGACGGCAGCGCCCGCACGGCATGAGGGTGCGGCCCTCCCCGTCGACGCAGACGAACGCGACCAGCTGGCCCCCGCCCGACATGTGCAGCTCGGACACCAGTCCGCACTCGGCGCAGAGCGTCACCCCGTACGAGGCGTTCTCGACGTTGCATCCCGAGACGATGCGGCCGTCGGCGACGAGCGCGGCAGCGCCCACCTTGAAGCGGGAGTAGGGCGCGTACGCGCGGTGCATGGCATCCGTCGCGGCGGAACGGAGTTCGTCCCAGTCGATGTCGGTCATCGTGGAGTGAGGGGTCCTCTCGTAAAGGGGGAAGGGGGCCGGGTCAGCCCTTGATGTACGGTTTGCCGGCGGCCGCGGGCCCGCGGACCTTTCCGACGAGACCGGCGACGGCGAAGATCGTCACCACGTACGGCAGCATGAGCATGAACTCGCTGGGCACAGGCGATCCGATGACGCCGAGGGTGTTCTGCAGGTTCGAGGCGAAGCCGAACAGGAGCGCGGCGAGGGTGGCGCGGATCGGGTCCCACTGGCCGAAGATGACCGCCGCCAGCGCGATGTATCCGGCGCCGGCCGTCATCTCCTTGTTGAAGGCGCCCACGGAGCCGAGGGTGAAGAACGCCCCTCCCAAACCGGCGATGGCCCCACCCAGCGACACGTTCCAGAAGCGGGTCTTCGCGATGTTGATGCCGACCGTGTCGGCGGCTTGCGGATGCTCACCCACCGCGCGGAGCCGCAGGCCCCACCGGGTGTGGAACAGGCCCACGTAGACCAGCGCCACCGTCACGTACATCAGGTAGACGATGACGGCCTGGTTGAACAGCATCGGTCCGATGATCGGGATGTCGGCGAGCACCGGGATGGGCAGGCGCGGGAACCGCGGCGGCGAGTTGAGGGTGGCCGCGTTCGGAGCCAGCAGCTGCGAGAAGAAGAAGCTGGTCAGACCCACCACCAGCACGTTCAGCACCACACCGACGATCACCTGGTCGACGAAGTACTTGATCGCGAACGCCGCGAGCACGAACGACACGAGCACCCCCGAGACGCCGGCGGCCAGCAGCCCGACGAACGGGTTGCCGGTCGCCGTGGCGACGACGGCCGACGTGAAGGCACCCGCGAGCAGCTGGCCTTCGATCGCGATGTTGACCACGCCGACCCGCTCGCTCAGCACTCCGGCCATCGCGCCGAAGATCAGCGGAACCGACAGGCTCAGGCCTCCCGCGAGCAGACCCGTGAGCGGGATCACCGAGGTGGTGGCACCGGCGGCGGCCCACGTGAGGAACCCGACCATGAACACCAGGGCGAAGATCACGGCCAACCACAGGGGCGGCCGGCGGTGCGCGCGCACGAGCAGGACGCTCGCGACGGTGATGAGCGCGAGAAGGACGGTGCAGACCACGCCGGTCACGACGCCGCCGAGCACGACCTCGGGCAGTTGCAGGAACTCGCCGGGGCTGGAGATGCGGAAGACCGCGTCGCCGTCCTGGCGTGCGATGACGAACAGCACCGCGGCGAGCACGGTGATGACGCCGTAGACGACGGGGGCCTTCCAGCTGAGGACGACGGTCTTGTCGAGCGCGTCCGACGCCGGCGAAGCCTCGTGGTGCGGGGCGGTGGTGCTCACTTGGCCGCCTCCTTCTTCTTGAGGGTGCGGGCCTTGACCGGGCGTACTCCCGGGGCCGGCAGGCGGAAGATCGCGCGCACGAGGGGCGGAGCGGCGATGAACAACACGATGAGCGACTGCACGACGAGCACGATGTCGATCGGCACGCCGTTGGCGGCCTGCATGGAGAATCCACCGGCCTTGAAGGCGCCGAACAGGATGCCGGCGACGAGCACACCCACGGGGGTGGACCGGCCCAGCAGGGCCACGGTGATGGCGTCGAAGCCGATGCCGGCGTCGATCCCGCTGGAGAAGCCGGTGGTCACCGTGCCGAGGACCTGGTCGACACCCGCGAGGCCGATGAGGCCGCCGGAGATGAGCATGGCGACCACGTACATCGACTTGACGTTGATGCCGGCCACGCGAGCCGCGTTCGGATTCAGCCCCACCGCACGGAAGCGGAAGCCGAGGGAGGAGCGCTCGAGGATCCACCACACGAGCGCGACGGCGGCGAGCGAGAGGATGAATCCGAAGTGGAGGTTGTAGGCCGGCCCGAACAGGTCGGGGAAGACCGCGGTGTCCTTCATCGCGGGCGTCGTCGGGTTGCTCGAGCCCGGAGCCTGCAGCAGACCGGGGGTGCGCAACAGGTAATAGACCAGATAGAAGCCGACGTAGTTGAGCATGATCGTGACGATCACCTCGTGCGCGCCCGTGCGAGCCTTCAGCAGACCCGCGATACCGGCCCACAGCGCTCCCGCGACGACGCCCGCGACCAGCGCGACGACCATGTGCAGGCCCCACGGCAGGTCGAAGGCGAAGGCGACGTAGCCGCCGGCTGCGGCGGCGACCAGCATCTGTCCGCGTCCGCCGATGTTGAACATGCCGACGCGGAAGGCCAGCGCGACGCCGAGGCCCGCCGCGATGAGGGGGGTCGCGAAGGTCAGCGTCTCGGTGAGCGGACGGATGCCGGTGGCGAACTCGGGGCGACGGAAGTTGTAGATCGCGCCCTGGAAGAACGAGGCGTAGGCGCCCGAAACGGACTGCCAGATGGCCGCGAAGGTATCGCCAGGGCGGGCGAAGAAGTAGCCGGAGGCGGCCTGGACGTTCTCGTCGGTGGCCGCGATCATGATCGCGCCGACCAGCAGCGCGAGCACGACGGCGAGAACGGAGATGATCGCGTTGCCGGTCGCGATCTCGCGCAGCGCACGACGCCAGCGGTCTTCGTCGGGCGCGGGTGCGGAGGGGACGACGCGCGCTCCCGCGGCGGGGGCGACCCGCGACCCGCCCTCGAGAGCGATGTCGGCGCTCGTGGCGTCGGCGACCTCGGCGGCGCGATCCGCACGCGAGACGTTCGGGTCGTGCGGGCTGTGGGGATCGCTCACGCGGCGACTCCTTCGTTCTGGGGCGCTTCGCCGGCCATCATGAGGCCCAGCACGTCGCGCGAGGTGTCACCGGGCACGATGCCGACGACGCGTCCGCGGTACATGACCATGATCCGGTCGGCGAGCGCGGTCACTTCGTCGAGCTCGGTCGACACGACGATGACGGGAACGCCCGCATCGCGGGTCTCGATGACGCGCTTGTGGATGAACTCGATCGATCCGACATCGACGCCGCGGGTGGGCTGCGCCGCCACGAACAGACGCAGATCGCGGCTCAGTTCGCGGGCGAGCACGACCTTCTGCTGATTACCGCCGGACAGGCGCGCGACGGGGGTCTCGATCGACGGGGTGCGCACGTCGAACTCGGCGACCTTGTCACGGGCGAAGGCTGTGAGCGTCGTCAGCTGAAGCGCGCCGTTCTTGACGAACGGAGCGCCGTCAGCGCGGTCGAGCATGAGGTTCTCGGCGATGGAGAACTCCCCCACCAGACCGTCTTCTTTGCGATCTTCGGGAACGAAACCGACGCCGGCGTCGAGCACCGCGCGCACGGAGGAGCCGTTCAGCTCCGTGCCGTCGAGGGTGATCGAGCCCTCGACCCGCTCCTGCAGACCGACGAGCGCCTCGGTGAGCTCGGTCTGACCGTTGCCCTGCACGCCCGCGATCGCGAGGACCTCGCCGCGGCGGACGTCGAAGCTGACGTCGTTGACGACGACCTGCCCGATGGCGTCGACGACGGTCAATCCCGAGACGGACAGCCCCACCTCGCCGAGCGTGGGCGCCTCTTTCTGCACGGTGAGCTCGACGGCGCGACCGACCATGAGGGAGGCGAGCTCCGCGTTGGAGGCGGTGGGCTCGGCCTCGCCGACCACCTTGCCCAGCCGGATGACGGTGATGCGGTCGGCGACCTCGCGCACCTCGCGCAGCTTGTGCGTGATGAAGACGATCGAGGTGCCTGCAGCCTTGAGCTGGCGCATGATCGCCATCAGCTCGTCGGTCTCCTGCGGGGTCAGCACCGCGGTCGGCTCGTCGAAGACGAGCACCTTCGCATCGCGCGAGAGCGCCTTGATGATCTCGACACGCTGCTGAACGCCGACGGGGAGATCGTCGACGAGCGCGTCGGGGTCGACGTCGAAGCCGAAGCGGTCGGAGATCTCCCTCACCTTCGCGCGGGCGGCGCCGAGATCGAGACGCCCCCCTGCTTTGGTGGGCTCGTGACCAAGCATGACGTTCTCGGCGACGGTGAAGACCGGGATCAGCATGAAGTGCTGGTGCACCATGCCGATGCCCGCGCGCATCGCGTCGCCGGGGCCGGAGAAGTGCTGGACGTCGTCGTTCAGCAGGATCTCGCCGCCATCGGCCTGGTAGAGACCGTAGAGGACGTTCATCAGGGTGGACTTGCCGGCACCGTTCTCGCCGAGCAGGCAATGTATCTCGCCGGCCTCCACGGTGAGGTCGATGTGGTCGTTCGCCACCAGGGATCCGAAGGTCTTCGTGATCCCGCGGAGTTCGAGCTTCATGTTCCCGATCCTAAGTTCTCGACGCCGGACGCGGCAGGCGTCCGACGAGAAGGGCCGCCTCGTGAGCGGACCCGGGCACGGGCGGTCGTTCACCGCCCATAAAGGGAGGGGAGGCCGGCGTGCGCCGGCCTCCCCCGAGGCGATGCGGGCTCTCAGCCGGCGAGGTAAGACTCGACGGTGATGGAGCCGTCGACGATCTGCGCCTTGAGCTCGTCGATCTTGCTGGTCAGCTCGGCCGGCACACGGTCGGACCAGTCGTGGTACGGGGCCAGGCCCACGCCCTCGTTCTCGAGCGTGCCGATGAAGGGAGCCGCGTCGAACTCGCCGTTACCGGCGGCGACGATCGCGTCCTTCGTACCGACGTCGATGCCCTTGCGGATCGACGTCAGGAGCAGGTCCTTGACCGACTCGTCGGTCTCGTAGACATCGGCGTCGACACCGACGAGCGCGATCTCGCGGCCGGCGTCGCGGATGGCGACCGCGGCCGACTGGTAGATCGGACCACCGACGGGCAGCAGCACGTCGACGTTCTGGTCGATGAGGGCCTGCGCGGTCTGGCGCGCGGTGTCGTTGGCCTCGAAGCCACCGGTGAACGAGCCGTCCTGCGCCGCGCGGTCCCACCCGACGAGGCGCACCGACGTGCCGTTGTCGGTGTTGTACTTCTCGACGCCCTGCGCGAAGCCGTCCATGAAGATGCTCACGGTCGGGATGTTCAGGCCGCCGAAGGTGCCGACGACGCCGGTCTTCGACGTGCCCGCGGCGAGGTAGCCGGCGAGGTAGGCCGCCTGAGCGGTGTCGAAGATGATGGGCTTGATGTTGGGGGCGTCGGTCTGCCCGTCGAAGTCGCTGTCGACGGTGTCGTCGATCGAGACGTACTCGAGGTCGGGGTTGGCCGTGGCCGACTCGAGCGCCGCGGGGGCGAGGAGGAATCCGACGGTGACGATCGTGTTGCAGCCCTGGTCGACCAGGTTCTGGAGGTTGGACGCGTAGTCGGTCTCGGCCTGCGACTGGACCTCGATGGGGGTCTTCGAGCCGAGCTCTGCCGCGGCCGCGTCGACACCCTCTTTGCCGAGCTGGTTAAACGACTTGTCGTCGAAGCCGCCGGCGTCCGACACCATGCAGGGCAGGTAGTCGCTCGCGCCGGCGCCGGCCGACGCGCCACCGGCGCTCTCGGGCGCTGCACCGCAACCGGCGAGCAGCACGGCGGCGCCGATCATGGCGAAGCCGCTGATGACGGCCTTCTTCGTGGTCTTCACGAATGGTCCTCCAAGACGGATGCCCCCAACGGGTTCGGGGGACGATCCCGTCACGTTACCTACTGTGTCGCCGTGCTTGCGCGCCGGGAGCCGCGGTGCGCGCCAATGGTTACAAAGACGCAATCTCGCGTCATCCGGACGCCACACGATGCGTCATCAGAAGGAACCGGATGCCGCAGTCTGCGGCATCCGGTGTCAGAGCACGTCGCCGCGACCGGTCAGCTTCAACGCGTCGACGACGCCCTTGACGCGCTGGGCGTTCTCGGTCGTGGTGACCAGGAGGGCGTCGGGGGTGTCGACCACGACGATGTCGCGCACGCCGATGAGGCTGATGACGCGCTTGGTCTGCGAGACGACGATGCCGCTGGACGCGTCGGAGAGCACGCGGGCGTCCTCGCCGAGGATGGCGAGCTCGTTGCGGCCGCCGCCGGAGTTCAGCTTCGACAGGCTGGCGAAGTCGCCCACGTCGTCCCAGTCGAAGTGGCCGGGGATGACGGCGAGACGCCCCTTCTCCGCCGCGGGCTCGGCGACCGAGTAGTCGATGGCGATCTTCTTGAGGCCCGGCCAGATGCGGTCGACCGCGGGGCCGCGGCGGTCGCGGTCGTCCCACGCCTCGGCCAGCTCGAGAAGGCCCGCGTGCAGCTCGGGCTCGTTGACGGCGAGTTCCGCCAGGAGCACGTCGGCACGGGTGATGAACATGCCGGCGTTCCACAGGTAGTCGCGGTCGGCGAAGTACTGCTTGGCGGTCTCGAGATCGGGCTTCTCGACGAAGCGCTCGACCGTGTACGCCTCGGGCGCTCCGTCGACGATGAGCTCGTCGGCCTTCTTGATGTACCCGAAGCCGACCGACGCCTCGGCGGGCTGGATGCCGATGGTGCAGATGTACCCCTCTCGGGCCACTGCGACCGCCTGACGCACGGCGAACTCGAACTGCCGGGTCTGACGGATGACGTGGTCGGCCGCGAAGGAGCCGATGATCACGTCGGGCTCGCGGCGCACCAGGATCGCCGCGGCGAGACCGATGGCCGCCGACGAGTCTCGCGGCTCCGACTCGAGGAACACGTTGTGATCGGGAACCCCCGGGAGCTCGCGCTCGACGGCGGCGCGGTGGGCGCGACCCGTGACGACGGCGATGCGGCCCTCGCCCGAGAGCGGGGACAGTCGGTCCCACGTGTCGCGCAGCAGGGTCTGACCCGAGCCGGTGAGGTCGTGGAGGAATTTCGGGGCGTCCGCCCGCGAGAGCGGCCAGAGGCGGCTGCCGATCCCCCCGGCGGGGATCACGGCGTAGAAGTCGTCGATAGCGAGGTCTGCCATGGCTCCGACCCTAGCGGTCCGCACCCGGAGCACCCGGATCGTCGCGCGCCGGCGGACCGGGTGAAACGGCCTCCGGAATATCTCGATATCGAGAGAGTCTTAGGCCGCCCTAATCCCCGCCGTTCATAGCCCGGACGTAGTATTCAGTGGCGCCCGTGTGACGCTCGGGACCCGTGCGGGTCCCCAACACCGTGTTCGATCAGGGAGGACGACCGTGTCAGCACCAGCACGTGCCACGCCGTCGGTGAAAGAGACCACATCGAAGAGGCCCCGCGGCACTCTCTACCGCGGCCGCGAGGGCATGTGGTCCTGGGTCCTGCACCGCATCACCGGCGTCGCCATCTTCTTCTTCCTCCTCGTGCACATCCTCGACACGGCCCTGATCCGCGTCTCGCCCGAGGCGTACGACGCGGTCATCGGCACCTACAAGAACCCCGTCATGGGGCTCGGCGAGGTGGCGCTCGTCGGCGCGATCGCGTACCACGCGTTCAACGGCCTGCGCATCATCCTGGTCGACTTCTGGCCGTGGGCCACGCGTCACCAGCGCCAGCTCTGGTGGGGCGTGCTGGGCCTCTGGGTCGTCACGATGCTCGGATTTACCCCCCGCCACCTGATCAACGTCTTCAGCGCCGTCACCGGGAGCCACTGATGTCCGTCGCCCAAGAAGCCGCCACGATCCCCGCCCCGCGCACGCCGAGCGTCCGCAAGAAGGGCTCCAACCTCGAGAAGTGGGGCTGGATCTACATGCGCGCCTCCGGCGTGCTGCTGATCGTCCTCATCTTCGGCCACCTGTTCGTCAACCTCATGACGGGCGACGGCATCCACCAGATCGACTTCGCGTTCGTCGCCGGCAAGCTCGCCTCGCCCTTCTGGCAGTGGTGGGACGTGCTGATGCTGTGGCTGGCGCTCATCCACGGCGCGAACGGCATGCGCACGATCGTGAACGACTACGTCACGAACGCGAAGATCCGCAAGATCCTCGTCGGCTCGCTGTGGGTGTCCGCCGGATTCCTGATCCTCCTCGGCACCCTCGTCGTCTTCACCTTCGACCCCTGCCTCGGCGTCACCGAGAGCAGCTCCCTGTGGGACGTGTGCCAGGCGGCGTGAGCCTGTGGCATCCCTTCTTTCCCCTGACAGCAGAGGTATCGCACACGTGAGCACTCAGACTTCTTCGGACTCCGTCGTCAAGGACGGCGTCCACTACCACCAGTTCGACGTCGTGATCGTCGGCGCCGGCGGCGCGGGAATGCGCGCGGCCATCGAGGCCGGTCCCGGCGCGAAGACCGCCGTCATCTCGAAGCTCTACCCGACCCGCTCGCACACCGGTGCGGCGCAGGGCGGCATGGCCGCGGCGCTCGCCAACGTCGAAGAGGACTCGTGGGAGTGGCACACCTTCGACACCATCAAGGGCGGCGACTACCTCGTCGACCAGGATGCCGCGGAGATCCTCGCCAAAGAAGCGATCGACGCCGTCATCGACCTCGAGAACATGGGTCTGCCGTTCAACCGCACCCCCGAGGGCAAGATCGACCAGCGCCGCTTCGGCGGCCACACCGCCGATCACGGCAAGACCCCCGTGCGCCGCGCGTGCTACGCCGCCGACCGCACCGGTCACATGATCCTGCAGACGCTCTTCCAGAACTGCGTCAAGCTCGGCATCAACTTCTTCAACGAGTTCTACGTGCTCGACCTCATCACGGTGAAGGATGCCGCGGGCAAGACCCAGGTCGCCGGTGTCGTCGCCTACGACCTCGCGACCGGCGAGCTGCACGTGTTCCAGTCGAAGGCCGTCGTCTTCGCGACCGGCGGCTTCGGCAAGATCTTCAAGACCACCTCCAACGCCCACACACTCACCGGTGACGGCGTCGGCATCGTGTGGCGCAAGGGCCTGCCGCTGGAGGACATGGAGTTCTTCCAGTTCCACCCGACCGGCCTCGCCGGTCTCGGCATCCTGCTCACGGAAGGTGCGCGCGGTGAGGGCGCGATCCTCCGCAACGCCAGCGGTGAGCGCTTCATGGAGCGCTACGCCCCCACCATCAAAGACCTCGCGCCCCGCGACATCGTCGCCCGCTGCATGGTTCAAGAGGTGGCCGAGGGCCGCGGTGCCGGCCCGCACCGCGACTACGTGCTGCTGGACTGCACGCACCTGGGCGCCGAGGTGCTCGAGACCAAGCTCCCCGACATCACCGAGTTCGCCCGCACCTACCTCGGTGTCGACCCGGTCGTCGAGCCGGTGCCGGTCATGCCGACCGCGCACTACGCGATGGGCGGCATCCCCACCAACATCAAGGCCGAGGTGCTCGCCGACAACGACACCGTCGTGCCGGGCCTCTACGCCGCCGGTGAGTGCGCGTGCGTCTCGGTGCACGGCTCCAACCGCCTGGGCACCAACTCGCTGCTCGACATCAACGTGTTCGGCAAGCGCGCCGGCCGTAACGCCGTCGAGTACGTCAAGACCGCCGACTTCGTGCCGTTGCCCGAAGACCCCGCCGCCGAGGTGCGCGGTCTCATCGAGGGCCTGCGCAACAACAGCGGCACCGAGCGCATCGCCGTGCTGCGCAAGACGCTGCAGGACGAGATGGACAAGGGCGCGCAGGTGTTCCGCACCCACGAGTCCCTCGCCCACGTCATGGACGTGATCGCCGACCTGCGCGAGCGCTACAAGAACATCCACGTCGACGACAAGGGCAAGCGCTTCAACACCGACCTGCTCGAGGCCGTCGAACTGGGCTTCCTGCTCGACCTCGCCGAGGTGGTCGTCTACTCGGCCCAGAACCGCGAGGAGAGCCGCGGCGGTCACATGCGCGACGACTTCCCCACGCGCGACGACGAGAAGTACATGCAGCACACCATGGCGTACCTGTCGGGAGACCCCCACTCGTCGCACCCGGCCGATCACATCGAGCTCGGCTGGAAGCCCGTGGTGTTCACCAAGAACGAGGCGGGCGAACTGCGTTACCCGCCGCTGGAGAGGAAGTACTGAGATGGCATCCACCGTTCTCGAGAACGTCGACGTCTCCGACGAGGTCGAGCAGACCCCCGAAGACACCGGCATCCAGTCGTTCCTGGTGACCTTCAACATCCGCCGCTTCGACCCCGAGGTCGACGATGAGCCGCGCTGGGTCGACTACGACGTGGAGCTGTATTCCACCGACCGCGTGCTCGACGCGCTGCACAAGATCAAGTGGGAGGTCGACGGCTCGCTGTCGTTCCGCCGCTCTTGCGCCCACGGCATCTGCGGATCGGATGCCATGCGCATCAACGGCCGCAACCGCCTGGCCTGCAAGACGCTGATCAAAGACCTCGACATCTCGCAGCCGATCTACGTCGAGGCGATCAAGGGTCTGCCGCTCGAGAAGGACCTCATCGTCGACATGGAGCCGTTCTTCGCCTCCTACCGCGAGGTGCAGCCCTTCCTCATCTCGAACTCGAAGCCCGAGCCGGGCAAGGAGCGCGTGCAGTCGATCGTCGACCGCGAGGTCTTCGACGACACCACCAAGTGCATCCTGTGCGCCGCGTGCACCTCGTCGTGCCCCGTCTTCTGGACCGACGGGCAGTACTTCGGCCCCGCCGCGATCGTCAACGCGCACCGCTTCATCTTCGACTCGCGCGACGACGCCGGAGACGTGCGCCTCGACATCCTCAACGACAAAGAGGGTGTGTGGCGCTGCCGCACGACGTTCAACTGCACCGAGGCGTGCCCCCGCGGCATCGAGGTCACCAAGGCCATCGCCGAGGTCAAGCAGGCCGTGCTGCGCGGCGGTCGCTGACCCCTCCCCTCTCGAACGGCGGGTGCGCCTGTCCCTGAGCTCGTCGCAGGGTCGGTGCCCCGCCGTTCGGCGTTGATGCCAGCGCCGCCGGAGCTGTGCAGAGGCGCCGAGCGGCGCGGCATCCACTCAGTAGGCTCGACGGGTGACCGAGACCAGCCACGACGCGCGCCCGCTGCCCGCGGTCCGCGACGACGAGGCTCCGCTGCGCGCCCGGTTCGAGGCGGCCCAGTCCGCCGTTCGCGACCGCCTCGATCAGCCCATCGCCCGTGCGGCGAGGATCGCGCAGTGGTTTCCGATCCGGGTGTGGCGCCACTTCCTGCAGCACAACGGCTTCCTGCTGGCGGCGGGGATGAGTTATCAGGCGCTGTTCGCCGTGTTCTCGGCGCTGTACCTGGCCTTCGCGGCGGTCGGTCTCTGGCTCGGCGGGAGCCGCATGGCGGTCGAGGGGCTCATCCGCATCGTCAACAGCTACATCCCGGGCCTGATCAGCGAGAACGGTCTCGTCAAACCCGAACAGGTCGAGGAGGCGACGCAGCAGAGCGGCAGCCTGCTCACCATCACCGGAAGCGTCGCCGTCGTCGTCGTCATCTGGACGGCCATCGGGTTCGTCACCTTCACCCGCCGCGCCGTGCGCGACACCTTCGGGCTGCCCTTCGACATGCGCAACTACGTCATGTTGAAGGCGCGCGACTTCCTGGCGTCGGTGCTCTTCGGCGTCTCGCTGCTGGTCGGCGCTCTGCTGGGCACCGTGACAACCGGGGCGATCGACCTCGTCTTCAGCCTCATCGGCTGGGATCGCGAGACGGCCGGGTGGATCCTCGGGGCGCGGGCGGTGTCGCTCGTCGTCGCCTTCGGCATCAACACCGTCGCCCTCGCCGCGCTGTTCCGCTTCCTCACGGGAACGACGCTGTCGTGGCGGCGCGCGTGGCCCGGTGCCCTCGTCGGAGCCACGGGCATGGTGCTGCTGCAGGTCGGAGCGGGCTTCCTCGTCGTCTACACCCCCACCAATCCGCTGCTGTCGACGTTCACGGTGCTCATCGGGTTCCTGCTGTGGTTCCGCTTCATCGGCATCGTCATCCTGGTCTCGGCCGCGTGGATCGCCGTCGCGGCCGGCGACAACGACGTGCCGTTGCGCTCCCCCGAAGACCGCCGTGCGATGGAGCAGGCGGCGCTGGTGATCGCGGCGCAGGTGGGCGTGCGCGAGGCCGAGAAGGCACTCGCCCTCGCGCGCTGGCCGTGGCGTTGGCGGGCACGCCGGCGGCTCACGGCCGCCGAGAAGACGCTCGCCCGCGCCGAAGCCGACGTGCCGGCACCGCGGCGCGCGTCGCTGATCCCGGAATGACCTCCGCCCCGGCCCGCCCGTTGCATGGATGGCGTGCAGGGATGCCACGACGGGGCGGCCGCGCCGGGAGCGATGTCGGAGGTCGCGGTTAGGCTCGTCGGGTGGCTCGTTCCGTGCGTATCGTCTCCGTCAACGTCAATGGCATCCGTGCCGCCGTCCGCAAGGGAATGAGCGAGTGGCTCGAGTCCTCCGGGGCCGACATCGTCGCCCTGCAAGAGGTGCGGGCCACCGCAGAGCAACTTGCCGAGGCGCTGCCGGGATGGCAGATCGTCAACGACGAGTCGCTGCAGAAGGGCCGAGCGGGCGTGGCGATCATCAGCCGCCTCCCCGGTGTCGAGACGCGAACCCACCTCGGTCCCGAGCCGCTCGACGCCTCCGGCCGCTGGATCGAGACCGACTTCGACATCGACGGTGAGACCGTCACGGTCATCAGCGCCTACGTGCACAGCGGCGAGGTCGATACGCCCAAGCAAGACGCGAAGTGGCTCTTTCTCGATGCCATGGAGCAACGCCTCACCGAGCTCGGCGCGACGACCGAGCTCGCGGTGGTCATGGGCGACCTCAACGTGGGCCACCGCGAGCTCGACATCAAGAACTGGCGCGGCAATCGCAAGAACGCCGGCTTCCTGCCCCGCGAGCGCGCGTACTTCGATCGCTTCTTCGGTTCCGCCGGCGAGCAGGTAGAGGGCGTCGACGGCTCCACCGGCACGGGTCTCGGGTGGGTCGACGTGGGGCGTCGTCACGCCGGCGACGTCGAGGGTCCGTACACGTGGTGGTCGATGCGCGGCAAGGCGTTCGACAACGACTCGGGCTGGCGCATCGACTACCACGTCGTCACCCCTGCCCTCGCGGAGCGCGTCACCGACTACCGCGTCGATCGAGCACCGTCGTACGACACCCGCTGGAGCGATCACTCCCCCGTCATCGTCGACTACACGCTCGGGCGCTGACCCGCGGGCGCGTCCAGCGTTCACGTATCGTCAGCGACCGAGCGGCGCCCGCGTTCTCGCGTCGCCGCCCGAGCGGTGCCGTGTTCACACAACGCTGGCCGGCGCAGAGCCCGCGTGCACGCGTCATAGCGCCCGCGTCACCTGTCGCAGCGCCCGCGCGCCGCGGCGGTTGTGCGCCGACGCCTAGGATCGAGGGGTGACTCAGCAGCGCCTCTACTCCGGAATGCAGCCCTCCGCCGACAGCCTCCAGATCGGCAACTACATCGGAGCCCTGCTGCAGTGGCGCGACCTGCAAGACGAGTACGACGCCTTCTTCTCCGTCGTCGACCTGCACGCCCTCACGCAGCCGGGCGACCCGGCCGAGCGTCGCGAGAAGACGCGTCGCACCGCCGCGCAGTACATCGCCGCCGGTATCGAACCGTCCCGTTCGACGCTGTACGTGCAGTCGCATGTGCCCGCGCACGCGGAGCTGCAGTGGGTGCTCTCGACCCTCACCGGCTTCGGCGAGGCGGGCCGCATGACCCAGTTCAAGGACAAGTCAGCTCGGTACGGCACGGATGCCACCAACGTCGGCCTCTTCACCTACCCGGTGCTCATGGCGGCCGACATCCTGCTGTATCAGACCGACGTGGTTCCCGTCGGCGACGACCAGAAGCAGCACATCGAGCTCACGCGCGATCTCGCCGAGCGGTTCAACCAGCGCTTCGGTGAGACGTTCACCGTGCCGAAGCCCGTCATCCAGCGCGAGACCGCCCGCATCTACGACCTGCAGAATCCCACGTCGAAGATGTCGAAATCGGCGGAGTCCGACGCGGGCGTGCTGTGGCTGCTCGACGAGCCCAAGGTCAGCGCGAAGAAGATCATGCGCGCGGTCACCGACTCCGAGGGCGCCGTGCGCTTCGACCGTGACGCGAAGCCGGGGGTTTCGAACCTGCTGGTGATCTACTCGGCCCTCACCGGTCGCGACATCGCCGCCATCGAAGACGAGTACGCCGGTCGCGGCTACGGCGACTTCAAGAAGGGCCTCGCCGAGGTCGTCGTGAACGAGTTCGAGCCGGTGCGCGAGCGCGCCCTCGAGCTGCTGGCCGACCCCGCCGAGCTCGACCGCGTGCTGGCCGTGAACGCCGAAAAGGCGGCATCCGTCGCCGAGAAGACCCTCGCCGACGTCTACGACCGCATCGGCCTGCTCCGCCGCGGCTGACCTGCTCGCTCGACGCCCGCACGACCGACCGTTCGTGCGGGCGTCGCCGTTCTACCGCGGCGACATCACGCAGGGAAACCGCGCTTCTCGCGGCGCCGTCAAATGGCACGGCAGTCCTACGTCGCCACTCTCCTGCGTTGTGTATGCGCCGGCAGCTGTGACCCCATCTCCGAAAACGTCACAGCGCCGACTCCGCTGAAGGTCGCTGAGAGACACAACGCAGGAATTCCGGTGGTCGGTGGGCCCTGACCGCACCCCTGAAGACCGCTCCGCACACGTTTCCTGTGTCGTGTCCTCAGCGGTGAACGGCAGCGGAGGATCTGAGGCCATGCACGGCACGGCGCAAAAGTTTCGGGTCGCTGAAAATCATGCTCGCCGTCGGTCGGATGACGACATACCCCCGCTCAGCCAGCAGAAGATCGCGCAGCCGATCCCGCTCCTGCGCCTCCCACCCGGCATGGTGTGCTCGACTGTCGCACTCGACGACGATCCAGCCGTCTATGAGCAGATCCACACGGCCGACGCCGTCGATCTGCACCTGCACCTGCACAGAACAGCCCAGGTTCTTGAGCAGCAAACGCGCGATGCTCTCGGAGCCCGCCTCGGCGCGACCGTCGAGGAGCGGCCGTAGAGCTGCGTACTTCGAGGGAAGGCCCGCGAACAGATCCCCTAGGTCGGCCTCATCGATGAGGCATTGGTACAGCGCATTGTCGAGCATCGCGATCGAGGCTCTGCGCCCTTGGCACCGGACGGCGACGGCCAATGCCTCCGTGAGAGGAATCGAGTGCGCGGCACCCCGCTCACTATGCCGCCAATGCACGACCACGTCCGACGCGGCGGTCAGGCTGCGGCGACGCGAAGTCGGCGAGCGTAGTCGCGAATGAGTCGGCTCCACCTGTACATAAAGGCTCGAGCGATCGAGAACGAAGACCCCGGCCGCCGCGACGGCCGAGATGCAATCCAATCGACCGCCGACACGTTGAGCCGCGACGACGGTTTCGTGGACTCCACCGCCGACGTAGACATCGCGCCGCGCACGGCGCAGGGCCCCGGTCGCCAGGGCTTCGCGAATACCGGCACGAGTCGCCCCGGCCGCGCGCAGTTCGGCGTATGACATGACCGTGTCGAGCGGGAATGCCGGCGGGTGTTGGTTCTCCATCGGACGACGATGAATGATCTCGCCCCTCCTCGCCGTGCGTCGTGGCCGGAATCGTGCACTGCTCCACGAATTGCGGTCCCGGGGAGGAACCGGACACGACGCAGGAAAAGCGGGCCGCGCAGGCAGCCGCGTGGCCCGCGCGTGGGGGAACTGGGATGGAATTCCTGCGTTATGTCGCGTGCGACGTATGTGTTGCGACGGCGTTCTGCAGGCCGCACGGTGAACCACCACTCTGCCCCGAACGCACCAGCCGCCACGCAAGGCCTCGTCCCATGTCGGAGGGGCGTGACACGATGGGCGCATGCCGGAGATGCCAGAGGTCGAAGGGCTCGTCGAGTTCCTGCGGGGCCGCCTCGCGGGGCTGCGCGTCGACAAGGCCACCGTGTCGGCCATCAACGCCCTGAAGACGTACTCCCCTCCCCTGACCGATCTCGTCGGCGCGCAGGTGACCGGCGTCGAGCGGCACGGCAAGTTCGTCGACATCGCCACCGACGGCGGCATCCATCTCGTGTTCCACCTGGCGAAGGCCGGTTGGCTGCGGTGGTACGACGCGCTGCCCACGACGCTGATAAAGCCGGGCAAAACGCCCATCGCCCTACGGGTGGGCTTCGACGACGGCTCGGGGTTCGACCTCACCGAGGCGGGAACGAAGAAGTCGCTCGCCGTGTACGCCGTGACCGACCCGGCCGAGGTGACCGGCATCGCGCGCCTCGGACCCGACCCGCTCGACGACGATTTCGGCCGGGCGGAGTTCGGCGCGCTGCTCACCGGTCGGCGCACGCAGATCAAGGGCGTGCTGCGCGACCAGTCGATCATCGCGGGCGTGGGCAACGCTTACTCCGACGATATCCTCCACGCGGCGAAGATGTCGCCCTACGCCCTCGCCGCCACCCTCACCGACGATGAGGTCGACCGCCTCTTCACGGCGATGACCACCACCCTCACCGAAGCGATCGAGGCTGCCCGCGGCAAGCCGCCGGCGGAGCTGAAGGATGCCAAGCGCCGCGGCATGCGCGTGCACGGGCGGCGCGGCGAGGCGTGCCCGGTGTGCGGCGACGAGGTGCGAAGTGTCTTCTTCGCCGACAACTCGCTCGAGTACTGCCCGACGTGTCAGACCGGCGGCAAGCTGCTCGCCGACCGCCGGTTGTCGCGCCTGCTGAAGTAGCGCGGCGACGCTGTCCACCGGTTCCAGCTTCCAGGAGACTTCGTCCGGTCAGCGACGAGACCACCATTGCGGTCCGGAGACCTCGCGGTCATCCGCTTGGCATCCCCGCCACCGCGGGACAGCTGCCGATACACGCAGCGACACCGCCGGATCGAAGCGCCCGGCATCTCCGTCACCGCTGGAGAGACGCCGGCATCCGCAGCGACACCGCCGGATCGAAGCGCCCGGCATCTCCGCCATCGCGCGAGAGGTGCCGGTATCCGCACCGACGCCACCGGATCGAAGCACCGCGGCCGCGGGAACGACAACGGCGGGCGACACCGGAGTGTCACCCGCCGTTGTCGTCAGAGGGTCAGCCGACCGCGATCGTCACGATCGGGCTCCACCCGATGTTGCCGGCCGCATCCACGGCGCGCGAGCGGATCTGGTAGCGACCCTTGGGGTACTGGCTGGCGTCGAGCGTGGTGCGCCAGAGTCCGTCGCTGCCGCGCACGGCATCACCGAGCTTGGTCGAGCCCGCCCAGAAGCTGACACCGGTCACACCGACGTTGTCGCTCGCCGAGGCGACGAGGTCGCCGCGTCCGGTGATCGTCGTGCCCGTGGTCGGGCTGACGATCGACGTCGTCGGTGCGGTCGTGTCCTTCGACGGGGTGGGCGACGCCGTCGGCGTAGGCGAAGCAGTCGGCGTCGCAGTCGGCGTCGGCGTGCGCGTCGGGGTCGGCGATGCGGTGGGCGTGGGCGATGCGGTCGGCGTCGGCGTGGCAGTCGGCGTCGGGGTCGGCGCCGGGCCGGAGCCCGTGGGGGCGACGGTGGCGAGGTAGCCGTAGTACTTGCTCGGCGAGGAGCCGGCGGCCGACGGGCTGCCGAACCAGGTGTGACCCTTCGCGTCTGCTGCCTTCGCCTGACCGATGACCTGCTGGATGACCTGCGGGGTGGTCATGCCGGAGCAGGTCCCCGTGGCGAAGCAGTTCAGGACGACACCACTCAGGGCGGCGGTCGCCATGGACGTGCCCGACTGGATGTACCCGAAGCGGTCGCCCTTCAGCGTGGTGTACGGGCAGGTGCCGGGCGCGGCGAGCGTGTGGGCCTTGTCGGCGTCGGAGACGGCGTAGTTCGTGTTCAGCCAGGGCGAGTCGTCCTTGGTGGAGAGGCCGCAGGTGCTCGCGGCCAGTCCGCCGGGCTTGCCGTCGTAGTCCGCCATGTTCGTCGCCACCAGCACCTCGTCGTACGAGCCGGGGAGGACGCGTCCGAGGTCGGTGGCACCGTTTCCGGCACCCGAGACCACGACGACACCCTGCGACGTCAGGCGGCAGATGGACTGGTGAAGCGCGTCGCTGTTGGAGTAGCCGCAGTTGCCGTCGTCGACGCCTTCGAATCCGAGGCTCATGTTGGCGACCTTGATGTTGTAGGTCGCTGCATTCGCGACGACCCAGTCGACACCGCAGAGCACCGAAGAAAGCGTGCCCTTGTTCTTGGCATCCATCACGCGAACCGAATAGATGGGCGCGCCGGGGGCGACACCGACCGTGCCGAAATCATTGTCGTAAGCCGCGATGTACCCCGAGACGCCGGTGCCGTGACCGTTGCCGTCGCGCTCGTCGCTGGTGCCCAGGCAGTTGACCGCCTTGACGAGGTTGTAGTCGATGTGGGGGTTCACGCCCGAGTCGATCACCGCGACCGCAGGACCGGTCCAGGGCGTCTGCACACCGTCGCCCGCGTTGACCGGCGCCTTGTCGGCCTGCACGGTCCTGGGGGTGGGGGTGTCCATCTGCGCGAAGCCCTCGACCTCGACATCGGCCGCCAGGATGCTGACGCGGCGGTCGTTGGCCAGTGCCGTCGCTTCTTCGGCCGTCAGGCTCGCTGCGAAGCCGTTCAGTGCGGCCGTGTACCGGTCGTCGACGTCGACGCCGTAGCGCGCCGCGAGCGCGGCCGCGTCGACGCCGTCGGCGAGCCCGATGACGTAGTCGCCCGCCGGGCGCGTCGCTGCTGACGCCGGTGACGCACCGACCACACCGGCGAGCAGAACGGCGGCCACGGCCACCATCGCGCTCGCGGGACGGAAAATCTTCAAAGCCATTCCCTCAACCCTCGCGAAGAATTCAAGGCGGAATGATAGGAAAGCCCGCCGACGAAAAGAATAGGGCCTAAAAGTTTCGACCAGGTGACGCGTCCGGGATTCTTTGGTATAGGTTGCGCCGCCGTTGCGGTCGCGGGAGGCGTCCGCACGCCCGCCCGCCCGCGCGGCGCGACGACACGAGCGCACCCGCCCGCCCTCCCGTGCGGCGCGACAAGACATGCACGAACGCCCGCCCGCGCGGCGCGACCAGGCACGCGGACTCGCCCGCCCGCATGCGAGCAAACCCCCGGTCCCGTCGAACGCGCGTGTTTCGCCCCGTTCCGGGGAATGAAACCGCCACCGCCACGTTCACTACACTCAGAAGTGCAACAACGTGCTCCGGGGTCGGTGAGAATCCGAACCGGCGGTGACAGTCCGCGAACCCCTCCGCGTCACGCGGTGGGGCCGATCCGGTGGAAATCCGGGACCGACGGTGATGCGGGGGTTCCCCCTCGCTAGTCCGGATAGGAGGCAGCACGGACGGCGCGTCGCGCCTTCCCGCTGGTCCCGCCCCGACACCGCGGGAAGGACAGGGAAATGGCATCCGCCGCCGAGATCGACGCCATGCGGCGAGCGCTCCTGCTCGCCCGGCGCGGCCCGCGCGGGCTGAACCCGCAGGTCGGCGCGGTCATCCTCTCTCCGGCCGGCGACGTGCTGGCGGAGGGGTTCCATCGCGGCGCGGGCACACCGCACGCCGAGGTCGACGCCCTGTCGAAGCTCGCGCCCGGCGAAGCCCGAGGCACCACGGCGGTCGTCACCCTGGAGCCGTGCAATCACACCGGCCGCACCGGACCGTGCGCCGTCGCGCTCATCGAGGCCGGCGTCGCCCGCGTCGTCTACGCCCTCGACGATCCCACGGATGCCGCAGCGGGCGGGGCGGAGCGCCTGCGCGCTGCGGGCGTCGACGTCGAAGCGGGTCTCGCCGCGTCGGAAGCGGCGGCCCTCGTCCACGACTGGGCCGCCCTCCAGCGCACCGGCCGCCCCCACGTCACCGTCAAGTGGGCGCAGAGCCTCGACGGTCGCGCCGCGGCCGATGACGGCACCAGCCAGTGGATCACCGGACCCGCCGCCCGCCGCGACGTGCACGCGCGCCGCGCCGAGGCCGACGCGATCATCGCGGGGACCGGCACAGTTCGCAGCGATGACCCCGCGCTGACCGCGCGCGCCGCCGACGGTTCGTTGCTCGAGGCGCAGCCCGTGCCCGTCGTCATCGGCGAGAGCGACACGGCCCCGGATGCCGCTGTGCGCCGCCATCCGCGCGAGCCCCTCTTCTACGCGACGCATGACCTGCACGCCGTGCTCACCGACCTCGCCGCGCGGGGCCTGCAGCGCGTCTTCGTCGAGGGCGGCCCCACCCTCGCGAGTGCGTTCCTGCGCGAGGGGCTCGCCGACGAGCTGCTCGTCTATGTGGCCCCCGTGCTTCTCGGCGGCTCGCGCCTCGCCCTCGGCGACATCGGCGTCGCGAGCATCGCGGACGCGCGGCGGCTGACCGTGGCATCCATCCAGCAGCTCGGCGACGACACGCTGTTCGTCGCCCGTCCCGCGGCGGCCCCCGGCGCACCCACGCCACGGGTGGCGGACCCCGGTGAACCCACGCCCCGGGCTGCGGCCCCCGGCGCACCCACGCCACGGGCTGCGGCTCGCCCGGCGGCGCAACCGGCGGCAACCGAGCCCGCCGCCACCGAGCCCGCCACCGCCGAGCCCGCGTTCACCGCGCCCGCGCCCGCCAGCGACAACAGAGGAGACGCCTGATGTTCACCGGAATCGTCGAAGAGATCGGCTCGATCACCGCCGTGGAGCCTTCGGGCGACGGCGTCCGGGTCACCGTCACGGCCCCCGTCGCGGTGTCGGACGCCGGTCACGGCGACTCGATCTCGGTCAGCGGGGTGTGCCTGACCGTGGTCGACCGCGGCGAGGACTGGTTCACCGCCGACGTGATGAAGCAGACTCTCGACATGTCGACGCTCGCCGACGTGGCGCCCGGCCGCGCGGTCAACCTCGAGCGGGCCACCGCCGCCCATGGCCGGCTCGGCGGACACATCGTGCAGGGCCACATCGACGGCACGGGGACCGTGCGCGAGGTGCGCCCAGGCGCACAGTGGAGCGTCGTGCGGGTCGGCATCCCGAGCCATCTCGCCCCGCTCGTCGTCGACAAGGGGTCGATCGCGATCGACGGCGTCTCGCTCACCGTCAGCGCGGTCAGCCCCGCAGGCGACCCCGAGCCGTGGCTCGAGGTGTCGCTGATCCCCGAGACACTCACGGCGACGACGCTGGGTACCGCCGAGGCCGGACGGCCGGTGAACCTCGAGACCGACATCCTCGCGCGCCACGTGCAGCGCATGCTCGCCTTCCGCACGCCCGCCACCGAGACCCGCGGCACCGAAGAGAACCCCGCGGCATCCGCCGCAACGACCGAGAGGGGCTCCGCATGAGCCTGTCCACCATCCCCGAGGCCCTCGAAGCCCTTCGTCAGGGACGCCCGATCCTGGTCGCCGACGACGAGAACCGTGAGAACGAGGGCGACGTCATCATCTCGGCCCAGCTCGCCACCCCCGAGTGGCTGGCCTGGACGGTCCGCTGGTCGAGCGGATACGTCTGCGCCCCCATGCCCGCCGAGTGGGCCGACCGGCTCGACCTCCCCCCGATGGTCGAGGTCAACGAGGACGCGCGAGGCACCGCGTACACCGTGAGCGTCGACGCCGCGTCGGGTGTGACCACCGGCATCAGCGCCGCCGACCGCGCGCGCACGCTCAACGTGCTCGCCGACCCGGAGTCGGTGCCGACCAGCGTCATCCGCCCCGGACACGTGCTCCCGCTGCGCGCCGTCGACGGCGGCGTCCGCGAACGTGCGGGGCACACCGAGGCGGCCGTCGACCTCATGCGCCTGGCCGGACTCGAACCGGTCGGCGCGATCGCCGAGGTCGTTGCCGAGGACGGCAGCATGATGCGCCTGCCCGGACTGTTCGAGCTCGGTGAGCGCGACGGCATCCCGGTCATCACGATCGAGCAGCTCATCGCCCACCTGAACGAGATCGATCCCTCGCCCACGGCCGCGCCCGCCCGGCGCCGCGTGAGCCTGCGCGCCGAGTCGAACGTGCCCACCTCGCACGGCACGTTCCGCTTCCTGGCGTACAAGGACCGCGTCACCGGCACCGACCACCTCGCCGTCGTCTCGGGCGACCTCCTCGAGCCGGCACCGCTGGTGCGCGTGCACTCCGAGTGCCTGACGGGCGAAGCCTTCGGATCGCTGAAGTGCGAGTGCGGCCCCCAGCTCGACGCCGCGCTCGACACCATCGACCGCGACGGCGGCATCGTCATCTACATGCGCGGCCATGAGGGGCGCGGCATCGGCCTCATCAACAAGCTGCGCGCGTACAACCTGCAGGAGCGGGGACTCGACACGGTGGATGCCAACCTGGCCCTGGGTCTGCCCGCCGATGCCCGCGATTACGCCGCGGCCGCCGGCATCCTCGCCGACCTGGGGGTCGAGAAGGTGCGCCTGCTGACGAACAACACCGACAAGGTCGCGCAGCTGCGCGGCTTCGGCCTCGACGTCGTCGAGCAGGTGCCCCTGCTGGTCGGCGTCGGCCCCAACAACCACCAGTACCTCGAGACCAAGCGTGACCGCATGGGGCACGTCATCGCCGAGGACGACCTGCGCGACGCGCTCGCGCACATGAAGGAAGAGAGCGCCTGATGGCCGGCAGTGGAGCACCCGAGACCGGGGGCGTCGACGCCTCCGACCTGAACATCGTCGTCATCGCCGGCACGTGGCACGAGGTCATCACGAACGGCCTCATCGCCGGGGCGAAGCGGATCCTGGATGCCACGGGCGCGACGTACCGCATCGTGCGGGTGCCCGGTTCGTTCGAGCTGCCGGTCGCCGCTCGCGCGGCGTTCGAGGGCGGGGCGGATGCCGTGGTGGCGCTCGGGGTGATCATCCGCGGGGGGACGCCGCACTTCGAATTCGTGTCGTCGGCGGCGACCGACGGCCTGACGCGCGTTGCGCTCGACGCCGGCAAGCCCGTCGGTTTCGGCGTGCTGACGCTGGACGACGAGCAGCAGGGTCTCGACCGCGCGGGACTCGAGGGCTCCAAGGAGGACAAGGGCGAGGAGGCCGCCGACGCGGCGATCCGCACGGCTCTGGTCTTGCGGGAGCTGCGCGGCTGAGCCCGGTCGACCGGGCGGGCTCGGAGGCCCGAGGCGGCTGAGCCCGTCGAAGCCACCGGGGGCACCGCGGGGGCCGGTCCCTTCGACAGGCTCAGGGACCTCATCTCGGTGGCTGAGCCCGTCGAAGCCACCGGGGGCACCGCGGGGGCCGGACCCTTCGACAGGCTCAGGGACCTCATCGTGGCGGCTGCGCCGAGACCCACGGTGAGGCCCGCCTTGCTGGCGACCGCGGCACGGCATCCATAATCTGACCCGTATGGAGATCCTGCGCAACGTCGTCATCCTCGTGCACCTCGTCGGCTTCGCGGTGCTGTTCGGCGCGTGGGTCGTCGAGGCGGTGGCGCGCCGCAACCGCATCACCCGGCTGATGAACCCCGCCCTCGGGATCTCCCTGCTGTCGGGCCTGGCGCTGTCGGCTCCCTGGGGCCTCGACCACGACCTGAACTACACGAAGATCGCGATCAAGCTCGTCGTGCTGCTCGTGATCGGCGCCCTGCTCGGCATCGGATCGGCGAGGCAGAAGCGCACGGACGCGCTGCCTTCCGCGATCTTCTGGCTCATCGGCATCCTGACCCTGCTCAACGCGGCGCTGGCGGTCATCTGGCGCTGATCGCCCCGGCGCGCCAACGCTCCTCTCACAAAGGGGCGCACACGTGCGGCGTTCACTCAGCGCACGCATAGACTGGAGGGTCTGACGCCCCTGACGCGGGGACGTCCCGGTGATTCTTCGCCTCCACACTCGCACCCACCCCCGCGAGCGCGCGCGACACCGCCGCGTCCGACCCCGGACGCGACCGTTCGACCCTCTCGTCAGGCGCTCATGACCTCCTCATCCCCCACCACCCGCTCCGCCGTCGCCCCGGCCAACCCACGCTCGCGTGTCATCACCGCGAGCCTGGTCGGCACGACGATCGAGTTCTACGACTTCTACGCCTACGCCACCGCGGCGGTGCTCGTCTTCCCGGTGCTGTTCTTCCCCACCGGCAACGACACCACCTCGCTGCTGCTGTCGTTCAGCGTCTTCGGCGCCGCCATGGTCGCGCGCCCCCTCGGCGCCATCGTGTTCGGCCACTTCGGCGACCGCTTCGGTCGCAAGGCCACGCTCGTGGCATCCCTTCTCACGATGGGTGTCGCCACCTTCCTCATCGGCTGCCTGCCCACGTTCAACGAGATCGGCGTCTGGGCGGCCGTGCTGCTGCTGATCATGCGCCTCGCGCAGGGCTTCGCCCTCGGCGGCGAGTGGTCGGGTGCGGCACTGGTCGCGACCGAGAACGCCCCGAAGGGCAAGCGCGCCCTGTTCGGCACGTTCCCGCAGTTGGGCGCCCCCATCGGCTTCATCATCGCCAATACGGTGTTCCTCGTCATCAATTTCGCGCTGCCGCACCCCGACGGCACCGCGCAGCGCTCGGCGGAGTTCCTCGCCTGGGGCTGGCGCGTGCCGTTCCTGTTCTCGGCCGTGATGGTCATCGTCGGCCTCTACGTGCGCCTCAAGCTCGTCGAGAGCGAGTCGTTCGCGAAGGCCGAGAAGAGCGGTGTCATCCGCAAGTTCCCGCTCGGCGAGGTCGTGCGCCGCAACTGGAAGCAGCTGATCCTCGGCACGTTCATCATGCTGGCGACGTACGTGCTGTTCTACCTGATGACGAGCTTCACGCTCTCGTACGGCACCAAGCCGACGATCGAGGGCGCCGCCGCCGCGGCCGAGAAGGCCGGCACCGCCTTCGACGCCGCCGCCTACGTGCCGGGGCTCGGCTTCGGCTACACCGACTTCGTCATCATGCAGATCATCGGCGTGGTGTTCTTCGGCGTCTTCACCATGCTGTCGGGCCCGGTGGCCGATGCGATCGGGCGCAAGCGCCTGCTCATCGGCGTGACCATCGCGATCATCGTGTTCGGCCTGACGTTCTCGGTGTTCCTGCTGCCGCACGCGGATCCGAAGTTCACCGGCGCACTCGTGCAGGCGTTCCTCGTGTTCGGCTTCCTGCTGATGGGCGCGACCTTCGGCCCCATGGGTGCGGTGCTGCCCGAGTTGTTCCCGACGAACACCCGCTACACCGGGTCGGCCATCTCGTACAACGTCTCGTCGATCCTCGGTGCCGCTCTCGCGCCGATCGTCGCGGTGGCGCTGTGGGCCACCGGCGAGGGCAACCCGTGGCTGGTCGGTCTGTACCTGTCGGCCATGGGCGTGCTGACGCTCATCGCCCTCGTGCTCTCGCCCGAGACGAAAGACGTCGACTACGACGACAACATCGCCGCCGGAGCGATCGCGCCGTAACGCGGTTCGTCGCAGAGCATCGGATGCCACGGGGCCTGGGCCTCGTGGCATCCGTCGTTCTCAGCGACGCAGGGCTCAATGCGACGTGGGCGGGAGGTGGCGGGGCGCTCGGGGGCTTCTGGCAGGAGGTGTGCACCAGCCGCCTGTCCCCCCGACTCCCCCCTCCACCTGCGCGGCCCGGGCCGGCGCGAGCACACCTCCTGCACAACGCTGCGGACCGGCGCTGACGCTCCGCGCCGGTGCAGCCACAGCAGGAGTTGTGCACTGCGGCCCGCGCATAGCGACGGGAGGTACGGTCGAAGCAACCCCATTTCCTTTCCCGAGGTCTGCATGTCTTCTCCCGCTCCCGCGCGCGGTCGACGCGGCCGCCGCGTGCCCGAGGGCCCGCGCGCGTCGTTCCGTCAGCTGCTGCCCTTCCTGCTCGAGCACAAGCGCACGCTCGCCGTCGTCGCGGTGCTGAGCGTGCTGGGCGCGGCCGCCACGCTGGCGCAGCCGCTGCTCGTGGGCGAGGTCATCTCGCGGGTGCAGAACGCCGTGCCGCTCGGGGCCCTGGTGTGGTTGCTCGTGGGCTTCGTCGTGCTGTCGTCGATCATCTCGGGCTTCCAGCACTACCTGCTGCAGCGCACCGGCACGGCGGTGGTCTACTCGTCGCGCAAGCGGCTGATCGCCCGCATCCTGCGCCTGCCCGTCAGCGAGTTCGACGCCCGCCGCACCGGCGACCTCGTCTCGCGGGTCGGCACCGACACGACCTTGCTCTACGCGGTGCTCACCCAGGGGTTCGCGGATGCCGTGGGCAACGCGCTCATCCTCATCGGTGCCGTGATCGCCATGGCGTTCATCGACCCGCTGCTGCTCGTGCTCATCATCGTGGTCGTCGGCGCCTCGCTCGCGGTGGTCGTGCTGCTGAGCACGCGCATCCGCTCGGCATCCGCCGTCCAGCAGGCGAAGGTCGGCGAGCTGTCGTCGGGCGTCGAGCGGGCGGTGGGCTCCATCCGCACCATCCGCGCCGCCGGCGCCACCGAACGCGAGATCGCGGCGGTGACCGAGACCGCCACTGCCGCGTACGCCGCGGGCGTGCGCATCGCGCGCGTGTCGGCGCTGATCGTGCCCATCGCCTTCGTCGCCCTGCAGGTGTCGCTGCTGGTCGTGCTGGGTGTGGGCGGGTATCGGGTGGCTTCCGGCGCCATCGACGTCGCCTCTCTCGTCACGTTCGTGATCTTCCTCTTCCTGCTCGTGCAGCCGCTCGCCTCGGCGATCGGGGCCATCACCTCGGTGAACCAGGCGCTGGGCGCGTTGGGCCGCATCCAGGAAGTGCTCGACCTGCCCCTCGAAGACGACGGCGACCGGGTGCGCGCGAGCACGCCGGCCGGTGCCGTTTCACAGCCGCAGGCACCCGCCGCGACCGGAGACGCCGTCACGGCGCGCGGATCGCGGGCGACGGATGCCGCGGCGATCGAGTTCCGTCAGGTACGGTTCCGCTACCCCGACCACGTCGTCAAGGCGCGCGAAGCCGCCGCGAAGGAAGCGCGCTCCGTGCTGGCCGACGTGCATCTCGACACCGGCGAGCTGCCGGCCGAGACCGATCACGAGGTGCTGCGGGGCGTGTCGTTCACCGTTCCGCGCGGGTCTCGGGTCGCGCTGGTCGGCCCGTCGGGCGCGGGCAAGAGCACGATCCTCTCGCTGGTCGAGCGGTTCTACGACCCCACCGACGGCAGCGTCCTCATCGACGGCGTCGACGCCCGCGACCGGTCGCGCGACGAACTGCGCGCACGCTTCGGATACGTCGAGCAAGACGCCCCCACGCTCGCCGGCACGATCGCCGACAATCTGCGCCTCGCCTCCCCCACGGCATCCGATGCCGACTGCGAGCGGGTGCTGCGCGCCGTGAACCTCGGCGACGTGCTCGAGCGCAACCCGCTCGGCGTCGACGCGCCGGTGGGCGAAGACGGCGTCATGCTGTCGGGCGGCGAGCGTCAGCGCCTGGCGATTGCGCGAGCGCTGCTGGCCGCTCCCCCGGTGCTGCTCCTCGACGAATCGACCTCGTCGCTCGACGGCGTCAACGAACAGCGCATGCGCGAGGCCATCGACGCCGTCGCGACCGACCGCACGCTGCTCGTGATCGCGCATCGGCTCTCGACGGTCGTCGACAGCGACCTCATCGTCGTGCTGCAAGACGGCCGCGTCGTCGGTCAGGGTACGCACAGCGAGCTCGTGGCATCCACTCCCCTGTACCGGGATCTCGCGAAGCACCAGCTTCTGGTCTGACGCGGGCGGGGCCGTCGCGGGGGCCGCGCCCACGCTCTCGGCCCTCCCCCGCCCCTTCTGCAGGCCCCTTCTCCGCGCCTCCGGGGCTCCGCCGTTGCTCCGCCGGTGGTGACTTCGGCCTTGTGCACGCGAAACGGGGCTGTGGCGGTACCGTTCCCGCAAGTCACCGCCGCGCCGGCTCACCGCCCACGGCGCGCGCCCATGGCCCGGGCCCGCGCCCGACGGCCACACCGACAGCCCGGCCCCGCTCCCCACTGCCACGTCCGGGCCCACGGCCCGGGCCCACGCCCACGCCCACGCCCACGGTGGGGCCTCACCCCGATGACTCGCGCCGCGTGCACGGCGGAGGGCGCCTTGCGCGAGCACAAGGCGCAAGTCAGCGTTGAATGGGCACACGGCACAGGGCCGCGGCGCGCGGCTACGGCCCACGGCCCACGGCCCGGGCCCACCCCGATGACTCGCGCCGCGTGCACGGCCTACGGCGCCTCGCGCGAGCACAAGGCGAAAGTCATCCAGGAAAGGGCACACGGCACCGGGGATGCGCGCGGCTATGGCCCACGGCCCACGGCCCGGCCCCACCCCGATGACTTGCGCCGCGTGCACGGCGGAAAGCGCCTCGCGCGAGCACAAGGCGCAAGTCAGCGTTGAATGGGCACACGGCACCGTGCGGGTCGCGCGGCTACGGCCCACAGCCCGGCCCCACCCCGATGACTTGCGCCGCGTGCACGGCGGAGGGCGCTTCGCGCGAGCTTAAGGCGCAAGTCAGCGATGAGAGAGCGCACGGCACAGGGCCGCGGCGCGCGGCTACCGCCCACGGCGGGGCCCCGATGACTCGCGCCGCGTGCACGGCGGACGGCGCCTCGCGCGACCACAAGGCGAAAGTCATCCAGGAAAGAGCACACGGCACCGGGGATGCGCGCGGCTACGGCCCACGGCCCGGCCCCACCCCGATGACTTGCGCCGCGTGCACGGCGGAGAGCGCCTCCCGCGAGCACAAGGCGCAAGTCAGCGAGGGAAGGGCGCACGGGCGCACGGCCGGGGACACCCGAACGCACGGGCGGGGGCGCGCGGAGCGGCGGCACCACGACCCCGGCGCCGCACAACGACCGCGCGGAACGAACCCGCCGGCCGCGCCGGGCACCGCGGGGCGAACCCGCCGGCCGCGCCGGGCACCGCGGGGCGGACCCGCCGGACGCGCCGGGCACCGCGGGGCAGGACGACGCCCCCTCCGCGCGCCAAGAACGGAAGGGGCGTCGAGTCGAGACGCTCGCTCCGCCGCCGCGCATCGGCGGGGCGGAGCGAGCGGAATCAGGCCCGCTGCAGGCGGTAGCGCAGAGCGGCGAGCTCGGCGCGCAGCGCGGCCGGCAGGTGCGAGCCGAAGGTGTCGTAGAACTCCTCGGTCAGATCGGCCTCGGCCAGCCACGATGCCGTGTCGATCGAGAAGAGCTCGTCGAGGTCGGCCGCGGGCAGATCCAGGCCCGAAAGCTCCAGGTCTTCGACGCGGGGCAGGCGTCCGATCGGGCTGTCCACGGCATCCACCTGTCCGTCGACGCGGCGGATGATCCAGTCGATCACGCGGGCGTTGTCGCCGAATCCGGGCCACAGGAAGCGGCCGTCGTCGCCCTTGCGGAACCAGTTGACCTGGAAGATGCGCGGCGCGCGGTCGAAGCGCAGCTTCTGGCCGACGCTCAGCCAGTGGCCGAAGTAGTCGCCCATGTTGTAGCCGCAGAACGGGAGCATCGCGAACGGGTCGCGGCGGAGTTCGCCGACCGTTCCCTCCTGCGCGGCGGTCTTCTCCGAAGAAACCGTCGAGCCGATGAAGACGCCGTGCGACCAGTCGGTGGCCTCGACGACCAGCGGCACGTTCGTGGCGCGACGGCCACCGAACAGGATGACGTCGAGCGGTACGCCCTGCGGCGCCTCCCAGTCCTCAGCGATCTGCGGGCACTGCGCGGCACCGACCGTGAAACGGGAGTTGGGGTGCGCGGCCGGGCGGCCCGACGCGGGCGTCCACGGGTTGCCCTGCCAGTCGATGAGGTGCGGGGGCGCCTCGTCGGTCAGGCCCTCCCACCACACGTCGCCGTCGGGGCGCAGGGCCACGTTCGTGAAGATCGTGTTGCCCCACAGCGTCTCGATCGCGGTGACGTTGGTGGACTCGCCGGTGCCGGGGGCGACGCCGAAGAAGCCGGCCTCGGGGTTGATGGCCCACAGGCGCCCGTCTTCGCCGGGGCGGATCCAGGTGATGTCGTCGCCGAGGGTCTCGACGCGCCAGCCGGGGATGGTGGGACGCAGCATCGCGAGGTTGGTCTTGCCGCACGCCGACGGGAAGGCCGCGGCCACGTGGTAGGCCTTGCCCTTCGGGTCGATGACGCGGATGAGCAGCATGTGCTCGGCGAGCCACCCCTCGTCGCGGCCGATGACCGAGGCGATGCGCAGCGCGAAGCACTTCTTGGCGAGGATCGCGTTGCCGCCGTAGCCCGAGCCGAACGACCACACCTCGAGGGTGTCGGGGAAGTGCACGATGTACTTCTCGTCGTTGCAGGGCCAGGTGACGTCGGCCTCGCCCGGGGCGAGCGGAGCGCCGACGGAGTGGACCGTCTTCACCCACGGCGCGCCCTGGGCGATCTGCGAGAGCACGGCCGTGCCGACCCGCGTCATGACGCCGATGGATGCCACGGCGTAGGCGCTGTCGGTGATCTGCACGCCGATGTGGCTCAGCGGACCGCCGACCGCGCCCATCGAGAACGGCACGACGTACATCGTGCGTCCGCGCATGGATCCCTCGAAGAGACCGTTCAGCGTCTGGCGGATCTCGGCCGGGGCGATCCAGTTGTTGGTGGGACCGGCATCCTCTTCGCTCTCGGACGCGATGTAGGTGCGCGACTCGAGGCGGGCGACGTCGCCGGGGTGCGAGCGGGCCAGGTACGAACCCGGACGCCACTCGGGGTTGAGTTTGATGAGCTTGCCCTCGTCGACCATCTCGCGCAGCAGCACGTCGTTCTCGGCGGCCGAGCCGTCGACCCAGTGGATGCGGTCGGGCTGGGTGAGCGCGGCGACCTGGTCGACCCACGCGGTGAGGGCGGAGAGACCCGGGCCCTCGACGGCCGGACGGACTCCGTAGCCGGGGCGGGGAGTGCGAGCGGCGGGCGCGGCGGTGCGCGGGGTGGAGCTGAAGATGTCGGCGAGAGCCATGTCGTTCTCCTCGGTTGAGAGCAAACTCGGTGTCGTTCCTCCATGGTGGAGCCTTGCAAACCAACTTTCCGGCGAATTTTGGTGTAAGAACATCGATTCTTTCGATATGGTCAAGGAATGGCGTCGACCTTCGAACTCACCACCCTGGGCCATCGCATCCGGCATCATCGCCTCGCCCGAGGTCTGACGCTCGACGAACTGGGCGCACTGGTGGGAGTGGCGGGCAGTCAGCTGAGCCTCATCGAGAACGGCAAGCGCGAACCCAAGCTGTCGCTCCTGCAGGAGATCGCCCGGGCGACCGAGACGGAGGTCGCCGAGCTGCTGTCGACCGAACCGCCCAACCGACGGGCGGCCCTCGAGATCGAACTCGACCGGGCGCAGACCAGCCCGTTCTTCCGGCAGCTCGGCATCCCTCCCGTCAAGGTCACGAAGGGCACGAGCGACGACACGATCGAAGCCGTGCTCGGACTGCACCGCGAACTCCAGCGCCGCGAGCGCGAGACCATCGCGAGCCCGGAGGAGGCCCGCCGCGCCAACACCGAGTTGCGTCTGAGGATGCGGGACATGTCGAACCACCTGCCCGAGATCGAACGCCTCGCCGAGAAGCAGCTCAAGGCGGCCGGGCATGCGACCGGCGCCCTCACGCACCGCACGGTCAGCATCATGGCGGAGCAGCTCGGCTTCGAACTGATCTACGTCAGCGACCTGCCGCATTCGGCCCGCTCGGTCACCGACATCGAGAACGGCCGCATCTATCTCCCCCCTGCCTCCATCCCCGGCGGGCACGGCCTGCGCTCGATGGCCCTGCAGGCCATGGCGCACCGTCTGCTCGGGCATCGCCCGCCCACCGACTACGCCGACTTCTTGCAGCAGCGCCTCGAGATCAACTATTACGCCGCGTGCTGCCTCATGCCCGAGACGAGCTCGGTCGCCTTCCTCACGCAGGCAAAGAAGGACCGCAACCTCGCCGTCGAGGACTTCCGCGACGCCTTCGGGGTGACGCACGAGGCGGCGGCCATGCGCATGACCAACCTCATGACGACGCACCTCGGCATCCATCTGCACTTCCTGCGCGTCGACGGCGACGGCGCGATCTCCCGCGTCTACGAGAACGACGGACTCCCCCTGCCGACCGATGTCACCGGATCGGTCGAGGGACAGGTGGTCTGCAAGAAGTTCTCGGCGCGGTCGGCGTTCGCCGAGCACAACCGCACCACCGAGCACTACCAGTACACCGACACCCCCACCGGCACCTTCTGGTGCTCGACGCAGACCGGCACGACCAGCGACGGCGACTTCTCGATCACCGTCGGGGTGCCCTTCGACGACGCGCGATGGTTCCGCGGACGCGAGACGACGAAGCGCGGGGTGTCGCACTGCCCCGACGAGTCGTGCTGCCGCCGCCCCGACACCGAGGCCGCCGAACGCTGGAAGGGGAAAGCCTGGCCGAGCGCCCGCGTGCACCGGCACATGTTCTCGCCGCTCCCGCGTGGCATGTTCCCCGGTGTCGACGACGCCGAGGTGTTCGCCTTCTTGGACCGGCACGCGGACGGCTGAGTGCCGGGCATCGCACGCGCGAGGCGCCAAGATTTGTCGCTTCGGGAGGCTCGCAAGCGACAAAGCTCGGCGACTCACGCGGAGAGCGGATGGGACGACGGATGCCACGGCCCCGACGCTCGAGAAGGCGCGGGGCCGTGGCATCCGGTGATTCAGGCGTAGGGGTTGGCCGTCAGCGTGTACTTCGTCTGCAGGTACTCGTGGATGCCCTCGTCGCCGCCCTCGCGGCCCAGGCCCGACTGCTTCCAGCCACCGAAAGGCGCCGCGGCGTTCGAGACGACACCGACGTTGAGCCCCATCATCCCGGTCTCGAGCTTGTCGATCATGCGCTGACCGCGCGCGAGCGACTCGGTGAAGACGTACGAGACGAGGCCGTACTCGGTGTCGTTGGCGAGGCGCACGGCGTCGTCCTCGTCGTCGAACGGGATGACGGCGAGCACCGGTCCGAAGATCTCCTCGCGGAGGATGTCGCTCCCCGGCTGCACGTCCGACACGACGGTCGGCTCGAAGAACGTTCCCGGACCCTCCACGGGCGACCCGCCGATGGTGACGGTCGCACCGCGCTCGACGGCATCCCCCACGAGGGTCTTGGCCTTGTCGACGGCGCGGTCGTCGATGAGCGGGCCGATCTGCACGCCCTCTTCGGTGCCGCGGCCGATCTTCATTGCCTGCACGCGTTCGGTGACGCGGCGGGTGAACTCCTCGACCACGCCGCGCTGCACGATGAAGCGGTTGGCGGCGGTGCAGGCCTGGCCGATGTTGCGGAACTTCGCCAGCATCGCGCCCTCGACCGCCTTGTCGAGGTCGGCGTCGTCGAACACGACGAAGGGCGCGTTGCCACCGAGCTCCATCGAGGTGCGCAACACGCCGGGTGCCGCCTGCTGCAGCAGCTTCACGCCCACGGGGGTCGAGCCGGTGAACGAGAGCTTGCGCAGGCGCGGGTCGGAGATGATGCGCTCCGAGACCGGGCCGGTGTTCGTGGTGGTCACGACGTTGACGACGCCCGCGGGCACGCCGGCCTCTTGCAGGATCTGCGCGAAGAACAGCGTCGTCAGCGGGGTGAGGGTCGCGGGCTTGATCACGACCGTGCAGCCGGCGGCGAGCGCGGGCGCGATCTTGCGGGTGGCCATCGCCAGGGGGAAGTTCCACGGCGTGATGAGGTAGCACGGTCCGACCGGGTGCTGCGAGACGATCATGCGGCCGGTGCCCTCGGGGTTCGCGCCGTAGCGGCCCTGGGTGTGGGCGGTGACCTCGCTGAACCAGCGCAGGAACTCCCCGCCGTACCCGACCTCGCCGCGCGCCTCGGCGAGGGGCTTGCCCATCTCGAGGGTCATCAGCAGCGCGACGTCTTCCTTGCGCTCCTGCAGCAGATCGAACGCACGGCGGAGGATCTCGGCGCGCTCCCGTGACGGGGTCGCCGCCCACGACGGGAACGCGTCGGCCGCGGCATCCATGGCGGCGACGCCGTCGTCGACAGTGGCGTCGGCGATCTCGAGGAGCACGTCGCCGGTGGCGGGGTCGTTGACGGCGACCGTCTTGCCGCCGCCGGCCGCGCGCCACTCGCCGTTGATCAGCAGGCCGGTGGGGACGGATGCCAGCAGCTCGCTCTCGCGCGAATCAGTCATGGGTTCTCCTGGATCGGGGCGGGGGTTCCTCGCCCATTCTTCTCAGCACACGGGCGTGCGCCGATATACGTTGCGTACAAGCCGGCCAGCGCGATCGCCGTAGCGGCCAGCGCGGCGGTGCTCGTGCCGGGGCTGGCCCGAGCCGGAGCCGAGGGCAGCGCCGGAGCCGGGGGCAGCGCCGGGGCCAGGCCCCTCTCCGCCGCCCGATAAACGCCCTTTCGAGCGAGACACGGCGCGTGCCGGCGTTTCTCACTCGTGGAAGCGTTTATCGCGAGGGGACAGAGCCGGCCGCAGCGTTGGACCCGGAGCCGGGGCCAGGCCCCTCTCCGCCGCCCGATAAACGCCCTTCCGAGCGAGACACGGCGCGTGCCGGCGTTTCTCACTCGTGGAAGCGTTTATCGCGAGGGGACGGAGTCGGCCGCGACGCGCGCAGCCGCCGGCTCGGCGGATCCCGCGTGCGGCGTCACCGTCGCGGCGAGGAACCGCTCGAGGCCGGCCGGATCGGTCAGCGGCAGCACGTGGGCGACGTACTGGTCGGGGCGCACGATCACCACGGCCCCCTCCGCGCCGATACCGCGCTCGGCGAAGATGTCGCTGCGGGTCCACGCCGACGGCGCGGCGGCGAACACCTTCTCGAGGTCGGTCAGGCCGAGCGGTCCCGAGCGGGGGCGGAACAGCGACGGCACGTCGACGACGTCCTCCCAGCGCCCCGGGTAGATCGCCTTGACGTCGAAGACCGCGTCGAGGTCGGCACCGGCGGGGGTGAATCGCTCGACGATCGCGTGCGCTTGCGACGCCCACGCCGCCAGCGCCGAGCCCGCGGCATCCGCGAAGGCGTAGATCCGCCAGCGCCCGTCCGCGCGCGCGTGGTGACCGAGGTGCACGGGGTTGCCGTCGCACACCCGCACGACCTCGACGCTCTGGAAACGCTTGCCGACGGGGAATCCGGATGCCAGCTCCTGCGCCGCATCCGCCGCGACGATCCGCGACGGGGCGTAATGCGTGCCGAAACCGGAGGGGAACTCGGCGGTGGCGAGATAATAGGTCGCGAGCTCGTCGGGGTCGGTGATCTCGCCGGGCTTGCGGGCCATCAGCGACGACCACTCGCGGTCGAAATCGATGAGCTGCTGGGCGACGGGGCGGCGCTCGGCGTCGTAGGTGCGCAGCAGTTCGGCGGGGGCGAGACCGGTGAGCACGTGCCCGAGCTTCCAGCCGAGGTTGAAGCCGTCCTGCATCGAGACGTTCATGCCCTGGCCCGCCTTGGCGCTGTGGGTGTGGCAGGCATCTCCGGTGAGGAAGACGCGGGGGTGGTCGAGGTCGTCGACGAACTGGTCGGTCACCCGGTGACCCACCTCGTAGACGCTGTGCCAGGCGACCTGCATCACGTCGATCGTGTAAGGGTGCAGGATCTCGTTCGCCCGGGCGATCACCTCCTCGATCGGGGTCTGGCGCACGCGGTGGTCGTCGTCCTCCGCCACCTCGCCGAGGTCGATGTACATGCGGCTGAGGTACCCGCCCTCGCGCGGGATGTGCAGGATGTTGCCGGCCGCCGCATTGATCGCGCACTTGATGCGCCAGTCGGGGAAGTCCGTCTCGACGAGCACGTCCATCACGCCCCAGGCGTGGCGGGCGGCCGCCCCTACGTGCGTACGGCCGATCGCCTGGCGCACACCGCTGCGCGCACCATCGCAGCCGACCACGTACTTCGCGCGGATCGTGCGCTCCCCCGACGCCGTGCGCACGCGCACCTCGACGTCGTCGGCGCCGACGATGAGCCCCGCGAACTCCACCCCGTAATCGGGTGCGATGCGCGCGGGTCCGTGGGCGGCGGCCTCGGCGAAGTAGTCGAGCACGCGCGCCTGGTTCACGATCAGGTGCGGGAACTCGCTGATCTTGTAGCCGTAGTCCTCGGTGCGGGCCGTGCGGATGATGCGCTGCGGGTCGTCGGGGTCGGGGGCCCAGAAGTTCATCCAGCCGATGTTGTAGGCCTCGGCGGTGATGCGGTCGGCGAAGCCGAACGCCTGGAAGGTCTCGACGCTGCGCGGCTGGATGCCGTCGGCCTGACCGAGCGCGAGGCGCCCGTCGCGCTTCTCGATGAGACGGGTGGTGAGCTGCGGGAACTGCGACAGCTGCGCGGCGAGCAGCATGCCCGCCGGGCCCGACCCGACGATGAGCACGTCGACGTCGTCGGGCAGCTCGGTCGGGCGGTCGAGCCCGGTACCGGCGGCGTTCTGCACGCGCGGGTCACCCGAGACGTAACCGTGGTGATGGAACTGCATCGTTTCTCCTGACGTCGATGTCGGGCTTGCCGCGAAAGGTGGCATGTTCTATATTCGAACACACCGTTCCGCTATCGAACGAGAGGTTAGCCGACCCATGCCCCCTCGGCAAGATGCGCCGCCCGCGTCGCAGACGTTGAGCCGCGGCATCCGTCTGCTCGAAGAACTCGCTGACGCCCGCGCGCCGCTGACGATCGACGACCTCGCCGCTCGTGTCGAGCTGCATCGATCGGTCGCCTATCGGCTGTTGCGCACGCTCGAAGACCACGGGCTCGTGACGAGGGATGCCGCGGGCGCGGTGCGCCTGGGAACGGGCCTCGCCGCACTGGCCGCGGGCGTGGCCGCCGACCTGCAGGCCGAGGCCCTGCCGGAGCTCACGGCCGCAGCCAACGACCTGGGCATGACGTGCTTCCTCGTCGTGCTGGACCACGATGAATGCGTGACGCTCGCGAGCGTCGAACCGCGGCACGCGGTGACCGCCGTGGCGCAGCGGCCGGGGGCACGGCATCCGGTGACCCGGGGCGCGCCCGGACGCGCGATCCTCGCCCAGCTCCCGCCGCGGCGCTGGCCCGACGACGTCGACGCCCGTCTCGCCGCCGAGGTCGCGGATGCCGCGGAGCGCGGGTGGGCGGTCAGCCACGACGAGGTGGTGCCGTCGCTGCGCGCGGTGGCGGTGCCGCTGGCCGTGCAGGGGCGCGAGCCCGCGGCGATCGCGGCGGTCCACGTCGCGGCGGATGCCGACGATGCCGCCATCGCCGCCCGCCTGACGGCCGCCGCGGCGGCGATCCGCCAGGCGCTCTGACCCGTCCCGGCTCCCGCCTCCCAACGCGCGTCCCGGCTCCCGCCTCCCCGCGTGAGGGGTCAATTCTTGTCGCCTGGCACGACCCGAAGCGACGAAGATCGACCCCTCACGCGTGACGCGAGGGCCCGCGCGAGGCGAGGGCCCGCGCGAGGCGAGGGCCCGCGCGCGCTGACATCCGGTGTGCGCGGGCAGTCAACGCGCGAGGACACGGCCGGGTGAGAGTGGATGCCGGAGGCCCCACCATGCACGATCACGCACACGCCGTCCCCGACCAGGCGATGGAGAACCCCGACCTCGAGCGCGCGGCGGACGCCGCTGTCCCGCGGGGACGCGCCCCGGGCACCGGTCCCGCCGTCCACCCCCTCGACCCCCTCGCCGCGGAGGAGATCGAGCGCACGCGCGACATCCTCGTGGCCGCGGGGCTGCTCGGCGAGAGCGTGCGCGTGCCCATGCTGCTGCCCGCCGAGCCCGACAAGAAGGCCGTGGCCTCGTGGCATCCGGGAGACCCGATCGACCGCCGCGCCGACGTCACCCTGCTCGACACCGCGACCGGCGAGGTGACCGAGGCCATCGTGTCGATCAGCGCGGGCGTGGTGGTGCAGAGCCGCAGCTACCCCGCCGACACCTCGCCCTACGGCCAGCCGCAGTACCTCTTCGAGGAGTACGAGCGCGCCGCCGAGCTGGCCAAGGCCTCGCCCCAGTGGCGCGCCGCGATGCAGCGCCGCGGCCTCGCCGACCGCATCGACCTCGCGTTCTGCTCGCCCCTGGCCCCCGGCTTCGTCGGGCGCGAGAACGAGGTCGGGCGCCGCGTCATCCGGTCGCTGACGTTCCTGCGCGACAGCGAGGACGACATCGCCTGGGCGCACCCCGTCGAGGGGCTCATCGTGCACATCGACCTCACCGCGAACCGCGTGATCGGCATCGAAGACGAGGGCGACGTGCCCGTCCCCGCCGGCAGCGGGCGGTACGACCCCGCGGCCACCGGCCCCGCACGCACGACGCTCAAGCCGATCGAGATCACCCAGCCCGAGGGCCCGAGCTTCCACGTCGAGGGCTCGCACGTGCAGTGGGAGAACTGGACGCTGCGCGTCGACTTCAACGCCCGCGAGGGACTCGTGCTGCACGACGTGCGCTTCGACGACCGCCCGGTGCTCTCGCGCGCGAGCGTGCCCGAGATGGTCGTGCCCTACGGCGACACGAGCAACACCCGGTTCTGGATCAGCTACTTCGACGCCGGCGAGTACCTGCTCGGCAAGAACGCCAACCACCTCGAACTCGGATGCGACTGCCTCGGCGTCATCCACTACTTCGACGGCCACGTCGCCGACGACCACGGGCACGCCATGCGCATCCCGAACGCGGTCTGCATGCACGAGGAGGACTACGGCGTGCTCTGGAAGCACACCGAGCCCGGTCCGGTCGGCTCGCACGTGCGGCGGTCGCGACGTCTCGTGGTGTCGTACTTCGCCACGATCGGCAACTACGACTACGGCTTCTTCTGGTACTTCTACCTCGACGGGTCGATCCAGGTCGAGGCCAAGGCCACCGGCATCGTGTTCGTCGGCGGCGGCGTGCCCGGCTCGACCAACCGCCACGCGCCCGAGATCGCCCCCGGCGTGTTCGCGCCCGTGCACCAGCACCTGTTCTCGGCGCGCCTCGACATGGCGATCGACGGCGACGAGAACCGGTTGTTCGAGGTGGATGCCGTGCGCATCCCGATGGGCGAGGACAACCCCTTCGGCAACGCCTTCACGTGGTCGCACACACCGCTGCGCACCGAGCAGGAGGCGCAGCGCGAGGCCGACACCTCGGTCGCGCGCGTGTGGGAGGTGCAGTCGACCACGCGCACCAACCACGTCGGCAAGCCGACGGCGTACCACCTCATCCCGGAGCCGACGGCTCTGCTGATGGCGGACCCGGCTTCCACGGTCGCCGCACGCGCGGCCTTCGCCACCAAGCACCTGTGGGGCACCGCCTACGACCCCGAGGAACGCTGGCCCGCCGGCCGCTTCCCGAACGCGCACGCCGGCGGGGCGGGCCTGCCCGCCTACACGGCCGACGACCGCTCCATCGACGGCGCCGACCTCGTGCTGTGGCACACGTTCGGCCTCACCCACGTGCCGCGCCCCGAGGACTGGCCGATCATGCCGGTCGACTACGCCGGATTCTGGCTCAAGCCCTACGGCTTCCTCGACCGCAATCCCGCGCTCGACCTGCCCGAGTCGTCGCAGGCGCACGCGGAGGGCGGCGGGTCCTGCTGCGGCGGGGGCGACGCCTGCCACTGCGGGCACTGACCGTCTCGCGGGGCCGCGCCGCGGCATCCTGATCCGCCCGCACCCGCGCGGTGCGCTCCGGATTCCGGATGCCGCGGCGTCGGCGTTCACGTCGGAGCCCGCGCCGCTGCCCGGGTAAGGTCGGACGGTCGCCGAGACGAAAGGACGCGAGTGCCCCGACGCGTGGATCACGAGGCCCGCCGACACGAGATCGTGCAGGCGACGTGGCGCCTGATCGCCGAGCGCGGTATCGAGGCCACGACGATGCGCGAGCTCGCACGCGAGCTGGGTCTGGCCAACGGCAGCGTCACGCACTACTTCCCCGACAAGAGCGCGATCCTGACGGCGGCCTTCGCGCACGTCTTCGCGGCGACGACCGCGCGCTTCGAGCAGGGGCGCGCGCGCACGGGCGACACCGGCCTCGCGGCCCTGCGGGCCTTCCTGCTCGAGGCGGCGCCGATCGATGAAGAACGCTCGCTCGAGGCGCGGATCGTCATCGCCTTCCTCGAGTACGCCGCCGCCGATCCGGCTCTGGCCGAGATGTTCCGCGGGCTCATGCGCGAGTGGCAAGCGGCGTTCGCCGAGATGGTCGCCGAAGCGCAGGCCCAGGGCGAGGTGCGCGACGGACTCGACGTGCAGGCCGTGAGCGACGCGATCCTGCACGCGGTCAACGGCATGCAGGCCATCGGCATCCTGCTGCCCGAGACCGCGCGCGAACAGCGCATGCGCGCCACCGTCGACGCGCTCGTCGACATGCTTCGCTGAGATGGCACTCGCGACTGACGACACAGAGAGGTAATATTCGGGAAACTTTGGCTCTACAAGCGTCGGATAAAAATGACGTGGGAGCCGAATGTCGAGGGAAACGAGGAGGTCTCCCATGTCGATCGTCACCACCCGCCCCCGATCGGGCGTCACGGCCATCCACGCGGCCGACCTGACCGCGTTCCGCGCAGCGGTCGACGACAGCTTCGTACCGCTGCACGTCACCGCCGCCGACCCCGACCGCTTCCGCGGCAGCATCCGCGCGGCGTCGGCCGACGGCATCCACGTCAGTACCGTCGCCGCCTCGGCGCACGTGGTCGAGCGCACGCCCGACCTGATCGCCCGCGCCGATGGTCCCGCCGTGAAGATGAGCCTCATGCTGGCCGGCACCGGCCTTCTGGTGCAGGACGGCCGCGAAGCGCTCCTGCGCCCCGGAGACTTCGCCGTCTACGACACCTCCCGCCCGTACACGCTGACGTTCAGCGGCGACTTCCGCACGATCGTGACCATGTTCGCGCCGAGCGCCCTGCCCCTGCCGTCGTCGGCCCTGTCACAGCTGACCGCCGTGCGCGTGCCGGGCGACGGTGGACTCGGCGGTGTCGTCGCCCCCTTCCTCGCGCAGCTCGGAACCCACCTCGACCAGGTCGCGAGTCCCTCGGGGTCGCGGCTCGTGCACACCGCGCTCGACCTGCTGACCACCGTCTACGCGCACGAACTCGGCGCCGATGTCGCGGCGAGCGACCCGCACGCCGCCCTCCGGCGCCGCGTCGAGCAGCACATCGACACCCACCTCGCCGCGCCCGATCTCGGCCCCGGAACCATTGCCGCCGCCCACTACATCTCGACGCGGCATCTGCACACGCTCTTCCAGGGGCAGGGCACCACGGTCGCCGCGCTCATCCGCACGCGCCGCCTCGAGCGCTGCCGCCGCGAGCTGACCGATCCTCTGCTCACCGATCAGTCGGTGTCGGCGATCGGCGCGCGCTGGGGCTTCCCGGATGCCGCGCACTTCAGCCGCACCTTCAAGTCGGCGTTCGGATTCTCGCCCAGCGAGTGCCGCGCGGCGCGCTGAGTCGCATCCCGGCGCCATCGGGCGCGATCGTGGGCACGTCGACGGTCTGCGCCACTGAGGTCGACGACCCGCGGTGGCCAGGGGCGCGGAATCTTTCGCGACGACCACGACCGTCGGGGCGTCCGACCGGCATCGCAACGCGGTCTATCCCGTCGGCGACCAAGGTGACGACGGCGCGGCGAGAGCTCAGCTGAAGGTCCATGCCGCCATCCTGTGCGCGCCGTCGGCGCGCGGCATCCGTCCCTGCGCGGACGCAACAGGCCCCCTCACCGGCGGTCAAGTCGGGCGGGCGCGGCGGGAGCAAGATCACTGCAGCGGACGCTGACGCCCGCTCGGAATCCGAACCCGAAGGACTGCCATGACCGACTCGACCACCGCCGGCTCCTCCACCGCGTTGCAGCGCGGCGCCCTGGGCGTCGCCGGCATCGTCTTCCTCGTCCTCGCGGCCGTCGCGCCGCTGACCGGCATCGTCGTCGTCGCATCGCTCGCGATCGCTCTCGGCAACGGCGGAGGCACGCCCGCATCGTTCCTGATCATCGCCGTGATCCTGCTGCTGTTCGCCGTGGGCTACGCGCAGATGTCGAAGCAGCTGGTCAACGCGGGCGGTTTCTACGCCTTCGTCGTGAAGGGCCTCGGGCGCACCGGCGGGCTCATCGCGGGTCTGATCGCAACACTCGGCTACAACTTCTTCGTCGTCGGCACGATCGGCACGAGCGGCTTCTTCATGCAGTCGATCATCGCGGGGCTGACGGGCTTCGACATGCACTGGTACCTGTGGGGTCTGCTGTCGATCGTCGTGTGCTTCGTCATGGCACGCACCGGCGTCGACTTCTCGTCGAAGGTCCTCGGCGTCGCCCTCGTCCTCGAGGTGCTGATGCTCGTGGTCTTCGACGTCTCGGTGCTCGTGCAGACCGGCTACGACCTCGGCGCCTTCTCACCCGAGGCCGTCTTCTCGGGGTCACTCCCGATCGGTCTGCTGCTCGCGGCCACCGGCTTCCTCGGTTTCGAGGCCACCGCCCTGTTCGGCGAAGAAGCGCGCAACCCGCTGAAGACCATCCCCCGTGCCACCTACACCGCGATCATCGCGATCGGCGTGATCCTCGGCGTCACCACCTGGGCAGTGGTCAGCGCCACCGGGGTCGCGCTGGCGCAGGGCACCGCGCAGGAGCACCTGGCCACCGGTGACCTCATCTTCAGCCTCTCCGCGACCTACCTCGGCCCGCAGCTGACGGTCGTCATGCAGGTCCTGCTGCTGGTGAGCCTGTTCGCCGCGATGCTCGCCTTCCACAACTCCGCGACCCGCTACCTCTACGCCCTCGGCCGCGCCCGCGTGCTGCCCCACGCCCTGGCCCGTACACGTGCCTCGGGCGCGCCGCAGCTCGCGGGCATCGTGCAGGCCGGGTTCGCGGCGATCGTCGCGGGTGCGTTCGCCCTCGTCGGACTCGACCCGATCCTCAACCTCGTGCCCGCGATGCTCGGCTTCGGCACGCTCGCCGTGATCGTGCTGCAGGCTCTCGCCGCCCTGTCGATCGTGGCGTTCTTCCGCCGCCGCGGCGACCGTCGCTGGTGGAGCACGCTGATCGCGCCCGGCATCGGCTTCCTCGCGCTGTCGGTCATCGTGATCCTCGCGGTGGTGAACTTCGACATCGTCGCCGGCTCCAACGAACCCGCGATCCGCATGATGCCGCTGCTGCTCGTCGCCGCCGTGATCGGCGGCATCGCCTACGGCGCTTTCCTACGCCGCCGCAAGCCGGCCGTCTACGCCGGGCTCGCCGACGACCTCGAGGCCTTCAACGTCGCATCCGCCGAGAAGGGCAAAGACCCCGTGCCCGGACTGTGATGACGGATGCCACGAGCCCGACGTCGGCCGGTCCGGTGGAGCGCTGAGGCCGTCATCGATCGAGAGCCGCGTCCCTCCGGGGGCGCGGCTCTTTCGTGTGCGGTGGCGCGCCGTGCGCCCGGGGCGCAGGCCCGCGCGCTCCCGACACCCCGGGGCCGCCCCACAGAATGGCGACACCCGCGCCGACGCCGGAGCGCCGTCCACAGAATCGAACCGACGGAACGGTATCGAATGCCACAGCGGCATCCGCTCGTCTCCCCTGCGCCGCGTCGACTGCGGTGCGCGAGCGCGGGACTTTCAGGGCACGGAGAGAGCCGCGCCCCGACGGGACGCGGCTCTCACACGGAGCGGCGCGGCGCTCAGCCGTTGATGACCTGCGGCACCCCCAGCGCCTTCAGCCCCTCCACGCCGAACTCGAGACCATAGCCCGAGCCCTTCACGCCGCCGAACGGGATGAGCGGGTGAACGCCCCCGTGCGAGTTGATCCACACGGTGCCCGCCTGCAGGCGCGCCGCAACACGGCGGGCCGCGTCACGGTCGCTCGACCACACCGAGGCGCCGAGGCCGACGTCGAGGCCGTTCGCGCTCGCGATGGCCTCCTCCACGTCGGAGTACCGGATGACGGGGAGGGCGGGACCGAACTGCTCTTCGTCGACGAGGGCGACGCCGTCGCTGACGTCGGCGACGATCGTGGTGCGGTAGAACAGCTCGCCGAGATCGGTGGCGGGCTCCCCGCCGAGCACGACGCGGCCGCCGGAGGCCTTGGCATCCTCGACGAGCCGGTCGACGATGTCGAACTGCTGCTTGTTCTGCAGCGGTCCGAGCACCGTGCCCTCATCCAGGCCGCGACCCATCGGCACGTGCGCGGCGTAGCCGGCGAGCGCCTCGACGACGGCGTCGTACACGTCGTCGTGGACGTACAGTCGCTTCAGCGCCGCGCACGTCTGACCGGTGTTGATGAACGCGCCCCAGAACAGGCCCTCGGCGATGGCAGCGGGATCGACGTCGGGCAGCACGATGCCGGCGTCGTTGCCGCCGAGCTCGAGCGTCAGGCGGGCGAGGTTGCCCGCGGAGCTCTCGATGATCTTGCGGCCCGTGGCCGTGGAGCCGGTGAACATGACCTTGTCGACGTCGGGGTGAGCGGTCAACCGGGCGCCGGCGTCACGGTCGCCCGAGACGGCGATGAGCACGTCAGCGGGCAGCACCTCGTTGATCACGTCGACGAGCGCCAGCACGCTGAGCGGGGTGTACTCGCTCGGCTTGGCGACGACGGTGTTGCCCATCCGCAGGGCGGGGGCGACCTGCCAGACGGTGATCATCATGGGCCAGTTCCACGGTCCCACCGCGGCGACCACCCCGAGCGCACGGTAGTGCAATTCGGCGTGGACCTGCCCGTCAGCGACCACGACCTCCGGCTTCAGCTCGGTGGCCGCGGTCGCGCGCAGCCACGCGGCGCACGCGCCCACCTCGAAGCGGGCGTTGGGGCCGTCCAGCGGCTTTCCCTGCTCGCGCGAGAGCAGACGGGCGAGCGCCTCGGCGTTGGCCTCGATGCGGTCGGCCGCGGCCATCAGCAGGCGGCTGCGCTCCTCGTGTCCGACGGCGTCCCATGCCGGCTGTGCGGCGCGCGCACGGGCGACGGCGGCGTCGATGTCGGCGACCGTGTGCACGGGTGCCCGGCCGATGACGTCGCGGGTCGCGGCATCCGGGATCTCCCGCCCCTCCCCCTCGGGGGCCTGCACGCGCGCGAGCAGGGCGATGTCGTCGGCGTTCGTCGACGCGACGTCTGTCGAGGCCTCGACCTCGGGATCGGCGAGGGCAGGGGTGGGGTCGGACATCGTTGCTCCTTCGGTTCGCGTCCCGGGCCGTGGTACTGCGAGCCCGCCCCGACAGCCTCCGCCCGCCGCGCCGTCGCCGCTTGTCCCCCCGCGCGCGCCGCTAGACCGGCCGCGCTCGCTTCGTGGCGCCCCCGGTCACCCTGGGGCACGACGCCTCGCGCCCGATCGCGCGCGAGCGCGGCCGGCCCGCTCGTGCCACTCCGCTCGCCTTTCCCCCGCTGACTTGCGCCGAACGCACGCCGCGAGAGCCCTTTCGTGAGCATTCAGCGCAAGTCAACGGAGAAGCGTGGCCCTATACTCGATCGCGTCAGGCGCACGAGGTCGTGCGTCGCTGCTCGAAAAAAGGGCACGTAGCGGACGACCGCGAGACACATACGGCATCCATTCCGTTCATCTCGAAAGGCGTCTTCCGTCATGCCCACCGTCTCCGCGCACGTCGCGCACACCCTCGCCCGCCACATCGACACCGTCTTCGGCGTCATGGGCAACGGCAACGCCTACTTCCTCGATGCGCTGGGCCGCGACACGGGCTCGGGCTTCGTCGCCGTGCGGCACGAGGCCGCGGGTGTCGTCGCCGCCGACGCGCACTACCGCACCTGCGGACGCCTCGCCGCCGCCACCGCCACCTACGGCGCCGGCTTCACCAACACGCTCACCGCGCTGGCCGAGGCCGTCCAGGCGCGCACCCCCCTCGTGCTCATCGTGGGCGACGAGCCCACCTCGGGCCCCCGACCGTGGGGCGTCGACCAGATCGCTCTGGCCGCAGCCGTCGGCGCGCGCACGTATACGGTCGGTCACCGCGATGCCGCCGCGACCATCGTGATCGCGATTGAGCACGCCCTCACCTACCGCCTGCCGGTCGTGGTCGGCATCCCCTACGACGTCGCGACCCGCGAGGCGGGCGCGATCCCGGATGCCACGGCCCCCGGCACCGAACCGCAGGTGACGCCCGAGCACCCGCCGCTCGACGCGTACGCCCACGGCGTGATCGATGAGATCGTCGAGGCGCTGGCGTCGGCGCAGCGCCCGGTGCTGCTCGGCGGACGCGGGGCGTGGCTGGCGGGGGCGGGCGCCGCCCTTGACGAGGTGGCCGCGCTGACGGGCGCACTCACGACTACGAGCGCCCTCGGCCGCGGCATCTTCTCGGATCCGGCGCGCGACCTCGGCGTCGCGGGCGGGTTCGGTGCGCCCGGGGCGATGCGGCTCGTGCACGAAGCCGACGTCGCCGTGGTTCTCGGCGCGGGCCTGAACCAGTTCACGATGCGCTTCGGTGAGCTCTTCGCGCCCGGCACGCGCGTCTTCCAAATCGATCTCGCCGCCACCGCCACGCACCCGAACGTCGGCGGATACGTGCGGGGGGATGCCGCCGACGTCGCGGTCGCGATCGCGGAACGCCTGCGTCTGCGCGGCGCGTCACCGTCGACCTGGGGCAGAGGTCTCGATCTCGCTGCCGCCCGACTCCAGCCCGAAGGGCAGGGGCTCGGTCCCGACGGGCGGCTCGACCCGCGGACCGCGGCCACCCGCCTCGCCGAACTGCTGCCGGAGGACCGCGTCGTCGTCCACGACGGCGGCCACTTCATGGGCTGGTCGAACATGTACTGGCCCGTCGCCTCGCCCGACCGCCTGATCATGGTGGGCACGGCCTACCAGTCGATCGGCCTCGGCTTCCCCAGCGTTCCGGGCGCGGCGATCGCCCGCCCCGACGCCACGATCGTGCTCAGCACCGGCGACGGCGGCGGGCTCATGGCCCTCGCCGACCTCGAGACGGCCATCCGCGTCGCCGGCGGCCGCGGTATCGCCGTGGTGTGGAACGACGCGCAATACGGCGCCGAAGTCCTCAACTACGGCGTCAAGGGTCTGCACGCCGACCCCATGCTCATCCCCCAGGTCGACTTCGCCGCCGTCGCGCGCGGGTTCGGCGCCGAGGGTGTGGTGGTCGAGGCAGTCGACGACCTCGACGCCCTGGCATCCTGGGTCTCGCGCTCCCCCGAGGACCGCGGCTTCCTGCTGCTCGACCTGCGGGTGAGCGCCGCCGTCACCGCGCCGTTCTGGGAGGAGATCGCCTCGCGCTAACGTCTCGAACGTGCAGTTCTCGATCGCAACCCCCACCGCCGCGGAGTTCGCGGCGCTGTATCTCGAGACCGGTTGGGGCCAGTGGCCCCTCGAGACGTTCGAACGCGCCCTCGCCGGCAGCTGGGTCGTGTGCGTCGCGCGCGACGACGACAACCGTCTCGTCGGCCTCGGCCGCCTGATCGGCGACGGGGCTCTGCACGCGTTCGTGACCGAGATGATCGTGTCGGAGAGCGCCCGAGGTGCCGGGATCGGCGCCGAGATCGTGCGCCGTCTCGTCGGGGAGGCGCACCGCCGGGGCGTCCGCGACGTGCAGCTGTTCGCCGCTCGCGGCCGCGCCGCGTTCTACGAGCGCAACGGCTTCGCGCGCCGGCCCGACGACGCACCGGGGATGGAGTGGGCGGGCGAGTCCCGCGGCACCGCCGTGCCGTGATCCGGAGATCCGCGGCATGAGGGCGTGCACTGCCCGCACCGCGGGCCCGTTCCAGGGGAGATCGCCGGAGCCCGGCACGCCGAACGGCCCGGCAGCACCACGCGCGCCGCGGCCCCGCCGCACCGGAGCCTCGGCGCACCGCAGCCCCGCCGCGCCACGCGCGCCGCGGCCCCGCCGCACCTCCGCGCGACGGGGCCGAGACGCACGACGGCTCAGGCCCGTGACAGTCCCCGCACGGGGCTCACGGCCTGCTCCGCCTCGTGGTCGGGTCCGAGCGGCATGCCGCTGCGGTCGCGCAGCAGCAGCGTGGCGATGAGACCGAGCACCGTCATCCCGGCGAGGTACCAGGTCACCGACATCGTCGTGCCCGTCGACTCCACGAGCGCCTGCGCGATGGTCGGGGCGAACGCGCCGCCCAGGATCGCGCCGATCGCATACGAGATCGATACCCCCGAGAAGCGGATGGATGCCGGGAACAGCTCGGCGTACAGCGCCGCCTGCGGGCCGTAGGTGAAGCCCAGGCCGACGGTGAGCACGACGAGTCCCAGGGTGAGCAGCCCGATGCTGCCGGTGTTGACGAGCGGGAACAGCAGGAAGACGCCGATCAGCTGCGCCGCCCACCCGATGATGTAGGTGTTGCGCCGACCGATCTTGTCGCCCACCCAGCCGCCGATCCACGTGAACACCAGCCACGACACCGCCGACAGCGTCACCGCACCCAGCACGTCCGCCGTCGCCAGGCCGATCGGTCCCTCGGGGTTGGTCGCGTAACGCTGGATGTAGCCGCCCGTGGTCATGTAGCCCACCGCGTTGTTGCCGGCGAAGACGAGGGCGGCGATGAGCACCAGGAGCGCGTGCTTGCGGAACAGCTGCACGATCGGCATCCGCGTCTTCTCCTTGCGCTCGGCGAGCTCGAGGAAGACCGGGCTCTCCTCGACCTTCTTGCGCACGTAGTAGCCGACGAGGATCAGCACGAACGACAGCAGGAACGGCACACGCCAGCCCCACGCGAGGAAGGCGTCGCCGGGGGCGATCAGCGCCATGAGCGCGAGCATGCCGCTGGCCAGCAGCAGGCCGAGCGGCACGCCGAGCTGCGGCGAGGCGCCGAAGAGGCTGCGCTTGGCCTTGGGGGCGTGCTCGACGGCCATGAGCACCGCCCCGCCCCACTCGCCGCCGGCCGAGATGCCCTGCACGACGCGCAGCAGCATGAGCAGCACGGGCGCGGCCACGCCGATGACCTCGTAGGTCGGCAGCACGCCGATGAGCGTGGTCGCCGCCCCCATGAGGATGAGCGTCAGCATCAGGACGACACGGCGGCCGTACCTGTCGCCGAGGTGCCCGGCGAGGAAGGCGCCGAGGGGGCGGAAGAGGAAGCTCAGGCCCACCGACAGGAACGCGAGGATCTGCGCGAATCCGGGGCCGGCCGGGGCGAAGAAGAGCTGCCCGAACACCAGCCCGGCGGCCGAGGCGTAGAGGAAGAAGTCGTACCACTCGACGGTGGTGCCGACGACGGTGGCGAAGACGACGCGGCGTCGATCGCCGGTCGCCGAGATGGTTCCGGTGGGCGTGAACCCCGGAGAGGAAGAGCGAGACATTGGGAACTCCTTTGACGGCGTCGTCGATACCGCGACGTCTCTGTCGAGGGTGATGCGGGGGTTGCCCCCACCATTCGGATCATATACGATTTCACATACGACGCAAGGGAGCCTCCATGACCGACACCGACCCCCGGTTCGCCGCCCTCGGGGCGCGGCCCGGCAAGATCGTGGCCGTCCACCTCTCGTACGCCTCGCGCGCCGATCAGCGCGGCCGCCGACCGGCCGCACCCTCGTACTTCTTCAAGCCCTCGAGCTCGCTCGCGGCATCCGGGTCCGAGATCGTGCGCCCCGCGGGCACCGAGCTGCTCGCCTTCGAGGGCGAGATCGCGCTCGTCATCGGCGAGCCGGCCCGGTGGGTGACTCCGGATGCCGCGTGGTCGCACGTGGCATCCATCACCGCCGCGAACGACTTCGGTCTCTACGACCTGCGCGCGAACGACAAGGGCTCGAACGTGCGCTCCAAGGGCGGCGACGGGTACACCCCGCTCGGCCCGGCGCTCCTCGACGCTCGCGCGGTCGATCCGGCGAACCTCCGCCTGCGCACCTGGGTCGACGGCGACCTCGTGCAAGACGACACGACCGCGGGACTCATCTTCTCGCTCGCCCAGATCGTCGCCGACCTGTCGCAGCATTTCACTCTCGAGACCGGAGACGTCGTGCTCACCGGAACCCCCGCGGGCTCGTCGGTGGTCACGCCCGGTCAGACCGTCGAGGTGCAGGTGGATGCCGGCTCCCTCTCGACCGGTCGGCTCCGCACCACGGTGGTGCAGGGCGAGCGCGCGTTGGATGCCGCGATCGGCTCGCTCCCCGCGGTCGACGACACGCAGCGCACCGAGGCCTGGGGCTCGGCCGAAGCGGCCGCCGCCGCTGCTGCCACGAGAACAGGAGATGTCACCGAAACAGGCCAGAACCCGGCGGATCAGCCTGTTCCCGCCGCATCCCCTGTTCTGGTAACGGATACCGGCGCGCCCCACACTGCGCCGAGAACAGGAGATGTCGCCGAAACAGGCCAGAACTCGGCGGATCACCCTGTTTCCGTCGCATCCCCTGTTCTCGTGACGGATGCCGAGACCCCGGCCTCCGCCCTCTCCCCCGCGCTGCGCGCGAAGCTCGAGCGCATCCCCGTCGCCGCCCTCAGCGGGCAGCTGCGCAAGCGCGGCCTGAACGACGTCACCATCGACGGCGTGCGCCCGCTCACCCCGGGCAGCCGCTTCGTCGGCACGGCCCGGACGCTCCGGTTCGTCCCGCATCGCGAAGACCTCTTCGCCTCCCACGGCGGCGGCCAGAACGCGCAGAAGCGCGCGTTCGACGCGGTCGGCGAGGGCGAGGTCATCGTCATCGAGGCCCGTGGTGAGACCGGCTCGGGCACGCTCGGCGACATCCTCGCCATCCGCGCGCACGCTCGGGGCGCCGCCGCGATCGTCACCGACGGAGGCGTCCGCGACGCCGAGGCCGTGGCCGCCGTCGGCATCCCCGTGTTCACCGCCGGCCCGCACCCCGCCGTGCTCGGACGCCGGCACGTGCCCTGGCAGACCGACGTCGCCGTCGGCTGCGGCGGCACCACCGTGGAGCCCGGCGACATCCTCGTCGGCGACGGCGACGGCGTGATCGTGATCCCGCCGGCCCTGGCCGACGAAGTGGCCGACGCCGCGCTCGCCCAGGAAGAAGAGGACGCGTGGATCGCCGGCCAGGTGGCATCCGGTCACCCCATCGAGGGACTGTTCCCGATGAACGCCGAGTGGCGCGCGCGGTTCGACAGCGAGAGGAACGCCTGATGGATGCCACGACCCCGGCCACCGCACGCGCGTCGAGCCTGAGCAAGTCGCAGCAGGCGTACCAGTGGATCAAGCAGCGCATCGCCTCGCAGGAGTTCACCCCGGGCTACCGCCTGGTGCTCGGCTCGATCGCCGGCGAGCTCGACATGAGCGTCGTGCCGGTGCGCGAGGCGATCCGCCAGCTCGAGGCCGAGGGCCTGGTGATGTTCGAGCGCAACGTCGGTGCCCGCGTCTCGATGGTCGACGACACCGCCTACCGTTTCAGCATGCAGGCGCTGAGCCTGCTCGAAGGAGCCGCGACGGCCCTGTCGGCCCGGGCGCTGACGACGAACGACGTGCGCCGCGCCCGCGAGGTCAATGAGCTCATGGTCGAGACGCTCGCGCACTTCGACCCCCGCGCCTTCACCGCGTTGAACCAGGAGTTCCACGCGATCCTGTTCGCCAAGTGCGCCAACCCGCGCATGCTCGAACTGGTGCAGGCCGAGTGGGCCCGCCTCGGCCACCTGCGTGACTCGACGTTCAGCTTCGTGCCCGGCCGTGCCGCCGAATCGGTGCGCGAGCACGAGAACATCCTTGTCCTCATCGAGAACGGTGCCCCTCTCGCCGAGATCGAGAAGGTCTCGCGCCGTCACAGATCGGCGACGCTCGACGCGTACATGATCCACGAGCACCCCGACCAGGTGCTCGGTCTCCCCGCTTTCTGACCCCGGATGCCGTGACCCGGCGCCCCGACGACGGCGACGTCCGGCATCCACCCCTCTTCACCGAAGGAGTCCCCATGACCACCCCGCAGACCACCGCCCGCCGCGTGCCGGCCGAGCTGCCCGAGCGCATCCAGCACTACATCGGCGGCCGGTTCGTCGACTCGGTCGACGGCGACACGTTCGACGTGCTCGACCCGGTGACGAACCAGACCTACCTGCAGGCCGCGGCCGGCAAGAAGGCCGACGTCGACCTCGCCGTCGCGGCGGCGCGGAAGGCGTTCACCGAGGGGCCGTGGCCGCGCATGCTCCCCCGCGAGCGCTCGCGCGTGCTGCACCGCATCGCCGATCTCGTGGAGTCGCGCGACGAGCGCCTCGCCGAGCTGGAGTCGTTCGACTCCGGGCTGCCGATCACGCAGGCGCTCGGCCAGGCCCGCCGCGCCGCGGAGAACTTCCGCTTCTTCGCCGACCTGATCGTCGCCCAGACCGACGACGCCTTCAAGGTGCCCGGCCGTCAGCTCAACTACGTCAACCGCAAGCCGATCGGCGTCGCCGGCCTCATCACGCCGTGGAACACCCCGTTCATGCTCGAGTCGTGGAAGCTCGGCCCCGCGCTCGCGACCGGCAACACCGTGGTGCTCAAGCCCGCGGAGTTCACGCCGCTGTCGGCATCCCTGTGGGCGGGCATCTTCGAGGAGGCGGGCCTTCCCGAGGGCGTGTTCAACCTCGTCAACGGCCTCGGAGAGGATGCCGGCGACGCACTCGTGAAGCACCCCGACGTGCCGCTCATCTCGTTCACCGGCGAGAGCAGCACGGGGCAGCTGATCTTCGGCAACGCGGCGCCGTTCCTCAAGGGCCTGTCGATGGAGCTGGGCGGCAAGAGCCCGGCGATCGTCTTCGCCGACGCGGATCTGGATGCCGCGATCGACGCGACGATCTTCGGCGTCTTCTCGCTCAACGGCGAGCGCTGCACCGCCGGCAGCCGCATCCTCGTGCAGCGCGACGTGTACGACGCCTTCGTCGAGCGCTACGCCGCGCAGGCCGACCGCGTGAAGGTCGGCTATCCCGACGACCCCGAGACCGAGGTCGGAGCCCTCGTGCACCCCGAGCACTACGCGAAGGTCATGTCGTACGTCGAGCTCGGCAAGACCGAGGGTCGTCTGGTCGCCGGCGGCGGTCGCCCCGAGGAGTTCCCGGAGGGCAACTTCGTGCGTCCCACGGTGTTCGCCGACGTCTCGCCCGACGCGCGGATCTTCCAGGAGGAGATCTTCGGCCCCGTCGTGGCGATCACCCCCTTCGACACCGACGAGGAGGCGCTCGCGCTGGCCAACAACACGAAGTACGGGCTTGCCGCCTACGTCTGGACGAGCGACCTCAAGCGCGCCCACAACTTCGCGCAGAACGTCGAGGCCGGCATGGTGTGGCTGAACTCCAACAACGTCCGCGACCTCCGCACACCGTTCGGCGGGGTGAAGGCCTCGGGCCTCGGCCACGAGGGCGGCTACCGCTCGATCGACTTCTACACCGACCAGCAGGCCGTGCACATCACGCTCGGCCCCGCCCACAACCCGACGTTCGGCAAGGCGCCGGGGCACTGAGCCCGGCGGCCGACGGCTGAGTCGTTGCCAGGTGGCTGAGCCTGTCGAAGCCACCCCCCGACCCGCAGAACGCCCGGTCCCTTCGACAGGCTCAGGGACCTCCGAAAGCACGGTGGCTGAGCCTGTCGAAGCCACCCCCGACCCGCAGAACACCCCACGCAAGGACGCGATCCATGGCAAAGCACACCGAAGAACAGAAGACCTCCTCCGGGTTCTGGGTGACCCAGGAGGCCCCCATCGTCTCCGACGACCCGATCCCCACCCCCGAGGCGCCCGCGCCCGACATCCTGCGCTGCGCGTACATGGAGCTCGTGGTCACCGACCTCGCGGCATCCCGTGTCTTCTACGTCGACGTGCTGGGACTGCACGTCACCGAGGAGGACGACGAGGCGATCTACCTGCGCTCGACCGAGGAGTTCATCCACCACAACCTCGTGCTGCGCAAGGGCCCGGTCGCCGCGGTCGCCGCGTTCTCGTACCGGGTGCGGTCGTCGGACGACCTCGACAAGGCCGTCGCGTTCTACACCGAGCTCGGCTGCGACGTGCGCCGGGAGCCGAACGGCTTCACCAAGGGCATCGGCGACTCTGTCCGCGTCGTCGACCCGCTCGGCTTCCCGTACGAGTTCTTCTTCGACACCGAACACCAGGAGCGCTTGTCGTGGCGCTACGACCTGCAGATCCCGGGCGAGCTGGTGCGCCTCGACCACTTCAACCAGATCACGCCCGACGTGCCCCGCGCGGTCAACTTCATGCAGGCGCTCGGCTTCCGCGTGACCGAAGACATCCAGGACGAGGAGGGCACGGTCTACGCCGCGTGGATGCGCCGCAAGCCCACCGTGCACGACACCGCCATGACCGGCGGCGACGGACCGCGCATGCACCACGTGTGCTTCGCGACGCACGAGAAGCACAACATCCTCGCCATCTGCGACAAGCTCGGCGCCCTTCGTCGATCGGATGCCATCGAGCGCGGCCCCGGCCGCCACGGCGTCTCGAACGCGTTCTACCTGTACCTGCGCGACCCCGACGGCCACCGCGTCGAGATCTACACGCAGGACTACTACACCGGCGACCCCGACAACCCTGTCATCACGTGGGACGTCCACGACAACCAGCGCCGCGACTGGTGGGGCAACCCCGTCGTGCCGTCGTGGTACACCGAGGGCTCGCTCGTGCTCGACCTCGACGGCATCCCGCAGCCGGTCCGCGCCCGCGAGGACTCCAGCGAGATGGCCGTGACCATCGGCGCCGACGGCTTCAGCTACACCCGCGCGCCCGAGGCCACGGCATCCGGTTCCGAGTTCAAGCTCGGCAACCAGCTCTGACGCCCCCCTTCGCGCGTGAGGTGCCAAAAATTGTCGCCGGGGACCCATCCGAAGCGACAATTCTTGGCGACTCACGCGGAACGAACAGGAGACCCATGCTCACCGACGCACAGATCGACGCCATCGCGGCCGAGCTCGCCGAGGCGGACCGCACCCACTCGGTCATCCCGCGCATCACGGCGAGATTCCCGGATGCCACAGTCGACGACTCGTACCGCATCCAGGGCCGCTGGCGCGATACGCAGCTCGCCGCGGGTCGCACGCTCGTCGGGCGCAAGATCGGCCTGACCTCCAAGGCCATGCAGCAGGCGACCGGGATCACCGAGCCCGACTACGGCGTGATGTTCGACGACACCGTCTACCGTTCGGGCGACGAGATCCCCGTCGAGCACTTCTCCAACGTCCGCATCGAGGTCGAGCTCGCCTTCGTGCTCAAGACGCCGCTGGCCGGCCCCGACTGCACGCTCGACGACGCCCTCGCCGCGATCGACTACGCCGTCCCGGCGCTGGAGGTGCTCAACTCGCACATCGAGCTGGAGGGCCGCACGATCGTCGACACCATCAGCGACAACGCCGCCTATGGGGCGATGGTGCTCGGAGACGTGCACAAACGCCCCGACGAGATCGATCTGCGGTGGGTCCCGGGCGTGCTCAGCCGCAACGGCGAGATCGAAGAGACCGGGGTGGCCGCCGGCGTCCTGGGCCACCCGGCGACCGGCGTCGCCTGGCTGGCCAACAAGTTCTCCCAGCACGGCGCGCGCCTCGAGGCGGGCGAGATCATCCTGGCAGGATCGTTCACGCGCCCGATGTGGGTGTCGCGGGGCGACGACGTCTTCTGCGACTACGGACCGATGGGAACGATCTCGTGCCGCTTCGTCTGACCCCGGCCTTCCGCGCCGCCCTCGCGGCATCCGATCGTCCGCTCGCGGGCATGTGGGTGTGCTCGGGCAGCCCGGTCGCCGCCGAGATCGCCGCGGGGTCGGGGCTCGACTGGTTGCTCATCGACATGGAGCACTCGGCCGCCTCGCTCGAGACCGTGCTCACCCTGCTGCAGGTCACCGCGGCGTATCCGGTCACGCCGGTCGTGCGCGTGCCGTGGAACGACCCGGTCGTCATCAAGCAGGTGCTCGACCTCGGCGCGCAGAACCTCATCGTGCCGATGGTGTCGTCGGCCGCCGAGGCTCGCGCCGCCGTCGCCGCGACCCGGTATCCGCCCGGGGGCGTCCGCGGCGTCGGCAGCGCGCTCGCCCGCAGCGCCCGCTGGAACCGCGTCGACGGGTACCTCACCGGCGCCGGCGACCAAGTGTCGCTCACCGTGCAGATCGAGACCACTGCCGGGGTTGCCGCCGCGGCCGAGATCGCCGCCGTCGAGGGGGTGGATGCCGTCTTCGTCGGCCCCTCCGACCTCTCGGCATCCATGGGCCTGCTCGGGCAGCAGTCGCATCCCGACGTCGTGGCGGCGGTGCACGCCGTGTTCGCCGCGTGCCGGGATGCCGGGACCCCGGTCGGCGTGAACGCCTTCGATCCCGCGGTGGCCGAGGCGTACCTCGACGCGGGCGCCGACTTCGTCGCGGTCGGTGCCGATGTGGCGCTGCTGGCCCGGGCGTCGGAGGCCCTCGCGGCGCGATTCGTCACCGGCCGCAGCCTCAGCGAAGAGCGCGAGAGCTACTGAGGCGGCGTTTTCTTCGCGTGAGGCGGCGTTCTCTTCGCGCGAGGCGGCGTTCTCTTCGCGTGAGGCGGCGTTTCCTCTCCGTGAGAAACGCTTCGCCGTGCGAGAAACGGCGTGTCGCAGCGTTTCTGGCACGAAACCGCGTTTCTCGGCGCGGAACGCTGCGCTGCGCGAGAACCGGCGAGTCGGCGGGTGTCGCGCGCGAGGCGGCGTCTTCGCGTGAGTCGGTGTTTTCTCCGCGAGAAACGCCCCGCTGTGCAAGAAACGGCGCCTC
>NZ_KQ758467.1:356671-654227 GCF_001456955.1 Microbacterium enclense | reverse complement strand
GGCGTTTCTCGCCGGGGCCGCGGCGCTCCGCGCCGGGGCCGCGGCGTTCCGGGGCCGCGCCGCGATCAGGGCATCCGCGACGCGCCGAGCGCCACGAGCTCGGCCCGCGTGGTGACGCCGGCCTTGCGCAGCAGGTTCGATACGTGGAACTTCGCGGTGTTCTCGCTGATCCCCAGCTGCGCAGCGATCGCCCGGTTGCGGGAGCCGGCGACGACGAGGGTCAGCACCTCGCGCTCGCGCGGACTGAGGTCGACCGCGTCGTCGAGGAACTCGGGCCGCGCCGGCGGGTCGAGAGGGAGCCGCACCGACAGCTCGGAGCCCCACCCCGGAGTCGAAGCGACCTCAAACGCGCCGTTGAGCGCGCTGACCCGTTCGACGATCGGCCGCAGGGAATCGTCGTGCGCGGTCAGGCGTCCCTCCCCGTCGTCGCGGATGCCGATCAACAGGTTCAACCCGTCGCAGTCCCACTGGATGCGCACCCGGTGCGGTGCCCCGCGGTCGAGCAGGGCCAGCACGGCGCTGCGCACGATCGCGCGCGCCTCGTGCGCCACCTCGCCCGGGAGCGCCCGGCCCGTGGTCGGCGGCTCGACGAACTGCACGTCGAGATCGCCGTGACGCACGAGGGGCCGCAGATCGCTGCGCAACCGGGCGAAGGCGCCCGTGACGGGTTCGAGCAGCGCGCTGCGCTGGCTGTCGGTCGCCGTACGCAGCACGACGAGGGCTGCCGCGGCGGCCTCGATCGCGAGGGTGCGCGCCGCCCGGTCGTCGAGGCGCGGCGATCGCAGGATCGCCAGCACGGACTCGAGGGTCACGGCGTGGCGGTCGGCCTGCTCCGCGACGATGCGCTCGTGCTCGATCACGAGTGCGCGCGAGGCCGGCGAGGGCAGGGCGGGGGCGTCGGTCACGGGCCCAACCTAGCCCATCCTGCGCACCTACCCCTTCGGGTAGGTCCACCCCTGCCGGCGACCGGCCTCGGCGACGGCGCCTGCAGCGCAGCATGGGGCCATGCCCTCGCCCGCTCCCGTGAAGACCGCCGCCCACGCCGATGCGGTGCAGGCCTCCCTCGTCCGGATCGCCGCTGAAGTGGCATCCGTCGTCGATCGCCTCGCGGCGCAACCGGACGATCTCGACCGCGTACTCGACGTGCTCACCGGCGCCGACCGCGTCTTCGTCCTCGGAGCCGGGCGCTCGGGACTGGCCCTGCGCATGACCGCGATGCGCCTCATGCACCTGGGGCTCGACGTGCACGTGGTGGGCGACACGACGACGCCGGCCATCCGCGCCACCGACGCGCTGCTCACCGCCAGCGGCTCGGGCACCACCACCGGGATCGTGCGGGCCGCCGAGACGGCGACGGCCGTCGGAGCGAAGATCGCGGCGATCACCACGGCATCCGACTCCCCCCTCGGGCGCGCCGCAGAGGCCCTCGTCGTCGTTCCCGCCGCGGCGAAGCTCGATCGCTCGGGCGCCGCCTCGGCCCAGTACGCCGGCAGCCTCTTCGAGCAGGCCGTCGTGCTCGTGGGCGATGCGATCTTCGACGCTCTCTGGCAGCGCTCGGGCCTCGACGCCGACGACCTGTGGCCGCGCCACGCCAACCTCGAATAACCCACCCGCAGAGAGTAAGGACCCTCGCATGAAGCTGCAGTTCGCCATGGACACCCTGTCCACCGAAGCCGCCCTCGACCTCGCCGCCGCTGCGGCGCCGCACGTCGACATCCTCGAGCTCGGCACCCCGCTCATCAAGAGCGAGGGCCTCTCGGCGATCACCGCCATCAAGCAGGCCCACCCCGACAAGGTCGTCTTCGCCGACCTCAAGACGATGGATGCCGGCGAGCTCGAGGCCGACATCGCCTTCACCGCGGGCGCCGACCTCATCACCGTCCTCGGCTCGGCGGGCGACAGCACGATTGCCGGCGCCGTGAAGGCCGCCAAGAAGCACGGCAAGGGTGTCGTCGTCGACCTCATCGGTGTCGCCGACAAGCCCGCCCGCGCCAAGGAGGTCGTCGCCCTCGGAGCCGAGTTCGTGGAGATGCACGCCGGGCTCGACGAGCAGGCCGAAGAGGGCTTCACGTTCGGCACGCTGCTGCGCGACGGCGAGGCGTCGGGCGTGCCGTTCTCGGTGGCCGGTGGCGTGAACGCCTCGAGCATCGCCGACGTGCAGAAGTCGGGCGCTCAGGTCGCCGTCGCGGGCAGCGCGATCTACAGCGCGCCCGACGTGGGCGCCGCCGCGGCAGCGCTGCGCGCCGCGATCGCGTAACGCCGTCGGGGCGCCGACCTGCCGCGGCGCGAGAAACGCCGTCGGGGCGCGGGCCCAGCCCCGGAGCGAGAAACGCCGGCGGGGCGCGAGCCCAGCCCCGAAGCGAGAAACGCCGCCGGGGCGCGAGCCCAGCCGCGGCGCGAGAAACGCCGTCGGGGCGCGAGCCCAGCCCCGGAGCGAGAAACGCCGCCGGGGCGCGGGCCCAGCCCCGGAGCGAGAAACGCCGTCCCGAGTCGGAAACGCCGCGTAGGGGCGTGTCTCGCTAGGGACGGCGTTTCTCAGACGGCACCGGATGCCGGCAGCTCGCGCACACGAACGGCGAAGGCCGCGGACGTCATCGCACGTCCGCGGCCTTCGGCGTCGAGCGGTCAGTCCTCGTCGTCGTCGTCCTCGTCGTCGTCACCGATGATCTCGATGTCTTCGACCTCGAGCTCGGGCGTGAGCTGCACGTGCACGAGAGCATCGGGGAACGAGGTCTCCCCGGCGAAGACGACGATGATGGCGTCGGCGAAGACCCCGACGCCGATCGCCTCGAGGTCGGTGCGCAGGTCGACGTCGGCATCGAGCTCGTCGTCGTCGAGGGCGTCTTCGATGTCGCTCGCGACCTCTTCGACGATCGCGCGCCAGCGGTCCTCGCTCACCGACAGGATGTCTTTCAGCCCCGTCATGATCGCGTCGAGGTCGGGCTCGTCGTCCTCGTCGAGCTCGGGGTCGAGGTCGACCTCGACTTCGACGCCTGCGGCGTCGAGGTGTCCGGCGCCGATGACGCTGTCTTCGTCGATCTGCGCGTCGTCGAGCAGACCGCTCTCGGTGACGCGGCGGAGGAGGTCGTTCAGCACGGACTCAGTCATGAGAAAACTCTGCCACGTCGGCCGGGTCGCCGCCTCCCCCATTGCGTCGGATGCCCCGTCCGTTCAACCGGCGGCATCGTGCGATTCACCGCTCGTCGACCGATGCGTGGGGTCGGGGCATGACGCCCGGCGTGCCGCGCTCCGGAGAACCCGTTCCGCCGCACGCGACAGCCGGCCGGAACCCCGGCGATCCGGCGCACATCTCCGGAGCCCCGAACGCCGCGCCGGCACCAAGACCGACCGAGGCCTGCAGGCGTGCGACGGCCCGGGACGCCTGGTCCGCGCCGAGACGGCCCCAAACCCGCAGGCGTACGACGGGCCCGGGATGTCTCGTCCGCGCCGAGACGGCCCCAAACCCGCAGGCGTACGACGGGCCCGGGATGTCTCGTCCGCGCTGAGACGCCCCAGCCCCGCAGGCGTGCGTCGGGCCGCCCCGCGCTCGACGCCCGGCGCCGGAAAGGAGCGCGCGTACAGCGGCGCGGTGTCAGACCGCGGCTGCTCGCTCGGCCGCCTCGACGACGTTCGTCATGAGCAGCGCGACGGTCATCGGCCCCACTCCCCCGGGGTTGGGCGAGACGAAGCCTGCGACATCGACCACATCGGGGTGCACGTCGCCGTAGACGCGCGATTTGCCGGTTTCGGGGTCGGTCTCGCGTGTCACGCCCACGTCGAGCACCGCCGCGCCCGGCTTGACGTCTTCGGCCCGCACGATGTGCTTCACACCGGCCGCGGCGACGATGACGTCGGCCTGGCGCAGGTGCGTGGCGAGATCGGCGGTGCCGGTGTGCGTCAGCGTCACGGTGGCGTTGATCTCGCGGCGGGTCAGCAGCAGCCCGATCGAGCGGCCGATGGTGACGCCGCGGCCGACGACGACGACCTCTTTGCCCTTCAGGTCGTAGTCGTTGCGGAGCAGCAGCTCGATGACCCCGCGCGGCGTGCACGGCAGCGGCGTGAGAATGGGCGCGTTCACGTTGAGCACCAGACGCCCGAGGTTGGTGGGGTGCAGGCCGTCGGCATCCTTGGCCGGATCAATCCGCTCCAGGATCGCGTCGGTGTCGATGTGCTTCGGCAGGGGCAGCTGCACGATGTAGCCGTGGCACGCGGGGTCGGCGTTGAGGCGGTCGATGACGGCCTCCACGTCTTCCTGCGTGGCTTCGGCCGGCAGCTCGACCTGGATCGAGTTCATGCCGATCGCCTCGGACTGCTTGTGCTTCATGCCCACGTACAGCTGCGAGGCCGGATCGGCGCCCACGAGCACCGTGGCGATGCCGGGCACGATGCCCCGCTCGCGCAGGGCCGCGACGCGCTCGGCGAGCTCCGCTTTGATCGCCGCAGACGCGGCCTTACCGTCGAGAATCGTCGCCGTCATGGCATCCCTCGTTCTGTGTCGTACCGGTCGTGGGGGTGTTCGTCGATAAACGCGATCTCGTGGAGCAAACGCCCCGACAAGACGTTTCTTCCCGCCGATCCCGTTTATCGAGGTGATGGGCGGTGGGATTCCGGATGCCGCGTCGCCGCGTCACGATCCGTCGCTCCGGCGAAGCCGCGGCGCCGGGGGCGGGCCCCGCGGCCGAAGCCGTCGCCGGGGGCGGGGCCGAAAGCGGCGCCGGGGGCGGGGCCGCCGCCGAAACCGGGGCCGCGGCCGAAACCGGCGCCGGGCCCGCGGCCGAAACCGGCGCCGGCGCCGGGGCCCGGGCCGGAGCCGGTCTCCCCCCGCAAGAAACGTGACCGCCCGAGAGAAACGTCCCGCGAAGGCGTTTCTCCCCGGGAGTCGCGTTCACCGAGAGGGTGGGACGGCGCGAGGCGACCCCGACGCCGGGACGGAACCGCCGCGAAGCGACCCCGCCCCGGCGGCGATCACTGCTGCAGGTCGGGGTACAGCGGGAACGCGTCGGCGAGCGTCGCGACACGCGCGCGCAGCGCCTCGACGTCGGCGCCGGGCTGCAGGGCCAGGGCGATGATGTCGGCCACCTCGGTGAACTCCGCGTCGCCGAAGCCGCGGGTCGCGAGCGCGGGCGTGCCGATGCGCAGGCCAGAGGTCACCATCGGCGGACGCGGGTCATTGGGCACGGCGTTGCGGTTGACCGTGATGTGGATCTCGTGCAGCAGGTCTTCGGCCTGCTTGCCGTCGATCTCGGCCTCGCGCAGGTCGACGAGCACGAGGTGCACGTCGGTGCCGCCCGAGCGCACGGCGATGCCCGCGTTCTTGACGTCGTCCTGGGTGAGGCGGTCGGCGAGGATCGCCGCACCGCGCAGGGTGCGCTCCTGGCGCTCCTTGAACTCGGGCTTCATGGCGAGCTTGAAAGCCGTCGCCTTCGCGGCGATGACGTGCATGAGCGGGCCGCCCTGCTGACCGGGGAAGACCGCGGTGTTGATCTTCTTGGCGAGCGCCTCGTCGTTGGTGAGGATCAGACCCGAACGGGGGCCGCCGATCGTCTTGTGCACGGTGGTCGAGACGACGTGCGCGTGCGGGATGGGCGAGGGGTGCACGCCCGCGGCGACGAGGCCGGCGAAGTGCGCCATGTCGACCCACAGCAGCGCACCGACCTCGTCGGCGATGGCGCGGAAGGCGGCGAAATCGAGCTGGCGCGGGTAGGCCGACCAGCCGGCGATGATGACCTTCGGCTTGTGCTCGACGGCGAGGCGGCGCACCTCGTCCATGTCGATGATGCTGGTCTCGGGGTCGACGCCGTAGGCGACGATGTCGTAGAGGCGGCCCGAGAAGTTGATCTTCATGCCATGGGTGAGGTGACCGCCCTGGTCGAGCGCAAGGCCGAGCAACGTGTCGCCGGGGCGGGCGATCGCGTGCAGCACGGCGGCGTTGGCCGACGCGCCCGAGTGCGGCTGGACGTTGGCGTACTCGGCGCCGAAGAGGGCCTTGGCCCGCTCGATCGCGAGCGACTCGGCGACGTCGACCTCTTCGCAGCCGCCGTAGTAGCGGCGACCCGGGTAGCCCTCGGCGTACTTGTTGGTCAGCACCGAACCCTGCGACTGCAGCACCGAGACGGGGACGAAGTTCTCGGAGGCGATCATCTCGAGGAAGCCGCGTTGACGGTTCAGCTCGCGCTCGAGAACCTCGGCGATCTCGGGATCGACCTCGGAGAGAGGGGCGTTGAAGTACGGATCGGTCATGCGATCTCCTTGACGATGGTTCCGGATGCCACGGACTCGGCGAGTCCGCAGAGATACCGCATCGACCCAGGCGTGCGGTCGAATACCGTCAAGCGGTCGCTCCCCGGTGGTTACCCACCTCAACGCCAGTCGCGACCGTGTCAGCCTACCGGTTTCCGCCGCGGCACGCCGAGGGGCCACCTCGGAAAGACCCGCGGATCGACCTCACCAGGACAGGCCGGCGATCTCGCTCGTCGGATGACGCGCTCGGCGCCGAAGCAGGCGTAAGCACGGGGGCGGTCGGGCCGCGGCGGGGCTCGCTTCCGGTCGACGGACGTCGTCGTCTTTCATGATCCACCCTCACTCGGCAGGAGTCGGCGTCATACTCAGCGGGGTTGTCGCAGCGTCGCGGGAGCGGAACAGCGATGTTCCGGTCATCGCTCAGGAAGACGCCGACGCGAGGCGCACGCGGGATCGGTCCCGCACGTGCAGATGAGCGTCGGTGATCAAGGGTGCTCCTTTACCATGACGGAATGATCCCGCTCGATCCTCCATCGGGTACGACGGCCACGCCGCCGCGTCGGTCGCAGACCGACATCGTGGTCGCATCGATCCTGTCGATGGTCGAGTCGGGTCAGTTGAGCGCGGGCGACCGCCTGCCGATCGAGAAGCACCTGGCTGAACAGCTCGGCGTCTCGCGCGGTTCGCTGCGCGAGGGCGTCCGCGCGCTCGCCGTACTCGGGGTGGTCGAAGCACGCCAGGGCGACGGCACGTACGTCACCGCCCTCGATGCGACCACACTGCTGGGACCGCTGACGCTGTTCGCCGACCGGCAGATGAACGCCGAACCGGCGCAGCTGCTGCACGTGCGCCGCGTGCTCGAGGCCGAGAGCGCCGCCCTGGCCGCGCGCCTGGTCACCGACGAGCAGATCGCCGCGATGAGCGCCCTCCTCGATCGCGTCGACGCGCTGCTCGAGGCCGGCACAGAGCAGAGCGACATCGGCGCCATCATCGACGTCGACACCGAGTTCCACCGCCGCATCGCGCAAGCCGGCGGCAACCCGTTGCTCGCCGCCCTCATCGATTCACTCGCCGGCCGCACCTACCGCACGCGCGTCTGGCGCGCACTCGAAGAGCGCGAAGTCATCGCCGCGACGCAGGCCGAACACCGGGCGATCCTCGAAGAGATCGGGCGGCGAGACCCCGACCGCGCGCGGATGCGGATGCACCTTCACCTGCTCGCGGTCGAGGATTCCGCCAAGGCTCACCGACTCGATACGACCTCTCCGACGACCGACGCCGACGACGACGCACCCACCCCGTAGAAGCCGTTGGGGAACGAGTACTCCTCCAACGTCGAGCCGAACACCGCCCGGGCACGCCACGCGGAGACGACGTACCATCGAAGGCGTGTCCGAAACCCCCCGCGTCCGCGCCGCAGCACCCCTCGACCCGGGCATGCGCCCCCGGCCGACCGCGATCGAGATCGTCAGCGTCGCCTGCGGGCTCGTCGCCTTCGTGACCCTGGCCATCTGGGGCTTCACCGCCTGGCCGCTGCCGTGGAACATCGTCGCCGGCATCGGCGCCCCGGCGCTCGCGATCGTCGTGTGGGCGCTGTTCGTCTCGCCGCGCGCCGTGTTGGCCGTGCACCCGTTCGTGCGCGCGATCGTGGAGCTGTTCGTCTACGCCGCCGCGACCATCGCCTGGTGGAGCATGGGCCAGGCGTGGATCGGCCTCGGATTCGCGATCGTCGCGGTCACCGTGGGCGCCGTGAACGGCCGCCGGCGCCTGGGGTGAGCGCCGACGTCGTCGCCCTGCTGCGCGCCGAGCTCGGCGAGCGGGTCGACACCCGCCCCGCATCCCTCGAGGCCGCCCGCGCCGACAAGTCGGGCCACGCCGCCACCGGTCTTCCGCTCGCCATCGTCAATGCGGCATCCGTCGCCGACGTGCAGGCCGCGCTGCGCATCGCCTCGGCCACCCGCACCCCGGTCGTGCCGCGCGGCGCCGGCACGGGACTCGCCGGCGGCGCAAACACCGGCGGCGGCGAGATCAGCCTCTCGGTGCGCGCCATGGACCGCGTCATCGAGGTGCGGCCCGACGATCTGCTGGCCGTCGTCGAACCCGGCATCCTCAATGCCGACCTCAATGCGCTTCTCGAACCGCACGGCGTGTGGTGGGCGCCCGACCCCGCGAGCCGTGCCATATCGACCGTCGGCGGCAACATCGCCACCGGTGCGGGCGGCCTGCTGTGCGCGAAGTACGGCGTCGTCCGCGACGCGGTGCTCGGCGTCGACCTCGTCCTGGCCGACGGACGCCTGCTGCACCTGGGCCATCGCAGCGTGAAGGGCGTGACCGGACTCGACCTCACCTCGCTCGTCATCGGTTCCGAAGGCACCCTCGGCGTCGTGGTGGGGGCGACCCTGAAGCTCCGCCGCCTCGTGGAGGGCGAGCGCGTGACGCTGACCGCGCTCTTCGAGGGCGTCCGGGCGGCGGCCGTGGCGTCGGCGGCGGTCACGGCATCCGGTGTGCAGCCCGCGATCATGGAGCTGATGGATGCCACGAGCCTCGCAGCCGTGCACCGCCTGCTGTCGTTGCCCGCACCGCCCGTCGGCGCCGCGCAGCTGACCATCCAGACAGACGGCCCCGTCGCGGCGGACGAGGCGCGCGTCATCGCCGACGTGTTGACGGCGGCGGGCGGCCATGTGTCGGTCGCCGCGGACGCGGTCGAGGGAGAGGCCCTCCTGGCCGTGCGGCGAGCGATGCATCCCGCCATGGAGACCCTCGGCACGACGCTCATCGAGGACGTCTCGGTGCCCCGCAGCGCCCTGCCCGACATGTTCGACGAGATCGCGCGCATCGAGCGCGAGTTCGGTCTCGTCATCCCCGCCGTCGCCCACGCCGGCGACGGCAACCTGCATCCGAACTTCGTCTTCGACGGACCCGACGTGCCGGCGGTGGTCTGGGATGCCGCGGAGGAGCTGTTCCGTGCCGCCCTCGCCCTGGGCGGCACCCTGACCGGCGAACACGGCATCGGCGTGCTCAAGCGCCGGTGGTTGGCCGACGAACTCGGCGACGACCAGTGGCAGCTGCAGCGCGACATCGCCCGGGTGTTCGACCCCCTCGGCATCCTGAACCCCGGCAAGGTCTTCGCCCCCTGACGGCCGCGGGATGCGACGTCGCCGCGCCCACGCAGCCGCCGCGCACTTGCCCCGTGGGCGTGATGAGACCGTGACATGCCTCCGGGTGAATGCGCAGCACGGTCTAATAACATGAGAAGACTGACTACCGGGGGGTTTCACTCATGACCGACGGCACCGACGGCGCGACGTACGCCTGGGCTCCGGCCGAGCCCAAGACGCGCAAGAACCGCTCCGGCCTGTGGATCGGCATTCCCGCCGGCGCGACGGCCGTCGCGCTGATCGCCGCCTCGCTCGTGCTCATCGCCCCCGGCGCATCGGTCGCCGGCGTGCAGATCGGCGGCCTGACCGCGGGAGCGGCGGCACAGGCGATCGAGACCCGTCTCGCCGAGACCGCCGTCACCGTCGAGAGCCCCGCCGGTGAAGTCACCGTCACCGGTGCCGACCTCGGCGCCACGGTCGACGCCGCAGCCCTCGCCGACAAGGCCTTCGCCGACAACCCGATGTGGAAGCCCGCCTCGTGGTTCCCCCAGGGCACCGGCGTGTCGATCGAGGTCGACGCCGCCGAGGCGGCCGCGGCCCTGAGCGAGCGCTCCCCCGGCGCGTTCCGCGCTCCCGTCGACGCCTCACTGGCCTACGACGCCGGGGCTGAGTCCTACGTGACCACCCCCGCCGAGGCCGGCGAGGGCATCGACGTCGCCGCGGTCACGGCCGCGCTGCAGTCCGCGTTCGACGCCGGCATACCGTCGACCACCGTGCAGGCGGGTCTCGTCCCCGTCGACGCGCCCGTCAGCACCGAAGAGGCCGACGTCGCCGTCGCGAAGCTCAACGGCATCCTCGACTCCGCCGGGTTCTACATCGGCGACGAGCGCACCGTGCCCGTCGACCGCGCCACCGCGGCATCGTGGATCACCGTGACGCCCGACGGCACGGGCGAGTTCGCCATCTCCGCCGACGAGGCCGCCATCCAGAACGCGGTCGCGGGCCTCGCGGGCAGCGTCGACCGCACCGCCGTCAACGCCGACGTCATCGTCGACAGTGGCGGCGAGGTCATCAAGGCCCTGACCGAGGGGCAGACCGGCCGCACCCTCGGCGACACCAGCGGCATCGCCGCCGCCTTCGCGGCGCAGCTCGCCGACGGCGACGCGCGCTACGCCCTGACGGTCACCGAGACGCCCTTCGACACGAAGAAGACCGAGCGTCGCATCGACGTGAACCTCAGCGCGCAGACGGTCACCCTCTACGAGAACGGCCAGGTCTACCGCAACTGGTCGATGTCGTCGGGCAAGAGCGGGTGGGAGACCCACACCGGCAACTACCGCATCGGCTGGAAGACGTCGATGCAAGACATGGGCTGCGTCGACGGCTACGACTGGTGCACCAAAGACGTGCCCTGGGTCGCCTACTTCAACGGCGACGAGGCGTTCCACGGCACCTACTGGCACAACAACTTCGGGACGCCGATGAGCCACGGCTGCGTCAACCTCACGGTCAACAACGCCAAGGAGCTCTACGACTGGGCCTACAAGGGCACCGAGGTCTCGGTCCACTACTGAGGCCGGTTCTGACAGAGGGGCGGATGCCATGGCATCCTCCCCTCCGTCGTTCTCACCGCCGCAGTTGAGCGGCGTCGTCAGCCGTGCGCATCCACGGCGTCGACGAGAACGTCGAACATAGTAGTTCGACCGTCGGCGACCCGGGCTTTCCAGTCAGGGGCGAGGTGGTCGAGCAGGAAGGCGAGCTGGGCGCCGGTCTCATACCAGATCGTGTGCTCGAAGATCCCGGGGTCGCCGTCCGCCGACGTCGCCCAGTCGAGGACCGCTCCGAACGAGCTCGTCTCGCCTCGCTTGTTCGTCAGAACGCCGATCCGCCCTCCCGACACATCGGAGTACCGCCGCTCGAGGTAGCGCGCGCTGCCCTCGATCGTCTCGAGGGCAGCGCGGGCGCTCAGAGCCGGCACGCTCTCGACCTGGGCTCGTCGCTCCTCGACGATGCGCGCCGCGATGTCCCGACGCTGCGCGTCGTCGGTCGCCGTGGTCACGGCATCCAGCGCCGCGAACTCCTGCCCGAACAGCGCTCGCAGCTGCGCGCCCGTCGGCGGGTCCCACACACGCGCTCCCCCGTCGATGTCCTGCCGCCACGTCGGCTGCACGTTGACGTGGAAGGCTTCGTGCATCGAGAAGGTCGCGAACTGCAGCAGCGGATCGCTGTCGTCGTCGAACTGAGCCGGGGAGTACGTGAAGGCGAGCACGCCCCTGCCGGCGTACTCGAGTGTGTCGAACGTGCCGGGCGTCCACGCCGTCAGCATCTGGAGGTCGACGTCGGTCGCGACGCGCACGTCCGACAGTGTGCTGTCTTCGGCGAACTCCATGCGGGCGAAGCGCGATGTGTCGATGAGCGACGACATGTTGACGAGGTAGACGTAGGGCCAGGCCAGGGCACCGTCGGCGTCCTTTCGCACCAGCAGCAGCGGCTCACGGTCGTACCGGTAATCGGCATCCCACAGCGCCTCGGGCGTGCGCGCGAAGGCGTCGTACTGCGTCTGCAGGGCGACGAACATGCGCGTGTCGAGCTCGTCCAGCGCCGCGGGATCCGTCGGCGGCAGACGCTTCACCCCGAACTGGTAGACCCCGAGCAGCGCGAGGACGATGGCGAACACCGAAGCGACGACGAGGAGCGAGCGACGGCGGCGAGGGAGAAGCGGAGACACGGGCGATCCTTTCCGGTGGAAGGACCAGTGCAGCAAGCCCGCGCGCGCCCGTCGACGACACTCCCCCGCCCACGCGCCGTGGCCGCGTCACGTTCGCCCGCACGTTCACCCCGTGGACCGTGCGGGATGTCCGCACCGCGTCGCCGAGCGCTCGGGAGCAAGCCGCGGCTCCCTCGGGCCGACGACGACGAAGGGCGGATGCCGTGTGGCATCCGCCCTTCTCGGGAGTCGCGTGTCAGCGCAGGCCGTCGACCACCGCGTTCAGCGTGGCCGAGGGGCGCATCACCTTCTCGACGAGCTCGGTGTCGGGGCGGTAGTACCCGCCGATTTCGGCGTGGTGGCCCTGCACCGCGTTGAGCTCGGAGACGATCGTGTCCTCCTCGGCGGCCAGCTTCTCGGCGACGGGGGCGAAGACCGCGGCCAGGTCGGCATCCGTCGACTGCTGCGCCAGCTCCTGCGCCCAGTACAGGGCGAGGTAGAAGTGGCTGCCGCGGTTGTCGATGGTGCCGAGGGCGCGGCCGGGCGACTTGTCGTTCTCGAGGAACGTGCCGGTCGCGGCGTCGAGCGTCTGCGCGAGCACGCGAGCGCGGTCGTTGCCGGTGGTGTCGGCGAGGTGCTCCAGCGAGGCCGCGAGCGCGAAGAACTCACCCAGCGAATCCCAGCGGAGGTAGTCCTCCTCGACGAGCTGCTGCACGTGCTTGGGCGCGGAGCCGCCGGCGCCGGTTTCGAACAGCCCGCCGCCCGCGAGCAGCGGCACGATCGAGAGCATCTTGGCGCTCGTGCCGACCTCGAGGATCGGGAACAGGTCGGTGAGGTAGTCGCGCAGCACGTTGCCGGTGACCGAGATCGTGTCTTCGCCGCGGCGGATGCGCTCCAGCGAGTAGGTCGTCGCTTCGGCCGGCGCGAGGATCTCGATGGTGAGGCCCTCGGTGTCGTGGTCGGCAAGGTAGTCGTTGACCTTGGCGATGAGGTTGCGGTCGTGCGCGCGGGTCTCGTCGAGCCAGAACACGGCCGGAACACCGGTGGCGCGGGCGCGGGTGACGGCGAGCTTCACCCAGTCGCGGACGGCGACGTCTTTGGTCTGCGTCGCGCGCCAGATGTCGCCCCGGTCGACCTCGTGCTCGAGCAGCACGTCGCCGTTCGAGGCGACGACCTGCACGCGGCCGGCCGCCGGGATCTCGAACGTCTTGTCGTGGCTGCCGTACTCCTCGGCCGCCTGCGCCATGAGGCCGACGTTCGGCACCGAGCCGATGGCGGCCGGGTCGAGGGGGCCGTGGGCGATGACGTCGTCGATGGTCGCCTGGTAGACACCGGCGTACGAGGAGTCGGGGATGACGGCGAGGGTGTCGGCCTCTCCCCCGTCGGCGCCCCACAGCTTTCCGCCGTTGCGGATGAGCGCGGGCATCGACGCGTCGACGATCACGTCGGAGGGCACGTGCAGATTCGTGATGCCCTTGTCGCTGTTGACGTACGAGAGGCGCGGACCGTTCTCGAGCGCCTCGCGGATCTCCGTGGCGATCGCTTCGCCGCCCTCGACGTTCGACAGCCCCGCGAGGATGGAGCCGAGTCCGTCGTTCGGGGTGAGGCCCGCAGCGGCGAGCGCGTCGCCGTGGCGGTCGAACACGTCGGCGAAGAACGCCTTGACGACGTGGCCGAAGATGATGGGGTCGCTGACCTTCATCATGGTGGCCTTGAGGTGCACCGAGTAGAGCACGTCGTCGGCCTTCGCCTCGGCCAGCGTGTCGGCGAGGAATGCGTCGAGGGCCGCGGCCGAGAGGAAGGTGGCATCCACGATCTCGCCCTGGAGGACCTTCAGGCCCTCTTTCAGCGTTTTGACGGTGCCGTCGGCGGCCACGTGCTGGATGGTGAGAACGTCGTCGTCGGCGATGACGACCGACTTCTCGTTCGAGCGGAAGTCGTCGTGACCGAGGGTCGCCACGCGGGTCTTCGAGCCGTCGGCGAACGCCTTGTTGCGGTGCGGATGCTTCTTGGCGTAGTTCTTCACCGCGAGCGGGGCGCGACGGTCGCTGTTGCCCTCGCGCAGCACCGGGTTCACGGCGGAACCCTTGATGCGGTCGTAGCGGGCGCGGACGTCTTTGTCTTCGACGCTCGACGCCTCGTCGGGGTAGTCGGGGATGTCGTAGCCCTGCGACTGCAGCTCGGCGATCGCGGCCTTGAGCTGCGGGATTGATGCCGAGATATTCGGCAGCTTGATGATGTTCGCCTCGGGCAGCGTCGCGAGGCCACCGAGCTCGGCGAGCGCGTCGCCCACCTGCTGCTCGGGGGTCAGCCGCTCGGGGAAGGCCGCGAGGATGCGGCCGGCGAGCGAGATGTCGCGGGTCTCGACGTCGACGCCCGCCTGCTTCGTGACGGCCTGCACGATGGGCAGGAACGACGCGGTGGCGAGAGCCGGCGCCTCGTCGGTGTACGTGTAGATGATGGTGGAATCGGGCACGTCAGATCTCTCCGTAGAGGCGGCCAGGGTTGCTCCCCAGCCTATCGCACCGCGGCAAAGTCTCTTGATGTCGAGATAATTCGGGGGCCTTCCCGCCGTGTGCTCACGGCGGGCTGCGGGTGAACGCGGGGCGGCGCGTTGGCGACGCGCAGGTGACGCCGAACGCATGCTCGGGCATGCGATCTTGGGACTGAGGGGGCGTGCCGCTAGCCTGGGCGCATGGCTGACCTGCGTCTCGTCGAACTGTCCGCCGCCACGATCGTGGCGGTGAACACCCTGTCGCTCAAGCCCGGGCAAGAGCAGTTCCTCGCTCCTGTCAGCTACGGCATCGCCGCGACCGTCAGCAATCCGCAGACCTCGTGGCAGCGGGTCGTCCTCGATGGCGACGAGGTCGTGGGCTTCGTCAGCGCGAACTTCGACCCCGACGCGCACGAGGAGCACTTCCGCTCCGTGCTGTGGCGCATCAACGTCGACGCCGACGAGCAGGGCCGCGGCGTCGGCAGCTTCGCTCTCGCCGCCGTGCTCGACGAGGCCCGCAACCGCGGCATGGACCACGTCGACGTCATCTACGAACCCGGCGTCGGCGGCCCCGAGGCCTTCTTCGAGCGCGTCGGCTTCACGGCCGTCGGCGAGACCGAGTACGGCGAGGTCATCGCGCGCATCGGCGTCTGACGCGAAAAGCTCCCTGACGGCGGGTGAATGTCGTCGATCCCGCTGTCGGTGGAACGCTCGCGTGCCTACGGTTGCCGCATGACAGGGCCCTGGTTCTCCCTCCCGTTCGGGATCGCCCTCGCGGTCTTCGCCGTCATCCAGCTCGGACCGAACCCGCAATGGTGGAGCATCACCACCACGATCATGCTCGGCGCCGCGGCGACCATATCGATCTCTCGTGGCGTGCTCGATATGTGGGCGGCCCGCCGACGCAGAACCCACGGCCGGTAGTGATCATCCGGATGCCACGCCCCGTCACGGCAGGGGCGTGGCATCCAAATGATCAGACGAGCGACTCCCGCCAGGCGGCGTGCAGCTGCGCGAACTTGCCGGTGCCCGCGATGAGCGCGGCGGGGGTGTCGTCCTCGATGATGCGGCCGTGCTCCATCACGAGGACCCGGTCGGCGATCGCCACCGTCGAGAGACGGTGGGCGATGATGATGGCCGTGCGGTCGGCGAGCAGGGTCTGCAGAGCGTCCTGGATGAGGCGCTCGCTCGGGATGTCGAGCGACGCGGTCGCCTCGTCGAGGATCAGCACCGACGGATCGGCGAGGAACGCGCGGGCGAACGAGATCAGCTGGCGCTGGCCCGCCGAGACGCGACCGCCGCGCTTGTTCACGTCGGTGTCGTAGCCGTCCGGCAGCTTCGAGATGAAGCCGTCGGCACCCACGGCGCGAGCGGCCGCGCGGATCTCGTCCATCGTGGCATCCGGCTTTCCGAGCGCGATGTTGTCGGCGACCGTCCCGCTGAACAAGTACGCCTCCTGCGTCACCATGACGATCGCCCGGCGGAGATCCTTCGGGTGCAGGCGGCGCAGATCGACGTCGTCGAGGGTCACCGCTCCCCGCGTGGGGTCGTAGAAGCGCGACACGAGTTTGGCGAGCGTTGACTTGCCGGCGCCGGTCGTGCCCACGAGGGCGATCGTCTGTCCGGCGGGGATGTCGAGGGAGAAGTGCGGCAGGATGACGCGATCGTCGGAGTATCCGAACGTGACGTCGTCGAAGCGCACGTGGCCCTTCGCCGTCCACAGGTCGATCGGGTCGGTGGGGTCGGGCACCGTGGGTTCCTCTTCGAGGACGCCCGACACCTTCTCGAGGGCTGCCGTCGCCGACTGGTAGGAGTTCAGGAAGAACGCGACCTCCTGCAGCGGCGAGAAGAAGTTGCGCACGTACAGCACCGCCGCTGTGAGCACACCGATCTCGAGCGGTCCGGCGATGACGCGCCCTCCGCCCCACAGCAGAACGACCGCCACCGAGACGGCGGCGACGGCCATGATGCCGGGCTCGAAGGTTCCGAACAGCTTGATCGAACGCATGTTGACGTCGCGGTAGCTGGCGGCGAGCGAGCCGAACTCGTCGTCGTTGCGAGGTTCCTTACGGAACGCCTTGACGGCGCGGATACCCGTCATCGTCTCGACGAACTTCACGATGACCTGGGCGCTGATGACACGCGACTCGCGGTAGATCACCTGCGAGCGCATGTAGAACCACCGCATGAGCAGGTACATCGGGATTCCCATGACGGTGAGGATCAGGCCCGACTGCCAGTCGATGAGGAACAGCGCGATCAGGGTGAACAGCCCGTACAGCACGCCCGAGACGAGCTCGTTGAGCCCCCCGTCGAGCAGTTCGCGGATGGTGTCGAGGTCGCTGGTCTGACGCGAGATGATGCGGCCCGAGGTGTACGACTCGTGGAACTCGAGGCTGAGCCGCTGCGTGTGCAGGAAGATGCGCTTGCGCAGGTCGAGCATGACCGCCTGCGTCAGGCGCGCGGCGACGACGACGTACCAGCCGATGAGGACGGCACCGCCGATGCCCGCGAGCAGATAGATGCCGACGACGCCGATGGTCGGCATCCAGTCGCTGCGCTCGATCACGGCGGGCAGCGCGTTGTCGATGCCGTAGGCGATGAGGGCGGGTCCGGCGACGCGAAGCGCCGTCGACACCACGAGCACGGATGCCGCGAGCACGAGCTGCCAGCGCAGGGGCGACACGAGCGAACCGAGCAGACGCAACGAGCGCTGACGGATCGCGCGGCTCTCCTCACGCGTGTAGTCGGAGCGGTCTTCGCCGCTCGTTCCGGAGACGGTCGCGGTGGTCATCGGGTCGCCTCCTTCTGGGTGCGAGCGTCGGGGCGGTCGTCGGGCGCGACGGCATCCGGGGTGCCGTCGTCAGTCGAACGGATGATGGGGATGGCGCCGGTGCGCGCTTCGCGCTCGGCCTCTTCGAGGCTCGAGATGACATAGCGGTAGTGCTCGCTCTCACGCAGGAGGTCGGAATGCGTACCGACGGCCGTCACCCGACCGTTCTCGAGCAGGGCGACGCGGTCGGCGAGAGTCACGGTCGAGGGGCGGTGCGCGACGACGAGGGCGGTGGTCTCGCTCAGCACCTCGCGCAGAGCGTCTTCGACCAGGGCCTCGGTGTCGACGTCGAGGGCCGACAACGGGTCGTCGAGCACGAGCACAGCCGGTCGCGCGGCGACCGCGCGAGCGAGGGCGAGGCGTTGACGCTGACCGCCGGAGAGACTGAGGCCCTCCTCGCCGATGACCGTGTCGAGCCCGTCGGGCAGGTCGTAGACGAAGTGCGCCTGCGCCACCTGGAGCGCCTCGCGGAGGAGCTCCTCGGACTCGGGCGAGCCCGGCGCGAGGTCTTCGCGCCCGAGCAGCACGTTGTCGCGCACCGTCTGAGAGAAGAGCGTGGCGTCTTCGAAGGCCATGCCGACGTGTCGACGCAGCTCGGCGAGCGTGAGGTCGCGCACGTCGACGCCGTCGAGAAGCACGCGTCCGCCCGTGACGTCGTAGAGGCGTCCGGGCAGGGTGGTGAGCGTCGTCTTGCCCGAACCGGTGAGCCCGACGAGCGCCATCGTCTCGCCCGGCCGCAGCACGAGGTCGACCCCGTCGAGCAGGTCGGGCTCGGTGTCAGCGGCATCCTGATACCGGAAATGCGCGTTCTCGAACGCGAGCTCGCCGCGGGGCACGGCGATCGTGCGCGGGTGCTCGGGGTCGACGATCGTGTTCTCTTCGTCGAACACCTCGAAGATGCGGTCGGTCGCGGTACGGGCGTCGAGGAGGAACGAGAAGAGGAACCCGATCGACTCCATCGGCCAGCGCAGCACGGTGGCCATCGCGAAGAAGGCCACGAGCTCGGCGACCTGCAACTGCTCGAGCTGCGTGAGCACGATGCCCGCACCCAGGCACACGGCGAACGCGATGTCGGGGAGCAGGACCAGCCAGAACCAGATCCACCCGATGGCGCGCGCCTTGTCGATCTCGGTCTCGCGCAGCGACTCGGCCTGGCGCGTGAACTTCTGCAACGCGTGCTTTCCGCGCCCGAAGGCTTTGAGAACGCGGATGCCGTGGACGCTCTCTTCCACCGAGGTGGCGAGGTCGCCCGCCTGGTCCTGGCTCTGACGTGTCAACGCCCCGTAGCGCTTCTCGAACCGGAAGCCCACGTAGATGACGGGCGCCGAGGTGACCAGGAACAGCGCCCCGAGCAGCCAGTGCCAGCGGAAGAGCAGCACGGCGCCGATCACGATCGTGAGCAGGTTGACCACGAGCAGGATGACGCCGAACGCGAGCCAGCGGCGCAGCATGCTGATGTCTTGCATCATGCGCGACAGCAGCTGCCCCGACTGCCAACGGTCGTGGAACGCGACGGGCAGGCGCTGAAGGCGCGAGTAGAACGACTGGCGCAGGTCGTACTCGACCTTGGTCGCGGGGGCGAGCACGAACCAGCGCCGCAGCCACACCATCGCGGCTTCGGCGAGACCGAGACCGAGGACGGCGAGAGAACCCCAGACCAGCGCTGCGGGGTCGAGGGAGGCGATGGGGCCGGCGACGATCTGCTCGAGCACGAGCGGGATGGCGAGCGCCAGCAGGCTCGCGACGAGCGCGGTGGCGGCGCCGGCGATCAGGCGCGGCAGCACCGGACGCGCGATGGGCAGCAGACGCGCGAGCGCGCGCGGGGTCGAGAGGCGGGGTGGCGGCGAAGCGGTGGTCATGATCCTCGTGGGGTCGAAGCGGACGCCGGGATGAGGCGCGGAGAGGGATGCCGGAGGCGCGGCGAAGCTCGTCGGTCGGGGCGATGCGGCTGCGCCGGAGCGCGACGCGGGGCCCTACGAGCGTCGGACGGGGCGCGTCGCGTGGGAGGACGCGGCGACCAGAGCGACGAGGGCGTCGATTCGGTGCATGGCATCCTCCTTCATCGATGGGGCTTCCGCCGGGGGGACGGCAGCCCTCCAGCGTATCCTCGACCGAACGCCCGCGGCAAGAGTCGCTCTGCTTCTCGCCCAGATCAGACGGCGGATTCGCGCGCCAGCAGACTCCGTTTCACCCCCGTTCCCCATGCGAACCCGCCCATCGTCCCGTCGCCGCGCAGCACGCGATGACATGGAACGAACAGCGCGACCGCATTGCGTGCACAGACGGATGCCGCGGCACGAACGGCGGTCGGCGACCCCAGGGCGGCCGCGAAGCCGGTGTAGGTCAGCGGTGAACCCGGGACGATGCCGCGCAGCGCGTTCCAGCCGGCGAGCTGGAGCGTCGTGCCGCTCTGGGCGACGGCGACGGCGTCGATCGCGGCGACGTCTCCGGCGTAATAGGCACGGACGGCATCGGCGGCGGACGTCTCCCCCGCCGTCACCTCGGCAGGCCGCCGGTCGGGACGCAGACGCGCCAGCACCGCGTCGGCGTCGGCGGTCCAGCCCGACACGATGACGCGATCGGCGGCGTCGACGAGGATGGCGAACGGACCGTCGGGGGTGTCGACGAACTGCAGGGTCGCGCGGGTCATGCGGGGGTCTCGCTCTCTCTTTCGGGATCGGGGGATGGCGCGGCGGCGGCGCGCGAGTCGCGGGGAACGGCGGTGCGGAAGCCGCGGGAAGCGGTGGCAGCGCCGGCACCGGCCGGAACGGCCGCGGTGCGGGAGCCGCGGGAAGCGGCGGCGGCAGGAGAACCGACCGCATCGGCGGCGGCGCGTGAGCCGCGGGAAGCGGCGGCGGTGGGAGAACCGGCGGGAACGGCGACGCCGGCCGCGGGGTCCCCGCGCGATCCGTCGACCGCAGGCACCGCACCGGGAACGGCGGCGGTCGCGTCACCGGGGACCACGGCCCCGGCAGCGTGCCGTTCGACCGTCACCGCGCTCGCGACGACGTCGACGGGCGTCGCATCCGATCGTCGTCGCCGTCGGGGAACGGTCGCAGCCGCCGCGGTCTCGGCCGGGGAACGCCACGCCTGGGTCACCGGCGCGGCGTACCAGTAGTGCGCCATGGCGTAGCTGCGCCACGGCGCCAGTCGCTCCGACCAGGCGGTGAAGCCGGTCGGGTCGGACGGCAGGCCGAGGGCGGCCGCCCCCGCGCGTGCGGCGACGTCTCCGGGCAGCAGCACGTCGGGGTCGCCGAGGACCCTCATGCGCACGTAATCGGCGGTCCACGGCCCTATCCCCCGCATCGCGAGGAGCCGCTCCCGCTGCGCAGCGCCGTCGTCGCCCGGGCCCAGGTCGAGTGACCCGTCGGCGAGCGCCGCCGCGGCCTCGACGATCGCCCGCATGCGCGCGGCGGGACCGCGAAGAACCTCGAGTCCCCGCTCGGCGATCACGGCGGGCTCGGGGAAGAGGGTCATCGCCTCGGGTCCGACCTCGACCGTCTGCCCCAGCTCGGCCGCCAGCCGCCCCTGCATGGTGCGCGCGGACGCGACGCTGATCTGCTGCCCGATCATCGCGCGCAGCAGCATCTCGTGCGCGTCGATGGCTCCCGGCACGCGGACGCCCGGGATGGCCGCGACGGCCGGGGCGAGCTCGGGGTGTCGGGACAACTCCTCGTCGACAGCCTGCGGGTCGGCGTCGAGGTCGAACAGCCGTCGGACGCGTGCGATGAGCGTGCCGAGGTCGGCGAGGGCCGCCAACCGGGCACGGAGGCGCAGGCGGCCGTCGTCGGCACGGCGCACCTCGAACCACGCGGGCCCGCCGGGCAGTCGCACGACCCTCGCGAACGATCGGTCGTCACCGACTTCGACCCCGGGGATCGCGTGCGCACGCATCCATCCGAAGAGTCCGACGGTGTCGATGGGCCCCCGGATGGGAAGAGCGAGATCGATCTCGCCGGCGGACACCTCCGCCCCCGCCGACCGCGAGCGGCGCGCCCGCAGCTCGCGCGGCGGCATCCCGAACACCTCGCCGATGGTCTCGGTGAACTGGCGGATGCTGGAGAACCCCGATGAGAAGGCGACGTCGGCCGACGACAGATCGGTGCCGACGAGCAGGGCTCGCGCCGTGTGCGCGCGGTGCGCCCGGGCGAGAGCGAGGGGTCCTGCGCCGAGCTCGGCGTGCAGCAGCCGGGTCAGGTGCCGCGAGGAGTAGCCCAGCCGGCGGGCGAGGCCCGGCACGCCCTCGCGGTCGACGACGCCGTCGGCGATGAGTCGCATCGCTCGCGCCGCGACGTCTCCGCGCACGTCCCACAGTGGCGACCCGGGCGCGGCCTCGGGCAGGCACCGCTTGCACGCGCGGAAACCCGCCTCGTGCGCCGCGGCCGATGTGGCGTAGAACGCGACGTTCGCCTCGTTCGGCGTGCGCGCCGGGCAACTCGGACGGCAGTAGATGCCGGTCGAACGCACCGCCGTCACGAACTGCCCGTCGAAGCGGCGATCGCGCGACTGGATGACGCGGTATCGCTCGGCGAAGGCCGGGGAGTCGACGGTCGTGGGGGTCATGGCATCCACCCTGCCACCGACCTCCGACATCGGCTGGCGGAAATCGGACACGACCGTGGGGGACGCGCGCCGGGCCTCCCGTCGACGGAGAGACCACGCTGTACCCGCGACGCCGGGCCAGCGTGAGAACCTCGACCCTCCCGAAGGTCGCCCCCGCACAGTCGTCGCGCAACCCCCGCGCGATGTCGGAGGCCGTGGGTAGCGTGGCGGCATGAGCGAACGCGAATACGACCTCATCGTCATCGGCGCCGGCCCCGTCGGCGAGAACGTCGCCGACCGCGCCGTGCAGGCCGGTCTCACCGCCGTCATCGTCGAGTCCGAACTAGTCGGCGGCGAGTGCTCGTACTGGGCCTGCATGCCGTCGAAGGCGTTACTGCGCAGTGCCGCGGCCTTGCGCGCCGCCCGCGACGTCGATGGCGCGAAGCAGGCCGTCACCGGCGGTCTCGACGTCGAAGCGGTCCTGCGTCGTCGCGACGCCATGACGAGCGATTACAACGACTCCGGCCAGGTCGAGTGGCTCCAGGGCGCGGGCATCGATCTCGTGCGCGGACACGGGCGCCTCACGGGGCAGAAGACCGTGCGGGTCACCGCAGACGACGGCGCCACGACCGACCTGGTCGCCCGTCACGCGGTGGCGGTCTGCACCGGGTCGGCCGCGCTCCTGCCCGACATCCCCGGCCTGGCCGAGGTGTCGCCCTGGACCAGTCGCGAGGCCACCGCCGTGCAGCAGATCCCCGGCTCGATCGCCATCATCGGCGGCGGAGTCGTCGGCTCCGAGATGGCCACGGCGTTCGTGAGTCTCGGCAGCGAGGTCACGATCATCGCGCGCTCGGGTCTGCTCGGCGGCAACGAGCCGTTCGCGGGTGAGCTCGTCGCGTCCTCGCTCCGCGACCGCGGCGTGACGGTGAAGACGGGCGCGGATGCCACGTCCGCGCGCCGTGACGACGACGGCCGGGTCGTGCTCGAACTCTCCGACGGCACCACCGTGACGGCCGACGAGGTGCTCGTCGCGATCGGTCGCACGCCGCGCACCGATGACCTGGGGCTGGATGCCGTGGGGCTCGAGGCCGGCGCCTGGCTCGACGTCGACGACACCCTGCTCGTGCGGGGCTCCGACTGGCTCTACGCCGTCGGCGACGTCAATCACCGCGCGCTCCTCACGCACCAGGGCAAATACCAGGCCCGCGCCGCCGGAGACGTCATCGCCGCCCGGGCGAAGGGCGACGAGATCGATGACGCCCCGTGGGGCGCGCACGTCGCCACCGCCGACCACGACGCGGTGCCGCAGGTCACCTTCACCGACCCCGAGGTCGCATCCGTCGGCATGACCGCGAAGAAGGCCGAGGAGAAGGGCCTGAACGTGAAGGTACTCGATTACGACCTCGCGAGCATCGCCGGTTCCAGCGAGCAGTCCGACGCCTACGTCGGCAAGGCCCGGGCGATCGTCGATCTCGACCGGGGCGTGTTGGTCGGCGCGACGTTCGTCGGTCCCGACATCGCCGAGCTGCTGCACTCGGCGACGATCGCGGTGGTGGGCGAGGTGCCGGTGAAGCGTCTCTGGCACGCCGTCCCGTCGTACCCGACCGTCAGCGAGGTGTGGCTGCGTCTGCTCGAGACGCTGGGGCGCGACTCCGCCTGAACCCCAACGGCGTCTTGCACCGCGGAGCCGTCGGCCCGGTCGGCCGAGGGCATAGGGTCGCACCATGTCACGCTCGATCGCCCTGATCCGTGGAGTCGGAGGACCCACGGCGTTGAAGATGGCCGCGTTGCGCGAGGTCCTGGCATCCGCGGGTCTTGGCGAGGTCGAGACGTTGCAGGTCGCGGGGAACGTCGTGCTCGATGACGGGGGGCGGTCCCCCGATCAGATCGCCGGCGCCGTGCGAGAAGCGGTGCGCGGGGCCTTCGGGTTCGACCTGCCCGTGATCGTGCGGACGCACGCCGAGCTCGCCGATGCCCACGCGTGCAACCCGTTCGCCGATGCCGCCGAGGGTCGGTGGGTGCAGACGGTGTTCCTCTCCGAGACTCCGCCCGCGGGGACGACGGTGGTCATCCCGGCCGACTCCCCCGAAGACGCCGTGCTCGACGGTCGCGAGATCTTCGTGCGCTACCCCGAAGGCATCGGCGGCTCGAAGCTGCAAGCCGGATGGTTCGAGAAGCGACTCGGTGTCACCGGCACGGCCCGCAACGCGAACACGGTCGCCAAGCTCGTCGAAATGAGCCGGTGAGCGCAGCGGCTTCCGGCGCGACGAGAGGGACGGACGTCGCACGCTGAGCGATCGTCTCTGGCATCGCCGCGCAGGCGGTGACCACGGGATCGCCCACCGTGTGCCGGGAGAGCGTTTCCCCGGAGCGCCAGTTTCGCCCGGCCGGGGGCCCGCGCGACTGGATCGCTCCGCGAGAAACGGCATCCGCACAGAGAAACGCCCTCACACACCGTTTCTCGACGCGGAAAGCGTTTCTCGCGCGAAAACCACACGCAGGACCGCGACAAGACGACGACGCCCACCCGGCCGCAACCCCCGCGACAAACGGCATCCGCACAGAGAAACGCGCCCGTATGCCGTTTCTCGACGCGGAAAGCGTTTCTCGCGCGAAAACCACACGCAGGACCGCGACAAGACGACGACGCCCACCCGGCCGCAACCCCCGCGACAAACGGCATCCGCACAGAGAAACGCGCCCGTATGCCGTTTCTCGACGCGGAAAGCGTTTCTCGCCCCGAGAACCACACGCAGCACAGCGACCAGACGACGGCCCCGCCCCGCCCGACCCCGCACACCCCGCACACCCCGCACGCGCGACGACGCCGCCACGACCGAAGTCGCGGCGGCGCCTCACGTGACCGGCCCCGCGACGCGGGGCAGCGGGTGTCAGTGGAAGAAGTGGCGCTCCCCCGTGAAGAACATCGTGACGCCCGCGGCGCGCGCGGCGTCGATGACCTCGGCATCCCGCACCGAACCGCCGGGCTGGATGATCGCCGAGATCCCGGCGTCGATCAGCACCTGCGGGCCGTCGGCGAAGGGGAAGAACGCGTCGGATGCCGCGATCGAGCCGCGCGCACGGTCACCGGCGCGCTCGACGGCGAGGCGGCACGAGTCGACGCGGTTGACCTGGCCCATGCCGATGCCGACGGTGGCCGAGCCCTGGGCGAGCACGATGGCGTTCGACTTGACCGCGCGGCACGACTTCCACGCGAAGATCAGGCTCTCCATGTCGGCGTCGGCCGGACGCTCGCCCGAGACGAGCTCCCAGTTCTTCGCGACCGACTCGATGTCGTCGGGGAAGCGGTCGGCGTCCTGCAGCAGCAGCCCCCCCGAGACAAGGCGCACGTCCATGCGCTCCTGCTGCCAATCGGTGGGCAGCTGCAGCACGCGCAGGTTCTTCTTCAGCTTGAACACCTCGAGCGCCTCGGGCTCGAAGTCGGGGGCGATGATGACCTCGGTGAAGATGTCGCGCAGGTTCTCCGCCATCTTCAGCGTCACCGTGCGGTTGGCCGCGATCACGCCACCGAACGCCGACACGGGGTCGCACTCGTGCGCGCGCAGGTGCGCCGAGGCGATGGGGTCGAGTGCGTTGGGGGCGGCGACGGCGATGCCACAGGGGTTCGCGTGCTTGATGATCGCCACCGCGGGCTTGACCATGTCGAAAGCGGCGCGAAGAGCCGCGTCGGCGTCGACGTAGTTGTTGTACGACATCTCCTTGCCCTGCAGCTGCGTGGCCTGGGCGATGCCGTGGCCGCCGACGCGCGAGTAGATCGCGGCACGCTGGTGCGAGTTCTCGCCGTAACGCAGCGTCGACAGGCGCTCCGCCTGGATCGTCAGGTGGGCGGGCAGGTCGATGTCATCGCCGAGGGTGCCCTCCGCGAACCACGTCGACACGGCGGTGTCGTACGCGGCGGTGTGCGAGAAGGCGCGTGCGGCGAGCTCGCGGCGCTGCACGAGCGAGGTGCCGCCCTGCGTGCCGAGGGCGTCGATGATCGCCGGGTACGACTCGGGCGAGACGACGATGGCGACGTTGGCGTGGTTCTTCGCCGACGCGCGCACCATGGCGGGGCCGCCGATGTCGATCTGCTCCACGACGTCGTCGCCCTCGGCACCGGATGCCACGGTCTCGACGAACGGGTACAGGTTCACGACGACGAGCTCGAAGGGGCGGATGCCGAGTTCGTCGAGCTGCGACTCGTGCGAGGCGAGGCGGAGATCGGCGAGGAGTCCCGCGTGCACGTTCGGGTGCAGCGTCTTCACGCGGCCGTCGAGCGACTCGGGGAAGCCGGTGACGGCGGAGACGTCGGTGACCTCGTAGCCGGCGTCGCGCAGCAGCGTGGCCGAGCCGCCGGTCGAGACGATCTCGACACCGGCCGCGGCGAGGGCCTGGCCGAGCTCGAGCAGGCCGGTCTTGTCGCTCACCGACACCAGCGCGCGGCGGATCGGGACGATGTCGCGGGGACGATAGTCGGCGGGGTCGTGGCGGGGTCCGGCCATGGCGTACGGCTCCTGTGTCTCGAGTCGGGTTCGGGTACGAGACGGGCCGGCGCCCGCCTCGCGGGTCAGGCGGTTCGGGATGCCGCGGCGGCGAGGTCGAGCTCGCCCTCGGCGATGCGCCGCACGACGTCGATCAGCAGACGTCGCTCGACGGGCTTGATGCGCTCGTGCAGGGCGTGCTCGTCGTCACCGGGCAGCACGGGGATGCGCTCCTGCGCGAGGATCGGCCCCGTGTCGACGCCGGAATCGACGACGATGACACTCGCGCCGGTCTGCTCGACGCCCGCGGCGAGGGCGTCGCGCACCCCGTGCGCTCCCGGGAATTCGGGCAGGTACGCCGGGTGGGTGTTGATGATGCGCGGTTCCCACGCGGCGACGAGATCGGCGGGCAGCAGGCGCATCATGCCGCTGAGCACGACGAGATCGGGGTTCCACACCGACAGCTGCGCACCCAGCTCGGCGCCCCACTCCTCGCGAGACGCGAAGGCGCTGAACGGCACGAGGAAGGTCGGGATGCCGAAGTGCTCGGCGTGGGCGAAGCCGTCGGCCTCGCGATCCGCACCGACCGCGACCACGCGCGCCGGGAAGTCGGGGGCGGAAGCCGCCTCGAGCAGGGCGCGGAGGTTGGAGCCGGTGCCGGAGATGAGAACGGCGACCGTGAGCACGGAGGTCAGTCTAGCCGGGGGCGTGCTCGGCCCGAGCGCCCCAGCCCCGAGCCCTCGCGCCCCTGCCCGCCCTGACGCCCGACGCCGCCCCGGCGCCCGACGCCGCCCCTACCCCACCGCTGACTTGCGCCTTGTGCACGCGAAGAACGCTTCGCGGCGTACACGAGGCGCAAGTCAGCGGGGAAGGGGACAAACGGACGCCGGTCAGGGCGCGCGGGGGCCGGCGAGTCAGCGGGGAAGGAGACCCGCTGACGCCGGTCAGGGTGCGAGGGGGCCGTCGTCGATACCCCGGTCCGGCTCGCGGGCCCACGCGGCACGGATGCGCGCGTGGACGTCGTCGTCATCGGACACGGATGCCGACTCGCCGAGCTCCTCGCCCGCGGCGTCGGTGGATGCCGCGCCCGCCCCGGGCACGGGGCGGGCGGAGTCAGGCCGCTCGTCCGTGGCGGGACGGGCATCCGAGTCATGCTGAGACGCCGCGGCGGACGACCATCCCGGCATCTCGCGACCGGCCCCCGGCCCAGCGAACCGAGCCGGCACGTCACGGTCTGCCCTCGGCGCGGAAGGCCAAAGGTCAGAACCCCCCGGCGCGGCGAGCCGAGCCGGCACTCCACGATCGGCCCTGGGCGCCGAAGGCAACAGGTCAGAACCCGCCGACTCGACGCCGGAAACCAAGGCGCTCTGCGACGGCTCGTCGGTGTCACCGCCGAGCCGCGGACTCAGCAACAGGATCGCGAGACCCACGAGCACCTCAAGGCCCAAGGCGAGGGCGAGCGGGCCGGGCTCGGGGCCCGTGTCGGCGAGGCGTCCGGGGCCGATCGACCCGGTGGACGCGAGCGCGAAGAGCGCGCCGACGCCGCCGGTGAGCACCGACACGGCGACCGCCACCACCAGTCGCGGGCCGAAGGGTTCGGGGCCGGTGGTGCGCGGCATCCGGGATCGCAGCATCCACCCCGTCGTCGCGCCGATGCCGACGGGCAGCAGCGCGAGCAGCAGCAGCCACGACGACGTCGTGTCGGGCACGGCGCCGAGCACCGGGATGCCGGGGAGCGCGCCGACCTGCGTCGCCGCCGGGGTGACGGCGGTGTCGGTGCCCAGCGCGAAGCCGGGGCCGGCGGTGAAGGCCACGGCCCACAGCACCAGCGTCGGCAGGTACATGAGCTGTCCGAGGGCGATGACGATCGCACCGATGGCGTCGGCGTTGCTCGCCTGGTAGAGCCCGATCACCTGCCCGGAACCGGCGATGAGCCCGGCGACCACCACGACCGCGCCGACGGCGATCAGGCCGAGCGTGGTGAGCGCGAGACCCCGCGCGATGAGGGCGGGAACCTCCGCCCAGGCGTGCGGAAGGCGTTCGATGCGCTCGCGCAGGACGTCGACCGGTCCGTCGTCGCCCACCCGCCACGAGCCGACGAAGGCGCCGATGAACGACGGCACGAAGAAGAGCAGAGAGGGCAGCAGGATGGCCAGCCACACCTCGGATGCCACCAGCTCGGCGTTGGCGCTCACCCCCACGAGGGCGGCGAGCCCGGCGAAGACGACCGAGCCCGACAGCCAGCCGGTGACGGCGGCTCCCGCCTCGGCCGCGCGGGCTCCCGAGCGCGCGGCGAACAGGGCGGTGAAGGCCGCGAGAGCCAGCGGCGCGAGCGACAGCGTGAAGGTCGAGAGGCTCGGGTCGATGCCCGTCGCGGCGAGGTAGGTGTCGGGGAGCGTGACCGTGATCGGCACGAGGTGACCCAGGTGCCACACGGCGGCCGATGCGGGCCACAGGGCGCCCCAGTCGGGATCTCCCACGCCGAACACCCACAGCAGGGCGAGGGGCGCGAGGATCACCGCGATGCCGCCCGCGGCGGCCAGCACGGCGTCGAGGGCGGCGAGGAGGGCGACGAGAAGGCGATGCATGGGCGAGAGGAACCCTACCCGCGCCGCCCCAGCCCGCCTCTCAGGCGCGGCGGGGTCACCGCCGTTCGGGGCGAGGGGCGAGCAGGCCCGCCGCGACGACGATCACGCCGGTCAGGAACACCAGGCCCGCCACCTGCATCACGGCGGCGTCGCCGGGGAGCATGGCGCACCCCACCGAGGTGTCCTCGCCCTCGCACGAACGCCAGGGCTGGAGGAAGAACGTGGCCGCCACGACGGCACCGCCCACCGAGAGCACGGACCCGATCATCACGGTGAGGGAGCGTCGTGCGAAGAGTGCATCCGCGGCGGTCATCGTCGGCTCGGCAGCAACGCGCCGATCTTCGCGAGCAGCCTCCGCGCTGACGACCTCGAGCCCGCTGAAGGGTCGGGGCCCGCCGTGCGACCGGTGGCTTCGACAGGCTCAGCCACCTCCGACCCCGCACCCCCGGCGACATCCACAGGCTCAGCCACCTCCGACCCCGCACCCCCGGCGACATCCACAGGCTCGGCCTTCTCCGACGCCGCATGCGCGGTGGCTTCGACAGGCTCAGCCACCGCACGTCCGGGAGCGCCGAAGGGGCAGCTCGAATCGCACCCGGCGCACCGCGCGCCCGCCCCGCGGGCGCAGCGCCAGCGCTCCCACACGACCGCGGCCAACCGCGGGTCGGCGCCGATCGGTGCCGACGTGAGGTCGGCCTCGGCCCTCTCGATCACTCGCGAGAAGTGTCCGGGCGCCAGCACGTAGCTCGCGGCCACGGTGCGCCGCCCGGCGGAGCGCGCGGCCTCGACGGCATCCGGGATCGTGGGCTCGGATGCCGCGGCGTACGCCGTCACGATGGGCGCTGTCACGCCTGCGTCCGTCATCAGCGCGGCCATGCGCTCGACGTCGACGACGGCGCCGGGACGCGTCGACCCGGCCGCGGCGAGCACGACCGTGTCGGTCGCGTCCGCGCCGGTGGCGCGCACCCGGTCGGCGAGGATCTCGGCGAGCACGGGGTGCGGTCCGAGCGCCCGGGCGATCGGCAGACCGCCGGCGGCCTCCACGAGGTCGACCTCGGTGTGATAACCGGTCGACAGCAGCAGGGGCACGATGACGATGTCGTCCGTGCGCTCGCGCGCCGCGGCGACCACGTCTGTGACGTACGGCCCGTGCACGTCGACGTACGCCTCGAGCACCTCGACGCCCTCGGGCGCCGTCTCGCGCAGCACGTCGAGCAGGGCGCGCACGACGACGCGCCCCTCTTCGTAGCGCGTGCCATGGGCGCAGGCGATGAGTACGGCGGTCATCAGTCCTCCTCGTCGACGACGTCGAGCCGGTAGCCGCGCTTGTAGACCGTGCGGATCAGGTCGATTCCGCCGAGCGCCTCACGGGTGCGCGCGACCGCCACCTCGACCGCGTGTCCGCTGGCCTCGGCATTCGAGAGCGCCGTCACCAGGTCGGCGCGCGAGACGACCGCCCCGGGATTGCGCGCGAGCGCCCGCAGGATCTCGACGCCCGTCCGCGGCAGGGCCGTGAACGCCCCGTCGAGCACGATGCCGGACGAGCGGATGCCGAGACGCCCGACGGTCGTGCGGATCACGGGCGCATCCGGTCCGCCGTAATGCGTGACCACGGCGCGCACCAGTGCGCCCAGGCGTCCGCGATCGGGCACGAGCGGCACCATGCCGGCATCCAGCAGGGGGCCGGCGGTGATGGGACCGACGGCGGCGACGAGCACCCGTCCGTCGCGAGCACGGGATGCCACGCCCTCGAGCGCGTCGGCGCGTTCGGCGGCGACGATCCACTCTCGGGCCGCGGGAGCCGAAGTGAACAGAACGGCATCGACCTCGCCGCGGGCGACCTGCCGGGTGGAGGCGGCGACGACCTCGGGGTCGGGCGGCGGACCCCACCGGTAGATGGTGAGACTCGTCACGCGGGCACCGGCCGCCTCGAACGCCTCGTCGAGGCCGTCGGCGCCGGAGCCGTGATGCTGGACGGCGACGTGGAGCCCCTCGATGCCCTCCGCGACGAGGAAGTCGCGCAGCTCGGCCGCCGTCTCGCTCTCGGCGACCCAGTCGGCCTCGAACCCGGCCTGCTGGATCGCGCCGCGCGCCTTGGGACCGCGGGCGACGATCCGCGCCCGCTCCAGCACGGCGCTGAGGTCGTCGTGCAGCCCCGCCTCGTCGGCGGTCTCCATCCACGCGCGGAAGCCCACGCCCGTCGTGGCGACGACGACATCGGGCGGATCACCGACGAGGCGACGCGTCTGGGCGATGAGCTCCTCGTCGTCGACGTGCGGGATGATCGTCAGCGCCGGCGCGACCCGGACGCGTGCGCCATGCCGTTCGAGCGCCGCCGACAACTCCCCCGACCGCCGGTCGACGGGAAGCAGCACGGTGCACCCCTGGAGCACCGTGCTGATCGTCCGCGGGGGTGTCGTCACCCGATCCCCTCGCCCTGGAGCGCCGCCACCGGCAGCAGCAGGTCGGCGCGGGCGACCTCGCCGAACACGAGCACCGCGGGGTTGGCGAGTCGGTGGGTCTCGGCATCCTGGATCGCCGTACCGAGGGTCGTGCGGATCGTGCGCTGCGCGGGCGTGTGGCCGTTCTCGACGAAGGCGACGGGACGCGTGTCGGGTGCACCCGCGGCGCGGGCCGCGGCGACGAAGCGCGGCAGCGCACTCACGCCCATCAGTGCGACCACCGTGGCGGTGTCGTCGCGGAGGGCGGCGAGGGTGGCCTCGGTGGGCGCGTCCTGACCGTTCACAACGTGCAGAGTACCGGCCACGCCGCGGTGCGTGACGGGCACACCCGCCGCCGAGGGCACCGCGATGGCGCTGGAGATGCCCGGAACGACCTCGACGGGGATGCCGGCGGCCCGGCACGCGATGACCTCTTCGCCGCCGCGGCCGTAGACGAACGGGTCGCCGCCCTTGAGCCGCACGACCCGCATGCCCTTGGCGGCACGGTCGACGATGATCTCGTTGATCTCGTGCTGCGGCACGGGGTGGTGCTGGGGGCGCTTGCCCACGTCGATGAGTTCGACGTCGTCGCCGAGCTCGGCGAGGATGCCGGTGGGTCCGAGCCGGTCGTGCACGACGACGTCGGCCTCGGCCAGCAGCGCGCGAGCTCGCACGGTCAGCAGGTCGATCGGGCCAGGGCCGCCGCCGACGAGCGCGACACCCCCCACGGGTGTGCGACGTCGGCGGCGGAGCGGAAGGGCGCCTTCGGCGAGGCGCTGGGCGATGGCGTCGCGCACGGCGACGCTGCGACGCGGGTCGGCGCCGGCGGTCGAGACGACCCCGACCATGACATCGCCGCTGGTGGTCTCGGCGGCCAGGCGCGCGGTGCCCTTGCCCCCGTGTCCGGCGTTGACGCACCACACGCGGCGCGCCTCGGCGGCGTCGACCACGAGGGCGTCGACGGATGCCGAACCGGTCGCGGTGTGGCAGAACCAGGCGTCGTCGAGGTCGGACGCCTCGAACGGGCGCGCGAGCCACTCGATGTCGCCCGACGCGGCCAGCGCGCAGAGGCCGTCGGTGGCTTCGGGGGCGACGACGCGCACCCGTGCGCCGGCCGCCCGCAGCCGCGCGATGCGGCGCTCGGCGACGGAGCCGCCGCCGACGCAGACGACGAGACGGTCGGTGAGGTCGAGGCCGGCGAGAGCGATCACCGGGGGTCTCCTTGCAGCTTGACGAGCACGACGTCGCCGTCGACGGCGACCGGGTGCACGCGGAGCGACCGGGGGTCCTTGCCCTGCGTGTCGAGGCAGGCCCCGGTGCGCAGGTCGAAGACCTGCTTGTACATGGGGGATGCCACGGTAGGGGCCCCCGCGCGATCGCCGACGATGCCGCGCGACATGATCGCCGCGCCGCTGAAGGGGTCGATCTGGTCGGTGGCGTAGAGGCGTCCGTCGTAGGTGCGGAACAGCGCGATCTGCCGGTCGCCGATGAGGGCGGCCGCTCCCCGCTCGACGAGGAGATCGTCGACGCGGCAGACTCGGACCCATCCGGAGGCGGGGGCCTGGCCGGATGCGGGAGCCGCGGCCCCGGCCGGCGCGGGCCGGACCTCGGCGGGCGCCGAAGCGGCGGGCGCAGCCTGGGCGGGCGCGGGAGCAACCGCGTCTGCCGCCTCAGCCGCAGCGGCGGGCGCCGAGTCGGTCGCGGCCGACGGCGTCGACAGGGTGATGGCGTCGGGTGTCATGGCATCCGTCCTCGTGGCATCCACGATCGTCATGAGCGCACCGCCAGCGTCGTACCGCCGATGAAGACCGCGCCCGAGGTGCGCTCCTCGTCGGTGGCGGGGCGGGCCTGGCCGCGCTCGGCGACGTAGGCGAGCGAGGGGTCGGCGGCCTCGGGGGCGTTGACGAAGCTCTGGAAGCGCTTCAGCTTCTCGGGGTCGGCGAGGGTGGCGGCCCACTCGTCTTCGTAGGCGTCGATGTGGGATGCCATGGCCCGGTCGAGATCCTCGGCGATGCCGAGAGAGTCGTCGAACACCACGGCCTTGAGCGCCTCGAGACCGCCCTCGTACTCCGCGGCCCAGGGCGCGGTGCGCTGCAACCGGTCGGCGGTGCGGATGTAGAACATCAGGAAGCGGTCGATCGCCCGCAGCAGGGCGTCGTCGTCGAGCCCCTCGGCGAAGAGCTCCGCGTGGCGCGGGGTGAAGCCGCCGTTGCCGCCGACGTAGAGGTTCCAGCCGGCCTCGGTGGCGATGACGCCGATGTCCTTTCCGCGGGCCTCGGCGCACTCGCGCGCGCAGCCCGAGACGCCGAACTTCAGCTTGTGCGGCGAGCGCAGGCCGCGGTAGCGCAGCTCGAGCTGCACGGCCATGCCGACGGAGTCCTGCACGCCGTACCGGCACCAGGTCGACCCGACGCACGACTTCACCGTGCGCAGCGACTTGCCGTAGGCGTGGCCCGACTCGAAGCCGGCGTCGACGAGGCGCTTCCAGATGTCGGGCAGCTGGTCGAGGCGGGCACCGAACAGGTCGATGCGCTGACCGCCGGTGATCTTCGTGTACAGCCCGAAGTCGCGCGCGACCTCGCCGATGACGACGAGTCCCTCGGGGGTGATCTCGCCTCCCGGGATGCGCGGCACGACGCTGTAGCTGCCGTCGCGCTGGATGTTCGCCATCACGTGGTCGTTGGTGTCCTGCATCGTCGCGAGCTCGCCCGCGAGCACGTGCTCGGAGTACAGGCTCGCCAGGATGCTCGCGAGCGCCGGCTTGCAGATGTCGCAGCCGCGACCGGTGCCGAAGCGCTCGACGATCGCGGTGAAGGTCTTCAGGCCCGACACGCGCACGGCGTCGAAGAGCTGCGCACGGGTGAACGAGAAGTGCTCGCACAGGCCGTTCGAGACTTCCTTTCCGGATGCCGCGAGCTCGGTCGCCACGAGCTTCTTCACGAGCGTGAAGCACGAACCGCACGCCGCTCCCGCCTTGGTGCACGCCTTGACCTCGGCGGCATCCGCGCAGTCGTGCTCTGTCACGGCATCGCGAACCGTCCCCGCCGTCACGCCGTTGCACGAGCAGACGATGGCATCGGCGGGAAGGTCGCCCTGCGGGGCCGGCGCGAGGTCGCTGGGCATGAGGTAGGCGGCCGGGTCGCCGCCGAGCGCGCGGCCGACGAGCGGGCGGAGCGAGGTGTACGCCGAGGCATCGCCGACGAGGATGCCACCGAGCAGCGTCTGCGCGTCATCGCTCAACACGAGCTTCTTGTACACGCCCGACACCGGGTCGGCGTAGGTGACGTCGAGGGCGTTCGGGGTCTCGGCGAACGCGTCGCCGAAGCTGGCGACCTCGACGCCCGAGAGCTTGAGCTTGGCCGAGGTGTCGAAGCCGTCGAACGCCGCCTCGCCGCCCAGCAGACGCGTCGCGGCGACCTCGGCCATCGCGTAGCCGGGGGCGACCAGACCGATGCACTGCCCGTCGAAGCTGGCGACCTCGCCGATCGCCAGAATCGCGGGGTCCGACGTGTCGCAGCCGGCGTCGATGACGACACCGCCGCGGGCGTCGACGGCGAGGTCGGCGGTACGGGCGAGCTCGTCGCGAGGGCGCACACCGACGGTGAAGACGACGATGTCGACGGCCTCCCACGTGCCGTCGCGCAGCTCCAGGCCGCACACGGCGCCGGACTTGTCGGCATCCACTCGGGTCGTCACCGACTGCGTGCGCACCTCGATGCCGCGCGCCTCGATGAGCCGCTGCAGCGCCTTCGCGCCGCCCAGGTCGAGCTGCGCCGACATGAGCCGCTCGTTGGACTGCAGCACGAAGGGCGAGACGCCCTCGGCCTGCAGCGCTCCCGCGGCCTCGAGGCCGAGCAGCCCGCCGCCGACCACGGCGCCGCGCAGGGGCCGGCCGAGCTGAGCCGAGCGCTTCGCGACCCATTCGCGCATGCCGGCGACGTCGTCGAGCGTGCGGTAGACGAAGCATCCGCGGTGGTCGAAGCCGTCGAGCGCGAGACGCGCGGCGTACGAGCCGGTGGCGAGTACGAGACGGTCGTAGTCGTAGGTGGAACCCGCCGCCGTGGTGACGGTGCGCTTCGCGCGGTCGATCTTGGTGACGCGCGCGTCGGTGCGCACCGTCACCCGCTCGTGCTCGAGCACGGCCGGGTCGAGGGCGAGGTCATCGGGCGTCTTGCCGCTGAAGATGCCGGTGAGCCCGACGCGATCGTAGGGGCCGCGCGACTCGTCGCCGAGCACCGTGATCGACCAGCGGCCGTCGGTGTCGCGGCTGGTCAGGCTCTCGACGAAGCGGTGCGCCACCATGCCGGCGCCGACGACGACGACGGAGCCGGATGACGCGGGGTGGAGCATTCCGTCACGGTACGCGGCGGACTTTGCGTCGGCGTCAGCAGCACGTTTCGTGCCGGTTGCGGTGTGTGATCGGGCCATGCCCCGACGCTAAGCAGCCGAGGTTTCCCCCGCCGTCGCCCCGGCGTTACTCCCCGCGAACGTTTCTCTCACGCGGCGGCGGGGTTCGTGTGAGGTTTGCGCCGTGGCATCCCTCCCCCTCCGGGCGTGAGTCGCCAGAAAACGTCGCTCCGGCACCCATCGAAGCGACACAATCTGGCGACTCACGCGCGAGATGGGGATGGGTCAGTCGACCGGCTCCAGCACGAACAGCTCGATGCGGCGCTCGGTCTTCTTCTGGTACTCGTCGTAGTCGGGCCACACGGCGGCGGCACGCGCCCACCATTCGTCGCGCTCGGCGCCTTCGGCCTGGTGCGCGTCGTACTCCTTCTTCGTGTCGCCGTCCTGCAAGGCGACGCGCGGGTTCTTCACGAGGTTGTAGAACCACGCGGGGTGCTCGGGAGCACCGCCTATGGATGCCACGACCGCGTACTTCCCGTCGTGCTCGACGCGCATGAGAGCGGTCTTGCGCAGGCCGCCCGTTTTGGCGCCGACGGTGGTGAGGACGATGATGGGTACGCCCCGCAGCTCGGCGGACTCCTGGCCTCCCGAGGCCTCGAACGTCTCGGCCTGCTGACGGGCCCACTCGCTGGTGCTGGGCAGATACTCTCCTGAGAGCGACATGTCTCCCACGATACGTCGGCGTGTTTCCCTCCGGTCTAGCCCCCTCCCCCTTTTTTCTGGAGCCTTCATGAGCGCTTCCGCTCCCGAGACCACCGCCGCCCCCGCACCGAAGAACGCACTCGACCGCTTCTTCGAGATCACCGCCCGCGGCTCGACCGTCGGCGCCGAGATCCGCGGTGGCGTGGTCACGTTCGTGACGATGGCGTACATCGTCATCCTTAACCCGATCATCCTGTCGGGCACCCCCGACGTCGCCGGCAACGCCCTGGGCTTCCCGCAGGTCGCGGCCGTCACCGCCCTCACCGCCGGCGTCATGACGATGCTGTTCGGTCTCGTCACCCGGATGCCGTTCGCGTTCGCCGCGGGCCTGGGCATCAACTCGTTCCTCGCGGTCGGCATCGTCGGCGGCGTCACGTGGCCCGAGGCGATGGGACTCGTCGTCATCAACGGCCTCATCATCGTGCTGCTGGCCGTCACCGGCCTTCGCCGCATGATCTTCGAGGCGGTGCCGCTCGCCCTCAAGACGGCGATCACCGTCGGCATCGGTCTGTTCATCGCCTTCATCGGCTTCGTCGACAGCGGCCTGGTCACCTCGACCGGCCTGAACTCTCCGCCGGTCGGCCTCGGCGTCGGTGGGTCGATCGCCACCGTCCCGACCGCCCTGTTCGTGCTGACCCTCGTCATCACCGCCGTGCTGCTCGTGCGCAAGGTCAAGGCCGCCCTGCTCATCGGCCTGCTGTCGGGCACGATCAGCGCGGTCATCGTCGAGGCCGTCGCGCACCTCGGCTCGCGCGCCGACGGCAACGCGGGAGGCTGGGGACTCAGCGTCCCGACGCTGCCCGCGCAGCTGGTCAGCCTGCCCGACCTCTCGCTCGTCGGACAGGTCGACCTGGTCGGCTCGTTCGGCCGCATCGGCGTGCTCGCGGCCCTCATGCTCGTCTTCACGCTCGTGTTCACGAACTTCTTCGACGCGATGGGCACCATGACCGGCCTCTCCCGCGAGGCCGGCCTCGCCGCCCCCGACGGCACCTTCCCGCGCCTGCGCTCCGCGCTGGTGATCGAGGGCATCGGCGCCGTCGCCGGCGGCGCCACCTCGGCATCGTCGAACACCGTCTTCATCGAGTCGGGCTCCGGCATCGGCGAGGGCGCCCGCACGGGCCTCGCGAACGTGGTGACCGGCGGCCTGTTCCTTCTGGCGATGTTCTTCACCCCGCTGACCAGCGTCGTCCCCACCGAGATCGCCGCCGCGGCCCTGGTGATCGTCGGCGCGCTGATGATGGCGCAGATCCGTCACGTCGACCTCAGCGACCTGTCGGTGCTGATCCCGGTGTTCCTGACCGTCACCGTCATGCCCCTGACCTACTCGATCGCCAACGGCATCGGTGCGGGCTTCGTCAGCTGGGTGCTCATCCAGGCCCTCTCCGGCCGCGCGCGCCGCGTCAGCCCGCTGCTGTGGATCGTCGCCATCGGCTTCGTCGTCTTCTTCGCCCGCGGTCCGGTGGAGGCGCTGCTCGGCTGAGCGCGCGGTACGCGGGCGGGCGCCGGCCGCGACGAGCGCCGAGGCCGCACCCGTTTGCCGAGACCGCAAGCGTTTGCCGCCAATCGCGTGCGTTCCCGGCAATCGCGTGCGGTTTCGCGGCCCGCCCGTGCCGTCCGCACGTTTTCAGGAAAGCGGAGGGCCCGGATGCCATGGCATCCGGGCCCCTTCCCCGTTCCGCGAGCATGTCGTCCCGCCTCCCACCGCGGCTCCGCTGCAACGCCGTCGAGTGACCAGAACACGCCGCAAAGCCGCGTCGCATAAACGGCGTGTTCTGGACATTCGACGGCGATGACAGGCGCGCAGACGCGCCGCGGCGGCAACACGACCAGAGCACGTGATCCGGGCGAGGCCGGGCTCGAGCATGCCGCTAGGTGCGCGTCGCGGGGACTCCGTGCGCGTCTCGGCGGTGCCGTCGGAGATAGATCGCCGTCTGTACAATCGGCGCCAACCCGAACAAGCCGAATACGGGATACAACCCGAGGATCGGCACCACCGTGATGATCCAGGTCAGCGCTCCGTAGGTGTGCCCGATCGAGACGGCCACCGCGACGAGAAGACTCAGGACGCCTGGCAGCATCGTCACCACGCCGATGATGACGGCGCGTTAGACGAGCTCTCCCAAGATGAACCACCCCGGCCCCGCGTGCAGAAGCCAAGCGAACATCGGATTGTTTTCGTAACCGGTCGCAGGATCAGACCAGTAGCTAGCGGGCTGCCCGAGGAGCGTCGACACCGAATCGGTCACCGAACACGCGCACGCGGGGAGGGCGATCAAAGCCCGTCGTCCCGGGCTCAACAGCTGCCAGGCGCTTCTGAACATGCGCGCGAACACCCTTCCGATGTGACTCTCGCCGATGCTATGACGCTGAAGGAACCGAACCGGTTCCCGTTCCGCTGCAGGCAGGGCGTTCTCACCCCCTCAGGCCGTGGAAGAGGGGACCGGCTCACCCGTCCAGACGCAGGCAGCGCTCGCCGAGCGCCCCGCTTACTACGGTCGCCAGCGTCCGCTCGCGGCGACGGGGCCCACCACACCACGCTGCGCGCGCCGCGAAAGTGAGAATCGGGCGGGGGCCGCGCCGCCCGCTCCCCCGCTCGCCGCTGCAACCGTATCCCGCAGCGGCGAGCGGCTGGGCGCGCAGGCGATGGATCCGGCCGCCCGCCTCAAACATGCTCGCGGTTCATGAGAAGTGCGTGAAACGTCTCTCATGTTTGCGCTAACGCGGCCATCCGGATCTAGCGTCGTCGCACGGACGCGATGACCGCGTCCGCCGCTTCGAAGGAGAAGACCCATGCAGAAGACGAACATGTCCCCCCGTCGTCGTCGCACCTCCCTGGCCGCCGCGCTCGCGGTGGCGGGGATCCTCGGAACGGGAGCACTCGCCGCCCCACCCGCGATCGCCGCCGAGGGAGAGATCACTTACACGCTGCATCAGAACAGCACGCCGTCGGCCGACGAGCAGGACGCCTACGGCCGCATCACCGCGGCGATGAACGCCGCCGTCGGCCGGTACAACAACCTGTCCGACCTCACCAAGCAGATCAACGTGTACTACGCCCCGGGCGTCCCCACCGCCGAGGCCAACATCAACGGCGACCTGCGCTTCGGCGAGAACCGGTCGTACATGACCGAGCGCACGGCGCTGCACGAGATCTCGCACACGATCGGCGTCGGTCAGAGCGGCGGGTTCTTCAACCTGTGCGGCTCCGGCACCTGGACCGGCCCCCAGGCCAACGCCCTCATCAAGAGCTGGGACGGTCCGGATGCCACCATCTCGTGCGGCGGCGGACACTTCTGGCCGTACGGCCTGAACTACGACAACGAGTGGTCGGAGCTCAACGCCGACCGCCACGTCGACCTCGTCGAGGCGATGGTCGCCGACGGCATGTAGGAGTTCGAGCGCGCCCGCTGCCGAGATGACCGCCGTTCGCCGAGATGACGCGTGATCACCGCGAAACGCGCGTCAGTTCGCGAATCACCGGTCATCTCAGCGCCAGCCCGCGACCGAACGCAGAACGGGCCTGGATGCCATGGCATCCAGGCCCTTCTTCCTCGCTGCTCGGTGGCCAGCGCGCAACAGAAAGCGCCGAAATCGCACGCGTTTGCCCAGGCCGCATGCGTTTGTCGCGGATCCCCTGCGTTCTCGGCGATCGCGTGCGGTTTCGCGGCGCGTGCGCGCGACCCGCACGCGCCACCCGCCGTCCCCAACGAACGCGGAAGGGCCCGGATGCCATGGCATCCGGGCCCTTTCGATGCGAAACGTCAGAGCGCTTCGATGATCTCGCGCATCAGGGCGGCGGTCTCGGACGGCGTCTTGCCGACCTTCACGCCGGCGGCCTCGAGGGCCTCCTTCTTCGCCTGGGCGGTGCCGGCCGAGCCGGAGACGATGGCGCCGGCGTGGCCCATCGTCTTGCCCTCGGGGGCGGTGAAGCCGGCGACGTAGCCGACGACCGGCTTGGTCACGTTCTCGGCGATGAAGGCGGCGGCGCGCTCTTCGGCGTCTCCACCGATCTCACCGATCATGACGATGGCCTTGGTCTCGGGGTCGGCCTCGAACGCCGCGAGGGCGTCGATGTGCGTGGTGCCGATGACCGGGTCGCCGCCGATGCCGATGGCGGTCGAGAAGCCGAGGTCGCGCAGCTCGAACATCATCTGGTAGGTCAGGGTGCCCGACTTCGACACGAGGCCGATGGGGCCCTTGCCGGTGATGTTCGCGGGGGTGATGCCCACGAGCGCCTCGCCGGGGGTGATGATGCCGGGGCAGTTCGGGCCGATGATGCGGGTCTTCTCGCCCTTCGACTTTGCGTACGCCCACGCCTCGGCGGTGTCGCCGACGGGCACGCCCTCGGTGATCACGACGAGGAGGGGGATCTCGGCATCGATGGCCTCGACCATCGCGTCCTTGGTGAAGGCCGGGGGCACGAACGCGATCGACACGTCGGCGCCGGTCTCGCGGATGGCCTCTTCGACCGACGCGAAGACGGGGAGTTCGACGTCGTTGCCGTCGGCATCCTTGTGCGAGACCGTGGTGCCGGCCTTGCGGGCATTCACGCCTCCGACGACCTGGGTGCCCGCCTTCAGCATGAGGGCGGTGTGCTTCGTGCCCTCGCCGCCGGTGATGCCCTGGACGATGACCTTGGAGTCCTTGTTGAGGTAGATCGACATGTTTCTGTCCCTATCCCTTACGCGTTGGCCAGTTCGGCGGCCTTGTCGGCGCCCTCGTCCATACCGGCGGCGAGGGTGACGAGCGGGTGGTTGGCGGCGGCGAGGATCTCGCGACCCTCTTCGACCTGGTTGCCGTCGAGGCGCACGACGAGCGGCTTGGTGGCGGTGTCACCGAGGATCTCGAGGGCCTTGACGATGCCCTCGGCCACGGCGACGCACGAGGTGATGCCACCGAAGACGTTGACGAAGACGCTCTTGACCTGCTCGTCGCCGAGGATGACGTCGAGACCGGCGGCCATGACGGTCGCCGAGGCGCCGCCGCCGATGTCGAGGAAGTTGGCGGGCTTGACGCCATTGTGCTTCTCACCGGCGTACGCGACGACGTCGAGGGTCGACATGACCAGGCCCGCGCCGTTGCCGATGATGCCGACCTGGCCGTCGAGCTTGACGTAGTTCAGGTCGTGCTGCTTCGCCTTCGCCTCGAGGGGGTCAGCGGCATCCTTGTCTTCGAGCGCCTCGTGGTCGGGGTGACGGAAGCCGGCGTTCTCGTCGATCGAGACCTTGCCGTCGAGGGCGATGATGTCGCCGTCTTCGCTCTGGATGAGGGGGTTCACCTCGACGAGCGTGGCGTCTTCGCCCTTGTAGACGTTGAAGAGCTTGACGAAGACGTCGGCGACCTTGGGGGCCAGTTCGTCGTCGAACTTCGCGGCCTTGGCGATCTCGAGGGCCTTCTCGGGCGTGATGCCCTCGATCGGGTCGACCTCGATACGCGCGAGCGCCTCGGGACGCTCGACGGCGAGCTCCTCGATCTCCATGCCGCCCTCGACGCTCGAGAGCGAGAGGTAGGAGCGGTTGGCGCGGTCGAGCAGCACCGAGAAGTAGAACTCCTTGGCGATGCGAGCGCCGGCGGCGACCATGACGCGCTTGACGACGTGGCCCTTGATGTCGAGACCGAGGATGGCCTGAGCCGCCTCGAAGGCCTCGTCGGGGGTCTTGGCGACCTTCACGCCGCCGGCCTTGCCGCGGCCTCCGGTCTTGACCTGAGCCTTGACGACGACGACACCACCGAGCTTCTCTGCGGCCGCCTTCGCCTCCTCAGGGGTGTCGGCGATGATGCCGGCGAGCACCGGCACCTCGTACTTTTCGAACAGATCACGTGCCTGGTACTCGTAGAGATCCACGGACAATCCTTCGCTGGGCGATCGGTGGTGGGAGGAGGCGAAAGTCTCTCGATATCAAGAGATCTGCGCCAATCGTCCACCCTACCCGACGGGGCTGAAACCCCCCGCCCCTTGCCCCTTCGAACGGAGGGATGCAAGCACCTCGCGCACTGGAAAACGGTGCGCCGCGGACCGCCCGGGACTAGCCTCTCCCCCACCGACGATGGGAGCCACCGTGCACGCTGCCTTCTTTTCGCGCACCGGCGATCCGTCCGTCATCCAGTGGGGTGAGCTCCCCGATCCCGCGCCCGGTCCCGGCCAGGTGCGGGTGCGCACGCTGGCGGTGGCGGTGGATGCCGTCGACGCGCTGGTGCGCTCCGGTCGCTGGAGCACCCCGCTGACGTTTCCCGTCGCGGTGGGCCGCGATCTGGTCGGGGTCGTCGACGCGATCGGGCCGGGCGTGACCGGACTGCGCGAAGGCGACCGCGTCTGGACGAGCTCGGCCGGCTACGCCGGGCGCCCTGGAGCGACGGCGGAGCTGGTCGCCGTCGAGCGCGACCGTGTGTACGCGGTTCCGGATGCCGCCGATCCCGTCGCCTTCGTCGCGTCGCTGCACCCGGCGACCACGGCCGTCGCCGCGCTCCACCTGCGCGCACACCTGCAGCCGGGCGAGACGCTCGTCGTGGTCGGAGCCAACGGCGCGGTGGGCGCGGCGCTCGTGCAGGAGGGCGTGGCATCCGGGGCCGACGTCATCGCGGTCGTCCGCGATGCCCGTTGCGTCGCCACGCTCGAGGAGTGGGGCGCCGAGGTGGTCGTCGCCGAGGCGGGGTCGGCGGCCGATGCCATTGCAGACCGCCGGCCGGGTGGCATCCACGTCTTCATCGACACCACGGGTCGTGCGGACACGGCCTCCGCCGTCAGACGCCTCGCCCCGCGCGGACGGGCGATCGTGCTGGCCGGACGCACCTCGGCCGAGCTCGACCTGTGGACACTGCAGGTGCGCGAACTGCGGGTGGAGGGGTTCATTCTCAGCGCGCTCGACGCCTCAGAACTGCGGGAGGTCGCGGACCAGGTGAACGCACGCTGGGCGGAGGGACGACCCCTCACCGCTCACGTCGGTCAGGTGCGCGGATTCGCGGATGCCGCCGAGGCCCATCGCCGCATGGAAGCGGGCGACCTGCCGCGCACCGCTGGCCGTTTCGTCGGGCGCCTGGTGCTCGTGCCGGACGCTCCTTCTTTGGACGCACCACGAACCACGTGGTGACGGCGCCCAGGATGCCGACCATCAACCCGATCGAGATGCCGCAGCCGACGCCGATCGAGGGCACGAGCAGGCCGAGGACGGGGCCGGCGATCGTGCCGACGACGACACCGATGATGAGGGAGCGCGTGAGTCCTGCGTCTTCTGTCGCCGTCTCGCCCATGCGGTGACGCTTGGGAGCCGGCATCGGCCTCGGCCAGTGCTCGACGGGCCGGCGCGGGTTCCTCGCTCGGGTCGCCGCCTTCATGCCTTCGCGCGCGGCACGTCATCACGACCGACACGAGGGTCAGCACGAGGGCCGACCGCCGGACGCGCGTCGAGGGGTCTGTCGCGCGACAGCCACCGTCCAGACGAAATCGCCGTCCACTGCTGGCGAGTAGACCCACCACGATGAGTCGGCGCTCAACTGCCACCCCTCGCCGGTCGACGTCGGTATCGGGATGAGATCCGATCCGAGCCGCGGGGCGGGACGTGCCGCCTTCCAGATCGCCTCGGCCTGAGTCCACTGGCGCGCACTCCGAACCGGTGTTCCACACCACCTGCCTGCAGCTCGGAACGCGGCGGGTCGATGACGGGACGCCCACTCGACGTCGATGCCGCACGGGATGTCCGATCGGCTCACCATGGCCCGCCCGGGAGTCGCCGCCGTGCTCCAGTGAGCGGCGCACCCGGGACACACCCAGCGTCCGGTGCTCGTCCCCGATGGCCGGCAGTGACCTCCGCGAGCGCACGAAGTCGCCTCGACGATGCGCCGCAGGACCTGCGTCGCGGACGGGTCGAGAGCTCTTCCGAGCGTGTCGGTCGCAGACGACGAAATCGTCACGGACCACACCGCCACCGCCAGGCCTTCAGGCGTCGTGAGCTCGAACCACGACGGACTGATAGCTGCCCCCCACTTCGTACGAAGACACGAGCGCACTCCGGAAGGTCGGACGGATCCGGCGCTCCGACACTGTGCGACCGAAGGTGTCGGCATCCGCCTCTCGGCCCATCCAGAGCGCCTGCACGACGCCCAGCAGCGCCGACGACGATCCCGCGTCGCCGAAGATCTCTTTCGGGGCTGACACGACGGCCGCGCCCAGACCCGCGTCCCGCAGGGCCGCCGCCTCAATGTTGTCGATCGCCGCGCGACCGCACGCAGCGGACACGACGAGGTCCACGCCGCGCGGGGTGACCTCGGCGTTGATCAGGGCTTCCTGGAACGCTCGTAACCAGCCGTCGCTCGAGGGGTCGAGGCGCCCGGGGCCGCTCGTGTCGCCGGTCATGCCGAATCCCTCGATGCGTCCCATCGTCCTCCCTGGCGGGGCCGCCTCGGCTGCCTCCAGAAGCAGAGCGACGCCGGCTCCACCGAAGACCTTGCCCGAATCCTGGAACGGCAGACAGCGCTCGCGCGAGAGGAAGCCGGGAATGCGAGCGTGCGCGGCCAGCATCGCCACGGGCGCCTCGTCAGCCGACAGCACGACGACTCGGTCGGCAGCGCCGCGCTGAATCAGTCGGGTCGCGAAGTGCAGGGCTGTGATGCCGGAGGTCCCACCCGCGCAGATCGTCGCTGTGGGCCCCTGTAGCCGGTTGAGCAGTGCGACGTGACCGCCGGCCGCATTCATGACGGTGTTGGGGAAGAGTCTCGTGTTGCCGGAACCCGTTCGGACGAGTTCGCGCTGAAAAGCCTCCACCGTCGACAGCGGGCCGGTCCCCGTGGCGAAGATGAGACCCGTTCGAGAGGCTTCCTCTCGGCTCAGCTTGCGCTCGCGCAGCAGGTCCGCAGCGACCACGGCGGCACGGCGTCCGAGGTTGTCGATTCGGCGCAGCATCTGTGGATTCACGCCGCGGGTGAGGTGCTTCTCGGGAATCTCGGCGACAGGAAAGTCACCGTATCCGTCCAGCGTGACGTGTCGCGCGCCGTACGCCGGTGTCCAGGCCCGAAGAGCAGCCCGCACGTCGTCGGAGTCCTTCGCGTCGGCCGCGATGGCCGCGGCGCCGGTGATCAGCACGGCCCGCCCCGTCGGATCGGACCGCTCCCGCTGTGCCGTGGAGGCGTCACGGGTGAGCAGAAGGGACGCGTTGTTGCCCCCGAAGGCGAAAGAGTTCGACAGGGCCACCTCCACGGTGCCCGTTCTCCCGGCGGCGGGGACGATATCGAGGCCGTGCGGCGCATCCATCGCATCCGGCGGAACGACCGTCGGCGGGAGCACGCCGTCGCGAAGCGCGAGCACCGTTGTGACGGCTTCCACCGCTCCGGCCGCACCGAGCGTGTGCCCGATCATCGACTTGGTCGAACTGAGGGGAGGCGGGGCTGCCGGACAGAGCTGAGCGACGGCCCGCGTTTCCGTGCTGTCGTTCGCCGGGGTTCCGGTGCCGTGCCCGTTCACGTAGTCCACATCGTCGGGCGCCAGCCCGCCCATGTCGAGCGCGGCCTTCATCGCGCGCAACGCCCCCCGTCCGGTCGGATCCGGCGCCGTGGGGTGATGCGCGTCCGCGCTGAGGCCGTACCCACGGACGACAGCGAGAACGGGGATGCCGCGAGCGTGGGCTGCGGCCCGCTTCTCGAGCACGACGACACCCGCGCCCTCGCCGAGGTTGAGTCCGCTGCTGCGCGTGTAGGGGGCGCAATGCAGGGGGTCCAGCGCCTCCAGGCACGAGAACCCACCGAAGGAGAAGTACGCGAGGGGATCGACTCCTCCCGCGATGACGACGTCGGCATGCCCGCTCTCGATGAGTTCCACGCCGTAGGCGATGGCGACGGCACCCGCGGCGCACGCATTCGACTGCACGGTGCGCGGCCCGGTGAAGCCGAATTGCTCGGCGATGTCATCCGCGACCGAGTGCAGGGGGTACTGGCGGAGAAGGCTCGCATCCGCGCGGCGCAACCCCTGCTCGAGCCACTGGCGATGGAAGGATTCGCCGGAGCGCGCGCCGCCCAACGATGTCCCGAATGAGATGCCGACACGGTCCAGTGAGTACTCCTCCGCCCCGAGCCGGGCGCTTGCCATCGCCTCGGTGGTGGCATCCAAGGCCATGGCGTGGCATCGGTCGACCATCCCCTTCCCCTCTCGACGGGGCGCCGCACCCTTCCAGTCGGCTCCGCCCGGCAGTTCCCCCGCGAGTTGCGAGATGAACCCGCTGGCATCGACCGACGTCACCCGGGAGATGCCCGAGGAGCCCCGTCTGATGGCGTTCCAGCTGTCTCGCGCGTCGAGACCGACCGCCGCCAGTAACCCGACGCCGGTCACAGCGACATCGGAGCGGGTCATCCGATCGGCTCGGTCCAGGACACGGGCTGGACCGCCGGTCGCGAGACGGTTCTCACCGTCTCGCCATCGACGGCGAGCTCGAGTCCCGGCACGTCGAAGGGTGCGTCGAGCAACGCCAGCGCATAGCTGGTCTCGCCGTCGATCTCGGCCGCGCAGAGGTGGACGCGACCGACCGTCACCCCGCCCGCCTCGACGGTGCGTCCGCTCTCGAGGGGACGCGTTGATCGAATGGCGACCAGGCGACGATGCGTCCGCTCAGCGTGACCGGCCCCCCGGTATGAGTCTTCTCGACCGATACCCGCGGCCCACCCGGCCCCCGCCTCGAGCGCGGTGACGCCGGTGAACTGGTCGGGTACCACCGGGTGGTTGACTTCGATCCGCGCGCGCTGAAGGGCCGGCGGACCGACGAGGGCACCATCCACGTCTTCGAGGGGTGACCGGAGGCTGTCGATGAGAACGTCCGAGGCGACGTCTGCGACCACGACGTACCCGTACTCGGCCGTGGTGCCGGTGCGCGCGAGGAGCGCGAACGAAGCCCCGGGGATCTCCACGGACTGCCATTCGTTTAATAGCAGGCTCGCGATGTCGTCCGCGATCAGACCGCGCACGACCTCCCACGCGCGGGGACCCTCGACGGCAATTGCTCCCCATCCTGGAAGGGCGTCGATGGTCACGTCGCGCATGCCGAGTGCGATCGCAACCGCCTTCATGTCGGAGGTGGCACTCTTGCTGTTCTCCGAGATCACGAGAGTGCGGTCTTCGTCGACGACGGCGAGCACGAAGTCCATGACACGGCCGGCGTCGTCGAGCACGAGCGAATCGACGACCGATCCTGGCTGCGCGAATTCTGTGGGCCGGGCGATGACGTGAGACAGGAGGGCCTCACGACCTGCGCCGCCGATCGAATGAATGCTCGTGCCGCGCGCGTAGACGCCGGCGGATCGACGAAGTGCGTGATACTCCGAGTTCGTGGACATCGGTCTCCTTAGATGATCATCGGTCGGGTTGCGTGGGTCGTGGAAGGGGACGACGGCGTCAGAGGGCGTCCCATCGGACGCTCCAGACCGTCGTCGTGGGCTCTGAGGCGAGTCGCGAGTAGGCGGCGACCATCAGGCCCTGCGCGGTAGAACGAATCAAGATCTCGGGGTGTATGCCGCGGACGGACGTCAAGTGGAGCCAGCCGCCGTCCATGAAGAAGCTGGCTGCGCGCGTCCATGTGCGCCACGGGTCCGGCGAGACGTCGAGTTCGAGCACCCCGCCGTCGGAATCCGCGATTCTGACGCGAGTGGCCCTGGCGAGCGCCAGAAAGACGACCGCCTCCAGTCTGCGCTCCTCGGCGATCGCGATCACCCGCACGCCGAGCTCGCTCGGCGAGTCGAACGAGGTCAACGACCACCCCGCACCCTGGGTGTCGCCACTCGGCTGGAACGGGAGCCGGGCGTCGTCGGTCGGCCATGCAGCGCCCAGGTCGAGGTCCGTACGATCCGGCTCTGCGCACGCCCAGAGCGCTGTTGACACCGTCGTGAGCGGGCCGATCGCCCGCCGGGAAGGGAAGGACGAGCACACTACCGGGCGACCGTCACGACGCCATTCCACGAGACCCGCCTCTGGCGCGACGATGAGTGTTCCGGCATCCGTTGTCGTCTGGAGGACATCGGCCAGCGCTCGTCGCGAGCGCCACCACGTGTCGATCACTCGCCCACCGCGTCCGTTGCGGACCCGCGATGAACACCCGGATGACGACACCGAGAGGTCGTATCCCACGCTCGTCTCGCCCGAGAGGCGCACGAAGTGCCATCCCTCGAGGCGCGCCTTCTCCGCACGAAGCCGCGTGGCGGCGATCGTGACGCCGGATGCACCGTCACTCCAGACGACCTCGGTCCCCGCTGCCGGCCACGAACTCTCCCCGTCGGCGGATGCCTCGAAGTCGACCAGATCGACAGGCCAGCGTCCGCGCACAGCGTGTGCGGCGCGCGCCTCGACGCCCTCGAGCGACAGCGCGAGACGTGCGACGCGTAGTCCCATCCAGGGGAAGCAGACGACTTCGCTCGCGCTCCGACTCATCGCCGTCACTCGCACTCCCGCGGGGAGGAATTCCACCACGCGCTCCACGTCTCCGTCGTCGATTCGCCACATCTCGTCGGCGGCATCCACGTGAAGAGGACGGGAGGAGGGTCGTCGCGGGCCCGCGGTTCCGCCCGATGCGACCGGATGTGGATCGACGACGACAGAGCCGAGGTGCCCGGGGTGCGAAACGACGAGCGTGCCACGTTCGTCGAGCGTCACCGTGAAGAGCCCGAGCGCCCTCGACACTACGATTCGGGCTGGATGCGCTTGCTCGCAGTCGCCGGGCGGCGGGAATCCCGGCGCGGCGGAGCCGTTCACGGAGAGCGTCACGAGCGCGGCATCGTCGACACGTCCGACCGCCGAGACGAGGAGGCCGGGGAGCTCGAAGTCATATCGGATCGCATCACCGCACCCAGGGAGCCGGACGATCCCGCTGTCGACGGATTGCGTCCGTGAGCGGCGGATCGATCGCCAGTTGCGCCTGTCGCCGCTGAGGGACCGACCGGTCCAGGCGACGGCGTTGTTCGACAGATCGGTCGTCACCCCCGGAAGGACACTGACGAGCTCGACATAGCCGTCCTCGTCCGGGGTCATTCCCTCGAGGGCTCTGAATCCCACCCTGACGTAGAGCGGGAAAGCCCGAGAGTTCGCCGGGTCGACCTCGACGCGAAGACCGCGAATCCCGCGGGCGACCAGTCGTTCGAAGGAATCGGAGAAGAGACGCCCCGCCAGCATCCCCGTGCGGTGGCTCGGCGCGATCACGAACATCCCGGCGAAGAGTTGACCCGGTGGGGCCACCCGGCGGCCCGACATGGTCGCGTATCCGATGGTTGCGACGATTTCGCCCCGTTCCTCTGCGACGAGGAAGAGGCGAACACCACGCTCGCGAAACACGCGTTCGAGCGCGTGTCCTGACAGGACCACGCCCGTAGGGCCGTAGTGATTCCGGATGAAGAAGTCAGCAACTCGCCCGAGGTCGTCTTCGCCGGTGAGTTCACGGATCTCTGCGGACATACGACGCTCTCACCTTCGGGCGCGGGCGATGGCGAGAACGCCGCTCGCCACGACTCGGCCGGCGACAGTGATCTCGACGGCGAACTCGGTCAGCGCGCCGATGGACGCTCCGGCTCGCGCCGAGATTCTCATCTGATCACCCGGGACGACTACCGCGACGAACTTGAACCGCTTGATCGATGCCAGATACCCCAGGACGGGCTCCGGCTCGTCGGAGGAACCGATCAAACCGCAGAGCTGTGCCGCCACTTCGACCATGTGAACGCCGGGGTAGACCGGGTTGCCCGGAAAATGGCCCGCGAACACCGGATCAGCGATGGATACGTTCTTCGTGCCCACCGCAGAGATACCGACCTCGAGATCATCGACGCGATCCAGCAGTAAGAACGGGTGCCGGTGCGGGAGTCGCCGCGCGACCTCGGCAGACGCGAGCGCGACACCTCGTCGGCCGGTCACCGCGCTCGCGCCTGTTCGATGAAGTCTGCGATGGTGTTGATCGAACCGAAGACGAATTTGTCGTCGTCGGTGATGTAAACGCCGAAGTTCTCGTCGATCAGGCTCACGATTTCGAGGGTGTCGAGCGAGTCGAGTTCGAGTCCACGCCCGAAGAGGGGCTGATCGTCGTCGATGAGGCTCGCGTCGATGGGCAGCCCAAGCCCCTCGGCTATCAGCGCCTTGACGCGGTCGTTCAACTCGCGCCGGGTGACAGCCTGCTGCGCCAGTTCTCGGTATTCCATGTTTCGTCTCCGTAGGGGCCTCAGGCGGTCAATCCGCCGTCGATCGAGATGGTCTGTCCGGTGATGTACGAGGCGTCATCGCTGAGAAGGAAGCGAACCAGGGATGCCACTTCATGCGGCCGCGCCATCCGTCGAAGCGGGACGGCATCGACGAGCCGTTCGAGGTCCCCGCGCGGCATCCGGCGGACCATATCGGTGTCGGTGAACCCGGGTGCGACCGCGTTGACGCGGATGTCGACCGCCGCGGCCTCGCGCGCCAGTGAACGTGTCATCGCGTTCACCGCGCCCTTACTGGCGGCATAGTTCGCCTGTCCCACCTGACCGCGCAAGCCGGATACCGAGCTCATGAAGACGAGGGATCCCCCGGTCCGGCGCATCGCTTTCAGTGACTCTCGGGCGACGAGGAACGAGGCTGTGAGATTCGTCTCGACGACGGTGTTCCACGTCGCGAGAGACATCATCGGTGTCAGCCCGTCACGCGTGATCCCGGCGTTCGACACGACCCCCGCCAGGCGGGGGTGCTCAGCGCGCATGGCCCGGAACACGTCGCGGACCTGCGTCTCGGATGCCACATCGGCTTGCACCGCCGACGCGGACCCCCCTCGCTCCGTCACGGTGCGCACGACGTCCGCGGCTTCGTCGGCGGCTCGGCGAAAGACCACGATGACATGCCATCCCGCGTCGGCGAGAGTCTCGACGCACGCCCGGCCGATGCCTCGGGATCCGCCGGTGACGACGACGCTCCGGTCAGGCTGCACGAACGCCTCCACGGAAAGCGTCGTCGACGACGATCGCCCCGTCCGCGATGGCATCCCCCCGCCAGAAGCGAATCAGGGTGTGGCCATTACCGAGGATGACTGCTGAGCATCCGCTGTCGTGTGCGACCGCGGTGACCAGATCCCACCTCACGGTCTCGCGAACTCCCCGGCGGACGTCCTCGGCGATGTGCTCGGCCGTGTGGAGGAGCTCCCCCGAGATCGCCGATAGCAAGGGCACCCGAGGGTCGCGGAATGGTGTGGTCGCCACTTCCCGTGCCCATCGCTGCGCGACAGGGTCCATCAGAGAGGAGTGGAAGCCGTGGCTCACATCGAGGAGTCGGGATCGCGCCCCGAACGTCGTGCGCGCTTCGAGAATGCCCGCGCGGGGTCCCGCGAGCACGATCTGCCGAGGACCGTTGATGCATGCGATGTCCAGCCCCAGCGCGGCGGCGACGCGGGCGATGTCTCCGTGAGCGTGTGAAGAGGTGACCGCGACCGCGAGCATCGCCCCCGGTCCGGGAGCGGCACTCATCACGAGACCCCGGGTGCGTGCGAGCCGCATCCCGTCAGCGAAAGCGAGGGCCCCCGCGGCAATCGCCGCGGCGATCGATCCGACACTGTGACCCACGGCCCACCGGATGTCGAGGGCGGACGACGTCGAAGCGTCCCACGCTCGCAGGGCGGCGATGGCGAGGAGGACGATGGCGGGTTGAGCATGATCGGTCGCCATCAGTCGGCTGGCGGAATCACCCCACATCACGTCGCGCAGATCGAAGCCGAGCGCGTCCGCGGCTTCGTCGAAAACCGCCCGCGCGGCGGAATGTCGGGTGGCCAGCTGCCTTCCCATCCCGAGGGACTGGCTACCCTGCCCTGGCACGGCGAGAAAAGTCCCCGACATCAGCGGATCCGGCGAGCGAGCTGACGCGCCCCGAGTGACGCGAAGACGACGAACACCGCGACCAGAACTGCGACGGCGAAGCCGGCAGTGACCTCGAATTCACCGACGTGGGCCGAGATGCCGTAAAACGCCTTCACCGCGTCGGCCGCCTGCCCCTCTTCGCCAGCCAGCGCGGATAGTGCCTGCGCGGTCATGGGGGTACGGATCAGCATCGCCGACTGCGCGAAGGGGAGCGCGTTGATCCCATTCACGATGCCGTCCGGGAGCGTCCCGACAGGGATGTACGCTCCGGCGAGGAAGCCGATGACCGTTCCCACCACGGTCGACAGCGCGGCGAACGCGCCGGCGGTGCGCAGAAAGGTGACCACGAAGCTCGACAGCGCGGCGAACGCCACGCTCGAAAGAGCGACGTAGCCGAGCGTCTCTGCTGCCTCGCTCGCGGTCATCATGGGACTGCCCTGCGTGAGCAGATAGACCTGCCCCACGGCGAGGATGACCACTGTCATGCTGAGCGAGATGAGAAAGCTCGACAAGAGGTAGCCCAGGATCAGCTCGACGCGGCGAATGGGTGAGACCAGGAAGTCGCTGAAGCGTCCGCTCGCGCGATCGTCGACGAAGACCGTCAAGGCGGCCAATGCCGTCGTCAGTGTCGTGATCATGGTGATTCCGGCGAAGACCCACGCGTTCACGAACCAGTGGATGTCGCTGCTCGCTGCGTCCGGAAAGCGCTCGGTCAGATTGTCGACCTGCAGGTTGCCCAGGAACAGCGCGTACAGCGCTATGAGAATGAGGGCCGACAGGAGAGAGAAGAACACCCCTGCGCGGTCTCGGAAGAAGAGGCGCAGATTCCGCCCGGTGAGAATCGCGATCGTTCTCATGCCGCCTGGCCCCCCGTCACGTTGAGGAAGACGTCGTCCATCGTTCCGTGTCGGAATTCGAAGTCCGTGACCCACGGCGAGACCAGGACTGACCGGGCCTGCTCGATGTCGTCGACGTGTACGCGTACGAGGTCACCGGATCGTGCCGCGACGAGGCCCCGCGTTTCGCACTCGGCGAGGACGGATGCCACGTCGGAGGCGCTCACGGTGAGCACGCTGCGACTGTAAGCGGAACGGAGTCGTGCCGGACTCCCCTCTGCGACGATCTCGCCCCGCGCGATGATGCAGACCTGATCGGCCCGCTCGGTCTCCTCCATGTAGTGAGTAGTCAGGAAAACAGTCGTCGCATGGTTTGCGCGGAGCTGGTCGATTGCAGACCAGATCTGTTCCCGCGACTGCGGGTCGAGGCCCGCGGTGGGCTCGTCGAGGAAGACGACGCGGGGGCGGTGGATGATCGCACGCGCGATGTCGGCCCGGCGCTTCTGGCCGCCGGAGAGCACGCCGTAGCGCCGGTCGAGGAAGTCTCCCAGGTTGATCAATTCGGCCAGCTCGCCGATCCTCGCCGATGCTTCACGCCTGCGGAGTCCATAGAAGCCTGCCCGGGTCGCCAGGTTCTCGCGAACGGAGAGCAATGGATCCAGAAGCGATTGTTGAAAGACGGCGCCGATGACCCCGCGTACCCCGTATGGGTCATCTACCGCGTCACGGTCATGCACGCGGATCCGACCGGAAGTCGGACGGAGAACTGTCGTGATGCAGCCGATCGTCGTGCTCTTGCCCGCACCATTCGCCCCAAGGAACGCGAACAGCGACCCCGTGGGGACGTCGAAAGATAGATCGCGAACGGCCTCGAGCGAGCCGTAGCTCTTTCGGAGGTGTTCCACCTGGATAGACACGGACTACTCCTGCTTGCTGTGTGGTGAATGGGACCGGGGACACCGCCGAGCAGTCTCTCCGGGAGTCGCGAGACGTCGGCGTCCGCCGCCTCACGGTGTCGATGGGGCACCCGATTCGGGCGGCCGGGCGCCACTCGCGGCGTGACCCGGAAACATCTGGCCGGTCGTCAACCCCCGTTCCGCCCCAGCCGTAAGGAACTCGCGCACAGAAACGTCGTTCGCTCGACGCTCCGGTTCGCGCTGGTCACGATCGACCGCGCCGAGGTCTACGCGGGTGATCTTGCGACCTGACGTGCCCATGAATGGATGCTAACCAGTCATGTTTGGCCTTTCAAAGCCAATTCACCCGGTCGAAGCCGTGAGGGGCTGACCTACGCTGGGCACATGGTTCGCGCGAAGAAGACGCCTCACCCGTTCGACAGGCATCTCGGCGCAGCAATACGCGCGGCACGGGCGCGCAGAGACGTCAGTCGCGAGGTGCTCTCGACCCAGACGGGGATCGCCCTGTCCAATCTCAAGCGTCGAGAGGACGGGGCGAACGAGACGACGGTTTCCGAACTCGAGCGCATCGCTGCGGTCCTCCGAGTTCCCGCGCGGGAGATCGTCGACATGGCACTCAGCGACTACGCCTCGCACGAACCCGATCGACCAGGCGGTCCTCAAGACGGCCTGCGGAAGCTCCTCGCATCGGTGTCGGATGCCCCTCGTACCATCGACGACGCGGACAACGTGACCTATATCGGCCACGTCGCCCCCGCGGCGCGCGATGCCGCGAACACCGATGAACGAAGGCCGACGTCAGACTGAAGGAGAATCCGTGAAGGAGTTGCTCGCGCTGGCAGCGCGCCTCGAGGTCTCCGTTCACGTGGCCCACCTGCCAGAGCCCTTCCGAGGTTTCTACGACCACGGTCGACGCCGGGTCGTCTACGACTTCTCGCTCACTCCCATAGAACGAGCCTGCGTGCTGGCGCACGAACTGGGGCATGCGTTCTACGGCCATCAGGGCCGTGACGACCCCGATGCAGAGGCCGCGGCCGACGCCTTCGCCGCCGCGGTTCTGGTCGATCCGGTCCTTTTCGCCGAGCTCGAGTCGATCGGCCTCGATGATGAGGCCATCGCAGACGAGCTGGGAGTTTCGATCAAATTGCTCCGCGTCTTCGCAGACAACCATCTCGCCCGCGTCAGAGGCGTCACGTACACGCGCCCCCGCCTCGGGCGGGGGCACTATCAGCACGCCGTGCGCTGGGCATCGTGACGTGAAGCGTTGCCCAGCGCCAGCACTGCTCGACCGGTAAAGCACCCGGCGGGCTGTGCCACCGCCCCGGTTTCGTCCCCCGACCTCTGCGCCCCATCCCCCGAACCGCGACACCATCACCACTGCCACCCACACGAAAGGCTCCGCATGCCAACCGCCGTCACGCTCATCCGGTCGTCTTCGCTCTCGGCGAGCGCGGAGTACGCCTACGCCGCCACCGCACCGGCGAACGCCCGCCTCATCTTCCTCGCGGGGTCCTGTCCGCTCGACGCAGACGGCGCGACGGTCGGCGTCGGCGACTTTGCGGCGCAGGCGGCCATGTGCGTGGAGAACATGCGCACCGCTCTGACGGAGGCCGGCGCAGAGCTCACTGACGTCATCAGTACGCGCGTGCTCGTCGCCTCCACACGACAGGCCGACCTCGTGGCGGCGTGGGAAGTCGTGCGCGACGCATTCGGTGCGCACGACGTGCCGAGCACCCTGCTCGGCGTGACCGTTCTCGGATACGACGACCAGCTGGTCGAGATCGAGGCGGTGGCCGCGGTCGTCGACTGAGCTCCAGCGGTTCCGTGTCAGCCGATGACGACGAACCGCTCGAGCACGACAAGCGTGTCGCCGTCGACCGGGAATTCGGTCCCGAGTTCTCTGCGCATCGCCTTGGATGTCCAGAACCGGAGGTGACCGCGACGCCAATCACGCACGGATTCGTACCCCTCGCCCTCGGCAAGAGCGTGGGCGAGGGGGACGTCGCGAAGCGCCACGATGTCGACGTCGACGGTCCGGATCACGCAGACGGGCTCACCGGCCGAGTCGAGGACCGCGCCGGTGTCTCCGACTGACGGAACGGGATCGCCCGCGATCTCGTATTCGCGCAGAAGAGAGCTCGTCGCCGTCTTGTCACCTGCCTGCACGGCGGCGACGATCCTGTCCCTGGTCGGGCCGGGGAACACGAATTCGATGTGAGGGAGGTTGCCGTCCATCAGATCCACCCCCGCTCGCGCGCGTGGATCGTCGCCTGCTGCCGGCTCGCGAGACCGAGCTTGCCGAGCACCGACGACACGTGGTTGCGCACCGTCCCGGCCGACAGGTGCAGCATCGCGGCGATCTCGGCGACCGTCTCCCCGCGCGCACCGGCGCGCAGCACGTCGAGCTCGCGGTCGGTGAGGGGACTGCGTTCATCGCTGAGGGCATCCGCGGCGATCTCGGGGTCGACGTAGCGACGCCCGGCGGCGACCTCGCGGATCACCGCGGCCACGTCATCCGCGGGCCGTGACTTCGGCAGGAAGCCGTCGACGCCCGCACCGAGCGCGCGCCGCAGCACGCCGGGTCGGGCGTGGCGCGTGACGATGACGCAGCGCGAGGGCACGCGCCGGAGGATCCGCGCGGCCGTGTCGACGCCGTCGAGGCCGGGCATCTCGAGATCGAGCAGGCAGACGTCGGGCCGCAGGCGCTCGGCCTCGGCGAGCGCGCTCTCGCCGTCGCGGCACTCGGCGACGACGTCGAGGTCGTCTTCGAGCCGCAGCAGGGCGGCGAGCGCGGTACGGATCATGTCTTCGTCGTCGGCGATGAGCACGCGGATCATGCCGTCACCCCCTCGGGCACGTGGACGGTGAGTCGGAACCGGTCGCCGAGGCGGGTGGCATCCATCGTTCCTCCGACGGTACCGACGCGCTCGGCGATGCCCGAGAGCCCCGCGCCGTCGCCCACGGGCGAGGCCGCGCCGCGCGCGTCGTTCTCGACCGTCAGCACCCACGCTCCCCGGTGGCGGGCGAGCGAGAGGGATGCCGAGCCCCCACCGCCGTGTTTGAGCACGTTCGTCGTCGACTCGCGGACGACCGGGCCGAGCACGTCGGCGGGCGCGCGGCCGGCCTCGGCGTCGACGAGCAGGTCGACGGTCAGGCCCGCGGCGCGCAGCAGATCGGCGGCGTTGGCGAGTTCGTCGGGCAGCGGAACCCCGCGGAACCGTGCGGCGAGATCGCGCGTGCCCCGGCGCGCCTCGTCGACGCTGGCGCGGGCCGCCCGCACCTGTTCGACCGCGGCATCCGGATCGCGCCCCATCATCTTCTCGGCGAGCTCGAGCTGCAGGGCGATCACCTGCAGGTGGTGGCCCTGCAGGTCGTGCAGGTCGCTCGCGAGGCGCAGGCGCTCCTGCGCGGCGGCCAGACGTCCCTCGGCGCGGCGCGCGCGGTCGAGTTCGCGCACGATGTCCCACCACCACAGCGACGTCGCCGACAGCGGCGGAAGCATCGCCACGAACAGCGCGAGCCCGAAGACCGCGGCGACGTAGCCACCGGGGTTCAGGCGGGTGGCATCCATGATCCACGTGGCGACGATGACCACGATCAGCAGCATCACGAGGCGCAGGCGGATGCCGTTCCGCCACCGCACCAGACACAGCGCCTGCGCGGCGAGGGCCACCGCGAGCAGCAGCGAGCCGACGGCCGCGCCGGCGAGGGATCCGGACGCGATGCCGAGCACGAGCGACGGCCAGACGGGGTGACGGGCGTCGCCGTCGTCGAGCGGCTCCCGGCGGTACCGCAGGAGAAGAAGCACGGCGGATGCCGTCGACCCGACCGCGCCGACCAGGTACAGCGCGACGGCGAGCGGAGCGTCGTTCACGACGACGGCCACGGCCCAGATCGCGAGGCCGAACACCTGCAGCGACAGGACCGAGGCGACGGTGTACCACCACGTGACGCGCACGTCGCGGGCATAGGTGGCGGCGGAGGGAGTGCTCACCCCGGCCATCGTACGGCCGTGACATTCGTCACGGTCAGGGGCTGTGCAGAACCGTCGCGTACAGCAGCATGTCGCGCCGCTGCCCGCCGATGCGGTGGTAGCTGCGAAGCAATCCCTCGCGTTCATAGCCCGCGCGTTCGGCGGTGCGGATCGACGGGGCGTTCCACGGCTCGATGTACAGCGCGATGCGGTGCAGGCCCGGAACGGTCGCCCCGAAGGCGGTCAGGGCGGTGAGCGCGTCGGCCGCTCGACCGTGCCCGCGGGCGGAGGGGGCGACGACGTAGCCCGCGGTCGCTCGGCCCTCACCGAGTTCGGCGAGCCACAGCCCGCAGTGGCCGACGGCGTCGCCGGTCGTGGCATCCACCATCGCGAAGGAGTATCCGACACCTTCGCCGTGGCGGCCGCGCTGACGTTCGATCCAGGCGCGCGCGTGCGCCTCGGTGGCGTCGGGCGACAGCGTGCCCGTCTGCGCGATGTAGGGGTCGGTCGACAGTTCGAGCACCATCGCCACGTCGCGATCGTCGACCTCTCGCAACCGGATGCCACCGTGCGCGGGCGGCGTCGTGGGCCAGGGTGGGAGGGGTCTGGGCGGCATCGGTCGGGTCGGGGATCAGCTCGGGAACGGGCGGTCGCGGTGATTGTCGGGGAGGTCCGTCGGTGCGCGGTCCCAGAACTCGCTGGTCTCGGCGGAACGGTCCATCGGAGTGGCATCCATCGACCGGGGCGGGGTCCATCCGTACGCCGCGGACTGGGCGGCACCGGCGCTCATGACGGGCCCGAAGGCGGAACGCACGGCGTCCTTCCGGAGGCCCGCGCGGCGGCGGAACAGCGCGATCGACAGGCGGACCAGGATGCCGACGGCCAGCACGCCCCAGAAGGCGTACTCGATCCAGGCGAAGGCGGGGGGCATGCTGTGTCCTCCTTCCGCCGCAACCGTTGCGGGTGAGCGACGCTACCCGGTCTGCGCGTCGTGCGGTAGCGCGGCGGCCTTCGGCGGCTGCAGGAGGGATTAGGCCTGGGGGCCCACCCGCCCGGTTCGCGATCGGCTGCGACTCCGCGACGGGAGGTGATTAGCGCTGCGGAGGAGAATCCTGCGCGGCGAGGTCCTCCCCTCCCCGAAAGTCCTCCCCTCGCCCCAGCTCCTTCAGAGCCCGCGCCCGCGTCCGCGTCCGCGGGAGGAGATTCGCGCTGCGGAGGAGAAGACTGCGTGGCGGGGTCCTCCCCTCCCCGAAAGTCCTCCCCACGCCCAAACTCCTCCGCTCCTGCAACCCCGGCGGCAGGAGGGGATTCGCGTCGCGGAGGAGCACCCCGCGCGGTCGAGTCCTCCCCTCCCCGAAACTCCTCCGCTCCTGCGGCCCCGGCCGCGAGAGTGAACCCGCGGCCGGAGGAGAATCCCGGGCTACACCGTCCTCCCCTCGCCCAGACTCCTCCCCACACCCCGCGCCCGCGGCGGCGGGAGGAGATTCGCGCTGCGGAGGAGAAAACCCCGCGCCACCGTCCTCCCCTCCCCGAAAGTCCTCCCCTCCGCGAACGTCCGGAGCACCGGCGCCACGGCATCCGCGGCGCCGTGACATTCGTCATGCACGCCCCGGCGCATCCTCCCGCGCGGTCGTGACACCGCGACACTGCCGCCGACAGGCCCGGATCGGTGGGATGGAATCACCGCGGAACACGCCGCGGCCCATCCCCCAGGAGCAGTCATGTCGAACCCCATCAGCGATCTCGTCCTCGGCTTCCAGGGCCTCGTCGCCGACGTGCCCGACCTCGTGCAGCCGCTCATCGTCGCCCTCGCCGGCGCGGTGCCGTTCATCGAGGGCGAGGGCGCCGCGGCCATCGGCATCATCGGCGGCATCAACCCCCTCGTCGCCGCTGTCGCCGGCGCGGTCGGCAACCTCATCTGCGTCGCGATCGTCGTGCTGGCGACCTCGCGGGTGCGCACCGCCGTCACCACTCGCCGCGGGGCGCCCGAGAAGCCCGTCACCGCCCGCCGCCAGAAGTTCGAACGGGCGTACCACCGCTACGGCACCCCCGGCGTGAGCCTGCTCGGCCCGCTGCTGCTGCCCACCCAGTTCACCGCCGCCGCCCTCACCTCGACCGGGGTCTCCCCGGCGCGCGTGATCGCGTGGCAGGCGGCCGCGATCGCGCTCTGGACGACCGTGATCACGCTGATCATCGCCGGCGTCATCCGGTTCGCCGCGTGACGGCATCCGGCTGGGGTGCCCATCGCACCAGGAGAGCACCGCGTCGCGACCGCCACCTCCCCGGCGGTCGCGGCGCTGCGTCACAGGGCCCTGGGCGGGGGGCGCGTCCGCGGCGTTGCGGGGAGCGCGCGGGGAGGTGATCCGGCGTTGGGAGGACGTTCCGGCCGCGCGGCATCCTCCCTTCCCACGATTTCCTCCCGTCCCCGCGAGCGGCCCGGGCGGTCACCGCCCGCGCGCCGGTTCCGGCGGACCGCGACCCCGCCCCTTCGTCAGCCCCGCCGACCCTGTCAACGCCCGAGCGCTGCATCCACTCCGCGACGTAACGTGCCGCCATGGCAGTGACGCGACTCTTGCTCATCCGACACGGCGAAAGCGAAGGCAACGTGGCTGCGTCGGAGGCCGAGCGGGCCGGTTCCCCCGTGATCGCGCTCGACATCCGCGATGCCGACGTGGAGCTGTCGGCGACCGGCCGGGAGCAGGCCGGAGCCCTCGGCACGTGGCTCCGCTCCGTCGCTGACGACGTCGACGAGTACTGGGTGTCGCCCTACCGCCGCGCACGGCAGACCCTCGCGATCGCGCTGAACGATGTGCCCGCGGCATCCCAGGCGCTCGTCGATGAGCGGCTGCGCGACCGGGAGCTCGGCATCCTGGATCTGCTCACCTGGCAGGGCGTGCAGGAATTGCACCCCGAAGAGGCCGCACGCCGGCGCCACCTCGGCAAGTTCTACCACCGGCCGCCGGGCGGGGAGTCGTGGGCCGATGTCGCCCTGCGCCTGCGGTCGTTCTTCCGCGACGCGCTCGAGCGACCCGCGCCGACCGTCGTGGTCGTCGCCCACGACGCCGTGATCATGCTGATGCTGTACGTCCTGCTGCCGCTCGACGAGGCGAAACTGCTCGCCTTCGCCTCCAGCCACACCGTGCGCAACGCCTCGGTGACCGAGCTGGTCCGCGACGACGAGGGGTGGAAGCTCGTCACCTTCTCGGCCGTCGACCACCTCGAGAGCCAGGGTGCCGACGTCACCGTGCACTCCGGAGAAGACGATGTCTGAACCCGTAACCCTGCAGCTGCTGCGCGAGTGGGGCCTGCCCGACGCCGGCGGCTCGAAGAAGTCGCGCGGACAGGTCGTGGTCGTGGGCGGTTCGCCCCGCTCCCCCGGCGCGGTGCTGCTGTCGGCCGAGGCGACCCTGCGCGTGGGCGCGGGCCGGGTGGGCCTCGCGGTTCCCGCGGCACTCGCCCCCAGTCTCGGCCCCGCCATGCCCGAGGCGGGCGTGTACGAGCTGCCGACCGGGTCGGGCCCCCTCGACGACGCCCTGCGCTCGGGGCTGGAGTCGGCGGATGCCGTGCTCCTCGGCCCGGGTTTCGATGATCCGGATGCCACCCGCGCGGCGCTGCAGACCGTGGCCGGCGCCGACATCGACCGCCTCGTGCTCGATGCGTTCGCGCTCGGCATCCTGCCGTCCTTTGATCGCGGCATCCTGCCCTCCGACCTGCTCATCAACGCCAATGAAGAGGAAGCGGAGCTGCTGCTCGAACGCGACCTGAGCGCCGATCGCGAGGCCGACATCGTGGAGATCGCACGACGGTACGACGCCGTCGTACATTGCTTCGGCACGGTCGCGCACCCGGACGGGCGGTGTTGGCAGGCCGAGCCGGGTGGGTCGGGTCTCGGCACCGCCGGCAGCGGCGACGTGCTCTCGGGCGCCATCACGGGGTTCGCCGCCCTCGGCATGGAGCCGGAGCGTGCGGCCGTCTGGGGCGGGTGGACGCACGCCCGCGCCGGCGACCGGCTCACCGAGCGGGTGGGTGTGGGCTTTCTCGCGCGGGACCTGCTGCCGGAGCTGACCGCCGTCGTGCACGAGAGCTGAAGTCGCGGATCCGCTCCGCCGTCTCGCGCGGTGCGGTGAAGTGGGCGAGGTGCCGGTGGCCCTCGATCACCGCGACCTCGGCGATCGGCGCCCGTGCGGCGAGCCGCTCCACCCACTCCTGCGAGGCGATCGGGTCGTTCGAACCGCGCATGAGAAGGAGAGGCACCCCGAGGCCCGATATTCGCTCCTCTATCGGGTACCGCAGCATGTGCACCGCCTGCCGCGCGTACCAGACGGGTCCGCACCGCAGATAGTCGCTGACGACGATGCCGTTCAGCCGCGGGGGTTCGAGCGCGGAGTCGCGGGCCAGCAGCAGCGCCTGCGTGACCGCCTCCCGCCGCGCACTGTCGACCACCGGCCCGAGCGCGACGACGCCCCGCGCCAGGTCGGGGCGCAGACGGGCGAGCTCGACCACCCACTGCGAACCCATCGACTGCCCGACCATCACGGCGTCACGCACTCCCAGTTCGTCGAGCACGCGGCCGAGGGCATCGGCGGTCTCGCGGATGCCGGGGGTCCGTCCGGGTTTCGGCACCCCGCCGAAGCCGGGCAGATCGACGGCGCGCACCTCGGCATCCGTCGCCAGTTCGGCCTGGAGGCGCCGGAAGTAGCGGTGCGACATGCCGATGCCATGCACGAGCACGTACACCGGAGCCCCCGGCCGCCGGGTCGAGAAGGAGCGGAAGGCGAGATTGGTCACGGAGTGGTGCTGCGTCGTCACGCCGGACACCGTAGGACCGGTTCGCGGGGCCGCGGATGAGGGTTGCGCAGGAGGCGCGCGGCGCTGACGGCCGCACGACGGGCCGCGACTCGAGGATCATCCGCCTCGAGCCGCGGCTGCGCCGTGCGTCGGCCGCTCTCACGTCGCCGGCTACGACCGCGCGTACTCCTTCAGCACGATGTCCAGCGCCTCGACGAACGTCTCGGCGTCTTCCCTCGAGAAGGTGAGCGGCGGCTTCACCTTGAGCACGTTCTGCCGCTCCGACGCCGGCTGCACGATGATCCCGCGCGCGAGCAGGCGCCGCGAGATCTCGGCCGCTTCCTCGGTCGCCGGCTCCTTGGTGTCGCGGTCGCGCACGAGTTCGACCCCCTGGTAGAGACCCATCCCGTGGACGGCCCCGATGAGCGGATGCCGTCGGCGCAACCCTTCGAGCAGGTCGAACAGGTGTTCTCCGACGCGGGCGGCGTTGCGCTGCAGCCCTTCGTCGCGGATGACGTCGAGCACGACCGCCCCCGCCACGGCACTGGCCGGCGCCCCGGCGGCGGAGGAGAAGAACATCCCCTCCCGCGCGAGCGCGTCGACGATCTCGCGTCTCGTGATCACGGCACCGAAGGGGAAGGCGTTGCCCGCCGCCTTCGCCACGGTGATGATGTCGGGCACCGCGCCCTGTGTGCTGGCACCCCAGAAGGCGGCGCCGAGCCGCCCGTAGCCCACCTGCACCTCGTCGGCGATCGCGAGTCCGCCGTGGGCGCGGACGGCCGCGTAGGCGGCGGCCAGGAACCCCGCGGGCGGAACCACTCCACCGGCGTTGCCCAGCACCGGCTCGCAGATGAACGCCGCCGGTCCCTCGCGCTCCGCGCTCAGCCGCGCGGCGACCTCCCGCACCTGCGCGGCGTAGCGGGCACCGGCGTCCTCGCCGCCGAACGGTCCGCGGTACGCGTTGGGAGCGTCCACGAGGTGCACCCAGTCGGGCCGCGACCCCCGCGCGTGCGGATTGTCGAAGGCCGACGTGCTCACGGCGTCCGCGCCCGTCGTCCAACCGTGGTAGCCCTCGTCGACGGCGATCACGTCCCGCCGTCCCGTCGCCGCGCGCGCGAGCCGCAGGGCCAGCTCTACGGCCTCCGACCCGCTGTTGACCGGGATCACGGCGTCGAGCGAGGGGTCGGGTGCGTGCGCGAGAAGCTTCTCCGACACGTCTGCGAAAGCCTCGTACAGGAAGCGGGAGTTCGTGTTGAGCACGTGCAACTGCCGCCCCACGGCATCCGCCAGTCGAGGGTGCGAGTGCCCGATCGCGGTGACGTTGTTGACCATGTCGAGGTAGGCGCGACCGGTCGTCGACACCAGACGGGTGTCCCACCCGCGCTCGAACTGCGGCGGGTCGTCGTAGTAACGCTCGGCCGAGCTGGCCATCACCCGGTCACGGCGCTGCTGCTGCTCGCGGGATGCCAACACCGGATCGGCGACGGGACGGGTGCCCAGCAAGACCGACGGGTCTGCGCTGCCGTCCGTCTCGTATTCACCGTCCGCGTCGACGAAGGGGGCGTCGGCCGGTGCGCCGAGCATCCGCCGGGTCACCCGCAGTCGCCCGACCCCGGGGGCCGTCGCCGCGACGGACCCGATGACCTGTCCCGCCTCGACCGGCCCCGAGGCCGGGTCGTCGACGCCCTCGATGCCGAGCACAACCCCCGCGTCGGCCAGGTCGAGGCGCCGGCCCTGAACGCTCACGACCCCGGCGAACGGTGCACGCACGATCGCACCCGGGCGGGTCCACACGTCGACCATGCGGGCGCGCGCCGGCGCAGGCCGGGCGACGTCCCACGACACGCGCGTGAGGCGCATCTCGCCGAAGCGGAACAGCGCCACCCCGCGGCGCAACGCCGATCGCGCCGCAGTGAGCTCCGTCGACGGGTCGGTCCACTCCCCACGGTCGAGAAGAGCGCTGCGGATGCCGAGATCCACCGGCTCCGCGAGCGCGAGCCCCTCGACGAGGGGTCGATACGCCTCGATGTCCGCGCGGTGCGGGAGTCCGGCGGCCAGCCGGAACTGCGCCGTCACCTCATCGGCATCCCGACGCGCGGCCTGCGCGAACACGTTCCATTCGTGCTGCATCCGTGACTTCGCATAGGCGTTGTCCGGGTCGATCTCCTGCTGACTCCAGCCGCTCGCGCACAGCACCGCGCCGCGCAGCACCACCATCGGCCACAGGACCGCCAGTTCCGCCTCGGTCAGGGGCGTGGTCGACGAGTAGCCCCGCACGGCGCGGGCGGCGTGGGCGAGGCTGCCCGTTCGTCCGAAGACGTCGGCCACGAGGATCGCCAGATCGGCGACCCGCCACGACTCGACCGCGTCGCCCAGGTCGATGACCCAAAGGCGCCCGGAGTCGTCCTGCATCACGTTGTCGCTGGTGAGATCGCCGTGCACGAACTGACGCGGCAGGTCGTCGGCGAGACGTGCCACGGCAGCCCACGCCTCGCGAGTCTGCGCCTGCACATACGCGCGTTCCGCGTCGGGGAGGCTGGGCGCGAGGGCCTGCACGACCTCGAAGGCCTGCCCCATCTCCCACTGCAGCGTGCGCTCGGCGGCGGGGTGGCGCACCGGGGCGAACGCCGCATCCACCCGGGCGCACAGCCGACCGAGCTCCTCCGCCTGCGCCCCGGTGAGCGCGCCCGCATCGAAGAGCGAGGTGCCCGGGATCAGTTCGAAGGCGCAGACGGCGGAGGGCGTGTCGCCCCCGGCGTTCCAGGCGAAGCGACGCGCACCGTCGAGGGTGGGCACGACCGCGGGGGTGCGCACACCCGCTCGGCGCAGCACGTCCGACGCGTGTATCTGCAGGTCGAGCTCGGCATCGGTGACCGACGGGTGATTGATCTTCAGCAGGATGCCGTCGCCCGCCGTCCCCACGGCGAAGTTGCGGTCCTGCTGGCTGCCGAGCTCGCGGGCGTGCCCTTCTACCGCGTAATGCTCGCGCGCCAGGGCTACGGCCTGCGTCGGGTCGACCTCCGGACGCGCGCGGAGCCAGTCCGTGGTCGTGGTGTCGCTTGTGGTCGTGGTGTCGCTCATGATGCGTCCTCCGAGCGGTGGTCCGACGGGCGGGCCGACGACGGCGCACGGTCGGGGTCGAAGTCGGGCAGGGGGATGTGCCCGGTGATGGGTCGGCCGCTCCGCGCGAGCGCGCGACGGCGCAGCGTCCACATCACAGCGAGGAAGGCGAACCAGAACGGCGCGGCGAGCAGCGCCGGAAGCGTGTCGGGGTTGGAGGCGATGGCGCCGAGCATGAACAGGAAGAACCCGAACGTGACCCAGGGCATGACCCTGCCGAGCGGCATCTTGAATGCCGAGGCCGCGTGCCGGTCGGGGTGGCGGCGGCGGTACCGCAGGTACGACACGAGGATCGAGCTCCAGGTGAACAGGATCAGCACCGAGCACACCGACGTCACGAACGAGAAGGCGCTCAGCACGGAGTCGCCGGCATACAGCAGGGGGACGGAGAGGAAGACCAGTCCGCCGGTCAGCACGGCCGCGGCGACGGGGATCCTGCCCCTGCTCAGGCGCGCGAAGACCGCGGGGGCGTGCCCGTCTCGGGCGAGGCCGTAGAGCATGCGGACGCCGGCGTAGATCTGCGAGTTGCCGCTCGATGCGGCCGACACGATCACGACGAGACCGATCACGGCGGCCGCGGCCTGGAATCCGGCCGTCGAGAACACGGTGATGAACGGACTTTGGTTGGGGTCGATCTGGTTCCACGGGGTCACCGACATGATCACGATGAGGGCTCCGACGTAGAACAACAGCACACGCAGCACGACCGAGTTCACGGCCTTGGGGAGCGTCTTGTGCGGCTCCTTCGCCTCGGCGGCCACCGTGCCGACGAGCTCGACGGATGCGAAGGCGTAGATGGCGATCTGGAACCCGAGCACGAAACCTGCGGCGCCCATCGGGAACATGCCGCCCGCGTCCCACAGGTGGGTCAGCGACGCAGGCGATCGGCCCGCCGGAGTGAACCCCGTGACGATCATGATGCTGCCCACGACGAGCAGGGCGACGATGGTCACGACCTTCGACACGGCGAACCAGAACTCCAGCTCGCCGAACCACTTCACGGGCTGCAGGTTGAAGAACAGCAGCACCGCGGATGTGACGACCGCGACGAGCCAGACCGGGACGTCCTCGTCGAAGAACTTCATGTACGCCGTGATCGCGACGACATCGGCGATCCCCGCGACCACGCACGCCAGCCAGTAGTTCCAGTTGACGAAGTATCCGGCCCACGGGCCGATGAGGTCTTTCGCCAGGTCGGCGAAGGTCTTGTAGTGCAGGTTCGACAGCAGCATCTCGCCGAGGGCGCGCATGATGAAGAAGACGAAGAAGCCGATGATCATGTAGATGAAGATGATCGACGGGCCGGCGTAGCCGATGGTCCGGCCCGACCCGAGGAAGAGGCCGGTGCCGATGGCGCCGCCGATCGCGATCATCTGGATGTGACGGCGACTGAGCGTGCGCCGCAGGCCGCTGTGCTTCTCGGAGGCGGTCAACTCCTCCTTCCGTGCGGTCAGGTCACGCATCGGTGCTCCTTCGAACAGTCATCTCTGCTCCTTCGCAGAACGAGCCTCCGCGGAGGCGTGGATACGTCGTCCGCGCCGCCAGGTGCCGAGCACCTGGATGTCGCGGAGCTGGGTCGGTGGCGTCGTGCGCGGGTCGTCCGACAGCCACACGAGGTCAGCGGCCGCCCCCGGTGCGAGCGCGGCGTCCGGTGTCCCCCGGCGACCCTGCGCCGTGGCGGCGCGGCTCGCCGCGTCGAGCGCGTCGGTGATGGTGAGCCGTTCCTCGGGGCTCCACCCGCCCTCCGGCATCCCGTCGGGCGTCTGGCGCGTCACCGCCGTCGCGATACCGGCCAGCACGTCGGGGCTGGTGACGGGCCAATCGCTGCCGAAGGTGAGGCGGGCGCCGGATGCCAGAACGGAGGCCATCCGATACTGCGTGGCACGGTTCACCCCGACCGCCGGAAGGGTGAGATCCCGCATGACGGCGTCGTACTGCGCCCACAGGGGTTGGAAGCAGACGGTGACGTCGAGCGCCGCGAAGCGCTGGAGGTCGTCGGGGTGGATGAGCTGCGCGTGGGCGATGGTCACGCGCGCGGGCCGCGATTGCTCGACCGATCGCAGGTGCGCGACGGCGTCGAGGGCCGTGCGCACGCCGGCGTCGCCGATGGCGTGCAGATGGATGTCGAATCCGGCACGCTGCGCGTCCACGAGCGCGGCAGCCAGGTCGCCGTCGCGCCAGTTCGGCAGTCCGCGCGTGCAGGTGTCGGCGTAGTCGTCGAGGAGCGAGGCCGTTCGGTTCTCGACGATGCCGTCGACGAAGAATTTCAGCGTGCGGGCGGTCAGCCCGGGAAGCCCCTCGATGCGCGCAGCGCCCGCGACCAGCTCTTCGAGGTGTCCCGGCCAGCGCAGCGGGTCGGCGCGCAGGGCGAGATCGACGTCGATCGCGAGCAGGTCACGCTCGGCCGCGTGCGCCCACGCGTCGAGATCGTCGGGTTCGGCCCATGCTTCCTGCGCCCAGGTGATGCCGTACGCGGCGAGGGTGCGGCTGGCTTCGCCGAGCCGGGCTGCGCGCTCCTCCGGTCCGGGCTGGGGCACCAGGTTCCAGACGAGCGACACCGCGGCCTCGCGCAGGGTTCCGAGCGGCTCGCCGTCTGGCCGCCGCACGATGTGTCCCAGGGGCGGGTCGGGGGTGTGCCGGTCGATTCCGGCGAGCCGGAGCGCCGCGGAGTTGCACCACACCGTGTGGTAGTCCCACGCCCGCAGCACGACGGGTCGAGCGGTGTGATCGAGCCAGCGGGCATCGAACAGGCCGTCGGCGGCGATCGTGGCGTCGTAGCTGGCGCCGGTGATCCACGTGGCATCCGGATGCTCGTCCGCCCAGCGCTCGACGGCGCGGGCGATCTGCGCGACGCTGCCCAGATGGCGCAGCGTCGGGCCGGCCGCCTCCATCCCCGCCAGAAGCGGGTGCGCGTGTCCGTCGGCGAAGGCGGGGCCGAGGTAGCCGCCTCGGAGGTCGACGATCTCGGCACCGGCCGGGGCTGTCTGCGGGGCGGGGCGTACGACCCCGTCGACGACGAGGAGGCGATCGGTGTCGCCCGCGCCGGTGCGCACCACCCCTCCGTGGAAGAAGGTGGGGCCGGCGCCGCTCATCGCGCGACCACCCGGAACGTCTCGAGGGCCGGGTCGACCGCACCGCGGACGTAGCCGGATGCCGCCGCGGCGGTGTCGCGCAGGTAGGCGATGACCTCGTGCGAGAGCACCTCCCCGGGGAGCACGTTCGGAACGCCCGGCGGGTACGCCGCCAGCGAGTCGGCCGAGATGCGACCGGCCGCCTCCCGGTGCGGAACGAGCTCGACCGGGGCATAGAACGCCTCGGACAACGGCATGGCCGACACGCACGGCGACGGCAGCGGCAGCGGCGCGGACGCACCGGTTTCGCGCACCGGCAGGCTCTCGAGCGCGGTCATGAAGCGTTCGACATCGGCCTCCGAGACGGCCGGGATCAGTGGCAGCAGAGCTGTCGGGGTGGAGAGTTCGACGTAGATGCGGTGTTCGCGCAGCAGCACGTTGTGCGCGTCGTTGCCCCCGATCCCGCTGCCGCGCAGGTCGATGGGGATCTTCAGAGGGTCATGGGTCACGGCATCCGGCATCGCCCGCACATCCGCGGTGGCGTCCCGGAACCGCGCGCTGTCGGCCAGCGCGCTTCGGAGCCGGGCCGCCGAGTCGAGGGCGCGACCGATGGCCGCGTCGCCGTGACGGGCCAGGTGCTGTCGGGCGACGTCGAGGGAGGCGAGCAGAATCGGGCTGCAACTGGTCGACTGGTAGGACCGCACGACGCGGTCGACCAGCGCCTCCATCTCTTGCGCGTGAGGGCCCGTGCCGAGGTGCAGCATCGCGGTCTGCGCGAGCGAGCCCGAGGTCTTCTGCACGCTCGAGATCACCAGGTCGGCGCCGAGGCGGATCGCGTTGATCGGCAGGTCGTCGTGCAGACCGAAGTGCGAACCCCACGCTTCGTCGACGATGAGCGGGATGCCATGGGCGTGGGCGACGGCGGCGATGCCGGCGATGTCGGACACCGCACCGAAGTAGCTCGGGCTCACGAGGAAGACCGAGGCGGTGTCGGGGTGCGCGTCGAGGGCGGCCTCCACCTGCGCGGCGGTCACGCCGTGCGCGGCGCCGAGGCCGAGGTCGACCGACCCCTGCACGAAGTGCGCGTCGATTCCCACGTGCGCGAGCCCATCGATCACCGACGAGTGCACGCTCCGCTGCACGATGCTCTCGCGTCCGAGCGCACGGGCGACCGTCGTGGCGATGTGGTTGCACCCTGATCCCCCGTTGGTGAGGAACCACGTACGGCTCGCCCCCCAGAGTTCGGATGCCAGGTCTTGCGCCTGCATCAGCGGGGTCTTTCGGCCCGGGCTCACCAGCGTCCAGGTCTCCTGGTCGATCTGGCTGAAGAGCATCGGGAACTCGAGCGACAGCGCTTTCTCGCCGACCAGCGACGTCAGCGCCGGGACGTTCCGAGGATCGCGGTTGTGCGCCGGCACGTGCAGGTGCTGCCAGTCGTATTCCGCCAGCCGCGACACGGCGTCGGCGTAGGGCGCGCGGACCTGGTCGGCCGAGAGCCGCGAGCGGTCCACCGGCGCCGCCGCGGACGCTGGGAGGGGCGGTGTGGTCACGGTCATACGGGAAGTTTCGGGCAGTGCAGAGTTCGGCAGAAGAGCATGATTTCAGTCGCAGTGTCATACTGAGGCTGACATGACGACGCTTCTGCAGCTCCGCATCCTGAGTGCCGTGCGCGACACGGGGAGCATCACGCGCACGGCCGCGCAGCTCGGCTACAGCGTGCCGAGCATCGCCCACCACCTCGACGCGCTCGAGCGGGAGGTGGGCGTGCGGCTGGTCGAGCGCGAGCGACGCGGCACGCGGCTCACGCCCCTGGGCGCCGGTTTCGCCGCGGACGGCGATGTCGTGCTCGCGCGCATGAGCGCGGCCGAACGGTCGCTGCGCAAGCGACGCGAGGCGGGGCTGCCCATCCTTCGCGTCGCGACCTTCTCGTCGATCGGCGCGCAGCTGCTCCCCTCCGCCATCGCCCGCCTGCAGCGCCGCTCCTCGATCGACGTCGAGATCGTGGAGGCCGAGCCGACGGATGCGGTGCGCCTGCTCGACGACGGCGACGTCGACGTCAGCATCATCTTCGATTACGCCGTCGACCCGTTCGCGCTGCCCGACAGCCTCGTCACCCGCCGCCTGCTCGGGGAGCAGTACCACGTGCTCACGCCGGCGAACGGGAACCTCCCCTCCGACGGCCCCCTCGATTTCGCGGCGCTCCGCGACCACCCCTGGGTGTTCAGCCGGAGCGATGTCGAGCCCAGCGACCGCGCCATCCGGCGCGTCTGCCGTTCCGTCGGGTACGAGCCCCGAGTGCTCATGCGCACCGACGATCTGGGCATGGCGCACGGACTGGTGGCCGAGGGATTGGGACTCGCGCTGTCGACGCCGAGGTCGGTCGACGACCGCTTCGCCGTGCGGCTGCGCCCGGCGGTGCAAGACCTCGGCGAACGGCAAGTGTGGATCGTGTCGCACCGCGACCGACGTCCGCCCGCGGTGCAGTGGCTGACGGAGCTGCTGGTCTCGCTCGTGAGCTGACGCGGGCCGTTCGCCACACGCGGCGAGCGTGCGCAACGCGGTGACTTCCGGATACCGAGGGGCCCGCCCGCGCGTGGGAGAGTGACGACGTGAAACTGTATTCCGACTTCGCCGCGCGACGCGCGCGCCAGGTGACGGCCGACGTCATCGCCCTCGCCCTCATCGTGGTGAGCATCGCGACGGGTGTCGTCGTCTTCTCCACGGTGAACCAGCTCGCGCAGTTCGGACGACAGATGCAGACCGCCGGTGCCGACTTCCGCACGTCGATGACCGACGTCGGCGACCGGCTGAGCGGAGTCCCCCTCATCGGCGACGGGATCAGCGCCCCGTTCGACTCGGCGAGCGCGGCGGGCGACACCCTCGCCGCCGCCGGGCAGACGCAGCAAGACCTGGTGCTGCAAGCGGCCATCGTCCTCGGCGTCGGCGTGGCCGCGCTGCCGGTCCTGCTCGTGCTGCTGGTGTGGCTCGTCCCCCGCCTGCGCTTCATCAAGCGGGCATCGCGCACGAAGGCGCTCCTGCGGAGCGGCCCCGACACCACGGATCTGCTCGCGCTCCGCGCCCTGACCAATCAGAGGGTGGCCGTGATCGCGAAGGTCGCCCCGGATGCGCTCAGCGCCTGGCGCCGCGGCGACCCCGAGGTGATGCGGCAGCTCGCCGATCTCGAGCTGCGGTCGCTCGGCATCCGCCTGCCGTAGGCCGACAGCGCCGCGCCTCAGACGTGACTGTCGCTCAGCGCCGGTTCCTCCACCGCGGATTCGCCGTCAGGCTCCCACCGCAGCAGGTCGCCGGGCTGACAGTCGAGCACCTCGCACAGCGCGCTGAGGGTCGAGAACCGCACGGCCTTGGCGCGCCCGTTCTTCAGCACGGCCAGGTTGGCGGGAGTGATGCCGATGCGGTCGGCCAGCTCTCCAACGCCCATCTTGCGGCGCGCGATCATCACGTCGATGTCGATCACGATCGGCACCTCAGATCACCTCGCCGAGTTCGGCGCGCAGCCCCACGACCTCGCGCTCGCGGGCGATGGCCTGCCGCAGCAGCCCCTTCATCACGCGCACGAGCAGCGCGACGCCGCCGATGACCACCGCGGCCCCGCCGATCAGCCCGACCACCCCGGGCGCGACGTCGCCCGATGCGAGCAGCAGCCCGACCGCCACGAGCACCGCGGCGACGGCGACGAGCGACCACGTGATGACGTCGACGTCACGAAAGGCCGCCTCGGCGAACACGCTCCCCGTCCGCACCTTCGACAGCAGCCGCCACACGCACACCGCGAAGACCTGAAGGGCCAGGATGCCGAGCCCCAGCAGCCCCACGAACGTCGCTCTCGCCGCCGGAGGCGCGTCGGCGAGGTCGCGGTAGATCGCCGGCAGGATCATCGCCTGCACGACCACCGATCCGAGCAGCGCGACGGCGATCGCCGCCTGCGCGGCGCGGGTGAGGAGAGGGCTCATGGCGGCATCCATTCATCGAGGAACGATACCAATCTACCGTTTATCGATAGATTTGTGAAGACGCCCGGCGCTGCGCCGGCTCGCCCGGACTCCTGGGCGACACCGCCGCCACCGTCACTCCGACGCCGCCAGCACCGCCGCCAACCCCTCCCGCAGGTCGCGCACGAACACATCGGGCATCTCCAACGCCGGAAAATGCCCACCCGCACTCGGCGCCCGCCACCGCACGATGTTCGAGAAACGCACCTCGGCCCACGGCCGCGGGTGCTTCTCGATGTCGTGCGGATACGTCGTCAACGCCGCCGGCACCGCCACCCGCAGGTCGGGGTCGAGCGACTGGTGACTCTCGAAGTAGATGCGCGCCGCCGACGCCCCGGTCGCGGTCAGCCAGTACAGCGTGACGTTGTCGAGCAGGCGGTCGCGCGAGATGGTCTCGAACGGGCCGTCGACCGTGTCGCTCCATTCGGCGAACTTCTCGGCGATCCACGCGAGCAGCCCGACCGGCGAGTCGACGAGGGAGTAGCCGATCGTCTGCGGCGAGGTCGCCATGACCTTCGCGTACGCGAGGCGGTTCTGCTCGAACGCCCGCGTGTGCTCGACCCACTGCCGCTCCGCGGCGTCGAGCACGTCGAGACCGAGCCCGGGCGGCGCGACCGGCGTCGTCGTGTGGATGCCGATGACGTGCTCCGGAAACCGACCACCGAGCGCGATGGTGATCGGCCCGCCCCAGTCCCCGCCGTGGGCGAGGAAGCGGTCGTACCCGAGGCCACCCATGAGACGCACCCACGCAGCCGCGATGCGTTCGGTCCCCCACCCCTCCTCCGTCGGCCTGTCGGAGTATCCGAAACCCGGCAGCGACGGTGCGACCACGTGGAAGGCGGGGGTCTCGGCATCCTGAGGCTCGGCGAGCTCGTCGATGACGTCGACGAACTCGGCGATGCTTCCGGGCCAGCCGTGCGTCATGACGAGCGGGGTGGCATCCGGTCGCGGTGAACGTCGGTGGAGGAAATGGATGCCGAGACCGTCGACGATCGTACGGAACTGACCGATCTCGACCAGACGCCGTTCGAACGCGCGCCAGTCGTATCCCGTTTGCCAGTACTCGACGAGGTCGACCATGTCACCCAGGGGAACGCCCTGATGCCATCGCTCGCGGCCGGATGCGCCCGCCCGGGTCGTCTCGCGTTCCGGGAAGCGCACGGATGCCAGGCGCTCCCGGAGTGCGGCGAGCTCTTCATCGGCTGCTCGAGCACTGAACGGCTTCGGGCGTTCGTCCGTCATGGGCGCCTCCTCTATGCGAACCGGCTATGACGGTTCTAGCACTCGCAACCCGCGAACGGAACCGCCTATGCTGGTTCCATGTCTGACGGCGCCCCGGAGTTCCGCGTCGGCTCCGTGCTGGCCACCACCTTCACCGGAACGCTCACGGAGCGCCGCGGCACGCCGGTCGAACGCATCCCGACGCCCCAGCGCCTGGCCGACTGGCTGAGCGAGCGGCACCTCGCCGTCGACAGCTGCTCCCCCGCCGACCTCGCAGCCGCGGTCGAGTTGCGCGAGGCGATCCACGCCGCCGCCACGGCCGGAGCCCTCGGGCAGCCGCACCCGCGCGACGCGGTCGAGGTCATCAACCGGTTCGCCGCTCACGGGGGTGCCGTGCCGGTACTGTCGACCGACGGCCGCCGTCGGTGGCTCCTCGGCGAGCCGGCGACCGTCGCGGCAGCGCTCAGCGTCGTCGCCGCCGATGCGATCGAGATGCTCGCCGGTGTGCGTCCCGGCGCGCTCGCGCTGTGCGCCTCACCCACCTGCCGCGCCGCCTTCTTCGACACCAGCCGCGGCCGCACCCGGCGCTGGTGCGACATGAACACATGCGGCAACCACGAGAAGAAGGCGCGACTGAAGGCCCGCCGCGGTTGAGCAGCGCGGGACGGCTAGTCTCGTCCCCATGACCTGCGCCACCCGCCCCACGTTCGACGAGATTACGGAGTGGGTGGCCGACTACGAGAAGACCGACTCCGTCGCCCACGCGACCGTGCACGTCCTTCCGCAGGAAGACCCCGAGCACGAGGAGTCCGGCCTCGTCGCGATTCACCTCAACCACGGTCCCGCGTCGATTTACTTGAACGTCGACTGCGAGCGCACGTGGACCGCTGCCCTCACCGAGCGCTCCGGCGAGTTCCCTCTGTCGGGCAAGCACCTCATCGCTCTCGGCGAGGAGCTCTTCACGACCGGCAAGCTTTGCGAGTACCTGCAGTCACGCACCGATCAGGCCGCCGCGGCGCGATGACGTCCGTGGACATCGAGCCCGGCATCTACGAGCACTTCAAGGGCCAGCGCTACGAGGTGTTCGGCACTGCGCGGCACTCCGAGACGGAAGAAGTCTTCGTCTCGTACCGCAAGCTCTACGACGATTACTCGTACTGGGTGCGTCCGATAGAGATGTTCACGGGGACGGTCGAGCGCGACGGACACTCGGGGCCGAGGTTCCGCCGCATCGCGTGACGCATCCGGCGTCAGCGGGGGCAAGTAGCGGGGCCAGCCGATTGGACTGGCCCCTCCACGTTGATCGGCGGTTCAGGCGCTCAGCGCCGCTCCGCGGATGATCTCGGCCAGGTCGCGCGGTCGACTCCACATGGGCCAGTGCCCCGTGGGCAGGTCGACGACGCCGACGTGCTCGAGTTCCGCCACCTCAGCGAACATCGGGTGGCCCGCCTCGGCCAGCTCCCTCACCTGCTCGCCCGGCATCGAGCAGCACACCAACGTCGTCGGAATGCGACGGCGGGCCTCATTGGAAAGCTCGATGGACTGGCGAAGCACGGGAGCGGGCTCGGGAACGGCCTTCGTCCGGAAGCGCTCGAGCGCTTCGGCGCTCAGCCCTTCGATGCTCGCTTGCTGCGCGAGGTCATCGAACGACGGCAACGGCAGGTCGTGCAGCTCGGCCGGGAACTCCGCGGCGAACGCGACACCATCGGCCATGGGGCCGGAATCGACCCACACCACCCGGGCGACCAACTCGGGGTGTCGATCGAGGACGAGGCTGACGGGGGCATTGGCGCCGCTGTGCGCGACGACGATCACGGGCTGATTTTCTTGGTCGGCGATCACGCGGCGGATCGCCGCCGCCTGGTCATCTACGGTCTTCGCCGCGCGGTCGGGGTCGTCCCCGTCGAGCCCGGGCAGGGTCAGTGCGACCGCTCGCGTGCCATCGGTTTCGAGGTGCGCGACGACCTCATCCCACGCCCAGGCTCCCAACCAGTGGCCGGGGATGAGGACGACGGTTCGACGGTTCTTCGTTGCTGTCATGCGTCAAGCCTCGCCGACCTGATGGACAAGAGTGTGTCACTATCTCTGTCATGAATTTACGGAGTTTCGACGGATGAAGCGAGCAGAGCGGCTGCACGCCCTGTCCGAGATGTTGCGTCGCAGCGGCGCGCGGGGCGTCTCGGCCGAACGGTTGGCGCGGGAGTTCGAGGTGTCGGTGCGCACCGTCAAACGTGACCTCGATGCCCTCGAGAACAGCGGCGCCCCGATCTGGTCCCGCCCCGGCCCCGGCGGTGGGTACGGGCTCGCTCAGGGCGGGTCCCTACCTCCCGTCACCTTGTCCCCGGCGCAGGCCGTGGCGCTCATGGCGGCGGTCTCCGCCTCGTCCGATGCGCCCTACGCCGATCTGGCTGGTGCCGGCGTCCGGAAAATCATGGACGTCCTCGACCCCAGGACTCGCGCGCAAGCTGATGAGCTCGCGGACCGCGTCTGGGTCAACGCCCTCCCCCCTTCCTCCCGCGCTGTGCGCTCCGCGATGGAGCAGGCGATGGCGGAGCAGAAGGTCCTCCGCATCCGCTACACCTCACGCGACGGCATCACGACCGCTCGTGACGTCGAACCCGTGCTGTTCGCGTCCACGAGCGGTCGGTGGTACCTGGTCGGGTGGTGCCTGCTGCGCGACGCCATGCGATGGTTCGCCGTGTCGCGCATCGAGCGGGCAAGCGTCACCAAGACGGATTGCAGCGGTCACACCGTTGAAGAGGTCGGGGAGCCTCCGGCGAACGCCCGGCCCGTTCACGGCCATGACGAGTGATCCACCTCCCGTCAATCCAGCGATGTCGCAACCGTCTGAGCGGATGCCATCTGACTCACCGCTGCGAGGCTCGGAGTTCTCGGCAGAGTCGGCGCGGCGACGCCGTCGAGAGCTCAGCCTTGAACTGATCAACCTCCTCTGAGCCCTGTCGAAGCCCGCGGCTCGCGGCGTAGCATCGCCCGTACGCCGGAGTCCCTCCGCGGCATCCGGTTCCTCCGTCACGACGAGCACACGGGAGAAGCAATGGACACGATGGCCATGATGAAGTCGATGGACATGGGTGAGATGACCATGGACATGGATGCCATGCAGGAATGCATGCAGTCGCTCAACGCCTGCGCGATGGCCGCGGCGATGTGCGCCGGCAGCGACATGATGCACGGCCCCGAGATGGCGACGTGTTGCGCCATGTGCTCGAACATGGTCGAGATGGCTCAAGCGACGATGCACATGATGATGCGTCCGGCCGGGATGAACATGGACGTGATGAACGCCATGATGACCGCCTGCATGACCATGGGCAAGGCCTGCGCCGCCGAGTGCCGCGCCCACGCCGACATGGACGAGATGTGCCGCTACTGTGCCATGGCCTGCGACGACATGGTCATGAAGTGCGAGGCCATGATGGCCTCGATGTCTGCCTGACTCACGCGGGGTCGAAAACCGTCGCGAGCACTCCGGACGTCACCACCACGATCACGAAGAGAACCACCACAACGAGGATGACGAGCAGGACGGCGGGAGAACCCTCTCGCTCGTCCTGCGTCATCCCGCGGCCGACCCGGAGATTAGGCCGCGCGTGCGGTGGTCAGGATCGCCGACGCGCTGAGCAGTTCCGCGACCGGGTGGTAGGCCACCGGCTCCCCCACCGCGATGTCGACCGCCGGGCCGACGATCCGCAGCTGCACCGTCGTGCCGTTCGGCAGCGCGACGGTCGCGGCTGAGCCGTTGGCCTCGATGACGAGTCCGTCCCACCACGCGGCAGGGTTCGAGGCCGCCATGCAGCGCTGGATCGGGTGGACTGTCGACGAGATCGTGCGGGACATGGCTTCACCTGCCTTCGGAGGGGTTGGTGAGATGAAGCTACGGGATGCCGCGGGGCCGGGCGATGTGGGGCGTAGTGGGGCGTAACACGCGGCCAGCGCCGTGCGTTACGGAGTCAGGTGCCTCTTGTCATCCCTGCGCCCGACCTCTTGAATCGACTCAATCACCGCGTCAAGAGAAGGATGGACGATGACCAACAACGACGTTTACCCAGGCTACGACGACGAAGACGGCCAGCCGGGAGCGGGATACAGCCCCGACGGCGGCGATCCGGACGGCGGATACAGCCCCGACGGCGGCGACCCGGACGGCGGATACAGCCCCGACGGCGGCGACCCGGACGGCGGATACAGCCCCGACGGCGGCGACCCGGACGGCGGATACAGCCCCGACGGCGGCGACCCGGACGGCGGATACAGCCCCGACGGCGGGTACGTCATCTAGTCATGGCGGAGGCGAGAGGCGCGGTGACTGATAGGCAGCGCCGCGCCTCTCAGCCTGTCGGAGCGACTTAAATGCTCATCGCTTCTCGAATGATCTCACGGTCGTCATGCGGAATACGCTCGCCGCCGACGTGCTGGTATTCTTCGTCGCCCATCCCGGCGACCAGAACGACGTCTCCCGGCCGAGCCATGAAAATGGCCGCAAGAATTGCGTCTTTACGACGCGGGATCTCGATGCTGCGCGGCGACCCAGCACGCACGTCACCTCTAATGCGTTCGGGGGATTCGTGGCGGGGATTGTCATCTGTGATTATGACAATGTCGGCCAAGTCACTGGCGATTTCACCCATTTCGAATCTTTTACCAACGTCGCGACCGCCTCCGGCGCCGAAAACCAGTAATAAGCGTCCCCCTACTCGGGGACGCACGGAACGCAGCGCTGCGCGTAGTGCGCCGGGATTGTGGGCTGTGTCGACTATTCCGATCACTCCGTCGCGTTCTGCGATGACTTGCAGCCGACCCGGCGGCGGTGTCACAAGCGCAAGTGCATCTACCACAGCCTGCGGCTCTCCCCCTAGACCTACGACAGCCGCACCCGCCAGGAGCAGATTCGTCGCAGCAACCGCGTGCACGGTGGGCAAGACTGCCTCGTATGCGCGGCCGTCAATCTCGAGCCGCCCACGCAGCTTGCCATCGCTTTCAGAATCCGGGGTGAAGTCGATCTCGCCTCCCTCGCCGACTTCCAAGAGGCGGGCCCCGCGCCGACCGATCGCAGCACGCACAAGATTGGCTTGAGCGGACTTTGTAGTCAGCACCCCCACGCCATCCGGCCGCAAATATTCCTCGAACAGCCGGAGTTTCGCTGCCCAATAGGCGTCGATGCTCTTGTGCACGTCAAGATGGTCACGCTCAAACCCCGTAGACACCGCGGCGTCGACGTCTACGCGCTCGAAGAGCCCGTCCGCTAGTATCCCGACATACGCCTCGAGCGAAACCGCCACCGCACCTCGGCGGCGCTGATATTCGATGAGGTCCGGGAGATAATCCGGAGAGCGGCGCGTGTTTGCCTTATGCAGCACCCCGTCCACACCCGTGATACCGGTCGAGTTGTAGCTCGCAGCGGGCCACCCAATCGAGTTCATGAGCTGAAACGTCGCCGTAGCGACGCTGGTCTTTCCGTTTGTGCCAGTCACGGCCGACACTAAAGGGCGCACCTCTCTCGGGCTCTCGATACTCGCCATACAGTCCTCCATCATTCCTGCCCTTTGAGCTCATGCCACCACACCATGCGTCTCATCGCCACAATTTGACTCGTTCCCGCGTCCAAGGCAGACGCAATCAGGAGCTGGCTGTCGCGATCGCGCGAGGGCATCAGCCCGCCTCCTCCGTCGCATCTTCCTCCACCCGTCCTGCTGTGCGAGCCCGTCACCGCCGCGCCGAAGCGGTGTCGGGAGTCTTGGCTGGACCGCTCACGGAACGGTTCGGCTCACCCGTTGAGCGGATCCCAACCCCCGCACGCCTCGCGGATCGTCCGCAGGAGGTGAACCTCGCTGCTGACGCGTGCTCGCCCGACGATGTCGCAGCCGCGGTGGAACTGCGCGAGGCGATCCACATCGCGGTGTCGGCTCAGACTGTCGGGCAGCCGCGCCCTCGAGTCACCGTCAAGGTCAACAACGGATTGAGTGCGCGCCGAGGCGCCGTCGCGGTGCTCGCCGAGGACGGCCGCCGGCGATAGTTCCTCGGGCAGCCCGCGACCGTCGCAGCAGCCTTCGGGCTCGTGGCCGCCGACGCCATCGAGATCCTCGCTGGCGTGCGCCCCGGTACCCTCGCGCTCTGCGCCTTCCCCACCCGCCGCGCGTCGTTTTTCGACACTAGCGCGGCGGGGTGAGCGAGGTCCCTCGAACTGAGCGTCACGGCCTCAAGGCCACTGGCGTGCCCGGGAGTGGTCGCGGCGTGCCGCTACAGGCAGAGACGTCCCAGGCGCGAGTTGAGTCCGGGATCCACGAGTCCGGTGAGGCACCGCGCGTGGAGTTGCCTGCATCAGCTTTGTCCAAGACCGGCCGGCTCGCGCCCAGAGTAGGCCCCAACATAAAGAGCCGACTCTGGCGGCGACGGATCATCGATATTGAGCGGGCCCCGGAGGGGCGCGTGGAAAGCACCCCCCGTGCTGATAGAACGGTGATGAGAGCGCGGCGGAGGGGGCAGCGTTGAGCGTCGACGTCGTTGTGTGGGATCCGGATTCTGAGAACGCTGGAGCACAGTTTCAGCGAGTGCTCGCGCTCCACAAGAGCAATCGAGCTCGGCTTGGGCCGATGCCTGACACAGGCTTTCGGGACAGAGCGAAGCACCGGGGCCTTCTCATCGGTTTCATCGATGACGCAATCATGGGGTACGTCCTCTACGACGTACCTCGGAGCAACTTGATCAAGCTCGTTCACGTCTGCGTGAGTCACCAATCACGCCAAACCGGTATAGCGCGCGCGATGATCGAGACGGCGATCGAACTTCATCCTCGTCGCTCACTTCTCACGGCATCCTGCCGAACCGACTACGGCATCGACAGATTCTGGCGGTCTCTCGGCATGCATGTCGCGTCGGAGCGGGCTGGGCGGGCCCTCAGCGGCTCCATCCTGATGAATTGGGTCAAGCGGATCAACACCCAGGGAGGGCTCGATCTCCTCGAGACTGCAACACTCTCTTCCAACCTTCCGCTCGCGGTCCTGGACACCAACGTCGTCGGCGACCTTTTTCTACCGCCCGAAATCCGTCGGGATCATCGCGACGAGACCGCGGAACTACAGGCCGATTGGCTTCAGCCGCTGGTCACGTTCGCTGTCTCGGGCGAGGTCGACAACGAGCTCAGTCAGAACCAGGACCCGACCACACGACGACATGTCCGAGCTGTCAGCCAGCACCTGACGCGGCTGAGCACACTTCGCCCCAACGATCGAAGTCTCGAGGACGCCCTGCTGTCCGCAACGGACCCAAATCTCGTCGCGAGGGATTCGAGTCTTCGCAACGACGTTCTTCATATCGCCGACGCCATCCATTCGGGTGCAGACTTCTTTGTCACCAACGACAGCAATGTGATTCTCGCCTCAAAGGGGTGGACCATCGGCGAGCATAACATAAGGGTGGTCCGACCACATCAGCTGATTGCGGCTCTCAGCCCCGAATCCTTTATGACCGACTTCCGTTCGAGCCTCATTGACGATGGAGATCTCGAATGGTTCGTCGTCGCGGATGTTGAGATCGAACTGGAGCCGGCTTTTCGCGTCTACGACATCGAAGGCAAGCCGAGCATCTTCGCTCAGCGGCTACGCGAGCTACTAGCTAGACGAAAGACGGTCACGGTTCAGAAGCTTGCGGACGCCCAGGGCAATTTATGGGCCCTAGCCGCTTGGGAACTCGACGGGGCGACCCTTCGACTACCGCTTCTACGGTCTATTCGAGGGGAGCGCGGCAGTACCGTCGCCTTTCAGTTGCTCCGGTACGTCCGTCGTGTGGCGTGGGAGCACGGCGCCACGCGATTGGAGATTACGGATCCGGCTATCTCCGCGACTCTCGACGCAGCGCTTACGGCCGACAAGTTCAGCACTGCAGTTCCGCGTACGGCGACGCTCGGCCCGGCGACGGCGACCGCCCGCGAGCTGGTCCTCACCTCGGCCGCCGAAGTGGCTCTCGCTGAACGGTCTCGGTGGCCACTCGTCGTTCGCGAAGCCGGGATGGCAACGTACCTCATCCCCATCCAGCCACGATGGGCGACAAACCTCCTCGGCCTTAACGACGGCCTTATCTCACTTCGAAGACGAGGACTCGGGCTCTCTCGAGAATTGGTTTACTTCTCGGGTTCGAGGATCGTGCCGCAGGATCTGCCTGCGCGCGTTCTGTGGTACGCGACGAGCGACGACAAGACGCGCCACACGATTCAGCGGATTGTCGCGAGGTCGCTAATGGTGGAGTGCGTTCGGCTGCCGACTGAGGAGGCTCTTGCGCGTTTCAGCAAAGTCGGCGTCCTTCGCAAGTCCGAGATCCAGGCCGCGGCGGACCGTGACGGCAAGGTCAATGTCATACGCTTCGAGGACACCGAGCTTCTCCAACGGCCGATCTCGCGCCACGAAGAGATTTTCAAGCGCTACGTGAAGGGCAGAGTGCAGAGCATGCGACATGTCGACCCGCAGATGTTCGACGAGATCATTGCCCTGCAACAGGATAGGCGGCTCGCCGGATGAGTCGGGTACTTCTGCTCTCCGTCCGACCACGCTTCGCGCAGGGGCTCCTTGAAGGCACCAAGACGGCTGAGGTCCGGCGTCGCTTTCCCGACGTTCCCGCGGGAACAACCGTCGTCATATATTCGTCGTCGCCGGAGAAGGCAGTGCTCGGCACCATGCGAGCAAGGCAGTTGGTTCGCAGCAATGCGAGGGACATCTGGCGTGACTACGCGGACGTGATCGGCATCGAGCATTGGGAGCTAACGGAGTACCTCTCCGGCGCGAGCGAGTGCAGCGTGCTCGAACTCGATGCACCGGATCGCTGGCGCGAGCCGGTACGGCTCCCGGAGCTTCGACGCCTGCTGAATGTTGAGCCCGCCCAGAGCTTCCGGTACCTGAACGGCAGACAGCTGACGCGTCTGCGTGCTCTGAGTATGAACAACCCGGAGGTTCCCTCGATGACCAGATCTATACCCGTCCCCGCGCTGAGCTAGAGAATCGCTTCCACCCCGGCTGTGACGAGATGCACCCGGGATCTGAGCGCGTCCCAGCGCAGGATTGGAGGCAACGCTAGACGCGGAGTGGCATCCCATGAATCCGTTCTCCCGTGTAACGCCCACGTAAACTCCCCCTCTCCCCCACCCCCGCCGAGGGTGAAACAACCGTTACCTCCCCGCCCCCGGCGACGCAGTCCCGGGTAATCCCTCCTCCCTACGCTGGCGGCACGCCCAGCCCATGCGGGGCGCTGCACCTCCCCCGTATCGCCCATGGAGGACTCCGTGACCGTCACCGACCCGCGTCCCGAAACCGCAACGCCGCCCGCGGCCGCAACCGAAACAGCGGAACTACAGCACCGCCCCGGCCGTTGGATCGACAACTGGAACCCCGAGAACGCCACCCAGTGGGCGAAAGAGGGCAAGGCCATCGCCTCGCGCAACCTGCGGTGGTCGATCTTCGCCGAGTTCCTGGGCTTCGTCGTCTGGCAGCTGTGGTCCGTCGTCGTCGTCTCGCTTCCGGCCGCGGGCTTCCAGCTCTCGACGGGTGAGATCTTCTGGCTCATCTCCATGCCGAGCCTCGTCGGCGCGACGCTGCGCATCCCCTACACGTTCATGGTTCCCCGCTTCGGCGGCCGCAACTGGACCATCGTCTCCGCCGGCCTGCTGCTCATCCCGAGCATCGGCCTCGCCATCGCGGTGTCCAACCCCGCGACCCCCTTCGCCGTGCTCCTCGTCATCGCCGCGTTCGCCGGCTTCGGCGGCGGCAACTTCGCGAGCTCGATGGCGAACATCACCTTCTTCTACCCGGCCGCGCAGAAGGGCTACGCCCTCGGACTCAACGCCGCTGGCGGCAACCTCGGCGCCTCGGTCGCGCAGTTCGTCGTCCCGATCGTCATCACGGTCGGCGCCGCGGCCACCCTCAACCTGCCGCTCGCCGGTCTCATCTGGGTGCCGCTCATCATCATCGCCATGGTCGGCGCCTACTTCCGCATGGACAACCTCTCCAGCGCCAAGGCCGACATCACGGCATCCCTCGCCGCTCTCAAAGAGCCGCACCTGTGGGTCATGGCCGTGCTCTACATCGGCACCTTCGGCTCGTTCATCGGCTTCGCGGGCGTCTTCCCGAAGCTGCTGGCCGACACCTTCCCCGACTTCAAGGGCATCGCGATCGGAACGGCCACCGTCACCCTCGCCTTCATGGGTGCGCTCGTCGGCTCGCTCGCCCGCCCCTACGGCGGCAAGCTCGCCGACCGGTTCGGCGGCACCGTCATCACGATGGGCGCCTTCACGGTGATGGGTCTCGGCATCCTGGGTGTCATCCTCACCCTGCCGATGCAGAACTTCGCGGTCTTCCTGCTCTGCTTCCTCGTGCTCTTCGCCGCGGCGGGCATCGGCAATGGCTCGACCTACCGCATGATCCCGACGATCTTCACCCTCAAGGCCAACGGCGGCATCGGCGCGCAGCGCAAGGCCGCCGCGGCCCTGGGCCTCATCTCGGCGATCGGCGCGTACGGCGGCTTCTTCATCCCGCAGCTGCTCGGCTTCTCGAAGACGACGTTCGGCTCGTACACCCCCGCCCTCGGCTGGTTCGCCCTCGCCTACGTCGCCTTCCTCGCCATCACCGCCGGCGTCTACCTGCGCATGTCGAAGAAGACCGGAACCCGCATCTGATGACCGCCATGAGCTCCGCCGACACCCACTGCCCCTACTGCGCGCTGCAGTGCGCCATGACCGTCACCCACCAGGGTGAGACCACGGTCACGGGCCGCGACTTCCCCACCAACCGGGGAGGACTCTGCGCCAAGGGCTGGACGTCGGCGGAGCTCCTGGCATCCCCCCACCGACTCCGGATGCCACTGATGCGGCGATCCGACGGAACCCTCGCCGAGACCACCTGGGACGAAGCTCTGGATGCCGTGGCCGCGGCCTTCCGCGACACGAAAGCCGCCCACGGACCCGACGCCAACGCCATCTTCGGCGGCGGCGGACTCACCAACGAGAAGGCGTATCAGCTCGGCAAGTTCGCCCGCGTCGCGCTCGGCACCTCGCGCATCGACTACAACGGCCGCTTCTGCATGTCGTCGGCCGCGGCGGCATCCAATCGGGCCTTCGGCATGGACCGGGGCCTGCCCTTCCCCGTGACCGACCTCGACGACGCCCAGACGATCCTGCTGCTCGGCTCGAACGTCGCCGCGACCATGCCGCCGTTCCTCGCGCACCTCGCCGGAGCGCGTGCCGCGGGCGGACTCATCGTCGTCGACCCGCGCCGATCCGCCACCGCGCGCCTCACCGAAGACGGCGCCGGCACCCACCTGCAGGCCGCCCCCGGCACCGACCTGCCGCTACTGCTCGGCCTCACCCACATCGTCATCGCCGAGGGGCTCGCCGACCGCGCCTATATAGATGAGCGCACGAGCGGCTTCGAGAGCCTGCGGCGCTCCGTCGCGCAGTGGTGGCCCGAGCGCACCTCCTCGACCACCGGCATCCCGGTCGCTCAGCTCCGCGAGACCGCCCGGCGCCTCGCCGCGGGCGGCGCGTACATCCTCACCGGACGCGGCGTCGAACAGCACGTCGACGGCACCGCCACCGCCACCGCCGCGATCAACCTCGCGCTCGTGCTCGGCCTCGTCGGCCGCGACGGCTCGGGCTACGGCACCCTCACCGGCCAGGGCAACGGCCAGGGCGGACGCGAGCACGGCCAGAAGGCCGACCAGCTGCCCGGCTACCGTTCCATCCGCGACCCCGAAGCCCGCCGGCACGTCGCCGGGGTGTGGGGTGTCGACCCGGATGAGCTTCCGGATGCCGGCATCCCGGCGACCGCACTGCTCGGCGAACTGGGCGGGCCGGTGAAGACGCTGCTGGTCGCCGGATCCAACGTCGTCGTCTCGGCGCCCGACGTCGACGCGCTCCGGCAGCGGCTGCAGTCGCTCGACACCCTCATCGTGTGCGACTTCTTCCTCAGCGAGACCGCGGAGCTCGCCGACATCGTGCTGCCCGTGCTGCAGTGGGCCGAGGAGGAGGGCACGATGACCTCGCTCGAGGGCCGGGTGATCCGCCGTCGACAGGCGCTGGCCGGGCCCGACGGCGCCCGCAGCGAGCTGTGGATCATGGCCGAGATCGCGCGGCGCCTGGGCGCGGCATCCACCTGGTCGACGGTTCCGGCCGAGGTGTTCGACGAGCTCGCCCGCGCGTCGGAGGGCGGTGTCGCCGACTACTCCGGCCTCTCGCACGCGCTGCTCGACACGGGCGTCGAGGCGTACTGGCCCTATCGCGCCGAGGGCACCCCGCGCCCCTTCACTCAGCGCTTCGCCCACGCCGACGGCCGTGCTCGCCTGGTGGCGGTGGATGCCACGCCCCCGACGCCGACCGACCGCGGCGGCGAGCTGACCCTCGTCACCGGCCGCTACCTGCAGCAGTATCAGTCGGGCACGCAGACCCGCCGGGTCGCCGAGCTGAACGGCGCCCGCCCCGAGGCGCGGCTCGAGATCCATCCCGCGACGGCGTCGCGTCTCGGCATCCGCGAAGACGCGCTCGTCGCCGTCTCGAACGAGCGCGGCACGGTGCGGGCGCGGGCGACTGTGACCACGGATATCCGCCATGACACCGTCTTCCTGCCCTTCCATTACGCCGGTGACGAGTGCGCGAACCGCCTGACCGAGGCGCTCGTCGACCCGACGTCGGCGATGCCCGAGTTCAAGCGCACGCGGGTACGGGTGACTCCGGATGCCGCTGTGCCCGCCGTCGCGGCTGTGGAGCACGGGCCCGTCGTGGTGTCGGAGCATCCCGGCGTCGATCGCGCGGCGGGCGGGGGCGCGGCATCCGGCGTCTCCGTCGCGGGCGGGCACGTCGGGCCTGACGTGCCGGCCGGGGTCTCGGTCGCAGGCGGACCCGCGCCGACCGGCGTCTCCGTCGCGGGCGGGCCCATCGAGCGCGGGGCGTCCACCCCGACCGAGGAGGAGATCCATGTCTGAGCGTGTGGTGCTGGTGGGCTACGGCCCCGTCGGGGCGCGGCTGATCGAGGGCCTGCTGCCCGCCGTGCGCGACGGGCGCATCGACCTCACGGTCATCGGGGCCGAGACGCACGACGTCTACAACCGCGTGCTGCTCGCCGAGTACGCCGTCGGACGCGCCGACCGCGACGGCCTCGACATGGGCGACCGGCTGATCGCCGAAGAGGCCGGCGTGAAATTCGTGCTCGGGATGACGGTGGTCGGCGTCGACCGCGACCGTCAGGTGGTGCGGTTGCACGATGGCATCCGGGTTCCGTACGACCGGCTCGTGCTGGCGACCGGAGCGCGCGCGAACGTGCCGACGCTCGCCGGTCTCGAGCGGGCGCAGCGGCACCGCGCGGCGCGACCGGGCGTTCCGGCGCAGCTCGACCGGGGCTCGGCGCCGCTCCCCCGAGGCGTCGTCGCCCTGCGCGACCTCGCCGACGCCGAGCACGTGCGCGCGGCCGTGTCGGCCGGGCAGCGCATCGTCGTGCTCGGCGCGGGCGTGCTCGGCATGGAGCTGGCCCTGGCCGCCGCCGAGGCCGGCGCCGAGGTCGTGGTGGCGTACCACTCCGCCGCTCCCATGAACCGCACGCTCGACGAGAACGGCGGACGCGTGCTCGCGGCCGCAGCCACCGCGGTCGGTGTCGAGATGATGCATCACGCCCGCGCCGAGAGCATCGTGCAGCGCTACGACGACCACGGTCAGGCGTGGTTCGACGGCCTGGTCTGCGCCGACGGCAAGGTGCTCGCGGGCGACCTGCTCGTGCTGTCGTGCGGGGTCGCGGCGCGCACCGAGGTGGCATCCCTCGCCGGGCTCGCCACCTCCACCGGCGTGCTCGTCGACGGTGCGTCGCGCTCCTGGACCGACCCGAACGTCTTCGCCATCGGCGACTGCGCGCACGTCGCCGATCCGGCCGAGGCGGGCGAAGACGGTCGCGTGCCCGGCGGCCCCAGTGGACTCGTCGGACCGGGCTGGCGGCAGGCCGACCGGCTGGCGGCGCGGTTGGCGGCTGGGGACGGTTCCGCTGCGGCATCCGCGAGCCCGGCCCTCGTCGCGAGCGCGGCGGCATCCGTTGCCCCGGTCCCCGTGGCGGGCGCGGCGGCATCCGTTGCCCCGGTCCCCGTGGAGCGGCCCGGCGTCGTCATGCTGAAGGCCGAGGGCATCGACGTGGTCGCCGGAGGTGCGGTCGACGCCGACCCCTTCGCCCCCGTGCACGCGGCCGCGTGCCACGCCCCGCAGGTCACCCTCTGGGCCGACCCCGCCCGCGGCGCGTACGTCAAGCTCGTCACGGTCGACGGCGTGCTGACCGGCTTCGTCTCGGTCGGGATGCCACGCACCGGCGCCGAGCTCACCCTGCTGTTCGAACGCGGATCGGAGCTGCCCGCCGACCGCTCGTCGCTGCTGCGCCTCGATGCGCCCGACGCCGGCATGGCCGTCGTCGCCGACCCCTTCGCCGCGGATGCCACCGTCTGCTGGTGCAACGGCGTGAGCGCCGGGGCGATCCGCGACGCCGTGGCCGCAGGGGAGCCGACGGTGGCCTGTGTAAAGGCGTCGACCCGCGCCGGCACCGGCTGCGGCGGCTGCGTCGGCCGCATCAGCGAGCTGCTCGCGCGCGAGGCCGTCCCCGCGTAGCCACGGCTGTCACCTCGCGCGAGGGGTCAATTTTTGTCGCTGAGCGCCGCTCGAAGCGACAAAAATTGACCCCTCACGCGCCGGGGTGGGCGCGGAACGTGCGCGAAATGCAGCGGCAGTACGCTTCACGCATGCCTCCGATCGAGAACCTCGTGGCCTTCGTCGCCGCGTCGGTCGTCATCATCGTCATCCCGGGTCCGAGTGTGCTGTTCGTCATCGGCCGGTCGATCGCGCTCGGCCGCCGCGCGGGCGTGCTCAGCGTCGTCGGCAACGCCCTCGGCACCGTGCCCGCGGTGCTCGCCGTCGCGTTCGGAGTCGGCGCGATCGTGGCATCCTCGATCGTCGCGTTCACCGCGCTGAAGATCGTCGGCGCGGCCTACCTCGTGTGGCTCGGCATCCAGGCGATCCGCCACCGGCACGCGCACGTCGCCGGTGCTGCCGTGCAGCCCACGTCGTCGTGGACGCTGCTGCGCCAGGGCTTCGTCGTAGGACTGACCAACCCCAAGACGATCGCCTTCTTCGTCGCGGTCCTGCCCCAGTTCGTCGACCCGCACGCCGGCGCCGCCTGGCTGCAGCTGCTGACGCTGGGACTGCTCTTCCAGGTGATGGCGCTGACCTGCGACAGCGTCTGGGCCCTCGCCGCCGGAACCGCCCGCACGTGGTTCGCCCGCTTCCCGAAGCGCATCTCGACGCTGTCGGGCACGGGCGGCGTCATGATGATCGGCCTCGGCGGCGCGCTGGCGTTCACCGGCGCGAAGAGCTGACGCGGGTCGCGTCGCGTTCGGGTTCCCAGCCGGCTCGAAGACAGACTCTCGAGACCGTTCCGGCTCGCCGCCCGGCCGCGGGACCCTGCGCCCACGGTCGGGCCGCTCGCTCGAGGCGATGGCCCCACGCAACCACCCGGCCGGCGTCGCCCACCACCGGCAGGGCCGCCGAGTCCCGGCGGCGCCGCGTGCGGCTGTCGCGCCGCGCCGAGTCGGGCCGTGCTGCGCCGTATCAAGCCTTGTCGCGCAGCGCCGCACCGCCCCCGCCCGTCCCGAACTCCGGAGAAACGGCGCGACCCGCCGCATCCGCCCGCATGAATCCGCGCCCGCCGTCGCGCGGTGCGCCCGAATCTCCGGAGTTTCGCACGCGCCCCGCGCCTCAGCCCGCCGAGCGCAGATCCGTGGATGCCGCGCCCTCGAGCCGCACCCCGTCGGGGGCGTAGCGCGAGCCGTCGACGGGGCTGTCCCACGAGCGCTCCGCGTCGTTCCAGGTCAGCGGAGTCGGGGCGGCCAGCGTGCGCGTCCGCCCGTCGACCGTCGAGACGGCGGCCGTGCGCGCTCCCCGCCGGGCGAGCGTTCCCGCACCCTCGGCGGGCGGTGCGACGGGGGCCGCCGACGCCGTCTTCAGGGCTGCTGCTGACACCCGCGCGCGTCGCGCGGCCTCTCCGATCCCGCGGCCGAGGTCGGCGGGCACGGTCATGCGGGTGCCGATCGTGCGCATCCACTGCGGCCGGTCGCTTCGCGAGACGCCGCGGATCTCATCGCTCAACCGCATCGCCGCGGCCGGCGCGTTCGTCATGCCCCACCCGGCGTATCCGGTGGCGAAGCGCAGGCGGCCGAGACCCCGTGGCATCCCCCCGATGAACGGCACGAGGTTGTGCGACTGGTAGTCCTGGCCCGACCAGCGCCCGATTTCGGCACCGACCGGGAGCGTGCGCCGCGCCCACGCGGCGAGCGCCTCGGCGAGCGCGATCTCCGACGACGCCGAGCCCACCGGATGCCGTGCCCCGGTCACGATGAGCGCCGGACGCCCGAACGACGACGGCGCCGCCACGACGCTGCGCCCGTCGGCACCGACCTCGCTCCACATGCCGCCCGGGGCTTCGGCATCCCCCTCCACCTCGAACGCGATCGCCCACGACCGCAGTGCGCGCGTCTTGAGGTCGTACAGTCCGCGGCGGGTGAGGGGCGTGCCGGTGGCGAGCACGACCGTGTCGCCGAAGATCGTGCCGTGGTCGGTGTCGACCCGGCCGCTGGGAAGGGCCCGCACGTCCGACACCCGCACGCCGCTGTGGATCACCGCACCCGCATCGACGGCGGCACGGGCGAGCGTCGTCGCCAGCAGCACGGGATCGAGGGCGAGCTGGTCGTCGAGGGCGACGGCGCGCACGGACGTGCGCCCGCCGAAGTCGCCGGGGGCGGCTTCGCGCACCGGCAGGCCGGCCTCTTCTGCCGTATCGCGCACGGCGTCGAGGGCCACGTCGGTGTCGAGCCCGCGCCCGAACGTGAACGCCGTGCGGCGGTCGGCGGCGGCGCCCGCACGGTCGGCGAGCCAGTCCTGGCCGGCACGGTTGGCATCCACGTACGCCCGCACGAGACTCGCCGGATGGTGCCGCCGCAGCGACGCGAGCGTCGTGCCCTGGAGAACGGATGCCATGCCCACCGACGCCGCGGTCGCCCCCTGCCCCACCTCGCCGGCGTCGACCACGGCGACATCGACGCCCGCTTCGGCCAGCATCACGGCCGTCGACAGGCCGGTCAGCCCGGCGCCGACGATGACGACGTCGTGCCGCGCGTCGGCCTCGAACGGCGTTGCGACGGAGGTCTGGTCTCGGTTCCACAGGGGGGTGCTCATGCGTCCATCCCACCGCGGGGGCTGAGGGCTCGGCATCCGCTTGCCTCGGTGGGGGCGATCGTCTAGCGCGGGGTGTGCTGGCGGCTGTGTGCGCGGTGCGTGCCTCGCGGTGCGTGCGCCCGGCAAGTGTTCGTGGTGGGTCTCTTTCGGCGAGAAACGGTATCCGCAGCGAAACACGCCGCGCCAAGGCGTTTCCACCCGCCGATCGCGTTTCTCACCGCTCTGCCCCGCGTGCCGCCGCCGCACCTCGGACGCGCGAGAAACGGTATCCGCCCCGAAACACGCCGCGCCGAGGCGTTTCCGCCCGCCGATCGCGTTTCTCACCGCTCTGCCCCGCTCGTGCCGCCGCCGCACTCCGCACCGCCCGGGCCGCCGCCGCGCTTGCCCGCCGCCGCACCTCGGACGCGCGAGAAACGGCATCCGCAGCGAAACACGCCACGCCACAGCGTTTCCACCCGCCGATCGCGTTTCTCACCGCCCGGCACCCCCCGCGCCGCCGCCCCGCCCACGCGCCGCCCCGCCCACGCGCCGCCCCGCCCACGCGCCGCCTCCGCGCCACCCGCCCCGCGCCACGCACCGCCGCCGCCCGCGCCCCGCGGATATGCTCGGCACGTGACCGAGAGCGCCGCCCCGTCCAGCCGCACCGCGGTGGTGGCCGCTGCGATCGACCTCTTCGTCGCGCACGGGTACGACCAGACCTCCGTGGAGCAGATCGCCCAGGCGGCGGGAGTGTCGCGCTCGACGTTCTTCCGGCAGTTCGGCGGCAAAGAAGACGTCGTGTTCGCCGACCACGAGGTGCTGCTCGCCGAGACGCGCGCGTTCCTCGCGCAGTCGCATCCCGATCCCTGGGCGGCCGTGTGCGAGGCGTCGGTGCGCGTGTTCCGGCACTTCGCCGCCGACCCCGAACTCGCACGGCGGCGATACAAGATCGTGCGCGAGATTCCCGGCCTGCGCGACCGCGAGATCGTCACGGTGTTCCGCTACGAGCGCCTCTTCGACCAGTACCTTCGCGATGCGCTCCCCGGCCTCGACCCCCTGGATGCCGTCGGCTTCGCCGCCCTCGTCACGGCGGTGCACAACCACGTGCTGCGCCGGCTGATGCGCGGCGCCCGGGTGCCGGCATCCGTCCTGCGTCGTGCCCTCGACGACGCTCTCCGCCGTTACGGCGTGGGCCCCGACGCCGGCGATGCAGCGGGCGACGACCTCATCGTCGCGGCCTTCCCGCGCCGCATGCCCGCCGCGGAGGTCACTCGGCGCCTGCGCGCGTCGCTCGGAGACTGAGCCCCGCGGCTTCGACACACGGCCGCCACGCCCTCTGATCGCACGATCCTGCGGTTACGGCCGTCACTCGCTCGGCTTCGCCAGCCCCTCGATCACCTCGGCCCCGGGCAGGGATGCCAGCACCTCGCCGGGCAGGAACAGTTTCGCGCCGCGGATGCCGGCACCCACCACCGCCCGCGGCAGCACCGCCACGCGCGCGTCGACGAGGAGCCGCCAGTCGGCCGGGATGCCGAGAGGGGTGATCCCGCCGTACTCCATCCCGGTGGCCGACACCGCGGCATCCATCGGCGCGAAGGTCGCCTTGCGGGCGTCGAGCAGTTTGCGCACCACGCCGTTCACGTCGAGCCGGGTCGTGGCGAGGGCGAGGCAGGCGGCGGTGCGCGTCTCGGCATCGCGCGAGCCCTGCACGACGATGCAGTTGGCGGAGATGGCGAGGCTCTGACCGTACGCCGCGCAGAAAGCGGCGGTATCGGCGAGCGTCGGGTCGACCTCGGCCACCTCGACGCGCGCGGCGGTCGCGGGGTCGAGAGTCTGCAGGGCAGCGGCGACGGGCTCGGCCAGCAGGTGCGGGTTGTCGAGCGCGGGAAGGAACGTCAGCGAGGTCACGCCCGCGACCCTACCGGGCGACGCTCTCCGAGCGTAGGCTGCACGTCGACGCGGGGAGTGACACCCAGTACCAACGTGCGCGATACTGGGAACCATGACCATCGACGCCGATGCCCGTACGCTCCCCGGCGAGCGTGTCGCCCGCTACGACCTGCTGGGTCGTCGCGACACCGACTATTACGCGGTGTTCGCCGACATTCCCGACGCCGACCGCGCCGTCTGGGACCGCGCCAAGGCGTTCGCCGACGAGGTCGGCACGCGCATGCAGGGCGAGTGGGATGCCGCGACCTACCCCGTCGAGCTCGTCCAGCGCATGGGTGAGTTGGAGCTGTACACCGACGGCATCGAGCACCCCGACCTCCCGCACACCTCGCCGCTGGCCGCGGGCCTGGTCAATATGGAGATATCGCGCCACGACGGCTCCCTCGCGACCGCCCTCGCCGTACAGGGCGGACTGGCCCTGCGCACCCTCGCCCTCTTCGGCTCGACCGAGCAGCAGCAGCGCTGGCTGCGCCCGCTGGCCGACGGCACGACGCTCGGCGCCTTCGCGCTGACCGAGCCCGACCACGGCTCCGACTCCGTCTCGCTCGAGACCACCGCGACGTGGGTCCCTTCGACAGGCTCAGGGACCGGGGGCTGGTCGCTGAGCGGCACGAAGAAGTGGATCGGCAACGGAGCGTCCGGTGGCATCACCTTCGTCTGGGCCCGCGTCGCGAACGACGGCGGCGACGACCACGGTGCCGTGCGGTGCTTCCTCGTCGAGCAGGACACTCCGGGCTACGTCGGCACCGTCATCACCGGAAAGGTGTCGCTGCGCGGCATCCATCAGGCTCACATCGCGATGGATGACGTGCGTCTTTCGGCGGATGCCGTGCTGCCCGGGTCGCACACCTTCAAAGACGCCTCGCGCGTGCTGTACGCCACACGCTCCGGCGTCGCGTGGTCGGCACTGGGTCACGCGACCGCCTGCTACGAGATCGCTCGGACGTATGCCACCGAGCGCATGCAGTTCGGCAAGCCGCTCGCGGCCTTCCAGATGGTGCAGGAGCGCCTCGCGCAGATGCTCGACGAGCTGACCGCGATGCAGCTGTACTGCCGCCGCCTCGCCGATCTCGAGACGTCCGGCGGACTCCGCCCGACCCAGGCGTCGCTCGCGAAGTACCACAACACGCGTGCCGCGCGCCGGGTGGCCGCGATCGCGCGCGACCTGCTCGGCGGCAACGGCATCCTCCTCGAGAACGGCGTCATGCAGCACATGGCCGACATCGAGGCGATCCACACGTACGAGGGCACCGAGAGCGTGCAGGCGCTGCTGCTGGGCCGCGACATCACCGGTATGAGCGCGTTCACCTGATCCGGGATGCCGGGGCGCGGCGGGCTGTGCGCTGCGGCGGTGCGCGGCGATGGATGCTGAGGCCCGGCGAACTGACGGGCACCGTGCGGCTACGCACGGGCCAGGATGCCGCGGCCCGGCGGCGCGGAGAGGCGCTTCGTCGACGGATGACAGCGGTACTGCGGGTGCGCCGCCTAATCCGCGGCCCGACCCCGCGCAACCCGCGCGGGCGATGTCGGAAGCCCCCACTACCGTGTGAGCATGGGCCTCTTCTCTCGACACCCCGCTCCTCGCCGTGCGGTCGAATCCGTCGCCGAGGCGGTTCAGCCCCCGCCCCGCAGCCTGTGGGCCGACGGCTTCGGGCGCCTCGCGGTGCGGGCCGTGCAGATCATCATCGTCGTCGTCCTCGTCGCGGGCCTCATCTGGGGCATCCGACAGGTGACGCTGGTGATCATCCCGCTGATCCTCGCGCTCATCTTCGCCTCCGCATTCGGCCCGGTCACCATGTGGCTGCGGCGCAAGGGCGTGCCCGCCGTGATCGCCACGCTGCTCACGTTGCTGGCCGTGGTGGCCGTGCTGACCGCCCTCGGGTGGCTCGTCGTCAACGCCGTGATCAATCAGTGGCCGACGCTCAGTTCCCAGGCCGTCGAGGGCTTCCAGCGCGCGCAGGACTGGTACCACACGCTTCCCTTCGCCATCTCGCAAGACCAGGTCAATCAGGCGATCCAGGGCATCCAGGGCTTCCTCACCAGCTCCGACTTCGGCACGAGCGCACTGGCCGGCGTGAGCGCGGTCGCCTCCTTCGTGACGGGCTTCGTGCTGATGGTCGTCATCCTGTTCTTCTTCCTCAAAGACGGTCCCCGCATGTGGGAGTTCGTGCTCCGTCCCTTCCACGGCAGCGACTACGAGCGCGCCCGTCGCATCGGCGACAAGACGGTGACCGTGCTCGGCTCGTACGTGCGCGGAACCGCCTCGGTCGCGGCCGTCGACGCGATCGGCATCGGCATCGGCCTCGCGATCCTGCAGGTGCCGCTCGCCCTGCCCCTCGCCGTCCTCGTCTTCCTGCTGGCGTTCATCCCGATCGTCGGCGCGGTGACCGCCGGCATCCTCGCCGCACTGGTGGCGCTCGTCACGAACGGCCCGATCATCGCCCTCGTCGTCGTCGGCATCGTGGTGCTGGTCAATCAGCTCGAGGGCAACTTCCTGCAGCCGGTCCTCATGGGCCGCTCGATGAAGCTGCACTCGTTCGTCGTGCTCGTCGTGCTCGCCGGCGGCACCGCGATCGGCGGCATCCTGGGCACCCTGCTCGCCGTGCCGCTCACCGCCGTCGTGTGGGGCATCATCACGGTCTGGAACGGCCCCGACAAGCCCGCCGAGTGGGCGCGCCGCAAGAAGCGCAAGAACCCTGTGCCCCTGTCGGGCAACGAGAGCTGACGGCCATGGCGTACGACATCCCCGCCCCGATGCTGGCGAAGTCGGTGCCCACGGTCCCCGAGCACGGCAAGGTCGAGGGCGGTTTCAGCTACGAACCCAAGTGGGACGGGTTCCGCGCCCTCGTGTCGTGGGACGGCACCGACGTCGAGATCGGCAGCCGCGGCGCCAAGCCGCTCACCCGGTACTTCCCTGAGCTCGTCGCGGCGTTTTCCGAGATCCTGCCCGAGCCGTGCCTCATCGACGGCGAGGTCGTCGTCGCGCGCGGCGAGAGGGGTGCGCAGCGCCTCGATTGGGAAGCCCTGTCGCAGCGCATCCACCCCGCGGCATCCCGTGTGAACATGCTGTCGCAAGAGACTCCGGCGATGTTCATCGCGTTCGACCTGCTCGCCCGCGGCGACCGCGACCTGCAGAACGAGCCGTTCTCGGAGCGGCGGGCGCAGCTCGAAGACCTGCTCGGCAGCGTTCCGCACCCCGTGCACGTCACCCGCACCACCGACGACCCCGACCTCGCCCGCCGCTGGCTCGCCGAGTTCGAGGGCGCGGGCCTCGACGGCGTGATCGCCAAGCCCCTCGCCCAGCCGTACGCGCCGAACAAGCGCACGATGTTCAAGATCAAGCACGCCCGCACCGCCGATGTGGTGGCCCTGGGCTATCGCATCCACAAGTCCGGCGAGGGCGTGGGCTCTCTCCTCGTCGGCCTGTACGACGACGACGGCCGTCTGCACGGTGTCGGCGGGGTCTCGGCGTGGACCGACAAGAAACGCCGGGAGCTCATCGACGAACTCGCGCCGCTCGTGGAACGGGATGCCGAGGGCGAAGCCATCGTGGGCGAAACCGACCGCTCGCGCTTCTCGGCGTCGAAGGACGTGTCGTTCGTGCGGCTGCGCCCCGAGCTCGTGCTCGAGGTGCGCTACGACCAGCTCGAGGGCATGCGCTTCCGTCACACGGTGCAGTTCGACCGCTGGCGTCCCGACCGCGACGCCCGATCATGCACGTTCGCGCAGCTCGAGACGGTGACCTCGTACGACCTCGGCGACGTGCTCGACTGACGCTCGCGCGGGCTCCGCGCCCGCGGTGCGGCGGGGCGGGGCCCGCGCCGGGTTCGGCGCGTGCACCGGGGCGCGCAGTGGCCGCCCCGTCTCGGCGCCCGAGCCCCGATTGGGGCGGATTCCGCACGTTGGGGCGGAAAATTCCCGCCCCAACCCGCCGATCCCGCCCCAAACCTCGCTACGCCCCCGCCGCAGCCTTACCGCGCGCCGACGTCCACCCGCCCGAGCGCCGATGCCTCGGCATCCGCAGGCGTCTCCGCATCCGCCGGCGTCTCGGCATCCGCAGGCACCTCGGCATCCGCCGCCGCCTCAGCCCGTCCGGCACGTCGGCGGCGCCGCTTCGCCACCGCCGCCGCGATCGCACCCACCGCCAGCAGCAGGACGGCCGCACCCGTCCACGACACCGCCGGCGTCGTGAAGCCCTCCTCCACGACGGCGGGCGCGGTGACGGCGTCGTCGCCGAGCACCACGGGGCGCACCGTGCTCGTGCCGAACAGCGCGAAGACGGGCCAGGCGCTCGTCTCGGTCACGACGGTGGCGCTGTCGCCCGGCAGCAGCTCGGCGGGGTCGCCCGTGAGCGCGGCGGCATCGACACCCGCCCCCGAGACGGCGGCGAGCGCACCGAGGCGCACGTTGCCGGTGTTCTCGACCCGCGTCTCCACGCGCAGCGTCCCGGGAGCGAAAGGCACGAGCGCCGGCGTGAACGTCGCGGTGACGTCAGCCACGTCCAGCGCCGGGACGATGTCGCCGGCCACCTGCAGGTGCACACGCACGCCGACGCGGTTGGTGACCGCGACACCGTCGCTCGAGCGCGTGACCCCGACGACGATGCCGGCGGGGTGATCGCCCGGGGTGGCCCCGCCGGGCACGTCGATGCGGACGGGGAGCACGCGGGTCTCCCCCGGCGCCACGGTCACCGTGCCGGCGTCCAATCCGTCGACGGTGATCCAGGCGCCCGACTCCTGCGGGTCGCCCGCGGCGATGTCGAAGGCACCGCTGTCGCCCAGGATGCCATCGCCCGGTGCCACGGTGTAGGTCGCGGGTGCGGTGCCCAGGTTCGACACGGCGATCGCATCGTCGACGCCGGATCCCGGGTCGATCGTGTGGCGCAACGAGATGCGCCCGTCGGGCCCGGCGGACGAAGCCGGCGCGACCGCCCATTGCGCGGCGGACGCAGAGGTCGGCGCCGGGTCGACGGTGACGGCGGCGGCGGAGCGGCGGAAAGAAGCAGCACGGCAGCGGCGATGGCCGCGGCGAGAGCGGGGGTGCGGGGGAACACGGGTCACCTCGGGTCGGGAGTGGAAGGGTCGGAACGCTCGTGGGCGACGCGACGGGAACAGAAGCGGGTGCAGGACGCGGGCGACGGCGGTCGAGCGGCAACCCCGGCCGAACGCGGATAACGAACGAGTCGGCGAGCCCACGTCGGCGGGCGGGCGGCCACCCGGCCGAACGCCAGAGCACGAAGGAGCCGGTGCGCCCCCGGTCGGGAGCGCACCGGCCGAAGGGGTCAGTCCTTCGCGAACAGCGTGAGGGTGATCTCGCTGCCGTAGCGGCCGCTTTCGACGGTCGCGGGGATGGTCAGCGCCAGGTCGGCGGCGACGACGGTTTCGCCCACGCGCTCGACGCGACCGGCGTCGGCGAGGGTGGCGGGCTTGTCGAGCGTTGCGGTGCCACCGGCGGCGGCACCCGCGGCCGTGCGCACGACCTTCGGCGTCCAGCTGAGGTTGTCGGCACCGAACGAGCGGTTACCGGCGACGAACGCGGATGCCGAACCCGACAGCGTCCATCCGCGCCCCTGGGCCTGCGCCTCGTTGCGGGAGTCGTTCACGACGACCTCGGGCAGCTCGGCCCGCTGCGCCGAGGCGTCACCGGCGAAGGTGACCGGACCGTCGATGTCGGGCAGGGCGAGGCTCAGCTGGCCGGCGTGGGCCGGCAGGGGCACCGAGGCTTCGACGCCGACGGCGTCACCCTCGGCATCCGCGTGCCCGAGGGCGTCGAAGATCGTCTTGCCGAGGTCGGTGTTGTCGAGGTACGCACCGCGGACGAAGTCCCAGCTGGTGGCACGGGCGGTGAGCACCTCGGCGCCGGCGCCCTTCGCGTACAGCGGCACGAGCGCGTTGGTGTGGCCACCCGAGTGCCACGACACGTTCGGCAGCTGGCCCGCGGTGCCGGTCAGGGCGGTCCACCCCTTCTCGGTGCCGGCGCCGGGGCCGGCGAGGTAGCCGGTCTCGTGGTCGGCGGTGACGATGACGAGCGTCTCGTCCCAGCTGGAGTTGTTCTCGACCCAGTCGGTGACGGCGTCGACGGAGTCGTTGAACGACAGCTGCTCCTCGACGATGCGCGTGGTCTGATTGGCGTGACCGGCCCAGTCGACCGCGCCGCTCTCGACCATGAGGAAGAAGCCGTCCTCGTCCTTCTCGAGCACGTTCAGCGCGGCCTTCGCCGACGTGGCGAGCGAAGGGACGTCGGCATTCGCCGCGTCGGTGAAGGGCAGTACCGTGCTGTTGGCGAGGCCGGGGCGGTTGTACTGGAACGTCTCGGCGACGCGCGCGAGGCCGAAGAGCTTGTCGGGCACGTTCTGGCCGTCGGCGACGCGCTCGAAGTCGGCCTTGCTCTCGATGTACGAGAAGGGCGTCTGGCCTTGCGTGACGCGCGTGAAGTCGGCCTGCGAGATCCACGACCCCGCACCGAAGTGCGATGCGCGCGAGGTGCCTGCATCCGTGTAGTTCGGGTGGCCGCCGCCGATGAGCACGTCGACGCCCGAGTCGATCATCTCGGTGGCGAGACCGTGATAGTCGTTGCGGCTCTTGTTGTGCGCGATGAAGCCGGCGGGGGTGGCATGGTTGAAGGGCACGCTCGTGACCAGGCCAACCTTCTTGCCGACCTCCATGGCCTGCTCGCCGACGGTCAGCAGACGCGTGCCGTCGGGGGCGAAGCCGAGGGTGCCGTTGGTGGTCTTCACACCGGTGCCGAGCGCGGTGCCGGCGGCGGCGGAGTCGGTCGCACCCGATGCCACCCAGCTGAAGTCGCCCCACGCCTGCTCGGGCGTGTAAGCCGCGCGACCGCCCGCGGAGTAGTGCGACTGCGCGATCTGCACGGGGAAGTCGTCGTAGACCTCGCTCTTCGTGCCGGGGATCTTCGTGGCCGTGCCGGAGTTCGGCGCGACCTCGACCTGCTGGTAGCTCGTGCCGTTCTCGTACAGGCGAGCGGCGTCGAACTGGTTGTAGCCGCCGCCGTCCGAGATGAGCACGATGACGTTCCGGGGGACGGGGTCCGTCGTGGTCTCCGCCGAGGCGGCGACAGCGGGGGTGGCACCGAGGGCGACGCCCGCGACGGTGCTCAGGACGATCAGACGCGTGCGTCCGGTCGTGCGCTTGTTCATGTGTTCGCTTCCGTTCCGTATGGGATTCACCGACCGCCGGGGGCCGGTCGTCGTCCACGCTGACGGAAGCTCCTCTCGTGAGAACGAATCTCAGGTCACTCGCGGATGAACGTTCACCCGGCGTTCTCACCGTTGGGTGAACAATCGGGTGTGCGGTGGCATCCTTCCCGATGGGATGCGACGATGCCGGTCAGTCCGCCGCCGGGGTCTTCGCCCGCGAGGGCTGCACGCGGGGCGGTTCGCCCGGCATCTTCGGGAATTCGGGCGGGAAGGGCAGCTCGCCGAGGCCGTTGTCGAGGTCGCGCTGCCACCACTCCAAGAGCGTGTCGATGCGCCCGGGCTTGTCGCCGAACCCGGCCCACGGGTCGCCGATGGATGCCAGGCGCTCGGGAATCGAACGCACGGTGAACGCCAGCGGGTCGAGACCGTCGAGCTCGTCCCACGTCACCGGCGTCGACACGGTCGCCGTCGGAAGGGCCCGGGGCGAGTACGCACCCGCCATCGTGCGGTCGCGGTTCGCCTGATTGAAGTCCACGAAGATGCGCTCGCCCCGCTCCTCCTTCCACCAGCTGGTGGTCACGGCATCCGGCATCCGTCTCTCCAACTCACGCGCCGCGGCGATGACCGCGTGCCGCACGTCGAGGAACTCGTGCGTCGGCTCGATCGGGCAGAACACGTGCAGGCCGCGGTTGCCGCTCGTCTTGATCCAGGCCTCGAGGCCCGCCTCGTGCAGCACCTTCCGCAGCTCGTGCGCCGCGGTGACCGCCTCGGCGATGCCCGTGCCGGGCTGCGGGTCGAGATCGATGCGCAGCTCGATCGGATGGTCGGCGTCACTGGCGAGGGACGCCCACGGGTGGAACACGATCGTGTTCATCTGCGCGGCCCACACCGCCGACGCGATCTCTCCGAGGAAGAGCTGCGGATGCCGACGCCCACTGTTGTACGTCACGGTCACGGCCTCGACGAAGGCCGGCGCCCCCTTCGGCGGGTTCTTCGAGAAGAACGCCTCGCCACCGACGCCGTCCGGGAAACGTTCGAGCGACACCGGCCGGTGCCCGTTCGCCGCGATGAACGGGTCGGCGACGGCGATCAGGTACTCGGCGAGCTCGCGCTTGGTGATGCCCACCTCGGGCCAGAGCACGCGATCGGGGTTCGAGATACCGACCTCGCGATCGCCGTCGGGGCCCGGCACGGTCAGCGTGATGCGGGGGGATGCCATGCCCCGACGCTAGTGCGCGGATCGGGGCCGTGTCTGCCCGTTGCGTTCCGGATCTCGCGCCCGTGCACCGTCTTCGCCGAGCGGGGACGACCGCGGCCGGTGTCCAGCCCAGGCCGCGACTCCCGGCATCCGCCTACGCTCGAGTCATGACCAGCGCCGCCGCCCGCACCGCCCTCGACATCGCCGACTGGCGCCGCCGCGTCTTCGCCCTCTACGACGCCGTGCGCGAGGCCGACGACCCCGAAGAGGCCCACGAGCTGTGGCGCATCGAGCGCGACGCGCTCTTCGCCCACCACCCGGCCACCCCCCTGCTCCCGGAGCAACGCGACGGCTTCGTCGGCCTGCCGCTCGCGCCCTACGACGCCGCCTGGCGCTTCGAGGTGCCCCTGCTCGACGCCGACCAGGCGTCGTTCGTCGCCACGACCGGCACCGACGGAGAGGTCGGCTTCGAGCGCATCGGCCGCGTCGAGCTGCCCGACACGGGGTCTCTCGACGTGTGGCGGCTGACGTCGTACGGCGGCGGCCTGTTCGTTCCCGTTCGGGATGCCGCCGCCGGTCGCCCGGGCGGCACCTACGGCGGCGGACGCTACCTGCTCGACACGATCAAGGGCGCCGACCTGGGCCGAGGGGATACCCCTGACACCCTGGTCATCGACTTCAACTTCGCCTACAACCCGTCGTGCGCGTACGACCCGATGTGGGCGTGCCCCCTGGCCCCGGCGGGCAATGTGCTGCCCGTGGCGGTGCCGGTCGGCGAGCTCTACGGCGTCTGACGCGCACGCTGACGCATCGAGGTCTCAGGCGGTGGCGGCGCGGTGCCGGCTCCGCGACGCCGAGCGAGCGGCGGGCGTGCCGGACTCCGGAAACTCTGGCGGTGACAGCGAGCGCAAACGTTGTCTCCGCCCCAGGCGCACCATAACTCCGGAGCGCGGCACCATTCCGCGCCAACCAACCGCGGCACCATCCCGGGCCGGCCGACCGCGCCTCCCCGCCCGACACCCGCAGCCCGAACCGCGGCGGGCGTGCCGGACTCCGGAAACTCTGGCGGTGACAGCGAGCGCAAACGTCGTCTCCGCCCCAGGCGCACCATAACTCCGGAGCGCGGCACCCTCCCGCGCCAACCAACCGCGGCCCCATCCCAGGCCAACCAACCGCAGCACCCTCCCGCCGACCAACCGCGGCACTCTCCCGGCCCAGCCGACCGCGACTCACCGATCGACACCCGCAGCCCGAACCGCGACGGGCCGCTCCCTTCGGGGGAGCGGCCCGTCGATCGTCCGGATAGTCAGGCCGTCGGCGCAGCCTCCTCGGCGGCGAGGGCGATGACCGGAGCGAGCTCGTCGCGGTCGAGCCGGATCCACGGACCCGCCGCGTCGATCAGGATGCCGGTGAGCCCGGCATCCTGTGCCAGCGCCTTGGCCAACTGGATCTTGCGGATCGGCAGCGGCTGGTCGCCCCGGCCGAGCGCGAGGAGTTCGAGCGGGTGCGAGAACACCTCGAGGAAGCGCTCACCCGTCGCCGCGCGCGACTCGGCGACCCCCATGGGGCCGCCCTCTTCGGTCTGGTTGACGGCGATCCACATCGGCGCGTCATCGACGATGGCGTCGACGACGGTGGAGGCCGTGGCATCCGTGCGCTCGTCGCACAGGGCCGTCTTGATGCGCAGCTGCGGGTCGACCTCGGCCACCATGCGCTCGAGCAGCGCCTTGGGCAGCACCGCTCGCCCGTTCGCGGCGGCGGGGTTGAGCACGATGCCGGCGTAGGGGCCGTCGATGATGTGGCGCAGCAGCGCGAGCACGGGCTGCGCCATCGCCGACGTGTCGAGGTCGCCGTCGGCGTCGACGCTGGCACGCAGGGCCATGCCGCCGCTGTAGCCGAGCACGAGCTGTTCGTCGCCGTTGTTGGCGACGGCGAGAGGCAGGTCTTTCCCCTCTTCCATCAGCGCCCGGGCGTTGCCCTTGACGCGGAGGAAGACGTGTCCCTGCAGCAGCTGACGCGCGACGTTGAGCAGCTGCGCGGGCTCGGCCGTGCCCTCGATCTCGGCGAGGGCGTTGCTGAGCAGCACGTTGTCGCGCAGACCGGGCATCGTCTCGGGCGCTTCGGGCGCGACCATCGCGCCGGGCTGCCGCGCCGACGGACGTGCAGCGACCGGCGGGGCCGAGGCCTCGGCCGGGGTTTCGGGCGCGGCGCCGACACCGCGGAACGACGACATCGAGATGCCGACCGTCGGTGTCGCCTCCGCGGCGGGGGCTTCCGCCGCATCACCCGTGTCGGTCGCCGGAGCGGCGTCGCTCGGGCCGGCGGGGTCGACGGGCTGCTCGCCCGGTTCGATCGTGGTGTCGGGCCGGTCGGCCGATGCGTCGTCGGAGTCGGACTTCTTGCGGCGCGAGAAGAGAGCCATTGGGCAAGCCTAGCCGGGGCGTTTCACCCGACCGGCCTCACGTGCCTCAGAGCTTCGCGATCGGTGCGATCTTGACCAGCAGCTTCTTCGGTCCGACCGTGTCGAAACGCACGTGCGCCACACGCTTCGCACCCTCGCCCGTCACGGCATCCACACGCCCTTCGCCGAAGTCGTCGTGGCGGATGCGGTCACCCGACGCGAGTACCATGTCGCCGTTGTCGCGCACCTTCGCGGGGATGCGGTTGGGGAACTTGCTCGGGTCGGCGGGTGCGCGCTTGGGCAGCGGCACGAGGTCGTCGCCGTAACGGTTGCCGCCGCCCCCGGGTTGTCCGGGGCGTCGACCGCGCGCATTCAGCGCACGCGATTGCGACCCGCCGCGGCCGTTGACGTCGCCCGGCGACTGGCGCCAGTCGATGAGGTCGGCGGGGATCTCTTGCAGGAACCGGCTCGGCATCGCGACGGTGACCTCGCCGAACTGCGCACGGGTCATGGCGAGCGAGACGTGCAGGCGCTTGCGAGCGCGGGTGATGCCGACGTAGAACAGGCGACGCTCTTCTTGCGGACCGCCCGGCTCGTTCGCCGAGATGCGGTGCGGCAGCAGGTCTTCTTCGACACCGGTGAGGAACACCGCGTCGTACTCGAGGCCCTTGGCGGTGTGCAGGGTCATGAGCGACACGGAACCCGACGCGTCGTCGAGGTCGTCGGCATCGGCCACGAGAGTCACCTCGGTGAGGAAGTCGATGATCGTGCCCTCGGGGTTGTTGCGCGCGAACTCGCGGGTCACGGCGACGAGCTCGTCGAGGTTCTCGAGCCGCGCTTCGTCTTGCGGGTCTTTGCTGGCGCGCAGGGCGTCGAAGTAGCCGCTCTTGTTCAGCAGCAGGGTGAGCCCCTCGGTGACCGACGTGGACGGAGCGAGCTCTCCGGATGCCGGGAGCATGACGGCCGTGGCCTCGGTGAGCACCGCGTCGAGCTGATCGATGGCCTTCTGCAGCTTGGGGCCCACGCCGAGCTGCGCCGAGTTGGCGAGGGCGTCGCGGAAGGTGATGCCGTGCTCGGCGGCGTAGCGGGCGATGGCGGTCTCGGTGACGTCGCCGATACCGCGGCGCGGGCGGTTCAGGATGCGACGCACGGCCATGCCGTCGGCGGGGTTGGCGACGGCGACGAGGTAGGCGAGGGCGTCTTTGATCTCGGCGCGCTCGTAGAACTTGGTGCCGCCCATGATCTTGTAGGGCACGGCCGAGCGGATAAAGATCTCTTCCAGCGCACGGGACTGCGAGTTGGTGCGGTAGAACACGGCGACGCCGGAGTAGTCGACGCCCTTCTTGTGCAGCGCCTCGATCTCGTCGGCGACGAACTGGGCCTCGTCGTGTTGCGAGTAGCCGGTGAAGCCGATGATGGGGTCGCCCGCGCCGACGTCGGTCCACAGCTTCTTGTCTTTGCGGTCGAAGTTGTTCGCGATGACCGCGTTGGCGGCCGACAGGATGTTCTGCGTGGAGCGGTAGTTCTGCTCGAGCAGCACGACCTTGGCGCCCGGGTAGTCGCGCTCGAACTCGCTGATGTTGCGGATGTCGGCGCCGCGGAACGCGTAGATCGACTGGTCGGAGTCGCCGACGACGGTGAGGGATGCGGCACCCTCGTAGTCCCCTGAGCCTGTCGAAGGGTCGGCGTCGAAGATCATCATGCCGCCCGACGAGAACGGCTCGGCGTCGGAGCCGATCGGCCGCGTCAGCTCGTGGATGAGCGCGTACTGCGCGTGGTTGGTGTCTTGGTACTCGTCGACCAGGATGTGGCGGAACCGCTTGCGGTAGACGTCGGCCACCTGAGGGAACGCGCGGAACAGATAGACGGTCTGGGCGATGAGGTCGTCGAAGTCGAAGGCGTTGGCCCGCTGGAGCTCTCGCTGGTACGAGGAGAAGATCTCGACGAAGACGCGCTCGGCCGGATCGCTCATGTTCGCCGACCGCGCGTAGGACTCGGCATCGGCCAGTTCGTTCTTCAGCTTCGAGATGCGGCTCTGCGTGCCCGCCGGGGTCAGCCCGAATGAGTCGCCCTCGTGCTCTTTGACGAGGCGCTTGATCAGGGCGCGCGAATCGCCGGAGTCGTAGATGGTGAACGCCTTGGTGAACCCGAACTGCTCGGCCTCGCGGCGGAGGATGCGCACGCATGCGGAGTGGAACGTCGAGATCCACATGCCGTCGGCCTTCTGGCCGATGAGCTGGTGCACGCGCTCCCGCATCTCGCCCGCTGCCTTGTTGGTGAAGGTGATGGCGAGGATCTGGCTCGGGTACGCCTCGCGCGTGCGCAGCAGCGACGCGATGCGTCGCGTGAGCACGCTCGTCTTGCCCGAGCCCGCGCCCGCGACGATGAGCAGAGCCTGCCCGCGGTAGGTGACGGCCTCGCGCTGAGGACCGTTCAGACCCTGCAGGAGGTCGGCGTCGGGGCGGGCGTCCGACGGTGCGGGACCGCCGACGATGAGGGGCGTGGAGGCGTCGGTCATGGCGGGGTCAAGTCTAAGCGGGGCCTCCGACATCGGCCCCGGCGGGCGGCGTGGGGCACTTCCGCTACGGTGACGAGGACGAAGGGATCGCGCGATGGCCGCCGAGTACGAACTCACCTCTCACGACGGAATCCCCGTCTTCTCTCTTCCCGATTCTCCCCTGGTCAGCGGCGCGCTCGTCTTCGCCGTCGGGCGCCGCGATGAGACGCCACGCTCGGCAGGACTCGCCCACCTCGTCGAGCACCTCGTGATGGACCGCGCCCGTGCGCGCGGGCAAAGCGTGAACGCCTTCACGAGTGACGACTCGATCGCCTTCGTCGCGCGCGGAGACGCCGACTTGGTCGTACGTTTCCTGCGCGATGCGGCGCGGGCGATCAGCACGCTCTCCTCGATCACGCCCGACGAGATCGTCGCACAGCAGAAGGTGATCGCCGTCGAGTTGGGCGAGGGCCACTCGCACCCGGGCCTCGGGGCGCTCAGCGAGCGATTCGGCGCGAAGGGTCTGGGTCTCCTCGACCTCGGCGCGCCGGCACACACCGCGCACGGAGTCGAAGAGGTCGTCGACTTCGTCCGACGTTGGTTGCACCGCGAAAACGCGGCCGTCGTCGTGACGGGCCTGGAAGCGGGCACCATCGATGTGAGCCTGCCGGCACCCTCCCTCCACGGCTCGCTGGATCGCGACCCCTGCACCGACACCGGACTCTCCGGCTACACCGCGTCCGTCGGGCCGGGGGTGACGCTGTCCCTGCTCATGCAAGGCGGCCCATCCGAGGCTTTGACCCTAGCGATCGCCGGCATCCAGAACACGCTGATGAACGAGTTGCGGCACGAGCGCCACCTCGTCTATGCCGTCGACGTCTTCGTCGGCGACTGGAGCACGACGGCGTTGTTCGCCGCATTCCACCTCGAAGTCCCGGCCGAGAAGGCCGCCGAAGTCGCAGCAGCCGCCTGTGAGATCCTGCGCCGCATCACGTCGTCCGGGGTCGATCCCGAGGCTCGGCGAGAAGCCGAGGAGGACTGGCGCGCCGCCTTCCGTGACCCCGAGGCCAGGGCGGAGGGCCTGCTCTCGCACGCCGTCGCCGTCCTCCGTGGCACGTCGCGACCAGGCCGGACGCCGATCGATCCGTCGACCGTCTCCGAAGCGGCCCTCGCGACGGTCCTCAGCGCGTCGATGCCCACCCTGCTCGTCTCGGTGGAGGTCACGGCGCTCGAGGGCGACGACGCGAAGCTCGGCGCTGAACTGCAGCTGGCGCCCGCCCCGCTGGAGCCCCCGTTCTACGCGACCCTGACGCAGGCGCAGCGAATCAGAGAGCTGTCCCGTCCAGGCGTGGCGGTGTTCTCACCCCGTCTGTTCCGCGGCCTGCGCGGACACAGACTCGTCATCGACGACGAACGCGTCACGTACTTCGCGCCCGAGACCGGGGCCTACGAGATCATCTGGCGCGAGGTCGTGCTCGCACGCCGCGACGACGCTGAGGATTCGTGGACGCTCGTCTCGTCACGAGGGGGCATCATCGGCATCGACGGGGCGGACTGGCGAGGGAGCGGCTCCCTGCGGAAGGTACTCGACGAGCGCATCCCGGTCGAGTCGCGCTTCGTCGCCGCGATGTAGACGCCCGTCTTGCACGGGCTCTTCGTCAGGTACCCCCGATGGGCCGGGGTGGTGATGCGGCCACGACGATCGCACCCCGCGAGGTGTCCACCTACGCCCGCGCTTCGCCCGCCGCGCCCGACGACAGCAGCGACTGCGCGCGCGAGAAGTGCTCGGCATCCACCGTCACGTCCCACCGCTCGGCCTCGAAGCCCTGCACCGACGAGAAGTCGCGACGGCCGCCCGTGAAGGCGTGGCCGATGAAACCGAAGACGGCTCCCCACACCGCGCCCAGCACGAGACCCAGCAGCAGCAGCCCGAGGAACCCCCCGGGGCTCAGCAGTCCGATCAACACGCCGATCATCAGGCCGAACCACGCGCCCGAAGCGGCGCCGAGGCCCGCGGCGCGAGCCCGCGTCAGACGCCCCGTCACCTGCTCGACGATGCGCACGCCGTGTCCCACGATGGCGGTGTGCTCGACGGGGAACCCGGCGTCGGAGAGACGATCGACGGCGGCCTGAGCCCCCGTGTAGTCGCTGAAGCTCGACAGGATGCGGCGTTCCGGCGTGGCGCGGGTGACGTCAGACATGGGGTTCCCTTTCCTCGATGGGTTCACGCTAAACCGGTCGGGCGAGACGCAGAGGGCGCTTGCGCGCGCCTTCTCACCCGGTTAGGCGCACCCTGTCAAACCGTGGATGCCACTCAGCCGCGGCCGCGAAGATGAACCCATGCGCCTCATCCTCAACATCCTGTGGCTGGTCCTGTCGGGCTTCTGGCTCTTCCTCGGCTACCTCGCCGCGGGTGTGGTGCTCTGCATCCTCGTCATCACGATCCCGTGGGGCATCGCGTCGTTCCGCATCGGCGTCTACGCCCTGTGGCCGTTCGGTCGTGAGACGGTGTCGAAGCCCACGGCCGGCCTCGGTTCGCTGCTCGGCAACATCGTCTGGGTCGTCCTCGCCGGCTGGTGGCTGGCGCTGGGGCACATCTTCACCGGCCTGCTGCTGTGCGTGACGATCATCGGCATCCCGCTCGGCATCGCGAACTTCAAGCTCGTGCCGGTGTCGCTCATGCCGCTCGGAACCGAGGTGCGCGAGATCCGCCGAGGCGGACCCTTCGACAAGACGCTCACGCGCTGAGAGTCGTCGCCCGGAGCGCCGGGCCGGCGGGCTCTGCGACGCCGCGCTGGCGCGCGAAGCACTCGCGCTCGCGGCGCTGTTCGTGAGGGAACGCTCGGGCGGCGACGGACCATCGCTCGCGCCGAGCGCCCGGCCGGCGGCCTCGGCGACAGCGCGGGGGAACCGCGTCAGCGCACCCGGCCGGCTGCGCGCTTCGGCAGGGCGAGCAGAATGCCGACGAGGGTGACCATGGCGCCGATCAACGCGGTGGTCGCGACGACCTCGACGGGGAACACTCCCTCGCGCACTCCGGTCAGGCGAGCGAGGTCCCAGGGCAGCACGCCGATCTGCTCGTTCCAGGAGCGCAGCGCATTGCGCGCCCCCACGACGGCGATCGTCGCGGCCGGCAGCGCGTAGGCCACGCCCATTCCGGCGAGCGCGACACCCGTCGCTCGACGGGGTCCGAGTTGCGCGGCCAGCGACCACCCCGCGACGACGAACACCCACGCGACCAGGGCGAACGCCACCGTCACGTAGAGGGTGCGCAGGGCGGGCGACGACCACAGCTCCGGCCAGACGCCGCCGGGCCCCGAGAGCGACACGGCGACCAGAGCCACCACACAGCGCAGCACGATGGCACCGCCGACCGCGGCGATGATGGGCCACGGCGAGCGTCGTCCGAGCAGCAGACGCACGGCGACGGCGAACACCAGCCACCCCAGGATCGCCAACCCGACGCTCCACAGCCCGTCGCGCGGAGCCTGCGCGATGCGCGTGGCGACGAGGATGCCACCCGGGACGAGGATCATGAGCCAGCGGTCCAGCGGCAGCAGGCCGAGACTCGACTCCCGCGCCCGCCAGGGTCTCGACGACGCGATCCACGTCGCGCGTGCCGCCGCGGCTCCCGGTCGGCGCACGAGCCGCGTGCGTGCCGACACCATGCCGATTCCCACCCAGGCCACCCCGAGCACCAGGAGGACGCGCGCCGACCACTCGGTCGCGGGCCCCACCGTCATCGGTTGGCGGGTGAACGGATCGACCACCACGGCGAGGATGACACCGGAGACGAGAAGAACTCCGATGACGCCGAGGGCCAGGATGCCTCGCCCCGCCGTCGTCGCCATGCACCTACGTTACCCGCCGGCTCCGACACCCCTGACCGCGTGTCGAGTGCCGCGGGCCGGGTGACGGAACGGCGACGACGCTGGCTGCGGGACCCTGCAGCACTGCGCGCCGCCATTGTTTCCTCGGGGCGGAGCGTGTGACGCCAGGCCTCCGTGGCGCGGCGCCCACCCCTCGAGCGAGCGGATTGTGTAACAATCTATCCATGCTTCCCGCCCTCGCCGTCCTCGCCGCGGCCCTGTGCTTCTCGACGACGGGCACCGCGCAGGCGCTCGCGGGGGTCGACGCCTCTCCGCTTGCGGTCGGTGCCGCGCGGATCGTGGTGGGAGGCGGCATCCTGGGCCTGATCGCCCTGGCGCGGCGCTCGCCCGTGCGTGCGCGGAGCGGCTCCCGCGCGTCGACCTCGGCGCTCATCGCCGTCGGCGCGATCGGCGTGCTGGCCTACCAGCCGTTGTTCTTCCTCGGCACGCGCGAGAACGGCGTCGCCATCGGCACGGTGGTCGCGCTGGGTTCGGCGCCGATCGCGACGGGGATCGTGGATGCCGTCCGCCTGCGCCGTGCCCCCTCCTCGCAGTGGATGCTCGCCACCGCCATCGCCCTGGCCGGCGTCGTGCTCGTGTCGGGCGTGACCGGCGGGTCGGTGGCTCTCGGCCCCGGCGGGCTGCTCGCGTCGGCCGGAGCGGGAATGTCGTACGCCCTGTATACCGTGTGCGGCAAGACGCTCATCGAGAGGGGGTGGGACTCCACGCGCGTCATGGGCACCGTCTTCGGGGTCGCCGCCGCGGCCAGCATTCCGATGCTGCTGATCGCCGGAGCATCGTGGCTGGCCACCCCGAACGGCCTCGCGCTCGCCCTGTGGCTCGGGGTGGTGACGACCACGATCGCGTATCTGCTGTTCGGCTGGGGGCTGGCGCGCCTGACCGCCGTCACGGTCTCGACCCTGACCCTCGCGGAGCCTCTGGCCGCGACCCTGCTCGGACTGTTCGTGCTGCGCGAGCAGCTCACGCCCGTCGGCGCTGTCGGTCTCGCGCTCATCGCGGTGGGTCTCGCCGTGGTCTCGGCTCCGTCGCGGCGGCGTGAGGAGGTTCCGGATGCCACGGCCCGCGCGTGACGTGAACGAGGGCGCCGCCGCGGTGTCGCATGACGCGCTTCACCCGATCGCGGACAGGGGCAGCGCAGGCGGTTCCGCGGCGGTCCCCCCTCCCCCGGGCGGGGACACCGCCCCCGCGATCCCCCCGCGCCGCAGGACGACACCCGCCCCGGGCCCGCGCACCGCCGACGCGGTCGCCGACGCCGTGCGGGCCGGCATCCTGTCGGGCGACCTCGCCCCGGGCACCCCGCTTCGGGAGGAGGAACTCAGCGCGACCCACGGCGTCTCGCGCCATACCGCGCGCACCGCGCTCGCGAAACTCACCGGCGAGCGCCTCGCCACCGCCGAGCCGTACCGCGGCGTGCGCGTCGCGTCGCTCGACGACGACGCCCTGGTCGCCCTGCAGCAGTTGCGGTGCGCCCTCGAGACCGAGGCGCTGCGGACCGTCCGCGACCGCGGCATCCGTCCCCCCGGCGTCGACGCGGCGCTCGATGACCTCGCCGCAGCGGAGGAGTCCGGCGACTGGCCGGCGACGCTCGCGGCGCACGCGCGCGTGCATCTCGCACTGGTCGAAGCGGCGGGCTCGCCTCGGATCGCGCAGGAGTACCGGCGCCTCGACTCCGAGATGCACCTGCTGCTCACGCACGTGCGGCCGGCGTACGCGCCGGGCTCGCTCAGCGCCGAGCATCGCGCCTATGTCGAGCAGGCCCTGGCCGACCCCGAGCGAGCGGTGCGCGCTCATCTCGAGCACTCGACGCGCGCGATCGTCGACGGCCGCCGCGCGGGCTGAACGCCACACGGCGACATATCGCGTCACGTCTCGCAACGCTTCTTCGACCCCTCGCGCCCCTCGGGTTAGCGTGGGGGCACATCGCGGCGATCCGGGCGGTCCCGGGCCTCGGCTCATAACCGAAGGCGTGGCGGGTTCGACTCCCGCCGTCGCGTCGAAACCTCGTCGGCGATGCTCGGCTCCGGGTAGGCTATATCGCGGAGGTATAACATGGCCACGCGCTTCGATCGCAGCAGGGCTCCACAACTCGTGCGCGCCGCTCGCCTCGACCGCGGGATGTCTCAGGCGGAGCTGGCGCGGGCGGCGGGGATGAGTCAGCCGAATGTGGCGGCGATCGAGAACGGAACGAGGAACCCGAGCGAAGACGTCTTCGAGCGTCTTCTGCGCGCGGCCGATTACCGCCCGAGCGTGGCTGTCGAGGAGCGCGCTGCCGCGATCGTCGAAGCGGGGCGGCGCTACGGACTCAGCGAGATCCGCGTTTTCGGTTCGGTCGCCACCGGCGCCGATCACTTCACCTCCGACATCGACCTCCTTGCACGCGTCGACAGCGGCCGCGGCTACTTCGACATCGCCGCCTTCACAGACGCGGTCGAGCAGCTCACGGGCTTCCCCGTCGATGTCGTCGTCGACGACGAGCGACGCCCGGCGTTCCTCGACTCGACACCGATGGCGGCGCTGTGACGGACTCGGACTCGCAGCCCACCGAACGGTTCACACGGAGACCGCGAGCGGCGCCTGAGACCACGCGGGTCGCTCTGGAGAATTTTCTCGACAGCGTCGAGGCGATCAGCGCATTCCTCGATCAAGCGACGACCGGCGGGAGAGATCGCTTCCGCCGCAACTCGCCCGCCTACGCGTGCGGCTCCCTCGCCATCATCCGCGCGGCAGCGCTTTTCGAAGCCGATGCGTTCTCCGAGTTCTTGGCGGATACTCCTGACGAGGTCGCGAAAGCCCTGCGAACGATGCGCAACATCGCCTCTCATTCCGGCTATCGCGCGATGAACGACGACCGATTCTGGGTGACCCTGACCGTCGAGCTGCCCCCGCACGTGGCGCGCTGGCGAACGGCAGCCCAGACGTCGTCATCGAGCTGAGCCCGGGCCCTCCTCGTCCGCGCGGTGCTGACATGCTGGAGGCATGGCCTCCCCCGCACCCCAGGATGTCCCCGTCGGCAGCGAGATGATCCGCCTCGGCTCGTTCATGAAGTACGCCGGCATGCTCGACTCCGGCGGCGACGTCAAAGAAGCCATCATCGACGGTTACGTGAAGGTCAACGGCGAGATCGATCGCCGCCGCGGACGCCAGCTGCAGGCGGGCGACGTCGTGACGTTCGAGGGGCGCTCGTTCCGCGTGCAGGTCTGACGGGGCCCCACTCCCCTGACGTCAGCACCCGGACGCCCGCCGGGGGCCCGGCCTGCGCCCCCACCACCAGGGCGACCGCAACAGGGCGTTGAGCGTGCCGGTCCGCTCCCGTGCGCGCAGACGCGAAGGACCCGCCTCCCCCGACGGAGAAGCGGGCCCCGACTTCCGGCATCCCGCGCTCGTGACACGGGATGCCGCTCGAGCTCAGTGCTCGTCGTAGTGGTCGCTGTGCAGCGCGTGACGGTGTCCGTCGTGCACGTAGTCGGCGTGGTCGCCGTGCTCGACCTTCTCGTGACCGCAGTCGTCGCCGTGGCGGTGCTCGTCGACGCCGTGCTCTGCCTTTGACTCGTGCTCGTCGTAGTGGTCGCCGTGCAGGGCGTGGTGGTGCGTGCCGTGCACGTAGTCGACGTGGTCGCCGTGCTGGATCTTCTGGTGGCCGCAGTCGTCGCCGTGGGCGTGCTCGTCGACGGAGTGCTCGGCGTGGGTCTCAGCGATGCTCATTGTTCGTTCCCCTGGTCGGTCGGTTCTTGTGCGTGGGCGATCGCATCGAGCACGACGTGCGCGACGTGCTGGTCGGCGAGGGCGTAGCGGATCTCTTTGCCCTCGCGTTCCGAACTCACCAGCCCCGCCTGCCGCAGCGTCCGCAGGTGTTGCGACACCAGCGGTTGCGACAGGCCGGCCTGGTCGGCGAGCGCGCCGACCGTGAGCGGCTCACGGCTCAGCAGCCACACGAGCGCGAGACGCGACTCGTTGCCGAGAACCTTGAACAGCTCCGCGGCCTCGTCGAGCCCGGCGATCATGTCCACGGCATCCACGACACCACACACATGCACAGATTGCAATGTGTTCACGCAATCGGGAACGGTTCTCGTTCGCGTTATCGAGACCCCGCGCACATCACCCCTGGCGCCCCTTGAATCGCGGGTTCAGCTTGTTGATGACGAACACCTTGCCGCGGCGACGCACGACCTGCGCAGCGGGCTGCTTCTTGAGCGACTTGATCGACGCGCGAACCTTCATGGCATCCTCCTTGTTGATAACCGTTCTCAACAAAACGGTAGGGTGTCGAGAGCTCCCTGACAAATGAGAGGTGGATGCCATGAGCCGAACGATCGCCGTCATGGGCGTCTGCGCCCCCGAACGCCGCGCCTACGCCGAACGCACCGCCGCCGCCCTGGACCGGTCCCTGCACCTGCTGCGATACGCCGACCTGCGCTCCCCGCACGCCCTGCCGCACCCGCGCCCCCGTCCGGCCGACGAGAACGTCGTCGTCGACCTCGGCAGCGACGTCGACCTCGTCCACGCGATCGGCGCGCGCGGCGGCGCCGAGGTCGAGGCGGTGTGCGTGGTCGACGCCCGGCACATGATCGGCGACCTGCTCGACGACGCCCCGCTCGTGGCATCCGTCCGCGTGGGAGACACCCGGGGCGACGTGGGCGCGCGCGCGCGTCAGGCCGCGCTCGCGTTGGAGCTGGCGACCCGCATCGTCTGGATCAACTGGGAGCAGGTGCCCACGCCCGCGCTGGCCGTGCAGATGGCGCTCGCCTCGCACCTGAACCCCGCCGCCGTCGTGCGGCTCTCACGCGATCCCCTCAGCGATCTGCGGTCCGAAGCGGCGCACGAGGGCGAGATCCTCGAGCGCGCCGGCTGGGTGCGCGCGTTGAACGGCGAACACGACCCCTACATGAGCGACAACCGCGTCATGACCCTGCGCTACGAGCAGCTGCGCCCGTTCCATCCCGCGCGCCTGTCGGCCACCCTCGACCGTCTCGACGACGGCGCGGCCGGACGCCTCGTGCGCTCCGCCGGATTCTGCCGCCTCGCGTCGCGTCCCGGCATCCTCGGCCGCTGGGAGCACGTGGGGTCGGCGATGTGGATCGAGCCGCTGGGTGCCGACGACGGCCGCATGGGCATGGGGCAGGAGATCGCATTCACCGGCCTCGATCTGTCGGCCCCGAAGCTGGCGCACCTGCTCGACCAGGCGGCGCTCACCGACGACGAACTCGCCGCCGGTCCCTCGGCGTGGGTGACGTTCGACGATCCGCTGCCGGCGTGGCCGGCGGCGGCACCGTCGATTCCGGATGCCACCGACTGAGCGCGTCAATCTTGCCCGCGTGCGCCCGGAGCCGAAGGGCCGGGTTTGAGGCGTGTTCGGCACGTCGGGGCGGAGAAATCACGCCCCAAGACGCCGATCACGCCCCAAACCTCGCCCCGACTCAAGCAGCGCACGCCCAGAGCGGCAAGACCGGGTTTGGGGCGTGATTCGCACCCTGGAGCAGGAGTACCCGGGTTGGGGCGGCTTTCGCACGTCGGGGCGGCAGAATCACGCCCCAACTCGCCGATCACGCCCCAAACCCGCCGCGACCCGCCCCGCAGCACGGCCTCGCCCCCGGCGACGCCCTCTCAACGAGCGAGACGACCGCGCTGTCAAGCCGGTACACCGCGCCGTGCACGTGGGGCACCGTGGGCGCATGAGCACTCCTGACATCCCGTCCCGTCACGCCGACGACGCCCGCGCCGACTCCGCCGCCCCCACCGATGCGGTGACCGACGACGTGCGCGAAGACGCCGCGCAGGCCGAGGAGCACGTGAACCTCGACGATCACACCGGTGACGCCCTCGAGCCCGACCCCGGATTCCCCGCCGCGGAGGGCCACGCCTGACCGCCTCGGCGTTCGTCGGCATCTCGGGGTGGCGGTATCCGCGCTGGCGCGGCGACTTCTACCCGCGCGGGCTCGTGCAGCGGCGCGAGCTCGCGTACGCCGCCGAGCGGATGCCGAGCGTCGAGCTGAACGGGTCGTTCTACTCCCTGCAGCGGCCGTCCAGCTACCAGCGCTGGCGCGCCGAGGTGCCCGACGGGTTCGTGTTCGCCGTGAAGGGCTCGCGGTACGTCACGCACATGCTGCGGCTCGTCGGCGTGCACACCGCGCTCGCGAACTTCTTCGCCTCCGGCGTGCTCGCCCTCGGACCGACGCTCGGCCCGTTCCTCTGGCAGCTCCCCGAGCGCCTCGAATTCGACGCCGGTGTCCTCGACGACTTCCTCGCACAGCTGCCGCGAACCAGCGGTGACGCCCTCGCGCTGGCCCGAAACCACGACCAGCGGCTCGACGGACGCACCTGGCTCGACATCGAGAGCGATGTGCCGCTGCGTCACGCGCTCGAACCCCGCTCGGCGTCGTTCGCCGACCCGCGCGCCGTGGAGGTGCTGCGCGCGCACGACGTCGCCCTCGTGCTCGCCGACACGGCCGGACGCTGGCCGGCGTTCGACGCCGTCACCGCCGATCACGTCTACGTGCGCCTCCACGGCTCTCGCGAGCTCTACGCCAGCGGGTACACCGACGCCGAGCTCGACACGTGGGCCGATCGCATCCGGGGCTGGCTCGACGGCTCGGCAACGCCCGACGGGCTGCCCCGCGACGTCTACGCGTACTTCGACAACGATGCGCGCGGACGGGCGCCGTGGGATGCCATGGCACTCGCGGAGCGGCTGCGCTGAAGGGTCGGCGTCGCTCGCGGAGCGACTGCGCTGAAGGGTCGGCGTCGCTCGCGGAGCGGCTGCGCTGAAAGGTCGCCGGAGCTCGCGGAGCGGCTGCGCGGCGGACCCACCAGCGGCGGTGTCCGGGCTCCCGCGCTGAGGCTCGACTGGCGACGCGCCCCGAGGCCCGCGCTGCGGCCATCAGCGTTCGCACGCGCCGCCTCGCACTGCTGCGCGATACGCGTCCCCGGAGACAGTCGCCGCGCCAGACCCCGCGCGCGAGCCGTTCCGCTCTCACGCGACGCGAGGCTCCGGCGGTGCTCCCCGCCGATATCCGCGCGCGAGACGACGCGCTCCTAGGCGATACGCGTCCCCGGGGGCAGTCGCTTCGCCGGCGTCCGCGTACGGGCGATCCCCCAAGCCATCAGACCGCCGGCGAGCACGACCTGAACGAGCAGACCGACGAACCAGCTCGGGGTCGTCCCGGCGATCTGCTGCTCGGGCGTCTCGTACGGGGGCTGATCCTGCGAGAGGTACTGCCCGCACGACTGCACCACCTCGCGAGGCTCGGGTGGGATCTGCGCGAAGCGGACGCCGTACGCGATCTGCGAGAACAGATCACTCGGCGAGCCGTACTCCTCGTCGTACGTGGGCGGCGTCGCATCGGCCAGGATGACGAACGGGTTCGCGGCGAGCAGCCACCACACCCGGTCGAAGCGCGGCACCTCCCGATACGAGGTCGTCTCGACGCACCCGATCTCCGAGGGCGACGGACACCCCTCCCGGTCGCTGGGACCGTAGGGGTTGCATCCCACCGGCACCGAGTCGACGTCGATGTCGCGCACCACGGTCTCCTGCGTCGATCGCAACGCCGTCGACCCGAGACCGAAGGCCAGGAGGGTGCCGATCGTCAGGGCGGCGACGATGAGATAAGTGCTCGCGACGGAGAAGAGCGGCCGGGCGACGATCGCGCTCAGACCGACACCGATCGCCGCGACGATTCCCACCTCGATCACCAGGATCAGCAGCGACGTGAGGATGACCAGCGGATTCAGTTCGCCCGCGAACGTCGACACGAGCAGGAAGGGCAGAGCGACCACGAGGAACGCGAGTCCCGAGATCCAGGCGGCGAGGAACTTGCCGACGACGATCTCGACCGTGGTGGCGAGGGTGATCTGCACGGGCGCGAGGGTCGCGGCATCCCGATCGCCGTTGACGGCGCTGCCGCTCAACGTCGGCGACACGAGCAGCACGAGCAACAGCACCAGCATGATGACGAACGAGAAGAACAGCTCGTTGCCACCGCTCCACAGTGAGAACGAGGCGAACGACAGCACCAGCAACCCGACCAGGATGACGGCGAAGACGCCGAGCAGGACGTACCAGGCGACGGAGCGCACGCGCTGTCGCAGCTCGATCCCGACGATCGTGCGAAGGCGGTGGAGGTTCATGCGCTGCTCCCGTCGTCGGACCGGCTCCCGGGCGGGGCGGCCGGTCTCGGCGGCGCACCGGGCGACGGTGAGGGCGAACGAGGCGAGGGGTGCGCCGACTCGGGAGTCGGAGCGGCACCCGGGGAAGACCGGGGCGTCGAGGCCGCGTCGGGGGCGCCCGCTGCGTCGGCTCTCAGATCGAGGAACGCGTGCTCGAGATCGCCGACCGCCGGCGCGAACTCCACGATCGGCAGCCCGGCGCTGACCAACGAACGAAGCCCAGCGACCGCGGCGGCCTCGTCGGCGAACGGCACGAGCACATCGCGGCGGTCGACGCCCACCTCGGGCCCCGTGCGGCCGAGAGCGGACGCGATGTCGAGGCGGACGGCATCCATCGGCCGGGCGGTGTCGGCGGCCGCACGCACGCGCCACACGCGAACCCGGGTGGCAGCCGCCGCGATGCGATCGCTGCCGACCGTGCGCCCTTCGACGAGGAACACCGCGTCGTCGACGACCTCCTCGAGTTCGTACAGCACGTGACTCGAGATCAGGATCGTGCGCCCCTCCGCCGCGAGGCGTCGCAGCAGCACGCGCAGCGCGATGCGGGCCTGCGGATCGAGGCCCGATGCCGGCTCGTCGAGCAGCAGCACCCGCGGGTCGTGCACGAGCGCCCGCGCGAGGGCGAGGCGCTGCTTCTGCCCGCGCGAGAGGACCCGCGCCGGCGAGGCGGCGAGCGCGTTCAGATCCACGAGCTCGAGCAGTTCGTCGGCGCGGGTGCGCGCGGCCTCGCGCGTCAGGTCGTAGAGCTGTGCGGTGGCGACGAGCACCTCGCGCGCGGTGAGGCTCGGCCAGGCGCCGAGGGAATCCGGCATCCATCCGAGGAGCCGCCGGACTGCTGCCGGATCGGCCACCGGGTCGACGCCGCCGAGACGCATGCGCCCCTCGTCGGGACGCAGCAGCGACGCGAGCATGAGCATCAGCGTCGTCTTGCCCGACCCGTTCGGGCCGACGAGACCGGTCACCCGCCCCGGCGCCGCCGTGAACGTGACCTCGCGGACGGCGTGGACCGCCCCGAACGACCGTTTCACCCCTGCGACGTCGATACCGGCATCCATGCGCCCCACCCTAGAGGGGGCCTCCGACACCGCCCCCGCCGGAGGGGCCGCCCCGAGCGCGCGACCGGCGGGCGATTCCGCGGCACGATCGGGAATCGGGGCGGCGCCGACGCCCGCGCGTGTCGGCGCTGCCGTGGGCTCGTTCGTCTCGGCCCGGCACCGCCGGACTCAGGATGCCGCCACGGCCCGCCCGAGCGCGTCGCCCGAGGTCCACGCGGTGCGCACGGCGGCGCTGTCACCCCAGGCGTCACCGCAGGCCGAGAGTCCGGGCGAGCGGAAGAAGGGCTCGCCCGTGGTCTCGGACGGGCGTGCGAACGTCCAGCGGTGAGCGCGCGCGGCCGCGGGCTCGGCGTCGATGCGCAGCAGGCGGCGCGTCGCGGCGAGCACGGGGGCGATCGCCCCGTCGGGATCGTCGAGATGCCGACGCGCTCGATCGGCCGTGGTGTGCACGACGAGCACGGGGGCGCCGTCGCCACGCCGGTCACCGTCATCGGCGATGAAGGTGACGTCGGCGTCGCCGTCGGCGAAGGCACCGTGCAGGTCGGCATCCCACTGCCGTTCGTCCCACCGCAGCACCACCGCGATCACGGGATCCCACTCCTGCGACCCGCCCGGAGCGTCCCCCGTCAGGCGGGCGGCCTGGGGCGCGGGCATCGCGAGCACGACCTCGCCCGCGTCCTCGTCGTCGACCCGGTACGGCACCGCCCGTTCGACGAGCCGTTCCGTCTCGACGTCGAGCCCCTCGGCGAGATCCAGCGCGAGCGTGCGGAGTCCGAGCGGGGCCGCCCACCGCATCGGCCCGGGCTTCGGCGTCTTCGTGCCGTAGGCATCGATGACCTGGAACGTATCCGTCCACGGGCGAGCGAGCTCGCGCTCCTCCCAGTCCGCGACGACGTGGGCGAAGTCCTCGGCCTCACCGACGACGAAGTACGAGGCGCCGAGGTCGACGGGGCGCCCGTCGATCGTCCGGCTCGCCAGGCGCCCACCCACGCGGCGCCCGCGATCGAGCACTCGCACCGTGCGCCCGGCATCCCGCACCGCCCGCGCGCACGCGAGCCCCGAGATGCCGCCACCGACCACCGTCACGTCCACCGTCATGCGGTCATCCTCGCGCGGCAGACCGGGCCGCACGGCGGGGTTGCGCGGGGTTTGTCCGCTCGTGCTCGCGTGCCGGATGGTGGGTGCAGGCGGCTCGCGTCAGCCGCCGCGCGCGTGCCGGGCTCCGGAGAAGCCGGGCCCCAGCAGCCCCGACTACGCGCCCGCAGCCGGATTCAGCCGGATCCTCCGGAGTGCGGTGAACCCCGCCGCCGCACGCCCACCCCGACGCGCGCACGCACACCCCGCCGCGCGGGCAGGCTCCCCGCGGCTCGCGTGCCGGGCTCCGGAGAACCACCCGCGCAGCGGCGCACTCCGCGCCCCCGAGCGGCCGAGACGATCGACTTCTCCGGAGTCCGGCCCGCCCGGCCACCCCGCCGCGCGGGTAGGCTCCCCGCGGCTCGCGTGCCGGGCTCCGGAGAACCACCCGCGCAGCGGCGCACTCCGCGCCCGCGAGCGGCCGAGACGATCGACTTCTCCGGAGCCCGGCCCGCCCGGCCGCCCACGATCACGGCCGGAAGAACTCCACCCCCAGGTCGGGGTGGTCGACGAACACCCCGTCGAGTTCGGCCTCGCGCAACACCGCCCATTCGCGCCGGTAGTCGCCGAAGGCCGCGTCACCGCCCGGCAGGCGATAGGTCGGCAGCAGAAACGCGTTCTCCGGTCGGCACGTGTACGCGAAGACGGTCAGCCCGCGCGCCTTCGCTTCCCGCGCCAGCTCGGGGATATCCCACAGCAGGCCCTTGTCGACGCTGAGGCCGTCGACCTCGGCTGCAAGCGCGTCGAGGCCCCGCGCAGTGAGCATCGATGCGTACGTCACTGCCTCGGCACCGTCGCGCGCGCGCAGATCCCACGGCGCCCCGTCTCGGTCGACGAGCTGGATGAGGGGGACCCGGATGCCGCGCTCCCGCAGCCGCGCCAGCACCAGCGGCTCGAACGACTCGATGACGAGGGCGTCGACGGCATCCATCCATCCCGCCTCTCGCAGCTCCGCCTCGACGAGCGCCGCCATGTCGAAGCCGAGCCGGGCGAAGGATGCCGCGTGCTTGATCTCGAGCACCACGCCGACGCCGCCGGCCCGCGCGATGTCGAGCACGTCGCGTAGCCGCAGCAGGGGCTCGGTGTCGTCGTGCGCCGCACTGTCGGGACGGAGGGCAGGGATCCGCTCGCGGCACCGGAGCGTCCGGAGCTCGTCCCAGGTCAGGTCTTCGATGAACCAGCCGGTCATCCGCTCGCCGTCGACGACCTTCGTCGTGCGGCGGTCGGCGAACTCCGGCCGTACCGATATGTCGGTGGTCGCACCGATCTCGTTCTCATGCCGCACCACCAGCACGCCGTCGCGCGAAGGGACGACATCGGGCTCGACGGCATCCACTCCCGCCGAGATCGCGAGCAGGTAGGAGCTGCGCGAGTGCTCCGGGAGGTATCCGGGCGAACCGCGATGGCCGATGACGAGGGACACCCGGGAAGCGTACGAGCCCCGGGTGAACGACAGTATCGCTCATAGCAGAATCCCAGTCAGCACAAGGATTCCGACGCGCTGCTCGGCTAGTGTTGTCTGACAGCACGGTGCTGTGATCACCATCTTTGGAGTGTGAGTTCCCGTGGCCCTCAACAACCCGGCATTCAATACCCCGGCGTTCCAGGACCCTCGAGCCGGTGGCGCCAACACGCGCTACAGCCCGCCCCCGGCCGTCGATCCTGCCGCCGCCGCGTCGATCGAAGGCGCCTACTCGGCCCCGTCGGCGAGCGCCGTCGACACCGGCCGCATGACGGTCGAAGACACCGTCATGAAGACACTGGCGCTGTTCGGCATCCTCGTCGTTACCGCCGTCGTCGGCTGGATCTGGACGATGAGCGGTGTCACCGCCGCCAACCCGCGCCCGAGCGCCGCACCGATGATCATCGGTGGCCTCGTCGGCTTCGTCCTGGCCCTGGTGGCGACCTTCAAGAAGAAGCCGTCCGTCCCCGTCTTCGTCGCCTACGCGGCGTTCGAGGGTCTGTTCATCGGCGGCATCTCGGCGTTCTTCGAGTTCCAGCTGCCCGGCATCGTCGTGCAGGCGACGCTTGCGACCCTCTCGGTCGTCGGTGTGACTCTCGCGCTCTTCGCCAGCGGCAAGATCCGCGCCTCTAAGCGCGCCACGAAGATCTTCATGATCGCGATGGTCGGCTACCTCGTGTTCAGCCTCCTGAACCTCGGCCTGATGCTGTTCGGCGTGCTGCCCGACGGCATGGCGTTCGGGCTGCGTAGCGCCACCATCGCCGGCATCCCGATCGGCCTGATCCTCGGCGTGCTCGTCGTCATCATGGCCGCGTACTCGCTGGTGCTCGACTTCGACCAGATCCAGCGCGGCGTCCGCAACGGCGCCCCGCGCGTCTACGGCTGGGTCGGCGCCTTCGGCATCATGGTCACCGTCGTGTGGCTGTACGTCGAGATCCTGCGCATGATCGCGATCATCCGCGGCAACAACTGACGCACCGCTCTGCACGAAGGGCCGTCCCGTTTCGGGGTGGCCCTTCGTCGTCGCCGCCGCGGCATCCTGCGACTCCCGGGGGGGGTCGCGATAAACGCGATCGGCGGGAAGAAACGCCCGCACAACGCGTTTCTCCCCGCGAATCACGTTTATGCGAGCACCCGCCGCACCCCCTCGCGCGCAGCACGGCCGACGCGGGCCCGCCGCGGCATCCTGCGACTCCCGGGGGTCGCGATAAACGCGATCGGCGGGAAGAAACGCCAGCTCAACGCGTTTCTCCCCGCGAATCGCGTTTATGCGAGCACCCGCCGCACCCCTCGCGCGCGGCCGCGGTCCGAACAACCCCGCCGTCCACCCTCGCGCGCTGCCTCGGCCGGAACAACCCCGCGGCACCCCTCGCGCGCGGCCGCGGACGGAACGGGTCCGCCGCACCCCCCTCGCGCGCGGCCGGACGGGACGGGCCCGCCGTACCCCCTCGCGCCCCGGGACGGAAACGCCCTCACCCCGCCCGCGGGCCGCAAGGGGTCTGCCCGCCGAGGGCGACGGCACTAGCGTCGCTGCATGAGCCCCGCCAAGACCCCGGCTGAGATCCTCGACATCGACGGACACGAGGTGCGCGTCACCAGCCCCGACCGCGTCGTCTTCGCCGAGCCCGGCCTCACGAAGCTCGATCTCGTGCGCTACTACCTCGCCGTCGCCGACGGCGCACTGCGCGGAGCAGGCGGACGCCCGATGGTATTGAAGCGCTTCTCGAAGGGCCTCGACCAGGAGCCCTTCTTCCAGAAGCGCGTCCCCGAGAAGCACCCCGCCTTCATCGACACGGCGACGCTGCGCTACGCCTCGGGCACCTCCGCCGAAGAGACGGTGATCCGGGATGCCGCGGGCCTGGCGTGGGTCGTCAACCTCGGCTGCCTCGACCTCAACCCGCACCCCGTGCGCGCCGAAGACCTCGACCACCCCGACGAACTCCGCGTCGACCTCGACCCCATGCCCGGTGTGGCTTGGGCGCAGATCGTCGACGTCGCGTTCATCGCCCGCGAGGTGCTCGAGGATCACGGCCTCACCGGGTGGCCGAAGACCTCCGGCTCGCGCGGCCTGCACATCCTCGTGCGCATCCGCCCCGACTGGGAGTACGCCGACGTGCGCCTCGCCGCGGAGACCCTCGCCCGCGAGGTCGAGAATCGCGCGCCCGGACTCGCGACGGCCCGCTGGTGGAAGGAGGAGCGCGGCGAGAGCGTCTTCGTCGACTTCAACCAGAACGCCAAGGACCGCACGGTGGCATCGGCCTACTCGATCCGGCCGCTCCCCGACGCCCGCGTCTCCACTCCCCTCACCTGGGACGAGGTGCGCGACCGGCGCCCCGAGGAGTTCACCGTCCTCACCGTGCCCGACCGGTTCCGCGCGATCGGCGACCCGCACACCGGCATCGACGATGCCGCGGGGTCGCTCGACGCCCTCCTCGCCCTCGCGAAGGAGCTCGGCCCCGCCGAGAAGCCGCCGCGCGGCTCCGACGGTTCCGGTCGGCGCGCCTCGACCATGCCCCTCATCGAGGTCGCGCGCACCAAGACGAAGCCCGAGGCGCTCGACGCCCTCGAGACGTGGAGAAAGCGGCATCCCGACGCATCCGAGCAACTCCACCCCGCCGACGTGCTCATCGACGGCATGCGCGGGTCGAGTTCGCTCTGGTACCGCGTCCGCGTGAATCTGCAGCACATTCCGGATGCCGAGCGCCCGGCGCAAGAAGCCCTGATCGCCGACTACGACCCCTGGGCCGGCCGCTCGGCGAGTACCTGAAGCCGCGGGCGTCGACCGTCGTCAGGCTATGCGCCATGCCCGACGGTCTGGCGTCAGCGCCGCCGCGGGCGTGACAACGATTCGCGGCACGCGGCTGCGAGCGTCCTCATCGCCCGCTCCGGGCTCAGCGCGGCCGCGGCATCCCGCGCCTGCGCCGAAAGGCGTTCGCGCAGCGCGGCATCCGTCAGCACGCGGGTGAGGGCAGCGGCGAGCGCGTCTTCATCGCCGTCCGGAACCAGGATGCCGCCGCCGGTGGCGAGCATGTCGCGCGGGCCGTAGCGGATGTCGTAGGCGACGACGGGCGTGCCGTGCGCGAGGGCCTCCGCCATCGCGAGCCCCTGCCCCTCGAAAGCCGAGGTGGTGAGGTAGACCGCGGCTCGGTCGAGAACGGCGCCGGGACTCGAGGTGAGGCCGGGCAGGGTCACGCGCGCGCCGAGACCGCGGTCCGCGACGAGCCCCTCGAGGTCGCCTCGCTGCGGCCCTTCGCCCCACAGGTCCAGCCGCGCGTCGGGCACATCCCCGACGACACGGCCGAAGGCGCGGATCGCGTGGTCGAGCCGCTTGCCCGGGGCGAGACGTCCCAGGACGACGACCCGACCGGCATCCCGCCGACTCGACGGCACCGCGGTCGCCGGCCCCTCGACGGCGTGCGGTGCGACGACATCATTCGCCTCCGCGCCGAAGCGGGCGCGCACGTCCTCGCGCTGCTGCAGGGTCGGCCAGAGCACGGCGTCGAAGCGCGGCGCGATCTCGAACCACCGCGCCCACAGACGGTTCAGGTCGGAGTCGGCGCGGTACGGCGGCTCGAGATGGATCGTATGGATGGTGTGCAGGATCCGCACGTCTTCGTCGCCCCACCCGACGATGAGCTCTCCCACCTGCCGCGACTCGCAGATGACGACGATCGGCCGATCGATCTCGGCGCGCAACGCCGAGGCAACGTGCGACAGCCACGCCCGGTACAGGGCACCGAATCCGTCGATGACGCCCACCGACTCGCCCGCGGTGTCGCGGACGATGATCGGCGCCGTCGTCAGGAGCCAGTCGGGGTCGATGACATTCGGCAGCGACACCGCGCCCCCGGCAACGTCGCGGTACTCCAGCGTCGGATCGGCGTGCCCGTCGTGGGCCGCCTCGCGCAGCCACTCGGCCGCTCCCCCGGCGGTCGCCACGGCGTCGTCGAAGAGGTTGCGGAAGACTTCGGATGCCGCAGCCGCCCCGCGCTCGACGAAGGTCGCCCGGTGCGCCGCGTGGGCGTCGACCGCGCCGGGGTCGACCGTCAGCAGCAGCGGCGACGCACCGGCCTCCGCCATCTGACGCGCTCGGGCCAGGGTCGAGATGGTGTATCCGCCGTCGAGGTCGGGGATGAGCCGGCTCGAGAGGATGAGGTACCAGGCGTCGGGGAACTCGGCGTCGCTCACGCCACCATCCTCCCGCACCCGCGTCCGCCCCGACGCCGAGCACGGCCTTCGCGTCGGTTTGGGGCGGATTCCGCCGTTCGGGGCGAGATCCGCCCGCCCCGAACGGCCGATTCCGCCCCAAACCCCGTCACAGCGCCGCCGGTGCGCCTTCCCCACAACGGCCGACGACAGAGCAACGGCGCCGCCGTCCGGTGGAGGGGCATCGTCTTCGAGTCGATCGGGGTAGGGGCCCCGCCCTCATACCCACCGCCGGGCAGGCGGAGCGCGCACGCCGATGTCGACGCAAGGCGAAGTGACACGCCCTCCTGAGTCGATCGGGGTAGGGGCCCCGTTTTCGACTCAGGAGGGCGTGTCACGTAGCCGGGAGTCAGCAGCGACGTACGGCGCGACCGACACTCCGGCTCACTCCCATTCGATCGTCCCCGGCGGCTTCGACGTCACGTCGAGTACGACGCGGTTGACGTCTCTCACCTCGTTGGTGATGCGGTTGGAGATCTTCGACAGCACGTCGTAGGGCAGGCGCGTCCAGTCGGCCGTCATGGCGTCTTCCGACGAGACGGGTCGCAGAACGATGGGGTGGCCGTAGGTGCGGCCGTCGCCCTGCACGCCGACCGAGCGCACGTCGGCGAGCAGCACGACGGGGCACTGCCAGATCTCATTGTCGAGACCGGCCTTGGTCAGTTCGGCGCGGGCGATGGCGTCGGCCTCACGCAGGATCTCGAGACGGTCAGCGGTGACCTCGCCCACGATGCGGATGCCAAGACCGGGCCCCGGAAAGGGCTGGCGGCCGACGATGGCTTCGGGCAGGCCGAGCTCGCGGCCGATGGCGCGCACCTCGTCTTTGAAGAGGGTTCGCAGCGGCTCGACCAGTTCGAACTGCAGGTCTTCGGGCAGGCCGCCGACGTTGTGGTGGCTCTTGATGTTGGCGGTTCCGGCGCCCCCGCCGGACTCGACGACGTCGGGGTAGAGCGTGCCCTGCACGAGGAAGCGCACCTGCTCCCCCTCGGCCTTCGCCTCGGCGACGAGGTCGGCCTGCACCTTCTCGAAGGCGCGGATGAACTCGCGGCCGATGATCTTGCGCTTCTGCTCGGGGTCGCTGACCCCGGCGAGGGCGTCGAGGAACGTCTCGCGGGCGTCGACCGTGATGAGCTTCACGCCGGTGGAGGCGACGTAGTCGTTCTCGACCTGCTCGCGCTCGCCCTTGCGCAGCAGCCCGTGGTCGACGAACACGGCGATGAGCTGGTCGCCGACGGCCTCGTGCACGAGAGCGGTCGACACTGCGGAGTCGACGCCACCCGACAGCGCCGAGATGACGCGGCCGGTGCCGACCTGCTGGCGGATGCGCTCGACCTGCTCGGCGATGACGTTGCCGCTGTTCCAGTCGGCGGGCAGGCCCGCGGCCTTGTGCAGGAAGTTCTCGAGCACGTGCTGGCCGTGGTCGGAGTGCTTGACCTCGGGATGCCACTGCACGCCGTACATGCGACGGGCGTCGTTCGCGAAGGCGGCGACGGGCGTGTGCGCGGTGCGGGCGAGCACGTCGAAGCCGTCGGGTGCGCGCGAGACCTGATCGCCGTGGCTCATCCACACGTTCTGCTCGGCGGGCTGCCCCTGCAGCAGGGTGCCTTCGGTGACCACCGTGGCATCCGTCGCCCCGTACTCCCGGAGTCCGGTGTTGGCGACCTCGCCGCCGAGGGCCTTGGCCATGACCTGGAAGCCGTAGCAGATGCCGAGGGTGGGCACGTCGAGGTCGAACACGCCGGTGTCGAGGCTGGGAGCACCGTCTTCGTACACCGACGACGGCCCGCCCGACAGGATGATGCCGACGGGGTTCTTGGCGGCGATCTCGTCGGCCGTGGCGGTGTGCGGCACGATCTCGCTGTACACGCCGGCCTCACGCACGCGACGCGCGATGAGCTGCGCGTACTGGGCGCCGAAGTCGACGACGAGGACGGGGCGCTGAGACGTTTCGGTCTGTTCGGTCACCGGTTGCCTTCCGGGGTGGGAACGGGAGCGGCGGCCTGGGCGGCTTCGCGCTCGGCGAGGTAGGCGCGCACGCGGCGGGCGGTGCGCACCTCGAGGATGAAGGAGAGGAACGGCACGACGCCGCCGAGGGCGAGGAAGACGAAGCGGCGGAACGGCCACCGCATGAGGCTCCACACGCGGAAGCACGAGAAGAGGTACACGACGTAGAACCAGCCGTGCGCCACGAGGATCGCGAGCGAGACGTTGACGCCGTCGCCGGTCGACAGGATCTCGCAGCCGCTGCCGCCGGGCACGAATAGCGAGAACCACTGGCAGTCGGGGCCGGGCACGGCGTCTGCGAACCACAGGAAGCCACCGGACCCGCCGAGGAACAGCTCCACGTGAATGGGCGTGTACTTCAGGATCATCTCGGCGACCAGCAGCAGCAGGCCGACACCGGTGATGATCGAGCAGATCTGGTAGAACTTCAGGGCTCCGCGGATCGCCGGGAACGAGGCGAGCTTCGGGGCACGGGGCATGGATGCCAGTCTAGTCGCGGGATGCCGCGGCCCCCGCCGCGAGGGCTTCGGCCTGCTCGTCTTCGAGGTCTTCGACCTCTTTCTCCCAGGCGTCGCGGGCGAGGCGGTACCAGAGGTAGAGCGCGAAGCCGGCGAAGACGGCCCACTCCGCGGCGTAGAAGATGTTGAGCCAGTTGACGCGGGAGCGCTCGTCGGGAGCCGGAGAGGCGATGTCGTCGAGCGGGCCGATCGCCGTCTGCGAGGCGATGTACTGCCGGTAGACGTCGACGTTCTCGATGTCGTGCCAACGCCCCAGCAGCATCGCCGGCGACATCTTCACCAGGGTCAGCGGGTCGGCTCCGGCGGGCGGGACGGAGGGCCCCTCGTCGGAGATGAGGCGTCCGGTGACCTCGACCACGGCCGCGGGGTCGGCTCCGGCCTGGCGTTCGAGTTCGTCGGCGGCGGCGTTCGCCTGATCGAGGTTCTGCGTCCATCCGGTTGCCACGGCGACCGAGGTGGGTTCGGCGGTTCCCGCCACACGGAGCTGACCGGTGACCCAGTACCCCTGGACGTCGTCGTTGAACCGGGAGGAGACGACGATGAAGTCGGATGCCACCCACGTACCGCTCACTTCGACCCGCTGCCCCACGAGTGGCTCGGGCAGATAGTCGCCGGGCTGCACAACCTCGGAAAGGGGTCGGACGACCTCGGTCATGCCGGGTTCGGGCGGGGCGGTGTCGACGGCGCGACCCAACTGCCACTGCCCCAGCCACGCGAGTACACCGGCGACGAGCAGCGAGAACGCCAGTAGCGCGATCCAGCGCGGTCGCAGCATGACTTCCCGCAGCGTGGGCGGGAAGATCTGCGGCGGTGCCGGGTCGGTCGCGGGGGTCGACGTCATGCGGTGGCGGCTCAGTGACCGTAGGGGGCGACGACGACCTCGACGCGCTGGAACTCCTTGAGGTCGGAGTACCCGGTGGTGGCCATCGACTTCTTGAGCGCTCCGACGAGGTTCGCGGTGCCGTCGGCGACGGGCGCGGGACCATACAGGATCTGCTCGAGCGGACCGACGCGGTCGACGGCGACGCGGCGACCGCGCGGGAGCTTGGCGTGGTGCGCCTCGGGACCCCAGTGGAAGCCGCGACCGGGAGCGTCGGTCGCGCGAGCGAGCGCGACGCCGAGCATGACGGCATCCGCCCCCATGGCGAGCGCCTTGACGATGTCGCCCGAAGTGCCCACGCCGCCGTCGGCGATGACGTGCACGTAGCGTCCGCCCGACTCGTCGAGGTAATCGCGACGCGCGCCGGCGACGTCGGCGACGGCCGTGGCCATCGGGGCGTGCAGGCCGAGGGTCGCGCGGGTGGTGGAGGCCGCTCCCCCGCCGAAGCCGACGAGCACGCCGGCGGCGCCGGTGCGCATGAGGTGCAGCGCCGCGGTGTAGGTCGCCGCGCCGCCGACGATGACGGGCACGTCGAGGTCGTAGATGAACTTCTTGAGGTTGAGCGGCTCGGCGACCTTCGAGACGTGCTCGGCCGACACGGTGGTGCCGCGGATGACGAAGAGGTCGACGCCGGCGGCGACGACGGTCTCGTAGAGGTCTTGCGTGCGCTGCGGCGTGAGGGCGCCGGCGACGACGACGCCCGCTGCGCGCACCTCGGCGAGACGGTCGCGGACGAGCTCGGGCTTGATCGGCTCGGAGTAGAGCTGCTGCATGCGACGCGTCGCGTCGGCCTCGGGGAGCGTCGCGATCTCGGCGAGGTGCGGCTCGGGGTCGTCGTAACGCGTCCACAGGCCCTCGAGGTCGAGGACGCCGAGACCGCCCAGGCGGCCGAGCTCGATCGCCGTGCGCGGGCTGACCACGGAGTCCATCGGGGCGCCGAGAACGGGGATCTCGAACGGGAACGCGTCGATCGTCCACGCGGTCGAGACGTCTTCGGGGTTGCGCGTGCGCCGCGACGGCACGACGGCGATGTCGTCGAAGGTGTAGGCGCGGCGGGCGCGCTTGGCGCGGCCGAGATCGATCTCCATGGTCACCCGCCCAGCCTACCCGCGCCCTCCGACATCACCGGCGGCGGGCGCATCGGCCGCGTCGACGACGTCGTTCGACCCGCGCAGCACGCGGGTCAGCAGGCCGTCCAGGGCGAACAGGAGGAATGCGAGGGACCCGAGCCACGGACTCGCGGCCATCACGATCGCGCTGATGATGACGGCACTGAGCCCTGCCCGGCCCACCCGGCGCGCGTCGGCGGACGTCAGACCGGGGATCGCCCCCGACCGCACGGCCCACACCCACTGCACCCACCCGAGCAGGATCGCGAGGAAGAAGTTCACCGGCAGCAGCACCCGCCCGAGCAGCAGATCGGCGTAGGTGGTGTTGAGTGACGAGGTGAAGGGCACGAGGACGACGAACAGCAGGCGGAAGCTGTTGATCCACATACCGGTGCTGTCGATGCGGGCGATGTACTCGAACTGCCGCACGTGCGTGACCCACATCAGACACAGGATGAGGAAGCTGATCACGAACGAGAACACGGGATGCGCCAGATCGACGAGCGCATTCGTGAGTTCACCGTTGTTGGCCGGCGATCCCAGGGATTGATCCGTCAGCCCCAGCACGAGCAGCGTCGCCGCGATGGCGAACACGCCGTCGGTGAACGCCTCCGTGCGCCGAGCCGAGACGGATGCCTCGGGATGCCGTGTCCGCCCGATCATGCGCTCAGCGTAGCCCCGCGTCCGGGCACGGCGAAGGGCCGGGCGATCATGCGCCCGGCCCTTCGCGAGAAGCGCTCTACTTCTTGTAGTTCGGCGCCTCGACGACGATCTGCACGTCGTGCGGGTGCGACTCCTTCAGGCCCGCCGAGGTGATGCGTACGAACTTGCCCTTCGCCTTCAGCTCTTCGACGGTGCGCGCCCCGACGTAGAACATCGACTGACGCAGGCCGCCGATGAGCTGGTAGGCCACGGCCGCGACGGGACCGCGGTAGGGAACCTGCCCCTCGATGCCCTCGGGGATGAGCTTGTCATCGCTGGGCACGTCGGCCTGGAAGTAGCGGTCCTTCGAGTACGACGTCTTCTTGCCGCGGGTCTGCAGCGCACCGAGCGAGCCCATGCCGCGGTACTGCTTGAACTGCTTGCCGCCCTGGAAGACGATCTCGCCCGGCGACTCGTCGGTGCCCGCGAGGAGCGAGCCGAGCATGACGGTGTCGGCTCCGGCGACGAGCGCCTTGGCGATGTCGCCCGAGTACTGCAGACCACCGTCGGCGATCACGGGCACGCCCGCGGGGATCGCCGCCTGCGCGGCCTCGTAGATCGCGGTGACCTGCGGCACGCCCACGCCGGCGACGACGCGGGTCGTGCAGATCGAGCCCGGTCCGACGCCGACCTTCACGGCATCCACTCCCGCGTCGATCAGGGCCTGAGCGCCCTCGCGGGTGGCGACGTTGCCGCCGATAACGTCGATGTGGGCGAAGGACTCGTCGGCCTTGAGGCGGCGCACGATGTCGATGACGCCGGCCGACTGGCCGTTGGCGGTGTCGACGACGAGCACGTCGACACCCGCGTCGCGCAGCGCTTCGGCGCGCTGCCACGCATCGCCGAAGAAGCCGATGGCGGCGCCCACACGCAGGCGACCCTGGTCGTCCTTGGTGGCGAGCGGGTACTTCTCGCTCTTGTCGAAATCCTTGATGGTGATGAGACCGGCGAGCTTGCCTTCGTCGTCGACGAGCGGCAGCTTCTCGACGCGGTGCTTGGCGAAGGTGGCGATGACGTCGTTGGCGTGGATGCCGACGTGCCCGGTGATCAGGCCGTCTTTCGTCATGACGTCCTTGACCTTGGTGGTCTGGCGCTCGAAGCCGGAGACGAAACGCATGTCGCGGTTCGTGATGATGCCGACGAGCACGCCGTCGGCGTCGACGACCGGCAGACCCGAGATGCGGTACTGCGCGCACATCGCGTCGACCTCGGCCACGGTGGCATCCGGGTTCGTGGTGATGGGATCGGAGACCATGCCCGACTCGCTGCGCTTGACCTGGTCGACGATGCCGGCCTGGTCGTCGATCGAGAGGTTGCGGTGCACGATGCCGATGCCGCCCTGGCGCGCGATGGCGATGGCCATGCGCGCCTCGGTGACGGTGTCCATGGCACTGGAGAGAAGAGGAGTCGCCACCGTGATGCGGCGGGTCAGACGCGACGACGTGTCAGCCTCGCTCGGGATGACGTCGGTGTGCCCCGGCAGGAGCAGGACGTCGTCATAGGTCAGTCCGATGAAACCGAAGGGGTCGTGCTGCTCCATGGGTCCTCCTGCGCGCGCGGCGCCTGTGGTGAAAAGGGACGTCGTCGGCCGGTGCGCGCGCTGCGCGCTCCGCCTGAAAGTCTAAGCGCCGCGCGGCATTGTTTTCTTCCCGCCCGCGCGATATACCGCAGCCCCGAACGGGGCCACAACCCTCATTCCGCATCACCGCGGACGGCTCGGCAACGCAGTATGCGGCGATGAGCGGCGCGACGGGTATCGTTCTGGCATCGACTGCCGCCGGAGAAACACCGCGGCAATATTCCCGGACTACGGTGTCCGGGCGGCGACGGGCCACGTCGCTGAATGACCAGGAGGTTCCGTGACCACTCGGCAAGCATCCCCGAGGATGCCTCGCCGTCGACGTTCGATCTTGACGCTGTTGTCAGGGTTCTTCGCTGCCGCACTGGTGTTCGGGCTCGCCCCGGCATCGATGGCAGCCGTCGGCGATGAGGATCTTCCCTACTCGATCAACGTCAACGTCCGTTCCGAGGGCGAGCCCGTCGCGCAGGCGAAGGTGACCGCCACCGACGGCTCCTTCACCGGCGAGGGCACGACCGACGAGCGCGGTCGCGCCACGATCAAGGTCCCGACGAAGGAGGGCACCTGGACGCTGGAACTCGACCGCACGTCGCTGTCGGGCATCTCGGTCCCCGACGGGTCGGAGTTCGAGCGCACGGTGGAGTTCGGAAGCTCGAGCACCGTCTCGAGCAACTTCACCCTCGGAGCCGCCGAGCGGCAGACGACGAGCTTCGTCGACCAGCTGCTCTCGCGCACGGTGAATGGCCTGAACTTCGGCCTCATGCTCGCCCTCGCCGCCATCGGCCTCTCCCTCGTGTTCGGCACGACGGGCCTGTCGAACTTCGCACACGGTGAGATGGTGACCTTCGGGGCCATCGCCGCGCTGTTCCTCAGCGCCGGGACCGGGTGGTCGATCTGGGTGGCCATTCCGTTGGCGATCATCCTGTCGGGTCTGTTCGGACTCGCCATGGATGCCGGCATCTGGCGGCCTCTGCGACGACGCGGTCTCGGCATCGTGCAGCTCATGATCGTCTCGATCGGTCTGTCGCTCGCACTGCGCTATATCTTCCAGATCTTCATCGGCGGCGGCACGCAGCAGCTCCCCGGCGCCTCCAGCGAGATCATCCCGGGACTCGGACCGGTGCGCATCAGCGTCACCGATGTCACGAGCATGGCGATCTCGATCGTCGTCATCGGTGCGTTCGCGTGGTGGCTGACCCGCACGCGCCTCGGCCGCGCCACGCGCGCGGTGTCCGACAACCCGTCGTTGGCGGCGGCCTCGGGCATCGACGTCGACAACGTCGTGCGCATCGTGTGGGTACTGGCATCCGCCCTCGCCGGTCTGGCGGGCGTGCTCTGGGCCTACTTCCGGCCCGGCATCCGCTGGGACATGGGCTCCGGCATCCTGCTGCTCATGTTCGCCGCCGTCGTGCTCGGCGGGCTCGGGACGGCGTTCGGCGCCCTCATCGGCTCGATCGTCGTCGGCCTCCTCGTCGAGGTGTCCACGCTGTGGATCCCCTCCGACATGAAGTATGTGGGCGCCCTTGTCGTGCTCATCGTCATCCTCCTCTTCCGGCCGCAGGGCATCCTCGGCCGCCGAGAGCGAATCGGGTAGGTACACCATGGACTTCCTGCAGATCCTCTCCAACACCGCGTCGCAGATCCTCGCGCCGGCCACGTTCGGATACGCCCTCGCCGCCATCGGCCTGTCGATGCACTTCGGCTTCGCGGGCCTGCTCAACATGGGTGTCGCCGGCTTCATGGCCATCGGCGCCTACGGCTTCGCGATCTCGATCCTGACGTTCGGTCTCGCGTGGCCGATCGCGGCGCTGATCGGTTTCGCCGCGGCCGTGGTGTTCGCGCTCATCATGGGCATCCCGACACTGCGTCTGCGCGGCGACTACCTCGCCATCGTCACGATCGCCGCCGCCGAGATCCTGCGCCTGGTCTTCCTGACCTCGACCTTCCGCAGCGTCACCGGTTCGGCCGACGGCCTGTTCAACTTCCAGTCGGGCTGGCGCGGCGAGAACAACCCCCTCCCGCAGGGCGACTACGGCTTCGGCCCGTGGACCTACAACGCCAACCGCTGGTACGTCATCATCCTGGGCCTGCTCGCCGTCGCCGTGGCGGTGCTGCTGGTGTGGATGCTGATGCGCAGCCCGTGGGGGCGTGTCATCCGCGGCATCCGGGAAGACGAGGATGCCGTGCGCGCGCTCGGTAAGAACGTCTTCGCCTTCAAGATGCAGGCGCTCGTCATCGGCGGTGTGATCATCGCCGCCGGCGGCATCATCACCGCCATGGACACGAACGTGAACCCGAACGTGTACGTCACGTCGCAGACGTTCTTCGTCTACACGGCGCTGCTGCTCGGCGGCGCGGCCACGATCTTCGGCCCGGTGCTCGGCGCCGTGCTGTTCTGGGTCGTGCGCGCGTTCCTGTCGAACCTCCTGCCGGCGCTGTCCTCCATCGGACTGCTGCCGTTCCTCACCGCCGATCAGTCGCAGATGCTCGTCTTCGTCATCGTCGGCGTCGCACTGATGCTGCTCGTGATCTTCCGCCCCCAGGGCATCCTGGGCAGCAAGAAGGAGATGACCTTTGTCCGATGAGTCCACGCCCGTCGCACCCAGCGCTTCGGCGCCGCGGGTGAAGGCGACCGGGCTGCACAAGGGCGAGGTGGGACCGGGCGTCGCCAAGGTCGACCCGATCATCATCGCCGACAACGTCCGCCGCGACTTCGGCGGCAACACCGCCGTCAACGTCGAGCACCTCGAGATCCCGCGAAACGCCATCACGGCGCTGATCGGCCCCAACGGCGCCGGCAAGACGACCCTGTTCAATCTGCTCACGGGCTTCGACAAGCCCAACAGCGGGCAGTGGTCGTTCGACGGCAAGAACCTCGCCGGCATCCCCGCGTTCAAGGCGGCCCGCATGGGCCAGGTGCGCACGTTCCAGCTCACCAAGGCGCTGGGCCTTCTCACCGTGCTCGAGAACATGAAGCTCGGGGCGACCAAGCAGAAGGGCGAGGGGCTGTTCTCCAGCATCCTCCCCTTCGTCTGGCGCAAGCAGGAGGCCGACAACGACGCGAAGGCGCGCGAGCTGCTCAAGCGGTTCAAGTTGGATGCCAAGGAGGCCGACTTCGCCGCCTCGCTGTCGGGTGGTCAGCGCAAGCTGCTCGAGATGGCTCGCGCGCTCATGAGCGACCCCACGCTGGTGATGCTCGACGAGCCGATGGCCGGCGTCAACCCGGCGCTCACGCAGTCGCTGCTCGACCACATCCTCGACCTGAAAGACCTGGGCATGACCGTGCTGTTCGTCGAGCACGACATGCACATGGTGCGCCACATCGCCGACTGGGTCGTCGTGATGGCAGAGGGCAAGATCGTGGCCGAGGGACCGCCCGACACGGTGATGAAGGACCAGGCCGTCATCGACGCCTATCTCGGCGCCCACCAGGACGTCGACCTCGGCGTCGTCACGGGCCGCCACGAGGGCACCGTCGATTCGGCGGCCGCGGCGGAACTGCTCGAGACCGCACAGCAGGTCGACGCCGCGATCGACAGCGACTCGTCGCCGTCGTCGCACGAGAAGGAGGACGGTCGATGACCGGCAACGTTGTCGAGCTCCGCGATGTGCACGCCGGGTACCTGCCCGGGGTGAACATCCTCAACGGCGCCAACCTCACCGCCGCCCCCGGCGAGCTGATCGGCATCATCGGCCCCAACGGCGCCGGCAAGTCGACCATGCTCAAGGCGATCTTCGGACAGGTGAAGGTGCGCTCGGGCGCGGTCATCCTCGACGGCGAAGAGATCACGGGGCTCCGGGCCAACAAGCTCGTCGCGAAGGGCGTCGGCTTCGTGCCGCAGACGAACAACGTCTTCCCCAGCCTGACGATCGCCGAGAACCTGCAGATGGGTCTCTACCAGCGGCCGAAGGGGTTCGCCGAGCGCGTCGACTTCGTCACGAGCATCTTCCCCGACCTCGCCAAGCGGTTGAAGCAGCGCGCCGGCTCCCTGTCGGGCGGTGAGCGCCAGATGGTCGCCATGGGCCGCGCGCTCATGATGGACCCGAAGGTGCTGCTGCTCGACGAGCCGTCGGCGGGACTGTCGCCGGTGCGTCAGGACGAGGCGTTCATCCGCGTCTCGGAGATCAACAAGGCGGGCGTGACCTGCATCATGGTGGAGCAGAACGCCCGCCGCTGCCTGCAGATCTGCGACCGCGGCTACGTGCTCGACCAGGGCCGCGACGCCTACACCGGCACCGGTCGCGAGCTGATGGACGACCCGGCCGTCATCGGCCTGTACCTGGGCACGCTCGGCACCTGAGCCGCGCGTCCGCGACGGATCGGCCCGGGCCCCTTCGGGGGCTCGGGCCGTTTCCGTTGCTGCGGGGCGTTTCCGTTGCTGCGGGGCGCTCTCGGGGCGCGATCGCCTGCTGCGTCGCGGTCCGTGAGGGGCGACTCGCTCCGGCCCTGCCGGCCGCGCCCAGGCTCACCGTGCGGGAGGCGCGCTGCGCCGATGCGCGCCGTACCAGGCGCGCTGCACCGGTGCGCGCCGTACCAGGCGCGCTGCGCCGAGACGCGCCGTATGAGGCGCGCTGCGCCCGGGCGCTGCATCTGCCGCAAACGCAGGGCGGCTTCGCCGAGCGGGTCGTCCTCCCCCGCCGTGCCGAAGCATGCCGCACCCTGGCCCGCCGCATAGTGCCGCGCCGAGCCGTGCGACGTCGCGCGTCAGCGGGAGGACGTGGGTCGCACGGCATCCGTGAACGGGCACGTCACCGAGCTCGCTGGAACGCGAGACTCGCAGCTTCGCCAGCGAGGTGCTCGAGCTCGACGACACTGTGCGAAGACCGGTTGCCGGATGCCACCACGGCGCGCGCATGCCAGGAACCCGGGCGGCACCGTGCCGCCGATCCAACCGGCCCGTGCGTCCCCCGTCGCGCCGCACTGGAGGCCGGGCGACGGCCTGCGCCCTGGGCTCGCGCGCAGAAGAAGGGCCCCGGAACCGACGTCCCGGGGCCCTTCAGAAGGAACCGATCAACCGGCGCGGAGCCAGCTGTAGTTGTTGTCGTCGCCGTACTCGAAGACACCGATCGTCGCCTCGGTCGGGTCGCCGACCTCGTCGAAGGTGATCGGGCCGGAGACGCCGTCGTAGTCGGCCTCGCCACCACCGATGATGATGTCGGCGCACTCGGCGTACGTCGCGCACTTGGTGCCGCTGCCGCTGCCGCCGGAGACCGCCTGCAGGTTGGCCGCGACGTCGGGACCGGCAGCCGAGCCGGCCTTCAGCGCCGCGAGGGCGAGCAGCACGACCGAGTCGTAGGACTCGGGGGCGTAGGTGAAGTCCTCGAGCGCGGGCTGACCCTTGCCGGACCAGAACGACTCCAGCGACGAACGGAACGTCGCCGTCGAGTCGGGGTCGACGCTGGGGTAGGTGCCCTTGGCGCCGGCGAGCGTGCCGGTGGGGAACTGGTCGCCGAAGTTCTTCAGGTTGCCGTCAACGAAGAAGAGCTTGTCGGGGCTGACGCTCGCGGTGATGTCGGGGATGATGGTCGACACCTCGTCGAACGTGATCAGGGCGATCGCGTCGGGCGACTGGGCCAGCACGTCTTCGATCTGCGCCGAGAAGTTGGTGTCACCGGTGTTGTAGAGGCTCGTCGCGACGACGGATCCGCCGGCGTTCTCGAAGGCCTTCTTGGTGAAGCACGCGAGGCCGGTGCCGTAGGAGTCGTTCAGCACGATCATGCCGAGGGTCTCGTTGCCCTCGGAGGCGATCAGGTTGCCGAGAACCTCACCCTGGAGGACGTCGGAGGGAGCAGTCCGCCAGTACAGGCCCTTGTCGTCGTAGCCGGTGAACGCCGCGGAGGTGTTGGCCGGCGAGATCTGCACGGCGTTGGCCGCGATGACCTGGTCGATGAACTGCAGCGACGTGCCCGAGGAGGCCGCGCCGACGATGGCGGTGGCACCGGCGCCCAGCAGGCGCGGGATCTCGGTCTCGTAGGCCTTGTTGTCGGTGTCGCCCGAGTCGCCCTGGATGAGGTTGATCTGCACGCCCTTGTTGGCGGCGTTGATCTCGGACGCGGCGTACTCGGTGCCGGCGATCTCGGGCGGGCCGAGGAACGCGAGGTTGCCGGTGACGGGCAGAGCCGTGCCGATGTTGTACGTCAGGTCGGTCGCGGGGCCGGTCGACGTCGAGGAGTAGTCGGGCGTGTACGAAGCCGGCTCGGCCGCGTTGCAGTCGATCGGGAAGTCGCCGCCGCCGGCAGCGTCGCCGGTCTCGGCGGGGGTGCTGCTGCCGGAACAACCGGCGAGGACGAGCGCGCTGACGCCGACCACGGCGAGGCCGCCGATGATCTTCGCGGTGCGCGAACGGGAGAGGACACTCATATGGGTGCTCCTTGGTGAGTAGGAACCGCGCGGAGGAACCCCCGCGGATTGTCACAAACCTAACCGCGCCCCTGTGGCCCCGTTGTTGCAATGTGTTAACGGTCGATTACGCGACCCAATCGTTACTTTCGCGCGGCAACGACGGGCCGCGAAACGCAGGATCCCGCGGTTCAGACGGGTTCGGGCACGTCGTCGACGGCGCGTCGATGCCGCCGGGAAGCCACGAGCGAATCCACGCTCAGCAGCGCGAGGGCGGCCCAGACCAGCGCGAAGCCGACCCAGCGCTCCGGTGTCATCGGCTCGTGCAGCACCCACGCGCCGATGACGAACTGGATGACCGGCGCGACGAACTGCAGCAGCCCGATCACGGTGAGCGGCACGCGCCGAGCTCCCGAAGCGAACAGCAGCAGCGGCACGGCGGTGACCGCCCCGGCCGCCAGCAGCAGGACCGTGTGCAGCACCCCTTCGTTGCCGAGGGTGATGCCCGTGACGTTCGCGACGACGATGAGCTGGACGACGGCGACCGGAAGGAGCCAGAACGATTCGAGGGTCAGACCGCTCACGGCATCCACGGCGGGACCGATCTGCTTCTTCACGAGACCGTAGAAGCCGAACGAGAACGCCAGCGTCAGGGCGATCCAGGGGAACGCGCCGTAGCCGACCACGATGACGACGACCGCGGCGACGGCGATGCCGATCGCGATCCACGGCAGCACGCGCAGGCGCTCGCGCAGCACGACGACGCCGAGCAGCACGGTCACGATCGGGTTGATGAAGTACCCGAGGCTCGTCTCGATGACGTGGCCGGTGAGCGCCCCGATCAGGTACGTCTGCCAGTTGACGTAGATGAGCACCCCGGCGACCGCGGTGAGCGCCATCAGACGCGGCTGACGCACGATCACGAGGAACGGACGCCACACCCGCATCACCGTCAGCAGCAGCAGGCAGAACGCGAACGCCAGGATGATGCGCCACGCGACGACCTCGAAGGGGTCGGTCGGCTTGAGCTGCAGGAAGTAGATGGGCAGCACGCCCCACAGCAGGTAGGCGCCGAGCGCGAAGAGCGCGCCGCGCGTGCTCCCGCCTGTGGAAGCGGGAGGAGCGGGGGTCACCGACCCAGCCTATGCGCGCGCCATGGATGCGAGCCGCCGAGCATCCGCGATTTCCTGCCGGGGGCGTCGCCCGAACACGGGCGCGAAAGGTCCACGGCGCCGGAGTCGCGGCATCCGTCCACCGATGAGTCCGAGAACGACGAAGACCCCGGATGCCACGGCATCCGGGGTCTCCGTGAGAGTCACGCGGTCAGCGGACGACGACCGCCAGGACGTCGCGAGCCGAGAGCACGAGGTACTCTTCGGCGCCGAACTTGACCTCGGTGCCGCCGTACTTGCTGTAGAGCACGCGGTCGCCGACGGCGACGTCGAGGGGGACACGGTTGCCGTTGTCGTCGATGCGGCCGGGGCCGACGGCGACGACTTCGCCCTCCTGCGGCTTCTCTTTGGCGGTGTCGGGGATGACGAGACCACTCGCGGTGGTCTGCTCAGCCTCGACCTGCTTGATGACGATGCGGTCCTCGAGCGGCTTGATGGAAACCGACACGGTCTACCTCTTTCTCGTTACAGAAGACTTGTCAGCACTCACGCGGGGAGAGTGCTAACACGAGTCTAGAGAACGGTTGGCACTCGTGCAATGCGAGTGCCAACTCCGAGCCCGCACGGCGGCGGGTCGGAGAACGACCAGCGCGGACGCATCGCGCAATCCACCCGCGGGCCGCCGGATCGTGCGAAGTATTGCATCTCTGCGTGATCGTGCATAGCCGTCGGCGGTGCCCTTTCGCTCTCTTTCCCGGTGTGCAACACTTCTGGCACAGCGTCGGCAGCGTGCAGGGGGCACGGGCCGATGGAACACGAACGGGCTCGTTGACGAGCCCGCAGAGTCGGGGGACACAGGGGTGCCGTGCGGCGTTCCTGCGCGCCTTCGGGGGGTCGGAACACATGGCTACGCCGTACTACTTGGCGATCGATGTCGGAACGAGCAGGACCGCGGCTGCGACCGCGCGCTCCGCTCCGGACGGAGCGTTGCTGGCAGCGCCGCTGCCGCTCGGGCGCAACGCCGACAGCACACCGACGACCGTCTTCATCTCCGACAGCGGACTGCTGTTCGGCGATGCGGCGGAGCGGCGCGGTACGGCGCAGCCCGAGCGTCTCGTGCGGGAGTTCAAACGGCGCATCGGCGACGACGTGCCCATCGTCGCCGGCGACCGTCGCTTCTCACCGCAAGACCTCTACGCCCTCGTCGTCGGGTGGGTGATCGGCACCGCCGTCGAGCGCGAGGGCCAGCACCCCGCGGGCATCGCCGTCTCGGTCCCCGTCACCTGGGGCGAGTACCGCACGCAGCTCGTCCAGGACGCCATCGGACGGCTCGGCTGGAGCGACGTGCAGGTCATCACCGAACCCGAGGCCGCCGCACGCCACTACGAAGCGACGCATCCCCTCGACACCGGCCGGGCCCTGGCCGTCTACGACTTCGGCGGCGGCACGTTCGACACCGTCATCCTGCAGAAGGCCGCCGACGGCCGGGTCGACTTCGTCGGCAGCCCGGTCGGCATCCCCGACCTCGGCGGCGCCGACTTCGACGACATCGTGCTGCGCCACACGGTTCGCGCCGCCGGCATCCCGGCATCCGCCCTCGCCGGCGTGCAGAGCGACGCAGGTCTGCGCATGGCGGTCGCATCGCTGCGACGCGAGTGCGTCGATGCGAAGGAGTCGCTGTCGTTCGACGGGGAGGCCGTCGTTCCGGTGCTCATCGGCGACGGGCACGGCGCCGTGCGTCTGACCCGCGCCGAGTTCGAGGACATGATCGAACCGGAGATCGAGCGCACCGTCGAGGTGATGGAGATCGCCCTGGAGCAGTCGGGCCTGACCGCCGACGACCTCGACGCGATCCTGCTCACCGGCGGTACCTCGCGCATCCCGCGCGTTGCGCAACTGCTGTCCGAGCGTTTCGACCGCCCCATCGCCATCGACGCCGACCCGAAGGCGATCATCGCGCTCGGTGCCGCCCGCACCGCGGCGGTCGGCGTCGCCGAGGAGACCCCCGCGCTGTTCGAGCTCGCCGTCGTCGACGAGCACGCACCTGTCGTCGACGACGATGAGGATGACGACGACACCGCCGCGGAGCCCGGCTTCTCCGGGGAGCGGGTGCACAAGCGCGCCCCCTGGTTTCGTCGAGTCCCCGCCACCGCGTACGTCGCGGCGGGCGTGGCGGTCCTGACGGTGAGCGTCGGCGTCATCAGCGTGCCCGCACTGGGCGTCGGCATCCTGGCGCGCACCGGCCTCGGCGGTGTCACCTCGCAGCCGCTCGCGGCCGACCTCGACGTGCGCCTGTTCGACCCGCTCGACCTCCCCTCGCAGCCTCCGGCGAGCATCGCCGCCCCCCAGGCGCAGCCCGTCGCCGAGCAGCCCGCCGCACCGCAGGACGCCGCCGCCCCCGAGCAGCCGCGCACGGAGAACCGCAGCGAGGAGCGCCGCCGCACCCCGCAGCGACTCACTCCGCAGGCCGCGGAGCAGCGCAGCCCCTCGGCGGCGCCGTCGCAGCAGCAGCAGAGCTCCGGTGGCGGCGGCGGCAACGGAGGCGGCAGCGGGAATGCGTCGAATCCGGCTCCGGCCACGCAGCCGTCGTCGTCGTCCGAGGCGTCCCAGACCGCCGCACCCGTCGAAAGCCCCTCGACGCAGCCGACGACTTCGGAGCCGTCCCCCACCGACGCGGGAACCACCGCGCCGGGGACCGAGACGCCCGCCACGGACCCGTCGACCGATCCGCCCACGACTCAGGAGCCGCAGCCGGAGCCGTCGACCGAGAACCCGGCACCTCCCGCCGAAACCTCGTCTCCCCCTGCCGAGGAGCCGGCCGAGTCGACCTCGCCCGAGCCCGTGTCGACCTCTTCCGTCGAGCCCACGCCCTGACGCGCGCCCGTCGGAACGAGAGCACCACCGATGTCGATCTCGAACACGTCCTCCGATGCTGCCCACGGCGACCTCGAGTCGCTGCTGTTGCCACGCGTCGCCCGCGGTCTCCTCGACGCCTTCGTCGCCGCCGCCGACCCGACTCCGCTCGCGGTCGTCGGGACGGCGGGCTCCGGTAAGTCGCGCGTGCTGCGGCACCTCTTCACGGCGCTGCGTGCCGCCGGCGCCTCCCCCGTCGCGTTGACCCACCTCGCCGACCTGCCGTCGAGGCAGGGCTCCGTCATCGTCGTCGATGACGCCCACCTGCTCGACGACGCGACGTTGAGCGCGCTGACCGAGCGCCTGCGCGCGGGCACCGCCACCGTCATCCTCTCCACCCGTCCCGACCCGGAATCCGCGACGTTGCGCGCACTGGTCGACGACATCGAGCGGCATCAGCCGCCCGCACTGCTCGGGCACGTGTCGATGGCCGACGTCGCGGCGCATCTCGACGGCGAGGCGACCGAGGCCGCGAGGGCCTGCATCGCGCGACTGCTCGAGGCCACCGGCGGCCTGGCGTGGCTGACCGCCGAAGCGCTCATGCTGCACGGTGAAGCCCTCTGCGACGGGCGGTGCGATCACGATGAGATCGCCCAGTCGCTGTACGACCTCGTCTCGCACCGCATCGACTCGCTCGACCCCTCGCTGCGTCTCGCGGTCGAGGCGCTGTGCCTCGACGAGAGTTCCGCGCTCGACGTCAGCGCCGGGCCCGCCTGCGCCGCCGGTTACGACGCGGGCCTGCTGCAGCGCGGCGGTCGCACGGTCCCCCTCGTGCGCGATGCGGTGCGGGCGCGGCTCACGGCCGACCGCCTGCTCGAGCTGTACTCGGCGCGGCTCGTGCGCGACGCCGCCTCCGTACAGGCGCTGCTCGGCGGCGCGACCGACGCGCGGGTGGCATCCGCCCTGCTCGCCGACGGCGATCGCGAGCTCCCGCGCGACCCCGCGAAGGCCGCCGAGCTCTTCGAGGCGGCCGACCGTGCCGGCGCCTCGCCGCGGAGCCTGGCGTTGCGACGAGCTCGCGCCGCGTGGGCCCTGGGCGATGTGGATGCGGCGGGGTCGTTCGTCGACCGACTGCTCGCCGGCGACGATGCGCCCGGCGACGAGGCCCTCGACATGGCCGCCGCCGTCTGGGCGACGCGCGGGGACATGGATCTCGGTGCGCGGGTGTACGCGGGCGGCATGCCGACGACCCCCGAGAGCCGGGCCAAGTGGCTGATCGCCGCGGCCGGCGCAGGTCACGCCGACCCCGCCGACGCCCCGGCGCCCGCCGCCACCCGGACGATCCCGACGGCGCACGGCGTGTCTCTGGAGCTGCTGTCGCGGGGACTGCGGGCGACGCTCGACACCGACGATCACCACGGGTTGCAGGACCTCGTGCGGGCGAGCGAGATGTACACCGCGTCGGGCAGCGACGCTCCGCTGCCCGAGCTGCCCGCCGTGATCGCCGCTCTCGTCGCCCTGCACCTGGGCGAAGCGGCTGTCGCGCAACGCGTTCTGGACGCCGCCGTCGCGGGTCATCAGGGCGGAGCGTGGGCCGCGCCCCGACTGCTGCTGTGGCGGGCGTGGGTCGCCATGCAGCGCGAGCACCACGCCGAGGCGGAGAAGGCCCTGCGCGCGGCGACCAGCGGACGAACCCTCGCCGTCAGGGACCGCCTGATCGCCGACGCCGTCGAGCTCGCGCTCGTGCGACGCAACGGCCAGCCGTCCGAGCTCGCGCCGGTCTGGCAGCGCGCGCAGGATTCGCTGCTGCGGGTGCAGGTCGACCTGTTCACCCTGATCCCCCTCGGCGAGTTCGCCGTCGCCGCCGCACGCGTCGGCGAGTTCGGCGCCGTGCGTTCGCAGCTCGCGCAGGCCGAGCGGATCCTGAGCGGACTCGGGCAGCCGGCGCTGTGGGCGACGAGCCTGCAGTGGTCGGGACTGCACGCCAGCATCCTGCTGGGCAGCCCCGAAGAACTGACGGTGCACGCCCGCGCGCTGCGGTCGGCCGCCGAGCGTTCCCCCCTCGCCGCGCGTCTCGCGCGCGCCGGCCGGGTATGGACCGACGTGCTCACCGGCGCCGTCGACGCGGATGCCATCGAGGAGGCGGCCGAGGGCCTCGCCGCCTGCGGCTTCGCCTGGGACGGCGCGCGCCTGGCCAGTCACGGCGCGAGCAAGTCCACCGACCGCCGCGTCATCGCGCGCCTGCTGGCCTGCGCCCGCCAGTTGCACCCTCGCGAGCGGGTGGAGGCTCCGGCCGCGGCCGTCGCCGACACCGGCCCGATCCCTCTCCCCCCGCGGGCCGCCGAGAGCACCGGCGTCCTGAGCGACCGCGAGCGCGAGGTGGCGGCGCTCGTGCTGCAGGGCAAGACCTACGCCGAGATCGGCGAGACGATCTTCATCTCTCCCCGCACCGCCGAGCACCACATCGCCCGCATCCGCCGCCGCCTGGGAGCCACCTCGCGCTCCGACCTGATGGCCCGTCTGCGCATGGCCCTGGACGACGACGCGCACGGCGCCGACCCGCCGTCGGAGCCGCCCGTCGAGGCCCGACGACCCGCCCGGGTCCTGGCATCCGTCAAACCCCTATGACCCGTCCCGCGCTATGGGGGTTCCCCCCGACGCGGACACAGACCCCGTCGACCTAACGTCGATCCCAAGGAACAACCGTGAGGAGACCCCAATGAGCGTCACGCTGGCGACCATGGCAGATGCGCTGATCGAATTCATCCTGAGCCTCCTGCGCGATCCGGAGGCCGCCGCCGAGTTCGAGGAGGATCCGGAGGGCGCGATGGCGGCGCGCGGACTGAACAACGTCTCCTACGCGGACGTCTGCTCGGTCGCCCCGGTCATCGCCGAGAAGCCCCATGTGGTGGTGAACACGCAGCCCGCGCCGGTGCCCGTCGCACCCAAGCCGGAGTGGAATCCGGTGGTCAAGGAGATCAAGACGATCACCACGCAGCTGTCGTACACGCACATCGACGACCGCGACACCATCGTCGACCAGAGCGTGAACCAGAACATCTGGGCCAACGGCGACGTGAACCAGACCTTCGGCAACGAAGCCGTCGTCGCCTCGGGCGACAAGGCGGTCGCGGCCGGCAACGACGTCGACCAGGACACCACGCTCGACAACTCGACGAACATCGACGCGGGCAACGACGTCAACATCGGCAACGACGAGACCAACACCGACATCGACGGGTCGTACAACGACACGACCGAGACCACCACCGAGACCGACAACTCCACCGACGTCGATCTCACCGACTCCGCGAACGACTCCTCGACGGATGTCGCCGTCGACGGTTCGTTCAACGACACCACCGACACGACGGTCGACACCTCGGTCGACGAGGACACCACCGTCGTGTTCGACTCGGGCAACGACGTCGTCATCGAAGACACGTCGGATGACACCCTCTGACACGCCCTCGGAACGGCGGGTGGGCTCTCACGAGCTCACCCGCCGTTCCGGCGCGTCCGCCCCGCAGGCCCAGGTGCGCCGCTCGCCGGCACCGCCGGCGTACGAACCGCCCGCCAAGGCCGCGAAGCCGGAGCGCCCCGCACTGCACGACAAGGCGGCGGCACCGGTCATGGTCAAGATGCCGCCGCCCGCGGGCGTGCGCCTCGCGCAGATCTGCTGGGTGCTGAGCCTGGTCGTCGGCGCCATCGCCGTGGGGTACCTGTTCGTCATCCGGCAGTCGATCGACCCCGACATCGAGGCGATCGTGCGCGAGGTCGACGCCTCACGGCCCGCCGAGACCGTGAGCACCGCCGCCGACATCGTCTTCTGGTGCGTCTTCGGCGCGCTGGTGACGGTGCTGCTGGTGCAGATCACCTCGCTCGTGTCGTTCAACAACCGCCGCAACAACGCGCGGTGGTGGATGCTCGGCGTTCTCCTGCTGCTGGCCGTGACGGTGCTGGCCGCGCGGCAGTTCGTGGCCGTCGGCGACCGGGGCGTCCCGCTGGATCGACTCCTGCTGATCCAGCTCGGCCTGTCCGGCCTCGGCCTGCTGTTCTCGGTCATCCCGGCGGCCCTGCGCTGGACCAGACGCAAGCACGACATCCGACGCGGCAGTCCCGGCAGTCCCTCGGCCGAGTTCTGACGAAGCGGCATCCGATCCTCCCGGGACCGGATGCCGCTTTCGTCTCGCCTAGGCCGGACCGCCCGAGAGCACGGCATCCGACGCGGCGACGCTCCCGTCGCCCGCCTCACCGGCATCCGCGGTCAGAAGACCGGATGCCGCCCCCTCGACGCTGCGTACGACGCCACGGCACAGGTCGGCGGTGTGGCGGTCGGTCAGCGGCGACTCCGCGAGCGAGCGCCAGTGGGCCAGCAGGTGGTCGATGCGTTCGCGTTGCGCCGGCGGCGGGGCGTCGTCGCCGAGTCCCAGCCGGCGCACCGGCGCGAGGCCCGCCCCGCCCACGATGCGCTCCGCCTCGGCGAGCGTGCCGGCGTCGAGGTCGGGCGGTGCCGTGCGCAGCTCGGCGAGCAGCGACAGCTCGCGCAGGTCGTGGCTCTGCGCGGTGAGCCGCTCGATGGATGCCAGAAGCCCGGCGGTATTCGGGCGCGGGCGCTCGCGCACCAGCCGCTCCACGCTGCCCAGGATGCCGCGCGCCTTCAGCGCGAACGCCCGGCCGCGGAACTGGTCGTCGACGAAGCGCTGCACCTCGACCAGCCCGCTCTGCTGCACGAGGCGGTCCGACAGTGCCGACGACGTCGTCGCGCCCCCGCGGATGAGCGCGGCCGCCAACCGCACCCCGAACAGGCCGAAGCGGCGCAGCAGACCGCGACGCACGTCGACGCTCAGCGCGGTGTCGTCGGTCGCGCGGGTGAAGCGATCGACCGTCAGCAGCAGGCGGTCGCGGGCGGCACGGTCCATGAGCGCGATGTGGCGGAGGGCGATGAATTCGCTCTCGCGGAGCGTGCGGCCGCCCTCGGCCAGCAGCCCCGCCACCGGCACCACGTCGAGGGCGAGTGCGCGCAATTCGCCGTCACGGCGGTAGCGATCGGCGATCTTCGCCGCCGACAGCAGCGAGTCGATCCGGCCGGAGCCGATCTCGTCGGCGCGCGAGAGCGCGGCGAGGGCGTTGACGGTCTGCGACTCCCCCGCCGCGGTGTCGCGGAAGGCTTCGAGGAACTTGAGGTCTTCGGCGTGCACGTGCCGGAGCAGGTAGATGATGGCATCCGCCGCCGTCGGCGTGTCCCTCGGGATGAAGAAGTCGGTCGAGCGCGCCGAGTTCTCCACGCTGAGCGAGGCGATACCGGGGGTGTCGATGAGCACCGTGGAGCGCAGGCTCTCGCTCGGCCACGCGACGTCGATCCAGGCGACCTCTTCGGCGGTGTAGCCGCCCATGTCGAGCACGAGCCGGCCCTCATGGCGCCGCACGGGGCGCGAGATGCGCCGGCCGTCGTGCAGCCGCAGATCGACGCGCGCCGTCGACCCGTAGCGGTACCAGGTGATGGTGCGCGTGCACTCCCCCGCATCGGTCGGCGCGATCCGCTCGCCGATCAGGGCGTTCAGCAGCGTCGACTTGCCCGCCTTGACGATGCCGGCCACCGCGAGGCGCAGGGGCTCGCGCAGGCGCGCGCGGAACGACTCCAGCACCTCGACGGATGCCGCGTCATCGGCGTACACGCCGAGGGCATCGTCGACGATGCGGGAGACCTCGCTCAGCCCGGCGCTCATCGGGTGACCGCCGCGCGGGCCGGGCGTTTCGCCTCGAGCTCGCCGGTGGGGATCCGGCCGCGCAGCGTCTCGATGTCGCGCAGCTGCGCCTGCAACTGCGCGATGCGCTTGTCACGGTCGGCGGTGTACGACGCCGCAGCCTGCTTGGCCACCAGGACCGAATCGCTCAGCGAGCGGTGCAGCTCGTCGGCGATCGACCCGAAGTGGTCGCGTGCGGTGCGCTGGACGATGCGCAGACGGTCCTTGAGCTGCTTGCCGACCTGGAAGACGGTGTCTTCGATGTGGCGGCGCAGCAGGTTCTTCGCCTCGTTCTGCCGGCGCAGCAGGCGCGCCGACATGTCTTCGCGGAACGCGCGGCGGCCCACGAGCACGCCCGCGAGCAGCGACAGCGGGTTGATGAGCGAGAGCCCGACGATGCTCGTGGCCAGACCCACCATCAACACACCGCCGTAAGACCCGCGCACGCCGATGTAGATCTTCTCGGCCGCGCCCATCTTGCCGTCGTCGAGGTGCTGCAGCTCCTCCACGGGGTCGAGCAGCCCGTCGGTGCCGGCCACGTCGATGAGGGGGATGGACTCCTCGCCCATGCGGAACTCGTCGGCGACCTGCTCGGCCAGCCACTGCGAGCGCTCGTTCGTCCAGACGAACGTCTCCGAGACCGCGGCGTTGACACGCTGGTCGACCCACTCCGCGATCTGGTCCCAGATCGGACCGGGATCGCCCTCGTCGATGGCGGCCTCGCCCTCGCGCTGCACCTTGCGCAGGCGGTCGCGCAGGTCGTGTTCGGTGTCGGAGATCAGGTCGGCGATGCCGTCGGAGAGAGTGACCTGCCAGCGCGAGGTCCGGCTGCGGAAGTCGTCGGCCTTCGCCTTGGCATCCTCGAGACGGGCGATCATCCCCGGTGTGTCCTCGGGGTGCTGCAGGGCGTTGAGTTCGGTCTTGACGGCCAGCGAGAGCTGATCGGCCACCGTCATCAGGTCGTGGACGGCCGCCCGGCGGTTGAGGTCTTCCGCCTTGCCGAGCACGTCGCGACGCAGGTGGGCGACGAGCTCCGGGAAACCGGACTCGTCGTTGAGCTCACGGTCGCCCTGTTCCGCGGCGAGCAGCCGCAAGTCGCTCGAGACGGCGAAGACGGGGACGTCTTCGATGTCGACGCCGAGCTCGCCCAGGTGCTTCTCGTCGACGCGCTGGATCTGACGCCACTCCGGGTACAGGTCGGTCTTCGACAGCACCGCCGCGACGTTGGGCGAGATGCGCATCGCGTGACGCAGGAACTGGATCTCGGGCTCGGTGTACTCCTGCGACGCGTCGGAGACCAGCAGCACGGCGTGAGCCGTCGTCAGGGCCGCCAGGGTGGCGAGGGAACGGGTGGACTCGAGGCCCCCGACCCCGGGAGAGTCGACGATGCGCAAGCCGCCCTTGAGAATCTCGCGCGGCAGCAGCACCTCGGCGCCCACCACATCGCCGTCCTGCTCTTCGTCGGCCCGCGCGGTGACGTAGTCGGACAGTCGCTCGAAGGGGATGTCGACGCGTCGGATCTCGTGCGACTCCCCGCTTTCGCGCTTGACCAGAACCGTGGCCGACGGCTCCTCCGCGTAGCCGACGGAGGTGGGGACGCTCGTGGCGATGTCGTCGTCGACGGCGCAGGCGGGGGCGTTGATCAGGGCGTTGACCAGCTTGCTCTTGCCCTGTTTGAACTGCCCGACGATCACGACCCGTACATGCGGGTCCTGCAGGCGGGCGCGCGTGCTGGTCAGTTTCTCGGCGAGATCTTCACGGCCGAGCACGGCCGAGTACTTGCGGGCTCGCTCCACCAGAGCGGTGAGCTCGCCGGGCACCGGCGCCGGAGCCTTCTGCGCGCCGGGGGCGGCGCCGTTCGGCGCGGGGGTCGTGGTGGGCTGGGCCGGTGCGGACACGCGAGGACCTCTCGGTTGGCTCGACGCCGCTTCGGCGCCGAAGGATCTGGGGACGACGATAGCCCCGGGCGGAGATTCCGCCCAGGGCTACCGATCAGACGTTCAGGTCGATACGGATGACCGCTCAGTCCTCGAGGTCGAGGTTCGGAACCTGCACGTCGACGACCTCGGAGTTGCCGGAACCCCAGATGACGTCGGCGTTGATGGTCCAGTCCTGCGACTCGGTGGTGCTGAAGTCCTCGTTGAACGAGTCGGTCAGGTCGACGTTGATCGACTCGTCGTTGTACGAGTTGTCGATCGACCAGTCCTGCGAGTTGTCGGTGAGCTCGACCGAGATGTCGGTGGTGTTGCCCACGTTGTCCCACGTCGTGATCTCGGTCGTGTTGCCGATGTTGATGTCGCCCTCGGCGTCGAAGCTGGTCGATGCGTCCAGCGAGCGCGAGATCGACACGTCACCACCGGCGGCCACGGCACCCTCACCCGAGGCGGCGACGGCGCTGTTGCCGAAGTCCTGGGTCAGGCCGCCGCCCACGACGTTCTGGTTGACCGACTGGTCGAGGATCGTCGACTGGCTGTAGATCGACGCGTTGCCGCCGGCGCTGCCGCCGCTCCAGCCCGAGAAGCCGGTGTTGTACTCACGAACACCCGCGTTGGTGGAGTTGTCCTCGGCGGAGTTGTCGGTGTTGTACGAGTCGACCGCGATCTCGTAGGAGTTGCCCGAGTTGTTCGTGGAGTTGTCGGTGTTGCCCGAGTTGTCCCACGAGTTGTCGAGGTTGTTGGAGTCGACGTTGCCCGAGTCGACGATCGACCAGTCCTCCGACGAGGCGTCGACGACCGAGTTGTCCTCGTTGCCCACGTTGTCGAGGTCGACGGCCAGGTTTTGGCTGTTGTTCGTGTTGGTGGTGCTGTTCGTGTTTCCGACGTTCGTCCAGCTCTCGTTGCCGGAGTCGCTGACGTTTCCGATGTCCCAGACCATGATGTTGTCTCCTTTTTCTTACCGAGGCGCTCAGGCCAGGGGCAGGTTGAGGTCGGCGGTGTTGAAGCTGTCGACGACCGCGGTGATGTCGACGTCGATGGTGGTCTCGCTGTCGAACGTGTCGGTCGTGTTGAACGAGCCGTCGGACGAGTAGTTCTCCGACAGGTCGTTGAACGAGTCGGTGACGTCGATGACGGTGGAGCTGTCGGTGTACGAGTAGTCGAGGTTGTACTCGTTCATCGAGTCCGTGATCGTGGTGATCGTGGTCTCGTTGCCGATGTTGATGTCGCCGCCAGCGCTGAAGTCGGTGGACTCGTCGACCGAGTAGTCCCAGTCGACGCTGCCGCCGGCTGCGATCGACCCCTCGCCCGAAGCGACGACGGAGGAGTTGGCGAACGACTGGTCGACGTCACCGTCGGCTGCGACGTTCTGGTTGACCGACTGGTCGACGATGGTGGCGTTGCTCCAGATCTCGGTGTGGCCGGCGCCGCCCGCGGCACCCGACTCGGCGGCCGAGGCGCCGCCCCACGCGCCGAAGCCCGTGTTGTACTCGCGCACACCCGCGTTGACGGAGTTGTCGGTGACCGAGTTGTCGGTGTTGTACGAGCCGTCGGCCCACTCGAGGCTGTTGCCCGAGTCGTTCACCGAGTTGTCGGTGTTGTTGGAGTCGACCCAGTCGTTCGACTCGTTGTACGAGCCCTCGTTGAACGAGCCATCGACACCGATGGTGGTCTCGCTGTTGTCGGTCTCCGAGTTGTCGGTGTTGAACGAGTCCGTCGCCGAGGCGTCGATGTTGACCGAGTTGTCTTCGTTGACCTCGCTCGTGTCGTTGAGCGAGTCCGCGATGACCGTGTTGAGCGTGTTGTTGATGTCGCCGGTGGTAGGCATTTCTTCCGTCCCAATCCCGGGCCGCGGCCCGCAGGTGCTGTTCGTACTGTCGAGAGTAGGAACGGCGTCGGGATCCGGCATCGGGGGCACCCCCGGTATCGGGGTGGGGGGAACCCGGGGTTTTCGAGGGAGGGGGGTGGGGGCCCCGGGCTGATCCCCGTGTTCTCCGCCTGCCTCGAGGGTCCCACCCGGTGTAAATCGGAGGACCCTGAGCCCGTCGAAGGGTCCGGTCCCCGTCCGCACGCCGACCCGGGCAGTGACGCCGACCCGCCGCCTAGGCTGGTTCGGTGGACATCGCCGAGCTCACCGCCCTGCTCACCCCCGAGGGCCTGCGCCTGCTCGACGAGATCGGCCCCCTCGACAACACCGACGATGCGGCACGCGCCGTCTCGCGGCTGCGGGCGGCCGGCCACTCCCCCGATCTCGTCGCCGGGGTCGTCGGGCAAGCCCGCCTGCGCGTGCGCGCCGCGGCGAAGTTCGGTCCGTTCGCCGAGCGGATGCTGTTCACCCGAGCGGGCCTCGAACAGGCGACGCGCCTGCCGATCGCCGCGCGTCACGCCGGCCGGTTCCGTGCGGCCGGCATCGAACGCGTCGCCGACCTGGGCTGCGGCATCGGCGGTGACGCGCTGGGACTCGCGGGGCTCGGCATCCGGGTGCACGCCGTCGACGCCGACGAGGTGACCGCCGCGATCGCCGCGTACAACCTGGCTCCGTTCGGCGACGCCGCGACCGTCGCCCACGCCCGCGCCGAAGAAGTGGACCTGACCGGAATGGACGCCGTGTGGCTCGACCCCGCGCGACGCACCGCCGGTCACGCCGAGACGCGACAGGTGGCATCCGGCGAGTGGTCGCCCTCGCTCGAGTGGGTGTTCGCGCTCCTTGGCCGCATCCCGGGCGGGGTCAAACTCGGCCCGGGCTTCGACCGGGCGCTGATCCCCGACGACGTGGAGGCGCAGTGGATCAGCGCCGACGGTTCGACCATCGAGCTCGTGCTGTGGGCGGGGGCCCTGGCGCGCGACGGGGTGCGCCGGGCGGCGCTCGTGGTGCGCGGCGACGATGCGTGGGAGCTCACCGCCCCCGACGACAGCCCCGACGTCGACTCCCGGGAGCTCGGCGCTTTCGTGCACGAGCCCGACGGTGCGGTGATCCGCGCCCGGCTCATCGGCGAGGTCGCCCGCGCCCTCGACGCGGGCATGCTGTCGACCGGGATCGCCTACCTGACCTCGGATGCCGCGTTGACGAGCCCGTTCGTGTCGACCTTCCGGGTGCGGGAGCAGCTGCCGGTCGACACGAAGAAGCTCGCTCAGGCGCTGCGAGCCCGCGGCATCGGAACGCTCGAGATCAAGAAGCGCGGCGTCGATGTCGATCCCGCCGTGCTGCGCAAGAAGCTGTCACTGCGGGGCGACGAGGCGGCGACGCTCATCGTGACCCGCGTCGGCTCCAAGCGGCTCGCGCTGCTCGCCGACCGCGTCTGATCGATCCGCTCAGACGACCGCGAGCTGCGAGAAGCCCCAGATCAGCCAGCCGGCGCTGAAGGCGAGGGAGACGACGGCCAGGGCCAGCGCCCACCCGCCGACACGGCGACTGTCGCGTGGTCTGCGCAACGACAGCGCTGAGGCGACGAGCGCGACCACGCCCAGGGGCAGGAGCCATCCGGTGAAGAGGGATGCCGTCAGCGCGAGGATCGCCAGCGCGAGCGCCCACGGGGCGAGCGACCGCGGCGCGGGCGGTTCGGGCGGCACGTACGGGATGAGGTGATCGCCGAACGCGGCCATCTCGAGCTGAGCCGTCGGCATCCGTTCGGGATCGTCGACGAAGGGCGCGCCCAGGCTCGCGTTCGCCCCGGAGGCGTCCGCGGCCGGCGTTCCCGTTCCGCCCGGGGCGGGCGTGACCGGCGTTCCGGTTCCACTCGAACCAAGCCCAGCCGGCATCCCGGTCGAGCCTGGCCCCGCCCCGCTCGGAACCTGCGCGTACAGCGCCGCCGCGGCCGCCGCACTCCCCGGGATCGCGGGCGTCGGGGCGGAGGCCGACGACGGGTCCGACCCGGGGCGTGTCGCGCCGTCGACGGACGGCACAGCGCCCGGGGCCGATCCCGGAGAGTCCTTGCGGGTGCGCCGCGTCGGCGGAGGCACCTCCGTCACGGCGCACCCCCGGCTGTCGCGGCATCGGCGACGGTTGCGGACGTCGGCGGCTCGGCATCCGCATCTTCGGCCACCTGGATCTCGGTGACGGGCAGCGTCGAATCCGCACCGAAGGCGAGGGTGGAGGGGCGTCGGCCCGACGAGATGAGTTCTGCGGCGAGCGCGGCGATCATCGCTCCGTTGTCGGTGCACAGTCGCAGCGGCGGGATGCGCACCGCCACCCCCGCGGCGGCCGCCCGCTCGAGGGCGACGTCGCGCAGACGCTTGTTGGCGATCACGCCGCCGCCGAGCAGCAGGCGGGGAACGCCGTGGCGCGCGCATGCGTCGAGCGCCTTCGTCACGAGCACGTCGACCACGGCCTCGCGGAATGACGCGGCGACGTCGGCCACCGGCACGGGCTGACCCGCGGCTTCGTGCTGCTCGACCCAGCGCGCGACGGCGGTCTTGAGTCCCGAGAACGAGAAGTCGTAGCGGTGGGATGCCATGTCGGAGGCGCGCGAGAGCCCCCGCGGGAAGCGGATCGCGGTGGGGTCGCCGTCGGCAGCGGCACGGTCGATCTCGGGGCCGCCCGGGTAGGGCAGCTTCAGCAGCCGCGCGACCTTGTCGAAGGCTTCGCCGGCGGCGTCGTCCATGGTCTCGCCGAGGAGTTCGACGTCGCTGGTGAGATCGCGCACGAGCAGCAGAGAAGTGTGGCCGCCGCTGACCAGGAGGGCGACGGTCGGGTACTCGAGCTCGCCGGCGTCGGCGTCGAGGATGTCGGCGGCGATGTGCCCGACGAGATGGTTCACGGCGTACAGCGGCTTGTCGAGCGCGACCGCGAGTCCCTTCGCCGCCCCCACCCCGACCATGAGCGCCCCGGCAAGGCCGGGACCGCTGGTGACGGCGACGGCGTCGAGGTCGGCGAGGGTGACGCCCGCCTCGGCGAGGGCGGTGTCGATCGAGGGCTGCAGCGCTTCGAGGTGGGCGCGGGCGGCGACCTCGGGCACGACGCCGCCGTAGCGGGCGTGCTCGTCCATGCTGGAGGCGATGGTGTTGCTCAGCAGCTGCCGGCCGCGGACGATACCGATCCCGGTCTCATCGCAGCTGGTCTCGATGCCGAGCACGAGGGGCGCGTTCATCAGCACCAGCCCTTTCCGGAAATGGGGGTCGGGAAGGCAGGGTGGCCGGCCCCGTCGATGGCGTCAGCCTTCTCGAGCTCTCCGGTCTCAGCGCCCTGGAGCCCACCAGCCTCAGCGTCGCGGAGCGCCCCGGGCTCGGAAGCCGGGACCGCGGCGGACTCCGAACCGGTGAGCAGGGGGCCTGCAGAGGCCGTCTCCGCGCGACGCGCCGCCCACCCGCGCAGGTCGAGCTGCATCACGAGCGCGTCGACGTCGTCGGGCTGGTAATAGCGCGGACGGCGTCCGACCTCGACGAACCCCTCCGACAGGTAGAGCTTCTGGGCGACGGGATTGTCGGCCCGCACCTCGAGGAAGACCTCGTGCACGCCGCGGCGAACGGCCTCGTCGAGCAGGTTTCCGAGCAGAGCGCGTCCGCGGCCCCGCCCGCGCGCCGACTCGGAGATGGTGATCGTCTGCACGTCGGCGTCGCGGGCGCCGCGCACGGCTCGCAGACCGGCGTAGCCGACCACGCGCCCGAGCTCTTCGATCACGACGTACCATCCGTGCGGCGACGCGAGTTCTTCGCGCATCATCGCGTCGCTCCACGCATCGGTGGGGAACGACGCACGCTCGAGCGTCATGATCGCGTCGAGGTCGGCGACCGTGGCGGTGCGCGTGCTCATCAGCTCACCCGCTTCGGGGCGTGCGCGGCGACGACGTCGGGGCTGCGCAGGTAGAGCGGCTCGGCGCCGGCGAGCGTGCGACCGGCGTCGAGAGCGCGGGCCGCGGCGAGCGCGATCATGGCGGCCGACACCCTCCTTGCGTCGACGCGTACCGCTTCGAGGTCGGCGAGGCGGGCGTCGAGGTCGTCGCGCGGACTGAGCGCGGCGTCGGCCAAACGGACCGGCAGGCCGTCGTCGTCGAGTCCCTCGTAGACGCTGTACGCGAACTCCCGGCGACGGGCGTCGGTCACGACGGCGAAGCGACCGGTGTCGGCGTGGGTGAGCGCGTCGCCGAGCAGCACGCCGAGTGCGACCCCGTCGTGACTGGGCACCGGGACGATCGGAACCCCGCGGCCGATCGCGTAGACCCGTGCGGCGGCGATGCCGACTCGGAGGCCCGTGAACGGGCCCGGGCCCATGCCGATGGCGACGTGCGCCGGCGCGGGAGCCGCCGCCGTCGCCCGCCGCAGCAGATCGCCGATCACCTCGGCGTGGCCGAGGGGATTCGCGCTCTGCTCGTCGACGAGCACCTCCCCGTCGCGTGCGATCGCCGCGACCGCGGTGCCGAGCGAGGTGTCGATGCCGATGATCACCGTTCCAGGGTATCCGGCACCTCCGACACGGCTCCCCCGGCGGCATCCGACCTCGTCCTCCGCTCCGAAGAAGCGGCATGGATGCCACCGAGCTCGGCCTCCGCCACGTCGTCGTCCCGACGGGCGTCGGCCCGCTCGTCGTGCGCACCGGCCGCGGCTCGGGGAGTCCCGTCGCAACGATCCTGCTGCACGGCGCGGCGGGGTCGTGGACCACGTGGGTGCCGATGATCTCGGCATCCACCGCTCCCCGCCTCACGGACGTCGTCGCCCTCGACCTGCCCGGCTGGGGCGAGACGCCCGGCCCCGTCCCCGATCCGGCGGAGCTCGCCGTCGCGGTCGCGGCGGTCGCGCGGGCCCTCGGCTATCCCCGATGGCGGGTGATCGGGCACTCTCTCGGCGGGGTGATCGCCCTGGACGTCGCCGCGCGCTTCCCGCACGAGACGGTCGCGGTCGGCGTCGTCTCACCCAGCGGAGCGGGTGCCCGGGCGGTGACCCGGCATCCGTTCGCCGGCGCCGTGCGGCTGCCGTGGCTGGCCGGCATGGTGATGGCGATGCGGGTGCTGCGCGCGATCGGGCCCCTCGCGCGTCCGCTGCTGCGGCTGCTGCGACGCACGCGCGCACTGCGCGTGCTCGCGCGACCGTTGTTCCGGCATCCGGATCGCATCGGTCGCTCCGTCACCGACGCCCTCGCAGACGAGATCCGCCCCGCCTCCTTCCTCGCCGCGGCCCGCGCCTCGCTCACCCACGACGACGGCGTCTGGCGGCGCATCGTCTGCCCCGTCCGCTCGGTGCGCGGTGCGCACGACGTGTTCGTCGCCGAGCGCGACGCCCGGGACTGGGCGGCGCTCCTACCCGACTACGACGACCGCGTGCTCGCCGACAGCGGACACTTCGCCCACGTGGAGCAGCCCGTCGCGACCGTCGACGCCCTGCGCGAGGTGTGGACGGCGGAGCGGATGCCACGCCCTTCGCGCCCCCGTACACCCCGCCCTCGCGGGGCTCGGCGCACCACCACCGGCTGATCCCCGCCCCGGGCGGCCGGGCCTCCTCAGGGACGCCGTGAGATCGTGACGGTCCGCGGAGCGTCGGCGTCGAGTTCCACCGTGTGCACGGCGATCTCACCGCACGCGTTGTCGACGCCGCGCCCGCCCAGGTGCCGGTCGATCTCGATCTCCCACCACGTGTCGGCCAGGTACTCCGCGACGCCGCGACCCCACTCGACGATCACCGCGGAGCCGGCGACGTCGATGTCGAGGTCGTCGAGCTCGACCGCCGCCCCCAGCCGATAGGCGTCGACGTGCACGAGGGGTGTGCCGCCCACGAGCGAGGGATGCGTGCGGGCGATCACGAACGTGGGGCTCTGCACGGGGCCCCGGATGCCGAGCCCCTCGCCGATCCCCCGGGTCAGGGTCGTCTTGCCCGCGCCCAGGGGGCCGGTGAGCACGACGACGTCACCGGGTTCGAGCGCTCGGCCGATCGCGCGGCCGAGCTCGTGCATGTCGTCGGGGCCGGCGACCTCGCGCACCCCGAGCAGTTCGGTGGGTACGCTCACGCGTCGACCTCCCGACGGGGCACGCGGGAACCCACCCGCGTGACGATCTCGTAGTCGATGGTGTCGGCGGCATCCGCCCAGTCGCGCGCCGAGGGCGCACCCAGCGTCGGATCGCCGAAGAGCACGGCCTCATCGCCCACGGACACCGGGTGGTCGCCGACGTCGACCACGAACTGGTCCATGGCGATGCGGCCCGCGACGGTGAAACGACGGCCGCCGATCGACACCGGGCCGCGACCCGACGCCTGACGCGGCACGCCGTCGGCGTATCCCAGGGGCACGAGGGCGAGAGTGGTGTCGCGCTCGGTGCGGTAGTCGTAGCCGTACGACACCCCCGTGCCGGCCGGCACCCGTCGCACCGCGGCGACGGCTCCGCGAAGCGTCATGGCGGGACGAAGCCCCAGGTCGGCGGGCGTGCGGTCGGCGAGCGGCGAGACGCCGTAGAGCCCGATGCCGATGCGCACGCAGCCGAAGCGCGCCTCGGGCAGCGTGATCGCCGCGTTGGTGGCCGCGAGGTGGCGCAGCGGAGGGTTCAGCCCGGCGGCCGCGGCGAGGGCGATGCCCTCCTCGAAGCGGGCGAGCGCCGCCCGGTCGTCGTCGAGGCTGGTGTTCGACAGGTGCGAGAACAGCCCGATCACGCGCAGGCGCCCGATGCGCTCCAGGCGCGCGGCCTCCGAGAAGACGGTGCGCCACTGCGCGGGCGGGATCCCGTTGCGTGACAGACCGGTCTCGATCTTCAGGTGCACGGCCGCGGATCTGCCGCCGGCGAAGGCCTCGCCCGCGCGCTGCAGCTGCTCGAGGTCGGAGATGCCGAGCTCGACGTCGTGACGCACGGCCTCGGCGAACGAGACGCCCGGAGCGTGCAGCCACGCGAACAGGGGCGCGCGGATACCGGCGCGCCGGAGGGCCAGAGCCTCGTCGATGTCGGAGACGCCGATGCGTGTGGCACCGCCCGCGAGCGCCGCGCGAGCCGTGCGCAGGGCGCCGTGTCCGTAGCCGTCGGCCTTCACCACCGCGATGATCTGCGACCCGGTGAGGGTGCGCAGGTGCCGCACGTTCTCGGTGATCGCGTCGACGTCGATGAGCGCTTCGCGCAGCACTCCCCGCGGCATCCTCATGCGGTGTCCTTCCGGGCGATGTCGGAATCGGATGCCCCGGACCCGGCGATCCCGCCCGCCGCGACCTCACGGGCGGCAGCGGGGTCACGCTCTCCCGCCTGCTCATCGAGCGGGGCCGGTGCAGGCTGCAACGCCGGAATCACCGCCGGGACAGCGGCGAGCTCATCTTCCGCGCCGCTCTCCGGGGCCGCGGCAGGCTGCAACGCGGGGATCACCGCGGGCGGCGCAGCACTCTCGACCGCCTCGGCGATGACGTACGCGGTCGCGAGCCCCGCGTCGTGCGACATCGACAGGTGCACGGCGGTGATGCCGCGCGCCGCGACCGTCTCGGCGGTCTCGCCGCTCAACGAGAACACGGGCCGACCCGACGCCTCGGAGGCGATCTCGATATCGGTCCAGTGCACGCCGTCGGATCCCCCCAGCGCCTTGATCAACGCTTCTTTGGCGGCGTAGCGGGCGGCGAGCGAGCGCGGCTTGAGCACGCGTTCGGCCGGGGCGAACAGACGCGGCAGCAGGCGCGGGGTGCGCGCGAGCGTCGCGGCGAACCGCGGGACGTCGACCACGTCGACGCCGATTCCGACGATCATGCGCCCTCCCCTCGTGGCATCCTCTCCATTCTGCCGGTGCGCGCGGGCCTCGGCCGCCGCTCGCGCGCCCGCGCGCCGAACCGCACGGGGTCGGCACCTCGTCCGCGCGAGAACGACGAAGGGGCCGGATGCCATGGCATCCGGCCCCTCACGCAGGACGGCTTACTCGACCGTCACCGACTTCGCCAGGTTGCGCGGCTGGTCGACGTCGAGGCCCTTGGCCTCGGCGAGGCCCATCGCAAAGATGTGCAACGGCACCACGGCCAGAAGCGGCTCGAACAGGGGAGCTGCGAGCGGGATGCGCAGCACCTCGTCGGCGGCGGGCAGCACGGCGACGTCGCCCTCTTCGGCGATCGCGATCACGCGGGCACCGCGGGCGCGGATCTCCTCGATGTTCGACACGACCTTCTTGTGCATCTCTCCCGAGCCGCGCGGCGACGGCACGACGACGAACACGGGCTGGCCGGGCTCGATCAGCGCGATGGGGCCGTGCTTCAGCTCGCCTGCGGCGAAGCCCTCGGCGTGGATGTACGCCAGCTCCTTGAGCTTCAACGCGCCCTCGAGCGCGATCGGGTAGCCGACGTTGCGGCCGAGGAACAGCACCGAGCGCGTGTCGGCCATCCAGTGCGCGAGCTGCTCGATGCGGGCCTGCTCGCTCTCGAGCACCCGGGCGATCTTGCCGGGGATGGCCTCGAGCTCGGTGACGGCCTCGACGGATGCCACGGGGTCGACGGCACCGCGGACGCGGCCCACGTGCAGGGCGAGCAGGTAGAGCGCCGTGATCTGGGCGACGAAGGCCTTGGTGGAGGCGACGGCGACCTCGGGGCCGGCATGCGTGTAGACGATGGCATCCGACTCGCGCGGGATGGTGGCGCCCTGGGTGTTGCAGATCGACAGGGTCTTCGCCCCGCGCGACCTGGCGTACTTCACGGCCATGAGCGTGTCCATGGTTTCGCCCGACTGGCTGATCGAGACGACGAGCGTGCGCTCCGACAGCACGGGGTTGCGGTAGCGGAACTCGTGGGCGAGCTCGACGTCGACGGGCACGCGCGTCCACGTCTCGAGCGCGTACTTGCCGACCATTCCGGCGTAGGCCGCGGTGCCGCACGCGATGACGAGGATGCGGTCGATGTCGGCGAGGAAGTCGTCCATCCCGTCGAGCTCGGGGATCTCGACCCGGCCCTCGTGGATGCGGCCGCGCAGGGTGTTGGCGACGGCCTCGGGCTCCTCCGAGACCTCCTTGGCCATGAACGACGACCAGCCGCCCTTCTCGGCCGCCGAGGCGTCCCACGTGACCTCGAACGCCTCGACCTCGACGGGAGCGCCCGAGAAGTCGGTGACCTCGACGCCGTCGGGGGTGATGGCGACGATCTCGTCCTGCCCGATCGCGAGGGCGTTGCGGGTGTGCTCGACGAAGGCGGCGACGTCGGAGCCGAGGAAGTTCTCGCCCTCGCCGAGGCCGATCACCAGCGGCGAGTTGCGGCGGGCGCCGACGACGAGGCCCGGGTGGTCCTGGTGCATCGCGAGGAGGGTGTACGCGCCCTCGAGACGCGAGACGACCGAGCGGAACGCCTGCACCAGGTCTTTGGTGCGCGCGTACTCGCGGCCGATCATGACGGCGGCGACCTCGGTGTCGGTCTCGCTGCGGAACGCGAACCCGTCGCCGACGAGCTCGCTCTTGAGCTCGGCGAAGTTCTCGATGATGCCGTTGTGGATGACGGCGAGCTTGTCGTCGTCGGCGAGGTGCGGGTGCGCGTTGGCATCCGTCGGTCCGCCGTGGGTGGCCCAGCGCGTGTGGCCGATACCGGTGGTGCCGTCGGGCATGGGCCGCGCGTCGAGGTCGTCGCGCAGCACCGCGAGCTTGCCGGCGCGCTTACGCATGTCGAGCCCGCCGTCGCCGTCGATCACGGCGATCCCCGCGGAGTCGTAGCCCCGGTATTCGAGTCGCGAGAGACCCGCGATGAGGATGTCCTGGCTCTGCCGGGGACCCACGTAACCGATGATTCCGCACATGGGAATCGAGTCTACGGGCGGCGACCGGGCGAACCCTGCGGCGGCGCCTAGAGCTTGCGCAGCAGAACGGAGTCGACGGTGTGGTCGGCACCCTTCTGCAGCACGAGCTTGGCCCGGTGGCGGGTCGGCAGCACGTTCTCCTCGAGGTTGGGGAGGTTGATCTCGCGCCAGTAGCCGAGGGCGCGTTCGACGGCCTCTTCGTCGCTGATGTCGGCGAAGACCCGGAAGAACGACGTCGGGTTCGTGAAGGCGTTGTCGCGGAGCGCGAGGAAGCGGTCGACGTACCACTTCTCGATGTGGGCGGCGTCGGCATCCACGTAGATCGAGAAGTCGAACAGGTCGCTGACGGCGACCTCGTTGGGCGAGGGCGGCGGCTGCAGCACGTTGAGCCCCTCGACGATGACGACGTCGGGTCGATGCACGCTCACGTGCGCGTCGGGCATGATGTCGTACCGCACGTGCGAGTAGAACGGTGCACGGGCCTCTTCGGCGCCGGACTTCACTTCGCTGAGGAACTGCACGAGCGCCCGCCGGTCGTACGACTCGGGGAAGCCCTTGCGGTCCATGAGGCCCCGACGCTCCAGCTCGGCGTTGGGGTAGAGGAAGCCGTCGGTGGTCACGAGCTCGACCCGCGGGGTGTCGGGCCAGCGGCTCATGAGCTCGCGCAGCAGGCGGGCGATGGTCGACTTGCCCACCGCCACCGAGCCGGCGACGCCGATGACGAACGGGGTCGTGGCATCCGTCTCGCCCAGGAACTCGCTGGTGTCGGCGCCCAGGCGGCGCGTCGCGCGCGCGTACAGGCTCAGCAACCGGCTCAGCGGCAGATACACCTCGGCGACCTCGCGCAGGTCGAGGCGATCGCCGATCCCGCGCAGCTGCACCACCTCGGTCTCGGTGAGCGGCTGCTGGATGCCACCCGCCATGCGCGACCAGTCGTCGCGGTCGATCTGACGGTAGGGGCTCAGCGACGGCGCGGCAGCGTCGGTCTCGGCGGCGGACACCCGCCCATGCTACTGGCGCGACCCGGCCCGGGACGCCGGGGCCGCGGCATCCGGGAACCGCCGACGACGGGCGCGACCGGACCGCGCCACTACGCTCGGAGCGTGCGCCTGGGAGTCCTCGACATCGGTTCGAACACCGTCCACCTGCTCGTCGCCAATGCCCGTGCGGGAGGCCGGCCCACGGCCACCACCTCGCACCGCTCGGTGCTGCGCCTCATGCGTTATCTGCAGCCCGACGGCTCCATCTCGCCCGAGGGTGTCAAGGGACTCGTGGATGCCGTGTCGGCGGCCTGCGCCACGGCCAAGGCCGAGGGGGTCGACGAGCTCCTCGCCACCGCGACCTCCGCCGTCCGCGAAGCGACGAACGGCGAGGCGGTCATCGCGCAGATCGAAGACGTGCTCGGCCAGCCGCTGCAGGTGCTGGGCGGCGAGACCGAGGCGCGTTTCACCTATCTCGCGGTCCGGCGGTGGTTCGGCTGGTCGGCGGGGCAGATCCTGCTGTTCGACATCGGCGGCGGGTCGCTCGAGATCGCGGGCGGCGCCGACGAGCTGCCCGACCTCGCCGAGTCCGTGCCGCTCGGCGCGGGGCGCTCGACCGTGCAGTTCCTGCCCCACGACCCGCCGAGCACCGACGAGATCGACGCGCTGCGCCAGCACGCCATGTCGGTGCTTGCGCCCGTGGCAGAGCGCTTCGCGGCGCTCCCCCGCCCCGACCACGTGGTGGGGTCGTCGAAGGCGATCCGCTCGCTCGCGAAGCTCGCGGGCTACCCCGTTCCGGGCTGGTCGGGCATCGACCGCATGGTGCTCCCGCGTCGGGAGTTGAAGGACTGGATCCCGCGTCTGGCTCGCATCCCCGCCGACGCGCGCGAGGCGTTGCCCGGCATCACCGCCGATCGCACGTTCCAGATCGTCGCCGCGGCCGTCGTCGTGGAGCGAGCGATGAAAGCGCTCGACGTCGAGGAGCTCGAGGTCTCGCCCTGGGCTCTGCGTGAGGGCGTGCTCCTGCGCTACATCGAGTCGCTGGAGTACTGACGCGTCGCTGCCCCTCTCCCCGCCCGGCGGCCCTCCGGCGTCGCCGCCGCCCGCGCCCCGAGCCGCCCACCGGTGACTTGCGAGAAGTGCACGAAAAGAGGCGCCCCCGCGAACAAACGCCGCCACTCACCGGCATCCCGGGCCGCCCCGCCCCGCGCCGCCCGGCCCCGCGCCGCCCGGCCCCGCGCCGCCCCGCCCGCCGCGAACCCCGATGACTTGCGAGAACCGCCCGCAGAAGAGGCGCCCACACGAACACACGGCACAACTCATCGGCATCCACCGCGCAACACGACTCGCGCGACGCCGCGCACCTCACCCGACCGGCACGACGTCAGCCCCGGCCCGCGCGAGCGGGCCGCATCTACAGCGCCAGACGCTCCCGCACGACCTCGGCCAGTCGATCGGCGTGAGCACGGGCGACCTGTTCGGACGCGGCCTCCACCATCACGCGCACCAGGGGCTCGGTGCCCGAGGCGCGCAGCAGCACACGGCCGGAGTCGCCGAGCTCGGCGACCGAGGCGGCCACCGCCTCCTGCACACCCTCGTCGTTCACACCGTCGCGATCGACGCCGCGCACGTTGACGAGCACCTGCGGATACACCGTCATCAGTGACGCGAGCTCGGCGAGGGTCTTCTTCTGACGGGCCATCTCGGCCACGATGTGCAGGCCGGTCAGCAGTCCGTCACCGGTCGTGGCGAACTCGCTCATGATGACGTGACCCGACTGCTCGCCCCCGAGCGAGAAGCCGCGCTCGTTCATGGTCTCGAGCACGTAGCGGTCGCCGACGGCCGTCTGCAGAACCCGGATGCCGTGAGCCTCCATCGCCCGATGGAGGCCGAGGTTGCTCATGACCGTCGCGACCAGCGTGTCGTCGACGAGCGCGCCGCGCTCCTTCATCGCCACCGCGAGGATGGCCATGATCTGGTCTCCGTCGACGACGTTGCCCTCGGCGTCCACGGCGAGGCACCGGTCGGCATCGCCGTCGTGGGCGATGCCGACATCGGCGCCGAGGCGTACGACCGCCTCGGCGAGCACGTCGAGGTGCGTCGAGCCGACGCCGTCGTTGATGTTGAGCCCGTCGGGCTCCGCGCCGATGACGGTCACCTGAGCGCCGGCATCCTTGAACGTCTCGGGCGACACGCCGGCGGCGGCGCCGTGCGCGCAGTCGAGCACGACGTGGATGCCGTCGAGGCGGTGCGGCAGCGAACCCAGGAGGTGCAGCACGTAGCGGTCTTCCGCGTCGGCGAAGCGGCGGATGCGGCCGACACCGGCGCCCGTGGGCTGCAGGCGGTCGCCCTCGAGCGCCTTCTCGATGCGCTGCTCGACGACGTCAGGCAGTTTGGTGCCGCCGCGCGCAAAGATCTTGATCCCGTTGTCGGGAGCGGGATTGTGCGAGGCCGAGACCATCACGCCGAAGTCGGCGTCGTGGTCGGCGATGAGGAAGGCGGTGGCGGGGGTCGGGATGACGCCGGCGTCGAGCACATCGACGCCGGAGGAGGCCAGACCTGCGGCGACCGCAGCCGCGAGGAACTCCCCCGAGACCCGCGGATCGCGGGCGACGACGGCCGTGAGTCGACGACCCTCGGCCTTGCGCGCCTCCGCAGAACGGCCCTGGCCCAGGACGACGGCAGTCGCCTGGGCCAGGTGCAGCGCGAGCTCGGCGGTGAGGAGGCCGTTGGCCAGCCCCCGCACCCCGTCCGTGCCGAAAAGAGGCATACGGAGGGTCGAACTCAGCGCTTGGAGTACTGAGGCGCCTTGCGGGCCTTCTTGAGACCGGCCTTCTTGCGCTCCTTGACGCGAGCGTCGCGCGAGAGGAAGCCGGCCTTCTTGAGGGTCGGGCGATTGTTCTCGGCGTCGATCTCGTTGAGCGCACGGGCGATGCCCAGGCGCAGCGCGCCGGCCTGACCCGAGGGGCCACCGCCGGAGATGCGGGCGATCACGTCGTACGAGCCCGCGAGCTCGAGCACCGTGAACGGGTCGTTGATCAGCTGCTGGTGCAGCTTGTTCGGGAAGTAGTCCTCGATCGTGCGGCCGTTGACCGTGATCGTGCCCGAGCCGGGAACCAGGCGCACGCGGGCGATGGCCTGCTTGCGACGGCCCACGGCTGCGCCGGGGACGGAGAGCACGGGGCGCTCGGCCGCGACGGCCGACTGCTCGGCCGGCGTCTCGGTGCTGTAGTTGCTGGAGTCGATGTTCGACACTGTTTCGTCCTTATCCGGCGGCGCTTACTGGGCGACCTGGTCGAAGGTGTATGCCGTGGGCTGCTGGGCACCGTGGGGGTGCTCCGCGCCGCGGTAGACCTTGAGCTTCTTGAGCTGCGCCGCGCCGAGGCTGTTCTTGGGCAGCATGCCGCGGATGGCCTTCTCGACCGCGCGGACGGGGTTCTTCTCGAGGAGTTCGTCGTAGGTGACGGACTTGAGGCCGCCCGGGAAGCCCGAGTGGCGGTACGCCTTCTTCTGCGTGAGCTTCTGACCCGTGAGCGCGACCTTGTCGGCGTTGATCACGATGACGAAGTCGCCGGAGTCGATGTGGTTGGCGAAGGTGGCCTTGTGCTTGCCGCGGAGGAGGACCGCCGCGTGCGAGGCGAGACGGCCGAGGACGACGTCGGTGGCGTCGATAACGACCCACTCGCGCGTGACCTCAGCGGCCTTGGGGGTGAAAGTGCGCGTCACAGTAGTGCTGCTTTCTTGATCGAACGGAGGAGTTCGTGAATCCCGCTCCGGTGGTCCGTTGCCGCGTCGACGACACGGGAACAGGGCCGGTGGAGGGCTCACGTTCGGGCGACCCGCTCGCAGAGAGGCGGGCACCAAAGAGCAAGACTACGGCATCCGGATGCCACGACCAAATGGCGTCAGGACGTCACGCGAGGAGCGTGCCCACCGCGACCAGCGCGAACCCGGTCGCGTTGTAGACCACGTGGGTCGCCACCGCCGGCCAGATCCGCCCGGTTCCGACGACGAACGCACCCGCGACGACGCCGAGGAGCGCGAGCGTCACGAGGTCCGACATCGCCCGCGGCGCGGTCAAGACGTGCGCCAGGAGGAACAGGGCCGTCGAGAACGCGATCGCGGCGGCACCGGCCGTCGACGCGCCGAGCCGGCGCCGGATGACGACGAAGACGCCGACCAGCACGACGCCACGGAAGAACGCCTCTTCGAGGGCCGGAGCGACCAGCGACCCGGCCAGCGCGTCGAGCGGGAACGTCGCAGGCAGGCCCCCGTCGCTCGAGAACGTCGACGGCCACGCGGCACCGCCCTCGACGAGGTCGGCGACGATCCCCTGCGTCAGACGCAGGACTACCCCGAACACGGCCCCGTAGACGAGATCGATGGAGCGGAACCGCAACAGGCCCCGCGGTCGCGAGCCCCAGAACGCCACGACGACGGGAACCGCCATCGACAGCCACACCAGTGCGCGCGCAGCGTCCGCGGCGGTCTCGACGGGGAAGACCGCGTGGGCGACATGGGCGCCGAGGACTCCCGCCCCGACGGCGCACGCGGCCCATCCGAGCATCTCGAGATCCCACCGCGCGGTGCTGGAGCCGCCGTCGCGCCATCGCCGTCGACGGCGCACCCGCGGGCGCGAGACGGGGGCGTCGAGGGAGGGCATCGGGCCAGGGTAGGACGCGGATCGGCGACGGCGACCCGCGCCCGGGCGCGCGGGCGGCGGCCTTCACCACCGCCCTCACCCCGACGGGGAGAATGCTCGCCCGGGTACGACGATGCCCCGCCGTCCGGAGACGACGGGGCATCCGACGCGTCGCGCGTCCACCGCGGGTGCGGGCGAGAGTGAGGACGCGCGGCCGAGCCTCAGCGCTGGAGGAAGTCGATCAGCACCCGGTTGAACTCGTCGGCGTGGCTGACGTTGACACCGTGGGGGGCGCCCGCGACCACGTGCAGCTCGCTGCCGGCGATGGCCTCGTGGGTACGCTTGCCCGACCCCTCGAACGGCACGGTCGCGTCGCTGTCGCCGTGGATGACGAGCGTCGGAACGGTGACCTTCGGCAGGTCGTCGCGGAAGTCGGTGGTGGCGAAGGCTTCCATCGACTTCAGCGCCGCGTGGTGGTCGGCCTGGTTCGCGAGGCGCTCGGCCTCGGCGCGGTCGGCTTCCGACACGGCGAGGGCGCCGTCCACGGAGAAGAAGTCGGTCGTGAACTGGTGGTAGAACGACTTCTCGTCGTCCTTGAGCCCCTGCTTCATGCCGTCGGCGGTGGCGTCGTCGAGCGGGCCCTCGGGGTTGTCGTCGGTCTGGGCCAGGTACGGCGGCACCGCCGCGGCGAAGACGACGCTGTGGATGCGCTCCGAGCCGTGGCGCGAGAGGTAGCGCGCGACCTCGCCGCCGCCCATGGAGAAGCCCACGAGGGTGGCGTCGCGCAGGTCGAGCGCCTCGAGCACGGCCTGGAGGTCATCGGCGAACGTGTCGTAGTCGTATCCCGTGCGCGGCTTGTCGCTGCGCCCGAAGCCCCGGCGGTCGTAGGTGACGACCCGGTAACCGGCGCCCTCGACCGCGGGGATCTGATGCGCCCACGACTCGCCCGAAAGGGGCCAGCCGTGGATGAGGACGACGGGGCGCCCGGTGCCGCCGGTGTCGTCGACGTGCAGGTCGATGTCGGTCAGGAGTCCGTGGTGTGCGGTGATCTCGCTCATGCCGGTCATGTTTCGCGGGCTACCTGAACGCCCGCCCCCGCTTGACGAAAGCGCCCCGAAACGGTAATCCCGACGCACACCCCGACGACGGATGCAACGGCTCGGATGCGATCGGCGGGCTTCGCTAGCCTCCCCGCATGTCCTCGACTCGCATTCCCGTCTTCGCCCTGCTCGCCCTCTCGAGCGTGCTGGCGCTCAGCGCCTGCACCCCGGCCTCCGACGACGCCACCGCGCCCGGCGGCTCCGGTTCGAGCACGTCGTCGTCGGGCGCGACGGCTGTGGACGACGACGGCCGCACCGTCGTGACCGTGATCAACACCGCCGAGGCGAGCGCGGGGGGCCGTGCCTTCCAACTCGAGCGCGACGACGACGAGTGGGAGGTGCACGTGGCCGTGGGCGACCGAGAGGTCGAGGTGCACGTGGCATCCGATGGAACGACCGTTCGATCGTCGAACGACGACGACGGCATCGACGCCGACGAGCGAGCCGCGTTGGACGCCGCGGTGACGACCCTGGCGGACGCGGTGCGGATCGCCACGACGCAGCACGCCGGCGGCGAGCGCCTGGCCGAGGTGCAGCTCGACGAGCGCGACGGAACGTGGGCCTGGGAGGTGGAGCTCTCCGGCGGCACGACGGTGCGCGTCTCCGCCGCGGACGGCGCGGTCCTGTGAACCCACCTCGCGATGCAGAGCGGCCCGCCGGGCGCAACCCTCGCGCCGGAACGGGTCTCACGAAGCCGTCCTCATTACACTCGCGCCATGAGCCACGCTCCCGACTCCGACGGTCATAGTCCGAGCGCCCGGGTGACCCCGGGCGGCGCCCCCGGCCGATGGGCGGTGACCGGCCGGTGAACGATCTCGCACTGAACATCGTGCTCGTCGTCGTCTTCGTCCTGATCGGCGGCGTGTTCGCGGCGACGGAGATGGCCCTGGTCACCCTGCGCGAGAGTCAGGTCAACGCCCTCGCCGCACGCGGCCGACGCGGCCAGAAGGTCGCCGATCTGGCCCGCAATCCGAACACGTTCCTCTCCGCCGTGCAGATCGGCGTGACGGTGGCGGGGTTCGCATCGGCCGCGTACGGCGCGTCGTCCATCGCCCCCTCCGTCACCCCGCTCTTCGAGGCCCTCGGACTCGACCCGGTGGCGGCGGCGACCGTCGCCACCATCGCCCTCACCCTGGTGATCGCCTACCTCTCGCTCGTGCTGGGCGAGCTCGTCCCGAAGCGCCTCGCGATCCAGCGGAACGCCGCGTTCGCGTATGCGGTCGCACCGGTGCTCAACGGCTTCGCCACCCTCATGCGCCCGGTGATCTGGCTGCTCTCGATCTCGACCAATGTGCTCGTGCGCCTGCTCGGAGGCGACCCGAACAAGACCGGCGAGGAGCTCACCGAGGAGGAGCTGCGCGACATCGTCTCGAGCCATGAGGGGCTCCCCGCCGACGAGCGCCGCATTCTCGACGACGTGCTCTCGCTTCGCGGACGCCACGTGAGCGAGGTCATGCGCCCCCGCCCGGAGGTGGTGACCCTGGATGCCGGGGGCACGATCGCCGAGGCTCGCGACATCGTGCGCGACCTGCCGTACTCCCGCTACCCGGTGGCCGAACAATCGATCGACGACGTCGTCGGGTTCGTGCACGTGCGCGACCTCTCCGATGACGTGGACCGTCCCTTGAGCGCGGTGATGCGTGAGATCCGCTACATCCCCTCGACCGCGCGGGTGCTGCCGACCCTCACCGCGATGCGCGCGGAGGGGAGCCACATCGCCGTCGTCGTCGACGAGTACGGCGGGACCGACGGCATCGTGACGCTGGAAGACCTCGTCGAGGAGGTCGTCGGCGAGATCTTCGACGAGTACGACACGGATGCCGAGCAGCCGCTGGCCGAGGGTGAGCACGGCGTCGTCGAGGGCCGTCTCAACCTGCAGGACTTCGAGGAGGCCACCGGCGTGACGCTCCCCCGGGGCGCCGCCGACACCGTCGGGGGCTTCGTCGTGGAGCGACTCGGACGGCTCGCGCGCGCGGGCGACACCGTCGAGGTCGACGGGGCGACGCTGCAGGTGCGCACGGTGGACCGTCGACGCGTGGCGGAGTTGCTCGTCACACGACACCCCGTGGGCGGGTCCGACGGGCCCGTCGCCGACTGACGCCGACGGGCGGGCGGTGGTCCCGAGCGCGGAACCCGGAGGCGCTCAGGCCGCGTCGCCTCCGAGCGGGGCGACGGCACCGCCGAGCTCGAAGTGATGCCCGTTGATGGCGAGCAGGTCGCGGTCACCATCGAGGGTGACGTTCGATGGTGCCGTGGAGCTCGCGTCGCTTCGGCTGATCATGCGGCCCATGCTCACTCGATCCGGAGGTGTCGCGGGAGGGGTTGACATCCCGCTCGCCCGTCGACCGGGCGCATTGATTGTGCACAATTGAATTGTGTGCAATGCTTCTCGCATGCCCGCCGTCGACGCCCTCGTCTGCTTCGCGCTCTACGCCGCGAATCGCACCACCGCTCAGGCGTATCGCGTCCTGCTCGAACCGTGGAATCTCACGTATCCGCAGTACATCGCGCTGGTCACGCTGTGGGGCGACGGCGAGCAGACGGTCAGCTCCCTCGGCGAGGCCCTCCAGCTCGACTCGGGCACCCTGTCGCCGATGCTGGCGCGCATGGAGGCCAACGGTCTGCTCACCCGCACCCGTGACCGTGACGACGAACGCGTCGTGACGGTGACCCTCACCGACCGAGGCGACGAACTGCGAGCCGAGCTCGCCCACGTTCCGCGCTGCATCGCCGCCGGCGCCGGACTGACCGACGCCGACAGCGCGCGCGAGCTCATCGATGCCCTGCACCAGCTCACCGAGGCCATGAGAGATCTCCGCGACCACCCCGACACGGTGCTCGCCGCCGCCGGCATCCCCCGCCCCCGCGCGTGAGCACGATCACCACCCCCACGAAAGGAATCCCCATGGAAGCCCTCTACACCGCCGAAGCCGTCTCCACCGGCCACGGCCGCACCGGCCACGTCACCGCCGGCAGCTTCATCGACCTCGAGGTCGCTCCCCCGAAGGAGCTGGGCGGCTCGGGCCAGGGCACGAACCCCGAGCAGCTCTTCGCCGCGGGCTACGCGGCGTGCTTCCACGGCGCCCTGCACGCCGTCGCGCGCGGCCACAAGGTCACGCTCGAGGACTCCTCGGTGGGTGGACGCGTCCAGATCGGCTCGAACGGCCAGGGCGGGTATCAGCTCGCCGTCCTCCTCGAGGTCGTGCTGCCCGGTGTCGAGCCCGAGCTCGCTCAGCAGCTGGCCGACGAGGCCCACCAGGTCTGCCCGTACTCGAACGCCACGCGCGGCAACATCGAGGTCACCGTCACCGTCTCGGAGGACTGACCTCCCCTTTCACGCCGGGGCGGGGCGCTGAGCCCACGAATCGCGTTCCGTCCCGGTCCGCTCTCCACCGCGGCCGCGATCGACGCCACCGCGCGGCCCGGTCCGTGCTCCGCCGCCGACCGCGCCGCGCGGCCCGATCAGCGCAGCTGCAGCTCGCTCTCCGCCTTCGCGTACGACCGGCGCAGCCACTGTCCGAAGCCGGGCTGCGCCAGGCACGCCGACGCGGTGTCGCACGTGACGACGGGATCCTGCGACGCATACGTCTCATACACGTCGACCTTGCTCGCGAGAGCGTCTCCCTCGACGTTCACCGGCTGATGCTGCGACGGGTAGCCGATGTAGTACGTGACCGCCTCCGCCGCCACCCCGACGGCGGGGGCGACCGCCCGCACCAGCGAGCCGACGCACGAGTGGTCGGGGTGGTCGCCTCTCGCGAACGCACTCTCGTGCGGGACGTTCGTCGTCACGGACCGGGGACTGCCCGCGTGGATGAGCTCAGCGAGCGTCTCGGCCAGGCGGCTCGCATCGAGGGTCGGCCCGTCATCAATCGGGCGCAACGCCGGCACGGTCCCGTTGATGAGCTGGGTCAGCCCCGCATCCCCCGTACTCGGGAAACCCTTGGCGCTCAGGTTTCCGTCGGGCAGACGCAGCACCGTGATCGAGAGACGGGGGTCGTCCACGGGCACGAAACGCGTCACGCGCGCTCCGCTCAGGAGCGTGATCTCGCGGGTCTCCCATGCCGACGTGCTGCCACGCATCCGGTCGTAGGCGGCACGGATGCCGGCCTCCCGCTGCTTCGCGTAGTCGAGGCCCCGGCCCGCGTCGCCGGCCGTGACGAAGACCGTCCGCAGGGTCGCCCCCGAGGCGATCACCCCGGCGAGATGGGGATTGGCGAAGATGATGTCGTCGTCGGCGTGCGCCCACACCGCGACGGTGGTCTCGCCCAGCGGTTGCTCGAACGCCGGCGACGTCGCGCGCGGCGAGACGCTCGGGACCGGGACGATCGGGTTGAGCTCCACCCAGGTTCCCTCCGGGCCGGCCGAGCGACGGATGTCGCGGTAGATCAGCGCGCCACCGCCCAGGGCGGCGAGGCCTCCCACCGCCACCCCTGCCCACACCAGCGTGCGGCGGCTGACGAGGGGTCGCCGGCGGGGTGCGCGTTGTGCGTCCTCGTCGCCTCCGCGCGAAGGCTCGTCGATGTCACTCACGGCGACTCCGTCCTGTGATGCGCCCCCCGGCGACGGATTTCGGGTACGTCGCGCCCGAGGGCGCCCCTCGACGCTATCGCGCTCCGCACGATCGTCCGGACGCACCGTGGCGTGCCATCCGCGCCGGTCGCTCGATCATCCGATGACGACCGACGCCGTGCCATCGGTATGCACCCGACGCATCGGCGATCCTCAGCGCGCACCTAAGGACGGTGGTGACACTCGCCGTATGCAGACCTCCTCACCGCCACGGTCACTGTCGCCCGTAGCCCTCCGCGTGCGGGCGGTGCTGAACGAGTGGGATCCGATCGGCGTCCATCGGATCAGTCGCGCCTGGCCCGACGACGAGTACGACGACCTGATCCTGCCCATCCTCGAGGCTCTCGACGTCCGCCCCTCCATCGGCGAACTTGCGGCGGAGCTGCGCACGGTCGTCGAGGTCGATTACGGGCTCCCCGCCCCGGACGGATGCCACGACGCGGCGCGCTCGCTGCTGGCGATCGTCCCGTGAGCCGATCACCCGCCCTATCCGTCCGGTCGCGCGGGAGCAAGCCCTGCCGTCCGTTCGGACGACGCTCCTAAGGTGCCGTTCATGGTCGATCTCACCCGCGCGCAGACGCCCGATCCCTACCCGCTCCTGCCGGCGACGGCATCGTTCGAGGTCGCCAGCGATGACATCGTCGACGGTGGGCCGCTCGACGACGCGCAGGTCGCGGATGCGGGCAACACCTCGCCGCACCTGCGCTGGTCCGAGGTGCCGGAGGGAACGAGATCGTTCACCGTCACGTGCTTCGACCCCGACGCCCCCACGCCCAGCGGCTTCTGGCACTGGGTCCTGGTCGATCTCCCCGCCGACACCCGCGAGCTGCCCACGGGTGCCGCCTCGGCGACGCTTCCCGACGGCGCCTTCCACGTGCGCAACGACGGCGGGGAGGCCGGTTTCATGGGGGCTGCTCCCCCGCCCGGCGACCAGCCGCATCGATACTTCTTCGTCGTCCATGCCGTCGGCGAGGACACCCTGGGCGTCGAGCCCGACGCCACCCCGGCCGCCGTCTCGTTCGCACTGGCGTTCGCCACCCTGGGCCGCGCGATCCTGCACGGCACCTACAGCCACTGAGGCACGACGATGACACAACGAGCCGAAGGCTTCGACAAGGAGCAGACGATCGCCGGCGTCGAGGAGCGCGTTGCGGCGCGTTTCCCCGAGGCGGCGCCCGACGTCATCCACGATGAGGCCGTCGTCGCGGTCAACCGCTACGCCGACGCACCCGTGAAGGACTTCGTCGAGATCATCGCGGAGCGCGACGCCCGCTCCGCCGTCGAGGAGTCGATCGGCGAGGACTGACCCGTTCAGTCGATCTGCAGCTCGGCCTCGGTCTTCGGGTACGACCGACGGAGCCACTCCCCGAAGTTGCGCGTCCCGAGGCACGCCGCGCGATCCGCGCACCGGATGACTTCGTCCTGCTGCGTATAGATGCGGTAGGTGTCGACCTTGGCATCCAGGATCGCGCCGTCGAGATTGCGCGGCAGGTCTCTCGACGGATACCCGACGAAGTACCGGATGCCGGGCCCGACCGCCGGGTCCGTGGACAGCGTGTCGCGAACGATGCTGCCGACGACCGAGTGATCGGGGTGGTCCCCCGGGGCGAAGGCGCTCCCTCGCGGGATGTGGGTGAGCAGACGCGACGGGTGGAAACCCGTGGCGAGCTCCGTGACGGACGAGAGCAGTTGTTCTCGCGACACGTCGGGACCGCCCCCGACGGGCGCGAGCGTCGGGACCTCCCCGTCGAGGAGCCGTCCCAGCGTCTCGTACCCCGTCGCCGCGAAGCCCGCGCCCGTGATGTTGCCGTCGGGCAGGCGGAGGAAGACGACCGAGACCCGCGGATCCCCCTGCGGGGTGAGGCGTCGCGCGTGCAGACCGGTCCGCAACACCACTTCCGTGGTGTCCCACAGTCCGTCGACCCCGCGCATGTCGTTGTACGCGTGGAGGATGCCGAGCTCCCGGGCCTCGACATAGCCGTCGCCCTTGCCCGCATCGCCCGCGGTCACGAACACCGTCCGCACACAGTCTCCGGCGGCGATCGCGTCGGAAATGGTTGGATTGGCGAAGATGATGTCGTCGTCGGGGTGAGCCCACACGCTCAACACGGTCTCCCGGTCGCACGCCTGTGCGGCCGGCAGCGTCGGAGGCTCGGGCGTCGACGAGACCGTCGCACTCGCGTCCGGGGTGGGCCCGACGGTGGAGGATGCGACAGCGGGTGTCGGCGCGGGGGACGAGTCGACCGGCGTCGCGACCGACGACGGATCGGGACGCAGGAGAGCGAAGGCGAAGACGCCGACGACGGCGGCGACGATGACGACACCCACGGTGACCGTGGTGACGAGCGCGGCCGCCCGGCGTCGGCGACGGGCGCGCCGAGACGACATTGAGACGCGTGTCATCGAAGCCCCTTTCGCGGCCCGCGGCGCGGCTGTCGTCCCGCGACGCGAGACTGCGACCTCAGCCGTTCGCGGATGGTGCGCGCCCGAGTGTAGGGGAACGCGACGAAGGGGACGAATGCGTCACATCACGGCGCGACCACGCACGCCCCGTTCACATTTCGGGCGTATGAAGACCTCTAGCAGGTGAATCGACGGGTGACTTTCGCCTGTTAGTGTTCGCGAGGTGGGATCGACGCAGGTCGATCGGGGGGAGGCACAGGTCGTGACAATCGACCTTCGGGACAGCGCGTCCGCATCGGATCCGGAAGAGCAGATCGCGCACGCGCCGAGTGCTCCCGTCGAGGTGGAACAGCCCGCACCGATGTATCCGCGCGACCCGTGGCGCCGCACCTACCGTCGCAACCTCGTCATCACCGATCTGCTGTCGCTCATCTGGGTCGTATACGGCACGCAGTTGCTCTGGTTCGGTCTGGGCAATGCGCAATTGGCCGCTCGCGCCGACGGTCGCATCACCGACCTGTCGTACTGGACGTTCTCGGCCATTCTCATCGCCACCTGGATGTGGGCCCTCGCCTTCGTCGAGTCGCGCAGCGACCGCGTCATCGGCACCGGGTCGGCCGAGTACGTCCGGATCGCCGACGCGAGCTTCCGCCTCTTCGGCGCCGTCGCCATCATCGCGTTCCTGACGCAGATCGACGTCGCGCGCGGCTACCTCCTCATCAGCCTCCCCCTGGGCATCGCCGTCCTCCTTTTCACCCGATGGGTCTGGCGGCAGTGGTTGATCGTCCAGCGCGCGAAGGGGCGCTATTCGGCGAACGTGCTGCTCGTCGGATCCTTGAGCTCCGTCACCCAGTTGGCCCGTGAGTTCGCCCGCATGCCCAGCGCGGGGTACCGCGTCGTGGGGGCCTGCGTTCCGAACGGCAAGATCGCCGACGTCATCCCCGGCACCGAGATCCCGGTCATGGGCCATGTCGGAGACGTGTCACGCGCCCTCGCGGTCACCGGCGCCGACACCGTGGCCGTCACGAGCGCCGACGACCTGCCCGCCGACAAGGTCAAAGAGATCTCGTGGAGCCTGGAGGCCGGCAGGCAGCACCTGGTGCTGGCTCCGAGCATCGTCGACATCGCCGGCCCTCGTCTGCACACGCGCCCCGTCGCCGGGCTCCCGCTGATCCACGTCGAGACTCCGAAGTTCTCTCGCGGGCAGAGCTTCCTCAAGCGCACCGTCGACCTCGTCGCGGCCTCCATCGGCGTCATCCTGCTGAGCCCGCTCCTCGCTTTCCTCATGCTCTCGGTGCGCCTATCCAGCGACGGTCCGGTCTTCTTCCGTCAGACACGGGTGGGCTTCCGAGGCCGCGAGTTCACGATGATCAAGTTCCGCTCGATGGTCGTCAACGCCGAGGAGCTCCTCGCCCAGCTCGCCGTCCAGCAGCGCGACTCGGGCAACGAAGTCCTGTTCAAGATGAAGAACGACCCCCGTGTGACGCCCATCGGACGCGTCATGCGCAAATACAGCCTCGACGAACTGCCCCAGCTGTTCAACGTGATCGGCGGATCGATGTCGCTCGTGGGCCCGCGCCCGCCGCTGCCTTCGGAGGTGGCCGTCTACGCCGACCACGTCCACCGCCGCTTCCTCGCCAAGCCCGGTATCACCGGTCTCTGGCAGGTCAGCGGGCGTTCCTCCCTGTCCTGGGAGGAGTCCGTCCGGCTCGACCTGTCGTACGTCGAGAACTGGACCCTCCTCGGAGATTTCGTCATCCTCGGTCGCACCGCCCGCGCCGCCCTGGCTCCGGGCGAAACGGCCGCGTGACACACTCTCATTCCGTCCCTTCCCCGCGAGTCGGCGCCTCCGCCGGCACGGGGCGACACTCACCTGAAAGGGTTTCATCGTGCGTCTGTCTGTAGTTGGTTGCGGCTACCTGGGGGCCGTGCACGCCGCGGCCATGGCATCCATCGGTCACGACGTCGTCGGCATCGACGTCGACGAGCGCAAGATCGCCGCGCTCAGCAAGGGCGAAGCACCGTTCTTCGAGCCCGGACTGCAGGAGATCCTGACCGAGGGAATCGCCTCCGGCCGGTTGTCCTTCACCACCGATATGGCAGCCGCTCAGGGCGCGAAGGTGCACTTCGTCGGCGTCGGAACCCCTCAGCAGGCCGGCGGGTACGCCGCCGACCTCACCTACGTGGACGCGGCCGTCGACGGCCTGCTCCCCTACCTCAGCGAGGGCGACATCGTCGCCGGCAAGTCGACCGTCCCCGTGGGCACCGCTGCTCGTCTCGCGCCCCGCGTGGCCGGGCGCGGGGCCACGCTCGTGTGGAACCCCGAATTCCTTCGCGAGGGCTGGGCGGTTCAGGACACCATCGACCCCGACCGCCTCGTCGCGGGCGTCCCCACCGAGAACGGCGCCCCTTCCGCGGAGGGCGAGCGCACGGCGCAGGTGCTGCGCGAGGTCTACCATCCCTCCATCGACAAGGGCACTCCCTTCATCGTCACCGACTACGCCACCGCCGAGCTGGTGAAGGTGTCGGCCAATGCGTTCCTCGCGACCAAGATCAGCTTCATCAACGCGATCGCCGAGATCGCCGAGGTCACCGGCGCCGACGTGACGACGCTGGCGGACGCGATCGGTCACGACGCGCGCATCGGCCGGCGCTTCCTGGGCGCGGGCATCGGCTTCGGCGGCGGCTGCCTGCCGAAGGACATCCGGGCGTTCTCGGCCCGTGCGGAAGAGCTCGGCCGCGGCGAATCCGTCGCCTTCCTCCGTGAGATCGACGCGATCAACCTCCGCCGTCGCGACCGCGCCGTCGAACTGACCACCGAGGCGCTGGGGGGCAGCGTGTTCGAGAAGAAGGTCGCCGTCCTCGGGGCGGCGTTCAAGCCGCACAGCGACGACATCCGCGACTCGCCCGCCCTCGACGTCGCCGTGCGCCTGCACGGTCTGGGCGCCCGCGTCACGCTGACCGACCCCGCCGCCATCGAGAACGCGCGACGCATCCACCCGCAGCTGACCTACGAAGAAGACCTCGACACGACCCTGCGCGACGCCGACGCCGTCATCGTCGTCACGGAATGGGACGAGTACCGCCGCAACCTCTCCCCCGAGCACGCCGCGTCGCTCGCGCGCGGGCGCGTCGTGGTCGACGGACGCAACTGCCTCGATCCCGCCGCGTGGCGCGCGGCCGGCTGGACCTACTTCGGCATGGGGCGCCCCTGACGACCCCTCGCTGGTGAGACGCCCCGGCCGTTCGGCCGGGGCGTCTTCCATAGGAGCCGGGGCGACGTCAACGGGCGCGACGGATCCGCGCGACCCGCCGTAGACCGGGAGTCCCCCCGCGAAAGGCCCCTCCCATGTCGACGACCGAAGCGAAGCCCGACTCCCCCACCGACCTGCACAAGAGGTCGTGGAAGTACGTTCTGAAGAAGACGATCCGCGAGTTCGGTTCCGACCAATGCACCGACATCGCCGCGAGCCTCGTGTACTACGGCGTCCTCGCACTGTTCCCCGGCCTCATCGCCGTCTTCTCGCTGCTCGGCGTCGTCGGCCAGAGCGACGCCGCCGCTGACACGGTGCTCGGCATCGTGCGCGATGTCGCTCCCGGGGGCACCATCGACCTGCTCGAGCAACCGGTGCGCGAGCTCGCCTCCTCACCCGCCGCGGGCTTCGCCCTGGTCACCGGCCTCGTCCTCGCCATCTGGTCGGCATCCGGGTACGTGCGCGCCTTCGGACGCGGAATGAACCGCATCTACGAGATCGACGAGGGCCGCCCGTTCTACAAGCTCCTCCCGGTGCAGCTGCTGCTGACGGTCGTCACGGTGGTCCTCGTCGCCCTCGCGGCCCTCCTGCTGGTCGTCTCCGGCCCCCTCGCCGAGGCCGTCGGCGAAAGTCTCGGGCTGGGCACGGCCGTGGTCACGACTTGGAACATCGCGAAGTGGCCGGTGCTGCTGGCCGTCGTGGTGGTGATCCTCGCGATCCTCTACTACGGCTCTCCCAACGCGAAGCAGCCGAAGTTCCGCTGGATCAGCGTGGGCGCCGTCGTCGCCATCCTGATCCTCGCGGTGGCGACACTCGGCTTCGCCGTGTACGTCGCGAACTTCTCGAACTACGACCGCACGTACGGCTCGCTCGCGGGCGTCATCGTCTTCCTGCTGTGGTTGTGGATCGCCAACATCGCGATCCTCTTCGGTGCGGAGTTGGATGCCGAACTCGAGCGCGGCCGACAGCTGCAGGCGGGCATCCCCGCCGAGCGCGAGCTGAAACTCCCGCCGCGCGACACCGCCAAGATCGAGAAGGCCCGCGAGAAGGAGGAGAAGGACGTCGCCGAGGGACGGCGGATCCGTCAAGAGCACGGCGAGGACTCCGAAGGCGCCGGGTCGGCGTGACGAATCCGCGTTTCGACACGTCTCCTCGATGACGGCCCGGCGCACGGGTCCGTCCGAACGGAGGATGCCATGCGCAACAAGATCATCCTGATCGGCGCCGCCCTGCTGATCGCCTACGTCGTGGGCACCCGCACCCCGCGGGTCGAGGTGAAGAGCCGCGAGTCGGTGGGCCATCAGCTGGTCCGGCTGTGGAACGATCCTCGCGCTCGCAAGCGTCGTCGCAAGGCCGCCGAGAAGGCGGCGGCGGCCGCCGAGAAGCGTGCGAAGAAGACGTTCCGCCATCTGCGCCGGTGAGCGTCGCGAAAGGGACGACAGGCTCCCGGGGCGGCCTCCCGAGAACCACCGCGGGGGCCGCGCCGCTACGGGAGCGCCCTGTGGATGACGCGAACACTGCTCCGCATGCGCATGTCAAGATGTGCATGCGACACCGAGGAGGTCCATGGACACCACACCGCTCCCGATTCCCGCCGCCGGCACCGCCGGTACCGGTGAGATCCATGACGCCGAGGTCGGCTTCGCGCCGAACTGCCCGGAGTGCCTGCACGCCGCGCAGCCCTGGGAGGTGGGCCGGGGTGCCGCGTGGCGGTGTCCCCAATGCGGACTCGCACTGATCGGCTGAGACCGCGCGGGCTACGCTGACCCCGTGGTCGCCAGCATCCTCATCTCGATCTCCGCCGTCGTCTCCGCGGTGCTCGTCGGTTTCGTCGCGCGCCGCATCATCGGTACCGCGGTGGGGTGGCCGCGCAGCATCGTGGTCGGACTGCTCGTCTTCGTGCTGGGCGTGCCGTCCGCGGCCTGGACACTGCGGCAGACCGGGCTGGCGGAGTCGGGCGGTGCGATCCCCGCCGAAGACGCCTGGCTCTGGATCGGCCTCGTCGCGCTGTCGCTCGCCTGGGTCTTCGCGCTCGGCGTCGCGGCGCTCGTGGCGAGCGAAGCCATCTTCCCGACGCGCCCCCTGCCCAACCCGATCGATGTCGTCCGAGCGGCGCTGCGACAGCGCAAGCGCACTCGTCGCTACCTCGAGATCCTCGCCATCGCCTCGCGTCACGGCGTCGGATGGCTCTTCCACGGGGGTCGCTCTCGCGTCGAAGAGCAGCTGAGCACGTCCGAGGAGCGCGCGAACGCAATCGTGGCGACGATCAACGACGCCGGTGTCAGCTTCGTCAAGCTCGGTCAGGTGCTGTCCACGCGGCGAGACCTCGTCCCGGAGCCGTACCTCAGCGCTTTGGCGTCACTCCAGACGAACGCCACGACTTTGCCCTGGCCCACCGTGCGGCAGGTCATCGAGGACGATCTGGGACGCCCGATCGGCGACGTGTTCGCCGATGTCGATCCCACCCCGCTCGCCGCGGCCTCCGTGGCGCAGGTCCACCGCGCGCACCTGCTCGACGGCACCCGCGTGGTGGTGAAGGTGCAACGCCCCGCCGCACGTGCGCAGGTCGAGGCCGACGCCGACATCATCGATCGGCTCGCTCACCGCGCCGAGGCGCGCACGCGCGTCGGGCGCGATCTGCGTCTGGAAGCCGTGGCGCGTGGTTTCACGGCCACTCTGCTCGAGGAGCTCGACTACCGGATCGAGGCCCGCAACACCGCGATGATCGGCGCGACCCTCGACGAGATCGACCGCGCCGAGCCCGTCCGACGCGGAATGGTCAGCGCGCCGCGCGTGTTCCCGAACGCCTCGCATCAGCGCGTCCTGACGATGGAGCTCGTCGACGGCACCGCCCTCAGCGACTCCGCCGAGCGGCTGTCCTCCCTCGATGTCTCGCAACGCGACCGCCTCGCTCAGGTCCTCATGTCGACGGTGATCGAGCAGATCCTGGTCTACGGCGTCTTCCACGCCGACCTGCACCCCGGCAACGTTCTCCTGCGCCACGACGGGACGCTGGGACTCATCGACTTCGGCGCGGTGGGGATCATCGAACGCAGCCGTCGACAGCATCTGACGGCGCTCCTGCTGGCAGCGCTCAGCGAGAACGACGTCGCCGCCGCCGATGCCCTGCTCCTGATCGTCGACGTTCCCGATGATCTCGATCTCGACGCCTTCCGTCACGACGTGGGGGTCGTTCTGACCACCGAGCATCTGCGCACGACGGGGCACGGGTCGATCTTCACGCGCATGGTCGACGTGATCCGGCAGCATCGCATCGCCCTCCCCGGGGAGCTGGCGTCGGCTTTCCGCAGCTTCGCCACGCTCGAGGGGTGCCTGCGCGTGCTCGTCGACGACTTCGACATGGCCGGGCGCGCCCTTCCCCTGATGCCCATGCTCCTGAGGCGCACCCTCTCGCTTTCGCGGATGGCGACAGACCTGCAGGCGCAGTCCGTCATCGCCCTCGCTCGGCTGGAGCAGATACCCCGGCGCCTCGACGCGCTCCTCACCGGCGCCGAGAAGGGATCCATCGGGATCACGCTGCGTGGGCAGGACGGATCCGACATCAGCGGCATCCTGGCCCGCGCCACCGGTGAGATCGCCTCGACGCTCGTGTCGATCGCCGCGGTGGTGATCGCCGTCGTCCTCGTCATCGCCGGCGGCGGACCGGTCCTCGGTGGATCCATCACGCTGTTCGCCGCGCTCGGGGCCGTGGTCGGCCTCTTCGGTTTCCTGGGGCTGCTACGCATCGTGCGCCGCGGTTTCACCCGCCGGTCCTAGTCGCGTGCGCGGCGTCGCCCGTCGGGGCCGCCCTCTACGGTGAGACGTGCCTTCCGCCCCCCAGCCGCCTCTACGCCGCCGCGGCCACGCCGCCCCGACGGTACTCCCCGTGTTCGCGGCGCTGTACGTCGCCGGGCTCGCGGTCATCCTCCTGTCGCCCGACCATCTCGATCAGCACGCCGATCTGCTCTTCCGGCTCGCTTTCCGGCTGTTCCCCTCCGCCAACGGGCGCGAGGTGGATTTCGCGCTGAACGTGCTGGTCTTCCTGCCCTTCGGCGTCCTGCTCGCGCCGCTCCTGCGCCGACGCCCCTGGACGGTTCTCGTCATCGCGTGGGCCGTTCCGACGCTGATCGAGGCCGCGCAGGGGCTGTTCCTACCGGGGCGCGTCAGCAGCGTCTACGACGTCGTCGCCAACACCGCCGGCAGCCTGACCGCTGCGCTCTTCGTGGCGGGAATGCGGTGCAGGCTCGCCCGCTGATTCACCCCTTCGCACGACCTCGGTGGCCCCGCCCCCGGCACCCCGGGCCTCTCGGGACGTCGTCGCAGTACCGTGCGGGATGCGTCGAGGGTGCAGCCATAGCAAATCGCCCTCACGCCGGTCCTCGGCCAGGTCGTCGAGCTCGCGCGTGACGCCCGCCATGGCCTGCTGGTACGAGGTGCGTCGCCCGCCCGGCATCCACGGGTTTCCGGCGCCACCGCCTCAGCCGGGGTCGGTTCGATGATCACCCCCCGATGCCGACCAGAGGCGCTCGTCTCCATCGACAGGCATTGCCTCAGCCCGTTCGCGCTGCGCGCCGGCTCGACGGTGCACCGAGTCGCATGCGGTTCTCGCGCCGGGTCGCGGGCGGCCGCGGTGGGGACGTGTCCGTCCACTCCTCCGGAGGGAGGGAGCCGATGGCGGCGAGGATGGCGGACACGGCCTGGGTCGCCTGACGTTCGAAGGCGGTCCACACCTCCTGCGAGCACCCGATGGGATCGGTGACGTCGTCGTCCGCCTCCGGCGTCACCCGCCCACCCAGGCGCGCTCGTCCCGCCGCCCGCACGAGCCCAGCCCAGTCCCCTGCGGCGTCGCGTGCCGGCACACGTGCCACGAGATGCGCGAATTCGCGCACCGTGAAGACGCTCGAGAGGAGGTCAGGGCGCAGATCGAGGACGACCCTTCGGTGGGCACGCTCCGCGCACAGCACCGTGTCTCCCGTCGCGAGGACGCCGTCGTCGAGTCGTCGTGTACGGTGCGCTGCGAGATCGAGCCCGTAGGTCTTGCCGAGCTCGATCGCCTCGGGCGCAGCTCCGGCACCCGGCCGCGCCGCGGTTCCCGCACTGTCGACCTCGAGACCGCGGCCGGCGAACGCCTGCATGCGGGACCGGAGGAGTCCTGCGATGAAAGGCGACCGGATCATGTTGGCCGTGCAGACGACGACGATGCGGTTCCCGACCATGGTTTCCTCCCAGCAGGGCGACCCCGTCGTCGCGACGGGTGCCCCGTCCCCCAGCAAACGCCTGTCGCCGCGTCGATACGACGTTCCACCATCGGAGCGGGGTGCCGGCCGACCGGGTGATACAACGGACGACGACGGGCCAGGTGCTCGACGAAACGGTCGCGAGCCCGAGGGCATCGAAGCGCGCTGAGCGAGGGGGCGAACGACTCAGCCGTCGACGCCGTCACGCGCGAGCGGACCGTCCGGTCCGATCTCTTCACCCAGTCGGCGCTGCAGAGCGCGCGCTCCCTCTCTGGTCAGGGCCAAGGACACCCCGATTCCGGTCTCGATGACGATCCACGTGTCGGAGTCATCGGCGCGGCGCAGCGCGCCGATCTCGAGCGTGGTCACTTCTCCAACGCCCCGTGCGTCTCCAGGGCGCGCCCGCACCGTCAGGGCGATCCCCGCGCTGCGGTGGTCTTCGTCGTCGGGATGCACCGTTGACCCGTGCTCTGTGACGCACCACTCGTGCAAGCACCGTCCTCGGTGGACGCGTCGTGTGGAGAGCCGCTGATTCATGCCTGACACCTTTCTCGCGGGGACGCCGCTTGCGACGTCGTCCCGAACATCGGTGGGCACGAACAGAGTGAATCGCGAACCTCCGACATCGCGGTCAGCGCACGGGAGGAAGTCCCCGCGGCGGGTTCGGAATGAGATCGCTCAGCGGCACACCCAGCACGTCGGCGAGCGCGACCAGCGTGCGCAATCGCGGATTCGCAGCCGTTCCCGGATTGGACTCGCCCTTCTCCAGCTTGCGGTAGGTGAACGTCGCGAGTCCCGCGGCATGCGCCACCTGCTCCTGTGACATCCGCTTCTCGGCCCGAGCACGCAGCATGCGAGCGCCGAGCTCTCGGGCGAAGTCGGTCCAGGGGTCGGGCTGGTCGCTCATGCGTCCAGCTTGCAGGGCCACCCACGCTCACATGAACATGTAAACATTCCCCGTGCGAGTCGTCATGGCGCCCGCCGGCGCCGACGCGCCGGGTGACACGGTTCTTCGGTGGGGCGAGAGCACGGGCGATTGTTCCGTGCCCCCTTCCCGGGCCGGCGATACGGAAGGCGCCTGCACGCCCACCATCCCGCCGCGCGCGACGGGCCGCAGGCTTTCACCCTCGCTCGCCCACTCCTCCGAGACGTCGCGCCGGGGCGAGCCGGTGAGACATTCCCCGCGCCCGCCGTCGCGTCCAGTCCCGGGCGCCGGTCTCGCGAACAGCCCCCGGGCGTGGATCACGGAGCACGTATGCGACTAGCCGCCTCACTCATGGAGTCACCCGGCCGATCGGCAGGTCTCACCCGGCGCGGAACTCTCCGGCCACCCTCGTGGCAGCGCCGGTACGCGCGCTGGGTGACCATCGCCGACATCGGCGTGATCGCGACCGTCACCTTCGGGACCCAGGTCCTCTGGCTGGGTCCGCACCCCGTCGCCGTCGCGTCGTCGCCGGTCACCTACACCTCCGTCTCGGCGGGACTCACCCTGGCGTGGTTGACCGCCCTCTCCCTATGGGGCACTCGGCACGCGCGCGTCATCGGATACGGCGTCACGGAGTACCGCCTCGTGCTGAGCGCGTCGGTGCAGTTGTTCGGTCTGGTGGCGATCGTGGCGTACCTGACCGGCGCAGACCTGTCGCGCGGGTACTTCCTGCTCGGATTGCCCCTCGGCTGCGTCGCGCTGATCCTGGGCAGGCTGCTCTGCCGCAGCGGGCTCGCACGCATGCGGCGGCGCGGTTCGATGAGTGCGCAGGTCGTGCTCGTGGGCAGCGCCGAGGAGAACACCCGGGTGGCCAACGAACTCGCTCGCCAGCCGACCGCCGGCCTCCACGTGGTGGGCGTCCACACGCTCGACCGGGCGGGCTTCGGATCGACCTGGTCGGAGGAGAACGCGCGCAAGCTGCGGGAGCGCCTGGAGGAGCTCAAGGCCGACTGCGTTCTGGTGTCCGGCGGCGCCGTGCTCGACGCTCACGACATCCGCAGGATCGGTTGGAGCCTCGATCCGGGGCGTCAACATCTGATCGTGGCCCTCAATCTCACCGATGTCGCCGGTCCCCGACTGCACACGCGTCCCGTGGCGGGACTGCCCCTCGTCCACATCGAGACCCCACAGTATTCGGTGACACAACGCGTCCTCAAACGCGCATTCGACATCGTGGGCGCCGGCATCCTCGTCGTGATGCTGTCGCCGGTGTTCGCCGTGCTCGCGATCCTCGTGGGCGCCTCCGGCCCGGGCCCGGTCCTGTACCGCCAGGAGCGGGTCGGGCAGGGCGGTGCTCCCTTCAGCATGCTGAAGTTCCGCTCCATGGTGGACGGCGCCGATTCCGGGCTCCAAGAGCTTCTGAGTGCGCAGGGTCGCGACGGGACGCCCCTGTTCAAGGTCGACAACGACCCTCGGGTCACGCCCATCGGGCGGTGGCTGCGCAAATTCTCGCTCGATGAGCTTCCGCAGCTGTTCAACGTCGTGGGCGGCCAGATGAGCCTCGTCGGCCCCCGTCCTCAGCGCGCTGCCGAGGTGGAGTTCTATGACGACGACGCCCACCGCCGTCTGATCGTGCGCCCGGGAATGAGCGGGCTGTGGCAGGTCAGCGGCCGGTCGGCGCTGGCCTGGGACGACGCCATCCGCCTCGACCTCTTCTATGTCGAGAACTGGTCGCTGGTCGGCGACATCGTCATCCTCATCCGCACTTTCAAGGCGGTACTGGCCCCCGGCGGGACCGCCCACTGACGCAACGGTCAGCCCCGGCGAGTGCGACGCCGCGGCAGGGTACCCGCGGCAGTCTCCCCACTCGTCGCCGGCACCGTGATTTCGTCCGTGACTTCACCCCCGGGCACGGCAGGCGTCGTCACCGGCGCGAGCGTCCGCAGCCCGCTGACATTCTCCGGCGGCGGATCAGCGGGCTGCGTCCGCGAGCCGGCCTCGCGGTCCTCTGCCGCCGCCACCGGCGTTGTCTGCCCGCGACGCCGGAACCGCCACCACGCTTTCGTGGACGACCGTTCGGCGCCATAGCCGTAGTAGCCCCCGTACTGCGCGCCGTAATACCCGGAATCGACACCGCGCACCGGCATCCTGTTCAGCACGACGCCCAGCAGATGACCGCGCGTCTTCGCGATGTTCTCGGTCGCGCGCGTCAACATGTCGTCGGTGGTGCGCCCCGCCGTGACGACGAGGACGGCACCGTCCGCCCAGCTCGCGATGACGGCCGCGTCGGCGACCGCGAGTGTCGGCGGCGAGTCCACGATGACCACCATGTCATCGGCGAGCTTCCGGGCGAGCGCCTGCATCCGCTGGGATCCCACCATCTCGCTCGGATTCGGCGGCGTGCGACCGGCGGCGACCACGAAGAGCCGGCCGTTCTGATCGACCTGGCGCGCCACCTGCTCGATCTGCGCGCGTCCGGCCAGCACGTCCGAGAGACCGACGTCGTCGGAGAATCCGAACATCCCGCCGAGGACCGGACGCCGCAGGTCGGCATCGATGAGGACGACGGACTGGCCGGTCGCGGCGATGCTCACGGCGAGATTCGCGGCGGTCGTCGACTTGCCGTCTCCCGAGAGCGGACTGGTGACGACGACGATCCGAGCCGGACGATCCACATCGACATACTGGAGATTCGTACGCAATTCCCGCATCGCCTCCTTGTGGGCGAACGAGCCCCGGCCGTCCTTGATGTCGTCGAAGGAGAACACCGCGCGCCCGCTCGCCAGCTCCTTGTCGACGGGAAGGACGCCGACGACGGAAGCGTCGACGGCGTCTGTGATGTCGTGCGTCGAACGCACACGCCGATCGAAGGCCCGCCGCACGAGCGCGAAGATGATCCCCGCCACCCCACCCGCCAGCGCGCCCAGCGTGACGTCGAGCCGCACGTTCGGCGACGAGGGCGCGGTGGGCAGCCGCGCCGAGTCACCCGCGACCAGGCGCACAGCGCTCCGTCCGCCGGCTCCCGTCTCGAGCTGGTCCACCTCCACCGTCATCCCGCGTATCCACGCCTCCGCGAGGTCGCGCGCGGACTCCGGCGTGGGCCCGGTGGCCTCCACGCGCACGTTCACGGTGTCGACCGGATTGGAGACCCGGATGCGCTGCACGAGCGATTCGGCCGGGTCGGAGAGCCCGAGATCCTGACGCGCCGTCTCGGCGACGCTTCGCCAGTAGCCCATGTCGATGAACGACTTGACCTTGGAAAGCGCGAGCTGATCCCCCGCCAGCGCGGCACCGGTCGAACCATCGGACGCGACAGCGGCCACATAGCCGCTCGCGTCCGCGGTGTAGACCCGCGGCTGCAGCGAACTCCATCCCAGGCCCGCCAGCGCGCCCGTCGCGATGAGCGCCACGATCGCCTTCCAGTAGGCGCGCAGGATGCGCACCACCCGCTGCATGTCCACTTCTCCCGCCTTCCCGACACGACGGCGACACGTCGGGTCGCCCGAACTATAGGCACGCCCCCGCTCACCGTCCGACGCCGTCGGGGCTCGCGCTGCGCGGGCGAAGGCGTCCCGCACGTGACGGATGGCCGGGAAGAGGGTGACGACGGAGCGGGTGAGAGAGGGATGACGAAGGGGATGAAAGATGCGGTTTTCGCCCGGTCGAGCTCGTCCTCACCCTCAGGATCATCTCTATGCGGTCGACGCCTCGCTGCGACGACGAACCCCTTCGCCCGCCTGCGACGGGGCCGTCCCCACCACTTGGAGGTACAGATGCTCATCGATGTGGACACCATCCCCACCGGCGTCCGGGCGACCCGACGGATCAGCCGCTTCTGGGCGCCTCGCCCCGCGTCGCTCGACCTGTTGCGCGACGCGCTCTCGAGCGATGTCGTGCTGTTGCGCGGACCGGCCGGCGTCGGGAAGACGTCGCTGCTGCGCCAGTTCGCGGCATCCCTCGACGACGACACCCAGCGCGGCGTCCAATTCATCGACGGCGGTGTCACGACGCCGGAACGCCTGCCGGAGATCCTCGCCGCCTTCGCCGAGGGCCCGAGCATGCACGTCCTGCTCATCGACAATCACTCGGAAGGAGCGGGACTCACGACCGAACACCTGCTGCACCTGCTTCGCTCCGACGCGAATCTCCGGATCGTGGTGGCCACGCGGCAGGCCACGGGTCTGGAGAGTCCGCTCGTCGCGATCGAGTTCGACGTGCAGGTGATCCCCACCGAGCACCTCCTCATGACACGCGACGAGCTCGCCGAGGTCCTGGAGTTGAACGGCGTCGCGACGACGGAAGTGGGCATCGACGCACTCGCCGAGCGCACACACGGCTGGCCCGCGCTCGTGCAGCTCGCCGCGGCGCGCCTACGACTGGAAGGCCTGCCGCTGCGCACACGCGACGAGGCCCTGGCCGCGGCAGGGTACGCCAATGCCGCGTTCACCACCGACCTCGAGCAGCGCCTGGACATGCCCGTCTCCGACGATGTGCGCCTGCTCGCCATCGCCCCGCACGTGACGGTGGCCATCGCGGATGCCATGGGGGTGGACCCCCGGGAAGGGTCGACGGGCGAGCTCGTGGCCCACCTCCAGGACGCCGGCTTCATGTGGCCCAGCTCGACACGCCTGACCCTCGCCGAGCCCATCCGCGAGCAGTGGCTGCGGGAGATCACGCAGCGCCGTCCCGAGGACGTCAGCAGCGCGCGGCTGCATCTGCTCGCCCACCTCGTCGCCGGCGGCGAACCCCTGCTGGCCGCGCAGTTGGCGGCGGACGCCGAGCAGTGGCCGACGCTCGCCGGCGTGCTCCGTTCGTCCGGCCCCGAGATCTGGGCGCGCGATCCGGAAGGTTTCCGACGTCTCATCTGCCTCTTGCGCACTCGCGCACCCATGACGCCGGCCGTGGTCGATGCGCTGCTCGCGCTCGACCCCGATACAGCGGCGTCGCTCGAGACCCGCGGCCTCGTCGTGACCGCTCTCGGCCAACTCCCGGACGCCAAGAGCGCCGCGTCCAACGATCTCGACGCTCTCATCCTGCGCGTGAGTCTGCTCCGAGCCGTCGGACGTTTCGCGCTGGCGACGGAGGCCGCCGCCGTGCTGAACGACGCCGTGCGTCGTTCCGGCGATCTGAGCGCCGAGCTGACATGCGAGGCCTGGTATCAGGTGGGGATGACGTCGTTCGCGATGGGGAGGCTGCGCGAGGCACGCGTGACGTTGGGCCAGTCCCAACGCATCGCTCCTCCCGCGCTCCGCATGCGCGCGCGCGGCGTCATCGCCGTCATCGATCTGCTCGAGGGAGACGTGCGCGGTGCGCAGCAGGTCGTGGCTCCCGACCGGGACGACAACTGGCGCAGCTCTCCCTGGGGAGAGGGCCTCCGCCTCGCCGAGGCGTGGTTGCGACTCGAGGAGGGTGACGCCGCGGGAGCGCGCACGATGCTCGACAGACTCCCCGCGACGGCGGGGGCGCGCGAACTGTGGCCGTTCGCCGCCGCCGTGCACGCCCTGTCGTTCCTGCTGTCGGGCTCGGCCTCCGACGCCCTCGGACTCCTTCGAACGTGGATGTCGCGGGCACGCAGCACGCCGCCGTCCCACTATCAGTCGACGCAGATCCTCACCGCGCGGGCGAAGGTGCTGATCGCCCTCCGTCAGGCGCGGAAGGCGCTGTCACTGTTCGAAGGCCCCTTCGCTCTCGCATCGACGACCGCGCCCGCCATCGCTCTATCGCATCTCTACGCCGGTCGCACGCACGAAGCGTTCGTGATGAGCGTCAAATGGGGGCTGCATCACGAGCCGTCGCCGCGTGCGGCACTGGAGAGCCTCGTCGTCAGCATCGTCGCCGACCTGCGCCTGAATGGCGTCGCAGCCCACCGCACGGCGGCGCAACGGGCCGAAGCGTTGAGCACCCGCCACGACCTGTGGAGTCCCTGGAGCGCAGTCGCACCGGAGGACCGTGCTCTCGTCCTGCAGATGCTCTCGCCCGCCTCGCGGGACGAGATCACCAGACGCTGCTCGTTCTTCGCCTCGTCTGTGAGCGTCCCGCATCTGACGAAACGCGAGCAGGTGGTCCTCGCGCACCTCACCCCGTCCTCCACCATCGCCGACATCGCGAAGACTCTCGTGGTCTCGCCCAACACCGTCAAGACGCAGCTGCAGAGCCTCTACCGCAAACTCGAGGTCAGCGACCGTTCCAGTGCGATCCGGGCAGCACACGCGTGGGGACTCATCGAGACCGAGTCGGAGCTGTGAGCCGACGCGCCCGGCGGCGACGCCGGGCGCGTCCGATCATGACCCGGGCCATCCCGAGGAAGACCAGGACGACGACGACTCCCGGAATCGAAAGCGGCACCCCCGCCCCGCGCAGGACGAGCAGAATGACGACGAACGCGGCGATGGGAAGCACCCACGACGCCACCTGACGGACGCGACGGCAGACGGCGGTCGCGCGGCGACCGCCTGGTCGGGGCATCGGCTCCCGACGTGTCATCGTTCACGTCTGCGGTGATCGGCGGCTACCTGCAGTCCGAAGACCCCGAACCAGGTGATGGCGAGTGTGGCGGCGGTGAATTCGAGGTTGCCGCCGAGGACCGTGTCGCCGCGGAAGAGTGCGATCATCGCGCCGGTGAACGACGTGGCGCCCACCGCGATGAGCGTGACGACGCTTGCCGCCCGCATCCACCGACGGCGCCGCAGCGCCGCCACCTGGCCCATCGCGACGATCGCCAGCACGAAACCCGTCACGGCGAACGAGATGTGCACGAGATCCTGCGGGAGGGCTCCGGAGGTGAAGGGGACGGGGCAACCGGGCGAGCAGGTGATGACGGATGCCACCCCGAAGCACGCGCCGCACGCCAGCAGCGTCGATGCGACCGGCCATCCGGCCACGTAGCCGTCACCGCGGGCGAAAGCGGCCCGCTCCACGAGGACAGCCGCGACGGCGAGGAGGAGAAGCGCGAAGTTGAACAGCGGAGCGGTCGGCATGCCCGTCGCCCCCAGCTGACTGACGTAGTGAACGCTCGGGTCGCCGGCTCGGCAGACCCAGATGAGCCCCGCACTGACGAACGCGGCGATTCCTCCGAGCAGAGCCAGCCGCGTCGGGAAGCGGTCGAGGCGCCCGGCGCCGATGTCGGCCGGCCGCTCCAGGGTGTCGGTCATCGGCTCCTCCTGGTCAGGCTCGGCCACCTTATCGTCTCCGCTGTCGCGCTCCCGCGACCAGAGGGGTGAGGTGTTCGCTCCCGGGGGTGATTTCCTGCGCAGGCGTCGAGGCGCGGGAGGTGCCGCGGCCATGCTGGGTGGTGCGGGCAGAGCGACCGCGTCGCCTGCGAGCCGGGGGGCCGCACCGCTGGATGCCGTCGCTCTGCCCGCACCCTCGCGTCCGCTCGCGTGCTCCACGATCCGCCTCGCACCGGATCACGTCCTCCTCCCGCGGATCACGTCAGCACGGGCGAATTCAGGGGTGAGAAATGGGCTCGATCCCCGCGTGACGGCGGTCGACCGTGGGAATGTCGGATCGAGCGATCGTCGAGCGGTTCTCCCCCAAGATCCCGACTCTCCGAACGCGATCGCTCTTCCCCCGATGCGCGGTCCCGCGTCTCCGGCACCCGAGCCGCGGGACCGCGCATCTCCCACGACCCTCCTTCCGAGTCGGCCCGCGTCGACCGCGTCGACCGCGTCGAGCCGGGGGACATCCGTGATCCGCACCGAACCGAGGAGAGAACCGTGATCGAGCCCACCGCCCCAGAGTCCGTCGGCGAGCGGCGAGACGGACGGCCCGACGTCGACGGTGCGGAGGCGTCAGCGCTCGAGGACCTCTTGGAGACCTCACACGCGAGCGATGAGACCGCGCCCGTGTTCCCGGTCGGCTTCCGCGGCTACGACAGGGATGCCGTCGATGAGGCGGTCCGTGAACTCGGCGAGCGGGTCCGACGGGCGGCGTCCGACGCGCAGAGCGCGAAGCTCCGTACCGAGGCAATGTTCGCTCAGCAACGCGCGGAGCACGATCAAGAACTCGAGGAGGCCGCGCGTCTGCACGCGGAGCAGGTCGCCGCTCTCCAGGAGCAGGCGCGCGCAGCCGCCGCCCGCGCCGCCGAGGCCGAAACGCGGGTGGCGGCCCTGTCGAACGAACTCAGCACCGGCCTCGACGGCGAGGAACGAGACCCCCGTGAAGAGCGCCAGCAGTTCGATGCGATCCTCCGCGTCGCCGAAGAGCAGGCGTCGGTTCTCGTGCAGAACGCCGTGGCACAGGCTGATCGGCTGCTCGACGGCGCGCGCGACGAAGCGGCATCCATCCGCGCCGAGGCCATCGCCGAACAGACGCGGCTGCGCGCCGAGGCTCAGCATGACGCCGACCAGGTGCGCCTCCGCGTCGAGACCGAGGCGACCGCGCACGCCGCGCGACTCGAGCGCGAGCAGGCCCACGCCGCGGAGCGCATCGCGCAGGCCGAGCAGGAGGCCGTGGCCATCCGCACGGAGTCCGAGCGCGGCGCCGCAGCCCTGCGTTCGATGGTCTCGCGCGAGACGGGCGAGCTGCGGGCCGCGGCCGAGCGCGACGTCCGAGAGATGACCGCCCGGGTCCTCGAATTCGAGGAATCGCTGACTCGCCGGCAAGACGAGGCACAGCAGGAGTTCCTCGTGCTGCACAACCAGGCGGTGGCGCACGCGGAGCGCATCACTGCCGACGCGACCGAGCAGGTCTCTGCGGCGCTCGAACACGCACGGCGCATCGGCGCACGTGCCGACGACTTCGAACGCCTCGCCCGCGCTCAGGCGCAGCAGGTCGAGGCGGACGCCCTCGTGAGGGCGCGCGAGGTGCTCGACGACGCCCGCGACAAGGCGCAGCGCATCGCCGACACCATCAGCGCCCACAGCGTCGGCGTCCTGCGCGATGCCGAAGACCGCACCCGCGACCTCCGCTGGCAGCAGCAGCAGCTGGCCGGCTTCCTGACCGAGATGAACGAACTGCTGCGTGCCGTTCCGCGCGGCACCCGTGCGGGCGTCGCCGAAGACGGGGACGCCGACAAGCCGGATGCCGGCGAGACGAACACCGAGGTGGGCGAAGAGGCGGCAGGGGACGCCGTGGAGGCCCCGACCCCCACACCTTCGGGCTGAGCACGCCGCGGACCGCTCGGGCTAGCGTAGGGGCATGCGAAACGTCCCCCTCGGCTCCACCGGTCTGACCGTCCCCAACGTCGTCGCCGGCATGATGCGAATCGACGACAAGACCGATGACGAGGTGCGCGCGCTCTACGGCGCGGCCCGTGAGGCGGGCATCGACTTCTTCGATCACGCCGACATCTACGCGCGTGCGCTGCACTCGGCCGAGGAGCGGTTCGCGACGGCTCTCGGCCTGAGCGCCGCCGAGCGCGGAGAGATCCGCCTGCAGACCAAGGCGGGGATCGTGCGGGAGGGGCCCTTCTTCGACTTCTCATACGAGCACCTCGTGACCTCCGTGGAGGCGTCGCTGCGCTCACTGCGAACGGACTACATCGACGTCCTGCTGCTGCACCGGCCCGACGCGCTGGTCGAGCCCGCAGAGGTGGCCCGCGCGTTCGATCACCTCGAGAGCACTGGCAAGGTGCGTGCCTTCGGCGTCTCGAACCACACCCCACGGCAGATCGATCTGCTGCGCACCGCGGTCCGTCAGCCCCTCGTCGCCAATCAGGTGCAGCTGTCGGTAGCCCACGCACCCCTGGTAACGCAGGGCCTCGCCGCCAACATGGAGGGGACGACCCAGTCGGCGGTGCTCGACGGCGGTGGACTCATCGAGTACTGCCGCATCAACGGCATCACCCTCCAGGCCTGGTCTCCGCTGCAGGGCACGCGCGGCCACGGAGGCGTCTTCCTCGGGAACCCCGACTACGCCGACCTGAACGCGGTCATCGACGCGCTGGCCGAGAAGTACGGCGTGCCGCCGCTCGCCATCGCGGTGGCGTGGATCACGCGTCATCCGGCGGGTATGCAGGTCGTTCTCGGCACGACCAGCCCCGGTCGAGTCACCGACGCCGCCCTGGGGTCGGACCTTCGCTTGACCCGGGCGGAGTGGTACGCCCTCGTGCGGGCCGCGGGCTACGTCGTCCCCTGATCGGAGCGAGCGGTCTCGCGGCGACCGGGTCAGTCGCCGCGACGCCGACGTCGGCCGCGCGTGACGACGATGATGCCCCCGACCACCACGACAGCCGCGGCGATCAGCGGGATGAGCACGAACGTGAAGCGCCCGGCCTCGGCCTCGGAGTCGGGTTCGGCCTGTGCGGAAGCGTCTTCAGTCGACTCGGAGGGGCTCGCCGACGGCGAGGACGTGGGCGTCACGGGAGCCGGTTCGGCCGTCGCCGCCGACACCTCGACGGTGACCTGCGCCAGGACGGACTCCCCCGTCCCCACAGCGATCACGACATCGCCCGCCCGTGTGGGGGTGAAGTCGACGACGGCGGTCCCCGCGGAGGCGGGAACCTCGGCCGAGCCGCTGCCCGCTTGAACACCCTCGCCGGTGAATGAGCCCGAGTCGGTGTCGGCCAGTCCGAATGTCGCGGACTCGAGATCGCCGAGTCCGGCTGCGGTGATGGTCGTCGTCTCGCCCAGCGAGACGGACGAGGGTTCCGCGGTGACGGACGGGGTCGTCGCCGCCGCGGCCGGTGACGCGGCGCTGACGAGCGCCGCGAGAAGGACGGCCAGGGCCGGCAGTGAGGTTCTGGTACGCACGGAGGATCCCTTCGTCGGTGCGCGCAACGCTAGCCGCGCGCCGCGCTTCACGCGTGACGGTGGACGCCGGAGGCCGCGCGCGATATGGCCGGTGGTCGAGGGGCTCGCCTATGCTGACACCGGACCGCTCGAAGGGAGCAGCGCGATGAAGAGGATGCCGACGCGACTGCCCCTGGGGGCCATCCTGAGTGCGGCGTCCGCTGTGATCTGCGCGATTCCCACCCTGGTGCTGCCGGCCGATTCGCCGAACGCTCCCAAGACGGCGTTCCTGGCCGTCGGAGCCGTCTTCTTCGCCGTCGGCGTCGCCCGAGTGCGCAGTGAAGCGAACCCGCGTCGTGTCGTCGCGCGGTACGACGACGGCGACGGCGACTCCTGATCGTCACGGCGTAGGACGGAACGCCCCGAACCTACCGAGCACCGATCTCGTCGAAGGCGACGACGTCGACGATGGAGATCGGTTCCGTGGGGAGGTCCCAAGAGGCTTCGGGGTCCATCTTCAGCTTTCGTCGAAATTGGGCCGGACGGGGGGCACGCCGGAGTGGCGGCTGCGTAGCCCGATGGTGAAGGAGGGGGTCGATCAGGCCGCGCGGGCGAGCGTCCGCGCCTTGGATCGCACGGGGTTGGCTACCGCGACCGGCTCGTCGATCTCGATGTCGAGGCTCAGACCACGCGAGGAGTTGGCATCGTTCGCCATGCGCTTGAGGAGGTTCTGGTCGAGGGTCTCGGGCTGCTCCGAGTCGAACACGAACCGCAGGGGAATGGACGGCTGGAGCCAGATCGTCGAGCGCCCGACGGGCTCATCCGCTCCGTGCACCCACGAGAGCGTGAAGCTCTCACCGCGACGCAGCTTGGTCGCCACGACGACCTTGACGTGCGCCAGCAGGCGGTCGTCGATGCTGATCGGCGCGGTCGTCGTGCCGTAGTAGAGCTTTGCCATGATGTACCCCTCTGCTCGTTGCTTGATCTTCAACTTACTAGTTAGACTAGCGAATAGGCAAGCGAGATATTAGGAGACCGATGAACACCGACAGCACATCGCCTCCGTCGTACTGGTACAGCGAGAGCGCGGACGATCACCGCGGGGCGCGGGTCATGGAGGCGTTGCGCTCGTATCGCGCAGCGGAGATGGCGATGCGGCGCCGGACGCAGACGTCGATGTCGATGGGCGAGAACGAACTCCTCGTCCTGCGATTCCTCACGCGCGCCGCGTCATCCGCCCGCGAGATCACCCCCATCGATCTCGCCCGGCACCTCGGCGTCTAGACCGCGTCGGTCACGGCCCTCCTGGACCGCCTCGAACGCTCGGGCCACCTGGAGCGCCGGCCTCACCCGTCCGACCGGCGCAAGGTGCTCGTCTCCCCCACCGGCCGGGCCGACCTCGAGATGCGCGACACCCTCTCCGCGATGCACGCCCGCATGATGCAGGCGACCCGCGGCATGAGCGAGGCCGAGACGGTCACCGTGACGGCCTTCCTCCACCGCATGCAGTGCGCCGTCGCCGACGCCTGCGACGCCGGAACGGGCCCGTGCTGCGCCGTCGCCGCGTCGACGTCGCGGACGGTCGCCCCGACATCCGCTGCGGCCCCGGACGCGGCCGCGTGACGTCCTCCGTCGACGTCGTCGTCACCCTGCGCATCGACCAGGAGGCGGAGGTCGTCCTGTCGATCGTTCCCGCCGCGGGGTGGGTCATCGACGAGACGCTGCAGATCGCCGTCAGCGGCAGCGCGGTGCACCCCGTCGAGCAGGCGGATGCGCACGGCACTCGTCTGCATCGCGCGACCCTCCCCGTCGGCACCGCCGACATCCGCTATCGCGGGGTGGTCGCAGCACCGTCGGCGCCGGCGCCGTCGGACGATGTGGATCCGGTGCGCTACCTCCGCCCGAGCCGGTACGCCCCGTCCGATGCCGTCGGCGACGCGGTCGACGCCTTCGCGGGACTCACTGCGCGCGAGGCGGTCGCGCGCATACCCGCATGGGTCGGTGAACACCTGTCCTACGTCCCGGGATCGAGCGGGCCGACCGACACCGCCCTCGACACGCTCCGAGACCGTCGAGGGGTCTGCCGGGACTACGCGCACGTGACCATTGCTCTGCTCCGTGCGAGCGGCGTCCCCGCGCGTCTGGTGTCGGCCTACGCGCCGGGACTGGATCCCATGGACTTCCACGCGGTGGTCGAGGCGTTCGTCGACGGGCGATGGGAGGTCGTGGATGCCACCCGCCTCGCGCCGCGCGAGCATCTGGTGCGCATCGCCACCGGGCGCGACGCGGCCGACACCGCATTCTTGACCACCCTGTCGGGGTCTCTCACCCTGGAGTCGGTGACGGTGACGGCTGTCGCCGACGGCGATCTGACCATCGACGATCACGACCGCTCCGTGCTCCTGCGCTGACGTCGGTTCCTCTCGCACCGCCCTCACGGGGAGGTACGCCCGGCGCGGCCGTCACTCCGCGACGCGGACGACTTCGGCGATGACCCGGGGGTCGGCCAGAACGCGGAAATGCCCACCACCCGCCAGGCGCACGTTGCGCGCGCCGGCGAGCTCGCTCCCCTCGGGGATGTGGGGGTCGAAGACCCCGTACACCGAGACGATGCGGGCGTTCACCTCGGCGGAGGCTGCGAGCGCACGCATGGTGGCATCGCCCGACGCGAAGGCTCGAAGCGAGGGCGTGGGCATCAACCGGCTGTAGCGCGACCCGCCGAACGGCGTGGCGACGGCCACCATCGCCCGTACGCGGGCACCCGCGGAGTCGAACGCCATCACGTGTTTGCCGATCAAGCCGCCTTTGCTGTGGGCGACGAGCACGACGTCATCGAGACCCCGCGCGACGAGCAAGGCGGCGACACGGGAGGCCTGCTCCGCGATCGGGCGGCGGTTGTCGCCCAGTTCGGTGACGACGTGCACCGGGTGTCCGCGTTCATGGAGCGCCCGCGCGAGAGGCTCGAGGAAGCGCCACGTCTCGTAGATCCCGGGGAGCAGCACGATCGGGGTGCCCTCCCCGTCGGCGAGCGCGTCGGGCCCGTCGCGGCCGGTGAGCGCTCGCCACTGCCCGCGTACCGCGTAGACGTAGTCCCGCATCCACCAGCCCAGGTCGCGAAGACCCGTGCGGACCCTCGTCACGGGGTTCGCCCCGGCATCCGTCGACATGCATCCATCCTCGCCACCGGAACGGAGGGGGTCAGCCGGGTTGCGGACGCCCCGCCGCATACCGATGCGACGGATGCAACCCCGGAAATCGCTCCGGGAGCTCGCTCTATCGTGTGGCGCATGGACATCACCGACATCCGCTGGAACGAACCCGCCCGCCAGAAGATCCTCGACGACGCCGACAACGTGCTGCGCGAAGCGGTCATCGCCATCGCCCGCGAGAGCGACGGAATCTCGTCGGACGAGGCCTTCGCGCAGATCAACGCGCGCATCAAGGACCGCTTCATCGACTACGAGCCCGGTCCGGACATCCGCACGTACGCCGACGCGATCGCCGCCGGGGAGATCCCCACCGACGACGCCGCGTGACACCGGCGCCCGGGCGCCGGTTCGGGCGCCCGGGCGCCGGATCAGCACTGCCTGCGGATTGCCTGTGATCCGCACCCGCCACGCGGCACCCGGCGTACTCTCCTTGTACCCGGCCCCGGCATCGCCGGCGCGGATGACGCCCCTCTGGCGTCCTCGATGACCCTCGCCCGTCGAGCCTCTCCCCCACCTGGCTCCGGACGAGGGTCGTCGTCCGCCCCGACTCAGCGATCCTCGCCGTAGCCGCGGATACTGCGCAGGTCGTCCTTCAGGTCCTCGGTCGGCAGGTCGTCCTCCGAGACAGCGGCGTCGGCGGCCTGCTGCTCCCGAGCACCGTCCTTCTTCTCCTCGACGCCGGCGTCGGTCGCGCCGTCCATGACGGGGGCGTCCTGGGTCTCTTCACGGTCAGTCATCGTCGTCCTCCTCGAATTCGGGTGAGATCGGAATCCTCCCGCAGCAAGACGAGGTGAACGTGGGGGTTGCGCGGCGCCGACCGTCCGTCGTCTCGTCGGCGACGGTCCAACACGCCGGGGCGAGCGGGTGAAATCGCACCCCCGGACGAGGTACGGACGCCCCTCAGGGCGTGGACTTGTCATCTCATCGACCCCGCGGGCACCGTGCGTCTCACGGGCCCACCGTCCGAGTGGAGCACCATCGTGGCATCCCGACCGCCGATCTCCCGCCGCGAGCTCGTCGCGCTCATCCTCGTGTTCATCGCCTGCGGCGTCGCGGTGCTCCTGAGCGCACCCACCGCCCTGCTCCCACCCGTAGCCGGTCTGGCGGTGGCGATCGTCGGCGTCGCGACCGCGAGATGGTGGCGTCGGCGCGGTCGCTCCGGCTGAACCCGACGGGCTCAGTGATGCGCGGGGTGGCGGCGTTCCAGCGCCGACCCCTCGACGTCGACATTGGGAATGATGCGGTCGAGCCAGCGGGGCAGCCACCACGCAGAACCGCCGAGCACGTGCATGAGCGCCGGAACGAGCAGCATGCGGACGACGAACGCGTCGAACAGCACACCCAGGCCCAGGCCCAGCCCCATCGACTTGATGATCACGGATTCGGAGGCGATGAAACCGGAGAACACCGCGATCATGATGATCGCCGCGGCGGTGACGACCGTGCGACCGGCCCGGAAGCCCTGAGCGACCGCCAGCCGCGGTGCGGACCCGTGCGCCCACGCCTCGCGCATCCCGGTTGTGAGGAACAGTTGATAGTCCATGGCGAGCCCGAACAGGATGCCGACCAGGATGACGGGCAGGAAGCTCAGGATCGGACCGGGATTGTGCACGCCGAGCAGCCCGCCGAGCCAGCCCCACTGGAAGACCGCGGTCACCGCTCCGTATGTCGCGAACAGCGAGAGCACGAAGCCCGCGGTGGCGATGAGCGGCACGAGCATTGACCGGAACACCATCACCATGATGAGGAACGACAGGCCCACCACCACGACCAGGTAGATCGGCAGAACTTCCGCCAACCCTTCGGAGATGTCGATGTTGATCGCGGCTGCTCCCGCGACACCGAGGTCGATGTCGCCGTCGACCGGCGGCAGAGCGCGCAGGTCGCGCACCAGCTGCTCCGTCGACACGGCGTTCGGCCCCTCCGCCGGGATCACCTGGAACGCGGCGAGCGTGCGGTCGTCCGAGACGGCGACGGGTGCGACCGCCGCGACGTCGTCTTGCGCGAACAGCTCGCGCGCGACGTCGAGCTGCAGTCCCCGCACGTCGGCCTCGGCGGTGTCCGCGGGCAGGGCGGCGGTGATGAGCAGCGGGGCGTTGGCGCCGGCGCCGAACGCGTCCTCGGTCCAGGTGAAGGCCTGGTACGCGGTCGAGTCCTCCGCCTCGGAGCCGCCGTCGGGAAGGCCCAGACGCATCGAGAGCGCGGGGATGGCGACCACGAGCAGAGCGATCGTGGCGACCACCATCGTGACGACGGCGCGCATGGTCGACATCGGGCGCACCGGACGCCCCGTCGTGGCGACGGGGCCGGTCCGCGCGGCGCGGCGGGGGTGCTCGTCGGCGTCGATCGGTGCGGTGCGGGCGGCGCGGCGCGGGTGTTCCGTCGTGTGGCCGGCGGCCACGGCTCGCGCTCGAGCCTTGCGGCTGAGGATGCGCATCCCCGCCAAGCCCAGCAACGCCGGCGTCAACGACACGGCGATCAGCACGGCGACGAGCACGCTGACCGCACCCGCCGTGCCCATGAGCCCGAGGAACGGGATACCGGTGATGTTGAGCGCGAGGAGAGCGACGATCACCGTCGTGCCGGCGAACACGACCGCGTTGCCGGCGGTGCCGTTGGCGAGCCCGATCGACTCGACGACGTCGGCACCCTGCAGCAGCTGTCGACGGTGGCGGTAGAGGATGAAGAGCGCGTAGTCGATGCCGACGGCGAGCCCCAGCATCACACCGAGGATCGGGGTCACGGATGCCATCTGCACGAGACCCGAGAACGACAGCGTCGCCATGGCGCCGATCGCCACACCGACGAGCGCGGTGACGATCGGGAACGAGGCCGCCAGCAGCGAACCGAGCACGACGATGAGCACGATCGCCGCCACCGCGACGCCGACGGCCTCACCGACCCCGAGGATCTCGGGGACTCCCTGCGAGATCTCGGTATTGAAGGCGACGTCCGTGCCCGCGACGGGCTCGGCCGTGAAGTGCTCCACCACAGCCTCCTTCGACGCCTCCGCGAGCTCCAGTCGCGGCTTGTCGAACGACACGTTGACGATCGCGGTCGATCCGTCGTCGGAGACCAGGCGGATGGCATCCGCGAACGACAGCAGTTCGGCGCCGTCGGCGAGCTGCGTCTCCTGTGCGGCGATCTGCGCGAGCCCGTCGGTCACCTGCGTCTGCTGCTGCTCGAGGGCCGCACGCTGCTGGTCGAGCTGCGCCTGCTGCGCGTCGAGCGCGCTGAGCTGCGCCTGCTTCTGCGCCTCGGGCAGGGGTGCGGCCTCCAGCTGCGACCGCGCGGCGTCGAGCTGCTGCTGGCCCTGGTCGAGCTGCGCGGCGCCGTCGTCGAGCTGCTGCTGGCCCGCCTCCGCCTGCGCGCGGGCGTCGGCGAGCTGCTGGCGGCCGTCGACGACCTGCTGACGCTGCGCGTCGAGCTGGGCTTGCGCGTCGAAGGGGTCGGTCACGCGCGCGACGTCCGGCAGGTCGCCGGCGGAGTCGACGAGCGCGGTGATGTCGCTCTTCTGCGCGTCGGTCAGGGCCTCGCCATCGGTGGTGCGGAAGACGACCGCCCCCGATGCGCCGCTGAAGTCGGGAAGTTCGTCCTGCAGTTCGGCGATCACGTCACCGGATGCCGTGCCGGGGATGTCGAAGCTGGAGCTCAGGCCCTTGAAGCCCACCGCGAACCCGCCGACGACCGCACCGAGGATCACCGCCCAGGCGACGATCACGGTCCACGCGCGCCGAGCGGCGAAGGTTCCAAGGCGATGCAGCAGTTCGGCCATGCGGGTTCCTCTCGTGCGGTGCGCGCGAGGGAGCACCGTCGGCTCCGACCAGTCCGGGAAAAGATAACACGCACCGTCTCGTCTTGTTCTCGCTCGACATCGCGCACAATGTGTGTCATGGCTCTCTCGCGCACCGGTCCCGTCCGCAGCGAAGCCGCGCGCCTGGCGATCCTCGACGCCGCCGTGTCACTCTTCACCGAACGCGGCTACGACCACCTGACGATGGAGGGCATCGCCCGCCGGGCCGGTGTGGGCAAGCAGACGATCTACCGCTGGTGGCCGAGTAAGGGCGACGTCATCGCCGAGGCGATCCTCGAGGGGCGCCTGCTGGGCGGCCGCCGCGACCTCCCCGACACCGGCGACGCCCGCGCCGATCTCGCCGCCTGGTTGACCGACCTGTTCACGCTTCGCGCGAGCCCCGACGGCGAGGGACTGCTGCGATCCCTCGTCGCGGCCGCAGCGGGCAGCGCCGAGACCGGACGACGCCTTCGCGCCGAGATCCTCGCCGCCCCGCTCAGCCACCGCCTGTCGCAGGCGATGGGCGGGATCACCGGCCCCCGACTGGACGCCGCAGCCGACGCCCTGCTGGGCGCCGTCATCCTGCGCGCGCTCAGCCGCGAGGACTTCGGCCAAGACGACATGCTGCTGCTCGTCGACGCCATCGTGGGACCGGCCGCGCGCTGACGATGCGGACGCTCCACGCGCGCGCACCGGGCGCGACCCGACGGTGGGATAGCGTCGAAGGCGACCCGCCCCGCGACCCGACGAGCACCCGATGAGCACCCGATGAGCCGACCCAAGCTGCAAGACGTCGCCGCGCGCGCCGGCGTCTCGGTCACCACCGTCTCGCGCGTGCTCAACAATCGGGGCTACCTCAGCGACGACATAAAGAAGCGCGTCGACGACGCGGTCGCCGAGCTCGGGTACCGTCCGAACGAGATCGCCCGGTCGCTCATCGGTCAGCGCTCGACGTTGGTGGGACTGATCGTGCCGACCGTCGCCGACCCGTTCTTCGGCGAACTCGCCTCGCACGCGGAGGGAGCGCTCGCCGAGCGCGGCTACAAGATGCTGCTGTGCGACTGCCACGACACCCCCGAGCGCGAGGAGAAGTATCTCGACCTGCTGCAGGGCAATCGGGTCGACGGCATCATCAGCTCGACGCACAACCGCGACGTGGCCGGATACGGTCGCGCCGACCTCCCGATCGTGGCCATCGACCGGCGCCTCGGAGACGGCATCCCGACCGTCCACAGCGACAATCGCACCGGCGGCGTGCTCGCCACCGAGCACCTCATCGCCCGCGGATCCCGCGCGCCCGTGCACCTGACCGCCACCGATCACCCCGGCAACCAGCGCGCGGCCGCCTACCGCGAACGCATGGCCGCGCACGGGCTCGAGGCACGCGTCATGGCGTACGGCTACGACACCTCGCTCGACGAACGACGCGCGGTGATCGAGACGTGGCTGACCGTGAACCCCTGCGACGGCGTCTTCGCCAGCGACGACCTCACCGCCCTGATGGCGCTGGAGTGGGCGCGCAAGACCGGACGGCGGGTGCCCGACGACCTGCGCATCGTCGGCTATGACGGCTCCGCGGCGCTGCAACTGGCCGTCCCCGGCCTCACCACCGTCCGGCAGCCCATCGAACGCATGGCGAGGCGGGCGGTCGACCTGCTCCTCGAGCGGATGGCCGATGCCACCGCGGATGTCGCCGCGCAGGACCCGCTCCCGGTGGCCCTGCGTCACGGCTGGACGTCCTGACCACCGCGCTCGGAGTGCGTTCGCGCGCCGGCCGCATTCACGACGATGGCGGCCGTGCCGAGCGGGGAAGCTCGACACGGCCGCCGGCCCACGACGCTCGCGCATCCTCGATGCACGGGCATGGTGGAGGCGGCCGCACCGGGTAGGGGCGTACGGTGCAGCCGCTGCTCAGGGGGCGTTCGGATCGTTGACGGCCAGCGGGGTGAGGGACAGATCCCGGATGCCGATGGCCCCGCCGACCGCCTCGGCGGTGACGCCCGCGCGGGTGTCGACGTAGGCGGCCGAGGTCAGAGACGCGCGCCCGTCGCCGGTGAACACCTCGATCGACGACGCGTCGACCAGGATGTCGAGCGTCACGGTGCCGTCGGCCTCCACCGGCGCGGTGCGCACCTCGCGGTACGTCTCGGGCATGGCATCCGCCACCGCATCGTGACGGCGATCGAGGAAGACCACTCCCGCCCCGGCGTCGTAACCGACGGTCACCTCGGCATCGCCGGAACCGAAACGCAAGCGCACCTCGCTCGCGTCGGGCGCCTCGAGCCGGGCACGCAGGCGATACCCACCGGTGCGGGGCTGTACGGGCAGGTCGACGATGTCGCCCGGCGCGACCGCGAAGCTCTGCGCTGTCGCGCTCTCGCCCTCCCGCGCCTCGAGTGTTGCGATCGGCTGCGACAGAAGCGACAGCCGGCCGTCGATCTCGCGCAGCACGATCTCGCGCGTGGTCGAGAGCGACCCACCCTGCCAGGCGCCGCCGGGCAGGTCGCGGGCGTACGCCCAGTTGTTGATCCACCCGAGCGCGTACCGACGCTCGAGCCGGCCGTCATCGCCGTCGCGCGGGTCGTCCCACGTCACGGCGGCGTAGAAGTCGGCGCCCCCGTCGAGCCACTGCGGCTCGTCGGTGTCGGCGGTGAAGCGCTCGCCGTCCCACGCACCCGTCCAGTACGCGAAGCCGGTCGTGCCGCCCAGAGAGGAGGCGTCGGCGCTCGCACCCAGCACCCAGGTGCGTCGACCCGTGGTCGGATCGACCATCTCGAACAGATCGGGGCACTCGAGCAACCCGTAGTCGGTGCGCACGAAATCGGACGCGTAGGTCCACTCGCGGAGGTTCTGCGAGGTGTAGAAGCCCAGTCGCTCCCCCTCGGCCAGCACCATGACCCACCGCCCGCGGGCGTCGTCCCACACGATCTTCGGGTCGCGCCAGTCGGTCGCGCCGGGGTTGTCCATGACGGGGTTCCCCTCGTAATCCTGGAAAGTCGTACCGCCGTCCGTCGAGACGAACAGCGACTGGCGCTGCACGCCGTCGTCCTGCTGGGTGGCGAGGGCGACGATCGCCCCCGCCCCGAACCCCGCCGTGTCGCGCTCGTCGACGACGGCGCTGCCGGTGAGGATGTCGCCGAGACCGTTGCGGTACTTCTCGATCGCGACGCCGCGGTTCTTCCACGTGACCATGTCGGTGGAGGTCGCCAGGTGCCACTCGGTGCCGTTGCCCTCGGGGTAGTCGGCGTTGTAGAGGTAGTACAGCCGCCACTCGCCGTCGACGAAGACGGGGCGCTGGGGGTCGTTGATCCAGTGCTGCTCGGGCGTCAGGTGGAAGACGGGCCGGAACCTCTCCCACCCCTCGGGCGTGGCGAAGGCATCGGGGGTGGGCGCGGGTGTCGAGGTGGGCGACGGCTCGGGCGCGACCTGTTCGCTGCGCGGCACGAGCACGATGACGAGGATCACGGCCACGAGTGCCGCGACCAGGGAGACGAGGATGCCGAGGCGCGCGCGTCCGAGCCGGCGACCGGTCGTGGCGTCCGTCATGCGCGACTCCTCGTCCGTCGCCGGCGGACCGCTGCTGCCGCGCCGGCCAGCAGGAGCACGGCCCCGATGAAGGCGGGCGGGGCGGCATCCGTCCCCGTCTCCGCCAAACGGTCGGGCAGCCCCGGGCGGGGCGTTTCGACGACGGGGGGAAGGGTGGGCGTCGGTGACGGCGCGACGCCGAGGCGGGGCACGAACGAGACCGTGCGGATGGCGTCGCCCGGCTCGGAGCGCTGCGCGGCGAAGTCGGCGGCGTTGGCCAGCTCGCTCGACGCGGCATCGGGAACCGTCTCGACGGTCACCTCGACGATCTCGTCGCCCACGGGCTGCACGCGCACGCTCACGCCGGACTCGTCGCACGCGACGCTCACACGTTCGGTGGGAACGTCGACCGGGTCCACCAGGTAGCCCGTGGCGGGGTCGGTCTCACCGGCCGCTCGGACGCGCACGCCCGCGGTGCAGTCCACCCGCTGGCCGCCGACGGGGCGGTCGACGATGTCGAGCGTGTCCCAGGGGCCCCGCGGCGCCTCGAGCACCCAGCGGGCGCGCGTCTCGGTCTCGTCGGTCCAGGCGCCGTACTTGTTGCCGCGCGAGCGGTCGGGTGCCCCGAAGAACGGGCCGGGCACCTCCCCCGGACGCAGGACGGCGTCGGCGGTGGATGCCGAGGAGACGATCGTGGGCGCCGATTCTTCGAGCACCGAGCGCACGACCATTTCGCCGCGACGGTTCGCGGGGTCGGCGGCGGCCTCGGTCAACTCGATCACGGCGGTACCGGTGTCGTCGAGGCGGACGACCCCGATCGACACCCCGGTCGAGGCGATCCAGTCGGCTCCCGCCGCCGCACCCGCGTGCTCGGGCAGCGCCAGCGTCACGACGTCGCCCGGTGCGGCGTCGGCGGGCAGTTCCCACCGCACGTCGGAGACGGTCGCCGTGTCGTCGGACGTCACGGTGACGTCGGCCGACAGTGGAGAGGTCGTCGCCGCACTCGCCGGCATCGAGGAGAGGGTCGCACCGAGGAGCACACCGCCGGCGAGGGCGAGGAGACGGGAGCCGACGCGGATCACTGCTCGCTCACCTCGCGAGCGGTGCGCCGACGCCGTGCGACGACGAGGGCCACGGCCCCCGCGCCGACCGCGGCGGCAGCGAGTCCCGCACCGCCGAGCAGCGCGGCCGAGTCCACACCGGTGATCGCGAGCGGCGAGCCGGGGCGGGTCGCTCCGGTCGCGGCGGGGCCGGTGACCGACGCCGGGACGGGAGCGGCGGATGCCGTGGGCTCGGCCTCGGTCGGCGTGGGCGACGGCTGCGGCACGCCGGGTACCGAGCTGATGCCGTTCGCGGCGAGCAGCAGTGTCGAGTCGAGCTGACCGTCGACCGTGTCGGCGACCGCGGCCACGACCTCGACCGGCTGCCCGGGGGTGACGTCGGCGGTGCAGGTGAGTGCGACGGAGTAGCCGTTCATCTCGGTGCCGCGCGGGCCGGGGGCTCCGTCGGCGGTGAGGTTCGAGACGTACAGCTCCGAGCGGGTGTCGGCGTTCAGGGTGGCCACGCCCACCGGCACGTCGCCCAGCGTCGAGCAGAGGCGGCCATCGACGTACACGCCGAAGGCATCGGTGTAGTCGCGCTCCGCCCAGCCCGCGTACTCCTCGCTACCGATGTGGTAAACGATTGTCAGCTTGTCGCCCTCGGGAATGACGGCGAGGCGCAGCTCCGCCGCGTCGTAGGTGGTCACCGCGAACGACGTCTCGAGCAGAGCCGAACCCGGTCCGCCCAGATCACCCGTGGTCGTGAGCTTGGTGTTCGGGCCGGTGAGCGCCGACGCGGTGAAGTCCACGTCTGCGGCCGCTGCCGGATCGGCCGCGCGCAGCGAACCGGTGCTGAGCGCCACCCCCGCGACCGCGCCGGAGGGCAGGCCGAGGTCGAGGTCGCTGAACGTGCCCGCCTGGACGGCGCGGCCGAGCGCGAGCGAGGCGGACGACAGCGAGACGTGCTCGCCGATCAGGGATTCCGCGGCGGTCGCGGCATCCTGGCCCTCCAGGGTGGCGACGGTTGCAGCCGCGTGGGCGGGAGCTGCGGCGAGCAGGATGAGCGCGGCCGATGAGGCGGCCGCGGCCGCCGCAGCGAGAGGGACGCGCCGCGCAGGTGTCCTGCGGGCGGTGGGGACGAACGGGGTCATGACACTCCTGTTGGTGGCGATGGGCGCGACGGATGCGGGTCGTTCCGACCGGGTTCACGTCGTCGCGAAGAGGGTGGCTGGTGCGGAAGAGAAGCCCGCGAGAGGAGGGATGCCACGGAGCAGGCCATGGGGGCCGCTCGGGGTCGAGAGTGCCAGACATTCTCAGCGGATGCAAATTATGTCAATCGTTTGACATAGTGCGCCCGACTTCCTACGCTGGCGGCGAGGAGAAGGATCCACGTCTTGCGAACGAGAAAGCAGACCGACGTGACCACCACGCAGAACCGAGCCGGGCGTACACGCCTGCGACTCGCGGCGATCGCCGCCGTGATCGCCACCACCGCCGCCCTCGCGGCGGGCGCCCCCGCCCAGGCTCAACCGGCCCCGGAAGCCATCCCCGGCTTCCCGGCGCCGACCGTGCACACGCAGGAGGCCTACGCCCCCGAAGACGACTTCACCGCCAAGTGGACCCGTGCCGACGCACGGCAGATCAAGGCGATGAGCGACCCCGCGGCCGCCTCGCGCGAGAACTCCATGCCCGACGAGTACACGATGCCGACGGTTCCGCAGGACTTCCCCGACATGAGCAACGAGCAGGTGTGGGTGTGGGACAGCTGGACCCTGACCGACGGCAGCTCGGCGCAGCCCAGCTTCAAGGGCTGGGAGGTCGTGTTCTCGCTCGTCGCCGACCGCAAGCTCGGCTTCGACGACCGGCACACCTACGCCAAGCTCGGCTACTTCTTCCGCAAGGCCGATGTCGCCGAGCGTCCTGAGAACGGCGGCTGGACCTACGGCGGCCTGGTGTTCCCCGAGGGCGCGTCGGGCGCGATCTTCGAGGACCAGTCCTTCAGCCACCAGACCGAGTGGTCGGGATCGACCCGCATCTTCGACGGCAACAAGCTGCGCATCTTCTACACCGCGGTGGCGTTCTACCGCAACGAAGACGGCAGCAACCGCAAGCCGTACGACCCGCGCCTCGTCCAGAGCGAGGGACGCCTCTTCGCCGACGACAACGGCGTGTGGATGACCGGATTCCGCGACCAGCACGACATGCTGCAGGCCGACGGCGAGTACTACCAGACCGGTGAGCAGAACGAGTTCTTCAACTTCCGCGACCCGTTCACGTTCGAAGACCCCACCCACCCCGGCAAGACCTTCATGGTCTTCGAGGGCAACTCGGCCTTCGCCCGCGGCGAGCGCGCCTGCACCGAGGAGGACATGGGCTACGCACCCGGCGACCCGCACGCCGAGACGGCCGACGAGGCCATGGACATGGGCGCGCACTTCCAGATGGCGAACGTCGGTCTCGCCGTGGCCGACAACGCCGCGCTGACGGAGTGGACCTTCCTGCCGCCCATCCTCTCGGCGAACTGCGTGAACGATCAGACCGAGCGTCCGCAGATCTACATCAAGGACGGCAAGTACTACCTCTTCACCATCACCCACCGCGGCACCTACGCCGCCGGCATCGATGGCCCCGAGGGCGTCTACGGCTTCGTCGGCAACGGCATCCGCAGCGACTTCCAGCCCGTCAACCGCGGCTCGGGACTCGCCCTGGGCAGCCCCGCGAACCTGAACTTCCCCGCGGGCACGCCGTTCGCCCCGAACCCCGACCAGCACCCGGGTCAGTTCCAGGCGTACTCGCACTACGTCATGCCCGACGGCCTCGTGCAGTCGTTCATCGACACGATCGGCACGAGCGACGACTTCGTGCGCGGCGGCACCCTGGCCCCCACGGTGCGCCTCGACATCGAGGGCGACGACGTCACGGTCGACCGCTCGTACGGCACGAACGGGCTCGGACAATGGGCCGACATCCCCTCGGGCTACGCGCACGAGATCGGTGGCACGCCGGACCCGCGGCCGATCGGCTGACGACCGCTCCCTCGAACGGGGCTCCGCTGCGGCGGGGCCCCGTTCCTCGTCTGACGAGGTCGTCGGATGCCACGCGGCGGGCGCCCAGCCCGCCGTCGCATCGCATCACCCGCGAGGTCACCCGCCTCGATGCCGACGCGTACCCTGGACCTCACCACCCCCTGGGGAGGGGTGGCGAGGGGTGGGGTACCGATGGATGCCGTGTCGATGGCCGACGCGATCCGGCGCGCCCTCGGCGGCACGGAGAACATCGCCGCCGCCACGCACTGCGCCACCCGCCTTCGGGTGACACCGCGCGAGCTCGAACGGGTGGATGCCACAGCTCTCGCCGCGGTACCGGGCGTGCTCGCGACACAGATCGTCGGCGCGCAGGTGCAGATCGTGGTCGGCCCCGGACACGTCGACGACGTCGCGGCGGCCCTGGACCGCGTGCTCGCGCCGCCGCCCGCGGCATCCCCCCGTCCGCTCCCGACCCGCGTGATCGGCGTGCTGGTCGACGTCTTCACCCCCCTGCTGCCGGCGTTCGTCGCCGGTGGTCTGCTCACGGCGCTGCACAACGTGCTCGCCGGCCCCGGCGCCTTCGGCGACCTCGCGGTGGTGGATGCCGTGCCGTGGCTGCGCGGACCGGTCGCGCTGGTCGGCCTGCTGGGTGCGGCCGTCTTCGCACTGCTTCCCGTGCTGCTGGGCTTCTCCGCCGCGGGCCGCTTCGGCGGCAGCCCCTACCTCGGCGCGGCGATGGGCGCCGCGCTCGTGGCCGCCCCGGGCCTGACGGCCGACTCGGCACTGCCCGCCATCCACCTCACGCCCGAGACGGGGTGGGTGATCGGCGGGATCGACGTGCTCAGCATCGACTACCAGGGCACGGTCGTGCCGATCATCGCGATCTGCGTCGTGCTCGCGCGCCTGGAGCGCTTCTTCGGCCGGCGGCTGCGCGGCTCCGCGCGCCTGCTGCTGGTCCCCCTGCTGACGTTGCTGACCACCGGGCTCCTGGCCTTCCTCGTGCTGGGCCCCGCCCTGCGTTTCGCCGGAGACGCCGCGGCCGCCGCCATGGAATGGCTGTACACCAGCGCGGGCGTACTCGGGGGCACCGTCGTGGGGGCGGTGTACTCGCCGCTGGTAGTCACGGGCCTCCATCAGGGGCTCATCGCGATCGAGCTGGGCCTGCTCTCCACCGGCGGCTCGTTCATCTTCCCGATCGCGGCGGCCGCGAACGTCGCCCAGGCGGCCGCCACGCTGGCCGTGTGGGTGTCGACGCGTCGCGGGTCGCGCCTTCGGGCGCTCGCGGCCACCGCGACCGCGCCCGCCGCCCTCGGCATCGCCGAGCCGGCGATGTTCGGCGTGACCCTGCGTCTGCGGGTTCCCTTCGTGATCGCGGTGGGGTCGACGGCTGTCGCCGCGACCCTGCTGGCGGCCTTCCGCGTGCAGGCCGTGACCCTCGGGGCGGCGGGCGTGTTCGGCTTCGCGTCGATCGCGCCGGGCCGCGTGCTGCCCTTCCTCACGTGCCTCGGGGTCGCCGTCGTGCTGTCATTCACGGGCACGCTGCTGTGGGCGCGCTGGCGTCGACGCCGCGGCAGGCCCCTCGAGGGAGACACCGCGACCACGTCGCGCGACGACTCCGTCGTGCACTCCCCCGTGAGCGGCTCCCGCGTCGAGGTCGCGTCCCTCGCCGATCCGACGTTCGCCGCGAGCGCCCTGGGACCGACCTCGGCCGTCGCCCCGGCATCCGGACTCGTCGCCGCCCCCGCCGACGGCACGGTCAGCGCGATCGCCGCGGCCTCGCACGCGTACGGGGTGACCACCGACGACGGCACGGAGCTGCTGGTGCACGTCGGGATCGACACGGTGCGGCTGGACGGCCGAGGGTTCCGCCGGCTGGTGCGCGTGGGCGACCGGGTCGCCGCCGGCGACGCGCTCGTGCACGTCGACCTCGCCGCCGTGGCGGCGGCGGGCCTCGATCCGGTGGTGCTCACGATCGTCACCAACGCCGACGAGCGGGCGTTCGTCGCCGTCGACGGGGCCGGCGAGGTGTCGGTGGGCACGCCCGTGATGCGGCGTACCCGTTTCGGCGACGAAATCTGATTAACCGCTTGACCACCTGTCGGGAAGCTTGCTAGCTTCTGCGTAACCGATTAACCATCCCGGTTTGATCGGCGCCGCGAGTCTCGACGAGGAGTCATCCGTATGCACGAACGAGGGTTCTTCCGCCCGCCCCACGCCTGGGTCGGCGACGTCATCCCGTGGGAGGAGGACGGCCGCTTCCACCTCTTCTACCTGCACGAGTCGCGGCAGACGCCCAAGGTCGGTATGCCCTGGCACCGCGTCGTCACCGACGACCTCGTCGCCTTCACCGAGACCGGCCCGGCTCTCGCATCGGGCGGCCCGGACGCCGACGATTTCAACGTCTACACCGGCAGCGTCGTCGTGGCCGACGGCATCCACCACCTCTTCTACACGGGACAGAACCCGGAGCGCCGCGGCGCCGACGGACTCCCCCTCCAGCTCGTGCTGCACGCCACCAGCACCGACGGCATGCGCTCCTGGCAGCGCCACCCCGCGCACACCTTCGGCGCCACCGCCGGCTACGAGACGGCCGACTGGCGGGATCCGTTCGTCTTCCGCGACGAGGCAGCCGGCCTCTGGCGCATGCTGATCACCGCCCGTCACGCCGACGGCCCGGAGCGCCGGCGCGGCGTCATCGCGCAGTGCGTGTCGCATGACCTCGCGACGTGGGAGCCGGCCGAGCCGTTCTGGGACCCGCGGCGCTACATCGCGCACGAGTGCCCCGAGGTCTTCGAGTGGAACGGCTGGTGGTACCTCGTGTACTCCGAGTTCAGCGAATCGTTCACCACTCGCTACCGCGTCTCGCGCAGCCTCCACGGCCCGTGGACCGTCCCCGCCGACGACGCCCTCGACGGTCGCGCGTACTACGCGGCCAAGTCCGCCGCCCGTGACGGCCGCCGCTTCTTCTTCGGCTGGATCGCCTCCCGCGAAGGCGGCGTCGACGACGGCGCCTGGCAGTGGGCGGGCACCCTCTCGGTGCTCGAGGCCGAGCAGAACCCCGACGGCACGCTCCGCTTCCACCCCCCGGTCGAGCTGGCCGAGAGCTTCGACCGCCGCGTCGCCGCGGTGGCATCCGGAACCGTCCTCACCGCGCCCGACGGCTACGCCGACCTCGTGCTGCCCGAGGCCGTCCCCTCGGCCTTCCGCGTCGACGCGGTGTTCGACATCGCCGCGGGCACGACCGAATGCGGCCTGCTGCTACGTGCGAGCGGCGACGGCGACGAGGGCTACTTGCTCCGCCTCGAGCCGCGCCGCAACCGCCTGGTGTTCGACCGCTGGCCGCGGCGGCGCACCGGGGGCGAGCAGTGGCAGATCTCGGGCGACGTGCCCTTCGCGATCGAGCTGGAGCGTCCCGTCACGCTCGAACCCGGCCCGCACCGGCTCGAAGTGATCGTCGACGGCGACCTGTGCGTCGCCACGGTCGACGGCGCCGTCACCCTCAGCACGCGCCTCTACGACCGCACCACCGGCGGCGTCGGAGCGTTCGTGGGCGAGGGCAGCGCCACCGTCCTCGGCCTCGAGGTGTCCACTCCCGGGGCCGGATCCCCCTCGTCCGAGCTCGACGACCTCCTCGTCGCCTCCTCCTGACCCTCACCCGCACCACACACATCAACGGAGATTCACATGGTCCACCACGCCCGCACGGCATCCTGGGTCGCCCTGGCCGCCGCCACCGCTCTCGTCCTGTCCGGTTGCGCCGGCGGCGGCACGGGCGGCGATCCCACCGACGTCGACCCCGAGGGAGAGGTCACGCCCCGCGAGATCTCGTGGCTACTCTCGCGTCCCGCCGACGGCGGTGTCATCACCGCGATGCAGAAGATCGCCGACGAGTACGCGGCCGATCACCCCGGCTTCGCGCTCAACCTCATCACCACGCCCGACCGCCCCAGCTACATCCAGAAGTACGAGACCCTCGCCGCGGCGAACAAGCTGCCCGAACTCTTCGACACGGATGCCACCCCCTTCGCCCAGAAGCTCGCGCAACAGGGCCGCATGGTCGACGTCGACCTGCTGCTCGACGACTTGGGACTGTCGGACGAGTACCGCGAAGCGGCGCTGAACTACCAGCGCTTCGACGACGGCTCGCTCTACATGGTGCCGTTCGAGTTCCAGCTGGAGTTCTTCTGGTACAACAAGGATCTCCTCGCGCAGGCCGGGGTCTCGGTGCCCGCGACCCTCGACGACTTCGCCCCGATGTGCGAGGCGCTGCGGGCGAAGGGCGTCACCCCGATCGCCCTCGACGGCGCCGACGGCTGGCCGCTCGAGCGCTACATGGCGTACTACCCCTTCCGTCAGGCGGGCCCCGAGTACGTGCAGCAGCTCAAGACGGGCGAGACGAGATTCTCCGACGCCCCCGGCCGCGCAGCCGCCGACTGGCTGTACGGCCTCGGGCAGGCGGGCTGCTTCCAGGAGGGCTTCTCGTCGACCGGCTATGCCGACGCGCAGGCGCAGTTCACCTCGGGTAAGGCCGCGGTCTACAACATCGGCACCTGGGAGCTCGGCAACCTCGCGACCGAGAAGCTCGACGCCGGCGTGCGCGACAGCGTCGACTACTTCACGCTGCCGACGCTGCCCGGCGCCGTGACCGCCGACAACGAGTACGTCACGCCCTCGGGCATCGGCATGGCCGTCAACGCCGCGACCTACGACCCGCTCGTGCGCGACTTCCTCGCCTTCGCCCTCGAGCGCTACCCCGCCGAGGTCGCCGCCTCCGGCGCGCTGTCGCCGACCACCGGTGTCGAGACCGAGATCCCCGCGTCCGCCACCCCGTTGTACAGCCGGGCGATCGAGCAGGCGGGCGATGTGGGCGAGAAGATCGCCATGCCGTGGGACACGCAGCTCGACCCCGCCACGAACACCCGCCTGCAGCAGGAGCTCACCCTGCTCGTGCAGGGTGACATCACGCCCGACGAGTTCGTCAGCACGATGGATGCCGCCCTGACGGAGAACGTCGGTGGCTGACACGCTCGCACCGAGCCGGCCCCGGGCGACCGGGGCCGGCCGGCCCACCCCCCGCCGCCGGCCGCTCAGCACCTCGATGCTGCCGCGACGCTCCGGCCTGGCCGTCGCCGTCTTCCTCGTGCCGCCGCTGCTGCTGTACGGCGCGGCCGTACTGCTGCCCATCGTGCAGTCGCTGATCCTCAGCCTGTTCGCGTGGGACGGCATCACCGACCTGCGGTTCGTCGGTCTCGACAACTACGTCAAGATGTTCACCCGCGACGACGTGTTCTGGACGGCGTTCGGCAACGCCCTCGGCTACCTCGCGATCTGCCTCGTGCTTCAGCTCGGCGGCGCTCTGGCCGTCGCCGGCCTGCTCACGGCCCTCCCCCGGGCGCGCGAGCTCGTCAAGACGCTCTACCTGCTGCCCGCCGTCATCTCCACCGTGGCGATCGCCTTCCTGTTCCTGCGCGTCTACTCGCTCGAGCCGGTCGGCCTGCTGAACCAGCTGCTGGCGTGGGTGGGTCTCGAGGGCCTGCAGACCGCGTGGCTGTCGAACGTGCAGACGGTGCTGGCCGCGGTGTCGATCCCCGAGGGCTGGCGCTTCACCGGCCTCTACATGCTGATCATCTACGCGGCCCTCATCGCCGTGCCGAAGGAGCTCGAAGAGGCCGCCCGCCTCGACGGCGCCTCGTGGTGGCAGACGTTCTGGCGCATCCGCTTCCCCTACATCCGCCCGGTGTGGATCACCACGACCGTCATGGCGACCACCTTCGCCCTCCGCGGCTTCGACATCCCCTACCTGCTCACCAACGGCGGGCCGGGGCAGGCGTCGGAGCTGCTGACCACCTACATGTACAAGACGGCCTTCGTCCACACCGACTACGGCTACGCCAGCGCGATCTCGGTCTTCATCGTCGTGGAGTGCCTGGTGGCCGTGGGCCTCATCTTCCTGCTGCTGCGTCGAAAGGACGCGTGATGAGCACGACCCTCGCCCCCGCCCCCATGGCATCCGTTCCCTCCGAGCCCGCTCCGGCACCTCGCCGCGTGCACCGCTCGCCGCGCCTGCGCGTGCAGCGCACCCTGCTCACGGTGACCGTCGCGCTGATCGTCGTGGTGCAGGTCTACCCGCTGCTGTGGCTGTTCCTGACGAGTTTCCGCACCGCGAGCGACTTCGCCGGCGGCGACCCGTTCGCCCTCCCCCGAGAGTGGACGCTGGAGAACTACTCCCGCGCCTTCGGCACCGGCAACCTGCTGCTGAACATCGGCAACTCCCTCATCGTCACGCTCGGCGCGAGCCTGCTGATCGTGGTCGCGGGCATGATGGCGGCGTACGCGCTGCAGGTGCTCGGCTTCCGTCTGAGCGGGTTCGTGCGTGCACTGTTTTTGCTCGGCATCATCGTGCCGGTGCAGATCGCACTCGTGCCGCTGTTCATCGACTACTCGCAGGTGGGCCTGCTCGACACGCACCTGTCGATGATCCTGCCGCTGGCGGCGTTCTCGCTGCCGATGGGCGTGTACCTGTTCTCGTCGTTCTACGAGTACATCCCACGCGAGCTCTACGAGGCGGCGTCCCTCGACGGGGCGGGTCCGTACCGCATCTTCCTGCAGATCACCGCGCCGCTGTCGGTCAACACGATCATCACGGTCGTGCTCGTCAACAGCATCTTCATCTGGAACGACTTCATCTTCGCGAACACGTTCGTGCTGTCCGACGGACTCAAGACCATCCCGCTGGGCCTGCAAAACTACATCGGAGCGATGGGCAACACCGACTGGACGGCGACGTTCGCCGCGGTATGCGTCACGGTGACGCCGCTGCTGCTGGTGTTCCTCGTGCTCAACAAAGCGATGATCGCGGGCCTGGAGAGCGGAGCCACCAAGGGATGACCACAACAATGCGCGACGTCGCCAAGGCCGCCGGCGTCTCGGTGGCGACGGTGTCGCACGTCGTCAACGACAAACCCGGCGCCCGCATCGGCGACGATGCCCGGCGCCGGGTGCAGGAGGCGATCGTCGCGCTCGGCTACCGCCCGAACGCGCTGGCGAAGACGCTGTCGGAGGGCACCTCCCGCTTCATCGGGCTGGTGGCGGATGCCATCGCCACCACGCCCTTCGCCGGACAGATCATCCACGGCGCCCAGGATGAGGCGTGGCGTCACGGCTTCGTCCTGCTCGTGGCCAACACCGAGGGCAACGCCGCCGCCGAGAGCGACGCGATCGCGATGATGCTGGAGCACCAGGTGCGCGGCATCCTGTACTCCACCTGGTACCACCGCGAGATCGAGGTGCCGCCGCCGCTGCAGCACACCGAGACGGTGCTGGTGAACTGCTTCGCCGGCGACGGCGCCTTCCCGGCCGTGGTGCCCGATGAAGAGCAGGGCGGGCGCACCGCCACCGAGGAGCTGCTGGCGGCCGGGCATCGCCGCATCGCGTTCGTGAACACCACGTCGCCCTCGCCGGCGCGCGTCGGTCGGTTGGCCGGGTACCGGGCGGCCCTCACCGCGGCGGGTGCCGATGTCGACGACAGCCTGGTCTTCGAGGCCGCCCCCGAGCAGGAGGGCGGCTACAACGTCACCGAGGCGGTCGTCTCCTCCGGCGCGACGGCCGTCTTCTGCCACAACGACCGCGTCGCGATGGGCCTGTACGACGGCCTGCGCGAGCGCGGCCTGCGCATCCCCGGCGACGTCGCCGTCATCGGCTTCGACAATCAGGACGTCATCGCCGCGCACCTGCGCCCGCCGCTGTCGACGGTCGCCCTTCCCCACTACGAGCTGGGCGCCGCCGGGGTGCGCACCCTGCTCGGTCTCGAATCCCCCTCCTCCGGTGCGCGGCAGCTCGTCGCGTGCCCCTCCATTCCGCGAGAGTCCGTATGAACCTTCCCCGCCCCCGCTTCCACCTCGCGCCCGCGCGCAACTGGATGAACGACCCGAACGGGCTCGTCCACACCGGCGACCGGTGGCACGCATTCTTCCAGTACAACCCCGAGGGCAACGACTGGGGCAACATGAGCTGGGGGCACGCCTCCAGCCCCGACCTGCTGCACTGGGACGAGCACCCGGTCGCACTGCATCACCTCCCCGGCGAGCAGATCTTCTCCGGTTCCGTGGTCGCGGGCGCCGACGGCGCCCTCACCGCGTTCTACACGAGCGCGTACGACCGCGGCATCCAGGCCCAGTCGCGCGCGACGAGCGCCGACGGGGGCGAGACGTGGACGATGGATGCCGACAACCCCGTGCTCGACCGCGGCAGTGCCGACTTCCGCGACCCCAAGGTGGTGCGCCTGCCCGGCGGCGGCTGGCTCATGTGCACGGTGGAGGCCGTCGAGCGCCGTGTGGTCTTCTATGCGTCCGACGACCTCGAGAGCTGGCGCGAGACGGGATCGTTCGGTCCGCTCGGGCCGGAGGGCGTCGTGTGGGAATGCCCCGACCTCGTGCGTCTGCCCGTGGAGGGGACGACCGAGCGCGTCTGGGTGCTGCTTCTCAGCACCAACCCGGTCGGTGACGACCCCGACCCCGCGGGCTCGGCGATGCACTACGTCGTGGGCGACCTCGTCGACGGCGTCTTCCACGCGGATGCCGCAACCCTCCGTCCCCTCGACCACGGGCGCGACTGCTACGCCGGCGTCACCTTCGACAGCGCCCCCGGCGGCGCCGCCATGATGCTGGCGTGGATGGGCAACTGGCGCTACGCGCACGTCGTGCCCACCTCCCCCTGGCGCGGCGCGATGTCGCTGCCGCGCACGCTGGGCCTGCGCCGCATCGACGGCGCGCTCCACCTCGTGCAGCGCCCCGTCCTGCCGCCCGTCGAGGCCGTCGAGCCCGCCGAGGCTCTGCTGCCCGTCGAGCCGCACGCGGTGCTCGAGGCGGCCTGGAATCCCGCCGCGACGGGAGCCATGCGCCTGAGACTCGGCGGAGAGGGGGATGCCGCGGTCGAGATCGTCCACGACCCCGCGGCCCGCACGCTCAGCGTCGCCCGGACGGGTGCCGGCGCCGACGCGGTGCACCCCGACTTCGCCGGCATCCGCCTCGCCCCGCTCGTGGAACCGGGCACGGGCGCACTGACCGTCGTGCTCGACGGTCCGCTGCTGGAGGTCTTCGCCGACGACGGGGCCACCGTGCTGTCTCACCTGGTGACCCTCGGTGCCGGTCCCGTCACCGTCTCGGCGAGCGCCACGACCGGCGTCGCCCCCACCGTGCGCGTCGGAACGGTCGGCAGCGATGCCGCCGCCGCCGCGCAGGAAGGTCCCGCGGCTCCGGCGGCCGCCTGACCGACGTCTCCCCCCGAACCGCCGGCCACCCGGCGGGTGCATGGTCGCGCCCGCCGATCACGAGGAAGTGAGCACCATCATGCCGTTCGAGATCTCCCGTCGCAGTCTTCTGCAGGGCGCCGGAATCGGAGCCTTCGGGCTCGCCCTGGCCTCCCCCGTCGCACCGGCCGCCCGGGCGCAGGCCGCGTCGCAACGCGCGGTGTTCCACATGACGCCGCCGACCGCGTGGCTATGCGACCCGCAGCGTCCGATCGTCTCGGGCGGGCAGTACCAGCTGTACTACCTGCACTCCGACGTCAACAACGGACCCGGCGGATGGGACCACGCCACCACCGACGGCGTGAGCTTCACGCACCACGGCACGGTGATGCCGCTCACGAACGGCGTGCCGGTGTGGTCGGGGTGCCTGGTCGTCGACACGGAGAACACCGCCGGGTTCGGAGCCGGCGCGGTCATCGCGCTGGCCACGCGCCCGACGGATGGCATCCGGAAGTATCAGGAGCAGTATCTGTACTGGTCGACCGACGGCGGCTTCAGCTTCACGATGCTGCCCGATCCCGTGCTCGTCAACACCGACGGACGCACCGCGCAGACCCCCGCCGAGATCGACAACGCCGAGTGGTGCCGCGACCCGAAGGTGCACTGGGACGCCGCTCGCGGCGAGTGGGTCATGGCGCTGGGGCGCGCCCGGTACGCCGGCTTCTACACCTCGCCGAACCTGCGGCAGTGGACGTGGAAGAGCAACTTCGACTACCCGGATCCGCAGCTCGGCGGCATCGAATGCCCCGACCTGTTCGAGATGACGGCGAACGACGGCAGTCGCCACTGGGTGCTGGGCGCCAGCATGGATGCCTACGGGGTCGGCCTGCCGATGACCTACGCCTACTGGATGGGCGAGTGGAACGGCACGACCTTCGTCGCCGACGACCTCACCCCGCAGTGGCTCGACTGGGGATGGGACTGGTACGGCGCGGTGACCTGGCCGAGCATCGAGGCGCCCGAGACGAAGCGCCTCGCGATCGGGTGGATGAACAACTGGAAGTACGCCGCCCGCGACGTGCCCACCGACGTCACCGACGGCTACAACGGCCAGAACTCGATCGTGCGCGAGCTGCGGCTCGAGCGACAGGCGGGCGGGTGGTACAGCCTGCTCAGCGCCCCGATCGCCGCGCTCGCGGGTCGGGCGACGTCGACGGTGACCTTCCCCGACCGCACCGTGACCGCAAGCGCGGTGCTGCCGTGGACCGGCCGCGCGTACGAGCTCGAGCTCGACATCTCGTGGACGGATGCCACGAACGTCGGCGTCTCGGTCGGACGCTCCGCCGACGGCTCGCGGCACACGAACATCGGCACGTACGGCTCCGACCTCTACGTCGACCGCGGGCCGTCCGAACGCAGCGGTTACACGCTCGCGCCGTACACGCGTGCGGCGGCACCGATCGATCCCGCCGCACGCCGCGTGCACCTGCGGATCTTCGTCGACCGTCAGAGCGTGGAGGTGTTCGTCAACGCCGGCCACACGGTGCTGTCGCAGCAGGTGCACTTCCTCGACGGCGACACCGGCATCTCTCTCTACACCGACGGTGGCCCCGCCACGTTCTCCGGCATCACGGTCCGCGAGTTCGGGGTGCCGGTGTAAGGCGAGGAGGGGCGGCCGGGGCGAAGGAGAGCTCCGGCCGCTACCACACCCCGAGAAGCACCGTCCAGTGCCTGCTCCCCACACGGCATCCCGTAGAATCGTGGCCAGCAAGGGGAGTACTCCCACCGCGACGATCTCGTCAGTACGGTCCACGCCATCGTGAACCCGGGACGTCGGCCCGTCTCGCCGGGTGGAGGAGACCTTGGTGTCTTGCTGTACACCGATTTCCCTTGGAGGCCGTCTTGGGCGTCACACCCCTCGTCTGGATCATCACCATCGCGGTCACGATCGCGTTCTTCGTCTTCGAGTTCTTCGCCCACGTGCGAAAGCCCCACGAACCCACCGTCGGCGAGTCCGCCCGCTGGTCGGCGTTCTACATCGGCCTGGCGCTGCTGTTCGGCGTCGGCGTCGGGGTGTTCTCGGGCTGGACCTACGGCGGCGAGTACTTTGCCGGGTACCTGACCGAGAAGGCGCTGTCGATCGACAACCTCTTCGTGTTCCTGATCATCATGACCGGGTTCGCGGTGCCCAAGAAGTACCAGCAGAAGGTGCTGATGATCGGCATAGTCATCGCGCTCATCATGCGCGGTGCGTTCATCGCCGTCGGCGCCGCACTGATCGAGAACTTCTCGTGGATCTTCTACATCTTCGGCGCCCTGCTGCTCTTCCTGGCCTACAAGCAGGCCTTCTCGCACGGTGAGAGCGACCCCGCCAACGGCAAGTTCATGCGCTTCGTCCGTCGCATCCTCCCCGTGAGCGAGGAGTACAACGACGACAAGCTGACCGTCCGCAAGAACGGCAAGACGTTCGTCACCCCGATGCTGCTCGTGATCATCGCCATCGGCTTCATCGACCTGGTCTTCGCGGTCGACTCGATCCCCGCCATCTACGGCCTGACCCAGGAGGCGTACATCGTCTTCACCGCGAACGCCTTCGCACTGATGGGCCTGCGTCAGCTCTACTTCCTCATCGGCGGTCTGCTGGAGCGCCTGGTCTACCTCGCGCAGGGCCTCGCCGTCATCCTCGCCTTCATCGGCGTGAAGCTCGTGCTGCACGCCATGCACGTCAACGAGCTGCCCTTCATCAACGGCGGCGAGCCGATGCTGTGGGCGCCCGAGATCCCGATCTGGTTCTCGCTGCTGTTCATCGCCGCCACGGTCGGGATCGCGACCTGGCTGAGTCTGCGCAAGACCCGCAACGACCGCGAGGCGAAGCAGCGCGAGACCTTCGACGGCGAGAAGGTCATCCACGCTCCCGAGGACTGACCCTCCGCACGTGCGGCCCGCGGCGAGAGCCACGGGCCGCTGTCGTATCCGGCGCCGGTTCGCAACCCCGGTCGGAGGGCGGATGCCGCGCCCTACCGTGGCCGACATGACGCGATTCGGCTACACCCTCATGACCGAGCAGAGCGGCCCCCGGGCACTCGTCGACTACGCCGTCGGCGCCGAGCGCGCCGGCTACGACTTCCTCGTCTCGAGCGATCACTACTCGCCGTGGCTGACGAGCCAGGGCCATGCCCCGTATGCGTGGACGGTGCTGGGCGCCGTGGCGCACGCCACGTCGAACGTCGAGCTGATGACCTACGTCACCTGCCCGACCGTGCGATACCACCCCGCCGTGGTCGCGCAGAAGGCGGCGACCCTGCAGCTGCTGTCGGAGGGCCGTTTCACCCTCGGTCTCGGCTCGGGCGAGAATCTCAACGAGCACGTGGTCGGCGAGGGCTGGCCCGCGGTGCACGCCCGGCAGGACATGCTGGTCGAGGCGATCGAGATCATCCGCGCCCTGCACACCGGCGACCTCGTCACCTATGACGGCGAGTACTTCCGCGTCGACTCCGCCCGCGTGTGGGACGCCCCCGAGGGCGGCGTCCCGATCGGGGTGGCGGTCTCGGGGGAGCACTCGATCCAGCGATTCGCCCCGCTCGGCGACCACCTCATCACCACCGAGCCGGATGCCGGGATCGTGCAGGGCTGGGACGCCCACCACGAGGGTGAATCGCGAAAGATCGGGCAGATCCCCATCAGCTGGGACCCCGACAAGGATGCCGCGATCGCCCGCGCCCACGACCAGTTCCGGTGGTTCGCCGGCGGCTGGGCCGTCAACGCCGACCTGCCGACTCCGGCTGGTTTCGCGGGCGCGTCGCAGTTCGTACGCCCCGAAGACGTCGCGGAGTCGATCGCGTGCGGTCCCGACCTCGACGAACTCGCCGAGAGCGTGCGCCCCTTCATCGACGCCGGCTTCACCGACATCGCGATCGTGCAGGTCGGCGACGAGCAGCAGCAGCGCTTCGTCGACGAGATCGCCGAGCCGCTGCTGGAGAAGCTCCGCGCGCTGTGAACGACACCGTGGGGTGAGGGTATCTTGCACGTCGTGCGTGCGGCCTTCACCCTGCGGGGCGTCGGTCAGGATCGGAAGGACGCCGACCCCAGGACGCGTTCCACGGTCATCTCCAGCACGACTCGTTCGGGATTGACCCGCGGCTGACGGTACCGGGCGGCGTAGAGCTCGACCGCGTGAGCCACGGCGTCCGGGGCGTCCGTCACCCGTGCAGGGCCCTCGAAGCTGAGCCACCGTCCCCCGTCGACGGAGCAGATCGATGCGCGCCCGTTGCGCGCGGCGTTGACGAACTTCTGCGTGCCGCGCGATCCGATCACCCGCACGATGCCGTCTTCGTACGTGAACCCGACGGGCACGGCGTGCACCCGGCCGGAGCGGCCCACGGTCGAGAGGGTGGCCAGGTGGTAGTCGCTCAGAAAGGAACGCGCGTCGTCGGTCAGCACCCCTCCAGCGTCCCACGTCGAAGCGGGTCCGACACCGTTCGCGTCGCGGCATCCCATCGGCGCACCCCCGTCGCGGTCACGGCGAGTTCGCTCCCGCCGGCATCGGCGATCACCCCCAGCGCTTCCCCCACCCGGTCGAGGGGCACTCGACGTGCGAGGGTGACGTGCGCGGTCCAGGCCCCGGGCAGGGTGTGAGGTGCGTCATCGCCCGCGCCGGCGAGCTCGTGCACGCGCGTGTGGAACGCCAGCAACTCGGGCGACGCAATGACGGAGCGCGCGATGACGCGGGATCGCCCGACGCCGAAGAGCAACGGCGCCCCGAGCGTGAGACGGAGCGGCAGGTCGGCGGCGAGCGCCCCGAGGTCGCCGCGGGGAAGTTCCGGCCGCACGAGCAGGGTCACGTGCGGCCGGTTGCTCTCACCGGTGTGCCGCGCCTGACTCGGCAGATCAGCCGCGACGAGTGCCTCCCACTCGCGGCGCACCGCCGCCTCGGACGCGCCGTCGAACACGAGCTCGAGGCTGACGACGTCGGCCATGGGCGATCAGCGGGTCGACCACCACGCCGCAGCGACCAGCAGCGGCTGGAAGAACAGGCGGGTGAGGCGCTTCTGATCGGTGTCGAGTCCGAAAGCCGACCGGCCCTTTCGCCACTGGTCGATGTTGCCGGGGAAGATGGCGATGAAGAAGGCCGCGAGCGCAGCGCCGATGCGTCGACGTTCCCGAGGAAGCGCGACGAGGGCGAGACCGAATGCGGCCTCGACGACCCCGGATGCCACCACCACGGCATCCCGGTCCAGCGGGCCGTGCTCGATGAGCGCGTCGGGCACCTGCGCCTGGAAATCGCGCCGCGCGAAGGTGAGGTGGGCGACGCCGGCGAACATCATGGCAGCGGCCAGCGACCAGCGCACGAAGGATCTCATGGCGCCACGGTAGTGCGACCACCCGGCCGGCCCCTCGGGCTTGACGAGCTCTGCGCCCGTCGTCGGCGGTCGCTACGGCACCCGTCCCGATTGCGCAACCCCGGGCCGTCCCCGACCGTGCCCGATTGACTGGAACGGTCCATGAAGGAGGTGCACCGTGACCCTGACCGACGCCGCTTCCGCAGCGACGCACGAGGAGGATCTCGATGGCCTGCTCGCGCGGGCCGCGACCGGCGACTGCGAGGCGTTCGTCGCGTTCTACGATGCGACGGCGCCGCGGGTGTACGCGGTCCTTCTGTCGCTGACGGGGGTCGCGGCCGAGGCGGACGCCCTGCTGGAGGGCATCTACGTCGAGGCGTGGGAGCGCATGCGCGGTCGCGCGGCACCGCCGTGTCCGGGCATGCAGTGGATGTCGGCGATCGCGCATCGCCACGCTCGCGGTCGCCGGTGACTAGCGGGCGTCGACCTCGTGCGGGGCGAGCTCCGCGTGGGGTTCGAGGTCGACGGTGAGACCGCTCGAGGAGTTCGCGGCCGCCGCGTACGCCTGCAACACGGCGTTGTCGAGCGGGTCGGGCTCGGGCGAACCGAAGACGAACCGAAGGGGAATGGACGGCTGCAGCCAGATCGTGCTTCGTCCGGCCTGCTCCCCCGCGGGATGACGCCACGACAGCGTGAAACTCTCGCCTCGGCGCAGCTTCGTCGCGACGACCACCTTGACGTGGGCGAGAACTCGATCCGGCATTCGAATGGGACTCGCAGAGGAGCCATAGAACAGTGAGCCCATCGACGCCTCCTTCGGGAATTCCCCGCGCGTCGAATTTTACTAGGTGGCCTAACTATCGCAAAGTGAATTCTCGACGAACGTCATCGCGAGACGCGCGCCGCACATAGGTCGCATTAGATCGAATGACTGGATTCTCAGTCAGCTAACTAGGATGTCTTCAGGGGTGGCTGAAGACTCGAGGAGACGCATGACGATCGAGATCGAAGACGACGCCGCGACGACCGCCGCCCGAGCGGTGGAACGCCTCCGCCTCGCCGAGGCCCGCCTCGCCCGCCGACGTCAGTCGGAATGCGGCCCCAGCGAGAACGCCCGCGCCGCCATGCGCGTGATCCTCGATCGCGCCGACCACGGCGCCACCGTCACCCCGAGCGAGATCGCTCAGCATCTCGGGATCTCGGCCGCCTCGGTCACGGGGATGCTCGACCGACTCCATGCCGGCGGCCTGATCGCCTTCGTCGTCAATCCGACCGATCGCCGCAGCAAGTTCATCGTCCCGTTCGACCGCGGCGCGGACCCGGATGCCGTCGATCCGGTCACGGCGCAGATCCGTGCCTTCGCCGCCGCACTCCCGGACGGCACCGCAGATCAGGTTGCCGCTTTTCTCGACCGGGTTCGCGAGGTCGTCGACTCCGAGTGCACCTGACCCGCGTCACGGACGCGGTGCGGCATCCGGGTCCGGCTCGGCCGTCACGCTCAGCCCCTGCGGAGCGCTCGCCTCGTTCATCAGGTCGTCGATCCAGCGACGGTTCAGTTGCGGCGGTCGACTCCCGTAGAAGTGGAAGACGAGAGGGATCGACGGCGATATCCACAATGAACGCGTGCCGCTGCCGTCGGACATCGGGAAATGGAACATGAACGACTCACCTCGGCGGAGTTTGTTCATGAAGACCACCCGCAGATGAGAGAGCGTCCGGTCCTCGATGTCGAAAGAGTGACCAAGGGTGTTGTAAACCAGTTTTCCCACCGAACCAATCTATACGTCCTTCCAGCGTGAACTATTTACCTGGTCCGGCCGAAGTGTCGACTACTGGGATAACGACATCACGACGTGCGACCGGAGCGTGCGCCAAGAAATGTGCCAAGATTGCGCACGTCGCCATGCGACACCGCTTCTCGGGGGAGAACGCGGGCGCGAAAGCGCGAAAGCGGAGGAGTGGGTCAGATGAGCGGCAGCACCGAGCGCGCGAAGACGGCGGTGATCGTCGAGGACGACCCCGATATCCGTCATCTCCTGGCGGAGGTCCTCGAGTCGGCCGGGTTCTCCACCGTCGCCGTCGGGAACGGCATCGACGGAGTCGACGCCGTCGCGACGCATCAACCGCTCATCACGACGCTCGACGTGAACATGCCGGGGATCGACGGCTTCGAGGCCGCCCGACGGATCCGCCAGCGCAGCGACACCTACATCATCATGCTGACGGGCCTCGAGGAGGAGGCTGATGTCGTCCTCGGTCTGGGCGCCGGCGCCGACGAGTACGTCGTGAAGCCGTTCCGCCCGCGCGAACTGCGTGCGCGGATCGAGGCCCTGCTCCGTCGACCGCGAGCGGGCGAATCCGGCGCGGCGGCGCCGTCGCACCTCAACGGCGCGGGGCGACCGACGCCCGCCGCTGACGCCGTGGTCGACATCTCCCCCTCATCCGCGGACACGTCCGGGTCCCCCCGACCCGCCGGGGTCGACGCCGCCGACGAGGGCGAATGGCTCGTGCATCGCGATCTCCGACTCGATCCCGACAGCCGCATCGTGCGACTCGGGGGAGACGACCTCGAGCTGACCCGCACGGAGTTCGACCTGCTCGCGACCCTGATGGAGTCCAAGCGCCGTGTCCGCAGCAAGGCGGATCTCACGCTCGTGCTGCGGGGCGAGTCCTACGTGACGAGCTACTACGTCGGCGACGCCGACAAACGAGCCATCGAAGCCCACATGACCAACCTCCGTCGCAAGCTCGGCGACAGTCCGGTGAACCCGTTCTACATCGAAACCGTGCGCGGGGTCGGGTACCGCCTGACGTCGGAGCTGTCCGGCTCCTGATGCCCGAGGGAAGAACAGATGCCTCGATCCCCAGAGGGACCGAGGCACCCACCCCTCCGACCGTTCGGGCGATCGAAGTCGGGCGTTCGTCAGAGGCGGACGTCCTCGGTACGACGAACGAGTCGAGAGAACATCACGAGGGTCTGCAGCGCTGCGATCACGCCGACGACACTCCAGCCGACGCTCAGAACCGCGGTCTGCACCGTCGCGGCGGACTGCACCCACCCCGCGGCGAGCGCGACCACGGCGGCGGCCACCGCGGTCATCAGCGCCCAGCGACCCAGACCCCCGTCCGCCGTGCCCCGCGCGGCGCGGTCGTAGGGCGCTCCCTGCGTCAGACGTCGGCACCACGATCGCGCGGCGCAACCGATGCGCACCCATCTGAAAGCCTCCGCGGGGATCAGCAGCGCCGCGAAGAGAACATCGGCGTGATCGGCCCTGCGCATGGCGAGCGCGAGGCGCAGGTTCGACAGCACGGTGACGACCGGCGGGACCAGCCACCACGGCGAGAGCATCACCGCCCCGGTCGACAGTGCAGCCGCCGACAGCACCAGGAACGCCACGCGGACGAACAGCCCGGCGAGCAGGCCGGCGTTCTCGGACCAGAGCACCCGCAGGGTCGAGTGAAGCGGCTGCGCGTTCGGGTCGCCTCGCTGACCGGCCGACAGCAGGTCGATGCCTCCGGCGATCCTCCGCACCTCGTGAGCGGCGTAGGCGGGCAACGTGGTCATACCCGGCACCGCGACGCGTGCCCCGGGACTGATGCTGGTGAGATAGCCCGCGTTCCTGAGGTGCAGGGAGAGCAGGAGGCCCTCGGCATCCGCGTCCTCGGCCCAGGGGGTCGTCCGGCGCGTCTGGACCATCACGTTCCGCAACGCGGCGACGGAGAAGATCGACAGAGGACCCCCGAGCACGGCCGCGTTCCGGCGGGAGAGGTTCTGCAGCGCGGATCTCGCTCCTTGTGCGCGCTGCCCGGCGAGGAGGAAGCGGGCCATCGGACCGTCGACCGGCCCGGCCGCGATCTCGCGGATCGCAGACACGCCGCCGATGCGGCTATCCGAGCGGGCTTCCGCCTCGAGGCGCTCCACGGCTCGGGGGTGCGCGACGGCGTCACCGTCGACGCTCAGCAGGTAGTCGTAGCCTTCGACGAGGAAGTAGCCGTAGTTGAGAGCGCCCGCCCTCTCGCCGGAGTCGGCGCCGATGTCGTGCACGAACACCTCGGTGAGCTGGCTTCCGAGCTCGGTGTGCAGCTCGTGGGGACCGCTGAGGTCCGAGGCGATCTCGACCGTCGCATCCGAGCTGTTCGCGACGACCACATGGATGACGTCCGGCACCCGCGTCTGCGTCAGCAGGGCCGCGATGGCGTCCGCGATCGAGGAGGCGTGCTCGGAGGCGAGGACGATGCACCCGATGGTCGAGCGGTGCGGGCGCGTGTCGTCGAGCACAGCCGTGAGCTCGTCGGCGGGCCGGTCGTCCGCCCCCGGGGCGGACGGACGCGGACGGGTGCGCGAAGGGACGCGGGGCGCATCGGTCATGGCTGCGATCCCCTCCCTCCGCTCGATTCGCCGATCGATGACCACTCTGGCGGGTCGGCCGCAACGCTCCCGCGTGCACGTGACACCGTCCCCGCAAGATTCCCTCAAGATTTTCGGCGCCGTTCGAGGACACCCTTCACGTGATCGTCCTCGCCCTCCTCTGCTCCATCACCGCCGCCGGCGTCGCGGCCGCGATCCTCTACCTCGCCCACGGGCGACCCGACGACGATCGGGGCGGTGAGCGGGCGGAGATGGTCCGTTACTTCGGAGTGGCCGCCATCGCCGCTCTGCTGTGCGGCGCGATGAACGTCTTGGAGGCGACCGGGGGCGGGACGGCGGCAGCCGCGGGCGGTAACGCGACGAACGTGATGGCCGCGGGTCTGCTGTGGGCGGGGGCCCGGCGCCTCAACCACCGTCGCACGGTCGGCGCGATCGGCATCGTCTCGGTCGGCGTCTTCCTGCTGGGGCTGACCTTCCTCATCCCACTCGAGGATGCGACGGTGCTCAAGACCGCCGGGCTCTTCGCGTTCGCGGTTCTCGGCGCCTTCGAGTGCGCCCGTCGACCGTTCGGCGCTCTCCCGGGTGCGAGCCTGCTCGTGGGGAGTCTGGCCCTGTACGCCGCCTACAGCGCCGCACGACTCGTCGTCGCCCTGACGGCGGGGGCGGCTTCGCTCACGCAGCCCGGGGCCGTCTCCCCCGAGGCGACGGCTCTCGTCAGCGCGGGCGTCATCGTCGCCGTCGCCGTCGGCACCGTCCGGGTCGGCCGACAGCTCGATGACCGCCCCTCGCCCGGCACGCCGGCGCACGACCGAGGGGCGCTCCGGCGCGAGACCGCGCGGCTCATCGAGGCTCACGACGGTGCGAATGCCACGCTCATCCGTCTGCCCGAGATCCACCTCATCCGAACGGCCCACAGCGCCAGGCAGGGCAGGCTGCTGCTCGAGGCCGTCGCGGACGCCGTCGACGACGCACTGCCCGAGGCGGTGACCGGCCTGCCATCGCGCGACACCGTCTTCGTCATCGCGCCCGCCGCGATCGACACGACCGCGATGGAGTCGTCCGTCCGGCGTGCCTTCGCTCGACGGATGTTCCTCCTCGATTACGACGACGTACCGGTCCTCGCTTTCGAGCACTCCTGTGTACGGACCGTCGACGCGGTGTCCGCGCTGATGGCCCCCCGGCATCGCCGTTCGCGCCGCGGCCCGCTCGACGGTGGATGACGCGCGCGTGTTGCCGGGCCACGAAAGCAGTCAGTCGCCGATGACCGATTCGCCGACCCTTCGCAGTGCGGTGGATAAGCTCGGCGTCATGGCCGTCCGCAGAAGCACCTCGCCTGCGTCGGCGGACGGCGCTCGCGACGACGACGTGGGCGGGCTCGGCGGCCGCACCCGATCGGTGTGGCTGCACCAGCTCATCCTGGGCGCGAGCGTCATGATCACCGTGCTGCTCGTCCAGGTGATCGAGCCGGCGCTCTTCGCGTACTGGCCGTTCTCGGCCGGCGTCGGCGTCGTCATCGCCCTCACAGCCGTCGCCATCGTGGTCCCCTGGCACAGATTGCCCCGCGCCGCGGTGTCCGTCATCCCGTTCGGCGACATCGTCGCCATCGGGCTGATGAGCATCGGCACCGACCTGCGCTTCGGGTTCTTCTGGGTGTTCCCGATCATGTGGATCGCCACGCATTTCACGCTGGTCGCTCTCGTCTCCGCGCTCGGCGCGGTCGGCGTCATCATCCTCCTCGACGCGACCCTCAACGCCACCGGGCCCTCCTCGGCGCTGCGGTTCCTCGTCGTGCTGCTCTCGTTGACCTTCATCGCGATCACCACGTATCTTTCGACCCGTCAGACCCGGGCCTTCAAGCAACTCCTGCGGCGGCAGGCCAAACGCCTGCAGGGGACGCTGCAACGCGTCTCGGGCCAGGAGCGACGGGTGTCGCAGATGCTCAACGGTCTCGACACCGGCATCGCGCGCCTCTCGGCGGACGGGGAGGTACTCGCGCTCAACGACACCTACGTCTCCCTGTACGGGATCGAACGCGACGAGCCGCAGCGCCCCGGGGGCGCGATCGAGTACGCGACGCTGCGCGGAGAGCCCGTCCCCGACAACGAGCGGCTCTTCGCCCGCGCCGCCCGGGGCGAGCAGTTCGCCGACGAGCGCGTCTGGCTGTTCGACACCCGCGGCGAGTGGCACGCGCTGTCCGTGTCGACGCGGCGGCTGATCTCATCCGACGAGCCCGAGAGCACGCTGCTGATCGTGCACGATGTGACGGCCCTGATCGAATCCGAACGCGCCCGCGAACGGCTGGCGGCAACGGTATCGCACGAACTCCGCAATCCGCTCACGGCGATCATCGGTCACGCCGACCTCGTCCTCGACCGGACCGACCTCGCCCCGAAGGTGCGCGAGGAACTCGAGGTCATCGCCGCAGCGGGCGAACGCATGCAGAAGCTCATCTCCGAGATCCTCGCCACGTCGCGCGGCGTGTTCCGCGAGCCGACGATCCCCGTCGCGGCCGATGCGAGCCGCATCATCTCCTCCTCCTTGACCTCCTTCCGACCGGCGGCGGCGGCGCGACGGGTCAGCGTGATCGACGAACTCCCGCCGACGGCCGCCGTGGCGGGCGACGGTTTCCGTCTGCGTCAGGCGTTCGACAACATCCTGAGCAATGCCATCAAGTACACCCCCTCGGGTGGGAGCGTCCGCGTCTCCGGCGAGGTCTCACCCGACGACGTGATCCTGCGCTTCACCGACACCGGTATCGGCATCCATTCCGACGACCTCGACCGTGTGTTCGACCCCTATTTCCGCGCCCGTACGGCGCGAGAGAGCGGAACGCCCGGCACGGGGCTGGGGATGGGGATCATCCGCGGCATCGTGGAGGATCAGGGCGGCTCGCTCTTCCTCGAGAGCGAGCTCGGCGTGGGCACCACGGTGACAGTCGTCCTGCCCGCACTCATCGACGACTCCACGCCCTGACGCAGACGGACCGAACGCGAACGGCCCCCGCCGCGGGGAGTAGACCCCGCGCCGGCGACGCCATGGGCACTCGCCCTCAGCGACGGCCCATCCGCCCGAGGGCACACGGGTGAATCGGCGGGTGATCAACGGGGATCCACCGTCTTGCGCCGCCGGGTTCTTCCCTTCCGGACCGGTTCGTCCCCGCCGGCGACGGCTCCGAAGCGTCTTGATCGCGCGTCTAGGGTGTTCGCGTGCCGGACTCCCCTCGTTTCGCGCCGCTTCATCCGCGCAGGATCTTCGCCGCAGCCGTCTGTCTCGTCGCCGTGGCCGGGCTCGCCCTCGCGGCGTGGGTGGGCGTTCGAGCCGCGCTCGCCCAGGGGCACCTGCTTCAGGCGCGGACGGCGCTGTCGGCGATGCCGAGCACCGTCGACGCGTCCGCGACCGCAGCGGAGGCCTTGCGCGTCGTGGCAGTGGACACCTCCGCCGCGCGCGCGTTGACCGCCGACCCTGTGTGGGGCTTCGCCGAAAGGCTCCCCTGGGTCGGACCGCAGCTGTCGGCGGTGTCCGACACGGCCGCGGCGGTCGACGACGCGGTCACCGCCCTCGCGCCCCTCGCCCGCGCGTCGGCCGGTCTGTCGGCCGGCGCCCTGCGCCCGGTCGACGGGGTCGTCGACGTCTCCCCCCTGACCGCCATGGCTCCCGCGGCCGCCGACGCCGCCACCGCACTGCGGGAAGCGGCAGACCGCGTCGCCGGGATCGATCGCACGCCCCTCCTCGGACGCGTCGCGAAGAACGTCTCGCGTGCCGGCGACCTGCTCGGTTCCGCGGCCGACACGGCGGACGTTCTGCGGCGCACCACGGCCCTCCTTCCCGCAATGCTCGGCGCCGACCGCCAGCGCTCCACCCTGGTGCTGTTCCAGAACAACGCGGAATGGCGCTCGCTCGGTGGTGTCGTCGGCGCCGTGGCCCAGCTCGACACAGCGCAGGGGCGGATGACCCTCACGGCGCAGGCGTCGTCCGCGGACTTCGCCGCGACGGCCGGCACGCCCGTGGCGGCCCTCCCCGACGACGTGCAGAGCATCTACGACACCCGGCCCGCCCGGTTCCTGCAGAACACCACACAGGTGCCCGACTTCTCGGTGGGGGCCCCGCTCGCGCGGGAGATGTGGCGCCGTGCGCACGGGACGACCGTCGACAGCGTGATCGCCCTCGACCCCGTGACGCTGTCATACCTGCTGCGGGCGACGGGTCCCGTGCGCCTGCCCTCGGGCGACGAGCTGAGCGCCGACGACGCCGTTGCGCTCCTGCTGCAGGAGTCGTATCGCCGCTATCCCGACCCGCGCGAGCAGGACGCCTTCTTCCAGAGCGCCTCGGCGGCGGTGTTCCAGGCTCTCGCCGATGGCGATGTCGATCCCGAGGCCCTGGTGGAGGCGGTCACCAGGGCCGCCCGCGAGCGCCGCCTGCTCGTCTGGAACGCGGATGCCGCCGAGCAGGCGATCCTCGACGGATCGACGCTGCAGGGAGCTTTGCCGGCCGCGGACGCCCGGCGCGGCACGTTCGGCGTCTACCTCAACGACGGCACGGGCTCCAAGATGGACACCTACCTGCATCCGGTCGTCGAGACCGCGTGGTGCACCGCCGACACGGCGTCGCTGCACGTCGAGCTGCGCAACGACGCCCCCGACCCCGACTCGCTGCCGCCCTACGTGACCGGGGATGGCGAGTACGGCGTGCCGCCCGGCGACGCGCTCACGGGCGTGTACATATACCTGCCGCCCGGAGCCGAACTGCTCGAACGGCGCACGTCGAGCGACGGTGCGCCACCGGGGTTCGCCGGAGGGGTCCATGACGGCCGCGAGGTGGTCAAATGGTCGGCGCAGGTGGCCCCCGGCCAGACCGCACGGCTCGATCTCCGGGTACGGCTCACGACCCCCGAGTTGGCTGCCGTCGCCACACCGACGCGCGACCCCGACGAGATTCCACGCCCCGGCCCGTGCCGTTTCTCCGCGTGATCTCGCGCCCGCGACGGGTGAAGTCCTCGGCTTCGACGCATGAAACCACCACGCAGCGGGCGGGTCGTACACCGCTCGTCCACAAGACTCTCCGCTGAAAGCCACCCGGAGTGCGGTCGGAGGCTCACGCCCCGCATCCGTTTCGACGACTTCGCCAAGCAGATGGGGCACACCATGAGGACCACGATCATCCGGGCCGTCGCCGCGCTCTCACTCGCCGCGGCCGCATTGACGGCCCCGACGGCCGCCTCCGCCTACACCGACCCCGCCGTCATCGCCGTCACGCCGTCCGTGGCCACCCCGGGCGGTGTGGCCACCTTCACCACCGACCGCGCTCCCTACCTGGGCGACGAAGAGATCGTCATCTCCGTCACCGGCGGCGCCGCCAAGGGCATCACGCTCGCCTCGGTCGCGACCGAGACCAACGATTCCCTGCGCTCCCAGGCGGTGAACGGCGCCCTCGCAACACCGGTGCGCTTCCCCACCGATGCGAGAGGCGTCTACTACTTCACATTCACCGGCGTCCGGAGCGGCGTCGTCCTACATTCCAGCGTGACCGTCACCCCTGCGGGTTCGAGCAGCGCCCCCGCGAAGGGCGGCCTCGCTGTAACCGGCTTCGACGGCGGCAGCACGGCCGGCCTATGGATCGCCGGCGGCACGCTCGTCGTCGGGGGCGGCGCGCTCGCGGTGGGAAGCCTCGTCCGTCGGCGCCGCAACCAGGGATCCTGACCCGCCTCGAGCGTTGAAAGGGGGTCGTCTTCGAACGCCCCCCCTTTCGTGGTCATCCGACCGCGACATTCACCCCAGGCCGCCGGGGCGGCGCGCGGTCACCTCGGCCGTGATCAGGATCGGCAGGTGATCACTGAGCCCCTGCGGGAGAGTCCGGATATGGGCGATGTCGAACCCGACGGAGGTCGCGAAGTCGTAGTGCCCGCGGAAGAACCGGTACCGCGTATACGTGCGGGCGTCGCTCAGGGTGAGCTCGTATCCCTGATCGCGAACCTTCTGCCCGAGATTCTCCTTGAAGACGGGGTAGTTGTAGTCCCCGACCATCAACGCCGGCAGACCGGGGCCGAGGTTCTCCAGCTCACTCAGTGCGGTGCGGATCTGATGACGGCGCAGCGAGTTCAGGGCGGTCAGCGGCGCGGCGTGGAACGAGGCGACGATCACGTCGCGGCCGGTGTCGATATCGCGCAGTCGCACGCCCAGCATCCGCTCCTCGGCGGGCTTGAGCACGTAGTCGTGCAGCGACTTCTTCAGCGACAGCGCCCGCACCTCCTCGGCCCGGAACGTGTTCTCTCGGTAGTACACCGCGAGTCCGAGCCGGTTGCGCTGCGTCGCTTCCGCGAGGCGCAGTCCCCCGACCTGGTGAGGGATGTCGTTGGTGTCGCACTCCTGCAGGCACAACACATCCACCTCGTGCTTCTCGACGAGCTCGGTGAGCTCGCCGGCGGCACGGTGCTTGTTGAGGTTGTACGAGATGACCTTCATGGCGATGTCAGCATACGTCCGGCGCCGATCGGTGGCCTGAGGGGTTGCATCGTCCTTGCGGGCGCGGATCAGGATGCCGAGTCGGCGGCGTCCCGTCGATTGCGCGTCTGCTCGGCGCGCGCCGCCAACAGCTCGTCTGCGGGATAGCCGACCTCGGCCAGCACGAGGCCCCGCGCCGCCAGCACCTTGGTCTCGGGGATGCGCAGGCGGGCGTCGCGGATCGCGACGACGTCGTCGACCGCGATGCGCCCCTCCCCCACGGCGACGCAGGCTCCGACGAGGGCCCGGACCATGCTGTGGCAGAACGCGTCGGCACGCACGTTCGCGACGAGCACGCCGTCGTCGCCGCGCCGCCAGTCGTATTCGAGCAGGGTGCGGATGGTGGTCGCCTCCTCGCGGGCCTTGCAGTAGGCGGCGAAGTCGTGCAACCCGATCAACCGCGAGGCCGCGGCGTCCATCGCCTCCACGTCGAGCACGCTCCGCAATGACGTCGTGCGCAGGCGGTCCAGGGGGTCGTATGCGGTGGTCGCATCGGCGAGACGATACGCGTACCGTCGCCACACGGCGGAGAACCGGGCATCGAAGCCCTCGGGCGCCCGGGACGTGCGGCGCACGGTGACGTCCGGGTAGAGGCCCAGCACACCGCGCACACGCCCTGCGAGAGCTGCGACGGCATCGGTCTCGTCGTCGTCGCGACGACGCCGCGGCAATCGCGCGACCTGCGCCTCATCGAGGTCGAGATGAGCGACCTGTCCTGACGCGTGCACACCGGCATCCGTGCGGCCGGCCACGATGAGGCGAGGCGAACCGCCCACGATCCGCGCCAGCGCCTCCTCGAGTTCGCCTTGGACGGTCCGGAGCGTCGGCTGGCGGGCCCAGCCCCGGAAGTGGGTGCCGTCATAGGCGATGTCGAGGCGAATACGCACGCCTCCAGCCTACGAGCGCACCCGCCCTCGGAACGACGATGCCCCCACCCTGACGGGTGGGGGCATCGTGCGCGATGAGAAGGACTCAGGCCTTGGCGTCGCCTTCGACGGCGTCCGCGGCGGCGGCCTCAGCGGCCGCGCCCTCCTCGGGCGACTCGGCGCCGGCGTCGGCGGCCTCGTCGGTGGTGTCTTCCGCGGCGGGGGCCTCGTCGGCGACGGGCTCCTCGGCGACCGGAGCGGGAGCGGCGGGCGCCGCGGCCTTGTTCGACGCCTTCTTGGCGACGGGCTCGAGCACGAGCTCGATCACGGCCATGGGCGCGTTGTCGCCCTTGCGGTTGCCGACCTTGGTGATGCGGGTGTAGCCGCCGTCACGCTCGGCCACCAGGGGCGCGATCTCGGTGAACAGCGTGTGCACGACGTCCTTGTCACCGATCACGCTCAGCACGCGACGACGCGCGTGCAGGTCGCCGCGCTTGGCGAAGGTGATGAGGCGCTCGGCGAGCGGACGCAGGCGCTTGGCCTTGGTCTCGGTCGTCTTGATGGACTTGTGCGTGTACAGCGCTGCCGCGAGGTTGGCGAGAAGCAGACGCTCGTGGGCCGGGCCGCCTCCGAGGCGGGGACCCTTCGTGGGCTTGGGCATGTCGTATTACTCCAGGAGAAGGTTCGGTCGGATCCGACCGGGGTCAGACGGTCTCTTCGTCGTAGCCGCTGTAGAACTGAGCGCCGTCGAAGCCGGGCACCGAGTCCTTGAGCGACAGGCCGAGGGAGGTGAGCTTGTCGCGCACCTCGTCGACCGACTTCTGACCGAAGTTGCGGATGTTCATCAGCTGCGTCTCGGAGAGGGCGACCAGCTCCGAAACGGTGTTGATGCCCTCGCGCTTGAGGCAGTTGTACGAGCGGACCGACAGATCGAGGTCTTCGATCGGCATCGACAGCTCGTTCGAGAGGACGGTCTCGACCGGCGCGGGGCCGATCTCGATGCCCTCGGCCTCGACGTTCAGCTCGCGGGCGAGACCGAACAGCTCGGTGAGGGTGCGTCCGGCCGAGGCGACCGCGTCGCGCGGGGCGATGGATGCCTTGGACTCGACGTCGAGGACGAGCTTGTCGAAGTCGGTGCGCTCACCCGCACGGGTGGCGTCGACGCGGTAGCTCACCTTGAGCACCGGCGAGTAGATCGAGTCGATCGGGATCTGACCGGCCTCGGCGTACTCGTTGCGGTTCTGGGTCGCCGAGACGTAGCCGCGGCCACGCTCGATCGTCAGCTCGAGCTCGAACTTGGCGGTGTCGTTGAGCGTGGCGATGACCAGCTCGGGGTTGTGCACCTCGACGCCGGCGGGAGCGGAGATGTCGGCGGCGGTGACCTCACCGGCGCCGGTCTTGCGCAGGTACGCCGTGATGGGCTCGTCGCGCTCGCTCGAGACGACCAGCTGCTTGATGTTCAGGATGATCTCGGTGACGTCTTCCTTCACGCCCGGGATGGTGCTGAACTCGTGCAGGACGCCGTCGATGCGGATGCTCGTGACGGCCGCGCCGGGGATCGACGACAGGAGGCTGCGACGCAGCGCGTTGCCGATCGTGTAACCGAAGCCGGGCTCGAGCGGCTCGATGACGAAACGGCTGCGGAACTCCCCGATCTTCTCCTCGGTCAGAGTGGGACGCTGTGCGATGAGCACTATGTGTTCCTTTCGATCACGTGCCCGCTATATGACACGTGTAATGGGGTGAGGTGTTGAGTTGTACTCGCGGGACGCCGGCTGACCGTGAGGGCCGGCCGTGGTATCCGGAAGTCTTCTTCGCGCGTGAGCGCGGCGTTCCCGGGGAGCTGAGAGTGCTCCCCGGGAACGATCGCATCAGACGCGGCGACGCTTGGGCGGACGGCAGCCGTTGTGGGCCTGCGGCGTCACGTCCTGGATGGACCCGACCTCGAGGCCGGCGGCCGTGAGCGAGCGGATCGCGGTCTCACGACCCGATCCCGGACCCTTCACGAAGACGTCGACCTTCTTGACGCCGTGCTCCTGCGCCTGGCGAGCGGCCGACTCGGCCGCCATGCCGGCGGCGTACGGCGTCGACTTGCGCGAGCCCTTGAACCCGACACCGCCGGACGAAGCCCAGCTGATGACGGCACCCGAGGGGTCGGTGATCGAAACGATGGTGTTGTTGAACGTCGACTTGATGTGGGCCTGACCCACGGCGATGTTCTTCTTCTCTTTGCGGCGCGGCTTGCGCGCGGCGGACTTGGCCTGTGCCATGTGCGTTCTCCTGAATCCTGACGCTCAGCCCGCGGCTTAGCGCGCCTTCTTCTTGCCGGCGACGGTGCGCTTGGGACCCTTGCGGGTGCGCGCGTTCGTCTTCGTGCGCTGACCGCGCACCGGGAGGCCGCGGCGGTGGCGCAGGCCCTCGTAGGAACCGATCTCGACCTTGCGGCGGATGTCGGCGGCGACCTCGCGACGGAGGTCACCCTCCACCTTGTAGGTGCCTTCGATGTGGTCGCGCAGGGCGACCAGCTGGTCGTCGGTGAGGTCCTTGACGCGGACGTCGGGGCTGATGCCCGTCGAGGTCAGGATCTCGACGGAGCGGGTGCGACCCACGCCGTAGATGTAGGTAAGTGCGATCACCACGCGCTTGTCGCGCGGGATGTCGACGCCGGCGAGACGTGCCATGCGGCTCTCCTCAGAGTGTCGTGGAGGTGTGGAGCAGGATCGGTGCTCGGGCCTCCGCCCCGAGGTGTCCCCCGCCCGCTCGCGCGGACGGGATCTGATCCTGCCGGTGTGTATTCAGTTGAGAAAGGTGTCGAGCTGGAAGCTCAGCCCTGGCGCTGCTTGTGGCGCGGGTTGCTCTTGCAGATCACCATCACGCGCCCGTGGCGACGGATCACCTTGCAGTGGTCGCAGATGGGCTTGACGGAGGGGTTGACCTTCATGATGTTCCTGTTTCGCTGTCTTCGAAGCCGCGAGGTGCGGTTCGTTACTTCTCGGCCGGACTCAGCGGTAGCGGTAGACGATGCGACCGCGCGTGAGGTCGTACGGGCTCAGCTCGACGACGACGCGGTCCTCGGGGATGATGCGGATGTAGTTCTGTCGCATCTTGCCCGAGATGGTCGCGAGCACCTTGTGCCCGTTCGTCAGCTCGACACGGAACATCGCGTTGGGCAGTGCTTCGGACACCGTGCCCTCGATCTCGATGACACCGTCTTTCTTCGCCATAAACTCGCTCACGCTCAGTTGCAGACCGGCCGGTCTGCGGTGGATGGGGATTCGGTGCCTCGACACGCCAATGAAGGCGCAACGCACCAAAGATCAAGCATACGTGGTAATGCCCGACCCGGCAACTCGCCGGGAGAGCGTCAGCCGTCGAGGCGGTCGACGATGTCCTTCTGAGGGTCGCCCGTCAGGTCGGACTGGTTGTTCAGCGTGACGCCGTTCACGGCGATCGTCGGCGTGGCGATGCTCGTGGCGTTCGCCTGCAGCGGCGTCTTGGCCGTCATCGCCGTGACGAAGCGCGTGTAGGTGCCATCGCTGATGCACGATGCGACGGAATCGGAGGCTCCGGCCGACGTGGCGATCGAGGCGAGGGTGGCGTCGTCGAGACCCGCCGTGTTCTCTTTCGGCTGCTGCGCGTACAACGCCTTCACGTAGGCGGACACGTTGGCCGGGTCGTCGACGGCGACGCAGTACGCGGCGTTGGCTGCGCGTGTGGAGTACTGCGTGCCCTGCGACAGTCGGTCGAGGATGGCGATCGGGTGGATGTTCAGCGTGATCGTGCCGTCGTCCGCCAGTTGCTGCAGCGTGGGGCCGTACGCCTGCTCGAACGAGTTGCACACGGGGCACATGAAATCGACGTAGGTGTCGACGCTCTTCGCTCCCGAGCCGATCGCGATGGCACCGTTCTCGGTGTTCACCGCGGAGGATTCCGGAAGCGTACCGGGTGAGGTCGCCTGACTGTTCGCGAACCACACCACGCCACCGACGATCAGCACGATGACCAGCGCCGCCGCCGTCACCCCGATCGCGAACCAGTTCGTGGACTTCCGCACAGCAGCCATCATCATCAGTCGATCTCCTTCGGCACCACGCCGAACGGCGCCAGTTTCTCGGCGCCGCCGTCGTGAGCGGTCAGCACCCAGATGCCCCCATCATGCACGGCGACGCTATGTTCCCAATGGGAGCCGGCCGTGCCGTCGACCGTCGAAACGGTCCAGCCGTCGTCCTCGACGAAGGTCTCCTGGTCGCCGATCACCACCATGGGCTCGATCGCGACCGCGAGACCCGGGCGCACCTCGGCGCCGCGCTCGGGGACGGCGTAGTTGAAGATGCTCGGCGACTCGTGCATCTTGCGGCCGATTCCGTGTCCGACGTAGTCGCGCAGGATGCCGTACCCGCCGTCGGGCGCGTTCGCCTCGATGTACTGCTCGATCGCGGCCCCCACCTCCCCGAGGTGCGACGCGCGGCTCAGCGCCGCGATACCCGCCCAGAGCGACCCCTCGGTCACCTCCGAGAGGCGACGGCGGGGCGCCACCAGCTCTTCCGGGGCCTCCCCCGGCACGATCACGGTGAAGGCCGAGTCGCCGTTCCAGCCGCGCAGCTCCGCTCCCGCATCGATCGACAGGATGTCGCCGGCCACGAGAGGCCGATCGTTCGGGATGCCGTGCACCACCTGCTCGTTGACGGAGGCGCAGATGGTGTGACGGTAGCCCCGCACCATCTGGAAGTTCGACACGGCTCCGCGCGAGGTGATGAGGGCGGTTGCCGCCGCGTCGAGCTCGAGGGTCGTCACACCGGGCGCGACGAGGGCACGGACCGCGGCCAACGCGTCAGCCGTGATGAGACCGGGCTCGATCATCGACCGCAGCTGCGCGGGCTTCTTGTAGACGGAAGAACGCAGGCCCACGTCACGCAGCCGGCGACGCGAGGAGGCCGCGCGCTTCGAGTGCCGCGAAGATCCGGGCCGTCACCTCGTCGAGAGTCCCGACGCCGTCGATCTCGTCGACCACACCGCGCGTACCGTACACGTCGAGGATGGGCGCCGTCTCGCGCTCGTAGATGCCGAGCCGCGTGGCGATCGCCTCTTCGGTGTCGTCGGCGCGCCCCTGCTCGGCAGCCCGAGCGGTCAAACGCGACAGCGATTCTTCACGCGGAACGATGAGGGCGATGACGGCGTCGAGCGACTCGCCACGGCCCTCGAGGAACTCGTCGAGGTGCATGACCTGGGCCAGGTTGCGCGGATAGCCGTCGAGCAGGAAGCCCTCCGCGGCGTCGGCCTGCGACAGCCGATCACGGACGACGGCACTGGTGAGCTCGTCGGGGACGAGATCGCCCCCGTCGATGATGGCCTTGACCTGCTGGCCCAGTTCGGTGCCGTCCTTGACGTTCGCGCGGAACACGTCGCCGGTCGAGACGACCGGGATGCCCAGCGCCTCGCCGACGCGAACGCCCTGCGTTCCCTTGCCGGAGCCCTGCGGGCCGACGATCAGAAGACGTGCACTCATCGGAGCAGCCCCTCGTAGTGACGCTGCTGCAGCTGCGCGTCGATCTGCTTCACGGTCTCGAGGCCGACACCGACGATGATCAGGATGGATGCGCCACCGAACGGGAAGTTCTGGTTCGCGCCGACCGTGGCGAGTGCCACGAGCGGCAGCAGCGCGATAAGACCGAGGTAGATGGACCCCGGCAGCGTGATGCGCGTGAGCACGTAGTCGAGGTACTCGGCCGTCGGGCGACCCGCGCGGATGCCGGGGATGAACCCGCCGTACTTCTTCATGTTGTCGGCCACGTCGACCGGGTTGAACGTGATCGCCACGTAGAAGTACGCGAACCCGATGATGAGGAGGAAGTAGATCAGCATGTACAGCGGGTGGTCGCCGCGCGTGAGGTACTGCGAGATCCACGTGACCCAGGCCGCCGGCTCCTGCCCCGGCTGGGGCTGGTTGAACTGCGCGATGAGCGCGGGGATGTACAGCAGCGACGAGGCGAAGATGACGGGCACGACGCCGGCCATGTTGACCTTGATCGGGATGTAGGTGTTCGTCCCGCCGTAGGTGCGGCGACCCACCATGCGCTTGGCGTACTGCACGGGGATGCGTCGTTGCGACTGCTCGACGAACACCACGAGGGCCACGATCACGATGCTGACGGCGAGCACGAGCAGGAAGACCTCGACGCCGCGGGCGTTCAGGATCGACAGCATGGCACCGGGGAAGGTGGCGGCGATCGAGGTGAAGATGAGGATCGACATGCCGTTGCCGACACCGCGCTCGGTCACCAGCTCGGCGAACCACATGACCAGACCCGTACCGGCGGTCATGGTGATGATCATGAGCAGCTGCGCCCACCAGATGTCGTTCGTCAGCAGCTGCTGGCACTCGGGCACGCCTGCGGAGCCGAAGAGCTGCCCGGAACGCGCGACGGTCACCAGCGTGGTGGACTGCAGCAGAGCGAGGGCGATCGTGAGGTAGCGGGTGTACTGGGTGAGCTTCGCCTGGCCCGCCTGACCCTCTTTGTACAGCGTCTCGAAGTGCGGGATGACCACGCGCAGCAGCTGGACGATGATCGTCGCGGTGATGTACGGCATGACGCCGAGCGCGAAGATCGACAGCTGCAGCAACGCGCCGCCCGAGAACAGGTTGACCAGGGACAGCAGACCCTCGGTACCTCCCGACTGGTCCAGACACTGCTGGACGTTCGGGAAGTCGACGAAGGGCGTCGGCACGTGGGCACCCAGCCGGTAAATGGCGATGATGCCCAGCGTGAAGGCGATCTTCCGCCTCAGGTCGGGCGTGCGGAAAACCCGCGCGATGGCGCTGAACAAGGGAGAATCCTCCAGAACGATCTCGGAGCGCGGCGGCGCGCACTCCGAATGAGCCTAATGCAGAAGGGGCCGACGGCCGTAAGGCCGCCGGCCCCCTCCGGGTCGGGTCGTCAGTTGACGGTACCGCCGGCGGCAACGATCTTCTGCTCGGCCGAGCCGGAGACCTTGTCGACCGAGACGGTCAGCGCGACCGAGATGTCGCCGGTGCCCAGCACCTTGACCTTCTCGTTCTTGCGCACGGCGCCCTTGGCCACCAGGTCGGCGACGGTGACGTCGCCACCCTGCGGGTAGAGCTCGCCGAGCTTGTCCAGGTTCACGACCTGGTACTCGACGCGGAACGGGTTCTTGAAGCCACGGAGCTTCGGGGTGCGCATGTGCAGCGGCATCTGCCCACCCTCGAAGCCGACCTTGACCTGGTAACGGGCCTTGGTTCCCTTGGTACCGCGACCGGCCGTCTTACCCTTGGAGCCCTCACCACGACCGACACGGGTCTTCGCGGTGCGAGCGCCCGGGACGGGACGCAGGTGGTGGACCTTGAGCACGCCGGGACGCGCCGCGGGGGCTTCCTTCTTCTCGGCCTTGGCAGCCGATGCCTTCTTCGGGGCGTCGACCGTAGCGGTCTCGTCCTTCTTGGCAGCCATTAGTCGATCTCCTCAACCTTGACGAGGTGGGCGACGGTCTTGACGTAACCGCGCGTCTGCGCGTCGTCGGGACGGACGACCGAGTCGCCGATCCGCTTGAGACCGAGCGAACGCAGCGTGTCACGCTGGTTCTGCTTCTCGCTCACCTTGGACTTGATCTGCGTGACCTTCAGACGCTCGGCCATCAGGCACCTACCTTCTGAGCGGCGGCCTCGGCGCGCACGAGGCGGGCCGGGGCGACCTGGTCGAACTCCAGGCCACGGCGGGCGGCCACGGCGCGGGGCTCCTCGAGCGACTTCAGCGCCTCGACGGTCGCGTGCACGATGTTGATCGTGTTCGACGAACCGAGCGACTTCGAGAGCACGTCGTGGATGCCGGCGCACTCGAGGACGGCGCGGACGGGACCACCGGCGATGACACCGGTACCGGCAGCGGCGGGGCGCAGGAGCACCACACCAGCGGCCGCCTCACCCTGGACGGGGTGGGGAATGGTCGAGCCCGAACGGGGGACGCGGAAGAAGTTGCGCTTGGCCTCCTCGACACCCTTCGAGATGGCGAGGGGCACTTCGCGGGCCTTGCCGTAGCCGACGCCCACGACGCCGTTGCCGTCACCGACGACGACGAGCGCGGTGAAGCTGAAGCGACGACCACCCTTGACGACCTTCGACACGCGGTTGATGGTGACGACGCGCTCGAGGAACTGGCTCTCGTTGCGGTCGCGCGAACCACGGTCGCGCTGGTTGGCGTTGCGCTCGCGACCACCGCGACGCGGCTCGCGCTCACGCTCGGCGGGCGCCGTGGCCGCAGCCGCACCCTCAGCCGGGGCAGTCTGCTCGGTCACTTCGGTCTCCTTGTTGTCACTCACAGGTTCAGCCCTCCTTCGCGAGCCCCGTCGGCGATCGCGGCGACGCGGCCGGCGTAGCGGTTGCCGCCACGGTCGAACACGACGTCGGAGACGCCCACGGCCTTGGCACGCTCGGCGACGAGCTCGCCGACCTTGCGGGCCTTGGCGGTCTTGTCACCGTCGAAGCCGCGCAGGTCGGTCTCGAGGGTGGAAGCGGAGGCCACGGTGTGGCCCTTGCTGTCGTCCACGACCTGGACGAACACGTGGCGCGCGGAGCGCGTCACGACGAGACGGGGACGCAGCTCGGTGCCCACGACCTTCTTGCGAAGACGCGCGTGGCGACGAGCACGAGCGACGGACTTTGTCTTGACAGCCATGGTCACTTACCACTCTTTCCGGCCTTGCGGCGGACGACCTCGCCCGCGTACCGCACACCCTTGCCCTTGTAGGGCTCCGGCTTGCGGATCTTGCGGATGTTGGCTGCGGCCTCGCCGACGGCCTGCTTGTCGATGCCGCTCACGGTGAGCTTGTTGTTGCCTTCGACCGTGAGGGTGATGCCCGCGGGCGGGTCGATCAGGACGGGGTGCGAGAAGCCGAGGGCGAACTCGACCGAGCTGCCCTTCTGCGCGACGCGGTAACCCGTGCCGACGACCTCGAGGCCCTTGGTGTAGCCCTGGGTGACACCGATGATGTTGTTGTTGATGAGCGTGCGGGTCAGGCCGTGGAGCGACCGCGACTCGCGCTCGTCGTCGGGGCGGGTGACGAGAACCTGGTTCTCCTCGACCGACACCTCGAGGGGCTGTGCGATGGTGAGCGCGAGCTCGCCCTTCGGGCCCTTGACGTTGACCTCCCGGCCGTTCACCGAGACGGTGACACCGGCGGGGATGTCGATGGGAAGACGTCCAATACGCGACATGTCAGATCACCACACGTAGGCGAGGACTTCCCCGCCGACGCCCTTCTGCTCGGCCTGACGGTCCGTGAGGAGACCGGAGGAGGTGGACAGGATGGCGACGCCGAGTCCGCCGAGGACCGTGGGGACCTCGGTCGACTTCGCGTACACGCGAAGACCGGGCTTGGAGACGCGCTTGATGCCGGCGATCGACCGCTCGCGGTTCGGGCCGTACTTCAGCGTCATGTTGAGGGTCTGGCCGACACGAGCGTCCTCGACGCTCCAGTCGGCGATGTAACCCTCCTGCTTGAGGATGGCGGCGATGTTGGTCTTGAGCTTCGAGCTCGGCATCGACACGGAGTCGTGGTGCGCCGAGTTCGCGTTGCGCAGACGGGTCAGCATGTCTGCGACCGGGTCTGTCATCGTCATGTGTTGCTTCTTTCTTTCATGAGGTTTCGGCTGCCGTTACACGACAGCCGACCTTCGATGAGGGGCCCCCGGAAACCCGGGGGCCCGAGGGGTCAGGCCTGCGCGTCGGCCGACTGGAAGGGGAAGCCGAGCTGGCGGAGCAGCGAGCGACCCTCGTCGTCGGTCTTGGCGGTGGTGACGATGGTGATGTCGAAACCACGCACGCGGTCGATGCGGTCCTGATCGATCTCGTGGAACACGGACTGCTCCTGGAGGCCGAAGGTGTAGTTGCCGTTGCCGTCGAACTGCTTGGCCGACAGACCGCGGAAGTCGCGGATGCGGGGCAGGGCGAGGTTGACGAGACGGTCCACGAACTCCCACGCGCGGTCGCCACGCAGGGTGACGTGCGCGCCGATGGCCTGACCCTCGCGCAGCTTGAACTGCGCGATGGACTTGCGGGCCTTCGTGACGATGGGCTTCTGACCGGTGATCTTCGTGAGGTCGTCGACCGCACCATCGATCACCTTGCTGTCGCGAGCGGCCTCGCCGACACCGGTGTTCACGACGACCTTGACCAGGCCGGGGATCTGCATCACGTTCGCGTAACCGAACTCCTCCTGCAGGGCCTTCTTGATCTCGGTGTTGTACTTCTGCTTCAGGCGGGGCTGGATCTTGCCAGCCTCCACGGCAGTGTCGGTGCTCATATTCAGAGGTCCTTGCCTGACTTCTTCGCGTAGCGCACACGGACGGTGCGCTTCACGCCGTCCTTCACCTGCTCCTCGACGCGGTAGCCGACACGGGTCGGCTTCTTGCTCGAAGGGTCGACGATCGCGACGTTGGAGATGTGGATCGGGGCCTCGAACGTCTCGATGCCGCCGGTCTTGGTGCCGCGCTGGGACTGGCCGACGCGGTTGTGCTTGGTGACGTAGTTGACGCCCTCGACGATGACGCGGTTCTGCTCGGTCAGGACCTCGAGGACCTTGCCCTGCTTACCGCGGTCGCCGCCCTTGTCCTGCTTCTTTCCCGAGATGACCTGAACCAGGTCACCCTTCTTGATTTTCGCCATGATCAGATGACCTCCGGGGCGAGCGAGACGATCTTCATGAACTTCTTGTCGCGAAGCTCACGGCCGACCGGTCCGAAGATACGGGTGCCGCGGGGCTCCCCGTCGTTCTTCAGGATCACGGCGGCGTTCTCGTCGAACTTGATGTACGAGCCGTCGGGACGGCGGGTCTGCTTGACGACACGGACGACGACGGCCTTGACCACGTCGCCCTTCTTGACGTTTCCACCCGGGATCGCGTCCTTGACCGTGGCGACGATGACGTCGCCCAGGCCGGCGTAGCGGCGGTTAGAGCCGCCGAGCACGCGGATGGTGAGCAGCTCCTTGGCGCCGGTGTTGTCGGCGACCTTCAGCCGGGATTCGTTCTGAATCACTGTTTACTCCTTGGGTTCCAAGCGAGCCGCGAGGCTTACTTGGCCTTCTCGAGGATCTCGACCAGGCGCCAGCGCTTGGTGGCGCTCAGCGGGCGGGTCTCGTTGATGACGACCAGGTCGCCGATGCCGGCCGAGTTGGTCTCGTCGTGGGCCTTGACCTTCGACGTGCGACGGATGACCTTGCCGTAGAGCGGGTGCTTCACGCGGTCCTCGACCTCGACGACGATCGTCTTGTCCATCTTGTCGCTGACGACGTAGCCACGACGGGACTTGCGGTAACCGCGGGCGTCCTCGTCACGGACATCGTTCTCGGCGTGCTCGTGACCGGCGACCTGCGCCTCGGCCTTCTTCGCGGTAGCCATTACTCCGCCTCTTCCTTCGCGGCGTCGTCAGCGGCATCCGCCTTCTTCGCCTTGCTCTTCTTCGCCTTCGTCGTCGCCTCGACCGGAGCCGGGGTGGCGCGGATGCCGAGCTCGCGCTCACGGATCACCGTGTACAGACGCGCGATGTCGCGCTTGACTGCACGGATGCGACCGTGGCTCTCGAGCTGGCCGGTGGCCGACTGGAAGCGCAGGTTGAACAGCTCTTCCTTGGCCTTGCGCAGCTCCTCGACGAGGCGCTGGTCTTCGAACGTGTCGAGCTCGCTCGGAGCGAGCTGCTTGGTGCCGATCGCCATTACGCGTCGCCCTCCTCGCGCTTGATGATGCGTGCCTTCAGGGGCAGCTTGTGGATGGCACGGGTCAGTGCTTCACGAGCGAGTTCCTCGTTGACACCCGCGACCTCGAAGAGGACGCGGCCCGGCTTGACGTTGGCGACCCACCACTCGGGGGAACCCTTACCGGAACCCATGCGGGTTTCGGCGGGCTTCTTGGTGAGCGGACGGTCGGGGTAGATGTTGATCCACACCTTTCCGCCACGCTTGATGTGACGCGTCATCGCGATACGAGCGGACTCGATCTGACGGTTGGTCACGTAAGCGGGGGTCAGAGCCTGGATGCCGAACTCACCGAACGACACCGTGGTGCCACCGGTGGCCTGGCCGGAACGACCGGGGTGGTGCTGCTTGCGGTACTTGACCTTGCGGGGGATGAGCATTACGCCGACGCTCCTTCTGCCACGGGGGCCTCGTTGCGCGGGCCACGACGACGGTCGCCACCGCGGTCGTCACGACCGCGCGACTTGGGCGCGTTGGCCTGCTCGCGGGCGAGCTCCTTGTTGGTGAGGTCGCCCTTGTAGATCCACACCTTCACGCCGATGCGGCCGAAGGTGGTCTTGGCCTCGTAGAAGCCGTAGTCGATGTTCGCGCGGAGCGTGTGCAGGGGCACACGGCCTTCGCGGTAGAACTCGGAGCGGCTCATCTCGGCGCCGCCGAGACGGCCCGACACCTGGATGCGGACACCCTTGGCGCCGGCGCGCTGCGCGCCCTGCAGACCCTTGCGCATCGCGCGACGGAACGCCACGCGAGCAGACAGCTGCTCGGCGACGCCCTGCGCGACCAGCTGCGCGTCGGCCTCGGGGTTCTTGACCTCGAGGATGTTCAGCTGGATCTGCTTGCCGGTGAGCTTCTCGAGGTCGGCGCGGATGCGCTCGGCCTCGGCGCCGCGGCGACCGATCACGATGCCCGGGCGGGCGGTGTGGATGTCGACGCGGACGCGGTCACGCGTGCGCTCGATCTCGATGTTGCTGACACCGGCGCGGTCGAGCGACGTGGTCAGCAGGCGACGGATCTTGATGTCCTCGGCGAGGTAGTCGGCGTAGCGCTGACCGGGCTTCGTCGAGTCCGAGAACCACCGCGACACGTGGTCGGTGGTGATGCCGAGGCGGAAGCCGTACGGGTTGACCTTCTGTCCCATTACTTGCTCGCCTTCTTGTTGGCGCGAGCCGGGGCCGCCTCAGCGGTCTCGGGCGTCGCGAGCACGACCGTGATGTGGCTCGTGCGCTTCTTGATCTGGAAGGCGCGACCCTGAGCGCGGGGCTGGAAACGCTTGAGCGTCGTGCCCTCGTCGACGTACGCGTTCTTCACGTACAGGTCGGCGTCATCCAGGTATTCGTTCGTCTTGTCGGCGGTGACGCGAGCGTTCGCGATCGCCGAGGCGACGAGCTTGTAGATCGGCTCGCTCGCGCCCTGGGGCGCGAACTTCAGGATGGCGAGGGCCTCTTCGGCCTGCTTGCCCTTGATGAGCGCGACGACGCGACGAGCCTTCTGAGGGGTCACGCGGATGTGTCGCACACGTGCGATGGACTCCACCATTTCTCTCTCCTCCTCGGTCGCCTTAGCGGCGACGGCCCTTCTTGTCGTCCTTCACGTGGCCGCGGAAGGTGCGGGTGGGCGAGAACTCGCCCAACTTGTGGCCGACCATGGTCTCGGTCACGAACACGGGGATGTGCTTGCGACCGTCGTGCACGGCGATGGTGTGTCCCAGCATGGCGGGGATGATCATCGAACGGCGCGACCAGGTCTTGATGACGTTCTTCGAACCGGCTTCGTTCTGCGAGACGACCTTGCGAAGCAGGTGCTCGTCGACGAAGGGGCCCTTCTTAAGGCTGCGAGGCATCTTCCTCTACTCCTACTTGCGCTTCTTGCCGGCGGTGCGACGGCGGACGATGAGCTTGTCGCTCTCCTTGTTCGCGTGACGGGTGCGGCCCTCGGCCTTGCCCCACGGCGAAACAGGGTGACGACCACCGGAGGTCTTACCCTCACCACCACCGTGCGGGTGGTCGACCGGGTTCATGGCCACACCACGCACGGTCGGGCGAACGCCCTTCCAGCGCATACGGCCGGCCTTGCCCCAGTTGATGTTCGACTGCTCGGCGTTGCCGACCTCGCCGATCGTCGCGCGGCAGCGCACGTCGACGTTGCGGATCTCGCCCGAGGGCAGACGCAGCTGAGCGTAGGGGCCGTCCTTGGCGACCAGGCGCACCGAGGCACCGGCCGAACGGGCCATCTTCGCACCGCCGCCGGGACGCAGCTCGATCGCGTGGATCACGGTACCGGTGGGGATGTTGCGCAGCGGCAGGTTGTTGCCGGGCTTGATGTCGGCGCCGGCGCCGGACTCGACGACGTCACCCTGCGACAGCTTGGCCGGAGCCAGGATGTAGCGCTTCTCACCGTCGGCGTAGTGCAGCAGCGCGATGCGCGCGGTGCGGTTGGGGTCGTACTCGATGTGCGCGACCTTGGCGTCGATGCCGTCCTTGTCGTTACGACGGAAGTCGATCAGACGGTACTGACGCTTGTGGCCACCACCGATGTGACGCGTGGTGATGCGACCCTGGTTGTTGCGGCCACCGGTCTTCGACAGCGGGCGCAGCAGCGACTTCTCGGGCGTCGATCGGGTGATCTCGGCGAAGTCGGCCACCGACGAGCCGCGGCGACCGGGGGTCGTGGGCTTGTACTTGCGAATAGCCATTGTTCTTGTCCTCTATCCCGACCGTCAGCCGACAGACGTGAAGATGTCGATGGTGCCCGACTTCAGCGAGACGATGGCGCGCTTGGTGTCCTTGCGCTTGCCGATGCCGAAGCGGGTGCGACGGGCCTTGCCCACGCGGTTGATCGTGTTGACCGAGGCGACCTTGACGCCGAAGATCTTCTCGATGGCGAGCTTGATCTCGGTCTTCGACGAGCGGGGGTCCACCAGGAAGGTGTACTTGCCCTCGTCGATGAGCGAGTAGCTCTTCTCGGAGACGACCGGCTTCAGGATGATGTCGCGCGGGTCCTTGTTGACGGCGCTCATGCCGAGACCTCCTCGGTGGCAGCGCTCTTCGACGCGACGAACGCGTCGTAGGCGGCCTTGGTGAAGACAATGTCGTCGGAGACGAGCACGTCGTAGGCGTTCAGCTGGCCGAAGGTCAGCACGTGGACGTACGCGAGGTTGCGCACGCTCTTGATCGTCAGCTCGTCGTCGCGGTCGATGACCACGAGGACGTTCTTGACGGCGCCCAGGGTCGTCAGCGCGGTCGCGGCGGCCTTGGTCGAGGGAGCGCCCTCGATGCCGAAGCTGTCGACGATGTGCAGACGCTGGCCACGGGCGCGGTCGCTGAGCGCACCCAGGAGGGCGGCGGCGATCATCTTCTTGGGGGTGCGCTGGCCGTAGTCGCGGGGCTTGGGACCGTGGACGATGCCACCACCGGTCATGTGCGGCGCGCGGATCGAGCCCTGGCGGGCGTTACCCGTGCCCTTCTGCTTGAAGGGCTTGCGGCCGGCACCCGAGACCTCGCCACGACGCTTGGTCGAGTGCGTGCCCTGGCGAGCCGCGGCGCGCTGCGCCACGACGACCTGGTGGATGAGGGGGATGTTCGTCTTGACGTCGAAGAGATCGGCGGGCAGCTCGACGGAGCCGGCCTTGTTGCCGTCGGACTTCACGACGTCGAGCGCGAGAGTCGAGTCAGCCATGATCAGGCACCCTTCACTGCGTTGCGGACGTAGACGATGCGGCCACGGGCACCGGGGACGGCGCCCTTGACGAGCATCAGACCCTTCTCGGCGTCGACGGCGTGCACCGTGAGGTTGAGGACGGTCACGCGCTCGCCACCCATACGGCCGGCCATGCGCATGCCCTTGAAGACGCGGCTGGGGGTCGACGAGGCGCCGATCGAGCCGGGCTTGCGGTGGTTGCGGTGCGCACCGTGCGAAGCGGAGACGCCCTTGAAGTTGTGGCGCTTCATGACACCCGCGGTGCCCTTGCCCTTGCTGGTGCCGACGACGTCGACCAGCTGGCCGGCCTCGAAGAGACCGTCGACGGTGAGCTCCTGGCCCAGCGAGTAGTCGGCGGCGTCCGCGGTGCGCACCTCGGTGAGGTGGCGGCGCGGAGTGACGCCGGCGGCCTCGAAGTGCGCCGTGAGGGGCTTGTTCACCTTGCGGGGGTCGATCTGGCCGTAGCCGATCTGCACGGCGTTGTAGCCGTCCTTCTCGAGCGAGCGCAGCTGGGTCACGACGTTCGGGGCGACCTCGATGACGGTGACGGGAACGAGCTTGCCGTTCTCGTCCCACACCTGGGTCATGCCGAGCTTGGTGCCGAGAAGGCCCTTGGAGATCTTGGAGTTGATGTCAGCCATGTCGAACCTCAGAGCTTGATCTCGATGTTGACATCGGCCGGGAGGTCGAGGCGCATCAGCGAGTCGACGGCCTTGGGCGTCGGGTCGATGATGTCGATGAGGCGCTTGTGGGTGCGCATCTCGAAGTGCTCGCGGCTGTCCTTGTACTTGTGGGGCGACCGGATGACGCACACGACGTTCTTCTCGGTCGGAAGGGGAACCGGGCCCACCACGGTGGCGCCGGCACGGGTCACGGTGTCGACGATCTTGCGCGCCGACGAATCGAGTCCGGCGTGGTCGTACGACTTCAGGCGAATGCGGATCTTCTGTCCCGCCATTGTCTGCTCTCTCTCTTTCTCGCGTCTTACCCGACCTGGGGCATTGGACGCACGGTGGTGCTGACGCACCCTGGCACTTCCCCTCGCTCACGCGAGAGATGCTGCACCGCTGTTCAGCTGTCAAACCGGATGCCTCGGCTTCCGGCCCGCCCCTCGCACGCACGCGCGCGAATCCGGTGAAGGATGAGGGGGTTCGGTGTGTGTTCTGCTGCCCGCGGCCCAGGACCCTGCGCATCTGCGCCGCCTGTGCACTGCCGAGACAGTGATCCTGGCGCGCGTCGAGCGCACGCCGGAATGTGGAACTGGACTAGTCTACGGACCCCTCGGGCATGCTGCAAACCCGGGCGTGTCGCGTGCGGCTATTCCTCAGGATCGCGGCGCGAACGACGACGGCGCCGCCCCCGTGGGGAGCGGCGCCGGAGTCGATCGACCTCAGGCGTTGCCGATGTTCTTGTCGACGTTCGCCCGCACCTCGTCGACCTTGGCATGATGCTCGGCCGGCACGACCTTCTTGATCGCATCGGCCGCTCCGTCGAGCACCCTGTCGCTGACCTCTTCGGCCTTCTCGCTCTTCAGCGCCTCTTCGATTTTGTCGCGGTTGTCGTCCAGGAGCTTCTTGCCCTTGGCGATGATGTCGTCCACGCCGCTCATTCGTTCTCCCTCTCCCGGGCCGAGCATGGTGCCGACCTCACCTTCATTGTGGAGCGGACGCGACCACGCGCGGAAGACCCCGGCATCCGTTCTCCGCATACGACAGAGGCCGGGCCCGAAGGCCCGGCCTCTGCCGAGTGAAGTCGAAAGGACTTACTTGATGATCTTGGTCACCGTGCCGGCGCCGACGGTGCGGCCACCCTCACGGATCGCGTAGCCGAGGCCCTCTTCCATGGCGATCGGCTGGATGAGCTCGACCGACATCTCGGTGGTGTCACCGGGCATGACCATCTCGGTGCCCTCGGGCAGCGTGATGACGCCGGTCACGTCGGTGGTGCGGAAGTAGAACTGCGGGCGGTAGTTCGTGAAGAACGGGTTGTGACGGCCGCCCTCTTCCTTGGACAGGATGTACGCCGTGCCCTCGAAGTTGGTGTGCGGGGTGACCGAACCGGGCTTCACGACGACCTGGCCGCGCTCGACGTCGTCACGCTTGGTGCCGCGCAGGAGCAGACCACAGTTCTCGCCGGCCCACGCCTCGTCGAGCTGCTTGTGGAACATCTCGATACCCGTGACCGTGGTCTTCTGCGTCGGGCGGATGCCGACGATCTCGACCTCGGAGTTGATGCCGAGGGTACCGCGCTCGGCGCGGCCCGTGACGACCGTGCCACGGCCGGTGATGGTGAAGACGTCCTCGATGGGCATGAGGAACGGCTTGTCCTTGTCACGCACCGGGTCGGGGATCGACTCGTCGACGGCTTCCATGAGCTCGACGATGGCGTTGACCCACTGCTCGTCGCCCTCGAGAGCCTTCAGGCCCGAGACGCGCACGACGGGGGCGTTGTCGCCGTCGAAGTCCTGCGACGACAGCAGCTCGCGGACCTCGAGCTCGACGAGCTCCAGGATCTCCTCGTCGTCGACCATGTCGCTCTTGTTGAGCGCGACCAGCAGGTAGGGCACGCCGACCTGCTTGGCGAGCAGGACGTGCTCGCGGGTCTGAGCCATCGGGCCGTCGGTGGCGGCGACCACGAGGATCGCGCCGTCCATCTGAGCGGCACCGGTGATCATGTTCTTGATGTAGTCGGCGTGGCCGGGCGCGTCGACGTGAGCGTAGTGACGCTTGGGGGTCTCGTACTCGACGTGCGAGATGTTGATCGTGATACCACGCTGACGCTCTTCCGGCGCCGAGTCGATCGACGCGAAGTCACGCTGAACGTTGGTGGCCGACGGGAACTTGTCGGCGAGCACCTTCGAGATGGCAGCGGTGAGCGTGGTCTTGCCGTGGTCGACGTGACCGATCGTTCCGATGTTCACGTGCGGCTTGGTCCGCTCGAACTTGGCCTTAGCCACTGGGTCCTCCTCAGGACGTTGGTTGCGAGGTCTCGGGCGCTGGATTGCGACCGGTTCTTCGCGGGGATGGTTCTCAGATTACTAGAGAGTCGGTGTTCAATTTGAGTGGATGCCGGGAACCCGAGCGGAACCCGGATTCCCGGCATCCACGAGAGCGGTGTTACTCGCCCTTGTTCTTCTGGATGATCTCGTCGGCCACAGCCTTCGGGACATCGGCGTAGCTGTCGAACTCCATCGAGTAGACGGCACGGCCCGAGGTCTTCGAGCGCAGGTCGCCGATGTAGCCGAACATCTCGGACAGCGGCACGTTGGCCCGGACGACCTTGACGCCGGCGGCGTCCTCCATCGACTGGATCTGGCCACGACGCGAGTTCAGGTCGCCGATGACGTCGCCCATGTACTCCTCGGGAGTACGCACCTCGACGGCCATGATCGGCTCGAGGATGGTGGGGTTGGCCTTGCGGACGGCCTCCTTGAAGCCCATGGAGCCGGCGATCTTGAACGCCATCTCCGAGGAGTCGACGTCGTGCGAGGCACCGTCGAGCAGGATCGCCTTGACGCCCACCATGGGGTAGCCGGCGAGCACGCCGACGTTCATGGCGTCCTGGAAGCCCTGGTCGGTCGGCGAGATGTACTCGCGCGGGATACGACCACCGGTGACCTTGTTCTCGAACTCGTAGATCTTGTCGGCCGTGACCTCGAGGGGCTCGATCGCGAACTGGATCTTCGCGAACTGACCCGAACCACCGGTCTGCTTCTTGTGGGTGTAGTCGTGGCGCTCGACCGACTTGCGGATGGTCTCGCGGTAGGCCACCTGGGGCTTTCCGACGTTGGCCTCGACCTTGAACTCGCGCTTCATGCGGTCGACCAGGATGTCGAGGTGGAGCTCGCCCATGCCCTTGATGACGGTCTGACCGGTCTCGGCGTTCTGCTCGACGCGGAACGTCGGGTCTTCTTCGGCGAGCTTCTGGATGGCGACACCCAGCTTCTCCTGGTCGGCCTTGGTCTTGGGCTCGATGGCGACCTCGATGACCGGCTCGGGGAAGGTCATCGACTCGAGCACGACCTGGTTGGCCGGGTCGCACAGGGTGTCACCGGTGGTGGTGTCCTTCAGGCCGATGACGGCGTAGATGTGACCGGCGGTGACCGAGTCGACCGGCATCTCCTTGTTGGCGTGCATCTGGAAGATCTTCCCGATGCGCTCCTTCTTGCCCTTGGTCGCGTTGACGACCTGGGCGCCGGAGTCGAGGTGACCCGAGTACACGCGGATGTACGTGAGACGACCGAAGAACGGGTGCGTCACGATCTTGAACGCGAGAGCCGCGAAGGGCTCCTCGCGGTCGGCGTGGCGCTCGATGACGATCTCTTCGTCCTTCGGGTCGTGCGCCTCGATGGCGGGCACGTCGAGGGGCGAGGGGAGGTAGTCGACGACGGCGTCGAGCATGGGCTGCACGCCGCGGTTCTTGAACGCCGAGCCGCAGAGCACGGGGTAGAGCTCCGAGGCGATCGTCATCTTGCGGATGGCGCCCTTGATCTCGGCGACCGTGAGCTCCTCACCGCCGAAGAACTTCTCGAGCAGGGCGTCGTCGGACTCGGCGACGGTCTCCAGCAGCTGCTGGCGGTACTCGGCGGCCTTGTCGGCGAGGTCGGCGGGGATCTCCTGGATCTCGTACTTCGCGCCCATGGTCACGTCACCCTTGGCGTCACCGGGCCAGACCAGCGCGCGCATCTCGACGAGGTCGATGACGCCGACGAAGTCGTTCTCGGCGCCGATGGGCAGCTGGATGACCAGCGGCTTGGCCTTGAGGCGGTTGACGATGGTGTCGACCGTGAAGTAGAAGTCGGCGCCCAGCTTGTCCATCTTGTTGACGAAGCAGATGCGGGGGACGTCGTACTTGTCGGCCTGGCGCCAGACGGTCTCGGACTGGGGCTCGACGCCCTCCTTGCCGTCGAAGACGGCGACCGCGCCGTCGAGCACGCGGAGCGAGCGCTCCACCTCGACGGTGAAGTCGACGTGACCGGGGGTGTCGATGATGTTGATCTGGTTCTTGTCCCAGAAGCAGGTCACAGCGGCGGAGGTGATCGTGATGCCACGCTCCTGCTCTTGCTCCATCCAGTCGGTGGTCGCCGCACCGTCGTGCGTCTCACCGATCTTGTGGTTGACGCCCGTGTAGAACAGGATGCGCTCGGTCGTCGTGGTCTTGCCGGCGTCGATGTGGGCCATGATGCCGATGTTGCGGACCTTGTGCAGGTCGGTGAGCACGTCTTGTGCCACGGGTGTCTTCCTTACCTGTTGGGAGGTTGATGCCGGGCCCATCGGAGGGTCCGCGACCGGGGTTCGGTCACGGACCCTCCGCGGGTTTTACCAGCGGTAGTGCGCGAAGGCGCGGTTCGACTCGGCCATCTTGTGGGTGTCCTCGCGGCGCTTGACCGCGGCACCGAGGCCGTTCGAGGCGTCGAGGATCTCGTTCTGCAGACGCTCGGTCATCGTCTTCTCACGACGACCCTTGGCGTAGCTCACGAGCCAGCGCAGCGCGAGGGTGTTCGCACGGTGCGGCTTGACCTCGACGGGAACCTGGTAGGTCGAGCCGCCGACACGGCGGCTCTTGACCTCGAGGGTGGGACGGACGTTGTCGAGCGCCTTCTTGAGCGTGGCGACCGCGTCCTGGCTGTTCTTCGCCTCGACGCCCTTGAGGGCGTCGTAGACGATCGACTCGGCGATGGACTTCTTGCCGTCGACGAGGATCTTGTTGACGAGCTGGGTGACGACGGGGGCGCCGTACACCGGGTCGTTGACGACGGGACGCTTCGGGGCGGGACCCTTACGAGGCATGGTTCTCAGCCCTTCTTCGCGCCGTAGCGGCTGCGAGCCTGCTTACGGTTCTTGACAGCCTGGGTGTCGAGCGCACCGCGGACGATCTTGTAACGGACACCGGGGAGGTCCTTGACGCGACCGCCGCGGACGAGCACGAGCGAGTGCTCCTGCAGGTTGTGGCCCTCGCCGGGGATGTAGGCGGTGACCTCGGTGCCGTTGCGCAGCTTCACACGGGCGACCTTGCGCATGGCCGAGTTCGGCTTCTTGGGGGTCGTGGTGTACACGCGGGTGCACACGCCGGCCTGCTGGGGGTTCGACTTCAGCGCGGGCGCCTTGGTCTTCGAGACCTTCGGCGAGCGGCCCTTGCGAACCAACTGCTGAATGGTTGGCACGTTCTCTCCTTGTTCGGCTGGGCACTGCCTCTCGGTGGTGCCCAGGGTGCTGCACGGTGACAGCGTCGTGTCTCCCCCGTCATGTCGCTCATCTTGCGATTCGTGACGTGTCGGGCTCACGTGTGATCCTCCCCGCGCAAGAATGATCTGGCGCGCTTCGCGGTGGATATGCCGTGGGGGCGACCTGTTCGCAGGCCGATCCCTGAGATGGTGCGAGCGTTGATCCGCAGGACACGCCCGAGGGCATGACGCACGGCGCGCGTGAACGCACACCCGCTCAATGATACGCGTTCTCCGGGGGTGCGGCAAACATGCGCGGAGGATGCCCCACGGAGCCTCGGATGGCGCGCGGTCAGCCGAGCAGCAGCGCGACCCCGACCCCAGCGACGGCCACGACCGCGACCATCACGGCCAGCAGGATCAGCAGTCGCGCACCTCCTCGGGTGCGCCGCGGGTGCGCCGCCGCGGCGTTCGTCATCGAAGGACGCGGGTCCGCCGCCCTCCGCGCCACCCGGACCGGGGCGTCGGCGCGCGGCCCGTACGCCTCTCGACCGAGTGCGACGGGCGATCGCGCCTCGCGCACCGCGCCCGAGGCGTCGTCGATACGCGGTGGGGCGGGCTCCCCGGCGCGAGGGCGGGAGCCCGCCGTCGTGTCGTCGACCTCCACCGCATGGGCGACGGTGTCGGTCCCCGCCGCCTCGCTGAACGCGTCGATGGCATCGGCTTCGCGCGCGCGGCGCTCGGCGCGGGTGCCGGTCGACCGGGACGGGGCGGTGTCCTCATCGGGGGCGTCCCGCTCGGGGGCGTCCCGCTCGGGGGCGTCCCGCCCGGGGACGTCTCGCTCAGGCGCAGGATCGGCCGTCGATGTCGGCGGCGCCTCGGACCGCCGCGCAGCCGGACGGAGAAGGATGGTGTCGTCGACGGGATCGATGACCTCCTCGGACGCCTCGTCGTCGGCGGCCGGAGTGCTTCGGGCTGAGCGCACGGTCGCGTCGTCGCCCTCGTCGAGCGTCGGCACGACCGGCCACGCCCGCAAACGACCGGCCCAGAGCGTCACATCGTCGACGTCGTCGTCCGGCCCACCGGGCGTGCTCATGCGTCGCTCCGCGCCAGTCGGACCTCCGCGTCTCCCAGGAAGAATCGTGCGCCGGCCTCGATCTCCTCCCCCCGCGGGGCCTCGACCTCGGTGCCCATCAGGGTCGCGAACAGCACGCCGTTCGTGGAGTCCAGATCGGTGACGAACCAGGTGTCGCCGCGCAACTGCAGCCGGGCGTGGGTCTTCGACACCGTGCGCGTCTCGTCGGAGATCGCCACGAGCTGCGCGTCGGGATGGGCGGCATCCGGAACGGGCCGGCGGCCCAGGATGACGACATCGGAGGTCAACGCGACCGGAGCACCTCCGGGGGGCACCAGCATCCACGGAATCCGCTTGCGTCTGGTCACCACGGTGCGGTCGAGGGCGTCCGCGTCGTCGTCGGAGACGTCGGGGACCGCCGATTGCGCGTACAGCGACGACACGGAGGTGCGAGCCGGTCGCGGGGAGCCCGCCTCCGGCACCTCGGAGACGGCCGACACGGCCTCCGACAGCTCGGGGAACTCTTCTCCGGGGGCGACGACCGACGGCCGGGCGATCGCCGCCGTCTCGGGCGACGGACGCGTGAGGGGGACGTCGGCGATCGGCGCCGCGGGCTCCGAAGCGGATCGCTGCGCCCGTCGCGACGGAGTGCTCCAGGGGGCGTCCGGCGGCTCCGGGTCGGCGACGGCGTCGACGGAATCGTCGGGTCGCTCGGACGACGAGGGGGCGGAGGGCTCGCCGGCGCGGGGCGCTCCGCCGGAGATCGAGGCGTCGAGCACGACCCGCGGTCCATCCGTCGGTGCGTTCTCCTCATCGGCACGCGTGGCGGACAGCCCCTGCAGCGCGTCCACCCCGAGCCCTCGACGCAGACCGCCCGCGCCGCGCGGCCTCTCGTCGCGCAACGCATCCAGCACGTCGGACATCGATTCGTCGGCATCGGTCCCCGTTCGACCGTGTCGCGCGGACCCGCCGATCGGTCGCTGCTCCTCGAACGACACCGGCCCCCGATCGGCCGGGGCCGACCAGTCGATCGAGGAGGGCACGGCATCCGCCAGCGGGGTCGATGGTGCGGCGAAAGGCAGGACGACCGGTTCGGACGGGAGCGCGGAGCCGGGTCCCTCGCGCTCGGGGGCCGGTGCGTCCGGAATCCAGCGAGCGTGCTCGCTCCCCGGCTCGCGCGTCGCGGCCCCGCCGGCGGGTGCCCACCCGCCGCGGTCGGAGCCCGGCGCATCCGTCGCGCCCGCGACCTGCGGCGTCCAACCGCCGACGAGAGGGACGTACGCCGGTGCGTGGTCATCACCTCGGCGGAAGGGCCCGGACCGCTCGTCCACGAGCCCGGCACCGCCCTCGCCCGTCCAACGCGCTGATCCCCACCCCAGGATGCTGGCCCACACCACGGGGACGAGGGCACCGACCACGGTCAACCCGACGCCGCCGCCGAAACCGACCGTGATGCGACGGACGGCGACGATGAAGACGATCACGAAGGCGACCGCGCCGAACAGCGGCACCACGTTCAGCAGGACGAGCCACGGCGAGAAGTCGCCCCGCTGCAGCACCGTCGCGACGTTGACGATGGGTACCCACGCCTTCCAGGTCGGCTCGCCCATCTTCTCGAACATCGCGGCCAGCGCCAGGGCGAACCAGACGTAGAGCACGACGACGAGCGCGAGCGACGTCATCCCGAGAACCACCATGGTCGAATCGGTCATGTCGTGTCGCGTCCCCCGTGAGCCGCGGGACGCTTCCCCCTCTCGTCGCGATGCGGCGGCCGCTGCCGCGAACGGCGAGGGGCGAGGAACCGCAGGAACGATCTCAACGATACGGCCGCGCGCAGCCGCTGCCATCGGCTCTGTCGACTCCGAAGGGCGCGCCGCTCCTCGTCGACGATGCGCCAGAAGGCCGCGGCCTCGTCGGCGCTCACCGACGCGGCCGAGAACACGGCGCGGTCGGCGTCATCGGCCAATCGCAGGCCCCCCGGTGTGGCGAAGGCGGCGGCGGTCTCGCGACGCGTCGGTGCGCGCGGCACCACCCGGCGGGAGTCGACCCCGGCATCGACGTACTCGTCCCATCCGCCCGCGATCGCGTCGCGGGGATCGGGCGCGAGCCGGCGACCGCGCCGGCGCAGCGCCTTGGCGACGATGACGGCCAGGAAAGGCCCGAGGACCACCAGCAGGCCGAGCACCGCGATGCCCCCGATGCGAAGGAGTGCCCACAGCCAGATCAGGTCGACGCCGTCGTCGGTGGAGCGGTCGTCGTCGAGGGCGTCGTCCTCCTGCACCGGCTCGGGCGGGACGACCTCCTCCACGGTGTCGGGCCGCACCTCGGTGACGTTCTCGGGGTCCTGCTGCTGGGTGACCTCGAGACTCGGCGACTGCGCCCACTGGGGCGTGACGTCGACCGGCGTCCACCGACCGTCTGCTCCCTGCACCTCGGTCCAGGCGCTCACGTCCCGCGCGCGGCACTCCCCCGCCTCGCACGTGGGGAGCGACGAATCCGACGAACGCAGCCGCGTGCCCACCACGACACGAGCGGGGAACCCCAACTCGCGGGCGATCAAGGCGGTCGCGACCGAGAACTGCTCGTCGTCGCCCACGGCGGCGACGAAATTGTCGGACGCGGCGGCCCGCGGGTCGTCCTCCCGCTCGAGCAAACGCTCGAACATGCGGTCGATCCGAGCGAGCGAGTGGCCGGAGGCGCTCGGCTGGAGCTGGTACCCGGGCAGGTCCGCCGTCCAGGCCGGCGCCGGTGCCCCCTCGAGAGCCAGGCTGTGGCTGAGATACCCGCGCTCGCGGAGGAGCTGCACGAGCCCCTGCAGGGCGGCACCTCCAGACCCCGCGGCGTGCTCCTGCACCCACCGACGCAGGTTGTCGCCGCCGGGTAGCCCGGAAACATCGCCGGGAGGCGACAGCGAGGCGAGATCCGCGCCGGACGGCTCGACGGCTCTGAGGCGGTACCGGTCGCCCGCGCGAAGCCCTCCCTCGGCGATCTGCACGCCCGCCTGGGTTTCGGCGCTGTAGTAGAAGTGGTCGGCCAGGAGAGCCCGGCGGTCGCCGTCGAACGTCGCCTCCGCGAGACGCCCGGCCGTCGGCATCCACAGTCCGCCGAGGTCGACGATCTCGATGTCCGCGTCGACGTCGCGCCCCTCACCGGCGTCGCGGGAGGACGGGAGGCGGACGAACCCGCCGCCCCCGTCGCCGGACGCGCGGAAGATCTCGCCGTCGTACGTGTCGAGGGTGGCGATGCGGACGCGTTCGGGAAGCGCGCCGTTGCCGCCGACGCGGAAAAGGACGTCGTCGGAGCGGGTATCGGAGAAGAGCGCACGGTACTCGGCCAGCGGACTCGCCGCCTCCGCGATCTCGCGCTCCGGACCGGCGGCGGACCGGAGGACGAGGCGGTCGACGTCACGCGCGGCGGAGGGCACCACGGCGACGGTCGCCACCGCCGCGACCACGATCATCGCCGCGCCCAGGGCCGCGCGGCGCCCGGCGACAGACGCCCCCCGACCGACGTTCGCGGCGACGCCGCTCGCCCGGGCGAGCGCACGCCCCCGCTCCTCGCGCGTCCGCCAGGCGAGCCACAGCACCGCCGTGAGCAGCGCGCCGAGGCCCACGGCGGTCTCGGCAGGGGCCGGCACCTCGATCGACCCGACCAGCAGCGGCGCGCTGGTGGCGGCGCGTCCGAAGAAGAGTCCGAACCCGGTCATCCCCATGCCGGTGATCACCGCGATCGGCGCGCGACCGTCCGCTCGGATCGAGAACATCAGCGTGAGGGCCGTTCCCACGAGGAACACCACCAGCGCCGGGACGAGGAGGTTCCGATACGTCCCCACCGGAAGGTCGACCGTCACCAGGTCCTTCCAAGCGACGATCACCCCCGCGAAAGCCTCACCGAGACCGCGCAGCACGTCGGGCAACGACGTCATGCGCGACGGCACCGCCACGGGGACGGAGAGGACGGCGAAGGCGATCGCGAGCCCGGCCGTGAGGGCCCACCCGCCCCACCGACGCCACGAGACGACGGCGACGACGGACGCCGCAGCGGCCGCGGACACCACCACGAGCAGCACGAACGCCCCCGAGGCGTACACGGGCCACGCCGCCACCGCAGCCAGCACCACGCACGCCGCCGTGTACAGAGCCCCTGCCACCCGGCGGGGCGTCGCCGACGGTTCGCGACGGCGCGCCGCGGAGCGCGCGTCCCGGCGGGCGGTCACGAAGCGGCTCCCCGCACGAGCAGGCCCGACAGATCGTCGAGGGTGCCGATGGTCAGCACCGTGAGACCGGCCACGCTCTGCATGCGCGGATGCGCGCGCTCGTCGCAGATGACCGCGGCGACCGCGGTGTCGGTGGGGAACGCCAGCGCCGCCTGCCGCAGCCGTGCGAGGGGGACGGTCGCCCCCACGACGACGAAGGCGATCGACAAGCGCTCGGTCGATTCGGATGCAAGGCGGCAGACGTCCTCGACGGGCATCGTGTTGTCGTGCCGGTCGAGGCCGCTGAAGCCGTCGAGCATGGTCCGCGGCGAGACGACCGGGATGTGTCGAATCGCGCGCAGGCGGCCCTTAACCACGCGGGGGATCTCCGACCCGGTGACGATGTCGACGTCGCGGGCGTCGCGGATGGCGCGCAAGCCCAGGGACGCCGCGGCGGAGACGGCGAGCTCGTACTCGTCGGCATCCGTGTACTCCGGTGTCGCCGCGGCCAGCACGATCGCCATGCGCGAGCGCCGGGACTCCTCGTACTGCCGGACCATGAGTCGACCGGTCTTGGCCGTCGACTTCCAGTGCACCTGACGGCGCGCATCGCCCGGCACGTACTCGCGGATGGCGTGGAACGACATGTCGGCATCCACGAGGCGGCGCGTCGCGCTCCCCTCGAGATCGCGGATGAGTCCGGCGCTGGTCGAGGGGAGCGCCACGGTGCGCGGATGCACGAAGAGATCGTGGACGTCGTCGAAGGCGTGCTCGCGGCGGAGCAGCCCGACCGGGTCGCTGCGCACGGTCGTGACCGGGCCGATCCGCACGACTCCGCGCGGAAGCGGAGGGATCTCCAGGGGCTCGCTCGATGTGTGGCCGGACCGCAGGAACGGCACCGCGAACTCCACCAGTCCGCGTCCGACGGGGATGTCGAGTCGCCCCGGCAGGGCGGGCCGTGCACTGTGGTTGCGCACGACGATCTCACCCGTCACCCCGTGCCCGGCGACGACGCGCTCGTGCTGCAACGTGAGATCGACGTCGTAGGCGCGGGCGCCGAAGAGGAACGGGACGCTCATGGCCACGAGCAGCAGACCGGCGACGCCGGCGACCATCCACTCGACCCATCCGAACGCCGTCCCGAGTGCCAGACCGACCGTCGCCACGATCACGACGACCGCTCCGGCCGGACGCACCGTCCGGCCGGCCCAGCGCGCGGCGGCCACGACCGCGTCGACGAGCGCACGCCACACCTCGGTCGCACGGACGACGGCGCGCACGATACGGCGCTGACGCCGCACCGCGGTCGACGTGACCGACGTGCGCGAGCTCGTGCGCATCGTGGCCGCGGACGTGCGCGTCAGGCGGGACGCGGTCAGATCGGACTCGGGCACGCGCCACCTCCCGTCGGCGCCGCGGCCTGCTCGGCCGGGGGCATCGTCATGCGCTCTCGCGCTGCGTGGGCGGGAGGGTGTCCAGCAGCACCTGACCGATCACGGCCTCCTGCGTGACGCCGTCGAACTCCGCCTCGGGGTGGAGGATCAACCGGTGCGAGAGCACCGCGACCGCGAGGGCTTTGACGTCGTCGGGGGTGGCATAGGTGCGCCCCTGTGCGGCCGCGCGGGCGCGAGTGGCACGGGTCAGGGCGAGGGCACCGCGGATGCTCACGCCGAGGCGCACCTCGTCGGCCGCGCGGGTGGCATCCACGAGCCGGGCGATGTAGTCGAGGACGAGGGCGTCGACGTAGACGGACGCCGCCAGGTCGGCCATACCGACCAGCGCCTGCGGGGTGATGATGGGGCGCAGGTCGGCGGTGGCGACCGGTGCGCCGTCGAGGATGCGGACGGTGGCGGCGTGGTCGGGGTAGCCCAGCGAGGTCCGCAGCAGGAAGCGATCGAGCTGAGCCTCGGGCAGGCGATACGTGCCGGCCTGCTCGACGGGGTTCTGCGTCGCCAGGACGAGGAACGGTACGCCCACCGCACGGGAGACGCCGTCGATGGTGACCTTGCCCTCCTCCATGACCTCGAGCAGCGCCGACTGGGTCTTGGGGCTGGCCCGGTTGATCTCGTCGGCGAGCACGATGTTGGCGAAGATCGGTCCGGTGTGGAACTCGAACGAACCGGTCTTCTGGTCGTAGACGGTGATGCCCGTGATGTCGCCCGGCAGAAGATCGGGCGTGAACTGGATGCGGGTGTTCGTGCCCTGCACCGACTGCGCGACGGCGCGGGCGAGCGACGTCTTGCCCGTGCCGGGAACGTCTTCGAGGAGGACGTGACCGTCGCTGAGCATCGCCGTGAGGACGAGTTCGACGACGTGACGCTTTCCGAGGACGGCGCGCTCGACGTTGTCGGCGATCTGCGCGAAGGTCTGGGCGAACCAGGTGGCCTGCTCCTGGGTGATCGTCATGTCGTGCTTCTTTCGGGCTCGAGTTCGCGGATGCCGGATCGGCGGGGATGGGGGCGTCAGGCGCCGGGCTTGCAGGCCCCGGACAGCTCGGCGGTGGCGTTGTCGAGATTCCACCCCGGTTTGGACCAGTCGACGCTCACGCCGATGTTCTCCACGCTGGTCGCCCCGGCGGGGACCAGGGCCGGGTTGCCCTCCGTCTTGGGCAGGGCGGCGCCGTTCTTGTCGCGGAAGACCGCGTCGTCGTACGTGAAGACGAAGTTCGCCCGGTCCGCCGCCGAGGTGCCTTCGGCACGGAGCGCGCCGCCGGCCTCACAGTTCGCGACCTTCCAACTCGCCTGCACCTGATAGGGGGCGCTCCCCGCGGCCGGCTCCACCCTGCCGCGCTGGGACTGCGTCTTCCACACCTTGTGCTCGAAGTACACGAGGATGTTCGGGTCACGGTCGAAAACGGTGGTTGCGCCGTCCCAGTTCTCGTACTTCACCTCGTTGTTCCGCGGCGGGGCGCTCCCCGTGTCGATCCTGCGGTCGATGTACCACCGTGCGGTGTCACCCTTCACCTGCGCCTGCGGGTCGACGCGGAAGGTGTAGCCCGTCGGGGCGGCGGCGTCCTGCGCCACGTTGAGACTCTGCTTCACCGACACGACGCCGAAGGACTCCCCACGGAAGAACGTCTCGACGCAGAGGGTGTACTCGTAGCTCTCGCCGTCGTTGCGGCCCGGGAACTCCTCGCGGGCCGATCCCGACCCCGGCTGGCACCGGGATCGCCCCTCGGAGATGTCGTACGCGAGCTCGACGTCGGTGCCGTTCGGCTGAGCGGATCCGTCGGCGACGACGGTGGACTGCTGGTTGCCCGTCGATCGCGAGGTGAGGTTCAGGGCGAGGTTCTGAGCAACGCCCACGCCGTGCGCGGTACCCACGAGCTCGCTGCCGTTCGACGCTCCGCCCAGGCCCGGAGGCAAGGTGAAGCGCGAGAAGGGGCGGACGGTGATGGCGGTCGCATCGTTCGACCCGACGACGAATCGGCGCACCGATACCTCGTCCTGGTTGCGGCCCACGTCGACGCGCACGGTGTCGCCCACGGGGCTGGATATCTCGAGGCTGCCCGTCTCGGCGCCGTCGACGCCCCTGATGACCAGGTCGGCGACGCCACCCGCGCCGTCGGTGCGGACCGGGCTGAAGGCCAGCTCGCGCGGCTGCGCAGGCGCTCGATACGCCCAGCCGGTCGTGCGGACGGAACCGCGCGACTCCCCTACGGCGTTGACGGCCGTGACGACGTACTCGCGCTGCTCGCCGTTGGGGGCCGAGATGGGAGGGCAGGATCCGTCGGCACTGCACTGGCCGACGACCTGTCCACCCGTGCGCACGGTGAAGCCGGAGAGACCGGGGTAGGCACGGCCCGCCTCCCCCGGATCGACGCGCAGGGTCAGCGACCCGTCGGCGAATGCCGTCTGCCGCACACTCGCGGGCCCCCGCGGGTAGCCGAGCAGGTCGAGGACGACGCGGGCGTCGCGGCTGGAGGCCGTCGTACGGCCCTGCGCGTCGCGGAGCGTGACGCTCGCGGTGCAGGTCGCGCCGGGGGCGTCCGCCGACCAGGATGCCGCGACACTCGTCGGCGAGGCGACGGCGAAGCTCACACCCGTGCAGGCGGCCGTCGGGTTCACGGCGATGACCTCGAGCGGGGTCCGCGGCAGCGGGTTGACCTCGCCCGGGGCGCCGACGACGTCGATCGTGCAGCCCGATCCCGACGCCTGCGAGCACTGAGACGACGTCGTTCCGCCCTGCGGAAGCGTCGAGGGCGCGTTGCCGACGCGCAGAACGAGACGAGCGGGGGCGACCGCTGCGTGACTGGTGATCGATACGACGGCGGCGTTCTCGACGCCGGGGAGGGCGCGGTCGTTCCCGGTCACCGTCACGGTCGACCCGTCGAGCGACACGGCGAACGCGGATCCGGAGTACTCCAGGGCGTAACGGACCCCCGCCTCGTCTTCGCGTCCGAGCTGCCACGAGGTCATGTTGCGCAGGTCGAAGGTGGCCGTCTCCCCGGGCCCGACCGTGAGGGCGCCCGGGCGCAGCTCCGGTTGCGGATCGCGTGCCACCACACCGACGGGCACCGACAGCACCGTCCACTCCTCGCTGCCCGCCACCCGGACGGGGACGCGACAGGCATCGGTCCAGGGCGACCCTTCGCCGGCGTCGTAGGTCACGACGGAGCCGGCGACCGTGCACCGACCCGCGGGACGGACGCCCGTGGTGCTCACCTCCGTGCCCACCTCGAGCGTGGCGCGACGGGGCACGGCGACGAGGGATGCCATGTCGAACGAGACGGACGCGAGCTCGTCGACGCGTTGGGCCGCGTTCGGACGCAGGGACAGGCTGAGGTCGTCGTCGCCGGGCACCCGGAGGAACGCGTAGGTGGTGACGTCGGCATCACCCGCGCGCCCGGTGACGGCGAAGGGGATGACCCGCCGTGTCGTCGGCAGCTCGCCCGAGATGCGGCGCCCCTCGACCCGGACGTCGGCGGGATCGCCCCACAGCGCCACGTCGAGTGCGCTCACGTCTCCGCCCGACCACCTGGCCTTGCCGGCGATGACGTCGACGCCCGCGGAGAAATCGTCGCGGTTCTCGACGGTCAGCACCGTATCGGTGACGACCGGATAGTCGGGGACGCTCTCGCGCACGACCTTGACGACGATCAGCCCCCGCCCGGTATTGCCGGAGTCGGACGAGACGTCGTACAAGAACGACAGGGTCGCGGGTTGCTCTCCGGCGCGGAGGACGACGGCGGTGTCGGACACGGTGTCGATGAAGCCGTCGAGACGCGCGTACTCGGGATTGTCGCTGCCGTCGATGAGCGTCTCGGGCAGATCGGGCCGCACACCCGTGAGCGAGAGTCGGCCCTGCGTGGGGTCGATGTCGTTGGCGAGCGGGCTGACGCGGACGGTGCGATCCGCCCCCGCCTGCACCTGCACGTAGTCGGTGAAGGTGATCGGACTGGGGTTGGCCTCGGCATCCAGGACCCCGATGCGCACCGTGCCTTCGCCCGTCGCGCCGGCGGAATCGGAGACGCGGTAGCGGAACGACACCTGACCGCGGTCGCCCGGGATGGAGGAGTACAGGATCGACGATCCGTCGGGCGAGACGGATGCCGTGCCGCGATCGGGTTGCGCGACGATGCGGTCGAGGACCACCGCGTCGCCGTCGGGGTCGATGCCGAACGCGTCGAAGTCGATCGACGTCGTCCCGCCGCTCAGGACACGCCCCTCCAGCGTGGCGGGGATCGGCGCGCGGTTGGCGTCGGCGGCGAGAACCGTGATGCGCACCGTCGCCTCGTCCCACAGCGACGGCGTGCCGGTGCTGGACACGCGGTAGGTCACCTCGTACGAGCCGGGCGTCGTCGGGGCGAGATAGCGGAGCACACCCCCGGATGCGAAGGCGAGGCCGTCGGCTGCCGGCGTGGCGCGGATGCTGGACGGATCGAGCGAGGGACGCCCACCCGCGGGTGAGATGTCGTTGTCGAGCACGGGGATGTCGATCTGCGCCCCCGCACGCGCCGTCACGGTGTCGTCGACGGCGATGGGGGCGATCTCGGGGGCAGGCGGGAGCAGATACACCGTCGCCTCGCCCGTCACACGCGAGCCCTCGTCATCGGTTCCGTCGCTCACCGCGTAGGACACCGTGCCGAGGAGGCCCGCCGCGCCGTCGGAGGTGCTCCCCGACACTCGGAGGTCGCTCTGCCCCACGGTGTCGACGGTGAGCGAGGCGCCGTCCTCGGCCTGGGGGGTGACATCGCTCAGCAGCAGCACCCGACCCGTGGGATTGGACACCGCGCGGAAGACGTCGAGCGTGGCATCCTCTTGCGGGCGGACGAAGGCCACGACCGGCGAGGTCGAAAGCTGCGCCGGGGCGTCCGCCGGGAGCAGGGTGATGCGCGCCGTCGCGTTCGCGTCGCGGCCTCCGCCGTCGACGGTGAAGTCGACGCGATAGACGCCCGGTTGCGAGGCCGTGAGCTCGAAGGCCGTGCTGCCGCCGACGACCGTCGCGGTCGCGGCCGCACCGTCGAGGACGCGCACCGAAGCGAGCGAGATGTCACCGGCGGTGCCGGTCACGTGGGGTCCGACGTCGACCGACACCGACGACCCGACCGTGTCGACGACGGCGAACGACTGCACCGCGAGGCCGGGATCGGGCGCGACGCGCACCACGAGGGGCTTGGTGGTGATCGCACCCCGTGTGTCGGCGACCGTGACGTCGAGCTGGATGCTCTGCTCTCCCCCGGATCCGTCGTCGGCGTGCTGGTAGACCACGTCGCCGCCAGGTGTGGCGGCCACGGACCCGACGCCCCCCGGGTTCTCGACGGAGAGGAGCAGGAGGGGGTCGCCGTCGGGGTCGACCCATCCGGGCAGCACCGGCACCGTCACGGTGCCCCCGCGCGCGACCTCCGGGGTGGGCCACGGCTGCAGGCAGTTGTCGACGCCGCACCACACCGGCGCGGCGTTGGCGTCGCCGGGTGAGACCGTGAGCGTCACGGTGGTGGGCGCGGAGGTCAACCCGTCGGCGGTCGTGCCGTCGGTCACGGCGTACGAGAACGTCGCGCTCCCCGTGGCATCCGGTGACACCCGCACGGCGAGCCGCTGGCCGGAGTCGGTGAGCGTGAGCGTTCCGAAACCGGGGTCGAGTCCCGTCACGCTCTCGCCGACGATGCTCAGCACGTCTTCGTTGGGGTCGTGATCGTTGAGCAGCACGGGCAGCGTGACGAGGCGGCCCGCGCGGACGCCGAACGCGTCGGGCTCGGCGATCGGCGGCTTGGGGTCGAGGACGACGCTCAGCTGCTCCTCGCTCTGCACCGTCGTCTGTTCGGTGCGGTCGTCGAGCGACCAGTTCTGGCTCGAGGCGACGAGCGCGCCGTCGGGCACGGTCCACACCCATCCCGTCCGCGTCTCGTTCAGAATGATCGCGTGGTCGGTCGCGACGAACACCGGACGACGCTGGTCGGGCATGGTCGCGCCGCCGTAGTCGAGCCCGGTCTCACCCTGGTCGGACCTCCACAGCGTTCCGCGGGAGTCACCCGGGAGGAGCCACGCGGCGTAGGCGATGCCCTGATGCCACACGGGCCGGGCGGGCTGACCCAGCACGTTCCCCCCGCCCCCCATCTCGCGACGCGGCTCGGAACCGTCGGTGGGAATCGTCCACAACGCCTGGTCGTCGGCGACGTACACGGCGCGGGCGTCGGGATCGGCGTCGCCCACGACGACCTGATCTCCGGTGTCGATGTCGACGGGGTCGTCGCCGCGCACCCACACGCGGCCGGCGTCGGAGTCGAGGAGCACCCAGTCGTCGCCGGCGGCCGACAGCACCGGTGCGGCGAGATCGGCGTCGAGGGCGTCGCGCCCGCGGAGCTCGTCGGACTCGACGTCGTACCGGATGACCGACGCGTCGGACGAGGAGTAGGCGAACAGCATGCCTCGGTCATCGAGCGCCACGGCGTCCGCCGTATAGGCGGCCGCGTCGTCGTCGCCGGCCGCGCCGAAGGGATCGAGTTCGACACCGGTCTGTCCGGCGCGGCTCAGGCGTCCGGTGAACAGCGTGCCGGCATCCGTCCGGTAGACGACGTAGTCGCCCGCGGTGACGACCGACGTTGTCCCCGCGGGCGTGGCGGGGGCGGCCTGGAGCTGCTCCTCCTGCAGGTCGATGGGGCGCGCCTCGTCGATCCGCGTGAGCTTGCTGAAACTGTCGGTGAAGAGATAGGCGCCGTCACCGGCCTGCGCCACCTGGCTGGGGTTGCCCGCGGTGCGAACGGTGTCGAGCTCGCCGACGGCGGTGTTGACGCGGGCGTACCGCTGGCCATCGCCCGTCTGCAGGGCCCAAACCGAGGTGTCGACCTCGGGCGTCTCTTGCGCGTCGAGTCCCGGCCACACGATGCTCGCCGTCACGACCAGAGCGGCCGAGACGAGCGCGGCGCTGAGACCCGCGAGCGTCGTGCGCTTCATCGGAGCACACCCGTGGCGTAGAGCGCGGCCACCACCACGGCCCCCGCCGTCACGGTCGTCGCCCCGGCGAGCACCCACGGCAGAGGATGGACCGTCGGCGAGGCGGGAGCGGCGATGTCGGTGTCCTCGTCGCGGGCGTAGCCGGCGACGCCGGCCGACGCGCGGTGCTTGCGGGCGCCGTCGCGCTCGACGTGCGAGCGGGCCGGGCCGCGCAGCGTCCCGTCGGCGAAGTCGACGGTCCGTGCCGCGGGAGCCCACTCGGCGGCGGGCACCTCGAGCGGCGTCGCGGGGAGACCCATCTCGGCCTGCACCGTCTGCAGCGCCTCACCGAACTCCCGGGCGTGAGGATACCGATCGGCGGGGTTGCGCGACATCGCCCGCGCGAGCACGCGCTGCAGGGCGGCGGGCACGTCGGCTCGGGGAATGTCGGTGTAGGAGGCGCGCGCGATGCGCCGACTCAGCTGTTCGCGCGAGTTCTGACCCTTCTCGCGTCGTTCGAACGGACTGTGCCCGGCGAGCAACGAGTACACGGTCGCCCCGAGGCTCCAGACCTCGCTCGCGACGGTGCCCGCGGTCTGCTCGGCGATGACCTCGGGCGCGCTCCACGGCACGGACATCGCCATCATCTCGTCGGCGCTCTGCCGCACGAGCGACGATGAGATGCCGAAGTCGGCGAGGACGGGCGCACCGAAGGTCGTGACGAGGATGTTGCTGGGTTTGACGTCGCGATGGATGAGGCCGGCGTGGTGCGCCGATTCGAGAGCGCCCGCCATGCGCACGCCGATCGACAGCACTTCCGCCACGGGCATCCGCTCGACGCGGAAGCGCTGAGCCAGCGAGCCCGGGCAGTACTCCATCACGATGTAGGGCCGGCCGTCGGCCGAGATCCCCGCCTGGTACACCGTGACGATCGAGGGATGGGCCGACAGGTGGGCCAGCACGTCGGCCTCGGCGTTGAACATGCGCAGCAGATCGGCGTCGCGCACGTCGCTCGGCAGCACCTTCACCGCCACGTCACGGCGCGGCATGTCCTGGCCGTAGAGGAAGACGTCGGCGAAGCCACCCGAGCCCAGGGGACGGATGTACGCGAGCCCGGGCAGGATGGGCGGCGACGAGGGAAGCCGCTGCGGCATCGAGCTCCCTCCGAAAGATCCGTCCGCGACCCTGGCGAACGACCCGACGATGCTAACAAAGTCGACTGGTCGCACCGGCCGTCCGTGCACAGGCGGCTCAGGATGCCGGGGGCTCGGACTCCCGCGGATCGAAGGGCGCGTCCAGGGACCGCGTGAGGTCGTCGAGCAGAGCGGCGATCTGCGGTTCGACGTACTCCGCGACCGCCGCCTGGATCCGGAGGCGGTGGTGGAGCAGGATCGAACACACCTCGCGGCCGATCATGTTCGCGTAGTCGTCTGCCAGGCCCACCTCCTGTCGCAACGCCGCCTTCGCGGCATCCGACAGCGGGGGAAGGGCCGGAATGGCCGCGTCTTCTTCGGCGGCCAGGCCCGACAGGGTGAACAGGAACGGTGAACCGGGCTCCGGATCGGGGTCGAGCGGCATCCCCTCGAACTCGGGCTCGAGGCCCTCGGCCGGGCGATAGGAACGCCGCCGATTGCGCTCGGCCTGCTGATCGAGCTCGGCCTGGAGCATCGGGAGGTTGCGGGAGGTGTAGTCGGCGACGGCGTGGTCGACGATGCCCTTCACACGCGTGGACAGTCCGTGCTGGACGCCGTGCGGGACGTCGGCGCCCAGACCGGCGGCCGAGAGCACCGGAGAGCCGAAGCACCGTCGACAGGGAGCGACGCGACCGCGATGGTTCGCCGGTTCCCATCGGGGCAGCCAACGCAGCCAGGCGTCCACCGCCTGACCGACCTGGCTCTCGAGCGACCGCTCCACGGCTCTACGCTAGCCCGACACGCCCGGGAAAGAGCGGATGCCACGGCTCCCCGCGCGTCAGGCCGCGCGATCCCCCTCGTCGTCGTCCTCCCACCCCCAGCGTGGGCCGCTCGTGCGCGAACGGACGAGAAGGATGCCGAACAGCCCGGCGACGAGTCCCACCGCTGCCACCACGGGGCCGGCGAACCCCAGGGCGACGCTGCCCGCCGCGGCGGCGCCGCGGGCTGGATCGGCACCGCTCACGAGGGCGCCGACCACCACTCCCCCGACCTCGCCCACGTAGGCCGCGATCGCGCACGGGACCGCGGTGAGGTAGCTCGGCGGGTCGGCCCGGAGGCCCCAGAACAGCTGCCCGGCGAAGGAGGCGAGGGCCACCAGCTGACCGACCACGCCGGGCACGGCACCGAGCCCGCGGACCGGGATCACGTCGGCGTCCAGCACCAGGCTCACCACCCCGAGGGCGGCGATCGACAGGGCGATGAAGACGACGGAGGCGAAAACGACCGCGACCGGCGGGGTCACCCCCGCCGGTCGCGGCTCGTTCGTCATGGCATCCGTCTCAGCGCTGCGAGAGCTGGGGGCCCGCTTCGAGCGTGCGCTCGTACTCGCGCTGCGCCTCGGCGTTGAGCTCGGTCACGCGGCGGCCGCGCGCCGCCACCCACGCACCGAACCAGATCGTCAGCTCGCGGCCGAGCACGAAGGCGACGATCGCGAGAGGTGCGAGCACGTTGTCCTGCAGCAGCTCGACCGACTGGCGCGCCGTGACCATCCAGAACGGGGCGGCCAGGAGCACGCCGAGCAGGTACCCCACCCAGGCCACCACGCCGACCACGAGACCCCAGACGACCCAGTGCCCCCAGCGACCGCGGTTGATCAGTGCACCCAGGAACCAGAAGCCGACGTAGAAGGCGGCGGTGGGCACCCACAGCTCCCACGTGGTCAGGGCGGACAGCGCCGCAGAACCCAGCTCGGAAACCTGCAGCCCGTCGGTGAGCAGGCGCAGACCGAGGGTCGCGGCGAGATACAGCACGGCGAAGGACAGCGCCGCCAGCAGTCCGATGGCGCCAGCCGCGCCGCGGTTGCCGCGGGGGCGGGGCGCCTCGGGCGCCTGCACGAAGATCGGCTGCGGTCCACCGTAGGCGCGCGTCGGTTCCTCGGAGACGGGTGCGGCGGCACCGGCGGCGGCGGCACCCGATCCGGCGACGACGGCGGTCTCCGCGGCGGGCGACGCACTCGTGCGGGTGTCGTCGTCGTGGCGCGCGTACGCGGTCGTCTGCTGCTCCGGCTCGGCGGAGGCGGCGTAGGCGGCCCAGCGGGCGTCCTCGTCGTCGAGGTCGACGGACGAGGCGGGTGCGGCGGCCGGCGCGGTCTGCGGCGCGACGGGCGACGCGTCGTGCACGACGGGCGCCGGGTGCTCCCGACGGTCGGCGACGGCCGCGGCCTCGTGGTGCTCGTGCTGCTCGCGTTCGTCCCACGCGGCCTCGGCGGCGCGCGGGTCGACGGCGTCGCGACGCGCGGCCTCGGCGTCGGCGAGTCCCTCGTGGGCTCGGCCGACGACGTCGTGCGCGTTGTCGGTCGGTTCGGCGACGGGGTCGCCGTACGAGTCCTTGGGCGTAACGACGCGGTCGCCGCCCGACGTGTTGTCGCTCATGGGGTCTCCTCACGCGGTGATTGCCGCGCAAGGCTAACCCGCCGGTGGCGACGAGACGCGCAGGCGTGCCGACGGAAGTGCGTCTCGACCGTGTCGGAACCTCGGCTTAGGGTGTTCCCATGTCCCGTCGCGCGCTCCAGCCGGCCGTTCCCGCGGCCCTCGTCGGCGTCGCCCTGCTCGCCCTGACCGCGTGCGCACCCGCCGCCGACGATGCGGCTCCCGAGACGGCGCCGCCGGTGGCGACGTCTCCGACCCCCTCGAACATCCCCACCTTCTCCCGCGCGCCCACCGAGGTGCGTCTTCCCGCCGACTGCAAGGCGATGCTGTCGGCCGACGTGCTCTCGCAGCTGGGCGCGGTTCCGTTGAACGATCCCGCCCTCGGCGTCGCCACGGGCGTGCAGCCCGACGGCTCGCTCGTCTGCATCTGGCGCGACCCGGGCGCCGACACGACCGGGCTTTCCACCACCGTGTCCCGAATGAACCGCGGGCCGGCGCTCGACATGCTCAACGAGCTCGTGGCGACGCAGGGCTTCAGCTGCTACACCCCCGACGCGGGCACGCGCTGCGAGAAGACCTGGATCAACGACACCTACCCGGTCAACGACGGCCGCACGCTCTACTGGCGCGACGACGTGCTGATCGACACCCAGTACTCCAACCTCGCACCCACCGGGTACACCGCGAGCATCATCTCCTCGATCTTCGGATGACGCCGCGCGTCGTCATCCGCCCGAGAAGGCGTGGGATGCCACGATCGCGGCGTAGCCGTCGGGCGACCAGCCGCTGAGGGTCGACGACACCCACCGGTCGCCGCGTAGGTCGTGCACCTCCTCGACCTCGCCCGAGGTGCGCTCGCAGTGCGTCACGGACGTCTGCGTCGCATCGGGGGCCGTCTCGCACGCGAACCCCTGGGCGGCGAGGGTGGCGGCTGCGGCCGCGGAACCCTCCGCGGTGACGGTCGAAACGGTCGTCTCGAGGAACCGCCCCTCGACGCCCCGCCAGTGACAGGTCACGACCGTCGTCGGCGCGGCCGCCGCGACCGCCTCCGGCGTCGAGAGCGGCGCGGTCCGTCGCTGCGAGAGCAACGCCTCGGGCGACCAGACGAGCGACGACCACATCGGCTGCGAATACAGGTGGCGGCAGTCGCCGGCCGGCGTCGCGGGCTCCGCCTCCACCGTCGCGGGGCGACCGGTCGCCGCGCGGAGCGTGTCGCCGACGAAGGCGATGGCTCCCGGCACGCCGGGTGCGGCGAGCACGCCCAACCCGACCACCGCGGCGAGACAGAACAGCCCCGCCGGCCATGCCAACCACAGGCTGCGTCCACCGATCCGGGCCATGCGTTCCTCCGCATCCACGGTAGGCGCATCCCCCCGCGGCGACCGGTGCTCGACACGCCGCGGCCGGGCGCCGACCGAGACGACGAAGGCCCCTGGCGCGAACCAGGGGCCTTCGAGGATCAGGATGCCGCGTCGAGGCGTGGCATCCGTCGCTCGGGGGAACCGGACATGCCGGCTCCCCCTCTCGATCTGTTGTCTTCGCGACGTCGTCGCTCAGCAACGTCAATCGGCTCGGTCGAGCGAGCGATCTCGCTCTCCTCTCGCCTCGATCAGTTGTACGTGCCGGGCGTGAAGTCGTCCGTCGAGAAGCTGTCGAAGTCGACGTAGCTCAGGTCGGCGTCGGAGTACGCACCGTCGGACGCGAAGATGCGGTTGGGGTACCGCTCGCTCTTCGCCTCTTCCGTCGCCTCGACCGTGACGTTGCGGTACTTCGCAAGTCCGGTTCCGGCGGGGATGAGCTTTCCGATGATGACGTTCTCCTTGAGGCCGACGAGCGGGTCGCTCTTGCCCTCCATGGCCGCCTGCGTCAGGACGCGGGTGGTCTCCTGGAACGACGCGGCCGACAGCCACGACTCCGTCGCGAGCGACGCCTTCGTGATACCCATCAGCTCGGGACGACCCGACGCCGGACGCTTGCCCTCGCCGACCGCCTCGCGGTTGATGGTCTGGTAGCGCTTGAAGTCCACCAGCTCACCGGGCAGCAGGTCGGTGTCGCCGTGGTCGACGACCGTGACCTTGCGCAGCATCTGGCGCACGATGACCTCGATGTGCTTGTCGTGGATCGGCACACCCTGCGAGCGGTACACGCCCTGGACGCCGTTGACGAGGTACTTCTGCACCTCGCGGGCACCCTGCACGCGCATGACCTCCTTGGGGTCGAGCGTTCCGACCTGCAGGGGCTCGCCGACCGAGACGTGCTGGCCGTCTTCGACCAGGAGCGTCGCACGCTTCAGCACCGGGTAGACCACCGGCTCGTCGCCGTTGTCGGGCGTGAGGATGACCTTCTTGGCCTTGTCGGTCTCGTCGATCGTGATGCGGCCGTCGGCCTCGGCGATCGGCGACGCACCCTTGGGGGTGCGGGCCTCGAACAGCTCCTGCACGCGGGGAAGACCCTGCGTGATGTCGTCGGCCGAGGCGGAACCACCGGTGTGGAAGGTACGCATCGTCAGCTGGGTACCGGGCTCACCGATCGACTGGGCCGCGATGATACCGACGGCCTCGCCGATGTCGACGATCTTGCCGGTGGCCAGCGAGCGGCCGTAGCACTTCGCGCAGACGCCGACGGCCGAGTCGCACGTGAGGACCGAGCGGACCTTGATCGTCTCGACGCCACCGGCGACCAGCTTGTCAATGAGCACGTCGCCCACGTCGTCGCCGGCCTCGGCCAGCACGGTGCCCTGCGCGTCGACGACCGCCGTGGCGAGCGTACGGGCGAACACCGAGTTCTCGACGTTGGCGTCCTTGACCAGCGAACCGGTCGAGTCGGCGGCGGCGATCGGGAGCTCGAGGCCCTTCGACGTGCCGCAGTCCTCCTCGCGGATGATGACATCCTGCGAGACGTCGACGAGACGACGCGTCAGGTACCCCGAGTCGGCCGTACGGAGGGCCGTGTCGGCCAGACCCTTACGGGCACCGTGCGTCGCGATGAAGTACTCGGCGACCGACAGACCCTCGCGGTACGAGGAGATGATCGGACGCGGGATGATCTCACCCTTGGGGTTGTTCACCAGGCCTCGCATACCCGCGATGTTGCGGATCTGCAGCCAGTTACCACGGGCGCCCGACGAGACCATGCGGTTGATGGTGTTGTCGGCGGGGAAGTTGTCCCGCATCGCCTTCTGGACCTCGTCGGTGGCCTCGGTCCAGATCTTGATGAGCTCCTGGCGACGCTCGGCGTCGGTGGTGAGACCCTTCTCGTACTGGCCCTGGACCTTCGCGGCCTGCTTCTCGTAGCCCGCGACGATCTCCGCCTTGTTCGGCGGGGTGAGGATGTCGCTCAGCGCCACCGTGACACCCGAACGGGTGGCCCAGTAGAAACCGGCGTCCTTGATGCGGTCGAGCGATGCGGCGACCTCGACCTTGGGGTACTCCTCGGCCAGCTTGTTGACGATCTGCGACAGCTTGCCCTTGTCGGCCTGTTCGCGGACGAACGGGTAGCCCTTGGGGAGCGTGTCGTTGAAGATCGCCTGGCCGAGCGAGGCGTCGACGAGACCGTGCTTGTCGTAGCCCTCGGGCGCCTGGCCCTCGAGGAACGTCAGGCCGGGGATGCGGATGCGCGCCTTGGCCTGCAGGTCGAGGGTGCCCTCGTCCTTGGCCAGGATCGCCTCGCCCACCGAACCGAACGCACGGCCCTCGCCCACCGCACCCTCCTTGAGGGTGGTGAGGTGGTGCAGACCGATGATCATGTCCTGCGAGGGCAGGGTCACCGGGCGGCCGTCCGACGGCTTCAGGATGTTGTTCGAGGCGAGCATGAGCACGCGCGCCTCGGCCTGAGCCTCGACCGACAGGGGCAGGTGCACGGCCATCTGGTCACCGTCGAAGTCGGCGTTGAACGCCGCGCACACGAGCGGGTGCAGCTGGATGGCCTTGCCTTCGACGAGCTGGGGCTCGAACGCCTGGATGCCGAGACGGTGCAGGGTGGGTGCACGGTTCAGCAGCACGGGGCGCTCGCGGATGATCTCTTCGAGCACGTCCCAGACCTCGGGACGGTAGCGCTCGACGGCGCGCTTCGCGGCCTTGATGTTCTGCGAGTGACCGAGGTCGATCAGACGCTTGATCACGAACGGCTTGAACAGCTCGAGGGCCATCTGCTTGGGCAGACCGCACTGGTGGAGCTTCAGCTGGGGTCCGACGATGATGACCGAACGACCCGAGTAGTCCACGCGCTTTCCGAGCAGGTTCTGGCGGAAGCGACCCTGCTTTCCCTTGAGCATGTCGCTCAGGGACTTCAGGGCGCGGTTGCCGGTACCCGTGACGGGGCGACCACGGCGGCCGTTGTCGAACAGCGCGTCGACGGCCTCCTGCAGCATGCGCTTCTCGTTGTTGACGATGATCTCGGGGGCACCGAGGTCGATCAGGCGACGGAGGCGGTTGTTGCGGTTGATCACGCGACGGTAGAGGTCGTTCAGGTCGGAGGTCGCGAAGCGGCCGCCGTCGAGCTGGACCATCGGACGAAGCTCCGGCGGGATCACCGGAACGACGTCGAGCACCATCGAGGCCGGGGTCATGCCGGTCTGCAGGAACGAGTTGACGACCTTCAGACGCTTGATCGCGCGGATCTTGCGCTGACCCTTGCCCTCCGAGATCTGCAGGTGGAGGCTGTCGGCCTCGGCCTGCAGGTCGAAGGTCTCGAGGCGGCGCTTGATCGACTCGGCGCCCATGTGGGCCTCGAAGTACTGACCGAAGCGGTCCTGCAGCTCGTGGAAGACGTCGTCTTCCGGCTTCAGGGCGCCGACCTCGAGCGTGCGGAAGTCCTCCCACACGCGCTCGAGCTTGGCGATCTGCTCGTCGGCGTTCTTGCGGGCCGCCGTCATGTCCTTCTCGGCGGCGTCCTTGACCTTCTTCTTCTGGTCGGCCTTGGCACCCTCCGCCTCGAGGGCGGCGAGCTCCTCCTCGAGCTTGGCGAGGCGGGCGGCGACGCGGGCGTCGCGGCGGTCGCCGAGCGTCTTCAGCTCGAGACGGATGTTGTTCTCCTGCGTGGCGAGGTCGCGGTGACGAGCATCCTCGTCGACCGAGATCACCATGTAGGCGGCGAAGTAGATGACCTTCTCGAGGTCCTTCGGCGCCATGTCGAGCAGGTAGCCCAGGCGCGAGGGCACGCCCTTGAAGTACCAGATGTGCGTGACGGGGGCGGCGAGCTCGATGTGGCCCATGCGCTCACGGCGGACCGAGCTCTTGGTGACCTCGACGCCGCAACGCTCGCAGACGATGCCCTTGAAGCGCACACGCTTGTACTTGCCGCAGGCGCACTCCCAGTCGCGGGAGGGCCCGAAGATCTGCTCGCCGAAGAGACCGTCCTTCTCGGGCTTCAGCGTGCGGTAGTTGATCGTCTCGGGCTTCTTGACCTCACCGAAGGACCAACGACGGATGTCGTCGGCGGTGGCCAGACCGATACGGATCTGATCGAAAGTGGTTGATTCGAGCACTGGTTCTCCTGTGTCGGAATTCTCTGAAATCTGAGCTGGGTCGCTGAGCTGGAAGCTCAGATCTCGTCGATCGACGAGGACTCGAAGCGGCTGGAGATGTTGATGCCGAGCTCCTCCGCCGCGCGGAAGGCGTCGTCATCCGTGTCGCGCAGGTTGACCGCGGTGCCGTCGGCCGAGAGCACCTCGACGTTCAGGCAGAGCGACTGCATCTCTTTCATGAGCACCTTGAACGACTCGGGGATGCCGGGCTCCTGGATGTTCTCGCCCTTGACGATCGCCTCGTAGACCTTGACGCGGCCGAGGATGTCGTCGGACTTGATCGTGAGGAGCTCCTGCAGCGCGTACGCGGCACCGTAGGCCTCGAGCGCCCACACCTCCATCTCACCGAAGCGCTGGCCACCGAACTGGGCCTTACCGCCGAGCGGCTGCTGGGTGATCATCGAGTAGGGGCCCGTCGAACGCGCGTGGATCTTGTCGTCGACCAGGTGGTGCAGCTTCAGGATGTACATGTAGCCGACCGAGATGGGCGCCGGGAACGGCTCGCCGGAGCGGCCGTCGAACAGACGCGTCTTGCCCGAGCGGTCGACCAGGCGGTCTCCGTCGCGGTTCGGGATCGTCGAGTCGAGCAGACCCGCGATCTCGTCCTCGAACGCACCGTCGAACACCGGGGTGGCGACCTTCGTGCCGGGAGCCGCCTCGCGGGCCGACTCGGGAAGCTGCGCGGCCCACTCCGGGGTGCCCTCGACCTTCCAGCCCTGCTGGGCGATCCAGCCGAGGTGGAGCTCCAGGACCTGACCGAAGTTCATTCGACCCGGGATGCCGAGCGGGTTGAGGATGATGTCGACCGGCGTGCCGTCGGCGAGGAAGGGCATGTCCTCGATCGGGAGGATCTTGGCGATGACGCCCTTGTTGCCGTGGCGGCCGGCGAGCTTGTCGCCCTCGGTGATCTTGCGCTTCTGGGCGATGTAGACCACGACGCGGCGGTTGACGCCCGAGCCGAGCTCGTCGTCACCGTCTTCGGCGTTGAACTCCTTGACGGCGATGATCGTGCCCTGCTCACCGTGGGGCACCTTCAGCGAGGTGTCACGGACTTCGCGGCTCTTCTCGTTGAAGATCGCGCGGAGCAGACGCTCCTCGGCGCTCAGCTCGGTCTCGCCCTTGGGCGTGACCTTGCCGACGAGGATGTCACCGGGACGCACCTCGGCGCCGATGCGGATGATGCCGCGGTCGTCGAGGTCCTTCAGCAGGTCGGGGCTGACGTTGGGGAGGTCACGGGTGATCTCCTCCTTGCCGAGCTTGGTGTCGCGCGCGTCGACCTCGTACTCCTCGATGTGGATCGACGAAAGCGTGTCGTCCTTCACGAGGTCCTGGCTGAGGATGATCGCGTCCTCGAAGTTGTGGCCCTCCCAGGTCATGAACGCCACGAGGAGGTTCTTGCCGAGCGCGAGCTCGCCGTTCTCGGTCGCGGGACCGTCGGCGATGACCTCGCCGGCCTCGATGCGCTCGCCGGCCGAGACGACCACGCGCTGGTTGTACGACGTGCCCTGGTTGGAGCGGTCGAACTTGCGGAGGAAGTAGTCCTGCGTGCCGCCCTCGTCGAGCTGGATGGTCACGACGTCGGCCGAGACCTCGAGCACCACACCGGCCTTGTCGGCGGTGACGACGTCACCGGCGTCGATGGCGGCGAAGCCCTCCATACCGGTACCGACGACGGGCGACTCGCTGCGCACGAGCGGCACGGCCTGACGCTGCATGTTGGCACCCATGAGGGCGCGGTTGGCGTCGTCGTGCTCGAGGAACGGGATGAGCGAGGTCGCCACCGACACCATCTGGCGGGGCGAGACGTCCATGTAGCCGATCTCGTCGACGGGGAACAGGTCGACCTCGCCACCCTGGCCGCGGCGGGCCAGGATGCGGTCCTCGACGAAGTGACCGTCGGCCTGCAGGGCGACACCGGCCTGAGCGACGATGTGGTCGCTCTCTTCGCTGGCCGTGAGGTAGTCGATCTGGTCGGTCACGCGGCCGTCGACGACCCGGCGGTACGGCGTCTCGATGAAGCCGAACGCGTTGATGCGCGCGAACGATGCGAGCGAGCCGATCAGACCGATGTTCGGGCCTTCGGGCGTCTCGATGGGGCACATGCGGCCGTAGTGCGAGGGGTGCACGTCACGGACCTCGACGCCGGCGCGCTCACGCGACAGACCACCGGGGCCCAGCGCCGACAGACGACGCTTGTGGGTCAGACCCGCGAGCGGGTTGTTCTGGTCCATGAACTGCGACAGCTGGCTGGTTCCGAAGAACTCCTTGATCGCGGCGACGACGGGGCGCACGTTGATCAGGGTCTGCGGCGTGATCGCCTCGATGTCCTGCGTGGTCATGCGCTCGCGGACGACGCGCTCCATGCGCGACAGACCCGTGCGGACCTGGTTCTGGATGAGCTCGCCGACGGCGCGGATGCGACGGTTGCCGAAGTTGTCGATGTCGTCGGTGTCGAGACGGATCTCGGCCGCCGAACCGTTGCGCGTGCCGTCGAACGTGACGTCGCCGCGGTGCAGGCGCACGAGGTACTTGATGGTCGCGACGATGTCGTCGACGGTCAGCACCGAGTCGCTGAGCGGCTTGTCGAGGCCGAGCTTCTGGTTGATCTTGTAGCGACCCACCTTGGCCAGGTCGTAGCGCTTGGCGTTGAAGTAGAAGTTGTCGAGCAGCGCGCGGGCGGCCTCGGCGGCGACCTGCTCGCCCGGACGGAGCTTGCGGTAGATGTCGCGGAGCGCATCTTCCTTCGTGAGGATCGTGTCCTTCGACAGGGTCTCTTCGATCGAGTCGAAGCCGGCGAACTCGGCGAGGATGTCTTCGCTGGTCAGACCCAGGGCCTTGAGGAAGACGGTGACCGACTGCTTGCGCTTGCGGTCGATGCGCACGCCGACCTGGTCGCGCTTGTCGATCTCGAACTCGAGCCATGCACCGCGCGAGGGGATGACGCGGGCCGACACGATGTCTTTGTCGGAGGTCTTGTCGGGCGTCTTGTCGAAGTAGACACCGGGCGAACGCACGAGCTGCGACACGACGACGCGCTCGGTGCCGTTGATGATGAACGTGCCCTTGTCGGTCTGGAGCGGGAAGTCGCCCATGAAGACCGTCTGCGTCTTGATCTCACCGGTCTGGTGGTTCATGAACTCGGCCTCGACGTACAGCGGGGCGGCGTAGGTCTTGCCGCGCTCCTTGCACTCTTCGATCGAGTACTTCTCGGGCTCGAGGTAGGGGTTCGTGAACGAGAGCTGCATGGTCTCGCTGAGGTCTTCGATCGGCGAGATCTCCTCGAAGATCTCTTCCAGACCGCTGATCTCGGGGACGTCGGTGCGCCCGTCGGCCTGGGCCTCGGCGACACGCGCCTTCCAGGCTTCGTTGCCGACGAGCCAGTCGAACGACTCGGTCTGCAGGGCGAGCAGATCGGGAACGGTCAGCTTGTCGGAGATCTTCGCGAACGAGAGGCGGGATGCTCCGCGTCCGCTCTTCGGGGTGGTGGTGGTGGATGCGTTGCTCGCAGCAGCCAAGGGAATAACCTCCAGAAGCCCGGGCGAGGGGCTCGTGATTCCTTGTCGTCAGGTGGAGTGCGTTCCTGCCCCGAAAACCCGCTCGTCGCACACCGCGGTGAAGCGGGGACGGGCAGGCTCAGCCGACCACCATATGAGGGCAGGGGGAATCGAGGAGCGCAAAGTCCAAGCATACGCGGGAGGACTCGCCGTGTCCAGTCGAATTCTTGACGCGTTTGCGGACCTGCGGTATAACCGCGTGCGCCCGGGCGGCATTCCCCCGCTCGGGGCGCCTCACACCCCGCGGAACCGCACCCGGTCGCCGGGCCGCGCCTGCCCCAGCGCATCGATCGCGGCATCCGTCACCACCGCGATCACGGGGTATCCCCCCGTCACGGGGCCGTCCGCCAGCAGCACGACGGGCCGCCCGTGAGGGGGGACCTGAATCGCCCCGGGGCGCATCCCCTCGCTCGGCAGCTCGTCGTGCCGGGCGCGGACGAGTTCGGGACCGTCGAGCCGCACGCCGACGCGATCGGCGTGGGAAGACACCGTCCACATCGCGGCCCCGAGCGTCCCGAACGCCTCGGGGGCGAACCGGTCGGCACGCGGTCCCGCGGCGATAGGCACCTCGATCAGCGGGCCGGGCACCGACCAGGGGAAGACGTCGAGCACGGGAATCGCGGATGCCGTCGTCCCCACGCTCAGCACGTCACCGGCTCGCACGGGATCGGGACCCAGGCCCGCCAGGACATCGCGCGCCCGCGAGCCCAGCGCGGCGGGTGCGACGACGCCGCCCCGCACCGCGAGGTAGGCGCGGAGCCCCGCGGTCACCGGGCCGATGTGCACCTCGGCCCCCGCGGGCACGCGCTGCGGGGCGTAGGCGCTCACGGGTCTTCCGTCGACGCCGATCTCGGCGAGACCCCCGGTCACGCAGACCCACGTGTCGGTCTCGGCGCGAGCGGTGAAACCCCCCATGACGATCTCCAGTGCGGCAGCACCCTCGTCGTTGCCCAGCAGCCGGTTGCCGATGCGCAGCGCCGCGCGATCGAGCGCCCCCGAGCGCGAGACGCCGAGCGCCGCCCGACCCGGCCGGCCGAGATCCTGCACGGTGGTGAACGCCCCGGCGGCGAGCACGCGCAGGGCGGGGCGCGAGGGGTCGGCGGATGCCGGCGGGGCGGGAACCGCGATCGGCTCGGCGGATGCCGGCGGGGCGGGGGATGCCACCGGGGCGGGGACCGCGATCGGCTCGGCGCCTTCGCAGGCGTCGGCACCCGCGCCGGCGTCGGTTCCGAGGTCCGCGGAGGTCTTCGCAGCGGAGGAGATCCCCGGAGGGGAGGAGACTGCCGCGGCATCGGCTCCTCCGCCGCCGGGAAGTCCTCCGCTCCCCGGATGAGCGACCGGCGTGCCATCGCGCGCACCGCGTCCCTCCCGCGCGATGCCCGCGGGGTCCTCGCGCGCCGCCGCGATGCGCCCAGGCTCGGGCACGAATCGGACGCGGGCCTGCGGCGGCAGCAGCACCGGGGTCGCGGCATCCGGAGCGAAGAGCGCCGCGTCGGTCGTGCCGATCAGGCGCCAGCCACCCGGGGTCTCGCGCGGGTATGCCCCGCTGAATCCTCCCGCCAGCCCCACGGCCCCCGCCGGAACGCGCGTGCGCGGCTCGGCCAGACGCGGGACGTCGTAGGGCCACCCCGCGCTGACGAGGTAGGCGAACCCCGGCGCGAAGCCGGTGAAGGCGACCGTCCACTCGACGCCGGCGTGGCGGGCAACGAGGTCGGAGACCGGGATGCCGAGGATCTCGGCGGTGGAGTGCAGGTCGGCGCCGTCGTAGCGCACCGGCACCTCGACGAGGGAGCCGGGGGCGATGGCATCCGGAGTCCGTCCCGCACGCGATGCGATCCACGTCCGCACGGCGGCCGGCGTGATGCGGCGCGGGTCGAAGACGACGAGGACGGTGCGCGCGGCGGGCACGAGGTCGTCGATGCCGTCGGGGACGTCGGCGGCGAGCGCGGCGTGAAGCGTCAGCACGGAGGCGAGGTCGGCGACCTCGGCGAGGACGGCCCGCTCCCCCATCGGGCGCAGGGCGATGTCGCCCGTCACCACGGGGCGCGTACCTCCACGCCGGCGGTGTCGAGCGCCCCGCGCACGGCGTGCGCCATCGCGACCGCTGATGGCGTGTCGCCGTGAAGGCACAGGGAGGAGGCGTCCACCGTGATGCGCGAGCCGTCGACGGCCTCGACGTATCGGTCTCGCACGAAGCGCAGCGCGCGGTCGGCGACGACGGCGGGGTCCTCGACGAGGGCGCCGGGCTCCCCCCGCGCGACGAGGGACCCGCGGGCGGTGTAGCCGCGGTCGAGGAAGGCCTCCTGCACGAAAGGGAGACCAGCGGATGCCGCGACACGCGCGATCGCGCCGTCCATGCCGAGTACGGGAAGGGCGCGTCCGAGGCGCGACGACAGATCGGTCACCGCGGCGACGACGGCCCGGGCCTGTTCCGCGTCGTCGATCACAGCGTGGTAGAGCGCCCCGTGCGGTTTGACGTACCGGATGTCGGCCCCGGCCGCGGCGAGCGCGGTCAGCTGCGCCGCGACGCTCGCGCGAAGGTCCTCCGGCGCCGGATCGCGCCGGACCCGGCCGAAGTTCTCGCGGTCGTCGTACGACGGGTGCGCGCCGACGGCGACGCCGAAACGGGCGGCGCGTTCCACGGCATCCCTCATCGAGGCGGCGTCGCCCGCGTGTGCGCCGCACGCGACGTTGGCGCTGGAGATCACGGCGAACATCGCCTCGTCGTCGGCGGTCGGCACGCCGTCGACGGTCTCGCCCAGATCGGCGTTCAGGTCCACGCGCATGCTGACACGCTAGCGACAGGCTGCTCCCCGCGGACGAGACCTGGTGCACGACTCCTGCAGAACCCGCGCCCCGAGCGCTCCCCGACCGCGCGGACGCGGATCTGCAGGAGTTCTGCACGGCGCAGGGCCGCGGCCCGTCGCGCGACGACGGCGAGACCGACGGCGCACGAGTCCGGCAGAACCCGCGCCACGGGTAACCACCGGGCGGCGCGCGGGCGGATCTGCAGGAGTTCTGCACAGCGCGACGCGTTACGGCCACATGACGATCGGCGCGAAAGGCTGGGCAGAACCGTGCCGGCGGGTGAGGATGGAGGGATGACCTCCGATGTCGCCGGTCCCCCCGCTCCGGCATCCCCCCAGCCCCTCCTCTCGGTCCGCGATCTGGCGGTCGACTTCGCCACCATGGACGGTCCCGTGCGCGCCGTCGACGGGGTGAACCTCGACATCCACGCGGGTGAGACCATCGCGATCGTCGGCGAGTCCGGCTCGGGGAAGTCGACGACGGCGATGGCGATCATCGGCCTGCTGGCGTCCGGTGGTCGCGTCGCCCGCGGGCAGATCCTGCTCGACGGCGAAGACCTCACGACCTTCGGCGAGGCCCGCATGCGCCAGGTGCGCGGACGGCAGATCGGCCTGGTGCCGCAGGACCCGATGTCGAACCTCAACCCCGTCGCGAAGATCGGCACGCAGGTCGCCGAGACGCTGCTCGCGCACGGCCTCGCCGACCGCTCGAGCGTGAAGGGCAAGGTGGTCGAGGCGCTCGAGGCCGCCGGGCTCCCGGATGCCGAGAAGCGGGCGACGCAGTACCCGCACGAGTTCTCCGGCGGCATGCGCCAGCGTGCGCTCATCGCGATCGGCCTCGCGTGCCGGCCGCGCCTGCTCATCGCCGACGAGCCCACCAGCGCGCTCGACGTGACCGTGCAGCAGACGATCCTCGACCAGATCGACAAGCAGACGAACGAGCTCGGGGCGGCCGTGCTGCTGATCACGCACGACCTGGGGCTCGCCGCCGAGCGCGCGTCGAAGGTCGTCGTGATGCACCGCGGGCGCGTGGTCGAGCAGGGCCCGGCGCGGCAGATCCTCGAGAACCCCCAGCACTCCTATACGAAGTCGCTCGTGGCGGCGGCCCCGTCGGTCGCGGCCGTGCGGCTGCGGCCCGAGGACTTCCGCGGCGACCGGGCGGTGGCGCCGGCGCGGGACAACATCGTCGAGATCGAGAACCTGACGAAGGTGTACCCGGTGCGCGGGCGCGGCGAGGACTTCCGCGCCGTCGACGACGTGTCGCTGGCGATCCCGCGCGGGCAGACCGTCGCGATCGTCGGCGAGTCGGGCTCGGGCAAGACCACCACGGCGCGCATGCTGCTCAACATCGTCGAGCCCACCAGCGGGTCCATCCGCTTCGACGGACACGATGTCGGGGCGCTGAAGGGCGACGCCCTCCGGCAGTTCCGCCAGAAGGTGCAGCCGATCTTCCAGGACCCCTACTCGAGCCTGAACCCCATGTTCACGATCGAGCGGATCGTCGAAGAACCCCTGTCGTTCTACAAGCGCGGCTCGAAGGCCGAGCGCTCGAAGCGGGTGCGTCAGCTGATGGATGACGTGGCTCTGCCGGCATCCATGCTCCGCCGCTACCCCTCGGAGCTGTCGGGCGGGCAGCGGCAGCGCGTCGCGATCGCCCGGGCCCTCGCCCTGTCGCCCGAGCTGATCGTGTGCGACGAACCCGTGTCGGCGCTCGACGTGCTGGTGCAGGCGCAGATCCTCGACCTGCTCGGCGACCTGCAGCGCGAGTACGGCCTCAGCTACCTCTTCATCTCGCACGACCTCGCGGTGGTGCGCCTGATCAGCGACTACGTCTGCGTGATGAAGGACGGGCGCCTGGTCGAGGCGGCATCCAGTGAAGAGGTCTTCACCAACCCGCGCGACCCGTACACGCGGCGCCTGCTGTCGTCGATCCCGGGGAATGAGCTGGGGCTCGCCGGCTGAGGCGGTCGGCGTACCGGAAGAGGCGGACCCGCGTACCGTCGCCCCGCCTCTTCGTGTGGCCGCCGCGCGACGGGACGTCACGAGAACAGGGGGATGCCACGAGAACAGGCCGAAACGGCGCGGAACGCCCTGCTCCGGTCGCATCCCCTGTTCTCGTGACGCGACGCCGCGAGGCTGAGCCGCGCCGCGCACGCCCCGGGGAAGCCCCGCCCCGCGAAAGCGCCGCTCGGCCGGACCGCCGCAGGCCGGACCCTCGAACGAGAGGGCCGACCGAAGGCGCCGGTCTACTCGTCACCAAAACAGGGGGATGCCACGAGAACAGGCCGAAACGGCGCGAAACGCCCTGCTCCGGTCGCATCCCCTGTTCTCGTGACGCGACGCCGCGAGGCTGAGCCGCGCCGCGCACGCCCCGGGGAAGCCCCGCCCCGCGAAAGCGCCGCTCGGCCGGACCGCCGCAGACCGGTCCCGCGAACGAGAGGGCCGACCGAAGGCGCCGGTCTACTCGTCACCGAAACAGGGGGATGCCACGAGAACAGGCCGAAACGGCGCGAAACGCCCTGTTCCGGTCGCATCCCCTGTTCTCGTGACGCCGCGAGGCCTGAGCCGCGCCGCCGCCCCGCCCGGGAGAGCGCCGCGGCCCCGACCCGCAGGAGCGGAGCCGGGGCCCGGCCGCAGCAGCGACGCGGTGCGCTATCGCGCGCGGGTACGGGGGTCCATCGCCTCGCGCAGCGACTCGCCCAGCAGCGTGAAGCCCAGGGCCGTGACCGCGATGCAGATGCCGGGGAGGAACGCCAGCCACGGCGCGATCGCGAGCTCGGCCTGCGCGTAGGTGAGCATGCGGCCCCACTCCGCGGTCTGCGGGAGGCCGCCACCGAGTCCCAGGAACGACAGCGCGGCGGCGTCGATCACGGCGGTCGCGAGCGTCAGGGTTCCCTGCACGATCACGGGGCCGACGCTGTTGGGCAGCACGTGGGTCATCGTGATCGTGCGGCGGCTGAGACCCAGCGTCTGCGCCGACAGGACGTAGTCGGCGCCGCGCTGCTGCAGCATCGAGGCGCGCAGGAGCCGCGCGAACACCGGCACCTGCGACGCACCGATGGCGATCATGATCGCGAGCTGGCTCTGCCCGAGGATCGCGGCGATCGAGACGGCGAGCAGCAGGTTGGGCACCGACAGCAGGATGTCGACGAAGCGCATCACCAGCGAGTCGACCCAGCCGCCGAACATCCCCGCGAGAAGGCCGAGCGCCATGCCGCCGAGGAGGCCCAGGGCGGTGGAGATCACGCCGATCTGCAGCGACGCCTGCGCACCCCAGATGAGCTTCGACAGCACGTCGCCGCCGAAGCGGTCGAGGCCGAGCGGGAACTCCGCCAGCTCACCGGGGCCGGGGATGTCGGTGGGCGTGATGAAGCGCTGACCGGGCAGCGACTCGGCCGGGTAGGGCGCGAGCAGCGGGGCAAGGGCCGCGACGAGCAGGAACGCGAGCACGATGATCGCGCCGATCCACGCCACGGGGCTGCGGCGCAGTCGCTGGAAGACGTCGTGCCAGAAGCCGCCGCGCGCTTGCGCGGCGAGCAGCTGCGAGTCGACCACGGCGTTGTCGTCGACGGGTCCGCCGCTGGGGGCGGGAGGGAGGATGCCGGAGCTCACTGGACTCTCACTCTCGGGTCGATGACGCTGTACGACAGGTCGACCAGCAGGTTGATGAGCGCGTACGCGATCGCGATGAAGATGATGAACCCCTGCAGCACGGGGAAGTCGCGCGTGAAGATCGCCCGGGCGAGGAACTGCCCGATGCCCGGGAAGGCGAACACGGTCTCGGTGAGCACCGCGCCCGAAATCAGAAGACCCGCCTGCAGACCCACGGTGGTGATGACGGGGAGCATGGCGTTGCGCAGGATGAATCGGTTGCGCAGCGTCCCGGTGCCGATGCCCTTCGCCCGCCCGGTGCGGACGTAGTCGGCGTTCTGCACCTCGAGCACCGAGGCGCGAGTGATGCGCACGATGATGGCGAGCGGGATCGTGCCGAGCGCGAGGGCCGGCAGGATCAGGTGCAGGATGGCATCCCACGACGCGTCGAACTCGCCCGTGATGAGACCGTCGAACACGTACAGGTTCGTGTAATGCGTGGCGTCGATGCGCGGGTTCTGGCGGCCGTCGGAGGGCAGCCAGCCCAGCTGCACGGCGAAGACGTACTTGAGGATGAAAGCCAGGAAGAACACCGGGATCGTGATGCCGATGAGGCTGAGCACGACGGCGGTGTGGTCCCAGATCTTGCCGTGACGGCGCGCGGCCCAGTAGCCGAGCGGGATGCCGATGCCCACCGCCACGATGAGGGCGGCGATCGACAGCTCGAGGGTGGCCGGGAAGCGGCGCACGAATTCTTCGAGCACGGGGCGACCGGTCTGGATGGACGAGCCGAAGTCGCCGGTGGCCAGACGCCCGAGCCAGGTGAAGTACTGCACGTACAACGGCTCGTTGAAGCCGTAGAGCTCGTTGATGCGCTCGACGGCCTCGGGGGTGGCGCGCTCACCGAGCAGGGCGACGGCGGGGCCGCCCGGCAGGGCGCGTACCCAGGCGAAGAGCAGGATCGAGAGGCCGAACAGGGTCGGGATGAGCAGGAGCAGGCGCCTGCCGATGGTGCGGAGCACGGGTTCTCACAGGGTGTCGGGAGCGGGGAGCGCGAAAGAACCGCGGGCCCCGGCGTCGGTGTCGACGCGGGGCCCGCGGCATCCGGATCACTCGGTGAGTTCGATCTCGTTGTAGACCTCGTCCTGCACGGGGCTGGCCGGGTACGACTTCACGCGGGGCGCGAAGGCGAGCGTCGGCACGGGGTTGGCGAGCGGGATGCCGGGCAGGAACTGCGCGATCTGCTCGTTCACCGCCTGGTAGGCCGGGTCCTGCTCCGCCTCGGTCGCGATGCCGCGGGCCGAGGTGAGGGCCGAGAACAGCTCGGCGTTGTCGAAGCCCCACTCGTTGGACTTTCCGCCGAAGAACGTGCCCACGAAGTTGTCGGGGTCGTTGTAGTCGCCGGTCCAGCCCAGCAGGTGGATACCGTGCTCGCTGCCGCCCTGGATCAGGTCGAGGTACTCGCCCCACTCGTTCGACACCGGGTTGAGGACGATGCCCACCGCCTGCAGCTGCGACTGCAGGTTGGTGAAGATCTGCTCGGGGTTCGGCATGTACGGACGCGAGATGTTGACCGGGTAGTTGAAGGTCAACGTCAGCGGGTTGGCGTCGGTGTAGCCGGCCTCGGCGAGCAGGGCCTTGGCGCCCTCCTGGTCGAACTCGTAGGTGGTGACGCCGGAGTTGAAGCCGATGACGCTGTCGGGCATGAACTGGGATGCCACGGTGGTGCCCTCGGGCAGCACCTGGGTGACCAGCTGCTGCTTGTCGATGGCGTGGGCGATGGCCTGGCGCACGCGGATGTCGGCGAGCGCGGGGTCGGCCTGGTTCATGCCGAGGTAGAGGATGTTGAACGGGTCGCGGTTGGTGAGCATGTAGCCCGCGCTCTCGAGCGCGCCGAGGTCGGCGGGGGCGACGAGGTCGTAGCCGTCGATCGAGCCGGACTCGAGCGCCTGGCGGCGGGCGGTGGTGTCGCCGATCACGCGGAAGATGACCTGCTGCACCTGACCCTGCTCGCCCCAGTAGCCGTCGTAGGCGGTGACGGTCGCTTCGGCCCCGGGCTCCCACGAGTCGAACTGGAACGGGCCGGTACCGGTGGGGTGCGCCTGGGCGTACTCGCTGAGGGTCGGCGCCTCCGACGTGCCGCCGACCTCGTCGGCGTTGTACTCCTGCAGAGCGGTGGGGCTCTGGATGGCGAAGGCCGGCAGCGACAGCGCCGGGATGAAACCGGCGAACGGCTCGGTGAGGGTGATCGTCACCTCGGTGGGGCTGGCCGCCTCGCAGCCGCCGTAGATCGAGGTGCCGGTGTCGGCGTAGCCGCGCATGATCTTGCCCCAGTAGTACGACAGGCTCTCGGACTGGGCGATGCCGGTGAAGTCGTTCTGCCGGTCGAAGTTGAAGCACACCGCGTCGGCGTTGAACTCGGAGCCGTCGTGGAAGGTCACGCCCTCCTTCAGCTGGAAGGTGTACGACAGCCCGTCTTCGGACTGCTCCCAGCTCTCGGCGAGCATGGGGGCGGGGTCGGCCGTGCCCGGCTCGACGCCGACGAGCCCCTCGAAGATCTGGCGCGAGATGCGGAACGACTCGCCGTCGCTCGCGAACGCGGGGTCGAGGCTCGACGGGTCGCCCGACGCGCCGAAGACGAAGGTCGAGTCGACGTCGCCGCCGGCGTCTGCGCCGCCGCCGTTGTCGTCGCGCTGACTCGTGCAGCCCGACAGGGCGAGCGCGCCGATGGCGACGGTGGCGCCACCGACGAGCAGACGTCGTCGAAGAGAACTGAGCATGATTCGATGCACCTTCCGGGGGGAAAGGGAGGAGGACGACGGTGTGGGCACCCCGTCGTGCCGCGCTCCACTTGCTGTGTTCTGACGACCGTACAGGGCGGGCGGCGCGCTGCCCATTGCACCTTTGTATCGATCATGTTTCGGCGTCCTGGCATCCTGCCCCCTCCGACGGCTCGCATCGGCGCATATCGCCCGAGCGGTGTCGTCCCGCCTGGCCACCCTGCGCGGCCCCGGGGTACGACGCGTGCCCCGTCGGCGGCGACCCCCGTTCGCCGGCGCGGCTAGCGTGGATGCCATGGCCCGCATGCGCATCGAACCCGACGACGCTCCGACCGCGCGTCTGTCGGACGGCACCGTCGCGCGGGTGACGCCGTCGGGATTCGTCTCGGGCTTCGAGCTCGTCGTCGACGGCACGCCGCAGTCGCACGTCGACCTCGACGACCCCACGCACCTGCACTTCGAGTACGTGGCTCGCATGGGCGCCGTGATCGATCGACTCCGGATGCCGGGACAACCGCTGACCGCGGTCCACCTCGGCGCGGGAGCCCTCACGCTCCCCCGCTACGTCGAGGCGACGCGTCCGGGCTCGCGCCAGCAGGTCATCGAGTTGGAGCCGGCGCTGTGGGACCTCGTGCGCGAGAACCTTCCGCTGCCCCGCGGCGCCTCGGTGCGCGTGCGGATCGGCGACGCGCGCGCGGGGCTGGCCCGCCTGCCCGCCGGGCTCACGGGTGCGGTCGATCTGCTCGTGAGCGACGTCTACTCGGGCGCGCAGACGCCCGCGCACCTCACGACGGTGGAGTTCTACCGCGAGGCCGCGCGCCTGCTGGCGCCCGACGGAGTGCTGCTGGTCAACGTCTCGGACGGCCCGGGGCTCGCCTTCGCGCGCCGGCAGGTCGCCACCATCCGCGAGGTGCTGCCCGAGGTGATCGTGCTCGCCGAGGTGCAGGTGCTGAAGGGACGCCGCTTCGGCAACCTGGTCGTCGCCGCCTCCGCAGCTGCCCTGCCGGTCGAATGGCTCCCGCGCCTCATAGCGGCCGGACCCCACCCGGCCAAGGTCGCTCAGGGCGCCGAGATCGTCGAGATGATGCGCGGGGCGCGCGCGGCGACGGATGCCGATGCGACGCCGTCGCCCAAGCCGTCGGCATCCATCTTCGAGAGATGACGACCGTGTGTTCGCCGTCCGACCGCGTGGCGAGAGTGCCATGGACGCGCGCGCGACGCACACTGGAAGTCCTGCCCGACCGAGAGGAGCGACGGTGAGCTACATCCACGGGTACGACCCCGACACCCTGCGCGAGATCACCGACTCTCGCGAGTGCGCGGAGCGTCTCGAGGAGATCGGTGCGCAGCGGAGTCTGCACGCCCTGCTCGAGCGGGTGTGGCTGCTGAAGGTGCTCGACCGTTTCGACGAGGCGCTGGAGATCTCCGACCAGTCGGTGCGGGTCGCCCGCATGGCCGGCACCCGTCGCGACCTGCTGCGCGCGCGCATCCTGCACGCCACGATCCTGCAGTGCCGCGGCGCGTACGCCGCCGCCGAGCAGGAGCTCACCACGTGCGCCGAAGAGGCCGAGGGCCAGGGATGGGCGAGCATCGCCGCCTTCGCGCTGCAGCACCGGGGCAAGGTGCACTACGACGAGGGCGACTACGACGCCGCCCGTCGCGACTTCAAGCAGGCGCTGTTCCTGCGGCAGAACGCCGGCGCGACCGACGCGCAGCTCGAGTCGACGCTGCTCGCGATCGACGCCGCCGAACGGCGGCGACCGCGCGAGGTCGTCGCCAGCTGAATGTCGTAGGCCCTTCGTAGTCTTCCGGTCATGTCCGATTTGCAGCGCGTGCGCACCTGGGCCGAGGCGTTGATCGCCCTGCACCTCGACGCGTCGTGGTCCTTCGGGTTCGACAACGCCAAGAGACGGGCGGGTCTGTGCGACTACGGTCGCAAGCGCATCAGCGTCTCGCGCTACCTGGCCGCCCGGTACGACGACGACACCAACCATCAGACGCTGCTGCACGAGGTCGCGCACGCCGTCGCGGGCGCCGCGGCCGGTCACGGCCCCGTGTGGAAGCGCACGGCGCGAGACCTCGGCTACGTCGGCGGCACGACGCACGCCGGCGAGACGGCCAACGAGCTGGCGCCATGGGTGGGCACCTGCCCCGCCGGGCACGTCGCCTACCGGCACCGCCGCGCGACCCGGCCGACCTCGTGCGCGAAGTGCGCGCCCACGTTCGATCCGCGGTTCGCGCTGTCGTGGGAGCATCGCGACATCAGCCGGGCCGTGAGGTTGGCGGCGGCGACACCGCGCTGACGGGGGGCGATGCGGCGAGACCCGGCGCGGGCGTCGCCCGGGGGGGGGGGGGGGGGGGGGGGGGGCATCGGCACGCCCGCGGGAGGCTCGGGCAGGTACGAGAACTCGCCCTTGCCGTCGGGGGTCGGACCCGACGCCCAGGAGCCGTCGCCGGCCTTCTTGCCGTCGCTGAAGTTGATGTACTGGTACGCCACGTCGCGGTCCTCCTTGTCGAGGGGGAAGTTGCTGGGCACGGGGAGCTTCTCGAGGCCCTCCTCCTGCAATTCGGCGGCGGCCGCCATCCACTGGTTCTGGTGCATCGTGTCGCGCGCCAGCAGGAAGGCGAGAAGGTCCTTCACGCCGTGGTCGTCGGTCTGGTGGTAGAGCCGCGCGACCTGCACACGACCCTGCATCTCGGCGTTCGC
>NZ_KQ758467.1:0-356661 GCF_001456955.1 Microbacterium enclense | reverse complement strand
GGGGGGGGGGGGGGGGGGGGGGGGGGGGGGGGGGGGGGGGGGGGGGGGGGGGGGGGGGGGGGGGGGGGGGGTCAGGCCGCGCTCACCACGCCGTCGTGGAGCACCGGCACGACGGATGCCGCGTCGCGCGAGGCCGCCGCGAGGACCGCCTCCCGCTCGCCATCGGCCGCGAGCGCGCGGCCGTTGCCGCTCGCCGTGAGCAGGTGGCGCACCGCACCGCCGAGCGCGCGGAAGCCCTCGCCGGCGACGGCGGCGTCGGGCGAGGCGTGATCGATACCGAGATCGCCCAGAGCGGCGACGACGGCACCCGCGCCGAGCAGGTCATCGACCGCGAAGCGCACCCCCGTGGCATCCGCGTCGTCGACGGAACCCGCCGCGATCACCGAGATGCTCGTGCGTGCACCGCGCTCGTGCTGCACGGCCATCACGTGGGCGGCGACCGCCGCAGCGTTGCGCAGACCCCCGATGACCACATGGGCGCCGGCGGCCTCGGCAGCCCGGGCGAGTCGGGCCGCGGCGTCGGCGTCTTCGGTGAGGTCGAGGTCGGCACCGTGCTCGCACGCGCTCAACGCGTGCGCCGTGAGCCCCAGCGTCTGCACGACGACCACGACGTCCGCCGGCGCGAGGCGCGCGAGGCCCGCATCGCCCCACTCGAGACGCACCTGGTAGTCGGACTGCGCGTGGGCGGAGGTGTTCGACATCCTTCGAGCCTAGAACCGCTCGACCGGGCCCTTCGACCAGCCCCGGGGCGTCCCGGGCGTCGCGCATCCGACCATCGACAAGCCGCTCGCGTCGCGACCCATCGAGGAGCGGAGGGGCCTCCCGGGCGCCGCGGGGGTCGGACCGTTCGGCATGCGCGGCCACCTCCGACGCGTTGCGACCATCCGACGGCATCCGCGTCAAGGTGTGCGCGCCGCGGGGCGCGGTCGGGCACGATCGACCCATGCGCATCCTGCTGAAGTTCGTCATCGACTGCGACCCGGATGCCGCCTGGCGTGCCCTGCATTCACCGCGCGCGGTCGCCGAGCTGTACGGCCCCCTTCTCGAGGTCGACGCGCTGGGCACCATGCCGACGTCGTTCGCCTCCGGCGACGACGTGCCGGTGCAGATGAGCGTGGCCGGGGTCGTCCCCGTGGGTCGCCAACTCATCTCGGTCGCCGACCGCGAGACCACCGACGACAACGGCCGGGTCCGCGTGTTCCGCGACTGGGGCGTGCCGCTCACCGGCCCGCTGTCGGTGCTCGACGTGTGGGATCACCAGATGGCCGTCTCGGCCGCTCCGGGCGATCCCACCCGGACGCTGTGGCGGGAGCGCCTGACCATCGGCGGCGCGGCCGCTCCCGCCCTGTGGCCCGCCCTGTGGGCGACATGGCAGTGGCGCGCGGGCCGCATTCGCGCACTCGCACCGACCTGGGCCTACGACCCCGAATCCCCCGCCGACGCCGACGCCGCGCCGTGAGCCCCGTGCTCGTGCGTGCCGCGACGCCCGACGACAGCAGGTGCATCGCGAACGTGCACGTGATCAGCTGGCGGGAGTCGCACGCGGGTCACGTCCCCGACGCGTTGTCGGACCTGCTCGACGTCGAGCTCGCCGCGTCGCGGTGGGCCGCCCGACTGCGGGGTGAGACGCCGCCCGACGCCGAGCGGCTGGGAGACGCGTGGGTGGCTTTACGCGCGAACCGCATCGTCGGGTTCTCATCGGCCGGGCCCGCGCGCGATGCCGACCTCGCCGGAAAGGTCAGCGAGCTGTACGCCCTCTATGTGATCGCAGCGCATCACGGCACCGGGGTGGGTGCAGCGCTGTTGGACGCCGCCCTGGGCTCAGGCGCGGCCAGTCTGTGGGTGTTGGCCGACAACCCGCGCGCCCGCGCGTTCTACGGCAAGCACGGGTTCGTGCCCGACGGCGTGACGCGTCGAGACGACCGGTGGGGCGGTCCGCTCCACGAAGTGCGGCTGAGGCGGGAGGACCGACCGCGCCGCGGTCAGACGAGCCCGTGCCGATAGGCGAACACGACCAACTGCACACGATCGCGCAGGGCGAGCTTGGTGAGGATGCGGCTGATGTGCGTCTTGACCGTGGCCTCGGAGAGGAACTCGCGCTCGGCGATCTCGGCGTTGCTCAGCCCGCTCGCGGCCAGCGCGAAGATCTCGCGCTCGCGATCGGTGAGGTCGGCGTAGGCCGCCGGCACGGGCTCCGTCGCGCCACCCTCGGCGATGTGCGCGAACAGCTCCCGGGTGGCCGAAGCGGCGATCACCGCGGAGCCGGCGTGCACGGTCCGCACAGCCGACAGGAGGAATTCCGGCTCGGAGTCCTTGAGCAGGAAACCGCTCGCCCCACCCTGGATGGCGCGGGCCGCCGCTTCGTCGAGGTCGAAGGTGGTCAGCACCACCACGCGCGGGGCGTCGGGTTCGCGCAGGATCTCCGCGGTCGCGGCGAGGCCGTCCATCACCGGCATGCGCACGTCCATCAGCACGAGGTCGGGACGCGTCGCGCGAACGACGTCGATGCCCTCGCGGCCGTCGGACGCCTCGCCCACGACCTCGAGGTCGGGCTGCGAGTCCAGCACCATCTTGATGCCGGCGCGGAACAGGGCTTGGTCGTCGACGAGGACGATGCGGACGACCGCGCTCATGACGTCGGTTCCTCTCTCGGGTCGGGGCTATCCGGCATCCACTGTGCCCGAGGGCGGCCGCGGCGCCGGTGCGGCGGTCGGTCGACACGCGAGGGTTTCACCCGGGTGCCCCGATCGGCAGGCTCGCCTTGACGACGAACTCGCCGTACTCCGGCCCCGCGGTGAGACTGCCGCCGACGAGTTGCGCGCGCTCGCGCATGCCGATGACACCGTGGCCGCCGGCCGGTGGCGTCGACCCGGAGGATGCCGTGGACCGGGCATTGCGCACCCCGAGCACGACGCGATCGGGATACCACCCGAGGTGCACCCGAACGCGCGGGTCGACACCGTGGCGCAGCGCGTTCGTCAGCGCCTCCTGCATGATGCGGTACACGGCGAGCTGGATCGACGCGGGCGGTACACCCGGCGGCTCCGGATCGCTGACGACGTCGAGCACGATGCCGGCCGCGCGCATGCGGTCGAAGAGCTCGTCGAGGTCGGCGAGCGTCGGCTGGGGTCCTTCGGCTTGGCTGTGCCGCAGCTGCGTGAGGAGGAGGCGCACGTCGGTGAGCGCGGAACGCGCCGTCGTCGAGATGGTGGCCAGGGCGTCGGAGGTCGCTGCCGGGTCTTTCGCGGCGGCGTACCGCGCCCCGTCGGCCTGAGCGATCACCACGGCGAGCGAATGGGCGACCACGTCGTGCATGTCGCGCGCGATGCGCACGCGCTGCTGCTCGGCGATGGTCTCCGCCTCGGCGGCGCGCTGGGCGCGACTGTTCGCCGCCGCCCGCATCGCGGTTCGCACGAGGGCGCCCGTCACCCACGAGAGCATGAGCGCGAAGCCGGCCGCCAGCAGCAGGGCTCCCGCGACGAACCAGACCTCCGCGGTCGGAGGTTCCGACATGCCGCGGCCCACCAGGTACACCGGCACGATGACGGCACCGGCGATGGCCGAGCCGAAGCCGCTCCAGAACACGCGCGTGCTGCCGTAGGCGGCCGTGGCGTAGAGAACGGCGAAGATGGCCAGGTTCGTCGGAGAGGGCGTCATGCCGAAGCCCATCTGCAGCGCGGCCCCCACCCACGCCAGGCACAGGGCCAGCCCGGGGTGCAGGCGCCGCACGGCGAGGGCGGCCGTGTACGCGATCACCATCAGCGTCGCACCCGCGAAGGACGTGGTCTGGGCGGAGCCGACCAGTTCGATGACGATCGCGAGGAGCCCGAACGCCCCGGCGATCACCAGGTCGGTGATCAGCTGGTAGCGCGCGAGAGTGCGGAAGGAGAGCATCGCGTTCACGCTACGCGGGGCCGCACGGCCGTGGCATCCGTCTCGCGATGTATCCCGGCGCTCCCTCAGGCGGGGAAATCGGCCGGCTCGATCGGGCGCGCCTCGAAGAAGGTCTGCAGCACCACCGTGGTGCGGGTGTTGACCTGCGCGGCCGCGCGGATGTCGCGGATCAGGGCCTCGAGGTCGCGCGGGGTGGGCACGCGGACGAACAGCATGTAGGCGGCTTCCCCGGCGATCGAGTGGCAGGCCTCGATCGCGCTGAGGTGGGCGAGGAGCTCGGGGGCGTTGTCGGGCTGGGCGGGGTCGAGCGGGGTGATCTCGACGAGCGCGGCGAGCGGCCGACCCAGGGCCTCGGCGTCGAGCACCGGGCGGTACCCCTTCACGATGCCGCGGGACTCCAGACGGCGCAGGCGCGACTGCACGGCCGAGACCGACAGCCCCACCCGGTCCGACAGGTGCGAAAGCGTGGCCCGGGCGTCGAGCGAGATCTCGCGCACGATCGCGGCGTCGACGGCGTCGTCGAGACGCGGGGCGCGGGGCGCGGGAGCCTCGGTCATGGGCTCGACAGTAGCAGGACCGCCCACCGCGCCCCTGGCGGCATCCGTAGTTTTTCCGTTAGCATCGCACTGACGCAGGAATATTTACAGACATGAGCGGAGGATGCCATGACCATCGCCACGCCCACCCGTGACGACGCCGATCTGATCGCCGGTCTCGGCGTCGACGCCGTCGAACGCACCCCCGCCTGGCGCCGCCTCAAGAGCGCCGCCGCAGCCCTTCAAACGCTGCAGGCGAAAGACGGCTCGATCGACGACGGCGCCGCCGCCGCACCGCTCATCGACGACGTCATCACCGCCATCGAGGCGCTCGCACCGCTGTTCCCCCACGACACCGCGTACCTCGCCGCCTCGGTCGACGACTTCCGCCGCTGGCGCGAGGAGGGGCTCGGCGTTCCCGACTTCCTCGACTCCCTGGTGGCGTTCCAGCCGCAAGAGCACCGCGTCGACGGCATCCGCCACCTCGTCGTGTTCCCCATGTACACGCAGAACGGCTCCAGCGACCGGCACGTCGAGGCACTCCTCGTCGAGGCGATCTGGCCCGAGTTCATCGCGCGCCTCGAGACGGAGTACACCAACCGGCTGTTCGTCTCGCTGCGCCTGATCGACTTCACCTCGGGTTACGACACCAACTCGGCGGTGCTCTTCCCCGAGACGGTCGCCATGCGCGAAGTGCCCGCCTTCACGTGGGGCGCGATCTTCCAGGACCGCGAGGCCGCCCGCTACCGCCGCGTCACCCGCGCCGCCGCCGAGATCACCAAGCTCGACCTGCCGGAGGCCGCCGCCCGCCTGCTCGACGACCAGGAACTGGCCGAGCGCACCTTCGTCATGTGGGATCTGATCCACGACCGCACGCACATGCGCGGAGACCTGCCCTTCGACCCGTTCATGATCAAGCAGCGGATGCCGTTCTTCCTCTATTCGCTCGAAGAGCTGCGGTGCGACCTCACCGCGTTCCGCGAGAGCGTCGCGCTGCAGGCGCGCCTGTCTCTTCGACAGGCTAAGGAACCGGACTTGGATGCTGCCGAGCGGGCGATGCTCGAGCACGCCGAGCTCGTGCAGTACGCGGTGATCTTCGACCGCATCTTCCGCTTCGCCATCACCGGCTCGCGCGTGCGCAATTACGACGGTCTCGGCGGCCAGCTGCTGTTCGCGTGGTTGCACCAGCGTCGCGTGTTGCATTGGACCGACACCTCGCTCGCCTTCGACTGGGCCGAGGTCCCCGCGGCCGTCGTGGCGTTGGCCGACGCGATCGACGAGCTCTACTGGCGCTCGATCGACCGTCCCAAGACGGCGCACTGGCTCGCCGCCTACGACCTCGTGCGGTCGGTCGTCACGCCGCACCCGGCGTCGGTGTGGGCGCGGGGGCTGCCGGATGACGTGCTCGCGGGGCTCCCGAAGGGGTACACCGACGCGGTGCTCGACGACGAGTTCCCCCTGTCGATGTTCTTCGAGGCACTGGAGAAGAAGATGCGACCCGTGATCGCGTCGACCGAGGGGATCCGCGCGACCGACTGACGGCGGACGAGATGATCATCGACGAAGGAGTGCGCGGGCGGACGGTGCTGCTCGCCGGCGGAACGAGCGCGGCGGGTCGCGCGAGTACGCGGGCGCTGACGGCCGCCGGGGCGCACGTCGTGGTCGTGGGAAGCAACCGCCAACGTCTCGCGCGACTCGCTGCGGAGATGCCCGACCTCGCGATCGAGCGCTGCGATCTCACCGCTGCGGACGAGGTCGACGCGCTGCGCGACCGCGTCCACAGCGCTCGCGGCGGGGTCGACGGCATCCTGCACCTCGTCGGGGGGTGGCGGGGCGGCGGCGGTCTCGCCGGGCAGAGCGACGACGACTTCGCCTTCCTTCTGCGCTCGCTGACGGCGTTGCGGCACGTGAGTCGCGCGTTCGACGCCGACCTGCGTGCGTCGGATGCCGGGCGACTCGCGATCGTGTCATCGACGGCGGTCGAGCGGCCCCTCGCCGGCGGCGCCAACTATGCGGCGGTGAAGGCCGCGTCGGAGGCGTGGGTGCGCGCGGTCGCCCAGGGGTACACGAAGCACGCGCGCGACGCGGGGCGGAGCGCGACGGCCGCGGCCGTCATCTTCCGCGTCACGTCCCTCGAGGGGCTCGAGGACGCTCTCGCGGCGTCGGTCGTGGCGCTCTGGGACGACGACGCCACGGCGTGGAACGACGTCGTGATCGACATCGAGCCGCCGGGCTGACGCCGCTCGAGCTTCGCCGGTGTTCAGCTCGTGCGCGCGATGTCGGTAGGTCTCAGCTCTCGTCGCGAGGCGGTTCGCCGTGCAGACCCCGCGATGCCGGCTCCGGCACGGTCGCGCTCGACTCTTTGGCGCGCCCGGAACCGGCGAGGGGCTCGCGCGCGCCCGGAGCGGGCGTTTCCGCCGCGTCGCCGGTCGGGGCGGTGTCGCCCGCTGCCTGGACGACGTCGGCGTTGACCTCGGCCGTGCGGTACTGCTGCGACAGAATGCGGTACGACCGGGTCAAGAAGGCGAGCGAGGCCGCAACCACCATCACGAGACCGGCGAACACGAAGACGAGAGCGATGCCGCGCGACTCACCGTCGCCGAGCAGCCAGCCCCACGTGGCACGGCCGTCGGAGCCCTCCATGTAGGGAATGATCGCGAACTGGGCGATCGGGGCGATGAGGAACGACGTCACCGGCGCCGCGGCGGACTCGAACGCGGCGGCGAAACCGAACACGCGTCCCTGGGTGGCGAAGGGGACCACCTTCTGGATGACGGTCTGCTCCGCGGCCTCGACGGGTGGGATGAGCGCCATGTAGACCCAGATGCCCGCGGCGTAGAGCCACCACCAATCGCGGATCACGAAGACCGCGCCGAGTACCCCCATTCCCATGACGATCCACAGCATCGTGCGGATGGGGTTCTTGCCGAGGCCGAACTTCGCCACCAGCCCACCACCGATGATGAAGCCCGTCGCGGTGACCCCCAGGACCAGACCCCACACCTGCACGCTGAAGAGCTCGAGCCCATAGGGATCCATGAGCGCCATGTAGACGCCGCCGATGAGGTTGTTGAAGGTCGAGAAGACGATGAGCGCGAAGAGCCCGGGAGCCGCGCGGACAGCGCGGACGGCTCCCCCGAGGTCGACCATCGGGCTGCGTTCGGCACCGGCCGCCGGACGTTCTTCGGCGAAGCGGATCGTCAGCAGGTGGACGAGGGCGACGAGGGTCAGCACGATCGCGATCGCGAGGGTCCACCCCATGCCGAGGAAGCCCACTGACAGTCCGCTGAACACGCTGGTGACGACGAAGGCCAAGCCCTGCACGGTGCCGACGAGACCGTTCGCGTTCGCGTGGCGCTCGACCGGCACGAGCAGCGTGACGGTGGTCGACAGGGCGATGTTGCGCATGTTCTCGATGACGGCGCCCGCGAGGATGACGCCCGAGAACAGCCAGAACCACGGCCCGCCCAGATCGAGCAGGGCGGCCTCGGGAAAAGCCAGCCACAGCGCGCCCGCCACGAGGAACGCGGTGAGGGTGACGAGGCCGGAGAACACCATCACGCGGTGCTTGCGGTGCCGATCGACGATGGAGCCGAACACCATCGCGAAGAGGGCGAGCAGCAGCATGTAGGCGCCCCCGACGATGCCCGTCGCGAGCACCGAGCGCGTCTCGAGATAGACCCAGAAGGTCAGCGCGAACCACAGGAAGCTGGTGGTCACGTTGGCCGCGGCGGTGTTGATCAGCACCGCGAGGAAGGTGCGGTTGCCGCCGACTGGCGCGACGATCGACCCGGCGGGGGTGGGCGAGGGCTGGGCGTCGGACATGGCCATCACGCTAGACCCGACCTCCGACATCGGCCAGAGCCTGTGCTGCGGCGAGCGCCGGAGGCCCCGGGCGGGACGCGTTCTCCTACCGGTCGCTCCGGACGATCAATCCGCCATGGTCGAACGGTGTCCCGCCGGGCGGAAGCCCTCGGCCCGGACGCCTCAGTCGGGCAGCGTCCCGCTGTGCGAACCTCTCGGCCAGGAGGCCGCAGGCGAGCGGTGTCCCGCCGGGCGGAAGCCCTCGGCCCGGACGCCTCGGTCGGGCAGCGTCCCGCCCTACGAGATGTCTCAACAGAATGCCTCAGTCGAGCAGGCTGCGGATGTCGTCGGCGGTCAACCGCGGCCCGCCCGCGAACGTCTCACCGCTGCCGTCACCGCCGTCGAGGACACGGGCGAACAGGTCGGCCTTCGCCTCGCGCAGGGCGACGACCTTCTGCTCGACCGTGTCGGCCGACACCAGCCGGTAGACGATGACGGGACGCGTCTGCCCGATGCGGTGCGCCCGGTCGATCGCCTGATCTTCGACGGCGGGGTTCCACCAGGGGTCGAGCAGCACCACGTAGTCGGCCTCGACGAGATTGAGGCCCACTCCGCCGGCCTTGAGCGAGACGAAGAAGGCGGGGTCGTCGCCGTCGCGGAACCGATCGATCTCGGTCTGCCGGTCGGTGGTCGCGCCATCGAGATATCCTGACGCGACCCCCGCGTCGGTGCATCGCTGTCGCGCCGCACGCAGGAAGCGCGTGAACTGGCTGAGGACGAGCACGCGGTGCCCCTCGGCGGCGGCTTCGACGAGCAGTTCTTCGAGAGCGTCCAGCTTCGCTGACGGCGCCTCGCCCTCATCGACGAGCGCAGGGTCGAGCGCCAGCTGCCGCAGCATCGTCAGCGAGCGGAAGATCGCGAAGCGGTTGCCGTCGGCGTCGGCGTCGAGCAGCCCCAGCAGGCGCTGGCGCTCCCGGTGGAAGCGCCGGTCGTACAGCTTGCGGTGCGCCGGATGCAGGGTCACCTCGAGGACGGTCTCCTGCTTGGGCGGCAGCTCGGAGGCCACGAGCTCTTTGGTGCGCCGCAGCAGGAACGGGCGGATGCGCCGACGGAGCAGATCGAGGCGCTCACCGTCGGAGCGCTTCTCGATGGGCGTGCGGTACAGCTCGGTGAACGACTCGCGGGTGCCGAGCAGGCCCGGCGCCACCAGCGAGACGAGAGCCCAGAGTTCGAGGAGGTTGTTCTCCATGGGGGTGCCGGTGATGACGAGAGTGAACGGCACGGCCAGCGCACGGGCGGCGCGGTACCCCCTCGACGACGGGTTCTTGATCTGCTGCGCCTCGTCGAGCACCAGTCCCGACCACGAGATCTCGGCGTACTGCTCCTGCTCGAGCCGGAAGAGCGCGTAGCTGGTGACCACGACGTGCGCTCCCGCTGCCGCGTCGGCGATGCTCGTCGCGCGTCGCGCCCGCGTCGCCGTGATCACGCGCACGTCGAGCTCGGGGGCGAACTGGGCGCACTCGCGGGCCCAGTTGCCCACGACGCTGGTGGGCGCGACGATGAGGAACGGGGCCATCGTGGGTTCGTCGGCGCGCGCGGCCTCCATCATCGCGATGGCCTGGACGGTCTTGCCGAGTCCCATGTCGTCGGCGAGGATGCCGCCGAGTCCCTGCGTGCGCAGGAAGTGCAGCCAGTCGAGACCGGTGCGCTGGTAGTCGCGGAGCGTCGCCCGCAGGCACGCCGGCGGGTCGACCGGGGTCAGGGCGGCCTCGTCGGTCAGGCCGCGGACGCGCAGCCACCATTCGGCCTCGTGCGCGGCGAGCATGCCGAGCTCGGACAGGTCGTCCCACAGGCCCACGTTGTAGCGGTTGAGCTTGAGCTCGTCGACGGGTCGGTCGGCGAGGGTCCGGGCCTCGTCGATCACCGCGCGCAGACGGTCGAACTCGGGGGTGTCGAGCCGGACGTACTCGCCCTCGCCGAGGAAGAGCACCCGGTCGCCGAGCGCCAGGGCGGTGTAGAGCGCGGTGAAGTCGACCTCGACCTCGCCCACGCTCACCCGCGCATGGAGGTCGAACCAGTCGCTGCCGTCGTCGTCACCGGTGCTCAGGTGCACGACGGGCGCCTCGGGCGATGCCCGGTAGGCGGGATCGTCGCCGATGCGCTCGACCCGCACGTGGTCGAGAGACTGCAGACGCGGCAGCGCCTCGACCACGAACAGCGCGGCCGCCGCGGGAGCCAACGCGCGAGCCGGCGCCCTGCCCGTCGAGAACGGCCCCGGGATGTCGATCCGCAGCTCGTCGGCGATCGCAGCGACGGCGGCCCAGACCTCTCGCTCATGGTCGTCATGGCGTCGACCGTGCGTGGGCGAGCGGTCCCAGCGCGTCGCCACGGTCGTCGCTCCGTCGCCGTGCTCGACGCGCACCTCCAGCACCGGACGCGGTGCGGTCGGCACCTCCACCGTGCCTCGCGGCGACACCACCGGTGCGTCGAGCTGCAGCCGCGGCAGGTACTCGCGGAGGAAGGTGTCGGAACCGCCCTCGTCGACCGTGAGCGCCCCTGATCGGGCGAGCAGCCCGCGCACGGGCCCCACGGCGGGCGTCGACAACCGGGCGAGCGTCAGGCGTTCGTCGTCACCGTCGCGGTCGGCCACGAAGGCCACCGCGACCGCCGGGTCGCCCACCACCCACGACGGAAGGGCGGCCGTCTCCTCGTCGACGCCCTGAACGACACCGCGCACGTGCAGGCTCGAACCGCGACGGTCGAGCGCGACCGCGACGGTCGCGGGCGTGTCGGCGATACGCACGGGGTGGTGGGCCCCGGCTCCCGACACGAGCGGGACCCCGGCGGCGATCACGGCCTCCAGCTGCAGCCACAGCGAGTGCGGGGGAACCGCGGAGAGCGGCATCCATTCGTCGGACATGTATGCGCCGGAGCCGGAGCGCCCCAGTCGCCCGAGGCTGTCGAGTGCGGCTCGAGCCCGCGGATCGGCGGGCAGGGTCGCCAGAGCCGACCACCCGGCCCGGCCCTTGATCCACGTGCCGCGGGTGCCGCGCACCCCGGGTCGCGCGGTGAGGGTGAGAGCGGTGCTGCGGCCGTAGCCTCCGCCACGGCGGATCGCGAGGAAGAGGCAGAGTTCGAAGGGCGGTTCGTCGTCGACGACGGGCGCCGCGGAGAACAACTCATCGAGCGAGCGCTGCCACTCGGGGCGGGGCGGACGACCCGCCGAGATCATGCGGTCGAACAGCACGAGTGCGGCCGCGCACGAGTGCTCGCACTCGGGACCGCGCCCGCACGAGCACCACCCCGACAGCCGCGAGAAGTCCGCGGGCACCCGCAGCTCGAGGTGCTCGTACCCCGCGGCCCCGAACGACTGCGCCGAGACCACGATGACCCCGCTGATCGACCGTGCGTCGCCGACCTCGACCGAGCCGTAGACGAGCAGACGGTCGGCTCGCATCATCGCCGAGGCGGAGAACATCTCGCCGGCGATGCTGAGGGCTTCGGGATCCAACCGCATCCCTCCATTGTCGCGGGGACCCCCGACACCGCGCCCCGCCCGGGCGGAACCGGGGAAAGAGTCCCGTTGGGGAGGAGCCGGGAAAAGTTACGCTGGACAGGTGACTTCCCTCCACGACACATCGGTGCGCGGCTTCGCCTCCGACAACTATTCCGGCATCCACCCCGACGTCCTCGCCGCGATCGCCGCGGCCAACGAGGGTCACCAGGTCGCGTACGGCGAAGACGTCTACACCGCCCGCCTGCAGGAGCTCTTCACGGGCCTGCTCGGCGACGGCGTCGAGGTCTACCCGGTCTTCAACGGCACGGGCGCCAACGTGGTGGGACTGCAGTCGATGCTCCCCCGCTGGGGCGCCGTGATCTCGGCCTCCACCGCGCACATCAACGTCGACGAGGGGGGTGCCCCCGAGCGGGTCGGCGGCATCAAGCTGCTCACCGTGCCCACCGACGACGGCAAGCTCACCCCCGAGCTCGTCGACCGCGAGGCGTGGGGCTGGGGTGACGAGCACCGCGCGCAGCCGCTCGTCGTCTCGATCACGCAGTCGACCGAGCTCGGCACCCTCTACACGGTCGACGAGATCCGCGAGCTCGCGGCGCACGCGCACGGCCACGGCATGCGCCTGCACATGGACGGTGCCCGCATCGCCAACGCCGCGGCGGCGCTCGACGTGCCGCTGCGGGCCTTCACCCGCGATGCGGGCGTCGACGTGCTGAGCTTCGGAGGGACGAAGAACGGCGCCATGATCGGCGAGGCCATCGTCGTGCTCGACCCTGCGGCATCCACCGGACTCACCTACCTCCGCAAGCTCGACATGCAGCTCTCGAGCAAGATGCGCTTCGTCTCGGCGCAGCTCGTCGCCCTGCTCGAGGACGACCTGTGGCTGCGCAACGCCCGGCACTCGAACGCGATGGCGCAGCGCCTGCGCGCCGGTGTGGAGGCGGGGCTCGCCGACGGCTCGATCCGGGGCGTGGAGTTCACCCAGCCGACGCAGGCCAACGGCGTGTTCGCGACCCTGCCGGCCGGGGTCGCCGATCGCCTGCGCCACAGCTTCCGGTTCTACGACTGGGACGAGCTGCGCCGCGAGGTGCGGTGGATGTGCTCGTTCGACACGACCGAGGCCGACATCGACGCCTTCGTCGCGGCGATCGCGCGCGAGACGACGGCCTGAGGAGTCTGGGCCGCGCCCCGGACGGGCGCCGACCACCCGGTCGCCCGCACGCACCGGCCCTCGGTCCCCGATCCCGTACCCGGCGACCGGACACCGAAGGGGGCCGCGGCATCCGGATGCAGGATGCCGCGGCGTCGCCGCTCACGCTCCCGCGAGCCAGTCCCGGTAGGCGTCGAACGCGCTCTCGCGCCCGAGGAACGCCTCGACGAGATCCCGGGCGTCGCGCGTGCCGCCGGGCTCGAGGATCTCGCGGCGGTAGCGCAGGGCCGTTCCGGCGTCGAACAGGTCGTCGTCGAAGGCCGACAGCAGGTCTCGCGCGATGACCAGGCTCCACTGGTAGGTGTAATAGCAGGCGCCGTACCCGGTGAGGTGGCCGAAACCGGCGTACGAGTGCGAGCCGTCGAGGGGTGCGACCGGGCTCGCGGCACGGTAGTACCCGTCGACCGCCGCCCGCAGGTCGGTCGGGCGCTCGACGTGGAGCCGGTACGAGGTCGTGGCGTGCCCGAGCTGGCGGGTCACCTCGAGGCCTCGCCCGAAGGCGTCGGCGGTGCGCATGCGTGCGACGAGGTCGGCGGGGATCGCCTCGCCCGCGTCGTTCTGCGCGAACGCGGCGAGCGCCTCGGCATCCCACGCCCACTCCTCGAGCAGCTGACTCGGCGCCTCGACGAAGTCCCACTCGGTGGCCACGCCCGTCCATCGCGCCCACTTCTGATGACCGCCGAGGATGTCGTGCACGAGGTGTCCGAACTCGTGGAAGAAGGTTACGACCTCGTCGTGCTCGAGCAGGCCGCGCGAGAAGTTGCAGAGCAGGACCGACTCGGGAAGCGTGCGGCCGACGATGCCGGGGGCGAGCCCGAAGCACGCCGCGTGGTTGTACTTGCCCTCGCGCGGGTGCAGATCGAGGTGGATGCGCCCGAGACGCTCCCCCGCCCGCACGACGTCGTAGGTGCGCACGTCGTCGTGCCACGACGGCGCGTCGACGGGGACGTAGTCGAGGTCGAGCAGTCGCCCCGTGGTCGCCAGAACGCCGTCGAGCACCCGGTCGAAGCGGAAGTACGAGCGCACGAGCTGCGCGTCGACGTCGTACTCCTCGCGCTTGAGGGCGCTGAGCACGTACCAGAAGTCGGCGATGGTGACGGCGTCGGCGGCGGGGTCGTCGCGCCGGAGACGCTCGCGCACGCGTTCGTACTCGGCGGCCGCGGCGGGCGCCGCGGCGTCGGCGACGCGCTCGAGGAACGCCGCCACCGCCGCGCTCGAACCGATCATGCGCGTCTCGGTCTCGTAGTCGGCCCAGTCGCCGTAGCCGAGCAGCGCCGCCCGCTCGGCGCGCACCGCGAGCAACTCGGCGAGCACGGGCTCGTTCTCGGGCCACGCGAGGTCGTTGTAGGCCCCGACGAGGGCGTGCCGCACCGATCGGTCGCGGGCGTACTCGCGCACCGGCATGAGGTCGGTGTACTCCGTGGTCAGCGTGACCATCCCCTCCGCGTCGGCGGGGTGGTCGGCGACGAAATCGTCGGGCAGGCCGTCCAGGGCGTCCGCCGGCACGCGGATCTCGCGGCGCCCATCGCGGATGTGGCGCGAGAACGCCAGCGACAGCTCGGTGTCGCGCTCGGTGAGCTCGCGCACGCGCTCGCGCTCGGCATCCGCGAGATCGACGCCGCCCCGGCGGAAGTCGCGGCGCACGTGGTCGAGGAAGCGCCGCTCATCGGGCTCGAGGCCCGTGGGGTCGGCGTCGGCGAAGACGTTCCACAGCGCGCGGTCGAGCAGTCGTCGCGACTGCACCGCGTCGACGGCCTGCGCCTGCTTCTCGGCGGCGTCGCGCACCCCGGCGTCGGGGTGCGACTCGCTGAGGAGATGCGAGGGGGCGGCCGCCTCGGAGAGCGCGATGTCGGCGTCGTTCCACAGCGCCAGGCGTTCGCGGAGCGTCAGCGCGGTCTCGGCGACGAGTCGCGCGTCGATCGCGGAGACGTCATCGAGCAGCCGTCGCGGGCGCTCGTCGGCGAAGACGCGCCAGCCGTCGAGGTCGCGGGGCAGGGCGAGGGGTTCCAGGGGAGAATCCGGCATCCTCCGACCCTAGACAGCGCCTCCGACACCGGCAACGGCCCCTGACGGCGCGGGCCGGCGCGGCGGCGCCGGCCCACCCGGGACGCCGGGGGGACGGCATCCGGTGTCGACGGTCAGCGCAGGGCGCCCACCGACGCGAGCGCCAGGCGGATGAGCGTTCCGCGACCGCCCTCCATCTCGTCGGAGAGGGCGTCGGATGCCGCCTCCTGCGGCGAGAGCCACGTCACTTCGAGCGCGTCCTGACGCGGCTCGCAGGTGCCCGTGACCGGCACGACGTACGCGAGCGACACCGCGTGCTGGCGGTCGTCGTGGAACGCGCTCACGCCCGGCAGGGGGAAGTACTCGGCGACCGTGAACGGCGTCGGCTGGGGCGGCAGCAGCGGGAAGGCCATCGGCCCGAGATCGTTCTCGAGGTGACGGAAGAGGGCGTCGCGCACGGTCTCGCCGTAGCGCACGCGACCCGACACGAGCGTGCGGGTCATCTCGCCCAGGGGCGTCGCGCGCAGCAGGATGCCGACCTGGGTGACCGCGCCCATGCCGTCGGTGCGCACGGGCAGCGCCTCGACGTAGAGCATCGGCAGGCGGCGCCGCGCCTCGGCGAGCTCGACCTCGCTGAGCCATCCCGGATTCGGGTTGGGGGTGCCGGGCGCGCCCGAGAAGGACGCGGCGAGCGGTTCGCGCTCGTCGCCGTTGTCGCCGGGTTCGGGATCGGGGGTACGCACGGGCATGCTCCCTGTATATCAACCGTCCGCCGCGTGTGCCGCGTGTCCGCCGCGAGCGGACGCGGTCGCGGGCGGCTGCTCCGGAGCGCGCGGACGCCCGTCACCGGGCGAGCGGAGGAGATCCGGGCACGGGAGGGCGCACCCCTCGCCGGCACTCCTCCGCCGCCGCAATCCCCTCCCTTCAGCGACCACGGCGCCGGTGTCGGAGGCCTTTGCCACAATGGCCGCATGAGCGCGCATCCCTCTCTCGACCCGTCCGTCGTGCGCTGGTCGGTCCCCGCGCACGAGCGCGGCGACCGGCCCGTGCTGCTGCTCCTGCACGGCTACGGCTCCGATGAGCACGACCTGTTCGGTCTCGTGCCCTCCCTGCCCCCGGCTTTCGTCGTGGCGAGCGTGCGTGCGCCGCTGGCCCCGCCCTGGCCCATGCCCGGTGCGTCGTGGTACCCGATCGAGGGGCTCGACGGCCGCGACCCCGACGCCGTCACCCTCGCTGCGCGGGCGCTGCTGTCGTGGATCCAGGATGCCGTGGGCGAGGCGCCCGTGGGCCTGCTCGGGTTCTCGCAGGGCGGTGCGGTCGCGCTGCAGACCCTGCGGGCGGCGCCCTACGCCGTCTCGTTCGCGGTGGTGCTCGCCGGCTATGCGGCGGGCGGGGAGCTCCCCGGCGACATCGTCCTGGCCGAGCGGCGCCCCCCGGTGTTCTGGGGTCGCGGCGCCGCCGACGACGTCATCCCACCGGCCCTCGTCGACGCGACGGCGCAGTGGCTCCCCGTGCACAGCGAACTGAGCGGGCGCGTCTACCCCGGACTCACCCACTCGATCTCGCAGGACGAGCTCGACGACGTCCGGGCGTTCCTCGACGCGCGGCTCGGCGAGATGGCCGCACAGGCCACGACGTGAGCGGGAGCGACGGGGGATCGCACCCCGACGGAGACCGAACCGGGGCGCCCGCGGCGCAGAGGGGTTCCGTCACTGCCGGTCATCGGCTACCGTAGACAGCCCTGTCCCCGAGAACGAGGTCCCCTCCGGTGAAGATCGTCGACGCTTCCGCGCCCCTGTCCGCGCGCTGACCCGTCGACCCGCCGTTTTCTCGGCCGCCCTCCGCTGACGCGGACGGGTCCGGTGTCCGCGCATCCCGCGTTCCCGGAGTTCCCCATGTCAGCCGTCTCCCCGTCCCTCGTCTTCGACCACGTCCGCCTCGTCTGGCCCGACGGGACCGTCGCCCTCGACGACGTCTCTGGCGCCCTCGGCCGAGGACGCACCGGCCTCGTCGGCCGTAACGGCGCCGGCAAGTCCACGCTCCTGCGCCTCGCTGCGCGACGGATCGCCCCGACGTCCGGCACCGTCTCGGCATCCGGTGACGTCGCCCTGCTCCCGCAGCGTCTCGCCGCCGATCCGCGTCGCCCCGTCTCCGCGCTCCTCGGCGTCGAGAGGGCGCTCACCGCCGTGCGCGCGATCGAGTCGGGCGATGTCGCGCCGCACCACTTCGACGCCGTGGGCGAGGACTGGGACGTCGAGGCGCGCGCGCAGACGCTGCTCGCCGAGGCGGGTCTGGCATCCGATGCCCTCGACCGCACGATCGGGGAGCTGTCGGGCGGTGAGACCATGCTGGCCGCGCTCGTCGGGCTGCGGGCCGGTGCGGCCGACATCACGCTCCTCGACGAACCGACCAACGATCTCGACCGCGACGCGCGGGCGCGCGTGTACGAGCTCGTGCGGTCCTGGCCCGGGACTCTGGTCGTCGTCAGCCACGACGTCGCCCTGCTCGAGGTGATGGATGCCACCGCCGAGCTGTACGGCCGGACCCTCAGCGTCGTCGGCGGCCCCTACAGCGCGTGGCGGGAGCATCGCGACGCGGAGCAGGAGGCCGCCGTGCGCGCCGAGCGCGACGCGGAGCGATCGCTTCGGCGCGAGCGCCGGCAGCGCATCGAGTCGTCCGACAAGCTCGCCGCCCGGTCGCGCGTCGCGCACAAGGCGCAGGTCGAGAAGCGGGTCCCGAAGATCATCGCGGGCGGGCGGGCCAACGCGGCGCAGGTGAGCGCCGGTCGGCTCAGCGCCGAGATGAGGGGGAAGGAGGATGCCGCGCGGGCGGCGCTGAGCGAGGCATCGGCACGGGTGCGCGACGACGACGTGGTGCGCATCGACCTGCCCGACCCGCAGAACGCGGCCGGGCGGCGGATCCTGACGCTCGGCGACGACGAGCGCGAGTGGATCGTCACCGGCCGCGAGCGCGTCGCACTGGTGGGGCGGAACGGGGTGGGGAAGACGACGCTGCTGCGACGTCTCGTCCTCGGCGACACCGAGCACTCGGCATCCGTTCGAGCGACGGCGAGCGTGAATCGCATCGGCTATCTCCCGCAGCGGCTCGACGGTCTCGACGACACGGCATCCGTTCTCGACGCCGTCGCCGCCGCAGCGCCGTCGGTCCCGGTCGCGCAGCTCCGGGATCGGCTCGCACGCTTCCTCGTGCGGGGGCATGCCGTGACCCGTCCCGTCGGCACCCTCTCGGGCGGCGAGCGCTTCCGCGTCGCCCTGGCGCGGGTGCTCCTGGCCGATCCGCCGCCGCAGCTGCTGGTACTCGACGAGCCGACGAACAACCTCGACCTCGACACCGTCGAGCAACTGGTCACGGCCGTGCGGGCGTACCGGGGCGCCGTTCTCGTGGTGAGTCACGACGACGCGTTCCTCGAGCGGCTCGACCTCGATCTGCGGGTCGAGCTGGCGGACGGAGGTCTGCGAAAGGTGCCGTGAGGTCAGCTCCCGTCGCCGCCGCCGTTGGCCCAGCGCCTGAGGGAAGGTGCCCCGAGGCCGGCTCGCAGCGCCGCCGCCGGTGCCCGACGAGAGGTGCGTTCCGCGACCGGCGAACGTCAACCCCGACCCGATGTCGGAGGTCCGGGAGAGGATGTCGGCATGGCCGACGTGTTGGAGAGATTCGGTCCTGCGACGCAGGACTGGTTCCGTGGCGCCTTCAGCGCTCCCACCAACGCGCAGAAGGGCGCGTGGGAGTCCGTGTCCTCGGGGCGCAACGCACTCGTCGTCGCGCCCACCGGTTCGGGCAAGACGCTGTCGGCGTTCCTCTTCGCGATCGACCGCATCTTCCGCGAGAAGGCGCCCGAGACTCCGGATGCCGAGCCCCCGCGCCGCGGCAAGAAAGCAGCGCCGAAAGCCCCACCGACCAACACCCGCGTCCTCTACATCTCACCCCTGAAGGCGCTCGGCGTCGACGTGGAGCGCAACCTCCGCTCGCCGCTCGTCGGAATCGGGCAGTCGGCCCGACGTCTCGGCATCCAGGTCCCCGGGGTGACGGTCGGCGTGCGCTCGGGCGACACGAGTTCGAGCGACCGGCGCAAGCTGGTCACCGATCCGCCCGACATCCTCATCACGACGCCCGAGTCGCTCTACCTCATGCTCACGAGCCAGGCCGCCGAGACCCTGCGCGGTGTGCACACGGTCATCATCGACGAGGTGCACGCGGTCGCCGCGACCAAGCGCGGTGCCCACCTGGCGGTGAGCCTCGAGCGCCTCGACGCGCTGCTCGACGAGCCCGCGCAGCGCATCGGGCTGTCGGCGACCGTGCGGCCGATCGACGAGGTCGCCCGCTTCCTCGGCGGCGCTCAGCCCGTCGACATCGTGGCCCCCAAGGCGACGAAGGCGTTCGACCTGTCGGTCGTGGTCCCCATCGAAGACATGCTCAATCCGCCCCCTCCGCCGGGTTCGCCCGCGCCCGACGAGGCGGCCGACGGCGAATGGTTCTCCGAGCGACCCGAGAGCACCGAGATGGCGGGGTCGGTGTGGCCGCACGTCGAAGCGGCGATCGTCGACCGCATTCTCGAACGCCGCTCGACCATCGTGTTCTCGAACTCCCGACGCCTCGCCGAACGCCTCACCGGGCGCCTCAACGAGATCTACGCCGAGCGCGTCGGGATCGACGTGCCCGAGCCGACGGTGCCGGCGAGTGTGATGGCCCAGGCCGGATCGTCCGCGGGCGTCTCCGCGATCCTCGCCAAGGCCCATCACGGCTCGGTCTCGAAAGAGCAGCGCGCCCAGGTCGAAGACGAGCTGAAGTCGGGCGCCCTCCGGTGCGTCGTGGCGACCAGCAGCCTCGAGCTCGGCATCGACATGGGCTCGGTCGACCTCGTCATCCAGGTCGAGGCGCCGCCGAGCGCGGCCTCCGGACTCCAGCGCGTCGGGCGCGCCGGACACCAGGTCGGCGAGGTCAGCCGCGCGGCCCTGTTCCCCAAGCACCGCAGCGACGTGCTGCACACCGCCGTGGTGACCGAGCGCATGCTCGCCGGACGCATCGAGGCCATCTCGGTGCCGCAGAACCCGCTCGACATCCTGGCCCAGCAGACGGTCGCCGCGTCGGCGCTCGGCTCGATCGACGTCGAGGAGTGGTTCGAGACGGTGAAGCGCAGCGCGCCGTTCCGTTCGCTCCCCCGCTCGGCCTACGAGGCCACCCTCGATCTGCTCGCGGGCCGCTACCCGTCCGACGAGTTCGCCGAGCTGCGCCCCCGCCTGGTGTGGGACCGCGACGCGGGCACGCTCACGGGACGACCGGGTGCCCAGCGCGTCGCCGTCACCAGCGGCGGCACCATCCCCGACCGCGGTCTCTTCGGGGTGTTCGTGGCCGGCGAGACCCAGAACGCCCGTGTCGGCGAGCTCGACGAAGAGATGGTGTACGAATCGCGCGTCAACGACGTGTTCACGCTCGGCACGACGAGCTGGCGCATCGTCGAGATCACCCACGACCGCGTCAACGTCGTGCCCGCCTTCGGTCAGCCCGGCAAGCTGCCGTTCTGGCACGGCGACGGCATCGGCCGCCCCGCCGAGCTGGGCGAGGCGCTCGGCAAATTCTCGCGCGACATCTCCGGAGCGGAGCGCGCCAAGGCCGAAGAACGCCTGCGCGAGTCCGGACTCGACGACTACGCCATCACCAACCTGCTGTCCTACCTCGCCGAGCAGCGCGAGGCCACCGGCAGCCTGCCGACCGACCGCAGCCTCACGGTCGAACGCAGCCGCGACGAGGTGGGCGACTGGCGCATCATCCTGCACTCGCCCTACGGCATGCAGGTGCACTCCCCGTGGGCGCTGGCGGTCAACGCGCGCATCCGCGAACGGCTCGGGGTCGAGGGCGCCGCCGTCGCGAGCGACGACGGCATCATCGCCCGGGTTCCGGATGCCGCGGCCGAACCCCCCGGCGCCGACCTCTTCGTCTTCGAACCCGACGAGCTCGAGCAGATCGTCACCGACGAGGTCGGTGGCTCGGCGCTGTTCGCCTCGCGCTTCCGCGAGTGCGCCGCCCGTGCCCTGCTCCTGCCGCGGCTCAACCCCAACCGCCGCTCGCCGCTCTGGCAGCAGCGCCAGCGCTCCGCCCAATTGCTCGAGGTCGCCAAGCGGCATCCCGCCTTCCCGATCATCCTCGAGACGCTGCGCGAGGTGCTGCAAGACGTCTACGACCTGCCCGCCCTGCTGCGGGTGACCCGGCAGATCGGCGAGCGCCGCATCCGCCTGGTCGAGATCACGACGTCTCAGCCCTCGCCGTACGCCCGCGATCTGCTGTTCGGTTATGTCGGCGCGTTCATGTACGAGGGCGATTCGCCACTCGCCGAGCGGCGCGCGGCCGCCCTGTCGGTCGACCCCGCCCTGCTGAGCGAACTCCTCGGCAAGGTCGAGATGCGCGAGCTGCTCGACCCCGACGTCATCGCGCAGTTCGAGCGCGAAGCCCAGCGCCTCGACCCCGACAGGCGCGCGCGAGGCGTCGAAGGCGTGGCCGATCTGCTGCGCATCCTCGGCCCGCTCGATGCCGCCGAGGTCGCCGAGCGCCTCGATGCCGAGACCGACGCCCTCGCCGAGGCGGAGCGGCACCTGGCGACCCTCGTCGACGACCGGCGCGCGATCCGCGTCACGATCGGCGGCGTCTCGCGCGTGGCCGGCATCGAAGACGCCGGGCGCCTGCGCGACGCCCTCGGTGCGGCCCTGCCCGTCGGCATCCCGAACGCCTTCCTCGAACCCCTCGCAGACCCGCTCGGAGACCTCGTCGCGCGCTTCGCCCGCACGCACGCGCCCTTCACCACCGAGGCGGTGGCGCAACGGCTGGGCGTCGGGACCGCCGTCGCGCGCCTCACCCTGCAACGGCTCGAGTCGCAGGGGCGTCTGGCGAGCGGCTTCTTCCTCCCCGCCCCTTCGACCGGCTCGGGGACCGGCGACCCCGCGCGTGGTGACGACACCGAGTGGTGCGACGTCGAGGTGCTCCGACGTCTGCGCATGCGCTCCCTCGCCGCGATCCGCGGCAGCGTCGAGCCGGTGCCGCCGGCCGCCTATGCGCGCTTCCTGCCGGTCTGGCAGCATCTCGGCCGCCCGCTCGAGGGCATCGACGGGGTGCTCGCCGTCATCGAGCAGTTGGCGGGCGTGCCCATCCCGGCGAGCGCGTGGGAGTCCCTGGTGCTCCCATCGCGCGTCTCCGATTACTCCCCCGCCCTGCTCGACGAATTGACGGCCACCGGCGAGGTGGTCTGGTCGGGCCACGGCACGCTCCCCGGACGCGACGGCTGGATCGCTCTGCACCCGGCCGAAGCAGCACCGTTCACGCTGCAAGATCCCGAAGACGCCGACGATCCCGCACCCGACTCGCTCGAAGCGCGCATTCTCGCCGCCCTCGCCGGCGGCGGAGCCTACTTCGCCGCGCAATTGAAGCAGCTCGCGGGCGCCGACAACGAGCAGTCGGTCAACGACGCCCTCTGGGCGCTCACCTGGGCGGGACGGGTCACCAACGACACCTTCGCCCCCGTCCGCACCCTGCTGAGCGGCGGCGGGCAGTCGCACCGCGTCGCCCGTCGGGCACCGCGCGCCCGCATGTACCGCGGCGCGACGATGCCTCGCGCGACGTCGGCCCCTCGACCTCCCTCGCTCGGTGGTCGATGGTCGCTCCTGCCCGAGCGCGAACCGGATGCCGCAGCCCGCGCCACCGCGACGGCGAGCCTGCTGCTCGACCGGTACGGGGTCGTCACCCGCGGCGCGGTGCAGTCCGAGGGTGTGCCCGGCGGCTTCGCGCAGGTGTACCGCATCCTCGCCGGGTTCGAGGAGGCGGGCCATTGCCGACGCGGCTACGTCATCGAGAAGCTCGGCGCGGCGCAGTTCGCCGCATCGTCGACCGTCGACCGCCTCCGAGAATTCGCCGCGGTGGCCGACCCGCCACCCCTGCGCACGGTCACCCTCGCCGCGACCGACCCCGCCAACCCCTACGGGGCGGCCCTCGGATGGCCCGCCCTCGAGGGCGTCACCCATCGGCCGGGCCGCAAAGCCGGCGGACTCGTGGTGCTCGTCGACGGTGAGCTGACCCTCTACCTCGAGCGCGGGGGTCGCAGCGCCCTCGCCTTCACCGACGCCGAGGCGCCCCTGCAGGCGGCCGCGCGCCACCTCGCCGAGACGGCGAAGAAGCGGCGCCTCGAGACCTTGACCGTCGAACAGGTCAACGGCGAGTTTGTCTACGGCACGGCGGTCGGCCGGGCCCTGCGCGAGGCGGGGTTCGTCGAGTCGCCGAAGGGGCTGACGCTTCGCAAACTCACCGCGGGCGACACTCTGCGAGAGGCCGCCCGTGCCTGAGCCGTCGGTCTCGCCCGTGCGGGCCCGGTCGTCGTGCGCGCGCGCCGTCGCGCGCCGGACGGAGGCTGCACGTGCCTGAGGGCGACACCGTGTACCGCGCCGCGGCCAAGCTTCACGCCGCCCTCGCCGGCAAGGTCGTGACACGCTTCGACATCCGCGTACCGGGCAGCGCGACGGCCGATCTGCGCGGCGAGACGGTGCACGAGGTCGCCGCCCGCGGGAAACACCTCCTGCACCGGATCGGCGGGTACACCCTGCACTCGCACCTCAAGATGGAGGGCCGGTGGGACGTCTACCGATCCGGTGAGCGGTGGCGACGACCCGCCTTCAAGGCGCGCGCGATCGTCGGCGTCGCGGGAGCGGATGCCATCGGCTTCGACCTCGCCATGGTCGAGGTGCTGCGCACGACCGACGAGCACACCGTCATCGGCCACCTCGGCCCCGACCTGCTCGCCGACGACTGGGACGAGGCCGAGGCCGTGCGCCGTGTCTCCGCCGACGACCGCGCCGCCCACGTCGCACTGCTCGACCAGCGCAACGTCGCGGGCTTCGGCAACGTCTACGCCAATGAGCTGCTCTTCGTGCGCGGCATCGCGCCGACCACGCCCGCGACCGAGATCGACGCGCAGGCGACGATCGCCCTCGGCGAGCGCATGATCCGGGCGAACCTGCCGCGGCCCGAGCGCACGTTCACCGGCGACAGCAGGCCCGGTCGCCGCTTCTGGGTCTACGGCCGCGAGGGCGCGCCGTGCCGGCGGTGCGGCACGCCCATCCGCGCCACCAGCCTCGGCGCGTCGGCGACGAGCGAGCGCAACGTCTACTGGTGCCCGACCTGCCAGCCCGGCTGACCGACGCCGCCCGCCCCGGCACCCGGCGCCTCCGCTCGGGCGCGGACACTCCACCCCCGGCACCGCCCCCTCCCCTCGTGCACCGGCGATCCCCGCGCCCGATCCCCGAGCCCGAGCCCGAGCCCGAGCCCGAGCCCGCGCCCGCGCCCGCGCCTGCGCCCGCGCGAGAACGAACCGCCCCGGCCCGCGTGTCAACCCGCCCGCGCCGACCGGCCCGGCGTGCGAGAACAAGGGGACGACACAACGTCGATCGGGTCTCTCGACATCGAGAAAACCGATCGGCACGAGGGCGACGAAGAACCATTCGAGGGAATGAAGGGTCTTCCGGACCCGTTGTCATACATGTCGGCTCACCCGATGACCGACCGGAGGGGATCGTGGGAAAGAACTACATCGACATCGAGAACGACCACGGCGAGACGCTGCGTTACCGCAAGCACGTCAATGGTCGCGGACTCGTCGCGCACGGCGCGAAGGTCCACCCGTCGGCGCTGGTCGAGAACGGCGCCTACGTCGAACCCGGCGTGCAGATCGCCGCGGGTGTTCGTGTCGGCCGTGGCGCCTGGATCGAGTCCGACGCCGTGATCGGACCCGAGGCTCACATCGAGCCTCACGCGCACATCTGCGCCGGTGCCGTCATCGGTGCGGGGGCTCACATCGGCGTTCGCACGCAGGTGGGCCACAACGCCCGCATCGCGGTCGGCTCGCTGATCGGCGACGACGAGATCATCAACGACGGCGAAGCCGTCGCCACCGACCGCCGGGGGTTGCGCCTGGCCGCTTGAGCCACCGCACGCACGGCATCCACGACCCGCACGACTCTTCGGAGCGTGCGGGTTTTCGTCTGCCCCGCGCGGCTCCCGCCCCCGCGCGGCGACCGCTCTTCCGGGAGGTCCAGCCGCGAACGCCGCGACCGCATCACTCGCGCGGGCACCTCGACTCCCCGGGCGATCTCGTCACGAACACCGCGGGCACATCGCCCGCGCGAGCACGCCCGCTCCCCCGGGTGATCTCGTCACGAACGCCGCCCGTGCATCGCGCGCCCCTCCCCGGCGCGAAGCCCTACCACCGAGACGTGCCACGAACCGGAGGGGTCGATCTCAGGCGAGCAGCGTGAGCACCAGCCCGACGAGCGGCAGTGTGCCCTGGATGCTCGCGGGGCGCAGGTACTTGCGCCCCGACGTGACGAGCACGAGGGCGGCGGCCAGCATGGAGCCGAGCGAGAAGAGCAGCAGCGTGCGCCCGGCGACGTCACCGGTGCCGTTCACGATCCACAGCACGATGCCGATGGCGGCGCCGACCGCGAGGAAGAGGTTGTAGAAGCCCTGGTTGTAGGCCATCGGCCGGGTCGCATCGGCCGTCTGCTGGTCGGCGATCCCGAAGACCTTCCACGTCTTCGGCTGCGTCCACCGCACGCTCTCGAGCACGAAGATGTACACGTGCAGCAGGGCTGCGAGGCCGGCGAAGACGAGGGCCGGGGTGCCGATCATGGGTCCACGCTACCGCCGACGACTAGCCTGGGACCATGGCGAACAGCGGCGGATCCCGTGGACGTTCCGGTGCTCCCCGCCGCGCCGGCGGCGCGAGATCGGCGCCGCGGCCCCGCACGAACACACCCAAGAGCCAGCGGGCCGCCCCCGCGCCCCCCGAGCCTCCGCGCGACTTCGTGCTCGGGGCGATTCCCGGAGCGACCCCCGGCAAGTGGATCGACGTATGGCGCGAACGGATGCCGCACGTGGCCCTCGTCCTGCGCGAGATCGCTGTGGCCGATCAGCGCGCTGCCCTCGACGACGTGGATGCCGCCCTGGTGCGTCTGCCGGTCCACGATCCCGACGACCTGCACATCATCGCGCTGTACGAGGAACGGCCGGTCGTCGTGATGTCCGCCGACTCCGATCTGACCGCCGCCGAAGAGCTCGATGCGGCCGACCTGGCGGGCGAGGTCGTGATCGTGCCCCTCGACGATGTGCTGAACGCGGAGATCCCGGATGCCACCGCCCCGGCGTTCGCGGCTCCCAGCGACACCGCCGAGGCAGTCGCGACCGTCGCCGCGGGGGTGGGGGTCGTGATCATGCCGATGTCGCTCGCACGCGCACATCAGCGGCGCGATGTGGAGTACCGGGTGCTGCGCGACGGGCCGACATCGACGGTCGCCCTCGCGTGGGTGCGAGAGCGCACCAGCGCCGACGTCGAGGCCTTCGTCGGCGTCGTCCGCGGACGCACGGCCCGCTCGTCGCGGTGACGTGACCCCGACCCCCGAACGTTTCGCCAGGTTTCCCGGCCTCGCCGAAGGATGCATCGACCTGCATAGAATCCCTGAGTGACCGCGCCCCTGCTCTATGTCTGCGTCCGCCCGCAGCGCGATGCGGCCGTGGCCGAGTGGGCGTCCTTCCGCGACGGCCTGGGGGTCGGCGACGACGACCTGGTGCACCACGATCTGGTGCGCGAGCCGCTTCCCGACGACATCGAGCGGTTCGCGGCCGTGGTCGTGGGCGGGAGCCCCTTCAACGTCACCGACAACGAGAAGACCGACGGGCAGCGTCGCCTGGAACGCGACCTGGAGCGGCTGGCCGCCACCGCGATCGAGGGCCGCACCGCCGCCCTGTTCACCTGTTTCGGCATCGGCGTCGTCACCCGTCTGCTGGGCGGGGTGGTGACGCTGCAGCACCCCGAGGGCACGGGTCCCGCTGACATCGTGCTGACCGACGCCGGCCGCGACGACGAGCTGTTCGGCATCCTGAGCCCCCGCTTCGAGGCGCTCACGGCGCACAAGGAGGGGACCGACAGCGTGCCCCCCGGCGCGACCCTGCTTGCGCAGAACGACGCGTGCCCCGTCCAGGCGTATCGCGCGGGCCGGGGTCTGTGGGCGACGCAGTTCCATCCCGAACCCACCACCGATGCGTTCGTCGCCCGCATGCGGGTGTACCGCGACGCGGGGTACTTCGACGCCGATGCGTTCGACGAGGTCTCCGCTCACGTGCGAACCGCCTCGATCGAGCAGCCGACACGCCTGCTGCGCTCGTTCGCGGCGCGCGCCGTCGCCGCCTGAACGTCGGCCGGCTGGACGACCCGGGCTCTCCCTGTCAAGCCCACCTCATAGATTTACCTAGCTTTTCTAGTGTTCTCGGTATGAACGCTTCACGCACCTGGCGAGGCTCCGACCTCGCGCGTCAGATCGTCGTCCTCTCCGCGCTGTCGTTCATGCTGATCGCGGCCGTGATCGGAGCGGGGGCGTTCGGCAACTCCGCCGTGCAGGATCAGCAGGGCGGAGCCCTCGACACCGACGGCTCCTACCTCGCGCCCGCCGGGCCCGCCTTCTCGATCTGGTCGGTCATCTACCTCGGCCTCATCGCGTACGGCGTGTGGCAGGCCCTGCCGGGCCAGCGCACCGCCCCCCGCCAGCGGTCGCTCGGGTGGCTCATCGCCCTCACCATGACCCTCAACGGGCTCTGGCTGGTGGCCGCGCGCTTCGGCACCCTGTTGCTCACGGTCCTCGACATCGTGCTGCTGCTCGCGGCCCTCGGCTGGACGTTCGAGGTCGCCGTCGCCACCCGCGACGCACGCGGCGGCGTCGCCGACTCCGTCCTCATCGACGGCGTGACCGGCCTGCACCTCGGCTGGGTCACCCTCGCCACCGTGGCGAACACCGCCGCCTTCCTCACCACCGTCGTTCCGCCGAGCTGGGAGGAGGCAGCGGATGCCATCGGCATCGCCGTCCTGGTCGTGGTCGCCGTCATCGGTCTCGCCATCGCGTGGCGCAGCGGCTGGCGCATCACGCCGGCGCTCGCTCTCGCGTGGGGCCTGAGCTGGCTGGCCGTCGAGCGCTTCACCGGCGAACCGCAGAGCGGACCCATCGGTGCGACCGCGCTCGTCGTCGCGGCGGTGGTGCTGCTGCCCCCGGCCATCGTGCGGGTGCTGCGCCTGATCCGCCCCACCGTCGACTGACCGTTAGACCCTCGGCATCCCGCCCGCAAGCGGGTCGGGCACCGCGGGGGCGCGCGCTGTAATCAGCACGTGGACTCCCTCCCCTTCGCCCTCCTCGTCGGTATCTTCGTCGCTGCCGCAGCGGTCGTGTGGGTCGCCGGCATCCAGCTGTCCAAAGCCACCGACGTGCTCGATGCCCGTCTGCACCTGGGGAGCGCGCTCGGCGGCCTGATCGTGCTGGCGGTGGCGACCAACCTGCCGGAGATCGCCATCACCGTCTCCGCAGCGGTCTCGGGCAACCTCGATGTCGCGGTCGGCAACATCCTCGGCGGGATCGCCCTGCAGACCGTCGTGCTGGTGATCCTCGATGCGTTCGGCAAGCGCGGGCGCGGTGTGAAACCCCTCACCTACCGCGCGGCATCCCTCACTCTCGTGCTCGAAGGGCTCGTCGTGGTCGCCGTGCTGGCGGTGGTGATCGCCGGCAGCCAGCTCCCGGACGGTCTCGAAGTCCTCCGGCTCACGCCCGACGTCGTGCTCATCTCCGCACTGTGGATCGTGGGGCTGCTTCTCGTCCAGCGCGCGGGCTCGCACCTGCCGTGGCACGAAGACGGGCGCGCTCCCGATCGGAGTCCGAAGCCGCAGAAGCCGAAACGATCGATGAGCACCAAGAAGGCGGCGGTCGTCTTCTCGATCTCGGCGCTGGCCACGCTCGTCGCCGGCGTCGTGCTCGAGCGCGCGGGCGACGCGGCATCCTCTCAGATCGGACTCTCGGGCGTGCTGTTCGGCGCGACGGTGCTGGCGCTGGCGACCTCGCTCCCCGAGATCTCCACGGGCCTGCAGGCGATCCGTCAGGGTGACGACGAGCTCGCCATCAGCGACATCTTCGGCGGCAACGCCTTCCTGCCGGTGCTGTTCCTGCTCGCGACGGTGATCTCGGGTTCGGCGGTGCTCCCGCGCGCGAACGCGGCGGACATCTACCTCACCGCCCTGGCGGCGCTGCTGACGCTCGTGTACGTGGTCGGCTTGATCTTCCGGCCGCAGCGCCGCCTCCTCGGGATGGGCGTCGACTCGCTGACGGTGCTCGCTCTGTACGCGGTCGGCATCGGCGGCCTCTTCGCGATCTCGGCCTGATCACCGGGGCCTCCTCGCCGCCGGGCTGCGTCGCCGCGCGCCACGAAGCCATGGTCGCCGTGCCGCGCTCCGGAACATCCGTCCCCCTGGCCGTGTGCCGCATCCATCGGACGTGGCTGACGCACAGGAGCGCCGGAGCGCGGCACCGACACCAGGATCAGAGGACCGGACCCGCGATCGCGCTCGCGCCCGCCGGGACGGTGAGCTCGGTTCCGTCGAGCACGACGCCCTCGGCCGTCGCCAGCAGCACGCGGGCGCCGGAGACGACGGATGCCGAGGCCTCGGCATCCGAGAGGTTCACCACGACCACGAGATCACCGCGCCGAAGCTCGTACACCCGGCCACCGGTCGCCTCGCGCGCCACGGCCGAGAGACCATCGCGGGAGGGATCGGTGAGCTCGGGGCGCTCGCGGCGCAGCTTCGCCAGCTCGCGGTAGAGCCCGAGAAGCTGCGCGTGGTCGCCCTCGCCGGCTTCGTCCCAGTCGAGCTTGGAGTTCTCGAAGGTCGACGGGTCCTGCGGGTCGGGGACGGTCGATTCGTCCCACCCCATCTTCTCGAACTCGGCGATGCGACCCTCGGCGGTGGCCTTGCCGAGCTCGGGTTCGGGGTGCGAGGTGAAGAACTGCCACGGCGTGGTAGCCCCCCACTCCTCCCCCATGAACAGCATGGGCGTCCCCGGGGCGGTGAGCGTCAGCACGGCGGCCGCGGCGAGGCGGTCGTAGCCGAGCGTCTGCGACAGGCGGTCGCCGGCGGCGCGGTTGCCGATCTGGTCGTGATCCTGCGCGAAGGTCACGAGGCGCCAGTTCGGCACGTCCTTCGGAATCGGCTTGCCGTGCTTCTCTTCGCGGAACGACGAGTAGGTGCCGTCGTGGTAGAAACCGCCCTCGCTGACCTTGCGGAAGGCGTCGAGGTCGGCGAAGTCCTCGTAGTACCCGATCGTCTCGCCGGTCAGGGCGACGTGCGCGGTGTGGTGCCAGTCGTCCGACCACTGCGCCGTCAGGCCGTAGCCGCCGGCCTCACGGGGCAGGATCAGCTTCGGGTCGTTCATGTCGCTCTCGGCGATCGTCGTGAGCGGGATGCCGCGGTGCGCCGACAGGGCGTCGGTGCGCTCGGCGATCTCCTGCAGCACGTGCGGGTCGCGGTGGTCGAGCAGCGCGTGCACGGCATCCAGGCGAAGACCGTCGACGTGGTAGTCGCTCATCCACATCAGGGCGTTCTCGACGATGTAGGCGCGCACGGCGTCTTCGTCGAGGTTGACCGAGTCGCCCCACGTGTTGCGGCTGCCCTCGCGCAGGTACTCGCCGAACTCGGGCAGGTAGTTGCCCGACGGGCCGAGGTGGTTGTAGACGACGTCCTGGATGACGGCGAGTCCGGCGGCGTGCGCCGCGTCGACGAAGCGCTGGTAGGCCTCGGGGCCGCCGTAGGCCTCGTGCACGGTGTACCAGAGCACCCCGTCGTAGCCCCAGTTCCACGTGCCGTTGAAGCCGTTCACCGGCAGCAGTTCGACGTGGGTCACGCCCAGGTCGACCAGGTGCTCGAGGCGGCCGATCGCGGCATCCAGGGTCCCCTCGGGCGTGAAGGTGCCGAGGTGCAGTTCGTAGATCAGGCCACCGGCGAGCTGCTTGCCCGTCCACGCGGCGTCGTTCCACGTGTACACCGCGGGGTCGAACCACGCCGACGCCTCGTGCACGCCCCCCGGCTGCCGGCGCGAGCGCGGGTCGGGGCGCAGGTCGTCGCCGTCGCCGAGCACGAAGCCGTACCGCTCGCCGTCGGCGAGGTCGATCGGCGCCGTCCACCAACCGTCGGTGGTGCTTTCCATCTCGATGTCCTCGATGACGGCGTCGCCGCTGTCATCCAGCCGGCGCAACCGCACCCGTTCTGCTTTGGGTGCCCAGACGTCGATGCTCATGGTGTGTCCTTCTCGCGTGAGGTGCCAGGAATTGTCGCTTCGGGGGCGCGTGAGGCGACAATTCTTGGCGACTCACGCGCCTTGGGGGTCAGAAGATCAGAAGCGCCACCGGGTAGACCGAGAGCAGGTCGGCCAGGGGCGTGGGGCCGCCGGCGAACGAGCGACCGGTGAGCACGTCGATGACGGGGGTGTCGGGCAGCAGCACGACCGTGTCGCGCCATCCGCCGGCGGCCTCCAGACCGTGCGGCAGACGGGTCGCGACCGCGAACACGCCCCCGCGGTCGAAGGCGACGACGTGATCGGATGCCGCCCCCGCGGCCTCCAGCGGACGGTAGATCTCGAGCGGGTGCTCGCGGCGCAGGCGCAGCGCGCGCGAGGTGACGAGCAGCTTCGCCGCGCCCGTGGCATCCACCGCGGGAAGAGTCGCGCCCGGCGTGTCGAGCGAGGCGAGCATGCGGCGACGCTCGGCGAAGTCGACCGCGCGACGGTTGTCGGGATCGACGAGCGACTGCTCCCACAGCTCCGAGCCCTGGTAGACGTCGGGGACGCCGGGGCCCATGATCTGCAGCAGCTTGGCCGCCAGGCCGTTCGACCACCCCGCCGGCGAGATCTCGTCGACGAAGGCGCGCACGCGCTCGGCGGCGGGCCCGGTGGCCGCGTCGACGACCGCGTGCATGCGCTCCTCGAAGGCCTCGTCCTGCTCCCACCAGCCGGTGACCTCGCTCGCCTCGCGCGCGGCCTTCTCGGCGTATGCGTGCAGGCGCTCGCGATACACCTTCAAGCCCTCGGGAGTGGATGCCGACTCCGGCCAGGCGCCGACGATCGCCTGCCACAGCAGCGCGTCGAAGGGTCCGTGCCCGGTCGAGGCGATCTCCCGGAACTCGCCCAGCACCTCGGCCCAGCGCGCCGGGATCTCCGCCAGCACCGCGATGCGGGCGCGCGTGTCTTCTCCGCGCTTGGTGTCGTGCGTCGAAAGCGTGGTCATCGCCGTCGGCCACGACGCGTGACGCAGCGCCTGAGCGGTGTGGAAACCGGCGACGTCGAGCGAGAACTGCCCCGGGTCGCCGCCCACCTCGGTGAGCGAGCCCAGCCGCGTGTAGCGGTAGAACGCCGTGTCCTCGACGCCCTTCGCCATCACGGGACCGGTCGTCTGCTGGAAGCGCCAGGCGACCTCGAGACTCGTGTCGGCGAGCACCGGCACGAGCTTCTCGATCACATCGCCGAGCTCGGGGCGACGCACCTCGGCCTCGCCCGCGGCGGCGTCGAGGTGCCGACGACCGGCGGGGAGGTAGGAGCGGTACACGGGGAAGCACGCGAGCAGCTCGGCGAGCGCATCCTGCAGCACCTCGGCCTCGAACTCCTCTCGGAGCCCTGAGGGCAGGCCGCGCACCAGGCGCCGGATCTCCGACACCTGGATGGAGTCGGCGATCTTGCGCTTCGTGTCGTGGATGAGGTCGTGCCAGCCGGTGAGCGCGGGCAGATCGCTGTCGGTGCGCAGCCGCGCGTCGAGGGCATCGAGCGCCGCCTCCCCCGCGGGGTCGGTGAGCACGCGGTCGATCTCGGCGAGCGCGTCGTAGCCGGTCGTACCGGCGGTCTTCCACCACGACGGCAGCGCCTCACCGTGCTCGAGGATCTTCTCGCCGAGCACGTACCCGACTTCGCCCTCACCCGCTTCTTCGAGCGCGACGGCGAGCTGGTCGAAATAACCGCCCGGGTCGACGAGCCCGTCGGGGTGGTCCACGCGCAGGCCGTCGGCGAGCCCCTCGCGCACCCACCGCAGGATCTCGGCGTGCGTCGCCTGGAACACCTCGGGCAGCTCGACGCGCACGCCCGCAAGGGTGGTGACGGCGAAGAAGCGGCGGTAGTTGAGGTCGGCCGCCTCGTCCTGCCAGAAGCGCAGCTCGAAGTTCTGCGCGTCGAGCAGCGCGATCAGGGCATCGCGCGAGCCCGAGGCCGCGGCATCCGTCCCCGTCCCCGGCGCCACCGGGAAGACGTTGTCGTAGTAGCGGATCAGCCCGTCGGGCGCGTCGGCCGCCGGCGTCGGATCGTACGAGATCTCGTCGATCACGGCGTCGAGGTGGTCGCCCAGTACCGGCACGCGCAGCTTGCCCTCGCCGAACTCCCAGTCGATGTCGAACGAGTCCGCGTACGCCGAGGCACGGCCCTGCCGCAGCACGTCCCACCACCACGCGTTCGTGCGCGGCTCCGAGACGCCCATGTGGTTGGGCACGATGTCGATCAGGATGCCGAGCTCCTGGGCGCGTGCGGCCTCGACGAAGCGCGAGAGCCCCTCGGCGCCGCCGCGGGCCGGGTCGACGCGCGTGACATCGACGACGTCGTATCCATGGTCGGAGCCCGGGGTGGCCTCGAGGATCGGCGAGAGGTACGCCCACGAGACCCCGAGGTCACGGAGGTAGTCCGTGACCTCGGGGTCTCGTCGAGCGTGAACGATTCGCGGATCTGCAGGCGGTAGGTCGAAAGCGGATGCCGCATCAGGATCACAGCTCCGGCTTGGGCGCCTGCCCGGGCAGGTCGTCGGCGCCGATCACCTGGATCTGCGCCGTGAGCGAGGCGGCCACCGAGTGGTCGACCTCGGGCTCGGGCAGGTGGTGCTCGCGCAGCACGATGAGCGACTTGGGCTCCAGCGGCAGCGTCTCGCCCGGGCTGAGCGGCTCGGTGTTGGCCCGCTCCCCCGCGGTGTCGACGTAGGCGTCCCACTTCGGGGCGTACTCGAAGTCGGGCAGCTGGAAGTCGACCGGCTCGTCACCGGCGTTGAACAGCACGAGGAAGTGGTCGTCGCTGATCGACTGGCCGCGACGGTCGCGCTCGCGGATGCCCTGGCCGTTGAGGAAGACGCCCACCGCGCGGCCGAAGCCGTTGTCCCAGTCCTCGGGCTGCATGAGCGAGCCGTCGGGACGCAGCCACACCACGTCGGGGATCGGCGCCCCCTCCTCCATCTTCACGGGGCGGCCGTCGAAGAACCGGCTGCGGCGGAAGGTGGGGTGCTGCTTGCGCAGGCGCGCGAGGGCGGCGGTGAACTCGATGAGCGGGGTGTCGATGCTCGACCAGTCCACCCAGGTGATCTCGTTGTCCTGCGCGTAGCCGTTGTTGTTGCCGCCCTGTGTGCGGCCCAGCTCGTCGCCGTGCAGCAGCATCGGCACGCCCTGGCTGAGCAGCAGCGTGGCGATGAAGTTGCGCTGCTGCTGCGCGCGGCGCTTGAGCACCTCGGGGTCGTCGGTGGGACCTTCGACGCCCATGTTGCTGGAACGGTTGTGCGATTCGCCGTCGTTGTTGTCTTCGCCGTTGGCGTCGTTGTGCTTCTCGTTGTACGACACGAGGTCGCGGAGCGTGAAGCCGTCGTGCGCGGTGACGAAGTTGATGGATGCCACGGGGAAGCGGCCGGAGTGCTCGTACAGGTCGGCCGATCCCGTCAGGCGCGACGCGAACTCGGCGAGCGCCTGCGGCTCGCCGCGCCAGAAGTCGCGCACGGTGTCACGGTACTTGCCGTTCCACTCGGTCCACTGGGGCGGGAAGTTGCCGACCTGGTAGCCGCCGGGGCCCACGTCCCACGGCTCGGCGATGAGCTTCACCTGCGAGACGATGGGGTCCTGCTGCACGAGTTCGAAGAAGGCCGCGAGGCGGTCGACCTCGTAGAACTCGCGGGCGAGAGTGGATGCCAGGTCGAAGCGGAAGCCGTCGACGTGCATCTCGAGCACCCAGTAGCGCAGCGAGTCCATGATCAGCTGCAGCGTGTGGGGGTTGCCCACGTTCATGCTGTTGCCGGTGCCGGTGTAGTCGGTGTAGTACCGCTTGTCGTCGTCTTCGAGGCGGTAGTAGGCCTCGTTGTCGATGCCGCGCATCGACAGGGTGGGGCCCATGTGGTTGCCCTCGGCGGTGTGGTTGTAGACCACGTCGAGGATGACCTCGATGCCGGCGGCGTGCAGCGCCTTGACCATTGCCTTGAACTCCTGCACCTGCTGCCCGTGGTCACCGGTCGAGGAGTAGGTGTTCTGCGGGGCGAGGAACGCGATGGTGTTGTAGCCCCAGTAGTTCGACAGCCCCTTCTCGATGAGGGTGGAGTCGTTGACGAACTGGTGCACGGGCATCAGCTCTATGGCGGTGACGCCGAGCTTCTTGAGGTGGTCGATGACGGCCGGGTGCGCGATGCCGGCGTAGGTGCCGCGCAGTTCTTCGGGCACGTCGGGGTGAAGCTGGGTGAGGCCCTTCACGTGGGCTTCGTAGATGAAGGTCTCGGAGTAGGGCGTCTTCGGTTGGCGGTCGCCCGACCAGTCGAAGAACGGGTTCACGACCACGCCCTTCATCATGTGCGGGGCGGAGTCCTCGTCGTTGAACGAGTCGGGGTCGCCGAACTCGTAGCTGAAGACGGCCTGACCCCAGTCGACCTGGCCCTCGACCGCTTTGGCGTAGGGGTCGAGCAGGAGCTTGCGCGCGTTGAAGCGCTTGCCGCTCGCGGGGTCGTACTCGCCGTGCACGCGGTAGCCGTACCGCTGCCCCGGGAGGATGTTCGGGAGGTACGCGTGCCAGACGAACGCGTCGACGTCGATCAGTTCGTAGCACGTCTCCGTGCCGTCCTCGTCGAAGAGGCAGAGCTCTACCTTTTCCGCTCCTTCACTGAACAGGGCGAAGTTCGTCCCGTTACCGTCGTAAGTGGCCCCGAGGGGATAACTGGATCCTGGCCATACCTGCTGCACGTCGCTCACGATAGACCAGCGTTGTTGCCGTCTCGGGCCGCAGTCATCGCTGTTGACAGTCACCACCGCCCCGACTATGCGCGCGGGTCTCTATGCGCGCTCCGGGGGATGCCGTAACAAGTCGATCCGCTCGTCGAGGTAGCGCTCGAGCGGCATGTACCCGCCGGCCGCGCTCCAGCGCACGAGCGCGTCGTCCCCGCGCACGGCGAGTGGGCTCGACGCCGCATCCAGGCGGGCGGGATCGATCGGATGCCAGCCGATGTGCACCGTCTCCCCCTCGGGGACGCCGCCGCGCGCGGCCGCTGCCGCGAGCTCGGCGCGACGCCGCTGGGACTCCGCGGCGAAACCGCGGCGCACCTCCGCCCGGGAGCGCACGATGTCGCCGGTGGCGAGCACGCCGTCGTCGGTGAGCAGCAGCACGCCCAGGTGCCACGCCGTCCCACGGGCGACGATGCGGGCAGGGCGCGGGATGCCGAGCAGCCGGCGCCCCTCCTGCAGCTCGCCGATACGCTCGCGCGGTGTCTCCCCCAAGCGCGCGCGAGCGGCTGACAGGAGCTGCTCCGTGAGGGCACCGTTCATTCCTCGACTCCATCCCGCTCGGCCTGGGCACGCGCGAGGGCGCGGACGGCCGCGCGCACCGCGTCTGCGGCATCCGTTCGCTCGCCCTCGCGCTGCTGCACCGCCGCGTCGGCCTCGGAGGCGTCGTTCTCGGCCCGGACGAGGTCGGCCCGGAGGGCGTCGACCCGCTCGTGCGCCCGGTCGGCCTTCTCGCGCGCCGCATCGAGCTTCCTCTCGATCGAGGCCTGCTCGCGCTCGGCGTCGGCGCGCGCCCGCTCGGCCTCGCGGACCGCGCGTTCGGCGGCCTTGCGGGCACGGCGGGCCGCGAGGTCGTCACGCGGCGGAGGCGCGGGGAGCGCGTCGGGAACCGAACCCGCGACGGCCTGCCCGAGGGTGTCGCCGTCCAGGGCCGCCAGATCGACCGCCGCGACCAGGCGCCCGGTCAGGATCGCCGCCGCCGCTGTCTCGTCGACGATCGCGGCGTTGACGCCCTTCTCCACGGCGTCCGCCATCGCCGGGCTCAGCGGTGTCCCCGCGTCGGCTGCGAGCTCCCCCGCGCGACGGGCGAGCGCCGCGACAAGCTGCCGCCGTTGGCGGCCCAGTCGCGCGAGCTCGGCGGCATCCCGATCGTCCTGCGCCTCGTGCAGCGCGCGCGAGAGCTCGACGGCCTCGCCGAGCTGCCCGTCGCGAACGAGGAGGTTCAGCGCCCACGCGGCGACGGTGGGCTTGCGCAGCTTCGCGACGCGGCGCCCGACGACACCGCCGAGGTCGGCGGCACGCTCGTTGCGCGCGGCGGTGAAACGCGCGGGCGGCAGGGCGAGCAGCTCGGCGGCGACCTCGTCGAGGCGGGCGTCGTCGTCGCTCATCCATCCATTGTCTCCGCCCGAGCGGGAACGGGCCAGCGACCGCCGCCCGCTCAGAGCGAGACGACCCCCGGACGCGGACCGCGGATCTCGCGGTGCAGCCGCTCCATCCGCGCATCGAGCTCCGACGCCGTATCGGCGGCGTTCTTCAACTCGGCCAGCAGCTCCGCCGGCACGAGGCGGTCGTACTTGTAGTAGATCTTGTGCTCGAGGCTGGCCCAGAAATCCATCGCGATGGTGCGGAACTGCACCTCGACCGGCACGTCGACCCGCCCCGTCGACAGGTAGACCGGCACCTCGACGATGACGTGGAGGCTCTTGTACCCGTTGGCCTTGGGCTCGGCGATGTAGTCCTTGACGTCGCGGACGGTGATGTCGTCCTGCCGGGTGAGCAGGTCGGACAGCCGATAGGCGTCGTCGACGAAGCTGCACGTGATGCGGATGCCGGCGATGTCGGTGATGGCGGAGCGGATCGAGTCGAAGTCGGCCTCGATGCCCTTCCGTCGCACCTTGTCGACCAGGCTGTCGGGAGACTTCACACGGCTCGACACGTGCTCGATCGGGTTGTACGCGTGCATCTCCTGGAACTCTTCGCGCAGGATCGAGATCTTCGTCTCGACCTCGGCGAGGCCGAAGCGGTACTCCATGAGGAAGCGTTGGAACTCGTCGCGCAACGCGCGCAGCGCAGCACCGGAGACGGTGATCTGCTGATCGTCCAGCGGGTCCGACATGCCCTCGACGCTAGCGGCGATCACTACGAGGGCGCTGAGAGCGTCAGTCTCGCGGCGGTTCGGACGCGCGCGGAACGAGTTCGCCGTCGATGACGTCGATGCCGATCAGACCGCGGAACACGTCCGGCAGGTCGTCGGGGTCGTTCGCCGGCTCAGGATGACCGGGGATCGGGGGATATGCCACGGCGCTCTCCTTCCGTAGATGAGTCAACGATGTCAAACGACCGCCTCGCAGACGGGCGGTCTTGACATCTCCGGATCACCCACATCGTCGCCGCTGCCACTGGCGTATCGTGGCCGTATGGGGACCATTCACTACGGCGGAAGCGGCACGACCGTCCACATCGAAGACCGAGCCCTGGCTCATCTGAAGGTCGTGATCTCGACCAAGCTCCGTCGAGGCGAGAGCTTCACGCTGTCGTGGCGCCATCGCGACGACGAAGAGCGCGGCCGCAGCACGCTGTGGCTGCACCCCGCGATCCCGCTGCGTTTCGTCTTCGACGAGGCCGAACCCGCCACGCTGAGCCGTGAGTGGATCGAGCGCCTGGCCGACTCCGCCAACTCGTCGGGCGGCATCATGCTGGTCCCCGAGGACATGACCCCGGCGGAGCACTCGCCCACGAGCTGACCCACCCGTCACCGCGCGAGCCGACCAGCCCGTCGACGAACAGACTGACCTACCGTCGACTCGCGAGCGGGATCACCCGATCGGGGTTTACGACGCGGAGGGCTCAGCCCTCTTCGACGTGCGCGTCCTCGCTGGGCTCGGGCGTGATGGCGAGGCCGTTCGGTCCCGAGGCGGCCAGCATGAGGTCTTCGACCCAGACACGGTTGATGCGCGGCTGGCGGCTGCCGTAGAAGTGGAACTGGATGGGCACCGACGGGTGCATCCAGAAGCTGCGGCGACCGCTGCCGTCGCCCACCTCGACGTCGAACATGAACGACTCCGAGCGGCGCAGCTTGTTCATCACGACGATGCGCAGGTGCGCCAACGTGCGGTCATCGATGTCGACCGCATTGGCCACGGTGTCGTAGATGAATCTGCCCATACCGACGAGCCTAGTCGAGGAACGCACGACGTCATCCGCTTTCCGAGATGCCACGTCGGCCCACTCGAATCAACCCCTCGAGCACGTCTCGCGGAGCGCGACTAACGTGCCGGTGTGGGAACGCTTTACTACGGCGACGTCGCGACGCCGATCGACATCGAAGACCGGGCGCTGGCGCACGTCAAGGTCGTCATCGCCACCAAGCTGCGCCGCGGCGAGAGCTTCACCCTGTCGTGGACGCACGGCCCCGGCCAGGAGGTGGGACGCAGCACGGTCTGGCTGCACCCGTCCATTCCCCTGCGCTTCGTCTTCGACGAGCCCGAACCCGCCCTGCTCAGCCGCGCGTGGATCGAAGCACTGGCGAACTCGGCCAACTCGTCGGGCGGACTGCTCCTCGTCGACGAACCCGCCGCCGAAGGCTCCTGACTCAGTCGCGCGCGAGGTCGAGGATCTCGCGCGCACCCTCTTCGACGGCAGCCGGTACGACGAGCGGGCGTCCGGCCGAGAACGCCTCCCACTCGCGCAGGACGATCCCCTCGACGTGCGCGGGGTCTTCACCGGGGTAGTCGGCTCGCAGACGCGCCACCACCTCGCGGAACGACGCCACGGGCACACCGTCCACGGAGAGGACGACGTCATGCGCGTGAGCGGACGAACTCGTCTCGATGTCGCGCTCGTCCATGCCCCCATGGTTTCACGCCGCGGAACGCGCGCCTAATGCTGCGGGGAAAGTCCTTCGGCGACTTTCTCAGTCGTTTCCGGACTCGCCACGCGAGCCGTTCGCCGCTCCGGCGCCGACCGGGTGCGGGTCGACCTGGTCGACGGCATCCTGCAGTCGGCTCAGGCAGGCGATGACCGCGGCGCTCTCTTCCGGCGTCATGTCGACGACGGCCGCCATCATGCGCGAGTGCATCGACCCGAGCGTCGCGCGCACCTCGGCGTCGCTCTCGGCCGTGGCGACGATGAAGATGCTGCGGCGATCGGTCGGGTGCGGCTCGCGCACCACATGCCCGGTCTTCTCGAGGCGATCGACGATCGCCGTCGTCGAGGCCGTCGAGACCCCGAGGTACCGCGTCAGCTCGCTGGGCGAGACCTGGCGATTCTGGCCCGCTGCCTTCAACAGATAGCGCAGAACGAGCAGCTCGTTCTCGCCCATCGACATCGACTCGCGAGTCCGGCGGCGCATGGCCACCTCGGCCGCTCGGTAGACACGGAAGGCCTGGAGCACGTCGACCGCCCGTCGGCGGCGATCCTCTTCGCTCGCGCCGTACCAGTAGCGCGACGTGTCAGACCCGAGTTCCACCAGGGCATCTTATGCCAGGGGAGCTCGTCCAGCCCCCTGCCGACGCGCGCCGGGGGCGGGTACCATCGATTAGAACGGTTGGCTACTTGATCGGATCACAAAACACTCACCTATCGAGACACCTGAGGAGGCGAGATGCGAGACCGCGCGACGACGGAAGACGTGGTGAAGGCGCTCAACGACCTCACCGACTCGGGTATCGCCTCCGAACGCACCGCTTTGCAGTCGCTGGGCATCGGACCCAACGACGCCAAGGTGTTGCGGTTCCTCCTCCAGCGCGGGCCGGATGACGAGCCCGTCACGCCGCGCATGCTCGCGGCGATGCTGGGAATCTCGTCGGCCGCCACCACGGCCCTGATCGACCGTCTCGCCGAGGCCGGTTGGGTCGCTCGCGAGCCCTACCCGGGCGACCGGCGCTCGATCGTCGTGCGCGAGACCGTCGAAGATTCCTCGCCCGCCCGACGCATCCTCTCGGTTCGCCGCGCGTCCGCCGTTGCAGCCGCCGAGCGCCTCGGGCCCGAGGAGCGACGCATCGTCGCCGACTTCCTCGATGACATCGCGCGTGGCGAGACGGAGGACATGGGCGAGATGTGCCCGAACGACGAAACGCCCCGGACCCCCTGAAAGGGATGCCGGGGCGCCCGCGCTCGGGGTCACTCGGTGGAGCGGCCGGTCTCGGACTGCAGACGCTCGATCTGCTCGGACGCCTCGGCCTTCGTCAGATCGGCGGGGATCTCCTCGCCGGCTTCGCGCGCGAGGGTGTCGAGGTAGCTGCGCTGGGGGGCGGTCATCGGCTCGTCGCCGGTGACCCAGTCGGACGGGTCCTTCTCGGCGGGGTTCTCGCCTTCACGGACGGCGCCGAGGGTTTCTTCATCACGGGAGGAATCGCTCATGGCCCGAGGCTAGGCGCGACCTACGACACCGACCCCGGGATTGACAGGGCGTCCAGGTGGGTACGGCATCCTGGTCGGATGCCCGGAGATTCACGTCCCGCCGAAGTGCAGGTCGACACGTACCGCCGGGGCCCGGCGCGCACCCGCGTCACTCGTGTGACGACGGGCGCGAACACGGGCCGGTCGTTCGTGCTCGTCGCCGGGATCGGGGTCGCATCGACGTACTTCGAGTTCCTCGCTCCCCTGCTGGCCGAGAAGGGCGAGGTCTACGCCCTCGACCTTCCCGGCTTCGGCGGCGTCCCGGCATCCGGAGAGCATCCGACCGCGGAGTTCTTCGCCGATCAGGTGGAGGGAGTCCTCGACCATTACGGCCTCACCGACCCCGTGCTCATCGGCCACTCGATGGGGACGCAAGTCGTCACCGAGGTGCTGGCCCGACGTCACGGCCTGTCGCACGCCGTGCTGGTGAGTCCGGTGGTCGACGAGTCCGAGGCGACCGCCCCGCTGCAGGCCGTGCGCTTCGTGCAGTCCACCGTGCGCGAATCGATGCACATCGCCCTGCTGGCGGTGTCGGCGTACCTCCTCTGCGGTTTCCTCTATTTCTTCGAGGCTCTCCCGCACATGCTGCGATACCGCATCTCGGAGCGCATCGCCCTGGGTCGCACCACCGTGCTGCTCGTGCGCGGCGAGTACGACCGCCCCTCCCCTCGCCGTCTGCACTCGCGGCTCGTCGCCCGCGCGCACGCCGCCCGGCGGTGGGAGATCGAGGGCGCGGCGCACTGCGTCGTCAACAGTCACGCCGTGGGTGTCGCGCGTCTGACGATGCGGCACGTCCGTGACGAGCTCGCACCGAAGGGGCGGATGCCAGCGGCCGACGCGGTCGTTCCGCCCGCCGCCCACGCCGACGTGCGCATGGTGCTCGGGGCGATGGCGAGCCGGGTGGCCGAGTGGATCAGCGCCGCCCGAAAGGACGAGGACGGCGTGGAGCGCGCGAAGGCGCGTCACGCGCGGGTGCTGTGGGACGCCTACCGCCCCTCGCGGTGAGCGGTACCCCGCCGGCTCCGGGTGGGCAACCCCCGAGACGGTGGCGCCGTCGACGTTCAGCATGAGGGGGTGCCGACTCGTCCCCGCACCTCCCGCCCATGAAGCTGCCCTCCTCGCTCGACCCCAGGCGGTGGTGGGCCGATGCCGTAAGCGCAGATCGCCTGGTGCTCGCAGCCAAAACCGCCGCAGCCGCTGCCCTCGCCTGGTACCTCGCGCCGCTCGTGCCCTTCGCCCAGAGCGAGTACTCGTACTACGCGCCGCTCGGCGTGCTGGTGAGCATGTACCCCACCGTCGCCCGGTCAGCCTCCAGCGGCGTGCAGGCGGTGATCGGGCTGGCGCTCGGCATCGGCCTGGGTCTTGCCAGTCTGGCGGTGGTCGGACTCGGGATGCCACGCATCGTCGCGGTGGCCATCGTCATCCTGTTCGGCGTGCTCCTGGCGGGGGTCCGCGCCCTCGGCGTCGGCCGGGATTGGGTGGCGATCGCGGCGCTCTTCGTCCTCCTGCTCGGCGGGGCGGACCCCGACGGCTACTCGTCGTCGTACCTCATCACGATGGCGTTCGGTGTGCTCATGGGCGTCGTCGTCAACCTCGTCGTGGTGCCGCCCCTGCGGGTGCAGCGCGCCGAGAACCGTCTCTCCCGGCTGCGCGACGACCTCGGCGAAGCACTGCACCGCATCGCCGACGCCCTCGCCGGCCGCGCCTTCGACCCGCGGGCCGCCGATGCGGCGACGGCCGACCTGATGGGCACGCTCGCCGACGTGCGGGAAGAGGTCGAATTGGCCGACGAGAGCCGTCGCTACAACCCGCGTGGCCGTCGCGTGCACGCCCCGCGCGACCTCAACCGCCGTCGCCTCGACGCCCTCACCGGCACCGCCGACGCGACGCGCGAGCTGTCGGCTGCGCTCGCCCGCCTCACCGCCGGTCCGGATGTCGACACCCACCTGCCCGAGGAAGCGCGCCGGGCGCTGGCCGAGGCGGTCGAGGCGGTGTCGCATCTCGTGACCACGCCGCCCGAGCCCGACGCGACCGCCGCCCAACTCCGCGACGCGGAGCGGGCCCTCACCCGTTACACCGACCGCCTGCGCGCACTCGAGGCGCACGAGGAACCGCTCGACGCGTGGGAGGCCGCGGTGAGCCTGCGCCGGGTGATCGCCGCCTGCGGCCCGTTCTCCGACCCGGATGCCGACACGTCGACGCGGTGATCACCCGGTCTGAGTGGACGTCACCGGACGACGTCGCCTGAGGACGACGCTCCACGGCAGAACCGCAGGGCCCGCGGTGGACAACGCCCCCGGAGCCGCGGGTGGTCGACGCTCCGCGCGACGCGGAAACTCACCTCCGGGGCGAGAAGCCGGGTGAAGCCCGCCTCGTCTCGTTCGGGTCCCGAGTGCGGCGAGCCGCGCACCAACCCGGCCGACCCGGTTCACCCTGTCGCGGCGACGTGCCGCACCGGGCCCTCCGTGTAGGCCGTCCGATAGACCGAGGAAGCGCCTTACCCCTTCTGTCACCCTGTCTGAGGAGCTCACGTGTCCACCCAGTCCCCTCCGCCGTCGCGTCGTCGTCGACTCGCCCTGCCCGTCGTGCTGGCGGGGAGCGTGGCCTCGCTCATCCTCGCCCTGGGCCTCTCACCCACCGTCGCGGCCTTCACCGCACGGATCGAGAACACCGTGAACACCGCCGGCAGCGGAACGCTCATCATGCAAGAGAGCGACAGCACGGGCAACGTCATCTGCGAGAGCACCGACAGCAGCAGCAACAGCGCCACGTGCTCCACGATCAACAAGTACGGCGGAACGCTCACCATGACACCCGGGCAGACCGTCACCACGAGCATCTCCATCAAGAACATCGGCACGGCCAGCGCGAGTTCGTTCACCCTGACCCCGGGATCATGCACGCAGTCCGCGAACGGCACCCCCACCGGGTCCGCGACTGACATGTGCTCCAAGATGACGCTCGTCGTCACATCGGGTTCGACGACGATCTACTCCGGCAGTCTTTCCGCCTTCGCCTCGGGCGTCGACATCCTCTCGAAGCTCGGAACGACGTCCGTCGCCCCGAGCGCCACAGTCCCTTTCTCGTTCGCCGTGACTCTGCCGTCCGGACTCGGCAACGCCTACGCCGGGCTTCAGGTCTCGCAGCCGCTGACCTGGAACTCCAGCGCCGGCTCCTGAGCCGACGTTCCTCGACGTGAGCGGCGACGCCCCCGCACCGGTTCTCCGCGCGCGCGCTCGTCACGCTCTCTTCACCGCGGCGATCGCGACAGCTCTCGTGGCCGTCGCGATCGCCGCGGCCTTCTCCGTGCTGGGCGTGCGACTCTTCGCCATCCAGACGCCCAGCATGGGCCAGACCGCACCGGTGGGTTCCCTGATCGTCGCGCACGCGCAATCGCGGTACGACATCGGCGACATCGTCACCTTCACCATCGATGATCGAACGATCACGCACCGGCTCGTCGGGAGCTCGGGCAGCACCTTCACGACGAAGGGCGACCTGAACGGCTCGCCCGACGGGTGGTCCCTCTCCCCCGACGCCATCCTCGGCCGCGCCGTCGCGATCGCTCCGGGATGGGGTTTCGCGCTCACTGCGGCTCCGTGGTTGCTGGTGGGAGCGATCATCACGGAGGCGGTGTCCTCCCTTCGTCGGGCGCAACCGTGGGTATGGAGTGTTCGCCTGCTGGGGTGGTCGCTCTCCACGACGCTGATATCGCTCATCCTGAGACCGTGGTTCAACGTGCGCCTGCTCGATTGGCGGCCAGCCGAGAGCGGCGACGGCGTGGTGATGCACGTCGTTAACACCGGGATCCTCCCCCTGATAGCCGATACGACGCGGCTCGGGAGCGGACAGGATGCCGCCGTGCTCACGACCACCCGCTTGGCCAACGGCGCATACACTCTGGCGCCGACCCCCGATCCTTCGTGGCCGGTGCGACTGCTGCTGGTCGCGGTCTGTCTTCTCCCGTTCCTGGTCGCGCTGCTCGTGCGCCCTCCCGACATGCTGTCGACGACCGGTCTGCGTCCGCGTCCCGACCGCCGCGCGGGTCGCGTGGTGCTGCCCCTGTCCGCCCTCACGGTGCTCGCCGTGGTCGTTCTCGTCACCGTCTCGACGTCGATGTCGGCCTTCGCCGCGAGCATCCGCAACGGCACCGACACCGCGGGGACCAACCCCTTCTTCTCCTGCCGACTGGCCGAAGCCGCGGTCGGGGCGCCGTCGACGTGGGCGGCGTTCGCCCTGTCCGGCACCGGTAGCCTCACCGAGGCCGATTTCTCGGGGAACGGACGCACCGGAGTCTTCGAGAAGCCCCGGACGACGACGAGCAGCGTGGGCTGCGTGCGCGACACTCCGAAGGCGTCGGTCACCTTCGACGGTTCCCAGTGCGTCTACGTCGCCGGCTCGCAGAGGAATCCGAACACGTTCTCCCTCGAGGCGTGGTTCCAGACGTCCTCCACCAGCAATGGCCGCATCATCGGGTTCGGCGACGGCGCATCCTGGTCGTCCGAGGGCCGGTGGGATCGATTGGTCTATCTCGACGCCGCGGGACGGGTCGTGTTCGGCGTCTTCCCGGGGACCAGCGTGACGGTCGCGAGCCCCGCCGGGTCCGACTATGCCGACGGCGCGTGGCACCACGTCGTCGCGACTCTGTCGAGCGGCGGAATGGCGTTGTACGTCGACGGAGAACTCGTGGACTCGCGGACCGGCTACACGACAGGCCAGAACTACACCGGCACCTGGAAGATCGGGTGCGGTCGACTCACCTACTGGACGAACGGGCGCAACATCGGCGTATCCGACTACAACGGCCCCGACCACTTCACCGGTCGCATCCAGTACGCCGCCATCTTCACGTCGGCCCTCACCGCCGCCCAGGTGCGAGCGCACTACTTCGCCGGTCGGTGATCGGAGCGCGGCCGGCGTGCCTCGTCGTCACATGTGCGCGTAGCGGGCCCGCGCGAAGCAGAACACGCCGTAGACGACGAGCCCTGCACCCACGAGCCACAGCACGACCTGGCCGAACGGCAGGCCCGCGAGGGAACGCAACGCCGAGTCGATCCCGCCGGCCGTGTTCGGGTCGTGCGTGACGGCCGCCACCACGAACAGGATGCCGGCCACCCCGACCGCGATGCCCTTCGCGACGTACCCGACGGTGCCGAAGGTGCGGATGCCCCGGCCGGCGGTGCCGCTCGGGATCGACATGTGCTTCTCGAAGGCCCGGGTCACCCCGCGGAACACGAACGCGGCGCCGATCGCCGCGACTCCGAGACCCACGACCACGAGCAGGGCGACGCCGCCCGGCATCGCGAGCACCTGAGCCGTCAGCGTCTTCGATGACTCCGCCGATTCCGACGTCCCGCCCACGGCGAGGGTGAACGCCGTGGCGGCGATCGCGACGTAAGCGACGGCGGTGCCGACGAACTTGGCGCGGTGCGCCCAGCGCTTCTCGGCATCCGGGTCGCGCTCGACGATCGCCTCGGCGATCTGCCAGACGGCCAGGGCGGTGAGGCCCACCACGATGACCCAGAGCAAGGGCAGGCCGAGAGGCGTGTCCCGCACCTGCTGCAGCGCTCCGCTCTGGTCGGCGCTGTCGCCCCCGCCGCCGGTGGCGATGCCGATCGCGATCAGTCCGATGAGCAGATGGAGCAGGCCGAGCACGACGTAGCCGGCGCGGGCGACGGCCTCGAAGGCGCGCGAGTCCTGGACCTTGTCGGCGGCGGCGGATGCAGAAGTCATCCGCGAACCATAGCGCTCAGTCCGACGCGCGGGTAAGGCGTTGCGCGCGCCGCACGCGCCATACCTCGACCAAGGCCCAGACGAGGGTGGCGACGGCGACCCCCTCGAGGAAGCCGGCCACCACATCCGACAGCCAGTGCGCGTGCAGGTACGTGCGGCTCCACATCATGAGCACCACCCACGCCGCCCCCACGACCCACACCCAGCGACGACGGAGGATGAGGGCGAGGGTGACGGCGATGGTGGTCGCCACGGCCGTGTGCCCCGAGGGGAACGAGGTCGCCACGGTCTCGGCGAGGGAGTCGGCGGGCCGACTGCGCGCGATCACCGCGGCCAGGGGCGCACCGATCAGCACGACGAGCGCGATGGATGCCGCGACGTTGAGCGCGTCCCAGGGGCGACGCACGACGAGGAACACGATGGTCGTCGCGACGCCGATGACGATCATGCCGATCGTGCCGCCGACGATCGCGGGCACCCACGCCACGATCACGCCCACGGGGTTCGCGAGCGCCGACATCGCGTCATCCCACGCCTGATCGATCGGCAAGGGGGCGGAACCGCTCAGCTCGACCGCGAACCGCAGGCCCACGAACAGCACCGTCGCGATGACACCGACCACGAGCGCGACCGGCCGGCGCGGATCGGTGAGCGGCCGATCGGGGAGCAGGGTCGTGTCGTCGGTCGTGGCATCCATCCGCGAATCGTCGCAGGTCGGAGCGCATCGGTGCCAGCGCTTGCCGCGCATGGCTCGAGTACTCCCTGCACCCGGCGCCGACCGCGTCATCGGAACCGGACGACCGCGGTACGTCGCCGCTACGGTGAGAGCGACGCGCCAGCACGGGCGCCGGACGAAGGAGCATTCCCATGGTCGAAACCAGTCAGATCCTGTCGTGGACCCTGCAGCGCGAGATCCCGACACCGGCCGACATCTCGTCGCTCCTGGTCGAGGGCGAGCAGGCCGTCGCGTCGTTCCAGACCTTCCGCGACTCCGCCACCTTCACGACGAAGCGGCTCATCGTGCGCGACGCCCAGGGCCTCACGGGGCGCAAGGTCGAGATCTACTCGCTGCCCTATTCGGCCATCGAGATGTGGTCGTCCGAGAACGCCGGCGGTCTCCTCGATCGCGACGCGGAGATCGAGCTGTGGACGAAGGTCGGACACATCAAGGTCAAGGTGACCAAGGGCGCCGACATCCGCCGCCTCGACAGCTTGATCGCGTGGGCCGTGCTCCACAAGCACTGACGGCCCATCGCGCAGATCGAAGGCCCCGGATCCGTGAGGATCCGGGGCCTTCGTGGTGGCGGTGACGGTGGGATTTGAACCCACGGTAGGGGTGAACCTACACAACATTTCGAGTGTTGCACCTTCGGCCGCTCGGACACGTCACCGCCGAGAAGCTTACGACAGATCGGCGGATGCCGCGAATCCGCGCCCCCGCACGGCGTGCTCCGGCGCCGTGAGGCGTTCCGGACTCCGGAGAAACCGCGCGGCGAGGGCATCGCAGCCCGGCCTCACGGCCGCCCGCGTCGGGGATCTCCGGAGCCCGGCGCGGCCCCGCCCACGCCATCCGTGAGGCCGCGGCATCCATTCGTCCACCGTCGAACCACTACGCTGGAGGGCGCTCGCGGCCACTGCCAGGATCGAGCCATGAGCGTGATCGAGAACTCCAAGCTGACGGTCGTGGGAGCGGGAAGCGTGGGAGCGAGCGTCGCGTATGCCGCGCTCATCCGCGGCTCGGCGCGCCACGTCGCGCTCTACGACATCGCGACCGACAAGGTCGAGGCCGAGGTGCTCGATCTCGCCCACGGCACGCAGTTCACCGGGTCGAGCGACATCATCGGCGGCAGCGACGTGTCGGTGGCCGAGGGCTCGCACGTCGTCGTCATCACCGCCGGCGCCAAGCAGAACCCCGGCCAGACCCGCACCGAGCTGGCGGCGACCAATGCCCGCATCATCGGCGACATGATGCCCAAGCTGCTCGAGGTCGCCCCGAACGCCGTCTACGTCATCGTCACGAACCCGTGCGACGTGCTGACCGTGCTGGCGCAGGAGGCGACCGGCCTGCCCACCCGCCGCATCTTCGCCTCGGGCACCGTGCTCGACACCTCGCGCCTGCGCTGGAAGATCGCGCAGCGGGCCGGCGTCGCCACCTCCAGCGTGCACGCCTGGATCGTCGGCGAGCACGGCGACACCGAGTTCCCGCTCTGGTCGACCGCGACCATCGGCTCGGTGCCGATCACGGAGTTCGAGCTGCCCGACGGTTCGCGCTTCGATCAGGACGAATTGGATGCCATCGCCGTCGACGTCCGCGACGCGGCCTACAAGGTGATCAAGGGCAAGGGCGCGACGAACTACGCCATCGGCCTGTCGAGCGCTCGCATCGTCGAGGCGATCCTGCGCGACGAGCACGCGATCCTACCCGTCAGCACCGTGCTGCACGGCTTCCACGGCATCGACGGCACGGCCCTGTCGGTGCCGTCGATCGTGAGTGCGGCGGGCGCCGTCCCCGTGGCCGGCACGCCGTTCTCCGACCACGAGGTGTCGCAGCTGCGCCGCTCCGCCGACGCGTTGACCGAGGTCGCGAGCTCGTTGCGCGACTGAGCGGCCTGACGTCGGCCGGCCGTGCGTGCGGCTCGACGCCGCGGAGGGGGCTCACGGTGCGCGATAAACGCTTCCCGCATTCGGAAACGCTGTGACGCGGCGTTTGCCCGCGCCGCTGCCGTTTCTCGACGCAGATGCCGGTGCCCGGGGCCCAAGTCGGTGCCGTTTCCCGACGCAGATGCCGTCGCCCCGCCGCTCGCCCCGCTTTTGTTTCTCGACGCAGATCGTGGATGCCGGGAGCCCGGCTCGGGCGATGTCGGAGGCCCCGCGTAGCCTGAATCCATGGCATCCCGACGTCCCGCTGCGGCCCCCGCTCCCTACCGCTGCACCGAGTGCGGATGGACGACGCTGAAGTGGGTCGGGCGCTGCGGCGAGTGCCAGTCGTGGGGCACCGTGGTCGAGGCCGCGGAGCAGACCGGCATCGTGCGCTCGATCGTGCCGGTGGCGCCCGGAGCCGCGCGCGCCGCCCGCCGCATCACCGAGATCGACACGCAAGACGCCCCTCGTCGCACGAGCGGTGTGGGCGAGTTCGACCGCGTGCTGGGCGGCGGCATCGTGCCGGGGGCCGCCATCCTGCTGAGCGGCGAACCGGGCGTGGGCAAGTCCACACTGCTGCTCGAGGTCGCGGCACAGAGCGCGCGTGCCGGCCGCCGGGTGCTCTACGCCAGCGGCGAGGAGTCCGCGGCCCAGGTGCGCCTGCGCGCCGAGCGCACCGGAGCGCTGCATGACGAGCTCTTCCTCGCGGCCGAAACCGATCTCGCCACGATCCTCGGTCACATCGATCAGGTCGAGCCGGGCCTTCTCATCGTCGACTCGGTGCAGACGGTGTCGTCGGCCCACAGCGACGGCGCGGCGGGGCAGCCCGCGCAGGTGCGCGAGGTGGCGTCGGCGCTGATCCGCGTGGCGAAAGAACGCGGCCTGCCCGTCATCATCGTCGGTCACGTCACGAAAGACGGCTCGATCGCCGGTCCCCGCATCCTCGAGCACCTCGTCGACGTGGTCTGCCACTTCGAGGGCGATCGGCAGACCTCGCTGAGATTTGTGCGCGCCCTCAAGAACCGCTTCGGGCCCACCGACGAGGTGGGCTGCTTCGACATGACCGGCACCGGCATCGCCGAGGTCGCCGACCCGAGCGCCCTGTTCCTCGGTCATGGCGAACCCGAGCCGGGCACGTGCGTGACCATCGCGATGGAGGGTCGCCGTGCGCTGCCGGTCGAGATCCAGGCGCTCGCGGTGCGGCAGACCGCGCCCAACCCCCGGCGCATCGTGAACGGCGTCGACTCCTCACGGGTCGCGATGGTGCTCGCCGTGCTCGAGAGCCGCATGGGGCTGACGCTCTCCGATCGCGACGTCTACGTCTCGACCGTGGGCGGGGTGCGCCTGGTCGAGCCGGCCGCCGACCTGGCGATCGCGATCGCGGTGGCCAACGCGGTGAAGAACCGCAAGGTGTCGAAGCGACTGGCTGCGATCGGCGAGCTCACGCTCACCGGCGAGATCCGCAACGTCACGCAGGCCGCACAACGCGCGTCCGAGGCCAAGCGCCTCGGGTATCACACGGTGCTCGACGCCTCATCCCGCAAGCTCGCGCAGGCGCTGAACGAACTGCAGGTGCGCGGCCTGCCCCGCGACGACAGCGAGCCCGGGTTCTGACCACCGGGGCCGACGGCGGAAGGGTCGTGCGGCGCGGCCGTGTCAGCGGCCGTGCGACGCAGCCGGGCGTTCGACAGCCGGGCGACGCAGCCGGGAGATCAACGGCCGGGAGGAGCCGACCGGCGACGGCGGTGGGGCGAGGTCATGCCCAGAACGGCGGGGATGACAAGTCCGGCGGCGCACACGGCACCGGCGATCAGGTACTCCATGTCCCCGAGTCTTGCACGCGAACTTCACCCGCGCGACTTTCTCCCCTCACCCGCGAAAGACCTCGGCCGCATGCGCGAGGCCGCGGTCATGCGCCGAGGCCAGCAGGCGCAGGCCCGAGGGGCCCGCAGGTCAGGCGTCGAGCGCAGCGATCAGATCGGCCGGCGAAGCCTGAATGGGGTGCGGCCCCGCGATGTCCATGAAGACCGTGGTGATGGCATCCTCGTGCGCCCCGAGGAACGCGCGTAGCCACTGCGGCGACTGCAGCGCCACGTGCGGGGGGAGCGTCTCGGGCTTGTGCGCCGCGTCGCTGAAGAGCAACAGCGCGACCTGTCCGTTGTTCGGGTCGCGGTAGGTCCAGACCTCGCCGACGCTCAGTGGGTTGTCGGCGTCACCCGGGGTCATCAGGGGGACGACGGTGGGGCCGTGACGCAAAGCGAAGGCGATGGCGGCCATGTCCTGCGTCTGCAGCGCGTCGGTGAGGGCGGTGTTCTTGAAGTCCACGTCGAGCTTCTTCCCCTTGCGCTTCTTGCCTGCGGCCATCCCCCGAGCCTAATCGCGAGGCCGCTCCGGCGCCGCTGGGTGCTGCGGCGGCCGTCCGGCGTCGTATGGAGGCTGCGGCGACCTAGCGAGGGGGATGCGACTGTGGCGGCCGTCCGGCTTCGCAGCTGGAGCAGCGACGGCGCGCCGGTGCCGACGGGAGGAAATGCCGGGAGGGGAGGATGCAAACGCGCGGGAACATCCTCCGCCCACCCCATCTCCTCCCCCGGCTACGGCGCGCCGGCGCCGAAGGGAGGAGATACGAGGACGGGAGGGGATAGGTGGACGAGAGGACACAAACGCACCCGAACGCCCCAACCCCTCCCCCGGCCACGAGCCCGGCGTCAGGGGCGACGCGTCAACGGCGAGGTGTCACTGCAGCACGAACGACGCGGTTCCCGCCGACGGGATGCCGCCGATCGAGACGCTCAAGTGGTACGTGGCCCCGCCGCCCGGGGCGTACGGGCGTTCGCCGTCGCATGTGCTCACCGACGACCGCGTCCGGTCCCAGACGAGGGGTGACGAGCTGGTGACGACCTGGCCCGCGGCGAGGGTCACCTCCATGTCGCTCGGCTCCGACTGGCAGTCGGTCGAGCGCCACCACACGTCCGTACCGCTGGTGACGGTGAACGACTGAGCGCTCGTGCCGACGTTCATCGTGCAGGGATTGGACGACGAGTTCGTCAGGCGGATCGACAGCTGCGGATTCTCGCCCTGCGCGTACTCCGCCTTGTCGGAGAGCGCCTCCACGGCGATGCTGCCCGCGGTGCACTCGACGGGTCCCGACGGGACGCTCGGCGTCGGCGTCGCCGTGGGCGCGGCCGACGATGTGGGGGTCGCCGCGCTCGCGGTCGATGACGTCGAGGGAGCGGGCGAGGACGGCGAGGAGGTCGGGGCGGCGGTCGGGGCGACACGCCACGGCGGAGCCGCGACGAGCCACACGACGAGGCCGATCACGAGCAGGGCGAGCAGCCCTGCCGCAAGACGACGTCGACGATAGACCGCCGGGGACTGCCTCCGCCTACGGGGGGCATCGGTCATGCTTCCAGGGTAGGCGTCCCGGCCGTGACGATTCTCCACGGCACGGGTGCGGCCCGCCGGGGTAATCCAGCGCTGCGCTCAGAGGACTTTGAGCATGCGCGTGTTGCCCAGGGTGTTGGGCTTCACGTGCGCGAGGTCGAGGAACTCCGCGACGCCCTCGTCGGGGCTCCGCACGAGCTGCGAGTACACGTCGGGCGGCACGACCTGCTCGCCGATCTCCGAGAACCCGCGGCGGGTGAAGAAGTCGACCTCGAACGTGAGGCAGAACAACCGCGACACCCCCAGCTCGCGAGCGCGTTCTTCGAGCGTCTCGACGATCGCCTTCCCGACGCCGTGGTGCAGCCAGTCGTCGTGCACGATGAGGGTGCGGATCTCACCCAGGTCTTCCCACATGATGTGCAACGCGCCACAGCCGACCACGACACCGTCGACCTCGGCCACGACGAACTGCTGCACCGAGCCGTAGAGCACGACGAGGTCTTTGCCGAGAAGGATGCGCTTCTGCACGAACGGCTCGAGCAGCTCGTGGATACGTCGCACGTCGGCGGTTCCGGCGGAGCGGACGACGAACGGCGCGGAAGAAGTCATCGTCCCAGCGTACGCCGAGGGGCTCCCGCGCCCCGCCGAGATCACTCCCGGTTGACGAGATCGCCGCGTCCTTGCCGTGAATCGCCGGTCCGCTCGGCGAAGACCGGTCGTCTCGCCCCGAGCGCAGACAGAAGGACCCGGATGCCATGGCATCCGGGTCCTGTCTGTTGTCGCGTCAGTTACCGGCGAGAGTGTCGGGAGTGGCGGCGATCTCACCCGCCGTGCCGACACCGAGCGCGACCTTCTCGCCGCGGGGGGCGGTGTCGAAGGTGAAGCGTCCGTTCTCGACGCCGACCTTCACGTGGTCGCCCGACTCGAGCTCACCGTGCAGGATCTTCTCGCTGAGCCGGTCCTCGACCTCGCGCTGCATGGCGCGGCGGAGGGGCCGGGCACCGAGGGTCGGGTCGAAGCCGATCTCGATGAGCTTGTCCTTCGCGTCGTCCGACAGCTCCACGGTCATGTCGCGGTCGAGCAGACGGTCGGCCAGTCGCTTGACGAACAGACCGACGATCTGACGCAGTTCGTCCTTGTTCAGCTGCGGGAAGACGATGACGTCGTCGACGCGGTTGAGGAACTCGGGCTTGAAGTGGCGCTTGAGCTCTTCGTCGACCTTGCCCTTCATCCGCTCGTACGAGGTCTGCGCGCTGCCCTCGACCTGGAAGCCCACCGGACCACCGGCGATCGCCGACGAACCGAGGTTCGTCGTCATGATGATCACGGTGTTCTTGAAGTCGATGACGCGACCCTGACCGTCGGTCAGGCGACCCTCTTCGAGGATCTGCAGCAGCGAGTTGAAGATGTCGGGGTGGGCCTTCTCGATCTCGTCGAAGAGCACGACCGAGAACGGCTTGCGACGCACCTTCTCGGTGAGCTGGCCGCCCTCTTCGAACCCGACGAATCCGGGAGGGGCACCGAACAGACGCGAGACGGTGTGCTTCTCACCGAACTCCGACATGTCGAGCGAGATCAGCGCACCCTCGTCGTCGAAGAGGAACTCGGCGAGCGCCTTGGCGAGCTCGGTCTTTCCGACGCCCGTTGGGCCGGCGAAGATGAACGAACCGCTCGGACGCTTGGGGTCCTTCAGGCCGGCGCGCTGACGACGGATCGTGCGCGACAGGGCCGCGATCGCCTCTTCCTGGCCGATGACGCGCTGGTGCAGCGCCTTCTCCATGAACATGAGGCGGCTGGACTCCTCCTCGGTGAGCTTGAACACCGGGATGCCGGTCGCCTGGGCGAGCACCTCGGCGATCAGGCCCTCGTCGACGACCGCGTGCGAGGCGACGTCGCCCGAACGCCACTGCTTCTCGAGGCGCAGACGCTCGGCGAGGAGCGACTTCTCCTCGTCGCGCAGGGCCGCGGCCTTCTCGAAGTCCTGCTCCTCGGAAGCCAGCTCCTTCTGCTCGCGGACCTTCGCGATCTTCTCGTCGAACTCGCGCAGCTCGGGCGGCGACGACAGGATCGACAGGCGCAGGCGAGCGCCGGCCTCGTCGATCAGGTCGATGGCCTTGTCGGGCAGGAACCGGTCGCTGATGTACCGGTCGGCGAGGTTCGCCGCGGCGACGATCGCGCCGTCGGTGATCTGCACCTTGTGGTGCGCCTCGTAACGGTCGCGCAGCCCCTTCAAGATGTTGATCGCGTGGGGAAGGCTCGGCTCGGCCACCTGGATCGGCTGGAAGCGGCGCTCGAGCGCGGCATCCTTCTCGAAGTGCTTGCGGTACTCGTCGAGCGTCGTGGCACCGATGGTCTGGAGCTCGCCACGGGCGAGGAGGGGCTTGAGGATGGATGCCGCGTCGATCGCGCCCTCGGCGGCACCCGCACCCACGAGGGTGTGGATCTCGTCGATGAAGACGATGATGTCGCCGCGGGTGCGGATCTCTTTCGTGACCTTCTTCAGACGCTCTTCGAAGTCACCGCGGTAGCGGGAACCGGCGATGAGCGAGCCGAGGTCGAGCGAGTAGACCTGCTTGTCCTTGAGCGTCTCGGGCACGTCGCCCTTGACGATGGCCTGCGCGAGACCTTCGACGACCGCCGTCTTTCCGACACCGGGCTCGCCGATGAGGACGGGGTTGTTCTTGGAGCGGCGCGACAGGATCTGCATGACGCGCTCGATCTCCTTCTCGCGCCCGATGACGGGGTCGAGCTTGTTGTCGCGCGCGGCCTGCGTGAGGTTGCGGCCGAACTGGTCGAGCACGGCCGAGCCGCCCTGGGCACCGGAGGTCTGCTGCTCGCCGGCACCGGTGGCGACGCCCGCGGGCTCCTTGCCCTGGTAGCCCGAGAGCAGCTGGATGACCTGCTGGCGCACCTTGTTCAGGTCGGCGCCGAGCTTGACGAGCACCTGGGCGGCGACGCCCTCGCCCTCGCGGATGAGGCCGAGCAGGATGTGCTCGGTGCCGATGTAGTTGTGGCCGAGCTGGAGCGCTTCGCGCAGCGACAGCTCGAGCACCTTCTTCGCGCGCGGCGTGAAGGGGATGTGGCCGGTCGGCTGCTGCTGACCCTGGCCGATGATGTCCTGCACCTGCTCGCGGACGGCGTCGAGCGAGATGCCGAGCGACTCGAGCGCCTTGGCAGCGACACCCTCGCCCTCGTGGATCAGGCCGAGCAGGATGTGCTCGGTGCCGATGTAGTTGTGGTTGAGCATCTTCGCCTCTTCTTGGGCGAGGACGACCACACGACGGGCACGGTCGGTGAATCTCTCGAACATCTCAGTCCCTCCAGAAATGGGCTGACAGGCACGCCTCCGCGCGCCGTACATCGAGAGTAACCAGCGGCCGGTGGCCGGGGACGCGTGTTCGCCGTGGGCATACCGTCACGGCGGCGGGCCTTGCGAAACATATCGACTGTCGTTAACTTATCGATAAGCAATAACAACGATCATCGATAAGGAGCGATCATGGCATCCCCCCGATCCACCTCTCGCACCCTCTCCCGCGGTGACACCGGAAGCTTCCTGCTGTTCATGGTGGCGGGCATCGCCATCGCCGCATGGGCCGTTGCACGCAGCATCGGCAACATCGTCCAGGCGGCCGGAAACAGCGACGTGCGCGTGCCGGTGGAGTTCCTCGACACCGTGGCTCAGGCACCCATCGGCCCCGACGGCGCGTCCGTCCCGGTCGAACTGACCGGCGCGGTCGTCACCGCACCCTCACTGCCGCTGGCGTCCCTCTGGGCACTCTTCCTGTCGGAGGCGCTCTTCGCGGCCGCGGTCGTGACGGTGGTGGCCCTACTGCTCGTGCTGTGCGTCGGCATCCTGCGCGGGCAGATCTTCAGCCCTCGACACACCCGCCTCGTCGCGGCCGTCGGCGTCGTCTCGCTCATCGGCGCGATCGGGGTGCCGTTCTTGCACAACATGGTCGCGAACGGCGCCCTGGCCTGGCTGTCGGAACGAACCTACGACCGCGGGCTGACCCAGCAGATCGATCTGCCGGTCCTCATCGTCATCGGGTTCGTGGCGGGTCTGTCCAGCACGGTCTTCGCCGTCGGCGATCGCCTGCAGCGCGACACCGAGGGCCTCGTATGACGCCGGCGGTCACGGATGACGGGCCCACCGGCATCCATTGCCGTCTCGACGAGCTGCTCGAGGCGCGCGGCATGACACTCACCCGCCTGAGCGAGCTGGTCGGCGTCTCGGTCGTGAACCTGTCGGTGCTGAAGAACGATCGCGCTCGCGCCATCCGCTACTCCACGCTCGCGGCGGTCTGCCGCGTGCTCGAGTGCGAGGTGGGCGACCTGCTCGTGGTCGAGCGTTGACGCCAGCGCTCGCCCCCTCCACGCCCCCGGGAGCTTCCCCCGCAGCAAACTGCCGCATCACCACCAGCCCGGCGACACTTCAGCGCGGGGGAACCGCCCCCTCACCACGCACGCCGTGTTTCCCCGCAGCGAACTGCCGCATCACCGCCACTGCGCGACTTCGGCGCGGGGGAACCACCGGACCCAGGGAACGTTGCGTCAAGCGAGGCGGGAAGCGACCGCCGAGCGCACGCGTGAAACCAACGTCGCAGGGTGACGGAACAGGTCGTCGGACGTGACCCGGATGACAATCCATCCCACCCGAGTGAGGTCCTCGTAACGCTGGATGTCACGCCGCCACTGGCGCGCATCGGTCAAGTGATGCCGCCCCTCGTACTCCACGGCAACGCGCGCCGCGACATAGGCGGTGTCGAGGCGCGCAATCAGCCTTCCGCCCGCGCGCACCTCGACCTGCATCTCGGGTTCCGGCAGGCCGGCGTCGACCAGTGTCAGCCGCAGCCAGGTCTCCGGTCGCGACGCGGAGCCGTCACGAACACGCGGAAGGGCATCACGCAGAGCCGGCCCGCCCACCCGGCGCGCGGCTGCGACGGCGCGTTCGAGGCGGGCAATGGTTGTGAGCGCGGGCGGGTCGTCGTCATGTCGCGGAGTGAGGACTGCGGCGTCGGCGATCGCGACGAGGTCGTATGGATGCCGGACCACCGCGCCCGCTGCGCCCACGTCGACGCGGGGGACGAGACGGGCAGGTCGAGCTCGGGATGCCTCTCGACGATGACGCCGGCGCCGAGCACCTCGTGGCCACGCACCCCGCGTGCCACGGGATGCCGACGCGGCGTGAGAACGGAGACGTCGATCCGGTCATCGGCAAGGAGCCGAGCGGGCAGCGGCAGACCCCAGATCACCGCGGCACTGATGTGGCTGAAGAATGCGTGCGGCGGCATCCGCCGGGAGTACGCGTGAACCAGCCCACGATGCGCGGAGGCGGGGTCACCGGCTGGCAGCACCACAGCCCGAACCCCGTGATACGGCCGCGCGAGATCCCCGGCGCGAAGCCGCCGATCCGTGACCCCGCTGTCGCGGGCCTCACCCACGGAGAAACAAGCGCCGAGTGCGGGTGGGAGGGGACGGGGGCGCATCACCCCAACATGCCCTCTCACCGCCCGCACCGAGTGACACGGGCGGGCGACGGGGACAAACCCCGCCCTGGGGAGGAGGGTCAGCGGGTTCCGAGCACGGGGATCGGGTCGGGCGCCTGCACGTTGCCGCCGGACAGGACCAGCGACACCTCACCCTGGCCCGCCTCGGCGCCGACGTCGGCCAGGGTCACGCGCGGGGCGTAGTCCATCGTGCAGACCTGATCGGCCGGGGGTGCGGCGAATTGCACGGCGACCCGATCGCCGTCCGCCGTCACCGACTCGACGACGGGCACGCAGCTGGAGCTACCGTAGGTGACGATCGCGACGAGCGAGGACGTCACCCATCCCGCACTCGGGGCGAGGTCTTCGGATGCCGACGACACGTCACCCAGCGCGGCGAGCGTCGTCTCACCCTCGACCGCTCCGCTCACGCGCACCGCGAGGTCGGCGGTCGCGCCGGTCCCGGCGGGGAGCGTCACGAGGGTGGCGCGCGGCGCCATATCGCGCGTGCAGGGCTCCTGGGCCGGTTCGACGAGGTCCACCACGAGCGCTCCGTCGACGACCTGCGGCTCGCCGTTCACCGACGGCACGCACGACGAGCTGCCCGAGGTGACGACCGCGATGGCGCGGCCCGCGTCGACCCAGGCGGCCTCGACCCCGCCTGCGGGCTCGGGCGACACGGCATCCGAAGACGAGGAGGACGTCGGCGACGACGAGGCGGCGCCGGAGGCGCACCCGGTGAGCGCACCGGCGGCGAGCAGGCCCGCTCCGAGCAGGCCGATCAAGGTCAGACGGTGACGGGACATGCAAACCTCCGGGGGGGGTCGGTTCCGCCCCATGATGGCGGAGATTCCTGGATGCCGGCGGCGAATGCCGCGACACCTCACTGCAGGGCGGAGGTGAGGCGGGCGAGGTTGTCGAGGATCGTCGAGCGCAGGGGCTGGCGTCGCCACTCCTCGATGGTGAGCTGACGGCTGAGACGGCGGTAGTGGTCTTCGACGGCGCGCATGTCGCGCACGAACTCCTCGCCGCGCACGAGCATCGAGACTTCCAGGTTGAGACCGAACGAACGCATGTCCATGTTGCTCGAGCCGATGACCGCGACCTCGTCGTCGATCGTCACGCTCTTGCTGTGCAGGATGTAGGGCTTGCGATACATCCAGATGACGACCCCGGCGCGCAGGAGCGCCTCGTAGTAGCTGCGCTGCGCGTGGTAGACCATGGCCTGGTCGCCCTCTTCCGACACGAACAACTCCACGTGCACGCCCCGCTGACAGGCCGTGGTGATGGCGAGCAGCAGGGCCTCGTCGGGCACGAAGTACGGGCTGACGATGATGATGCGCTCCTGAGCGGCGAAGAGCAGCCCGAGGAACAGCTTCAGATTGTTCTGGAAGTCGAAGCCCGGACCCGAGGGGACGACCTGGCAGTCGAGGTCGCCCGGCCCGGTGGTGACGCTGAACAGGTCGATCTCGTCGCGGAGCGTCTCGTCGGTCTCGCTGTACCAGTCGGAGAGGAACACCGCGTTGACGCTGGCAACCACCGGCCCCTCCACGCGCACCATCAGATCGACCCAGTGCAGACCGCGGCGGATGTTCTTGCGCAGGTTGTAGGAGGAGTCGGTGATGTTCTGCGAGCCCATGTACGCCACGTCGCCGTCGATGACGAGGAGCTTGCGGTGGTTGCGCAGGTCGGGCCGCTGGTAACGGCCTCGCAACGGCTGCACCGGCAGCATCAGGTGCCAGTGGGCGCCCATCGCGTCGAGACGACGCAGCGTCTGCCGATAGAACGGCTTGCCGCGGTTGGCCCAGTGGTCGAGCAGCACGCGCACCACCACACCGCGCTCCGACGCCTCTTCGAGCGCGCGGAAGAAGTTGTCGGTGGAGTCGTCGGACTGCAGGATGTAGAACTCGACGTGCACGTAGCGGGTGGCCTGACGGATCGCCTCGGCCATCGCATCGAGGCTCTGCTGATAGTCGGCGATGAGGGTCGCGGCGTTGTCGCCCGCGATCGGCATGGCGCCGAGATTGCGGTTCAGCCGCACCAGCGCCCGGAACCACTGCGGCGCGTTCGGCCGGAGCGTGCCGAAGTCGAGGGACTCGCTGGTGTCGTGGATGTAGTGGTTGATCGCCGTCTGCTTGCGCCGCCGCTTCCGCGGCAGCCGCGGGTTGCCGATCAGCAGGAAGAGGAAGACCCCCACGAAGGGGATGAAGTAGATCGCCAGCAGCCACGCCATGGCGGCGGTGGGACGACGGTTGCGCGGAACGATGATGACCGCCGCGATGCGCACCACCAGGTCGACGACGAACAGCGTGATGACGAGCCAGCTCGCGTCGAACGTGGCATTGATCACGGGTCCTCCTGGACAGGTCGTGGACCCAGCGTAGCGATGGCCCCCGACAGCGGTGGCGCGATCGTCAGTTCGCCGAAGCGTCGCCGGTGGGGGCGACCGGCGGCAGCCCGCGCTTGGCCCGTTCCTCCGCCTCGATCCGGGAGTACACCTTGCGCTCCGTGCGGTCGAGGCGGATGGCACCGCGCAGGATGAAGAAGAAGACGACCGAGACGACGAGGGTCGGCAGGATCGCCCACAGCATCGCGGTCCAGGTGGCATCCATGCTCCGAGGATACCCGCGGCGGCTGGGCGAACGCCCGTGCAGGCCTTCTCCCCACGGCACCGATGCGCGGAATGATCCACGATCGAGCGATTCCGCCCCGCGCCGGACGACCCCCGCGCGCCACTCTCGACGCATGACAACCACCGTCGTTCGGGCCACCTCGTCGCCCGCTTTCCTCGCCCTCGTCCCGCACCTGCTCGAATGCACGCCGCGCGAGAGCCTCGTCGTCGTCCCCTTCGGCCGGGGCCGCTCGCTCGGGGCGATGCGCGTCGATCTCCCGCCGGCCGGTGACGCATCGACCGAAGACGGCGTGGCCTCGACCGTCATCGGGATGGCCTGCAAGGTCGCCCGCACCGACGCCGTCGCCATCGCCGTGTACACCGACGACGTCTTGACCGGCGGGGCCCACGCTCCCCACACCGGGATCGTGGATGCGGTGCGCGCCCGGGCCGACATCTGCGGACTGCGCGTCGTCGACGCGCTCGCCGTGGGCGCCGACGGATGGACGAGCTACCTCGATCCGTCGGCGGAGACGCGTCCCCTGAGCGAGATCCAGGATGCCGCGCGCCCGGAGCTCGCGGGCGACGTCAGCGGCGACCACCTCGCCGCCGCCGGGCTGCCCGCGTCATCCGTCGCCGACGCCGAGCGCGTGGAGCAGCTTCTGATCGACGTGGAGCACTCCCTGAGACGCTCGCGCGACCGTCGCCGGCTCTCCCCCGCTCGGCGGGCAGCCGCCGAAGCGGTCGCGGCCGAGATCGCCGACCCGCCGGCCCTGTTCGAGAACGTCGTCACCCTGCCTGGAGAGCACGTCGAGCTGTCTCAGCTGGCAGCGCTGGCCTTCTGCCTCGAGCGACCGGCGCTGCGCGACGTCGCCCTCATGCAGTGGACCGGAGACCTGGCGACCGGCGACGCCGTGTTCCGTGCCCAGACCGCGTTCCGCGGCGGCGAGTCCGTGCCGGAAGATCTCGCCCGCCCGATGTGGGGCGAGGGCGCGTGCCCCGATCCGGCGCGGCTACGCATCGGGCTGGAGCTCTGCCGCCGGGTCGCGTCACTCGTGGTCCGGGAACGGCGACCGGGGCCCCTCGCGGCGTGCGCGTGGCTCGCGTGGGCGACGGGGCGCTCGACGCACGCCGCCGCTTACGCCGAGGCCGCCCTCGAGATCGACGGCCGGCACGGTCTCAGCGACATCATGCGCACCATGATCGACGCCGGACGCCTTCCCGAGTGGGTGTTCGAGCGTCCTACTTCACCAGCGGGAACAGGATCGTCTCGCGGATCCCGAGTCCCGTGATGGCCATGAGCAGTCGGTCGATCCCCATGCCCATCCCCCCGGTGGGCGGCATGCCGTGTTCGAGCGCGCGGAGGAACTCCTCGTCGATGGGCATGGCCTCCGCATCACCGCGGGCGGCGAGCTTCGCCTGCTCGGTGAAGCGGTGACGCTGGATGACCGGGTCGACGAGCTCCGAGTAACCGGTGGCCAGCTCGAAGCCGCGCACGTACAGGTCCCACTTCTCCACGACTCCGGCGATCGAGCGATGCTCGCGCACGAGCGGGCTGGTGTCGACGGGGAAGTCCATGACGAAGGTCGGACGGGTGAGGCCGGGCTTCACGAAGTGCTCCCACAGCTCTTCGACCCACTTGCCGTGCGTCTCGTGCGGCGGGGCATCGACCTCGTTCTCGGCACCGAGGGCCCGAAGCTCCTCGAGGGGGGTGTCGGGCGTGATCGAGCGGCCCGCGGCCTCCGACAGCGAGTCGTACATCGAGATGCGGTCCCACTCGCCGCCGAGGTCGTACTCGGTGCCGTCGGCCCACGTCACCGTGGTGGAGCCGGCGACCGCGACGGCGGCATCCTGGATCAGGGTCTGCGTGAGGTCGGCGATGCCGTTGTAGTCGGTATAGGCCTGGTAGGCCTCGAGCATCGCGAACTCGGGGCTGTGCGTGGTGTCGGCGCCCTCATTGCGGAAGTTGCGGTTGATCTCGTAGACGCGGTCGATGCCGCCGACCACGGCGCGCTTCAGGTAGAGCTCCGGCGCGATGCGCAGGAAGAGCTCCGTGTCGAAGGCGTTGGAGTGCGTCGTGAAGGGCCGGGCGCTCGCGCCGCCGTGCTGCACCTGCAGCATGGGCGTCTCGACCTCGACGAAGTCGCGCTCGGTGAACGTGCGACGCAGGCTCTGGTTGACCTTGGCCCGGGCGAGCACCGTCGCGCGGGCGCGGTCGCGCACGATGAGGTCGAGGAAGCGGCTGCGAACCCTGCTCTCCTCGCTCAGCTCGGTGTGCAGGTTGGGCAGGGGCAGCACGGCCTTCGCGGCGATGCGCCACTCGGCGACCATGATCGACAGCTCGCCGCGGCGGCTGGAGATGACCTCGCCCGAGACGAAGACGTGGTCGCCCAGGTCGACGAGCTCCTTCCACGCCTGCAGCGATTCCTCGCCGACGTTCGCCAGCGAGACCATGGCCTGGATGCGGCTGCCGTCGCCCGCCTGCAGCGAGGCGAAGCACAGCTTGCCGGTGTTGCGGCTGAACACCACGCGTCCCGCGACGCCCGCGGTCTCGCCGGTCTCGTCGCCGGCTTCGAGCGCCCCGAAGCGCGCGCGCAGCTCGGGGATGGTCACCGTGACGGGCACGGCCACGGGGTACGGTCCACCGGCCGCGTCCGTGCGCTCGGCGAGCAGTCGCTCGCGCTTGGCCAGGCGTACCGCCTTCTGCTCGAAGACCTCGTCTTCGGTGGGTTCGGCGGCGTCGTTCGCGGGCGCGTCGGTCATCGTGAAGCTCCTCGGGGTCTTCCCCAGTCTATTCGCCGCGATCGCGCGGCCCGGGGCCACGAGCAGTCCGCCCGTCGTCGCCCGCCCACGGACGGGCCCCGCTGTCAGCGCAGCAAGATTTCAGCGTTGTCGGTGAGACGGTGCCCGCCCAAGGCCGGGCCCCGCTGTCAGCGCAGCGAGATCTCAGCGTTGTCGATGAAACGGTGCCCGCCCACGGTCGCCGCGATGAGAGCCAGCGCGCGCCCGCGGTGTCCGTCGTCGACGGGCAGGAAGGTGGCGGGATCGACGACGCTCAGGTACTCCAGCGCGATGCGCTGCTCCCCCATCAGCGCCGACTGGGCGGCCGCGATGCACGCGTCGACGCCGAGATCGGCATTGGATGCCGCGGCCTCGAGCGCCCGCGGCAGCTTGGCCGCCGCGCGACGATCGGCGGGCTCGAGCAGGCCGATACGGCTGGACACCGGCAGCCCGTCGTCGGTGCGCACGGTGGGCACCGTGGCTATCTCGACCGCGAAATCGAGGTCGCGCACCATGCGCTCCACGAGGAAGACCCGCTGGAGGTCTCGCTCGCCGTAGACGGCGACGTCGGGGCGCACCAGGTTGAACAGCTTCGCCTCGACGGTCAGGACGCCATCGAAGTAGAACGGGCGCACCCGCCCCTCGTACCGCAGACCCACGTCGCCCGCCGACACCCGGGTGGTCGCCGTGCCCGCGGGCAGCAACTCTGCCGCGCCGGGCGCGAAGACCACGTCGACGCCGAGGTCGCGGAGCACTCGCTCGTCCGCCTCCGGCGAGCGCGGATAGGCCGCCGTCTCGTCGGCGGTGCGGAAGCGCAGCGGGTTCACGAAGGTCGACACCACGACGACGTCGGCGCGCTCGCGCGCTTCGTGGACGAGGTCGACGTGGCCGTCGTGCAGAGCCCCCAACGTCGAGACGAGCGCGACGCGAGGGCCGCCGGACGAACGGTCTGCGCCTCGGATCTCGCCGAGTCGGGTGCGCAGATCCTCGAGGGTGCGGATCATCCGTCGATCGTAGCGTCGCCGCCGGGCGTGCGGCGCCCGCTGCCCTCGACGAGGGCCTGGTCGACACTCGACCTGACCAACGCCGAGAGGTAGCCGCCGGGGTTGTCGACCCCGACGCGGGCGAGCATCTCCGAGGACTGCCGCACGATCGAGCGTGAGAACTCCGTCGCCGTGGCGATCGCCTCGGCGTAGGTGGCGCGGTCGTCCTCCGCGACGACGACGGGTTCACAGCCCAACTCGACCGCCAGGGCCTGCGCGATGGGCAGCACCGGCGCCGGCGCCGTCACGGCGGCGTACGCCTGTGCGAGCTGGCGCAGGTCGATCGACGACGCGCCGGTGAAGGCGATGGCCGGGTGGATGGCGAGCGGAATGGCTCCCGACCGCGCAGCCGGGTCGAGCACGCGCGCGCCGTACGCGGGGTCGGTGTGCAGCACGAGCTGCCCCGGCTGCCAGGCTCCGAGCTCCGCGAGACCCGTCACGAGAGCGGGCAGCTGGTCGTGCGGAACGGCGAGGACGACGAGCTCGCTCCGTCTGACGACCTCGTCCGCGGTGAGGACCGGCAGACCGGGGAGGATCGCCTCGACCCGGTCGTCGTCCGATCCCGAGGTGATCCCCGTCAGGGCGTGCCCGGCGCCGGCGAGCGCGGCGGCGATCACCGGCCCCACGCGGCCGGCGCCGATCACCCCGACGCCGAGGCGTCCGTCGCGGCCGCTCATCCGGCCCACCGGTGACTGCGGTCGGTGGAGGCCGCCATGACGCTCGCCCGCGCGGTGCGCTCGAAGACGCGGACGACCTCGTCGCGATCGAGCGCGCCGACGGAGGTCTGCACCGTGCCGGCGATCACGTGACCGGTCAGGGTCGCCGCGCCGAACGCGCGGGCCAGCGGACCCTGCTGCACGCCGACCGACTGCAGGCGCGCCAGCGGCAGGATGCTGAGCGAGCGCCACACCCACCCTCGACGCATGAGCAGGGCCTCGTCGGTGAGCAGCACGCCGTTGCGCCGCCACGAGAACGGCCGCAGCCATCGCGCCCGCGGCGGGGTCGTCATGTAGGGGTCGTCGTCCACGGGACCCAGGATGCCGTCACGGAACACGCCCGTCCACTCGCCGCCGGTCAGGGCGGGCGCGAGGATCGCGAGCACGCGTTCGACGTCGTCGCGGGTACCGATCGGAAGGACGGCGGCGAACTGGTCGGTGCTGGTGTCGGTCGACGAACGCCCCGACAGGCGGTTCACCGAGACCGTCCACCACCCGAACGGCCGCCACATCAGGGGCTGGCGCACCTCGATCGCGTGCACGCGCCCTGGCGGCACGATCTCGGAGACCGTGGTGAAGAGACCGAAGGTGACCCGCACTCCGTCGCTCGTGGGCGCGATCGAATAGCGCAGACCACGCGCGATGGACCGCAGGTAGTACGCCCCGAAGGCCAGGAACATCGGAACGACGGTGAAGAGCAACCAGAGCGTCGACAAAGACGCCGCCACGACGATCCCGACGACCAGCGCGATCAGGAAGAGCGTCGACCCGCTCAGCACCCGGGATGCCACCAAACGGCCCAGCGGGATGCGCACGATGCTCTCCGGCTCGGCGTCGGAGAGGTCCTCCCCGTCGACGAGCCCCTGCAGGCCCGAGCCCACGGCCGCCGCGGCCTGGCGTGCGAGCGAAGAGCGCTCCGCCGCGGTCGCCGTGCCCGCGGCGAGACGGCGGCCGGAAGCGAGCCGCAGGATGTCGCCGCGAATGGCCTCGGCATCCTTTCCCGACAGGTACTCGAGCTTGACGTTCGCGTCGAGTCCGGCCCCCACGACCTCGAGCTTCGCGAGCCCGAGGAGCCGGGCGATCATCGGCCTCGTGAGGTTGACCCCCTGCACGCGGTCGAGCGGGGCCCGCCGATGGGTGCGGAAGAGCACGCCCGAGCGCACCTCCACGTCGTCGTCGCCGATGCGCAGCATGTGGAACCGCCACGACAGACGGAACAGCACGAGCAGCACGATGAGAACCACCAGGGCCGCACCGCCCGCGATGAGGAGGAGGTTGTTCGCGAAGAGGAAATCGACGGGGTCCGGCGGGATCGCCCCCGGCGGCAGATCGGTGAACGCGGGGAAGAGGAACTCCACGAGCCTCTCGCGCAGGTTCGCGACGATCAGGCCGATGATGACGAGCAGCGTCAGACCCCCGCGCAACAGCGGGGTGAGGGGATGCAGCCGATGCCACTCGCCGTCGCTGTAGGGCGAGCGCACGAGCGTCCGCGCCGGAGCGGGGAGCGGGCCGTCCGGGTCGCTCACAGTCCCGTCCGACGCGTCTCGGCCACGGCGACGAGCGTGTCGCGCAGATGCTCGGCCGCCTCCTGCGTGAGCCCCGGGATGGTGACGCCCGTCGACGCCGCGGCCGTGACCAGCTTCAGCTGGGCGATGCCGAAACCGCGGTCCAGCGGACCGTGCGTGATGTCCACGAGCTGCATGCGGCCGTAGGGCACCGCCACCACCCGCTGCCAGAGGATCCCCCGGCGGAAGACGAGATCGTCGCGGCGCAACTGATAACCGAACGAACGCGCCTGCCGCGGCGTGATGACGAGCCCCACCAGCGTCACGAGGAGGATGATCCCGGCGGGGATCCACTGCCAGCGCACCCCGGTGATCACCTGGGCCACGATGGCGGCGGCCAGCACGAGGACGACGACCGCGCCCTGGGTGATGAGCTGCACGCGCACGTAGGCACGGGCGAGCTGATACCAGGTGCCGTCGCCGAGGGGCAGGCGACGGCGGGAACGCGGCTCGAGGATCCGGTCGTACGTGCGCTCCCCGAGCACGGCGTCGTCGCCCGGGTCGGGTGCGGCGCTCTCCGACGGGCCGTGGTGCGCCGGCGCGTCGAGGCGCTCCGCGGGCGGCGCGTCCGCGTCGCCGTCAGGCCTGAACGGGTCCGGTCGGGGTGTTTCCGGGGGTGTCGTCATCGTCGTCCTTCCGGATGGTGCACAACTGCTCGGCGACGAGCCCCGCGACGACGAGGACGACAGCGCACACGAGCGTCGCGATGATCGTTCCCATCGAGCCTAGCGACGGAGTGACCGGCCGGGTCGTCAGGAAGACCAGGAGCCCCAGCGAGAACCCGAGCGACACCGCGCCCAGCAGCGACGACGCCTTCGCGAGCATCGCGATGCGCAGCGCCTGGAAGGGGTTGATGCGCCGCCCGCCGCGGTTCCGCGCCGCACGGTGCACCGGCACGGCCAGCATGACGATCACCACGCCGAGCAGGGCGAGGATCGTGGGCAGGCTCGCGGCGGGTGAGAACGTCGGTCGTCCCATCGCTGTCAGCAGCGTGTCGAGGATGAAGCCGACCGCGGCGCCGATGATGACGGCGATGGTCAGGATGCCGGCACCCGTGCGTTTCATCGTCGGAGCCCTTCCAGCAGGTCGGCGATGCGCCCTCGTCCGGGGATCTCGGCATCCGGATCCAACTCCGCCCAGGGGCCGAGCACGAACTCGCGCTCGTGAGCCCGCGGGTGCGGCACGACGAGGTCGGGGCCGTCGATGACGTCGTCACCGTACGCGATGAGGTCGAGGTCGAGGGTGCGGTCGCCCCAGCGCTCCCGCCGCACGCGCCCGTGCCGCGCTTCGATGCGGTGGAGGGATGCCAGCAGTTCCGCCGGAGCCAGTCGGGTCGTGAGCAGGGCGACGGCGTTCAGGTAACGCGGGGCGTCTTCGTCTTCGCCGTCGAGGGTCACCGCGACGGTCTCGATCGGTGTCGACACGCGGACGTCGTTGGTGAGGGTCAAGCGTCGCAGTTCGTCGACCGCCGCGGCCAGCGTCTCCGCGCGGCGGCCGAGGTTGGCGCCGAGCGCGACGACCGCGGTGACGGGCGTCGTCCGCGGAGCCTCGCCCGGGCCGTGCGCCAGTCGCACGCTCACGGGCGGACCCGCGTGATGGTCACCGCGACGTCGCCGAACGGCACCGGGATCGGCGCCTGCGGCTTGTGCACCGTGATGGTCACGGCATCCACGCGCTCGTCGGTCAGCACGTCGTCGGCGAGGCGCTGCGCGAGGGTCTCGAGCAGATCGACCGGTTCGCCCGCGACGACCGCGACGAGGCGCTCGGCCAGTTCGCCGTAGTGCACGGTGTCGGCCACGTCGTCGGTCTCGGCCGCGCGCCGCAGCGACAGGGCCAGCACGGCATCGACGACGAACTCCTGGCCCTCGCGCCTTTCGTCGGCGTACACGCCGTGGTACCCGTAGGCGCGCACGCCCGTCAGGGTGATGTGGTCGGCGGCATCCATCAGGCCTCCCAGGCGCGGGCGACGGCGAGCGCGTCGAGGGTGGTCGGGACATCGTGCACGCGCACCGCCCACGCGCCGGCCTGAGCGGCCAGGGCGCTGGTGACGGCGGTGGCGAGGTCTCGGCGGCCGAGGTCGGCATCGCCCTCGAGCACCTCGGCGAGGAACCTCTTGCGGCTGGTCCCCACGAGCACGCGGTAGCCGAGGGCGCCGAGTGCGGGCAGCGCCCGCAGCGTCTGCCAGTTCTGCGCACCGCGCTTGCCGAAGCCGATGCCGGGGTCGACGACGATCCGCGACGGGTCGATCCCCGCGGCGACCGCGGCGGCGACGCGCTCCTTGAGCTCGGCGGCGACGTCGCGGCCCACGTCGGCATAGTCGGCGCGGGCGTACATCTCGGCCGACGGACCGCGCCAATGCCCCAGCGCGATGTCGGCACCGGTCGCGGCGACGGCGGCCAACATCTCGGGGTCGGCGAGCCCGCCCGAGACGTCGTTGACCAGCCGCGCTCCCGCGTCGACCGCGGCGACCGCCGTCGAGGCGTTCATCGTGTCGATGCTCACGGACGAGCCCTCGGATGCCAAGGCCTCGACGACCGGCAGCACCCGCTGCTGCTCGACCCGGGGCGCGACGCGCTCGGCTCCCGGCCGCGTGGACTCGCCGCCCACGTCGAGGATTTCGGCGCCCTGCTCTCGCAGGAGCCGCGCGTGCGCGATCGCGACGTCGGGGTCGAGATAGCGGCCACCGTCGCTGAACGAGTCGGGGGTGACGTTGACGATCCCCATGACGAGGGTCACGCGCGCGCTCCGATCAACGCGACGAGTTCGGCCCGCGCCGTGGGTTCGGTGTAGACGCCGCGCGCGGCGATCGTGACCGTCGACGCGTCGGGCTGACGTCCGCCGCGCATGGTGACGCACTCGTGCGTGGCGTCGAGCACGACCAGCACGCCGCGGGCGTCGAGCGCCGAGGCGATGGCATCCGCGATCTGCTCCCCGAGCCGTTCCTGCACCTGCGGGCGGGCGGCCAGGATGTCGATGACCCGCGGCAGCGCGCCGAGGCCCACGACCTCTTCACCGGGCAGATACGCCACGTGGGCACGGCCACGGAAGGGCAGCAGGTGGTGCTCGCACATCGAACGGAAGGCGATGTCGCGCACCATCACCGCGCCGGAGGGCAGGGTGTCGGGCGCCGGCCCTCGCGACACCGAGATGGTGTGCTCGAGCGGGGCACCGGCATCCTGACCCACTCCGCCGAAGAACTCGGCCCAGGAGTCGGCCACGCGCGTGGGCGTCTGCCGGAGGCCGGGGCGATCGGGGTCCTCCCCGATCGCCTCCAGCAACTCACGGACGAGCGCCGCGATGCGTTCTCGATCGACGGCCACGGCGCCTCAGGCGGTGGCCGGGCGCGTCTGTCCGCTCGGACGGGGCTGCGCCTGGGCCTGCGTCTGCGCCTCGGCCTCGGTGGATGCCGCCACGCCCGCGGGCTGCTCGCGACGCGGCACGTTCACCGGCGGCAGCGTCGAGACGGGACGGTCGCCCGACGAGAGCCACTGCGGACGCGGGCTGAGACGCTTGACGTCTTTGAAGATGTCGGCCAGCTCGTTGTGGTCGAGCGTCTCCTTCTCGAGAAGGGCCAGCGCGAGCTTGTCGAGCACCTCGCGGTTGTCGTTGATGACCTGGTACGCCTCGTTGTGCGCCTGCTCGATGAGCGCGCGCACCTGGGCGTCGACGCGCTCGGCGATGCGCTCCGAGAAGTCGCGGCCGTGACCCATGTCGCGGCCCATGAAGACCTCGCCCGACGACGAGCCGAGCTTGACCGGGCCGACCTCGTTGGTCATGCCGTACTCGGTGACCATCTTGCGGGCGATGCTCGTCGCCTTCTCGATGTCGTTCGACGCGCCGGTGGTGGGGTCGTGGAAGACGATCTCCTCCGCGACGCGGCCGCCCATGGCGTAGGTCAGCTGGTCCTGCAGCTCGTTGCGGGTGACGGAGTACTTGTCGTCGAGCGGCAGCACCATCGTGTACCCCAGCGCCTTGCCGCGCGGCAGGATCGTGACCTTCGTGACGGGGTCGGTGTGGTTCATCGCCGCGGCCGCGAGCGCGTGACCGCCCTCGTGGTAGGCCGTGATGAGCTTCTCTTTGTCCTTCATCACGCGGGTGCGGCGCTGCGGGCCGGCGATGACGCGGTCGATCGCCTCGTCGAGCGCGCGGTTGTCGATGAGCTGCGCGTTCGAGCGCGCGGTCAGCAGGGCCGCCTCGTTGAGCACGTTGGCCAGATCGGCACCGGTGAAGCCGGGCGTCTTGCGCGCGACGACCTCGAGGTCGACCGAGTCCGACAGCGGCTTGCCGCGACCGTGCACCTCGAGGATGCGCTGGCGGCCCTTCAGGTCGGGGGCGTCGACGCCGATCTGACGGTCGAAGCGGCCGGGGCGCAACAGGGCGGGGTCGAGGATGTCGGGACGGTTGGTCGCCGCGATGACGATGACGTTGACCTTCGGGTCGAAGCCGTCCATCTCGACGAGCATCTGGTTCAGCGTCTGCTCGCGCTCGTCGTGACCGCCGCCCATGCCGGCGCCGCGGTGGCGGCCGACGGCGTCGATCTCGTCGATGAAGATGATCGCCGGGGAGCTCTCTTTCGCCTGGTTGAACAGGTCGCGCACGCGGCTGGCGCCGACGCCGACGAACATCTCGACGAAGTCCGAGCCCGAGATCGAGTAGAAGGGAACCCCGGCCTCGCCTGCGACGGCGCGGGCGAGCAGGGTCTTACCGGTTCCGGGAGGGCCGTACAGCAGCACGCCCTTCGGGATGCGGGCGCCGACCTCTTCGAACTTCTTCGGATCCTTGAGGAACTCCTTGATCTCGTCGAGCTCTTCGATGGCCTCGTCGGAGCCCGCGACGTCTTGGAAGGTGACCGTCGGCGTCTCTTTCGTGACGAGCTTCGCGCGCGACTTGCCGAACTGCATGACCTTGCTGCCGCCACCCTGGGCGCTGGACAGCAGCCACCAGAACAGCAGGCCGAGGAGCACGAGGGGGAGCATGAGTCCCAGGAATCCGTCGAACCAGCTGGGCTTGGGCACGACGTCGTTGAAGCCGTCGGAGGGGGCGGCGGCGTCGATCGCGTTCGCGACCTCGGCCGCGCGGGCCTGACCGTAGTAGAACTGCACGTTCTCGGCGCCCTCGAAGGGCTCGGAGAGCGTCAGATCGACGCGCTGATCGGGATCGTTCGTCACCACCTTGGTCACGGTGCTGCCCTTGAGCAGCTCCAGACCCTCCTTCGTCGACACCTGACGGGCGCCGGTGAGGTTGGAGATGAGGGAGAAACCGATGATCAGAAGCAGAACGACCAGCAGAACGTAGATGATCGGATTGCGCGTGATCTTCTTGAAATTCATGGTGGGCGAGCCCAGCCCTTTCGTGATCCTCCGCAGAAATGCGGTCGCATCAGGCTAACGTGTGTCGACTATGCCGGGCCTGTGCGTTCGTTTTGGGCGTACAGGGTGCCCGGCGGCCGCGCCGCCGGCCGTCAGGAGTAGACGTGGGGCGCGAGCACCGCGACGTCGCGGAGGTTGCGGTAGCGCTCGGCATAGTCGAGGCCGTAACCGATCACGAAGTCGTTGGGGATGTCGAAGCCGACGTACCGGCAGTCGACCTCGACCTTCATGGCATCCGGCTTGCGAAGCAGCGCCAGCACCTCGACCGAGGCCGCGCCGCGAGACGCGAAGTTCTCGAGCAGCCAGCTGAGGGTGAGGCCCGAGTCGATGATGTCTTCGACGATGAGCACGTGCTTGCCGGTGATGTCGGTGTCGAGGTCTTTGCGGATCTGCACCACGCCGCTGGAGCGGGTGCTCGCGCCGTACGACGACACCGCCATCCAGTCCATCGACACGTGCACGGGCAGGTGCCGGGCGAAATCGGCCATCACCATGACCGCGCCCTTGAGCACGCCCACGAGCACGACCTCGCGGCCGTCGTAGTCGGCGACCACCTGCGTCGCCAGTTCGGCGAGCTTGTCGTGGATCTGTTCCTCGGTGAGGAGGACTTCGCTGATGTCGTCGGAGATGTCGGCCGCGCGCATCCGCAAAGTCTATGTCGCGTCGTCTGCGAGACGGCTGGTCAGGATGCCGCGCGCGCGGTGATCTCGATGCCCGCCCCGACGCGACGGGCGACGCACCCGGGCAGGTCGATGGGCCCCTGCCCCTGCCAGTCCACGGCGAGCCGCGTGACCTCGAGCGTCTGCGTACGCGACAGGGCGGCGCCGAACTCGCTCTCGACGACGTAGCGCACGATGCGGTTGCGCAGTGCCGCAGGGTTGGCGGCGAGGGCTGCGACCGAGATCGAGATACCCGCTTCGGCGTGCTCGACGATGTCTTCGATCGTCTCGTCGATCATGTCTTGAAAGGCCTCGGCGTCTTCGCGCAGCTGCTCGGCGGTGCGCGCGAGCGCCTCGGCGACGCCCGGCCCGAGCTCCGCCTCCAGCACCGGCAGCACGCGCTCGCGCACCCGCACCCGCGCGTACGCGGGGTCGAGATTGTGCGGGTCGGACCACGGCTCGAGCCCCTCCGCGGCGCACGCAGCCTGGGTCGTTCGTCGATGGATGCCGAGCAGCGGACGCGCCCACCGCGGGCCCGTGGCATCCCGTCTCTCCGCTGGCATGCCTGCCAGGCTCAGTCCGCCCGATCCGCGCGCGAGCCCCAGCAGCACGGTCTCGGCCTGGTCGTCGAGCGTGTGCCCGAGCAGCACCGTGTCGGCGCCGATGTCGGCCGCCGCGCGCGCGAGGCCGGCATAGCGGGCCTCCCGGGCAGCGGCTTCGGGCCCGTCCGCCGTGCCGACGTCGACGGCGACGACCCTGGCGGCGAGCCCCAGGGCGCCGGCCTTCGCCGCGGCCGCCGCCGCCACGGCATTCGATCCCGCCTGCAGACCGTGGTCGACGACGACCGCCTCGGCCCGGATGCCGCGCCGCCCGGCTTCGAACGCCGTCGCCGCCGCCAGGGCGAGGGAGTCCGCGCCGCCCGACAGGGCGACGACGACGGGCCCGTCGACCGTGTCGAGCATCGCCCGCACGGCGCGGCGCACCTCGGCGACGGAAGGGTCGAGTCCGGGGCGGTGGTCCATGCCCCCACGGTATCGGCGCGCACCGTCTGGCGCGGCCCCGGGCGTCTCGCGCACAACTCCTGCAATCCGGTCCGCGCCGGCGACCTGGCGCCTCGTCAGGCCGACTCCGCAGGAGTTGTGCGCCCAACCCCGGCAAGCCGGTCCTCCGGCGATCCACCGCGGGCGGAATGAGCGGTGGTCGCAGTCGTGCAGGGTCACGGATCGGAGTCGACGCGGCCTCCCGGCTAGGCTGAGCGGCGAAATCCACAGACTTCAAGGAGCATGAGTATGGGCGCATACGACGCCGTCATCGAGATCCCCCGCGGCAGCCGCGTGAAGTACGAGGTCGACCACGGCACCGGCCGCGTCTACCTCGACCGCATCCTCTACACGGTGTTCGGCTACCCGGCCAACTACGGCTTCTTCGAGAACACCCTCGGCGAAGACGGCGACCCGCTCGACGTGCTCGTGCTGCTCGACCGCGAGCTGCACCCCGGCATCCTCGCGAAGGTGCGCCCCGTCGGCGTGCTGAAGATGAGCGACGAGGCGGGCGGTGACGACAAGGTCGTGGCCGTGCTCGCGAAGGACCCGCGCTGGGACCACATCCAGGACGTCGCCGACATCGACGAGTGGACCAAGAAGGAGATCACGCACTTCTTCGAGCACTACAAGGACCTCGAGCCCAACAAGTGGGTCAAGGTCGACGAGTGGGCGGATGCCGCCGAGGCCGAGCGCCTGGTGGGCGAGGCGTTCACGCGCTTCGACGAGCACGACGCGCAGACCAAGACGCAGGGTTCGGGCGAGGCTCCGAACACGCTCTGACGCTCCGCGTACGACGAAACCCCCGGTCGATCGACCGGGGGTTTTCTCGTGCGGCGACTCAGACGTCGACGCCGCGATCGCGCAGCCAGGGCGCGGGATCGGTCGTGCCGCCCCACGGCGGGTAGACCTCGAAGTGCAGGTGGCAGCCGAACGAGTTACCCGTCTGCCCGGTCGCCGCGATCTGCTGACCGGCCTCGACGCGCTGGCCGTACGAGACGTAGATGCCGCCGTCGACGATGTGGCCGTATCCCGTGCCGGAGCCGTCGTCGTGGGCGATACGGATGTAGTTGCCGAAGCCGCCGTTGTAGCCGGCGTAGGTGACGCGGCCAGAGGATGCCGCGTAGATCGGCGACCAGCAGCTCGCGCCGAAGTCGAGTCCGAGGTGCCAGGTGCTGGCGCAGTAGCTGGAGTTGCACTGTCCGGAGCGAGGACCATAGCCCGATGACGTGTACGCCGACGACGGACGGGCCCAGCCGCCGCCGCTGACGTTTCCGCCACCGCCACCGCCTCCGCCGCCTCCACCGCCGCCGCCGGAGTTTCCGCCACCGCCACCGCCACCGCCGCTGTTCTGGCGGGCGGCGGCCTCGCGCTCGCGGCGCGCGCGCTCTTCGGCGTCGCGGGCGGCGGCCTCTTCGCGCGCCTTGCGCTCGCGCTCCTCACGGGCCTTGCGCTCGGCCTCGACGCCCGCCTGGTACTCGGCGACGGTCTTGGCCGTGGTGTCTTGCAGGGCGGCGAGCTGCGCCTCGAGCACGGCCTGGTTCGCCTGCTGGGCCGCGAGCGCTTCCTGCGCGGCCTGGGCGGCCTGCTGAGCGGCCGCCATCTTCTCTTCGGCGATCGCCTTCAGTCGCTCGCGCTCGGCGGTCGCGTCGTCGGCCTGGCTGCTGAGGTTCCTCGCGTTGTCGCGCGCGGCCACCGCCGAGGCGTAGACCGAGCGGTTGCGCTCCAGCAGCTTGTCCATCGTGCCGAGCTTGGCGAGCAGGTCGTCGGCCGACGCCGCGGAGCCCGAGAAGAACAGATCGAGCGACGTGTCGTCACCACCCGAGCGGTACAGCTGCGCGGCGACCTTGCCGGCCTTGTTCGCGGCTTCCGTCGCCCGGTTCGCCTCGGCGTCGGCCTGCTGCCGCAGCAGCTGCGCGCGGTAGTCGGCGTCTTGGTACGCCTGCTGCGCGGCGAAGTACTCGTCGGAGCGCGCCTTCACCTCGGCCTGCGTGCGCTCGACCTCGGACTGCAGACCCTGGATGAGCCCCTGGATGCGAGTGATCTCCGCGGCCTTCGCGGCCTCGTTGGCGCGCGCGGCCTCGACGTCGGCCCACGAGGGGTAGTCAGCGGCGAGCGCGGGTGTGGAGAATCCGGATGCCACCGAGCCGAACGCTCCGAAGGCGACGGCGCCGAGGGCACCGAACTTCAGGGCGCTGCGGCGGTCGAGCGCCGGCCACAGACGCCGCTTCTCACTCGCCGTGGGCGCGCAGCCGCAGTCGTCGGGGGTTTCGGGGCGCTCGAGCGTCACGGGAATACCTCTTCTCACCGGGTCGCAACTCGGCCAACAGTAGCAACACGAGTCACAGACACAACAGGGCGAGTTCCCCGGTCGACTACCGATTCTGACCCCGCGACACGCGCGGATGTCGCATCGCCACGCCCTCGATTGGCAATCTCCGAGATTGTGAAGTAGGCTCGGTCGTCGGCAAGCGAGGTTGAAATCGCAAGGTTTCAGGCTCATCCGGCCCCATCGTTTAGCGGCCTAGGACGCCGCCCTTTCACGGCGGTAGCACGGGTTCGAATCCCGTTGGGGTCACTTTCCGGTAAGACAACTAAACAAGCATGGCCCTGTAGCGCAGTTGGTTAGCGTGCCGCCCTGTCACGGCGGAGGTCGCGGGTTCAAGTCCCGTCAGGGTCGCTCCATAGCGACGGGCCTTCTTTCGGGAAGGCCCTTCGTCTAGGAAGCGGCAGACATGCCGCTCGGCTCTGTAGCTCAGTTGGTAGAGCGCACGACTGAAAATCGTGAGGTCACGGGATCGACGCCCGTCGGAGCCACAAGGACCGTCGTTACAACGGTCCCAGAAACCCTCGCCTAGCTTCTACATGGCGGGGGTTTTGTCTTTCCCTGGCGAGAAAGCGTTTCGGGTTATCGGCCCCGTCTCGCACTGGCATTCCTCCCATCTGCCTCCCCGCGCCACGGGCGCGCGCTGCGACGAGAACAGGCTGCGTGACGAGAACAGGCCTTTCTCGGCCAGATCGCCCTGTCTTCATGGCATCCCCCTGTTCTCGTGGCGGGCGTCGTTGACGGCGGCGGAGCGCGCCCCTGCCGCGGTGCGGCGGGTGACTGCATAGCATTCCCGCATCGGGGATGGTTACGCGACGCCACCGAGCGGCGCTACTATTTGCTTGACTTTCAGCAAATACCTGGCGCCCGACCGAGCCCTTTGAGCCGTCCGCCAGGCTTCTCACGAAGAGGCCCCGATGTCAGACATCACCCGCAGCCGTCGCGCGCACACGGCATCCACCGACACGGTCATGACGCACCGCATGATCATGTTCGTGATCTTCGGCCTCATGGCCGGCATGTTCCTGTCCGCGCTCGACCAGACCGTGGTCGGCACCTCGATCCGCACCATCGGCGACGACCTGCAGGGCCTCAGCCTGCAGGCGTGGGTCACCACGGCGTACCTGATCGTGTCGACGATCTCGACGCCCATCTACGGCAAGCTGTCCGACATCTTCGGCCGGCGCCCGCTGTTCCTCATCGCCATCCTCATCTTCATCATCGGCTCGGTGCTCGCGAGCTTCTCGACCTCGATGGTGGAGCTCGCCGCGTTCCGCGCGATCCAGGGCCTCGGCGCGGGTGGGCTCATGTCGATGCCGCTGGCGATCATGGGCGACATCCTCGCTCCGCGCGAGCGTGCGAAGTACCAGGGCTACTTCCTCGCCGTCTTCGGCATCTCCAGCGTGATCGGCCCGCTCGTGGGCGGCCTGTTCGCCGGCGCGAGCGAGATCCTCTTCATCACCGGCTGGCGCTGGGTGTTCCTCATCAACGTGCCGATCGGCATCGTCGCGCTCGGGATCGTCTGGCGGTTCCTGCACATTCCGAAGCAGCCGCGGCACTCGGTGCGCATCGACTGGTGGGGCGCGACCTTCGTGATCGTCGCCCTCGTGCCGCTGCTGCTCGTCGCCGAGCAGGGCCGCGAGTGGGGCTGGGGCTCCCCGATCGCCCTCGCGTGCTACGTCGTCGGTGCTCTCGGCATCCTGGCCTTCGTCATCGCCGAGACGAAGATGAAAGACGACGCGCTCATCCCGCTGAAGCTCTTCCGCTCGCCGACGTTCTCGATGGCCACGGTCATCGGCGTGCTCGTCGGCTTCGGCATGTTCGGCGCGATGCTGACCCTGCCGCTGTACCTGCAGCTCGTACTCGGGTCGACCCCTACGCAGAGCGGCCTCGAGATGCTGCCGATGATCCTCGGGCTCATGATCGCCTCGATCGCGAGCGGCCAGATCATCGCGCGCACGGGTCGCTACCGCCTGTTCCCGATCCTCGGCACCGCGCTGATGTCGGTCGGCTTCTTCCTGCTGACGTTCCTGAAGTACGACAGCCCCTACTGGCAGGTCGCCATCGCGATGCTCGTGATCGGTCTCGGCCTCGGCCAGCTCATGCAGACCCTCACGATCGCGAGCCAGAACTCGGTGGGCGTGCGCGACATGGGCGTGGCCACCAGCGGCTCGACGTTCTTCCGTCAGATCGGCGGAACGCTCGGCACCGCGGTGCTGCTGTCGTTGCTGTTCACGCTCATGCCCTCGAACATCGTCGGCTCGTTCGGCGACCGGGCCACCCTCACCGACGCGCTCGACGCCGCCTTCGATCCGGCCACGGCATCGGCGCCCGCGAACGAGAAGATCATGTCGTCGATCTACGCCCCGATCGTGACCCAGACGACGGATGCCGTGACCCAGCAGGTGCAGCAGGGTGTGCAGCAGGCGACGGATGCCGCGACCCAGGCCGTGGCGCAGCAGGTGGCAGCGGGCCAGATTCCCGCCGCCGCCCAGACGCAGGCGACGCAGGCCGCCGTGGCACAGGCGATCTCGGCCGCGTCGGCGCAGATCCGCCAGCAGGTGCCCGTCGCCCGCGTCGGTGGCGACGGCTCCGTCAGCCTGGACTTCTCGGATGCCGCCGACCGCGAGGCCTTCGTCGACGGCGTCGCCGACACCCTGACCGACCGGTTCACCTCGGGCGACCAGGACACCTCGATCGGCGGGTCGACGCTGGATGACACGTCGTTCCTCGTGGGTGCCGACGCGCGGCTGACCAAGCCCTTCCTCGTCGGCTTCAACTCGTCGGCGACGAGCGTCTACTGGGTGGCGATGAGCGTCGTGCTGCTCGCGTTCGTGCTGTCGCTGTTCTTCCGCACCCCGCCGCTGCGGTCGAAGTCGGCGCTGCAGGAGGCCGCCGACGAGCGTCGCGGTAAGGACGACGAAGAGAAGCGCGCGGCCGAGGCCGCCGTCAACACCGGCGCGCTGCTCACGCCGTGACGGGAACGAAGGGCGGGGGTGTCTCGACGACACCCTCGCCCTTCGGCGTTCTCACGCGGCCTCGCGCGCCCGCAGGTCCTTCCGCAGGATCTTGCCCGACGCGGACTTCGGCACCGCATCGATGAACTCCACGCGGCGCACCTTCTTGTGCGGCGCCACCTGCCCCGCCACGAACGCCATCACGTCTTCGGCCGACAGGCCGGCATCCGGTGCCGCCACCACGAACGCCTTGGGGATCTCCTCGCCGTCGTCGCCGCGCACGCCGATGACGGCGGCATCCTGGATCTTCGGATGCGACAGCAGCAGCGCCTCGAGCTCGGCCGGGGCGATCTGATAGCCGTGGTACTTGATGAGCTCCTTCAGCCGGTCGACGATCGTGAAGTACCCGTCGACGTGGTGCACGCCGATGTCTCCGGTGTGCAGGAACCCGTCGGCATCGAGCGTCTCGGCCGTGGCGTCGGGACGGTTCAGGTAGCCGAGCATGACGTTGGGGCCGCGCACCCAGATCTCCCCCGGCGCGGTGAGTCCGTCGTCGCCGTGCTCCTCGAGCTCCGCGCCTGTCTCTGGATCGACGAGCTTGGCGTCGCAGTTCGGGATGAGCACGCCGACCGAGCTGACCGGCATCCCACCCTCCGCCGGGATCGCGTGCGACACCGGGCTCAGCTCGCTCATGCCGTAGCCCTGGAAGAACCGGGCGCCGATGCGCCGGCCCGCGGTCTCGGCCGTCTCGCCGTCGAGCGGGGCGGCGCCCGAGAACACGCTGTGCACGCTCGAGAGGTCGAATTGCTCGACGGCCGGGTGCTTCGCGAGCGCGACCGCGATGGGCGGGGCGATGAAGAGGAACGTGCAGCGGTGATCCTGGATGACGCGGAGGAACTCCATCAGGTCGAACCGCGGCATCGTGACGAGTGTCGCGCGCTGACGCAGGGCGAGGTTCAGCAGCACCGTCATACCGTAGATGTGGAAGAACGGCAGCACGGCGAGCACGCGGTCGTCGGCGCCGATCTCGATCACCGGGCGGCACTGGTGCACGTTCGCGACGAGGTTTCGGTGCGAGAGCATCACGCCCTTCGGCACCCCCGTCGTCCCCGACGAGTACGGCAGCACGGCGACGTGCGTCGCGGGGTCGATCGTGACCTCGGGCGGCGTCCGCCCCTCGCCGAGCAGGGCGCGCAGATCCGGGTGCCCCTCGACGCCGTCGAGCACGATCACCCGCTCGTCGGGGATGCCGACCGCGCGCGCCGCCTCGAGGGCCTGCGGCAGCAGCGGCGACACGGTCACGAGCCAGGTGGCCGCGGCATCACGGAGCTGGTTCTCGATCTCGTGCGCGGTGTAGAGCGAGTTGATCGTGGTGATGGTCGCGCCCAGGCGCAGGATGCCGTGGAACACCGTCGCGAAGGCCGGAACGTTCGGGCAGAGCATCGCGACGACCGTGTCGGTGTCGACGCCGCGCACCGCGAGCGCCCCGGCGAACGCGTCGACCTGCGCGCGGAGTGCACCGTACGTGGTTTCGGCACCGCTCGCCGGATCGACCAGGGCGACGCGGTCGAGGTCGCCATCGTCGAGCGAGCCGAACAGGTAGTCGTAGATGCTCTCATCGGGCACCTCGACGGACGGGTGGGGGCTGTGGAACACGGTTCTCTCCCTCGAAAACACCGGCGGCGTCGTCGCCGTGCGCTCATCCTGGCACCGCTGACACCCGGTGTCACCATTCCCCAAGACGAGTCTCAGGATGCCGGCGACCCCGGTCTGGCGCCGGGCGGTGGTGCACCGCGGGGAGAGCGCCGCGACGCCCGTCGGCTCACACGAGCGCGAGCACGACGCCGCCCGCGGCACCGACGAGCACGACCGCCCACGCCGGCGCTTCGAACACTGTCAGCAGCACGAAACCCACCGCCGCCAGCACGAGCGGTGCCGGGCCCGTGATGGCCGTGGTGAACACCGGTGCGTACAGCGCGGCGGCCAGGATGCCGACGACGGCGGCGTTCGCCCCGCGCATCGCGGCCCGCACGCGCGGGCGCGCACGCACGGCGTCCCAGAACGGGAGCACGCCGACGAGGATGAGGAAGCCGGGGAGGAAGATCGCCCCGAGGGCGAGGGCGGCACCCGGGATGCCACCGGGCCCGGCGGTCGAGACGGCCCCCAGGTACGCCGAGAAGGTGAACAGCGGTCCCGGCACGGCTTGCGCTGCGCCGTAGCCCGCGAGGAACGACTCCGGCGACACCCAGCCGGTGTCGACGACACCCGCCTGCAGCAGGGGCAGCACGACGTGCCCGCCGCCGAACACGAGGGCCCCGGCGCGGAAGAAGGCGTCGACGAGCGACACCGCGCCCGACCCCGTCGCGGCGGCCACAAGGGGCAGCGCGATGAGCCCGCCGGCGAACAGGGCGAGGCACACGACCGCCACCGGGCGCCGCACGCCGAACGACGGCAGCGACGCGACGGCGGAGTCTTCGACGCCGCGCAGGAGGAGCAGACCCGCGACCACGCCGAGGGCGAGCGCGCCGAGCTGCCCCGGCGCGGCGGGGAGCAGCAGGGCGAGCGCCAGGGCCGCCACCGCGATCCCCGCGCGCGGCGCATCGGGGGTGAGCGTGCGGGCCATCCCCCACACGGCGTGCGCGACTATCGCGACGGCGACGATCTTGAGCCCGGCCAGGACCCCCTCGCCGACGGAGCCGCCGAGAGCCGCCGCACCGGCTGCGAACGCCGCGAGCAGGATCGCCGACGGCAGCGTGAAGGCGGCGAAGGCGGCGAGCGCACCGGTGAACCCGGCGCGCTGCAGCCCCATCGCGAAGCCGACCTGGCTCGACGCCGGACCCGGGAGGAACTGGCACAGCGCGACCAGGTCGGCGTACGCGCGGTCGTCCATCCACTTCCGCCGCACGACGAGATCGTCGCGGAAGTAACCGAGGTGCGCGACCGGTCCCCCGAACGACGTCAGCCCCAGGCGGAGGAACGCCAAGAACACCTCACCCGCACGTCCCGCTCGCTGCATCCCGGCATCCTGTCGCCGCGGGGGAAACAACGGGTGAACCTCAGGCAAGAGGGCGATCGAGCAGGGCGTCGACGAGCCCGAGGGTCGTCGCGGTGGCCCGCTGGTCCTCGTCGATGTCGGCCCCCGCGACGGCGTCGACGAAGCGGCGCACCTCGCCGACCATGGGGTTGTCATCGGCGGGCACGGTGATGACGCGGGGGACGCCGCCGCGCGGGGTGACGACGAGGCGCCGCGGCGCGTCGATCGCATCGATCAGCAGCGACCCCTCTTCGCCCTGAATCTCGCTCGGCAGGCTGGTGTCGGTGATCTTCGACCAGGCGACGTCGGCCACGAAGCCGTCGTAGGTCGCGAGCGCACTGCCCAGACCGTCGGTCTCCGACGCGATCCCCACGCGCACCCCCTGCACCGCCCGCGGCGCGCCGAACAGACGCACGAGCGCGTGGAGCGGATAGACGCCGAGATCGCGCAGGGCGCCCCCGCCCATCTCGGGGTCGAGGATGTTCGTCTGACGGCCCGCAAGCACCTCGTCGTACCGCGCCGACCGCTTCTCGTACCGCAGCGAGACACGCCGCACGGGTCCGAGATCGCCCAGCGCCGCTCGAACGGCGGCCAGGCCCGGGTCGTACGCCGTGCGCATCGCCTCGAGCAGCACGACGCCGCGGTCACGGGCGCGCGCGACGGCGGCATCCCACTCCGCCGCCGTCAGCACCGCGGGCTTCTCCACGAGCACCGGGATGCCGGCATCCACCGCCGACGCGATCTGCGCGGCATGCGCGGAGTTGGGACTGGCGAGGTACACGGCGTCGACGTCCGGAGCGGCGAGCAGGTCGTCGAGGCCCACCGCGACTCCGGGCGCTCCGATGCGGTCGGCGAACGACCGAGCGCGTTCGGCGTCGCGCGACGACACGCGGCTCACGCCCGCGCCCGCGACCTGCCTCACCGCCCCGGCGAAGCGCTCGGAGATGGAACTGGTGCCGACGATGCCGAAGCGGATCATCCCCTCATCCTGCCGCGCCCGCCGCGGTGCGGCGCGATGCGTCCCAGGCTTTCGTCATACGTCCCGATAGGATCGCGCCGACCCGACCACCGACCCCTGAGGCCTCATGACCGTCAGCCGCGCCGAGCACCGCCGCCGCACCTCTCGACGCGTGCGCCTGCGCCGCACGATCGTCGCAACCGTCGCCGTCGTGCTGATCACCGGCGGCGTCGCCGCCTTCGCCCTCACCCGCACCGCATCGCCCACCCCTGTTGCGGAGCCGACGACCTCCAGCGAGCCGACCCCCAGCCCGACGCCGACCCCCACGCCGCTGAGCCCCGCCGAGAAGCTGCTGGCGACGACGACCGATCCGAAGGCCTGCGCCGTGTCGTTCGTGGGAGACGGCATCGCCCTCGAACCCCAGCTGCAGACCGAAGACGTGCGGTACGACGAGCTGCCCCTCCCCCGCGCCGACGGTCGCGTGTTCGCCGGGTGGTACCCGACGGCTGCCGAAGCCGCGTCGCTGAACGCGGCCGAGCGGATCAACGGGGCCGACCTCGTCACTTGCACCGATCGCGAGCGCACGCTGTACGCCGCATGGACGACCCCCGACGCGAACGCGGCGGAAGACACCGCTCTGCCGATCCTGATGTACCACCAGTTCACGCGGAACCCCGACGGCGAAGACAACTGGCTGCGTGGCAACTACGCCTACATCGGCGACTTCGACGCGCAGATGGCCCACATCCAGGACGGGAAGTTCTACCTGCCCACCTGGGACGAAGTCAGCGCGTTCATCGACGGTGCACTGTTCCTGCCGAAACGGTCGGTCGTGATCACGGATGACGACGCCGACAGCACCTGGCTCGAGATGGCGGCCCCGATCGTCGACGGACGCAACCTGCTCACGACCTCGTTCGTCATCACCTCGGCGCGCACCGAACCCACCCCGAACCGCTTCGTGCTGCAGCGCTCGCACACGCACGACATGCACCGCGCGGGGGCGAACGGCAAGGGCCGCATGGTCAACGACGACGCCGCCACGATCGCGGCCGACCTCGAGCAGTCGGCGCAGATCCTCGGCGCGAAGGAGGTCGTCGCCTACCCGTTCGGCCACTACAACGACACGACGAAGGAAGGCGTGCGCCGGGCGGGGTTCGAGCTCGGCCGCGGGATCGAACCCGGGTACGTCCGGATCGGGACCGATAAGCTGGCTTTGCCCGTCGTCCGCATCGACTACGGCATGACCGTCGACGACCTTCGAGCCAAGATCGGCTGACAACCGCCCCCCAGCATCTCGCGCCACCGTCGCGCACACGATGCGGAGGCTGGCAACCGCTAGCTCACAGGTACGTCCGCGACAATCCTGTAGAGGCACGCGTCGGTCTCATTACGCTGTGTCACCCCAGACTTTTCACGAAAACGCGAGTACCCATGGATCTTTCCGTCATCGTTCCGACCTTCAACGAGGGTCCGAACGTCGCCGAACTCGTGCGTCGCACGACGGATGCCATGGCGGGCCGCGTCGTCGAGGTGATCTTCGTCGATGACTCCACCGACGACACCCCCGACGTGATCCGCGCGGTCGCCGCCTCCGCGCAGATCCCGGTGCGTTTGATCCACCGCGACGACCCCGTGGGCGGTCTCGGCGGTGCCGTGGTCGAGGGCATCAAGGCCGCGGCATCCGATCGGTGCGTGGTGATGGACGGCGATCTGCAGCACCCGCCGGAGGTCATCGCCGAGTTGCTGGCCCGCGCCGAGCAGGGCGACGTCGACGTCGTCGTGGCATCCCGGTACATCGCCGGCGGCACCTCCGACGGTCTCGCCAACGCGGTGCGCACCGCGGTGTCGCGCGCATCGACGCTTCTGACCAAGGCGATGTTCCCGAAGAAGCTGCACAACTGCTCCGACCCGATGACCGGGTTCTTCCTGGTGGACCGTCGCGCCCTCGAGGTCGAGACGCTGCAGCCGCGCGGGTTCAAGATCCTGCTCGAGATCCTCGCCCGCAAGCAGATGCGCATCGCCGAGGTGCCGTTCTCGTTCGCCGCCCGCTTCGCCGGGGAGTCGAAGGCGTCGTTCAGCCAGGGCATGCGGTTCCTGCTGCAGCTGACGATGCTGCGCTTCGGTCGCATGTCCGCCTTCGCGCTCGTGGGCGGGCTCGGCGCCCTCGCCAACCTGGCGATCATGTGGGCGCTGCAGATGGTGGGCGTGCAGTACATCGTCGCCGCGGTGATCGCCAGCGTGGTGACGATCGTGGCGAACTTCCTCGCCCTCGAATACCTCGTCTTCGCCGACATGCGCGCGGAGTCCGGGCTCATGCGGCACCGCTTCATCAAGTCGTTCACCTTCAACGGCATCGAGGCGATCGTGCGCATCCCGGTGATCTGGGTGCTGGTGAGCCAGGCGCACATCCAGAGCGTCCTCGCCGCCGCCCTGACCCTCATCGCCGCGTTCGTCGTGCGCTTCGTCTTCCACGCCCTCGTGGTCTACGCCCCCAAGAAGAGCCGGGTCGGCAAGGCCGTGCGCGCCATCGAACCCCTCGAAGACGAAGTCACCGCCTGACGACTCAGGCGCCGCTCCGCGCCGTCGGCCGGGGCCGGTGTCGGCGCACCCGCGTACGCTGGAGGCATGTCCTCTGACGCACCCATTCGTATGTTCGGCGCCGACTGGTGCCGCGATTGCATCCGCACGAAGAAGCAGCTCGACGAGCTCGGCATCGACTACGACTACGTCGACCTTGTCGCCGACCCCGCCGCCGCCGACGTGGCGAAAGAGATCTCGGGGCGCACCAGCATCCCCGTCGTGGTGTACCCCGACTCCAGCCACCACGTCGAGCCCTCCAACGCCGACGTCGAGGCCAAGCTCCGCGAGCTGTCGCTGATCTGATCGGGTCGGCATGACCCTGTCCGCCGCCCGGTCCGTCCGGCGCGCACTGACGACGGAGGCCGGCACCGCGCTGCCGGCCTTCGTCGATCACCACGTGCACCTGCACCTGATCGACCCCACCGCGCTCGCCGCCCGCGGCATCGCCGGTGTCGTCGACCTCGGCGGTGATCCCGTCGCCCTCGCCCGCCGAGCGGCCGGTCTGCCGCGAATCGCGTACGCCGGTGCCTTCCTCACCGCACCCGGCGGGTATCCGCAGGGTCGGTCGTGGGCTCCCGATGCCACGGTGCGCATCGTCACCGACGCTTCGCGGCATCCCGGGGTCGACGGTGGCGCGCAGACCGCCGTCGACGCACAGGCGGATGCCGGAGCCTCCGTCATCAAAGTGGCGCTGCACGCCGACGCAGGTCCGGTGGTGTCCGACGAGGTGCTGGCGTCGATCGTCGCGGCAGCCGGCGACCGCGGGCTCCCCGTCGTCGCCCACGCCCAGGGATCCGGCCAGGTCGAACGGGCGATCGCCTTCGGTGTCGCTGCGCTCGCGCACACCCCCTTCGACGCACCGGTCTCGCGGCGGACGCTGTCGCGGGCCGTCGCGGCGGGCCAGGTCTGGATCTCGACGCTCGACATCCACCGCGGCGCCGCCCGTGCCCAGGCGATCGCGAACCTGCGCGCCTTCGCGGCGCGCGGGGGCCGAGTGCTCTACGGCACCGACCTCGGCAACGGTCCCCTGCCCGTCGGAGTGAACCGCCGCGAGCTGCGGGCTCTTCACGACGCGGGTGTGCGCGGCGACGCCCTCGTCGCGGCCCTCACCGACCCGTGGCCGCACGTCGGGCCGAACTCCGCGGTCTCGACCTTCGTGCCGGGCCCCGCGCCCACCGATCCCGACGACGTGCCCACCTGGCTCAGCCGCGGCACGGTCGTCGCCACAGAGGAGCTGACCCATGTCGACTGACCCCACCCCCGACTTCGGCTCCGTCGACGCCCTCGAGGTGCCCCCTGTGTCGCTCGAGGCGGAGGCGTCGGCTCTCGACGCCGATGACCCCCTCAAGCATCACCGGGCCGCCTTCGTCGGCGCCGAGACTCCCCTGGTCTACTTCGACGGCAATTCCCTCGGGCGCCCGCCGCGTGCGACGGTCGACCGTCTGTCGCGCTTCGTCACCGACGAGTGGGGCGGTCGCCTCATCCGCGGATGGGATGAGTCGTGGATGCAGCTGCCCTTCACCATCGGCGACCGTATCGGCGCGCTCGCGCTCGGCGCGGCATCCGGCCAGACCCTCATCGGCGACTCCACGACCGTGCTGCTCTACAAGCTGCTGCGGGCCGCGCTCGACGCGCAGATGACCGCCGATCCGCGACGGGTCGAGATCGTGGTGGGCCGCGACGACTTCCCGACCGACCGGTACCTCGTCGAGGGCATCGCGGCCGAGCGTGGTGCCCGCGTGGTGTGGGTCGACGTCGACACCTCGCGCGGGGTGGATGCCGAGCTGCTCGGCGCCGCGGTGACCGACCGCACCGCCGTCGTGCTGCTGAGCCACGTGTCGTACCGCTCCGGATACCTGGCCGACGGCGCCGCTCTCACGCGCATCGCGCACGACGCCGGCGCGCTCGTGCTGTGGGACCTCTGCCACTCCGCCGGGTCCGTACCGGTGGAGCTCGACGCGTGGGGGGCCGACCTCGCCGTCGGCTGCACGTACAAGTACCTCAACGGCGGACCGGGCTCTCCCGCCTTCGCCTACGTCGCCGAGCGGCACCAGCGCACGCTGACACAGCCCGTGCAGGGCTGGATGGGCGCGGCCGACGTCTTCTCGATGGGGCCGGTGTACCGCCCCGCCGACGGGATGCGGCGCTTCCTCTCGGGCACGCCGCCGGTGCTGGCCATGATCGCGATGCAGGACACCCTCGATCTGATCGAGGAGGCGGGTATCGGCGCGGTGCGAGCGAAGTCCGTCGCACTGACCGAGTTCACGGTGCGGGTGGCAGACGGCATCCTGAGTCCGCTCGGGGTGCGCCTCGCCTCCCCGCGCGACAGCGCCGAGCGCGGCGGCCACGTCACGCTGTCGCACCCCGCGATGCGGGCCGTGACCGCCCACCTGTGGGAAGGCGACGTGATCCCCGACTACCGGGATCCGCACGGCCTGCGGATCGGCCTATCGCCGCTGTCGACGAGCTTCGCCGAGACGCTCACGGGGCTCCGCGCCGTCGCCGACGCGGTACGCGCGGAGCGCTGAGGCGGGGCGTCTCACGGCGGCCCGTGCACGAATCGCGGACGCCCCCGCGCGACCGCGTCTTCTCACCGATGCGCAGCGCACGTGCTCGCGCTATCGAGCAGTGATCGCGAGGCGCCCCCGGGGAATCACCATCGACGGTCCGGAATTCACCCGGTGGACAGGGCACATTCGGCACTCACGGTGCGTGAGGATGAGGGCCATGAGCGTGTTGATGGTTCGTTGCGGAAAGTCCACGTGCGACTTCACGTGGGAGGGGCCGCCGTCCGAGTTCGACAGGGCCACCGCTGAGCACCGTCGTGCCGTCGCGCAGGCGAGGTCGACGATGAACGCCGCTGTGGGGGCGGCGGCCGCCTCGATGAATCCGCGCGCGGGCCTCCCGAGCGACAAGCACCGCCCGGTCGTGGTGGGCAAGCGGTGGACGCGGTCGGAGCGCTACACGGTCTTCAACATCGTGTGGATCGTGATGTCGTTCCTCACCTACGGGCTCATGTCGAGCGGCTTCTTCTTCTTGTTCTTCCTCTTCCCCCAAGTCGCCACATCGGTCGTCCAACCGATCGTTCCGACCGTGGTGACGGTCGCCGCGCTGTGCACGGCCACCGTTCACGCAATGCAGCGGGCGAAGGGCGCACCGTTCTGGCCACCGTTCTTCGCATCCCTCACGATGTTCGGAGCCATCTCCGCGGTGGTCTCAGCCGGGGTCGGCGTCGCCGCCTTCCTCCTCGTCAGTGTGTTCGCGAGCGCGCTCTGACGGTCATCACCCTGCTGTCGCCACGTCGGGCACGTGGCGGCGCGCCCTGTGTTGTAGGCGCTCGTAGCTCCTCCCCGGCGGAGTCAGCACGGTGCGAACGGACTCATCGCTCGGTCTGACGTGCGACGGCTAGCCTCGGAGCATGATCGATCCCCTCCTCGTCGTCATCGCCGGCGTCGTGGTGGTCGCCCTCGCCACGGTCATCGGGCCGCGCTTCAACGTCGCCGGCCCGCTGGTGCTGCTCGCGGTGGGCGCGGGCGTGAGCCTGTTGCCCTTCGTGCCGCCGGTGGCGGTAGACCCCGAGATCATCCTCGTCGGCGTGCTGCCGCCGCTTCTCTACTCCGCGGCCGTGCAACTGCCGGCCATCGAGTTCCGCCGCGATTTCGCGCCCATCGCGGGTCTGTCGGTGGTCCTCGTCGTCATCAGCTCCGTACTGCTGGGGCTCTTCTTCTGGGCGGTGATCCCAGGGCTCGGCCTGGCGCTCTCGATCGCCCTCGGCGCGATCCTGAGCCCCACGGATGCCGTGGCCACCTCCATCGCGAAACGCCTGGGCATCTCGCCGCGCGTCGTCACGATGCTCGAGGGCGAGAGCCTGCTCAACGATGCCACCGCGCTCGTGCTGCTGCGCACGGCGGTGGCCGCCGTGGCATCCGGTTTCGCGTTCGGCGACGCGGTGGCCGACTTCGCCTGGGCGGTCGCCCTCGCCCTCGTGCTCGGTGCCGTCGTGGGCTGGGTGAACCTGCGCGTGCGCGAACGCGTCGCGAACCCCGCGGCCAACACCGCCCTCAGCTTCACGATCCCCTTCATCGCCTACCTGCCCACCGAGCACCTCGGCGGGTCGGGTCTGGTCGCCGCCGTGGTCGCGGGGATCGTCACCGGGCAGGGAGCCGCGCGTCGCTTCACACCCGAGCAACGCATCAGCGATCGCCTGAACTGGCGCACGGTCGAACTCGTGCTCGAGGGCGGGGTGTTCCTCGTCTTCGGGCTGGAACTCAAAGACATCGTCGGCGCCAACCTCCGCGAGCACGAGGGACTCTGGCACGGAACGTGGCTCGCCCTGAGTGCGCTCGGCATCGTGCTCATCGTGCGCGCACTGTGGGTGTCGGGGCTCATCTGGGTGCAGGGGCTTCGCGGCCGTCGGCACGTGCGGAGTCAGGACCGGATCGAGGGCGCGCAGGAGCGCCTCGACCGTTTCGAGGAGGCGTTCCGCGAGACGCCCGAGCAGTTCGGCATCCGCGGCGCGGACCCGGCGCGCACCGAGCGCCGGATCGGCTGGATGCGCACGCGCATCCGTCGCACGATGGCGGATTTGGACTACTACCGCGACACCCCTCTCGGCGCACAACACGGCACCGTCATCGTGTGGGCGGGAATGCGCGGGGTGGTCACCCTGGCCGCCGCGCAGACACTGCCGCAAGACACCCCGCAGCGTCCCCTGCTGATCTTCGTCGCGTTCCTCGTCGCCCTCTTCAGCCTGGTTCTGCAGGGGCTCACCCTCGGCGCCGTCGTGCGGGCGGTCGGCCTCGCCGGCGACGGCGGGGAAGGCCCGTCGCGCGACGAGCAGCGCGCCCTCGACGCCGAGATGCGGGAGGCCGCCGGTGCGGCGCTGCGCGCGGGCACCCTGCGGCGACGCGACGGCCAGCCCTTCTCGGCCGAACTCCTGCAGCGTGCCGGTGCACGCATCGTGCAACCGCCCGACGAAGACGCGTCGACGCGGGTGCACGACTTCCTCGAGCTTCGCCTCGCGTCGATCGAAGCCATGCGCCGTCGGCTCCACGACGCCGGCCGCGACGGGCGATACAGCACGGCCGCGCTTCGCCATGCCCTCGCCGAGCTGGATGCCGATCAGTTGAGCCTCGAGCTGCGGATCGACGACGGCGAGGAAAGCTGAGGGCCGCCCTTTCCGGCACGGTCGGGCTCGTTCGCGGACGAGCCGTCCACGAAGAGCGTGAGGCACAATGGAGGCGGAGGTCTCCATGAGCGATTCGATCTCGACGATGCCGTCATCCGCGGACGCCGGGACCGGCAGCGTGCCCCACGTGCACGCCGCAGCCGAATGCCCCAAGTGCTTCACCGAGCTGCAGAGCGACCGGGATTGGTGGCGTGCCCGCCCCGCGGGTTCGCGGCTGGTCGGCCTCGTCGTCTCGCGGCCGGACATGCCGACCGTGGTGCAGCAGCGCGACGACCTCACCCGATTCGGCGTGCCGATCGAGGGCTTCCGTCACCCGGCCCCCGAGACGCTCGAGGGCTGGGCGAACCGCCTCGACCGCTTCTTCGGAACGCTGACCCGCGGCGATGTGCTGGTCGTCGCGAGCGTGCACGCCCTCGGCGCGACCCGCGAAGACGAGACCCGAGCGATCGCCGACCTGCGCCGCCGCGGCGTGATGGTCAAGGTGCTGCCGCACGGCGACCGGCACCTTCACGACGCGACGCTGAGCACGCACGGCTGACGCGGCTCGGCGTCATCGTCGGTGCCGCGCGGACTTCTCCGTCACCACCGGCGCCACGCCGTCGCCGTCAGGCACTGACGTAGCGGGCGAGGTGCTCGGCGGTGAGTGTCGACCGCGCCGCGACGAGACCGGCCGGCGTGCCCTCGAACACGACGACACCGCCGTCGTGGCCCGCACCGGGGCCCAGGTCGATGATCCAGTCGGCATGCGCCATCACGGCCTGGTGGTGCTCGATGACCACGACGGTGTTGCCGGCATCCACCAACTGATCGAGCAGGCGCAGAAGCGTGTCGACATCGGCGAGATGCAGACCCGTCGTCGGCTCGTCGAGCACGTAGACCGCACCCGTCTTGGCCATCGAGATCGCCAGCTTCAGACGTTGGCGTTCACCGCCCGACAGGGTGTTGAGCGACTGCCCGAGGGTCAGGTAACCGAGCCCGACGTCGCGCAGGCGACCGAGCACGGCCACGGCTGGTCCTTTCCGGAGGAACTCCGCTGCCTCGGTCACCGACATCGCCAGCACCTGGGCGATGTTCTTGCCGTCGAGGGTGTACTCGAGCACGTCATCCGAGAAACCGGTGCCCTCGCAAAGCTCGCAGACCGTCTCGACGGTCGATTGGAAGCCCAGCTGCGTGACGATCACGCCGAGTCCCTTGCACGCGGGGCACGCGCCCTCGCTGTTCGCGCTGAAAAGAGCGGGCTTCACACCGTTCGCCTTGGCGAAAGCCGCGCGCACCGCGTCGAGGATGCCGGTATAGGTGGCCGGGCTGCTGCGCCGCGAGCCCTTGATCGCCGTCTGATCGACGACGACCACGTCGTCGAACGCGGGCAGATTGCCGTGGATGAGCGACGACTTGCCGGAGCCCGCGACGCCCGTCACCACGGTGAGCACGCCGCGCGGCACGTCGACGTCGACGTTGCGGAGGTTGTGCTGTGACGCACCGCGGATCGGCATGGCGCCCGTCGCCCGGCGCACCGCCCCCTTGAGCTGGGCCCGGTGGTCGAGGAAGCGGCCCGTCAGGGTGTCGGATGCTCGGAGCCCCGCCACGTCGCCCTCGTATTGCACGGTGCCGCCGTCGCGACCGGCGCGGGGCCCGAGGTCGACGACGTGGTCAGCGATCTCGATCACCTCGGGTTTGTGCTCGACCACGAGAACGGTGTTGCCCTTGTCACGGAGCTGCCGCAACGTCTCGTTCATGCGCTGGATGTCGTGGGGGTGCAGACCGGCTGTGGGCTCGTCGAAGACATAGGTGATGTCGCTGAGGCTGGAGCCCAGGTGGCGGATCATCTTGGTGCGCTGCGCTTCACCGCCCGACAGGGTGCCGCTGGATCGGTCGAGGGAGAGGTAACCGAGCCCGATATGCACGAACGCCTCGAGCGTCTCGCGGAGGCCCTGGGTGAGCGGCGCGACCGTCGGGTCGTCGATCGTGCGCACCCAGGCGGCGAGGTCGGTGATCTGCATGGCCGCGGCGTCGGCGATGTTGACTCCGCCGATGCGAGATGACCGTGCGCCCTCGTTGAGGCGCGTCCCGCCGCACGCGGGGCAGGCGACGAACGTCACCGCCCGATCGACGAACGCGCGGATGTGCGGCTGGAGCGCGTCGCGGTCTTTCTGCAGCATGCTCTTCGTGACCTTGGGCACGAGGCCCTCGTAGGTCATGTTGGTGTTCGCGACGCGAACCTTGGTCTGCTCTTTGTAGAGGAAGTCCTGCCGCTCCTGCGCGGTGTAGTCCTGCACGGGCTTGTCGGGATCGAGGAAGCCCGACTCACCGTAGATGCGCACCATCCAGCCGTCGGCCGTGTAGCCGGGAACGAGGATCGCTCCGGCGTTGAGCGAGAGGGTCTTGTCGACGAGCTGGTCGAGATCGATGTCGCTGACCTGGCCGAGCCCCTCGCAGTCGGGGCACATGCCGCCGGTGATCTCGAACGACCGACGTTCTTTCTGACCCTTCTTCGCCCCGGTCGCGATCGTCACGGCACCGGCGCCGGAGATGGAGGGCACGTTGAACGAGAAGGCCTGCGACGACCCCACGTGCGGTTGCCCGAGGCGGCTGAAGAGCACCCGTAGCATGGCGTGCACGTCGGTGGCGGTGCCGACGGTGGAGCGGGCGTTCGCCGCCATGCGCTCCTGGTCGACGCGGATGGTGGCGCTCAGGTTCTCGAGCGCGTCGACGTCGGGCCGCGACAGCTCGCCCATGAACTGCTGCACGAACGTGGGGTAGGTCTCGTTGATGAGCCGCTGCGACTCCGCCGCGATCGTGCCGAAGACCAGCGACGACTTGCCCGACCCGCTGACACCGGTGAACACCGTCAGGCGTCGCTTCGGCACATCGAGATCGACGTTCTTCAGGTTGTTCTCGCGCGCGCCGCGCACACGGATGACGTCGTGGGCATCGGGACCGGTCACGGGTGCCTCCTCGGGATCGTCCCCAGTGTGGCGGAGACCTCCGACATCCGCGAGACATCATGGCATCCGTGTGCACAACGGCAGGACTCTGACCGCACACGCCGCTGCCGCACCCATGGGAAAGGCGTGTCGGGCACGCGTACCGCCGTTGTGTCCGCCGTTCGCCCGCGTCCACTACCCGCCCGGCGAAAAGACGAGTGCCCCCGCAGACGCATCTGCGGGGGCACCGGAACGACGTGTTCAGCCCTGGGCGCGGCGGTTCGTGCGGGGATTGCGCGCGCCCACGACCATGCCGGTCGTGGGGGTTCCGGATGCCGAGCGGCCCGCGCCCTGCGTCCGGCCGGCGCCCGCACCGGCGCGCTGCGCGCCACCCGCACCCTGGCCGCGACCGGCACCGGAGCGCTGGCCCTGACCCCGGCCGCCCTGCGGCGAGTGACCGGCTGCGGAAGCCTCGGCGCCCTGGCCGTTGCCACCGCGGCCGCGGCGACGGCGTCCGCCACCGGCCGAAGCGGCATCCTGGCCGCCCTGCGCGCGCTCGGCGCGCTTGCGCTGCGCGTTGGCGCCCTGCGAGCGTCCGCCGCCCTGGGGCTGCGCGACGACCGGCTCGGGCTTGACGTAGGGGGCGACCTCGCCGACGAGGGCGACGACCTCGGGCGAGGTCGGCGTCACGGGCTGCGGCGTCGCCGAGATCTTGGCCTTGCGCAGGATGTCGAGGGTGTCGCGACGCTGCTCGGGCAACATGATCGTCACGACGTCACCGGCGGTGCCGGCGCGGGCGGTGCGGCCCGAACGGTGCAGATACGCCTTGTGCTCGACGGGCGGGTCGACGTGCACGACCAGCTCGACGCCGTCGACGTGCACGCCACGGGCGGCGACGTCGGTGGCGACGAGCACCTTCGCGCGGCCGTCGCCGAACGCGGCGAGGTTGCGGTCGCGCTGCGGCTGCGACAGGTTGCCGTGCAGATCGACGGAGGGGATGCCGGCGGCGGTGAGGGCCTTCGCCAGCTTCTTCGCCTGGTGCTTGGTGCGCATGAACAGGATGCGACGGGCCGTGCCCGAGGCGAGCGTCTGCACGAGCTCCTTCTTGGCATCCGCATCGGCGGGCGCGAAGACGTGGTGGGTCATCGCCGCGACGTGCGAGTGGGCCTCGTCGACCGAGTGCAGCACCTCGTTGCGGAGGAAGCGCTTCACGAGCTTGTCGACGCCGTTGTCGAGCGTCGCCGAGAACAGCAGACGCTGGCCGTCGGCGGGGGTGCGCGAGAGCAGGCGGGTCACACCCGGCAGGAAGCCGAGGTCGGCCATGTGGTCGGCCTCGTCGAGCACGGTGATCTCGACGTCGCCCAGGTTGGCGAAGCCCTGCCCGATGAGGTCTTCGAGGCGGCCGGGGCAGGCGACGAGGATGTCGACGCCGGCGTTCAGCGCGTCGACCTGTCGCTTCTGGTTCACGCCGCCGTACACGGTTGTCGTAATCAGACCGTAGGCCTGGGCGAGGGGCTTGATGACCTCGTCGATCTGGTTGGCGAGCTCACGGGTGGGGGCGAGCACGAGCGCGCGCGGCTTGCGGCCACGGCGGCGGTCGGCCGTGCCGGCGAGGCGCGCGACGAGGGGCAGCGAGAAGGCGAGGGTCTTGCCCGAGCCGGTCTTGCCGCGGCCGAGCACGTCGCGTCCGGCGAGCGTGTCGGGCAGGGTGTCGGCCTGGATCGGGAACGGTTCGTTCTTGCCCTGGGCGGCGAGAACGTCGATGAGAGGGGCGGGCACGCCGAGGTCGGCGAAAGTCTGGGACGTCATGGATACTCCTGCCGCGGCGCAGGCGCGCACGGCGGTTCGGGATGCCGCGATGCTGCGGCCAAGTGGGCGAAGGCGCCGGGTGGCGCATCCGTTCGCCGTGAAGGTCAAAGGCCCGAGAAGAAGGGGCCGGTGCGTTCGACGACGCTGGGAGCGAGAGCTCCGAGACCCAGTCTACCGGGTGAGACGTCGATCTCCCTCGCGCGGGGGATCCGTCGCCGCGTCCACGCGGCGTAGCGTCGGAATCATGGACACCTCATCGATGATCATGGGCGCCTCCATCGCGTCGGTCGCCTGGATCGCGTTCTACCCGTGGGCGAAGCTGCGACGCCTGCGCGAGATCGAGGCGCAGAACGCTGCCGACACCCCCGACGCATAGCCGACGTCGTCAGCGCGCCCTCACGCGGCGGCGCGCCAGCACCCCGCGACGTGGTCGTCGACCATGCCGGACGACTGCATGAGGGCGTACATCGTCGTCGGGCCGACGAAGCGGAAGCCGCGGCGACGCAATTCTTTGCTCAGGGCGGTCGACTCCGGCGTCACAGCCGGCACGTCGGCGAAGGTCGCGGGCGACGTGTGAGATGCGGGGGCGAACGACCACATCAGAGCGTCGAACTCGCCCTCGGCCATCGCGGCGACGATCGAGGCGTTGCCGATCGCGGCCTCGATCTTGCCGCGGTGGCGGATGATGCCGGCATCCTGGAGCAGGCGTTCGACGTCGTCGGGGCCGAATCGCGCGACGACCGCCGGCTCGAAGCCGTGGAAGACCTCGCGGAAGCGGGGGCGCTTGCGCAGAATCGTGATCCAGGCAAGCCCGGCCTGGAAGCCCTCGAGGCTGAGCTTCTCGAACAGCGGGCGGTCGCCGCGCAGCGTCGTGCCCCACTCTTCATCGTGATACCGCTGGTACTCGGCGTCGACGCCCGCCCACGCGCAGCGCACGACGCCGTCGGAACCGGTCAGCAGATCGCTCATGTCCCCAGGGTAGGGGCGGGCCCCGACATCGGCCGCCGAGCGGTGACGAGAACAGGGGCGTGACACGAGAACAGGCCGATCCCGCACGGATCGGCCTGTTCTCGTCGCTTCCCCTGTTGTCGTTACAGGGATGCCGTCACTTCGCGGGCTTCTTCTCGGGCACCGGGGCGGCACCCGACGCCTTCAACGCCTCGTAGTAGGCCGCCGCTTCGTTCTGCCGGTCGTCTTCGACGCCCGTCGCGATCGCCGCGCGGATGTGCTCGGGGCCGTAGCCGAAGGCATCCACCAGGTCTTGCGCGTGCGGACGGAGCCGCGCGCAGAGGCGATCGATGTAGCTCGACACGGCCGCGCCGCGCTGAGCCGACAGGCGCCCGTTGATGAGGTACCAGGCGAGGTGCTTCTCGATGAGCTGCAGGCCGAACAGGTCGCGCAGCCAGGTGAGCACCTTCAGGGTGTCGGTGTCGTCGATGCGGTTGATGGCGTCGGTGAACGCCTCCCACTGCAGCAGCTCTCCGTGCGCGCGCGCGGCCTCGATGAGCTCGGACTGGTTCTCGTTGAACAGTGCCGCCGCGTCTTCTCGCGAGAGCTTGGATGCCGGGCGCAGGCGCCCCGCGATGTCGGCGATCATCTGCTGCACGCGGCCGGCCAGCAGTTCGTGCTGCTGCTCGGCGCGGAGCCCCTTCTCCACGGAGCGGGCGGTGGAGCCGAAGTCGCTGACGGCCTGGCCGAGCTGGCGCATGCCGGCGCCGTGGAAGAGCTTTCCCGCGGTCTGCCCCACGGCGAAGGCGGCGAGCTGCTTGGCATCCTTGCCCTTGAACTGGCGGGCGTAGTCGGCGAGCAGGCGCTTGCCGACGAGCTGGAGCAGGATGTTGTTGTCGCCCTCGAAGGTGACGTAGATGTCGAGATCGGCGCGAAGGCCCACGAGGCGGTTCTCGAAGAGGAAGCCCTGACCGCCGCACGCTTCGCGCGACTCCTGCAGCGTGTCGAGCGCGTGCCAGGTCGACAGGGGTTTGAGAGCCGCGGCGAGGGTCTCGAGATCTTCACGATCGGCGTCGGTGTCGAGCGCGCCGCTGAAGACGCCGTCGAACTTCTGCAGGAACTCGTCGTGCGCGAAGATCTCGGCGTACGTGGTCGCCAGACGCGGCAGGAGGCGGCGCTGGTGCTTGCCGTAGTCGAGCAGGGTGACCTCGGGGGTGCCGCTGCCGGAGTCGAACTGGCGGCGCTGATTGCCGTAGGTGATCGCGATGATGAGGCCGATGGCCGACGCCCACGCTGCCGCCCCGTCGAGCGAGACGCGGCCCTGCACCAGCGTGCCGAGCATGGTGAAGAACCGGCGGCCGGGGCTGGCGATGTCGCTGGAGTAGGTGCCGTCTGCGGCGACGTCGCCGTAGCGGTTGAGCAGGTTCGTGCGGGGGACACGCACGTGGTCGAAGTGCAGGCGACCGTTGTCGATGCCGTTCAGGCCGCCCTTGAGACCGTCGTCCTCGCCACCGATTCCGGGCAGGAAGGCCCCGTTCTCGTCGCGCAGCGGCACATAGAAGCAGTGCACGCCGTGGTTGACGCCGTTCGTGATGAGCTGCGCGAACACCGTCGCCGCCTTGCCGTGCAGGGCGGCGTTGCCGAGGTAGTCCTTCCACGCACCGCGGAAGGGCGTGTGGATGACGAACTCCTCGGTGGCGACGTCATAGGTCGCGGTCGTGCCGATGGCCGACACGTCGGAGCCGTGACCGGTCTCGGTCATCGCGAAAGCGCCGGGGATCTCGAGGCTCATGATGCCGGGCAGCCACTTGTCGTGGTGCTCGGCGGTGCCCAGCTGCAGGACGGCCGATCCGAAGAGGCCCCACTGCACGCCCGACTTGATCTGCAGGCTCGGGTCGGCGGCGACGAGCTCCTCGAAGCCGGCGATGTTGGCGCCGTTGTTCTCTTCTCCGCCGAAGCGCTTGGGGAAGGCGCGGTGCACGGCCTTGTTCTGCACGAGCAGGTGCAGCTGGCTGAGGGTGCGCTCGCGGTGCGCGTCCATGCCGAGGCTGTCGTCGCGCCACAGCGCCGGATCCTTGATCATCTCGCGCGCCTCGCGGCGCGTGTTCGCCCATGTGCCGAGCAGCAGGTCGGTGACCCGCTCGGTGTCGATGCGGGCTTCCGCGGCCTCGGCGGCGGAGTGCGCCGCGGTGGGCGCACCCCCGACGGGCGTACGCGTGCTCGTGGCGGGCGTGGTGGGACGGACGGCGGCGTCGGTCATTCTCGGCACCTCTCGACGGGGCAAAGGGATGCCATTCACGGTAGGTGTCCCACAACGACCCGGCAATCATTGTGTGAGGTCAACACAACGACGGCGGGCGACGTGGGCCCGGGTCGTTGTGGACGGTCAACATTCTGGAGAAGGCGCCGGGGGCGCGGTGGGTGGCCGGTGGCGGGCAGGCGGGCGCGGTGGGTGGCCGGTGGCGGACAGGCGGGCGCGCTGCTGTCGCCAGAACAGGGAAATGCCACGAGAACAGGGCGTCTGAGCGAAATCCGGCCTGTTCTCGTGGCATCCCCTGTTCTCGGCGCAGCGGCCGGCGGGCAGGCGGGCGCGGTGGCCGGCGGCGGGCAGGTGTGCGCGTTGCTGTCACCAGAACAGGGAAATGCCACGAGAACAGGGCGTCTGAGCGAAATCCGGCCTGTTCTCGTGGCATCCCCTGTTCTCGGCGCAGCGGCCGGCGGGTAGTCCGGTCGGCGGGTAGCGCAGCCGGCGGGTAGCACGGCCAGCGGGTAGCCCGGCCGGGGGGCAGTCCGGGCGCGGTGGCCGGTGGCGGGCAGGTGTGCGCGATGCTGTCACCAGAACAGGAAGATGCCACGAGAACAGGGCGTCTGAGCGAAATCCGGCCTGTTCTCGTGGCATCCCCTGTTCTCGGCGCAGCGGCGAGCGGACAGTCCGGCCCGGCGGGCGGTCCGGCCCGGCGGGCGGTCCGGCCCGGCGGGCAGTCCGGGCACGGTGGCCGGCGGCGGGCAGTCCGGCCGGCGGGCAGCGCGGGCGGGGGGGGCAGCCTGGTCGGCGGGTAGCCCGGTCGGCGGGTAGCCCGGCTGGCGGGCAGCGCGGGCGCGGTGGCCGGCGGCGGGCAGTGCGGCCGGCGGGTCGCCGGCAGCCCGGCATCAGTTCGCGGCGACCACCGTCAGGATGCCGTCGCCGTAGGCCTCGCGCTTCTTAGCGCCGATGCCGGTGATGCCGTCGAGGTCGCCGACCGATGCGGGGCGAGCCGCGGCGATAGCGCGGAGGGTGGCGTCGCCGAAGACGATGTAGGCGGGCACGCCCTGCTCGCGCGCCTTCTCGGCGCGCCAGGCGCGGAGCGCCTCGAAGAGGTCGCGGTCGTCGGGCGCCACATCGTCGGCGCTCGATCTGCGCTGACGGTTTCCGCCCCCGCCGCCCCCACCGCCCGTGCGGCCGAGCACGTCGCGGCGCAGCGGCACGGCCACCTCACCGCGCAGCACGGGTGCCGACGCGTCACTCAAGGCGAGCGTGCCGTAGTCACCCTGAGCCACGATGATGCCGCGGGCGAGCAGCTGCCGGATGACGCTGCGCCAATCCTGATCGCTCAGGTCGGCGCCGAGGCCGTACGTACTGAGGCGGTCGTGGCCCTGCTGGGCGATGCGCTCGGTCTTCGCCCCGCGCAGGATGTCGATCAGGTGGCCGGCCCCGAACGCCTGTCCGCGCTCGCGCTGCAGGCGCACGATCGTCGACAGGAGCTTCTGCGCAGCGATCAGGCCGTCCCACGTGTCGGGAGGCGTGAGGCACGTGTCGCAGTTGCCGCACGGTTCGGAGTGCTGCCCGAAGTAGTCGAGAAGGTTCTGCCGTCGGCATCCGACCGTCTCGCACAGGGCCAGCATGGCGTCGAGGTGCTGGCCGAGGCGCAGCTTGTAGGAGCGATCGCCGGGCGACTGGTCGATCATGCGGCGCTGCTGCACGACGTCGCCGAGGCCGTACGCCATCCACACCACCGACGGGTCGCCGTCGCGCCCCGCGCGGCCGGTCTCTTGGTAGTAACCCTCGACCGACTTGGGGAGGTCGATGTGGGCGACGAAGCGCACGTCGGGCTTGTCGATGCCCATGCCGAATGCGATCGTCGCCACCATGATCACGCCGTCTTCGCGGAGGAACCGGGACTGATTCGCCGCGCGCACGGAGGCGTCGAGACCGGCGTGGTACGGCAGTGCGTCGAGCCCCTGCGTGCAGAGGTAGGCCGCCATCTGCTCGACGCTCTTGCGGCTGAGCGCATAGACGATGCCGGCCGCACCCTCGGGCTGGCTCTTGATGAACTGCACCAGCTGACGCCGCGGGTCGACCTTCGCGTCGATGCGGTACTGGATGTTGGGCCGGTCGAAACTCGCGACGAAGCCGCGGGCGTCGCGCAGACGCAGGCGCTCCACGATCTCTTGCGCGGTGGCCGGGGTGGCGGTGGCGGTGAGCGCCATGCGCGGCACCCCGGGGAAACGATCGGCGAGGTCTCCCAGCGCCAGATAGTCGGGGCGGAAATCGTGGCCCCACTGCGACACGCAGTGGGCCTCGTCGATCGCGATCACGCTCAGACGCCCGCGGGCGAGGAACGCCAGCGTCTGGGCGCCGTTCAGCCGCTCGGGAGCGACGTACAGCAGATCGAGCTCGCCCGCGAGGTACGCCTGCTCGACGGCCTGACGCTCGGCCGGCGATTGCGTGGAGTTCAGGTACCCCGCCCGCACGCCGTTGGCGATGAGCGCCTCGACCTGGTCGTGCATGAGCGCGATGAGCGGGCTGACGACGAGCCCGGTGCCGGGCCGCACGAGCGCGGGCACCTGATAGGTGACGCTCTTGCCACCGCCGGTGGGCATGAGCACGACGGCGTCGCCGCCGTCGACGACGTGCTGCACGATGTCGGCCTGGTCGCCGCGGAACGCGTCGTAGCCGTAGACCTCGTGCAACACCTCGCGGGGATTGCGCCCCGTGAAGTCGCGGACGGCGGGCAGCTCGCGTGCGGTTCCGGTCGCGGCGACCGCACGGGCGAAGGGCGACGAGGGATCGACGGGGGGCGGCGGCGCGTCGAAGTCCTCGGGCGGGGCGAACTGGTCGGGATCCCAGTCGGCGCCGGCGTACGGGTCGTCGTAGTCGCCGTACGGCTCGGGCGGCGCGTCGGCATACGGCTCGGGGGCGGCGCCGGGATAAGTCACCTCCCCACGGTAACCCGGGCCACCGACACGCATCCCTCCGTGGGGACCATCGGCCGGATCAGCCCGCTGGGGAGGAGGGGCGCGCTCCGCCGAACTCGCGCGACAGGGCGGATGCCGGGGCGATCACCGGCGGGTCGAGGTCGACGCGCCGCGCGACGCAGGCGACGCAGCGCACGTAGCGGATGCGACCCTCGCTCGTCGCGTGCACCGACTCGGTGACCCACGCGTGTTCGTGGACGGGTGCGGGCGCTGCGGTGGAGAGGAGGTGGGAGGCGGTCATGACCCCACAGTGATGTAATGCCCTTATGCATCTCAACCCTTACGGCGAGTACGCGGTGCTCCTCGCCGCCTCCCTCGCCAACGACTGGCCCGCCGATCGAGCGGGGATCGAGGAGCGTACGCGAGAGCACGGCATGACGATGCGGTTCCCCGTGGCATCCGGAGACCACGTCGGAACGAGACGGGTCATCGACGAGTGGCTGCGCGTCGTGGATGCCGACGACCCCGACGAACGAGCCGGCCTGCTGAACGCGCAGATGGCGGCGGTGACGGCGTATCCGCGCCTCACCGACCATGACGGCGAGGGGTGGCACCTGCACTATCGCGACGAGGAGGAGGCGCTTCCGCGCGTGCTCGCCGCGGTCATCTCGGTCGGCACGTCGCTGCACCTCGTCACCCGCGGGATGAACCGCCTCGGCCGCTGCGCCGCCGACCCCTGCGGCAACGTGGTCGTCGATGTCACGCGCAACGGCCGACAGCGCTACTGCTCGGTGCGGTGCGCGAACCGCGCCGCCGTGCGCCGGCACCGCGCCCGCGCGTGAGCCCACCGAGCCCGGCACCGGGGACGCGAAACGGCGGCGAGAAACGGCATCCGCGACGAAACACGCCACGTCGACGCGTTTATCGCTGTGAATCGCGTTTTATCGGCGACTACCGCACGCAGCGCGAGCCCGCCGCCGACGCGGCGCTGCGCCAGCAACACGGCCGTGCGCCTGCGCCGCACCGCCCGCACCGCACCGCACCGCACCGGTGTCGGCGCCGGCGCCGGCGCCCGCCGGCGCCGAGAAACGGCATCCGCAGGAAGAAACACCACGCCAACGCGTTCCTCCCCGCAGATCGCGTTTATCGGTGAGCATCCCACGCGCCGTGAGCCCGCCGGCGACGCAGCGCTGCGCCAACACCACTCACGCGGCGAGTACCGCACGCATCGCATCAGGCCGAGAAACGGCATCCGCAGGAAGAAACACCACGCCAACGCGTTCCTCCCCGCAGGTGGCGTTTATCGGCGAACATCCCCCGCACCGTAAGCCCGCCGCCGACGCAGGGCTGCACCGACACCACCGACACGGCGAGCACCGAACCCACCGCACCGGTGCCGACGGCGGCGCCGGCGCCGGCGCCGAAACGGCATCCACCGCAAGAAACGCCGCGCCAACGCGTTCCTCCCCGCGGATCGCGTTTATCGCCCGACTACGGGGTGAACGCCACGCCGCGCCGCCGCCGCGACATCGCCCAGCTGGCGGCCCACGCCAGAAGCAGCACGGCGACGATGACGAAGCCGAACACATCGAGGTCGGTCGCGGCGATCGCCTGCACCGGGCCCCAGCCCACGCCCACCGTGTCGACGAGCACGCCGCACATGCCCACGACCCCGACGACGAGTGCCACGCTGATCGAGATCGACATGAGTGCGATGTTGTAGCGCCGGCGACGGCCGGGACGATCCACCGACCAGCGATAGATCCGCGCCGTGACGATGCTGTTGAGACCGTCGCACGTCGCCATGCCGGCGGCGAACAGCAGCGGCACGACCATCGCCGCCTGCCAGGGCAGCGCGGCCCCCGCGCCGCCCGCGAGCACGAGGATCGCGATGGTCGACGCGGTGTCGAAGCCGAGGCCGAACAACAGGCCGACGATGAAGAGCTTCCACGGCGCGTCGAGCGTCGCCGACAGGCGGCCGATCATCAGCGACACCGGCCCGCCACCGCGCGGCCGGCCGTCGTGCACGCCGCGACCGCGCACCAGCCCCACCAGGATCCACAGGTTCACGGCTGCCATCACCAACAGGAACAGGCTCGACACCGTGGGCCCCCAGACGCCCGTGACGACGACGAGCGGGGAATCGTCGGCCCCGAGCTGCGCGGTGAGCGCCCCCACGCCCGCCGTGACGAGCCCCACCGCCACCACGACCACCGTGGAGTGCCCGAGCGCGAACCACAGGCCCACACCCGAGGGGTCCTTGCCGTCGTCGGTGAGCTTGCGGCTGGTGTTGTCGATCGCCGCGATGTGGTCGGCGTCGAAGGCGTGACGCACCCCGAGCAGGAAAGCGGTGACGGCCATGCCGACCCCCGTCGCGGCTGTTCCCAGCGAGGCCTCGTTCGGCACGAGCACCAGCGCCATCAGGGTCCAGCTGAAGACGAGCAGGAGCGCGATCGTCAGCAGCACGCCGCGCGCGGCCGGGGTCAGCCGGCGCACGCCAGCACCTCCGTCTCGCGGGGCGCGGCGACCGCGGAGCGCCACAGCTCCCCCAACGGGCTGTGGTGCGCGGCGTCGCCGAGGTAGCGCAGCGTGGTGCCCTCTCCCGCCAGGTCGAGCCGCGCGATGTCGGTCTCGTCGACCGGGCCGAGCCGTTCGCCCAGCACGACGACGGTGTCCATCACGCGCGAGCGCCCGAGCACGCCGGGCTCCGGCCGATCGCCGCGCACCTCGAGGCTCTCGCGCAGCAGCGGCCCCGTGGCATCCGTCGCATCCAGGTCGGACCGCAGCCGGCCGCCTGCCTCACCCGCGCGCCCCAGCACGAGCGTCTCGCGCAGGGCGACGGACGATCCGGATGCCAGGCGCAGCACGCTCGAGCGCAGCAGTTCGCCGTCGGCGGTCACGACCGTCGGCAGCCCCTCCCACGTCAGCCGCGCACCGGGGGCGAGCGTGATCTCGGCGTGCCAGCCCGACGGCTCGTCGCCGAGTTCGGGGCGGCCGTAGACGACGAGCCCGCCGATGTCGACGAGGGCGAGCGTGCAGCCCTCGCCCACGCGGACGTCGAGGTGCACGTGATCGCCCGGGAGCAGCATGGCGCGACCGGCGACGAGGGCCACCTCGACCCGGCGACCGCGGCGCGCGACGAGGCGCGGAACGATGAGCTCGCCCGAGAGCGCGTACGCCGCGTCGGCCCCGCGCGGCGCGACGTCGATGACGGTCGTGCTCACCCGTGCGCCCCGGCCGGTGCGTGCTCGTGCGCGTGACCCGCGGTACCGTGCGCGTGCGCGACGGCACCACCCTCGTGCGCGTGACCCGCCGCGCCATGCCCGTGCGCGTGAGCGCCCGCACCGTGCGCGTGCGCGGCGGCACCGTGCTCGTGCGCGTGCGCGGCGTCGTCCGCCTCGTCGTGCACGTGCAGATACCCCTCCCCGTTCTCGTCGGCGTGGAAGTGCGGCGCCATCGGACCCGGGTCCTGCGGCACGTGCGAACCGCTGACGTGCGCCGCGATCATCGACAGCACCCAGCTCTTCAACGTGGCCACGGAGTCGGCATCCGTTCGCGAGAGCGCGAGCACCGGGCGCCCGTCGCGGGCTTCGGTGGCATCGGCCACCATGCGCGGCACATCGACGCCGACGTAGGGCGCGAGGTCGGTCTTGTTCACCACCAGCAGGTCGGCGCGGGCGATGCCGGGGCCGCCCTTGCGGGCCACGTCTCCGCCGCCGGCGACATCGAGCACGAAGATCTGCGCGTCGACGAGGGCGGGCGAGAAGGTGGCGGTGAGGTTGTCGCCGCCGGATTCGATCACGACGAGGTCGAGTGGCGAGAAGGCCCGCTCGAGGTCTTCGGCGGCGAGGAGGTTCGCGGTGGGATCGTCGCGGATCGCGGTGTGCGGGCACGCGCCCGTCTCGACGGCGACGATGCGCTCGGGGTCGAGCACGCCGGCGGAGCGGAGGAAGCGGGCGTCTTCGTCGGTGTAGATGTCGTTCGTGATGACGCCGATGCGGATCTCGTCGGCCAGAGCCCGGCAGAGGGTGGCGATCAGCGACGATTTGCCGGTGCCGACGGGACCGGCGACGCCGAGGCGCAGGGCGCGGGGGGTGGTGTTCTCAGGCACGGAAGAGCCTCCTACGGGATCGGGCGTGGGCTTCGGCCCACGCTTCGGACTGCGGCGCGGACGCCGCGGGGATGTCGGACGGGTCGGTGAGGGATGCCACCTCGTCGAGGTGATCGTCGATCTCGGCGCAGAGGGAGGTGACGAGCGAGACGAGGTCGAGGGGGTCGCGAGGTTCGAGCTTGAGCACCGCGGCGGTGGCCGCCTGCAGGTCTTCGTAGACGACGACGCGCGCGAGCTCGGCCGCGCCGATCGCGAGACCGGATGCCATGACCCCGAGCACGCACGGGCGCGGCGGCGGCACGGGCCGCTGCCCCCACGCGGCGAGCACGGCGTCGTCGGGCAGCACCTGCGTTCCCACCCGCAGGTATCCGCGCGCGAGCAGCCGCGACGCGTCGCGCTGGGCGGCGCTGGGCGTGCGCGCCTCCCACGCCCGCTCGACGGGGGCCAGGTCGGCACCCGCGCGGTGCTGCGCGAGCGCGGCCACCGCGGTTCCCGCCTCGACGAGCGTCGTGGTGCGCACACGCGCGCGCAGCAACGCAGGCAGGTCGGCGGGGTCGAGGCCGCCGAGCAGGGCCGGCTCGACCCCCGCGGACTGCGCGTGACCGCCCGACGGCAGGCGGGCGTCGGCCAGCAGCAGCGTGGCGAACAGCGGTGGAACGGATGCCATCAGAAGAGCTGGTAGAGCTGGGCGAGCGGGAGCGAGGAGGCCGGGGCCGCCTCGACCTGCTCGCCGTCGATGCTGATGTCGAACGTGTCGGGACGGATGTCGATGCGGGGCAGCGCGTCGTTGTTGCGCATGTCGGCCTTGCCAACTTCGCGCGTGGATTTCAGCGGCAGAAGGCGGCGCGAGAGACCGAGCCGCTCCTCGAGGCCTGCGGCGAGCGCGTGCGGCGACACGAACGACACCGAGAGCGTCGCGCCGATGGCATCCGCGAACGAAGGCCGCATGAGCACGGGCTGCGGGGTGGGGATCGAGGCGTTGGGGTCGCCGAGCGCGCCCCACACCAGCCCACCGCCCTTCATCACGATCGCGGGGCGGAAGCCGAAGAACCGCGGATCCCACAGCACGAGGTCGGCGAGGCGGCCCACCTCGACCGACCCGACCTCGTGGTCGATGCCGTGCGCGATGGCCGGGTTGACGGTGTACTTCGCCACATAGCGACGTGCGCGCTCGTTGTCGGCGGGCAGGCTCGTGCCGAGGCTCCCGCGACGGGCCTTCATCACGTGGGCGACCTGCCACGTGCGCGTGATGACCTCGCCGATACGGCCCATCGCCTGAGCGTCGGAGGAGGTGATCGAGATCGCCCCCATGTCGTGCAGGATGTCTTCGGCCGCGATCGTGGTGGCGCGGATGCGCGACTCGGCGAACGCCAGGTCTTCGGGCACGCCGGGGTTGAGGTGGTGGCAGACCATGAGCATGTCGAGATGCTCGGCCACCGTGTTCACCGTGTGCGGCAGCGTCGGGTTGGTCGAGCCGGGGATGACGTAGGGCAGGCTCGCGATCGAGAGGATGTCGGGCGCGTGTCCGCCGCCGGCACCCTCGACGTGGAACGCGTGGATGCTGCGCCCCGCCATGGCGTCGATGGTCGATTCGACGAAGCCCGCTTCGTTGAGCGAGTCGCTGTGCAGGGCGACCTGCAGTCCCCAATCCTGCGCCGCCTGGAGGCTGGCGTCGATCGCGGCGGGGGTCGACCCCCAGTCCTCGTGCACCTTGTAGCCGGCGGCCCCGGCCAGCGCCTGCTCCTCGAACGCGGCGCGCGAGACGGTGTTGCCCTTGCCGAGCAACAGCACGTTGACCGGCAGCCGATCGAGGGAGCGGTGCATCTGCTCGAGGTGCCAGGCACCCGGGGTCACGGTGGTGGCCTTGGACCCCTCCGAGGGACCGGTGCCGCCGCCGACGATCGTGGTGATGCCGGTGGCGAGCGCCTCGTGAATCTGCGACGGCGAGAGCAGGTGCACGTGCGAGTCGATCCCGCCCGCGGTGAGGATGCGCCCCTCCCCCGAGATGACGTCGGTCGAGGGGCCGATGACCAGGCGCGGGTCGACGCCGTCGGCGATGTCGGGGTTGCCGGCGCGACCGATCCCGACGATGCGCCCGTCGCGGATGCCGACGTCGGCGCGGACGATCCCCCACCAGTCGAGGATGATCGCGTTCGTGATGACGGTGTCGAGGGCTCCGTCGGCCCGTGACCAGGTGCTCTGCGCCATCGACTCGCGGATCGACTTGCCGCCGCCGAACACGGCCTCCTCGCCGCCGACCGTCAGGTCGTCCTCGATCTCGATCCAGAGATCGGTGTCGCCCAGTCGGATCTGATCGCCCGCGGTGGGGCCGTAGATGCGCGCGTAGCGCTCCCTGTCGATGCGCACCATCAGCGCTCCCCTCCCTCGATACGAGGGATCTGGATGCCGGGCACCCGGCGAGCGCCGCGGAAGGTCACCGCGTCGACACGCTTGGACACCCCCGGCTCGAAGCGCTCCGAGGTGCCCGAGGGGATGTCGAGGCGGAACCCCTCGGCATCCGCGCGGTCGAACGCGAGAGCCGGGTTCACCTGAGCGAGGTGGATGTGCGAGCCGATCTGCACGGGCCGGTCGCCCGTGTTGACGATGACGAACGCGCGGCGCTCGTCGGGCCCGCGGTCGGCGTTCAGCTCGATCCAGCCGGGGCGCACACGGACGGCTCCGGGCCCCTCTGACGTACCTGCGGCCATGACGACTCCTCAGTCGATCGGGTGGTGGAGGGTGACGAGCTTGCGCCCATCGGGGAAGGTCGCCTCGACCTGCACGTCGGTGAGCATGTCGGCGACGCCGTCCATGACCTCGGCGCGACTCAGCACCGTACGGCCCTCGGTCATGAGCTGAGCGACCTCGGCCCCCTCTCGGGCGCGTTCGATCACCCAGGTCGAGAGCAGAGCGACCGCTTCGGGGTGGTTCAGCAGGATGCCGCGTTGCCGGCGATCGCGCGCGACCATCCCGGCCACGGCCAGCAGCAGCTTCTCGGCGTCTGCGGGCGACAGGTGCATGGGCCTCGTGCGTCCTTCCTCAGGCGTGATCGGGTGATGTGCCCGACTGTACGGTTCGTGACATGTCGCTGACATGGAGCGTCGTTCGCGGCGGGTCTCGAAGATGTCACGAGTCTGCCACCGCGAACTTCACCCTCTTGGTCTCATATCGCCTGATACCTGCCGTGATCCGCGGAAAATCAACGGTCCCGCCGCGCGGGGCCGGGGAGGTTTTACATCCTCGACACGTTCGAGAAATGGCAGTGCAATGCCGTGGTCCCACTGTGAGACCACCCGAAGCCGGCGTCGAAGTTCTGCCGCCGCCGGCATCCGAGCGAGGAACGAGCGCACCACCGAGGGCGGCCCATGCCGCGTCACCGCCCACGGACGTCGCCTCGAGCACCCCGGCGGGATCGCGCACCACCTGCACCTCCCTCACACCGAAACGGAGCACAGCATGACCACGACCCGACGACCGCGCCTCCGGGCGCTGATGACCCTCGGAGCCGTCACCGCGACAGCCGCCCTCGTGCTGTCGGGCTGCGGCGCCAAGGCCGGCGACACCGCCGGCGGCGCCTCGACCGAGGCCGCCGCGAGCTGCGTCGACACCTCCGGCGACACCATCAAGCTCGGCTTCCTCAACTCCCTCACCGGGGGCATGGCCATCTCGGAGAAGACGGTCTCGAACGTGCTGCACATGGCCGCCGACGAGATCAACGCCGACGGCGGCATCCTCGGCAAGCAGATCGAGTACGTGCAGGAAGACGGCGCGACCGACTGGCCCACCTTCGCCGAGAAGACCGAGAAGCTGCTCACGCAGGACTGCGTCGCGGCGATCTTCGGCGGCTGGACCTCGTCGTCGCGCAAGGCCGTCAAGCCCGTCGTCGAGAAGCACAACGGCCTGTTCTTCTACCCCGTGCAGTACGAGGGCCTCGAGTCGTCGCCGAACATCTACTACACCGGCGCCACGACCAACCAGCAGATCATCCCGGCCATGGACTTCCTGGCCTCCCAGGGTGTGAAGAAGCTGTTCCTCGCCGGGTCCGACTACGTCTTCCCGCGCACCGCGAACGCGATCATCAAGCTGTACGCGGCCGAGCTCGGCATCGAGATCGTCGGCGAGGAGTACGTGCCGCTCGACAAGGACGACTGGACCACCCAGGTCGCCAAGATCGTCGCCGCCAAGCCCGACTACGTCTTCAACACCATCAACGGCTCCTCCAACGTCGGCTTCGTGAAGGCGTACTACGACGCCGGTCTCACCCCGGAGACGACGCCGATCATCTCGGTCTCCATCGCCGAAGAGGAAGCACCCGCGATGGGTCACTCGGTCACCGGCAACTACGCCTCGTGGAACTACTTCCAGTCGCTCGACACCCCCAACAACCCGGCCTTCATCGAGGCCTGGAAGGCCTACCCGGGCAGCAGCGGCGTGACCAGCGACCCGATGGAGGCCGCGTACATCTCGATGTACCTCTACAAGGCGCTCGCCGAGAAGGCCGGCTCGTTCGACGTGGATGCCATCAACGCGGCGGCCAAGGCCGGCGGCATCACCGTCGACGCTCCCGAGGGCGTCGTCACCCTCGACGGTGACAACCACCACATCTCCAAGCCCGGGCACATCGGCCGCATCAACGACCAGAACCAGTTCGACATCGTCTGGGCGTCCGACGGCTTCATCGAGCCCGACCCGTACCTCGAGGGCTACGACTGGTTCCCCGCCGACGTGCGCGACGCGCTCGTGAAGGCCGCGGGCTGACCTTCCCTCCCCGGGCCCCGGGTCGGCGACGACCCGGGGCTCTCCCCCCTCGCGCCGCCACGGGCGGCGCCCACGCACTCGTCAGAAAGAAGGGAGGCACCGCATGGAAGCTCTCATCCCGCCCCTGCTGAACGGCACGGCGCTGGGCGCTCTGCTGCTCCTGGCTGCCCTCGGCCTCACGCTCACGTTCGGACAGATGGGGGTGATCAACATGGCGCACGGCGAGTTCATCATGGCCGGCGCGTTCGTCGCCTACCTCACCCAGACCGTCGTGCCCGACAGCAACATCTCGATCCCCCTCGCCCTGCCCGTCGCCTTCGTCATCGCCGGCCTGCTCGGCCTGCTGCTCGAGGCCTCGATCATCCGGTGGATGTACCGGCGCCCGCTCGACACGCTGCTGGTGACGGTCGGCGTCTCGCTCGTGCTGCAGCAGATCGCGCTGCAGATCTTCCCCGCTCAGGGGGTGCCCGTCGAGAATCCCGAATGGCTGCAGGGGCAGGTGGACATCATGGGTTATGCCTGGCCGCTGCGCCAGGTCTTCACCATCGTGCTCGCCGCCGTCTGCGTCGCCGCCCTCGCCGCGTGGTTGAAGTACAGCTCGTTCGGTCGCCGTATCCGCGCCACCGTGCAGAACCGCGACCTCGCCGAGACCGTCGGCGTGCGCACGCGTTCGGTCGACCGCCTCACGTTCTTCGTCGGCTCGGGGCTCGCCGGGGTCGCCGGGGTCGCGGCATCCCTCATCGGCGGCACGAACTCGCAGATGGGCGCGCAGTACATCATCCCCGCCTTCCTCGTCGTCGTCGCCGGCGGCATCGGACAGATCGCCGGCACGGTGATCGCCGCCTGGGCCGTCGGCGTGGCGATGTCGCTGTTCGCCGACTGGACCACCGGCAGCCTCGCGCAGGTCATCGCCTTCGCCCTGGTCGTCGTCTTCCTCCAGATCCGTCCACAGGGACTGTTCTCCGTGCGCACCAGGGGGCTCGCATGAGCGTCGTCAAGAGATTCGCCCCGTGGGGCTCGCTGATCGGCATCGCCGTCTTCGCCGTGCTCCTTCTCGTCGTCGCACCGCTCGTGCTGTCGCCGCACTGGGTCAACAACCTCGGCAAGTACTGCACGTGGGCCATCGTGGCCGTCGGCATCGGGCTCGTGTGGGGGCGCGGCGGCATGCTCGTCATGGGCCAGGGCGTCTTCTTCGGCCTCGGGGCGTACGCGATGGCGATGCACCTCACCCTCGAGACCGCGGGCCCCGGCGCCACGCCGACCTTCATGATCCTGTACGACCCCCTGGCATCCATCCCCGCCTTCTGGGAGCCGTTCCGCAGCGACGCGTTCACCCTCGTCGCGATCGTGCTGCTCCCGGTGGTGGTGGCCGGCATCCTGGGCTTCGCGCTGTTCAAGCGGCGGGTGAAGGGCGCCTATCTCGCGATCCTCACCCAGGCTCTCGCCGTCGCCCTCGCCGTGCTGATCAGCTCCACCATCCGCGAGACCGGCGGCGACACGGGCCTCAGCGGCTTCAAGTACTTCTTCGGGTACGTGCTGGATGACGACGCGAACAAGCTCATGCTGTTCCTGATCGCCGCGGGCCTGCTCGTCGCGTGCATGCTCGTGTCGTGGCAGCTGCGCCGCAGCCGTTTCGGCGAGGTGCTGCTGGCGACACGGGATGCCGAGGAGCGCGTGCGATTCCTCGGCTACGACCCCGCCAACATCAAGCTCGTCGCCTTCGTGATCGCCGCCGTCATGGCGAGCATCGGCGGGGCGCTGTTCGTGCCCATCGTCGGCATCATCACCCCGCAGGAGATCGGCGCCTCGGCATCCATCCTCATGATCGCGGGCGTCGCGCTCGGCGGCCGCGCATCGCTGTTCGGCCCGGTGCTCGGCGCCATGGCGATCGGGTGGGGGCAGTCGAGCCTCGCGTCGGGATGGCCCGAGGGCTGGGTGTACCTGCTCGGTCTGGTGTTCATCCTCGTGACGCTGTTCCTGCCGGGCGGGCTGGCCTCGCTGGTGAGCACGGGCGTGACATCGCTGCGGCGTCGCCGGGTTCCGGCATCCGAAGACCGCGTGTCCGTCCCCGAGAAGGAGCTGGCATGAGCCGCACCGACCGCGACGCCTCGGTGCAGGTGTCCGACCTCACCGTCTCGTTCGACGGCTTCGTCGCCGTCGACCACGTCGATCTGACCCTGCGGCCCGGCGAGGTGCACTTCCTCATCGGCCCCAATGGCGCTGGCAAGACCACCCTGGTGGACGCCCTGACCGGCCTGGTGCCGGCGACCGGCACGGCGATGTACGAGGGCCGCGACCTCGTGGCGATGAAGACGAACCGCATCGTGCGCGCCGGTGTCGGTCGCACGTTCCAGACCGCGACGGTGTTCGACGAGCTCTCGGTGCTGCAGAACCTCGACATCGCCGGGGGCCTGCATCGCAAAGCCTGGCAGCTGGCCTTCGCGCGCAGATCGGTGCCCGAGTACGTCGAGCGGGCGCTCGAGACCATCGGCCTGCAGGAGCTGCGCGACCGACCCGCCGGCATCCTGGCCCACGGGCAGAAGCAGTGGCTCGAGATCGGGATGCTGCTCGTGCAGGACGCCCGGGTCATGTTCCTCGACGAACCCGTCGCGGGCATGAACGGCGACGAGCGCGACGAGACCGGGGAGCTGCTGCGCCGCATCGGCGCCGACCGCACCGTCGTGGTGATCGAGCACGACATGGACTTCGTGCGCTCCTACGCCGACTGGGTGAGCGTGCTGCACGCGGGCGCCCTGCTCACGGAGGGCAGCGTCGAACAGGTGCAGGCCGACCCGCGGGTGCAGACGGTCTACCTGGGATCCGCCGCCGACGCGGCGGTCGAGAGCGAGGGGAACCACTGATGCTGGAGATCATCGGCGTCACCGCCGGCTACGGCCGCACCGAGGTGCTGCACGACGTCTCGATCGAGGTGCCCACGGGCGGGGCCGTGTCGGTCATGGGCCACAACGGTGCCGGCAAGACGACGCTGCTGCGGGTCGCGACGGGTCTGCTGCCCGTCATGCGCGGCCGCGTGCTGCTCGACGGCGAGGACGTCACCCGGATGCCACCGTCGAAGCGCGTCGAGCGGGGCCTGGGATACGTGCCCCAGGGGCAGCAGTGCTTCCCGCAGCTCACCACGCGCGAGAACCTGCAGCTGACGATGAAGAAGCAGTCGGACCTCGACGAGGTGCTGAGCCTGTTCCCCGTGCTCGGTGAGCTCGCGGGCCGCCGCGCCGGTCTGCTGTCGGGCGGTCAACGGCAGCAGCTCGCGATCGCGCGCACGCTGCTGACGAAGCCCCGGCTGCTCGTGCTCGACGAGCCGACCGAGGGCATCCAGCCCAACGTCGTCGCCGACATCGAACGCGTCATCATCGACCTCACCCGCCGCGGCGACCTGTCGGTGCTGCTCGTCGAGCAGCACGTGGGCTTCGCGCTGCGCTCGACCGACCGCTTCTACGTCGTCAAGTCGGGCAGGGTCGCCGTCAGCGGCGAGGGCGGAGCGGATGCCGTGGGCGCGGTGCGCGAGGCCATGGCGATCTGACGTGTCTCTTCTCGCCGCGGCAACGCGGGGGAAACGCGGGGCGGGGAGGATCTTCGTGTCCGAGGGAGCGAGGTGAGCGTGGGCGAACGGGCAGCGGGAGGCAGAACCCACCGCGGTGACGCACGCGCCGCCGCGGAGGACAGCCTCGAGGACTACGCCTTCCGGTACGTCCCCCGCTCGTTCCGCCGTTGGAGCGCGGTGTCGGTCGGCGCCACGGCGCTCGGCTCCATCGCCTTCCTCGCCGACTTCTCGATCGGTGCGAGCATCGGCCTCGAGCACGGCGCGACCAACGCCGCGCTCGGGGTGCTCGTGGCATCCGTCATCATCTTCGCCGTGGGGTTCCCGGTCGCCTTCTACGGCGCCCGGTACAACATCGACCTCGACCTCATCGCCCGGGGTTCGGGCTTCGGCTACTACGGCTCAATCATCACCACCATCATCTTCGCCGGGTTCACCTGCATCTTCTTCGCGCTCGAGGGCGCGATCATGGCGCAGGGACTCGAGATGGCGGCGGGCGTGCCGCTTCCGATCGGCTACGCGATCTCGACGGTCGTGGTCGTTCCGATCGTGATCTTCGGGATGCGGGCGCTGGAGCGCCTGCACTTCTGGACGACGCCCCTGTGGCTCGTGCTCGCCCTGCTGCCGTTGGCGTGGGTGGTGATCTCGCAGCCGAGCGCCGTCGAGGGCTTCTGGTCGTTCGCCGGGCGCTCCGACGGCACCGTCTCGCTGAGCGCGGTCGCCTCCAGCGCCGCCGTGTGCTTCGCCCTGACCCCGCAGCTCGCCGAGCAGATCGACTACATCCGCGTCATGCCGCCGCTGACCCGCGCGAACCGGCGATCGTGGTGGACGGCGTTCGTGTTCAGCGGGCCCGGCTGGGTCATCTTCAGCGGCACGAAGCAGATCATCGGCATCTTCCTGGCGGTGTACCTCATCACCAAGATCGACCCGTCCATCGACGACGACGCCGTCGAACCGGTCAAGCAGTTCCTCGGCCTCTACGAGTCTCTGCTGCCCGACTGGGCCGCGGTGGTACTCGTGCTGCTTCTGATCGTGGTCGCGCAGATCAAGATCAACGTCACGAACGCCTACTCCGGCTCGCTGGCGTGGTCGAACGTGTTCACGCGCGCGACCAAGCGCTACCCCGGCCGCACGGTGTTCGTCGTGTTCAACCTCGTCATCGCCCTCTCGCTCATGCTGATGGACGTGTTCAGCCTCATCTCGTTCGTGCTGAGCCTGTACGCCAACGTCGTGATGGCGTGGCTGGTGACCATCTCGGTCGACATCGTCGTCAACAAGCACGTGCTGCGCCTGTCGCCGCGCTTCCCCGAGTTCCGGCGCGGCATGCTGCACGACTGGAACCCGGTCGGCCCGGTGTCGGTGGGCCTCGCCTCGGTCGCCTCGCTGCTGTGCTTCGCCGGTGTCTTCGGCCCCGGGATGCAGCCCCTCTCCGTGCTCGTCGCGATCGGGGTGGCCGCTGTGGTCACGCCCGCCATGGCGGTGTTCACCCGCGGTCGGTACTACCTGCGCCGCCGGTCGGACGGCATCCCCCTCCCCCTCCTCGACGAGGACGGCAACCCGTCGGGTGAGCGCCTGCGTTGCCACGTCACGGGCTACGTCTTCGAGCGGCCGGATATGCTTGTGTCGGCGGAATCCGGCCCCGGGGGCGAGGTGCAGTACGTGTCGTCGTTGGCCTTGACGCTCGACGAAACCGATCGATACGTGCTTCCCCCCGAGCCCCTCACCGCCGCCCGCGAAGAGACCGAGGTGGAGCGATGAACGACGAGGCGCCCTCCGTGCTCGCCGGCGCCGCCCTGCTCTTGCGGCAGCGCACGTTCGAAGACATCTCGTACGCCGACATCGCCGAGCTCGCCGGCGTGTCGGAACGCACGGTCTACCGTCGCTTCCCCACGCGCTCGCACCTGCTCGAGGCCCTGTCGGTGTGGATCGACGACGAGCACCTGCCGCTGGGGGCGTTCCACACGCTCGCGGAGTTCCGAGCCGCCGTGCACGCGCGCTTCCGCGCCTACGACGCCCAGCCGGCGTTGGCCTTCGTCGCCGCCCGCGGCGCCGCCCTCTCTCCCACCGGGCAGCGCTCGGCATCCGTTCTCACCGAGGCGATCGTCGCGATGCTCGCCGAGACGGTCCCTCACCTGAACCGTCGTGACGCCCTGCGCGCTGCCGCGACGCTGCGCACGTTCGCCTCGGCCATGTACTGGGCGCGCCTGCGCACCTCGTTCGACGCCGACGCCGAGACCACCTCGCGACTGTTCGACCGGGCCGTCGATCGCGTGCTGCCCGCCGCCACCGGGGCCGCGCGGGCCGCGTGATGGCCGCACGCAAGACGCAGGACAACACCCCCGGCACCGAGACCGCGATCCTCGTCGCCTACGCCGAGCTGATCGAGGAGGTCGGCACCGATGACGTGTCGTTCCGCATCATCGCCTCGCGCGCGGGAGTCGGAGAACGCACCGTGTTCCGGTACTACCCCGCCCGCGCCGATCTGCTGCTGGCGACGGCGGCGTGGATCGAGGCGACGATCTTCTCGCGCGCCGCGTCGGAGTCGATCTTCGACGTGCCCCTCGCCATCCGCGAGACGATGGCGGCGTACGAGCGCCGCCCCGAGCTGGCGCACGTGGTGGCCGAGACCGCGATGCGCGGCGTCAACGGCGCCGATCCCGCGCCGCACCGCGCGGAGTTCGAGCGGCTGCTCGACCGGGAGGTGACGGAGCTCGACGACGACGAACGCCTCGCCATCGTCACGGCGCTGAGCCACCTCGACTCCTCGACCACCTGGGTCACGATGCGGCATGAGCTGGGCATGCGCGGGCGCGACATCGCGGATGCCGCGGCGTGGGCGGCCGAAGCCGTGCTGGACCCGCTGCGGGCGCGGGCGCACCAGGGCTGACACGCGCTTCTCGCGTCGGCCCGGCGCGCGGCGGTGTTCTTCCGGGGGGGGCGCGCGGCGGTGTTTTCCCGGCGAGAAACGCGATTCCGTGGCAGAAACGCCTTGACACCACATTTCCCGCCGCGGATGCCGTTTCTCGGCGCACACGTTATCGCTGCACGCCCGGACGAAACGCGCGCACCGCCGCCCGGCGACGCCGCGCCGCCGGCGCCGGACGTGCCTGCCGCCTCACGCGTCCGGCGTGTGCAGGCGCGCGAGGTACCGCTCCACGCGCACGGGTGCTCCACCGCGGTCGAGCAGCGACACGGCGACGATGACCGCCGTGGTCAGCGGGATCGTCCAGGCCGCCGGCTGCGTCACCAGCACCGCCCACCCGCCGGCGCCGCGCAGCGCCCCGCCGGCCAGCAGCGCCGCACCGCACGAGACGGCGCCGACCACCATTCCGGCGACCGCGCCGCGGGCGGTGAGCCGCGGCCACCACACGCCCAGCAGCAGCACGGGCGACAGGGTCGACGCCGCGAAGACGAAGACCAGCCCGACGCTCGCGACGAGCCCGGCGGGTTCGCTCAGCAGCGCCACGGCGAGGGGCACCGCGGTGCACAGCACCGCCGAGACGCGGAACGAGCGCACGCCTCCGCCGAACACGTCTTGGCTCACGACCCCGGCGAGCGACACGACGATCCCCGACGACGTGGCGAGGAAGGCCGCGAACGCTCCGGCCACGAGGAGCGAGGTCAGCAGCTCGCCCACGAGGCCCGGAAACACCCGGGACGGGAGCGCGAGCACGACGGTGTCGGCGACGCCCGGCACCGCCAGGTCGGGGGCGACCACGCGCGCGATCAATCCCATCGTTGACGACACCGCATAGAAGGCACCGATCAGCACGATGACCATCACCGTGGTGCGCCGGGCCGAGGCCCCGTTCGGACTGGTGTAGAACCGCACGAGCACGTGAGGCAGTCCGATGGTGCCGAGCAGGAGCGCGAGCAGCAGCGAGACGGTCGCGTACGCGTCGAGCGCACCCGGGCCGCTCTCGACGGGGAACACCCGCGCGGGATCGACGTCGAAGCCGCCGCCCGAGAGCGCCACCAGCACGAAGACGGCGGGCACGAGCAGGGCGGTCAGCTTCAGCCAGTACTGGAACGCCTGCACCGCCGTGATCGCGCGCATCCCGCCCGCGGCGACGATGCCCGCCACCAGCACCGCGACGACCACCCCGCCCACCCAGGGCGGCACATCGGCCACGACGCCGAGCGCGAGCGACGCGCCGTGCAACTGCGGCACGATGTACAGCCAGCCGATCACGAGCACGACGACGCTGGTGACCCGGCGCACCGCGCGCGACTCCAGCCGCGCCTCGACGAAGTCGGGGATCGTGTACGCCCCGCTCCGGCGCAGGGGCGCCGCGACGAACAGCAGCACCAGCAGATACCCCGCCGCATAGCCGATCGGGAACCAGAAGCCCTCCGCCCCCGACAGCAGCACGAGTCCCGCCAGGCCGAGGAACGTGCCGGCCGAGAGGTACTCGCCGCTGATGGCCGACGCGTTCCAGACGCTCCCGACGCTGCGGGATGCCACGAAGAAGTCGCTGCGCGTGCGAGAAGACCGGATGCCGGCGAACCCCAGCACCGCGGTCGTCACCACGAGCAGCCCCACCGCGGCGAGGTCGAACACCGGGTTCACTCGGCATCCTCGGGTTCGGTGAGCTGACGGTACCGACGTTCGTTCCGCGCTGCGGCCCGGGCGTAGATGAGGGCGAAGACGAGGATCAGCGGATAGAAGCCGTACGCGTGCAGAAGCCACGACAGCGGCACCGCGAACACCGTCGGGTCGCCGAGCGTCGGCAGGGCGGCGATGATGCCGGTCAACGCGGCGGCCACGACGAGAAACGCCGCGACGCAGCCGAGGGCCAGGCGCAGCTGCGCGCGCACCAGTCCCCGCGAGAACACCTCGTCGGCCTCGTCCGCCGTGCGCCCCGGCAGCGCGAAGCCGCGCGTCACGGGGCGCGACACCCGACCCGCGGTGGATGCCGTGACCCGCACGCGCGGCAGGGGACGCTCGTCGTCGGTCATGGCATCCCATCGTGGCATCCGCTCTCGCCGGCGTCGATGCGCGGGACGACCCGGTGGATGCCGCTGACTTGCGCCGTGTGTACGCCGACGCCCTCATCCGGCGAGCAATTCGCGCAAGTCACCGGAGAGGGCGGCGTCGGAGAAGCATCGCGGCGACGCGGCAGCAGGGGGGCTCGGAAGCGGAGGAGCGCGAGAGCGGAGGAGCGCGAGAGCGGAGGAGCGCGAGAGCGCGGGACCGCTCGCGTCGGCCTGCGCGAGAGCACGGGACCGCTCGCGTCGGCCTGCGCGAGAGCGCGGGACCGCTCGCGTCGGCCTGCGCGACGACCCGACGGATGCCGCTGACTCGCGCCGTGTGTACGCCGACGCCCCTATCCGGCGAGCATGTCCCGCAAGTCAACACAGAGGGGCGGCGCCGCAGCGCGGCGGCGCCGCAGGGGGTGCGGGGTCAGCGCAGCAGCGCGGCGGCGCCGCAGGGGGTGCGGGGTCAGCGCAGCAGCGCGTCGCGCACGGACGGCACGAGGCGACGGCTCACCGGCAGCTCGATCTCGGCCAGCACGACGGTGGGCGCTGAGCCGGCCAACCGCACCTCGGTGACGGCGTCGCGGTGCACGAGATACGAGCGGTGCACGCGCACGAATCCCGCACCCGACCAGCGCTCGGCGAGCTCCGACAGCGGAATGCGCACGAGGTGGTCGCAGGTGGGCGTGTAGAGACGCGAATAGTCGCCGTTCGCCTGCACCCAGCGGATCTCGGCCCGCCGCACCAGCCGCGTGCTCGATCCGACGGTGACGGGGATCGTCTCGTCGTCGGGTTGGTCCCCTCCCGCCGCGGAGGCCAGCGCACGCCCGAGCGCCCGGTACAGGCGTTCCGCGCGCACCGGCTTCAGCACGTAATCGACCGCCTCCAGGTCAAAGGCCCTGATCGCGCCGGAGTCGTCAGCCGTGACGAAGACGACGGCGGGACGCGAACGGAGCCCCGCGAGCGCCTTCGCGAGGTCGAACCCGGTGATCCCGGGCATGTGGATGTCGAGGAAGGCCACGGCGATCTCGCCCCGCTCCAGCATCCGCAGCGCCTCGGCTCCCCCGCTCGCGGTGCGCACGACCCCCACCCGGGGGTCGGCGGAGAGCAGCGTCGCCAGCTCATGGAGCGCCGGCGCCTCGTCATCGGCCACGAGCACCTCGACGCTCATGTGCGCGCCGTCTCGTGCTGGGGCTGCGACTTGGGCACCCGCAGGCGCACCGATGTTCCCGAGCCGACGTTGGTCTCGACCACGAGGCCCCCACCCGGGCCATACAGCTGGCGCAGCCGCGCGTCGACGTTGCGGAGGCCGACGTGCGACGACGGGGCGTCGAGGTCGAGCAGGGTGGCGAGCTCATCGGGGTCCATCCCCACGCCGTCGTCGTCGACGATGACCTCGGTGTGCGTGCCGTCGTCGATCGACGTCACGGTGAGCACGCCCCCGCGTTCGCGTCGCTCCAGCCCATGGCGCACCGCATTCTCGACCAGAGGTTGCACCGACAGGAACGGGATGACGGTCGCCAGCGTCTCGGGGGCGATGCGCAGCCGCACGGTCAGGCGGTCGCCGAAGCGCGCGCGCTCCAGTTCGAGGTAGGAGTGGATGCTGCGGAGCTCTTCCGACAGCGTCGTGAACTCGCCCTGCCGGCGGAAGGAGTACCGCGTGAAATCGGCGAACTCGAGCACGAGATCACGCGCCCGGGGCGGGTCGGTCGAGATGAACGACGCGATCGCGGTGAGGGCGTTGTAGATGAAGTGGGGGCTGATCTGCGCGCGCAGCGCCCTCAGCTCCGCCTCGGCGAGGGCCGCGCGAGACGCGTCGAGCCCCGCGAGCTCGATCTGGGCCGCGCACCAGTCGGCGACATCGCCCGTGGCACGCACGAGCGGAGCGCGCACGTCGGCGGCGAAGGCGACGACCGCGCCCCACACCCTCCCGTCGACGACGATCGGCGCGCCGACCGCGGCTTCGCCGGCCTCGCTGAAGACCTGCCGACGTCCCGACTCGTACACGCGGGTGGCGATCCGCCGGGCGGGTCCGGCGAGCGCGTCGGGGCCGTCGACGGCCACCCGGTCGGCTCCCGACTCCACGATCGCCACCGCGTCGGCGGCCAGCAGGACCCGCAGGTGCTTCGCCGCGCGGGTGGCATCCGGTTCGTCGCGTCCGCCGCGCAGCGCCGCCGCCGCGGCCGCCGCGACGTGGAGCGTGCGATGGGTGGCCCGCTCGGCGTCGCTGCCGAGGTCGCGCGGGGCGAGCGCAAAACGGCGAGCGTAGACGAGCACCAGGGTCAGCGCGACGCCGACGACCACGCCCGCCGCACCGGCGAGCAGCGGGGCATCGAGCATTGTCGAAGCCTACTCAGCAGCAGCGCGCGCCCGGGTTGGCGTCTTGCTCGGCGGTGCGCTGCCGCCAGAACTGCCGCTCGGTGAGCGGTGTCGCGTCAGGATGCTGGGCCTTCAGGTGCGCGACGTACACGTCGTAGGCCCGGTCGCCCATCAGTGTCGTGACGTACCACCGGATGCCACGACCCGCCCGCACCACCCGTGCGCCGACGCGCTGCAGGGGGCCGGGGGTCGTGGCATCCATGTTCGTCATGTCCCGCGGACTCAGTGGTGGGACGAGACGGACGGGCGGCCGGGGTGGTCGGCGGGGAGGGCCTCCCACTCCTTCTCGATCTCGCGCTCCTCCTTCGTGGCGAGGAAGCCCGCGGCGGCGAAGCGGCGGGAGGGCACGGGCGCGTCCTCGAGGTTCTCTCCCCCGCCGCCCCGCAGCGCCTGGACCGTCACGATCACCGCCATGACGATCACGATGATCGCGAGCGTGACGAAGATCACCGACAGCACGCCCTGCACGAAGGTGTTGCGCACGACGGCCTCCATCGCGGCGACGCTCTTCGCCGTGCCGAACTCGGTCTTGCCCTCTGCGAGCGCGCCGCGGAAGGCGAAGTGGTTGGCCCAGTATCCGACCGCCGGCACCGGCGAGAAGATCTTGTACATGGATGCCGTGATCGTCACGACCGCGGCGAACGCCAGCGGCACGGCCACGATCCACAGCCACCGGAAGTACGACCGGCCCCGTTTGGCGACGATCGCGAGCACCACGGCGAGCGCGATCGCCGCGAGCAGCTGGTTGGCGATACCGAAGAGCGGGAAGAAGGTGTTGATGCCGCCGAGCGGGTCGGTCACACCGAGGATGAGGATCGAGCCCCAGCCCGCGACCATGATCGCCGTGCAGATCCAGGCACCGGGCCGCCACGACAGGTCCTTGAACTTCGGGATGACGGTGCCGATCGAGTCCTGGAGCATGAAGCGGGCCACGCGGGTTCCGGCATCCACCGCCGTGAGGATGAACAGCGCCTCGAACATGATCGCGAAGTGGTACCAGAACGCCATCATCGCCTGACCGCCGAGGGCCTGCTGCATGATGTGCGCGAGACCCAACGCGAGGGTCGGGGCGCCACCGGTGCGCGAGACGATCGAGCTCTCGCCGACCGCGGCGGCGGTGGAGGTGAGCATGTCGGGCGTGAGATTGACGCCCGCGAGGCCGAGGCCGTTCACGAACGCGACGGCCCCCTCGACGGTGCCGAGGGTCGCGGCGGGCGAGGAGTTCATCGCGAAGTAGATGCCCCGGTCGATCGACAGGGCGGCGACGAGCGCCATGATCGCCACGAACGACTCCATGAGCATGCCGCCGTAACCGATGAAGCGCGTCTGGCGCTCCTTCTCGACGAGCTTGGGCGTCGTGCCCGAGGCGATGAGGGCGTGGAACCCGCTCAAGGCACCGCAGGCGATCGTGACGAAGAGGAACGGGAAGATGGGGCCGCTGAATACGGGACCCGTCTGGCCGCCGGCGAACTCGCTGAACGCGGGCACCGAGATCTCGGGCCGCACGAGCACGATCGCGCCGGCGAGCATGACGATCACGCCGACCTTCATGAAGGTCGACAGGTAGTCGCGCGGGGCGAGCAGCAGCCACACCGGAAGCACCGCCGCGACGAAGCCGTAGATGATGATGCCCCAGGCGATGACCGTGCGGTCGAGGTGGAAGGCCGCGTAGCCCCACTCGGTCGAGGCGACCCAGCCGCCGGCGACGATCGCGCCGATCAGCAGCACGAAGCCGATGATCGAGATCTCGGTGATGCGTCCCGGGCGGATGTAGCGCAGGTACAGGCCCATGAAGAGGGCGATCGGGATCGTCATCGAAACGCTGAACACGCCCCAGGGGCTCTCGCCGAGCGCGTTCACCACGACGAGCGCGAGGATCGCGACGATGATCAGCATGATGAGCAGGCTGGCGAGGATCGCCGCGGTGCCGCCGATCCTGCCCAGCTCGTCACGAGCCATCTGGCCGATCGTGCGGCCACCGCGGCGCATCGAGAAGAACAGCACGAGGTAGTCCTGCACCGCGCCGGCGAGGATGACGCCGACGATGATCCAGATCGTGCCCGGCAGGTAGCCCATCTGGGCGGCGAGGACCGGACCGACGAGCGGGCCGGCACCGGCGATGGCGGCGAAGTGGTGGCCGTAGAGCACGCGGCGGTCGGTGGGGACGTAGTCCTTGCCGTCCTGCTTGCGCTCGGCGGGGGTGGCCCGACGGTCGTCGGGGCGCGTGATGTACCGCTCGATGACCTTCGAATAGAAGCGGTAGCCGATCAGATACGTGCACACGGCTGCGAACACGAACCAGATCGCGTTAACGGTCTCTCCGCGCACGATCGCCAGCATCGTCCAGCCGAGGCCACCCAGCAGGGCGATCCCGATCCAGAGCGCGATCTTGGCGGGGGTCCATCTGCTGCGGAGCTTCTCGGGCTCTACGGCGACGGGGGGAAGGTTCGGATCGGTGACGATGTCGTCGTCGACGGAAGCGCTCATGGGTTCTCCTGCTCGCGGCACTGCGGACTCGAGCAGGCTAAGCGGATGCCACGGGCCGGGCCAGTGGCATCCGCTCATCGTGCGGCGAACGGCGCGATCGGTGCGACGAGCGGCGTGCGCGACGTTCTCCGCAGTGGCGCGGAGGCGTCAGGACGACGGGTCGGGTCCGGCCGGTGCCGATGAGGGACGTTCACCCCCGGCACCGGGGGGAGTCCGGCTCTCCGAACGGAGGATCCGCACCGACTCGCCGACGCCCTTGGCCAAGCCCGGGAGCTTCGCCGCGCCGAACAGCAGCAGGATCACGGCGAGGATGAGGAGCAGATGCCACCCGCTGAACGCGTTGCCGAGAAGACCCATGACGCCGCTCAGCCGATCTCGACGAAGATCGGGTTGGTGTACATCCAGGTGTCGAGCCAGCAGTTCGCCTCGCCCGCGGCGTGGGGCTGCGGAGCGCGCGGGTCGACATCGGCGCCCATCGGGCCGACGCCGTTGCGCTTGCCGTCCGAACCGCGCAGGCGGAGATACCCGTCGGCCTCGACGGCCCCCAGCGGCACCACGACCTGGAACCGGGAAGCGCTGCGATCGCTGACATCGAGCATCTTCACGACACGGGTCTGCGGGGCCGACATCGTCTGACGGTCGGCGACCGGACCGGTGACCACACCAGCGATCACGTCGAGATGCGCCAGCCGGGGCAGGATGCCGTAGGAGTTGGGGGTGGTGGTCGGCTCCACGTCAATGACGAGCTCGAGAGCGGTGCCCGAGGCCACGGTGAGGGTTTCGCCGAGGGTCGCGGTCACCGCCGTGTCGTCGACGGATCGCAGCGCCACGGACAGCCCCGAGATGAGGTGACCGTGGTCGACCCAGACGCGGCCCGCGCGGACGGCTGACATCAAGCCCGTGTGCGTCCGGTCGGTGACCCCGACGTGGTTCCGACTGAACTCACCGGGCCACAGGTCGCTTCCGAACTGGGGATCGGAGGTCGCGATGGGCTCGGGTCGGCGACCCGCGCGGTTGAAGTTGCCGAGGGTGAGACCGGCCTCCCAGTTGTCCCCGGTGGGGAAATCACCCACTCGCACGGTGTCGAGGTTCTTGAGGTGCAGGTCGCTGTTGGTGGTGATCCACCACCGGCGACCCTCGCTGAGGAGGCTGTCCCACATGCCGCCGACGACGGCGGTCATCCAGTCGAAGCCCCCGTGCAGGCGGTAGGCCACCTCGGGGAAACCGGCGTAGGAGTAGGTGCCGGGCGCGTTCTCGTACTCGCCCCGCTGGCTCGCGTCGGAGGTGTTGGTCGCCAGGCCCGATGCCTGCGCACCCGGCGCGCCCTCCATCCCGATGAAGATGTCGGGGTCGGCATCCTGCCACGCTCGCAGCTCGGCGGGGGAATCGATGCCCAAGCGGCAGGGATGGTTGGCCAGCACGAGCACGTCGTCGATGAGACCCTCGTCGCGCTGCTGCGCGAGCCACTGGATGCCCTCGACCGCGTGCTGGAGGTACTCGGCAGCCTGGTCGGTGGCCGGGTCGGGCTTGTCCCATTTGTTCAGTTTGCCGTCGAACAGCAGCTCGAAGCGACGCAGGATCTGCGTCACCTGGGGCCCCGGGGCGACCAGCACGGTGCCGTGCTCGGCGGCGGGGATGTACCACTCCAACCCCTGGAAGACGAGCAGGTCGGGGCGAGCCGCGCGGGCCACCTCGATCTCGCGGGCGGCGTTGAAGATGCCACCGGTGTTGGCGTGGCCGAAGTTGCTGTGCTCGGTGAACGCGATCGCGCCCACCCCGAAGCGCTGCGCATTGTCGAGGATGGTCGTCATGGCGTACTTCGCGTCGTGCGAATAGAACGAGTGCACGTGGTGATCGAAGACCACCCATTGCACGCGGGCCGGATCGACCGCTCCCGCCGCGCGAGGGGTCGTCGCGTCCGCCGCACCGGACATCGCCGCCTGCGCCCCCGTCGTTCCGGCGGCGAGGCCGACGGATGTGGTGGCTGTCGCCACGGCTGTCGCGGCGAGGAAGGTGCGACGGGTGAAACCGGAAGGGGTGTTGTGTTCAGGCATCGACGGGCTTTCGTGTGAGGGACGACGGGGACCGTAGCGACGCCGAGTTAATGACGCTCATACGGATGCCGACGGAACAACGTTGTTTGTTCACGTGCCCGACGCTTCGATCGGCGACAGTCCCGGTTGTCCCGCGCACGTCGCGTCCACCCGATAGAGAGCCGTCATGTCCCGCACCCCCTCGCTTTCCCGCCCCGTCCGCGTCGCTCTGGCGACCGTCGCGATGCTCGGTACCACCGCTCTCGCCACCACGCCTGCTGTGGCGGCAGTTTCGTCTCTCGTCCTGCAGGACTCCGCTGGAACGACGGTGACGAGCGGGGATGCCACGGCCTACCCGTCGTTCGCGAGTGCGACCCTGGCCGAAGGATGCCCCAGCGGGGCGCAGGACGCCGCCCGGTTGAGCGTGACGGCCGACACCTCCGTCGTGGTCGTCTCCGCGACCATCTCGACGGACGGCGCCTCCCCGGTCACCGTCCCCATGTCCTCTTCCTTCGCCGAGGTCGTCCCGGCCGGAGTGGAGGCGGGCGGCGCGACGCTGACCCTCGAGTGCCTCGCCGTGAGCGGCGGAATCCCCGTCACCGTCGTCCCCGCGGCGACCCTGCCGATCGCGTTCTCCGCCGGACAGTGGTCGATCTCCGGCACGACGATGCCGACGCCGACGCCGACGCCGACGCCGACCGACGCGAGCCCCGCGCCCACGCCCTCCCCCACGAGCTCCGGCCCCACGTCCACCCCGACCGCCGCGGCGTCGGGTGCCGCCGCCACCCCGTCATCGTCGGCGGCCCCCGCCGCCGGCTCGGCCTCCGGCCTCGCGAACACGGGCGTCCAGGTCGCGGGCGTGGTCGGAATCGGACTCCTCGCCCTGGCCGCCGGAACACTCATCACGGTGGTTCGCGCGCGTCGACGGCCCGCTGCACAGGACTGATCCTCGCCGGAGGGGTGACGTCGATCCCGCGCACGGGGACGGATGCCGCGCTGTCGAGGGGGTGCGGAACACCGCAGGGCCGACGTACGTTGCTGTGGACACCGACGACAGGAGACGCCGATGGCCGATGACGTGACCGTGACCCGAAACGACGAGGCACGCCGCTACGAGATCCACGTGGGCGACGAGCTGGGCGGGTTCCTCGAGTTCCGCCCCGCGGGCGACGACCGCCTGAATCTGCCCCACACCGAGGTCGACCCCGCGTTCAAGGGCCGGGGTCTCGGCAAGACCCTCGCCAGCGAAGCGCTGAGCGACCTCGCCCGCCGCGGCGGCAGCGTCATCCCCTCCTGCCCGTTCGTCGCGCACTACCTGCGCGAGAACGACGTGCCCGGCCTCGTGGTCGAGTGGCCCGACGAGGCCGACGCCGCCGACCAGGCGGGACCCGGCGAACCCTCGTGACCCGGCTCGACGTCGCTCCCCCGGCATCCGAGGGCCCGGTCGACTGCGACGGGCCGCGCGCACTCGTCATCGAGGCGCGCGAGGTGCCGCTCGGCGGCGTGCGCGGCATGGAGGTTCACCGCACACTCCCTCACCGTGCGCTGCCGATGGTGGGCGCGTGGTGCTTCCTCGACCGGTTCGGACCGCAGGACACCCTGATGCGCGTCGAACCCCACCCGCACATCGGCCTGCAGACGGTGACGTGGCCGATCATCGGCGAGGTGCGACACCGGGATGCCGTGGGCAGCGACGTCGTGGTGCGCCCCGGCGCTCTCAACCTGATGACGAGCGGCGCGGGGATCGCGCACTCCGAATACTCGGTGGGCGATGAGCCCATCCCGCTCGATGCGCTCCAACTGTGGGTCGCCCTGCCGGAGTCCCGCCGGCACGGCGGTCCCGCCTTCGAACGGCACGAGGATCTGCCGGTGCTCGACCTGGGCGACGGCGCCGACGCGGTCGTGGTCATGGGCTCGCTGGGTGCGGTGGACTCCCCCGCGACGGTGCACACGCCGATCGTGGGCGCCGAGCTGCGCCTGCCGGCCGGGGTCGACGTACGCGTGCCGCTCCGCCCGGAGTGGGAGTACGCCGTCTACGGCATGACCGGCACCGCGGAGGCGGTGACGGGAATGGATGCCGTCGACGCCGACGCCGCGCGACACCCCTCCTCCGCTGTGGGGCCGGGCGCGACGGCATCCGTCGATCACACGCGCTTGGTCTACCTCGGCAAGGGTCGCGACCGGTTGGAGCTGCGCAGCGACGAAGGCGCCCGGGTCTTCCTGCTGGGCGGGGAGCCGTTCGAGGCCGACATCGTGATGTGGTGGAACTTCGTCGGCCGCTCGCACGACGAGATCGTCGAGGCGCGCGAGGCGTGGGAAGCGCGGGCCGATCGATTCGGCGCGGTCGTCGACCACGGGCCCGAGCGGATCCCGGCACCGCCGCTCCCGGCGGTGCGGCTGACGCCCAGGAGGCGGCGGGCCTGACGCCTAGCGGCTGAACCTACGGCGTGTCGCCGAGCCGTGACGGCGCGGTGAGGTGCGCACCGAAGTCGCGCAGCCGTCGTCGGATCTCCGGATCGTGGAACGGGTGGCGCTCCGTCGCGGCTTCGACCAGATGGGGGGCGACCCACGGCAGAGCCGCGAGGGCAGCACGCAGAAGCAGGACCATCTCCGGATCGAGGGATTCGTCGACGAGCCCCTCGCGCTGCTCCCGCCGCACCTCTTCGACGCGTCGGAGGATCGATCCGCGGAGAACGTCAGACCCGGGCGCGGGCCCCTCGCCCGCGGCGAGCATCTCCCAGACGGACAAGCGCGCCCACGTGCGGGCGTCGGAGGCGCCCGCCGACGTCGTGTCGTCGGGCAGCGCCGTCTGCTCCGTGGACCAGACCGCGACCATTTCTTCGAGCACCGCTTCGTGGAGCCCATCCTTGTCACCGAAATACCGATAGATGAGCTGCTTGTTCGCGCGCGCGTCCTCCGCGATCCGCTCGATGCGAGCGCCCTTGAAGCCGTGCTCAGCGAACTCCTCGCGCGCGGCGTCCAAGATGCGTCGCGTCGTGGCTTCAGAGGACCGCATGGAGGGGGACGGCGTGGGCGACATGAGCTGCTCTCGTCTCAGCGGGCTTCGCGATGGCGCCCCTGCGGGGCGGGCGGCACACGTGAGCCTACACAGACCCCTCGAGGTTCACGGGGCGAGACCCGTCCGGTGGGCGAGCGCCACGAGATGGGCGCGACTGTGCACGTGGAGCTTTCTCATCGCGTTACGCAGATGCGTCTTCACGGTCGCGGCCGAGATGCTCAGACGCCGTCCGATCTCCTCGTTCGTCAAGCCCAACGCGACGAGCTTGGCGATGTCGACCTCGCGGTCGGTCAGGCCCGCGGTGGGGGCGTCGCGAACGTCGCCGACGCCGGCTCGTGGCGCGAGCCGCGGAGCGAGCACAGCTCGGGCGGCCCGCGGAGAGAAGGGGGCCTCCCCCCGCATCACCGCGTGGATCGCATCGCGCAGCGACGCCGTGGACACGCCTTTGCCGAGGAATCCGTCGGCACCGGCCGCGACGCACGCCCGGGCGACGTCGGCCTCTTCGAACGTCGTGAGCACGAGCACCTTCGTGCCTCGCAGTGCCGGGTTCCGTTTGATCCGGCTCGTCGCCTCCGGGCCGGACAGACCCGGCATCCGCACATCCATCAGGATGACGTCGGGTCGAAGCTCCGCCGCGAGAGCGACCGCCTCGACGCCGTTGCGCGCATGCCCCGCCACCCGGAAATCGGCGTCGAGCGCGAGGAGGGCCGCGAGGGCGTCACGGATCAGGTCCTGGTCGTCGACGATCAGGACCGAGACAGGGCTCGATCTCACGCCGTACCCACGGGGATGTTCACCCCGACCATGAAGTGGCCCATCTCGCGCGTCACCGTGAGGGTTCCGCCCAACGCGCGTGCCCGTTCCGAGATCCCTACGAGGCCGAGACCCGTCGAGCGGGACGGGGAGCCGGCATCCTCGATCGTGTTCGTCACGTCGACGGTGATCGCCCGGCCGTCCCAACCGATGCGCGCGCTCGCCTGCGCACCGGGAGCGCCGTGCTTGTACGCGTTGACCAGAGTCTCCTCGAGGATGCGGTACAGCGCTTCGTCCACCTCCGGGTCGAGCTGCGGAAGCGCATCGTCGACGCTGAGCTCGATGGGCAGGCCCCCGGCCGACAGCGTGTTCACCAGGCGCGGCAGCTCCCTGGCCGTCATCGGGGTGGGCAGAGCCCCGGCATCATCGCGTCGCAGCGCTCGCAGAAGCGCTCCGATCTCGTCGAGGATGCGACCCGCGCTCTCTTCCACGACCGACAGGGACGCCCGCGCCTGCTGCGGCTCGGTCTCCAGCGTGGCGTTCGCGAGACCGGCGTGGAGGTTGATGGCCGCGATCCGGTGACCCACGACGTCGTGCAGGTCTCGCGCGGTGGCGAGCCGCTGCTCCGCCACCCGAGTCGCCGCGACCGCCTCGCGCGTCTCCTCCGCTTCGAGTGCGCGCCGCCGCGCCGCATCGATGAGGCGCCGGCGGGCCGAGCTGAGTTGGCCCGAGAACAGGGCGATCGCCATTCCCGCGGTCATGAAGAGCGGGATCAGATGGAACGGGGAGACGCCCCGGACGACGACCAGACCCAGCGTGAACGCCGTGCTGATCGAGATGGCGGCGGCGGCGGCGATCGGGAACGACACCGTCGAGAACGCGACCGAGCCACTCACGATGATCAGGAACAGCAGCCCGGTCAGGGTGGGCACCCGCGGTTCGAAGCCGTACGCGAAAGCCAAGGCGAAGGTCAGAGGAGCGGCGAAGAACACCCGAGGGAACCGCGTGCGCGCGAAGACCGAGAGCGTGACGAGGATCAGGATGACCGTCATCACCGGCGAGACCGGCCGCCACGCGAACGTGAGAGCCCAATCGACGAGAGTGACGAAGGTCAGGAAGAGGTAGGTGGCCTGGATGAGAAGCGTCACCGCCCACCACGCAGCGAGCCTCCGCCATCGCGGGGCTTCGACGTCGTTGTGATCGGCCACCGGCGAAGCGTACCTCCGGGGCGCAGTGCCCGTACGGGTACCTCGCCCGAGGTACGGGGAATGTACCCCAGACGAGGTAGGTTCCGCCGCTTCCGCCATGCCCGGCGGATGTTTCCGGGCATCGGGCGGACGACGGCGTTTGACCGGTTCATAGCCGCTTCATAACCTGCGAGAACCTGCGGGTGACGGCGACGGCGCCGGACGAGATGAAGGACGGATCGTGAGCCAAGGTCACAGCGACGCGTGGGAACTCGCACTCTCGGATGTGACGATCCGCGGCAGGATCGCACGCCCCGCGGGCACCGCGGGTGCGATCCCGACGGTGGTCGTGCTGGGCGACACCGGGTCGAAGGACTTCGAGCTGGAGGCGGTGGCCCCGGCCTTTCTGGCGCACGGCCTGCAGGTCGTGGCATACGACCACCGGGGATACGGGCGCAGCGACGGCTCCCCACGCCGGCAACACGACCCGTGGCAGCAGTCCCGCGACCTCCGTCACGTCATCACCTCGCTGCTCGTGGACGGCGGCGCGAGCTCCGTCGGCCTGCTGAGCTTCGGCATGGATGCCGCCGTGGCGATGTTCACGACCGCACTCGACCCGCGCGTGGGCGCGCTGGTCCTGTGCGACCCGAGCATCCTGCGCGGGGACGCCGACGACGAGCACCACCCCACCCGCGCGGCGCGGCGAGAGGCGCGCATCGCGGAGGATCGCGCCCGACAGATGCGGGGGCGTCCCCCCGCCATGATCCGCCGCCCCGACGACGCCGCGGCCCCCGCCATCACGCTGGCGTCGCTCGACCTGTCGGGGGAGTTCGACCCCGTCGACTACGCGCACCGTCTCCATCAGCCGGTGCGCGTCATCCGATCCGCGGCGTTCGCGAAGACCGCCTTTCCCGGCCTCGACGTCGCGTACGAACGCATGCCCGAGCCGAAGGACATGATCGACCTCTCCTCCGAGTCGCCGAACGCTCGCTTCAGCGCCAGGGATGCCGTGACGGCGGCGTCCGCCTCGTTCCTGATCTCGGAACTGCTGGGCCCGTATGTCGGCAGTCGCTTCGTCTTCAGCGACTGATACGGCCGAGTCAAAAAAAAAGTTGACACCGTTCATCGCGGCCCACACAATGCTGTTAGCGCTAACGACGCGCACAAGCACCACCACTCCACCCGACCGCTGCAAAGCCGCAGCGAACGAAAGGTCCGCCGCATGTTCGCAAATCTGAACGGATGGCATCTGATCATCCTTCTCGTCGTGATCCTCCTGCTCTTCGGTGCCGCGAAGCTCCCCGCGCTCGCGAAGAGCGTCGGCGAGTCCGCGCGCATCCTCAAGGGGGAGATCCGCGAGACGCGCAAGGAGTCGGCCGCGACCGCGGCGGAGTCGGCGCGTCCCACGGGGACCGCGGCGCCCGCCCCGGTGGTCGACGGCGCATCTCAGTCCCTTTCGCACCGCCAGGACTGAGCCATGACGAGCATCGCTCGGTTCGCGCGGGTCCGGCCCGCGCGAGCCGGAGGCCAGATGCCGTTGCACCGCCACATCGCCGAACTGCGCAAGCGCCTCCTGATCTGCGCCGTGGCGGTGGTGGTCGCGATGGTGATCGCCTTCATCGCCACCGACGGGATCATCGAGGCGCTCACCGCTCCGATCCGCATCCTCAACGAGGAGCAGGGTCGTGCGCTCGCGGCGCTGAACTTCGACACCGTCACGGCCGCATTCGACCTGCGGGTTCGCATCGCGCTCGCCGTGGGTGTCGTCATCGCCGCACCGGTGTGGCTCAGCCAGATCTGGTTGTTCCTCGTCCCGGCTCTCACGCGCAAGGAGATCGGCTACGCCGTCGCCTTCGTCGGGACGGCGATTCCGCTGTTCTTCTCCGGCTGCTTCGTCGGGTGGCTCATCTCGCCGCATGCGATCGTGCTCATGGCGAGCTTCGTGCCCGAGGGTGGCGCGCAGATCCTGCAGTACTCGTTCTATTACGACTTCATCCTCAAGCTCGTCCTGGTCGTCGGGGTCGCCTTCGTCCTGCCGCTTCTGCTGGTGCTGCTGAACCTGGTGGGGGTCGTCTCCGCGCGGGGGATCCTTCGCGGATGGCGCGTCGCGGTGCTCGTCTCCGCGGTGTTCGCCGCCCTCGCCACGCCGGCTGCAGACGTCGTGTCCATGCTGATGCTCGCGGGGATCCTCATCGTCCTCTACCTGGCCGCTGCAGGGGTCGCGTTCATCGTGGACGCGCGCCGGGCGAAGCGGCTGAAGGCGCATCTCGAGCAGGGGGTGGCGGCATGATCTTCGGCTTGACGATCGAGAAGGTCCTCGTCATCGGGTTGCTGGCGGTGCTCATCATCGGTCCGGAGCGGCTGCCTCAGGCGGCGCAGTCGTTGCGCGATCTCGTCCGCCGCGCGAAGGTCCTCTCCAGCGGCGCGAGAGAACGCGTGCGCGCGGAACTCGGAGACGACTTCGACGACGTGGACTGGACCAAGCTCGACCCGCGGCAGTACGACCCCCGCCGCATCATTCGCGAGGCACTGACCGACGACTCCCCCGGGGCGTCGCCGCCGGCACCCACCGAGACGCCGCGGCGTGCCCCCCGGCCCATCCTCGCGGTCGACGACACCGCGCTCGACGGCGCGGCGCGTGCCCATCGAACCGATGCCGGTGAGGCCGACGCGGCCTGAGGTCGCCGACACGTTCGTCCCTTCGCGCTGCGCAATCGCGGCAGCGCCGACAATCTGCCGCTCCGGCGGCACCCGCTGCACCGACGCAGCTCCACGAAAGGAAATCCAATGAAGGATGACACCCCCAACAAAGACGGAGCCCCTTCCGGCCTCGATCGCCGCCGGTTCCTCCAGATGTCCGCGTTCGGCGCCGCCGCCGTCGGCGCCGCGGCAGCCGGTGGAACGGCAGTGGCGACGCCCGCCGTCGCCGCTTCGGGCGCCGGTTCCGCACTGGCGGCGACGGCGGTCGCCGCAGCGGCGATGCGCGCGAACTCTGCGGCGAAAGTGCCGCTCGAGAACGTCGACATGACGAAGACCTACGTGAACCCCGTCAACCTGCCCTTCCTCGACGTGGGCGCCCGGCCCAGCACGATGCCCGCGAGCGACGCCGGAGTCGCAGCGGTCACGCCCGCCATGCGTGCGACCCTCGCGAAGGAGCGCTGGCTGCCCGCCGACGGCCGCAGCATGGTGCGCCAGGCGAAGACCGGTTTCGCACTCGCGACGGAGAACTCGTCGAGGACCGCGGCGGACTTCTCCCCGATCCTCGTCGACGACACCATCTACCTCTACGCGTCGGGCAGCATGCTGGGCGACACGGGCAACATCAACGCGTGGAGCACGAAGGACTACATCAACTGGGAATTCCACGAGATGAACATCGGAGCGACGGCCCCCACCGTCGTGAAGGTAGGAGCGAAGTACTACCTCGCCGGTAACAGCACCGGCGTGTGGTCGGCGGACGCACCTTTCGGTCCCTGGACCGAGATGGGGCCGTTCACGCGGAAGGACGGCAGCGTCTTCACCGCGAGCGACGTGCAATTCTTCCTCGACACCGACGGTCGTCTGTACATGAGCTACAACATCGGCGCACCGCACATGGCCGTCGAGCTCGACGCGAACGATCCGCGCAAATTCCTCACCGACCCCGTCGTGGTGTGGAACTTCGACCCGAACGACGAATGGCAGCACTTCGGCGAGAACAAGCAGCACACGACGCACGGCTACGTCGAGGCGTCGCAGATCTTCAAGGTGGGCGACACCTATTACATCTCGGTGGCAAGCGGCGGCACCGAGCACACCACGTACGCGACCGGTGTCGCCAAGAGCTCGTCGCCGCTCGGACCGTACGTACCGCAGGACGCGAACCCGGTCGGTCAGGCACTCGAGGGCCAGGCGCAATTCCCGAACGCCGGTCACGGCGCCTTCATCGTGGACTTCAACGACAACCTCGTGTTCTTCTACACGATCGTGATCGCGTACGAACAGGGCTCCCAGCGACGCATGGGTCTCGACATCTGCGAGGTCGCGGAGGACGGCACGATCAGCGCCCGCCTCTCCAACACCCCGCGCCTCGCGCCCGGTCTCACGCAGAACGGTACGGATGACGTGGGGCTCTACAACATCAGCCAGCTCACCTCGGCGTACTGGGCGAGCAGCTACGCGCCCGGCCGTCTGCCGATCTATGCGATGGACCACAGCACGCAGACCTGGTGGGAGCCGGCCGACGGCGACGCCGATCCGTCGTACATCGTCGGATTCGCGAACGTCTTCTACATCTCCTCGGCACAGATCCAGTGGAAGGAGCTCGGCCTGACCTTCACCAAGCGCAACGCCGTGCGCTACACGCTGGAGTACAAGGACATCGAATCCGACACGTGGAAGCCGCTCGCCGACCGCAGCGCGAACGACGTCGCCTACACCTCGGACTATGTCGTGTTCGACCGGGTGCTCACCCACGCCGTGCGTCTGAAGATCCTCGGTACGACCGAGAACGTCAAGGTCGGTGTCACCGCCATGAACGTCTTCGGCGAGAACTACACCTTCGCCAAGGAGAAGGGACTGTTCCTTCCCCCGCCGCCTCCCGCGCTCAAGGTCGAACTCACGGCCACGCCGCGCAAGATCGGCTCGAAGATCCACGTCACGGTGGTCGCCACGAACAACGAGGCGTCGCCGCTCGACATCACTCTCTCCACCCCCTACGGAGAGAAGGCGTTCACGTCCGTCGCCCCGGGCAAGTCGGCGAGCGTGACCTTCAACTCGCGTGCCTCCTCGATCGAGGCAGGCGATGCGACGGCGAAGCTGTCCGGCGTCGTGAACGGCGCCACCGTCACCGAGACGAAGACCGTCGCCTACGGCGCGCTGTCTGCGTAGTCCGCCCCATTTCGACCACCAACGAAAGAGAACAGATGAACAAGTCATATGGTCTGCGCGTCGCCACCGCCGCGCTCGGCGTGGCGATCGTCACGGCTGCCGGTTCGGCGGTCGCGTCGGCTGCGGCGGCGGAGGGGGCAGATGTCGACATCACCGTCGACGTCCAGCCCATCGAGGTCCCCGGCGTCCTCGCCCTCAGCGTCGCCGGCGATTCCGCGACGTTGACCGAGGACGGATCGACCGACCTGGTGCGCCAGTTCACGGGCACGCTGCCGACGGTCACCGTCACCGACACCCGCGACGCCGCACAGATCCCCGACGGGGCGTTCTGGTCGGTCGTCGGCTCGGCGAGCGATTTCACGTCCTCCGATGAGGGGACGACGCCGCTTCCGGCCGAGCACTTGGGCTGGACGCCCGAGCTGCTGGCCGGCGAGGGCGAGTCCTTCGTCAGCGTGGGCAACACCGTCGGGACGGCGATGGAGGACCAGCCCGGGCTGGTCGACCAGGAGCTGCTGTTCCTCGGCGAGTCCGCCGAGGCTGCGGAGGCCGGCGGCGTCTGGTCCGCGGACGCGCAGCTCTTCCTGCGCGTACCGACGACCGTCGCCCCGGGATCGTACGCGTCGCTGCTCACCCTCTCGCTGTTCGAGTGAGACCGGTCGGGTGGGGGCGGATCGTCGTCCCCACCCGACCGCGGGGCTCCCCTCGGACGGCAGTCACTATTCTTCGGCGCGGAATGCGGACAGCGGCTTGCGCTATGCGAATGCGGCGACCGCGACGGTGGAGAACCCATCCGTGACCGCGAAACCGGCGAAATTGTAATTCGCCCCGCGACATTCAGCCAATAAAAACCACGAGCGCAAGAGCGACTGCCGAAAGGCATTCGCCACAACGGTGCGACTCGCACACAATTACCCGAAAGGCAAAATCACATGGAGACATCACGGCGTAGCGTGATCAAGTTTGGAATGGCGGGTGCGGCCGGACTGGTCGGATCCACCCTTCTTCCGCAGACAGCATCAGCCGCGGCTCCGGCAGCGCTTGCGGCTGCACCCGTCATCGCGGCCCCTCCTCGCGTGATGAGTTCGCGCACCGGCACGGACCCGAGCCCCAGCGACTACGACGGGTGGGGGTACAACCTTCGTTGGAGCACAGGATACGACGGTCAGAGGAAGGCGGATCTCGGCGATGGCACCTACCTGAACCCCGTCATCGCCGGCCAGCTCACCGACCCTGACATCGTCAAGGACGGCTCCGACTACTACCTGACCATGTCGACATTCGACGAGCTGCCCGGGCTCCTGGTGTGGCACTCGCGCGACCTCGTCAACTGGCGCAAGGTCGGATCCGCTCTCACCGAACGCATCGGCAACGTGCTCGCACCGTCCATCGTCAAGGTCGGCGACCGCTTCTACATCTACGCGGCGGTGCTCGGAGCGACGGGTCTCGGCACGTACGTCGTCTACACGGACGACATCGATGGAGCCTGGAGCGCACCCGTCAAGATCGAGGGCGGCAACGCACTCGACCCCGGCCATGGTGTCGGCGAGGACGGCAAGCGCTACCTGTTCTTCGGTGGCGGCCGACGGATGCAGCTGACCGACGACGGCCTCACGTCCGCCGGTCCGATGGAGACCGTCTACGCGGGGTGGCAGTACCCTCGCACCGCCTACCCGCCCGTCTGGATCGACGAAGGCTTCGCGCTCGAGGGCCCGAAGATCCACCGTCGCGGCGACTACTTCTACATGATCGTCGGTCAGGGCGGAACCTATGGGCCGCCCACCAGCCACATGGTCGTCGTCGCACGGTCGAAGTCGATCAACGGCCCGTGGGAGAACGACCCCAACTCCCCTCTCATCCGCACCTCCCGCCGGAACGACCCCTGGTGGTCGCGCGGTCACGGAACAGTCGTCGAAGGTCCCGACAAGAAGCCCTGGATCATGTACCACGCGTACGAGAACGGCTACCGCACCCTCGGCCGACAGGCCATCCTGGAGCCTCTCGAGTGGACCGAGGACGGCTGGCTGCGAGCCACGGTGAAGGACTTGACCAAACCCATCGCGATGCCGCAGGGCGGGTCGAACGTCAATCCCGACGGTCAGCCCATGTCGGATGACTTCTCGAAGAACAACATCGGCACCCAGTGGCGCTTCGCGGATGCGGCGAGTGGCGAATCGAACCGTGCGAGCTTCGCCGACAACGCGCTGACTCTGCAGGCCAAGGGAACCTCCTACGCGACGAGTTCGCCTCTGACGATCGTCCCGGGCGATCGCGCCTATGAAGCGACCATTCAGATCAGCCTGGCGGGCGCCACCGAAGCCGGCATCATGCTCTTCGTCGATCAGGCACTCTTCGCCGGGATCGGCTACAACGGTCAGCGCGTGACCACCTACGCCAAGGGCTCGGGCCCCGGCAACGGTCTCGCCGTCTCGACCGGAACCATCTGGTTGAAAGTCATGAACCTGCACCACGACCTGGTCATGTACAGCAGCACGGACGGCCAGAACTGGACGAAGACCAACTCCAACCTGGAGATCAGCGGCTACCACCACAACGTGGCGAGGGACCGTCCGCCGACAGAGGGGCTGCGTCTGGGGCTGTACGCGTACGGCTCGGGCAATGCGGTCTTCCGCGACTTCCAGTACCGCGTCATCGAGAACTCCTCCCTGCCGCCGGCACCGCCCGCGTTGAAGGTGGACGTCTCGGCGGATGCGAGGTCCATCGGCGGGAAAGTGCACCTGACCATGGCGGCGAAGAACAACGACTCGGTGCCGGTGGATGTGGTTCTGACGTCTGCGTTCGGTGAGAAGACGTTCAAGGCCGTCGCGCCGGGCAAGACGGCGAGCGTCACCTTCAACAGCCGCGCCGCCCGTATCGACGGGGGAGAAGCGACCGCGGTGGTGACCAACATGTCTGATGGATCGACGCGAACCATCACCAAGACGGCCTCGTACGGCGCGTTCCCGACCGCCTGATGCTCGAACGTGGCGTTCGGGGCAACGAAGCTGCCGCCGCCGATCTCGCCTGCGGGGAATGGTCGGCAGACGCCGAGCTCTCCCCTCAGGTGGGCAACGAGGTCACCCCCGGCACGTACACGTCGACCCTGACACCGTCACTGTTCGACGGCTGACGCCCGCACACCAGAGAAAGGGGGTGGGGCGCACTCCTGCACCCCACCCCCCAACCGGAAACACCACCGATGTCCCGCAATCACCCACCCATGCGACAACAGCCGAGCATGTACGACGTGGCTTACCGTGCGGGCGTCTCGCACATGACGGTGTCGAGGGTGATCAACGGGCATTCCAGTATTCGGGAAGCGACCCGATCCCGTGTCCTCCAGGCCATCGAAGAGATGCAGTACACCCCGAGTTCGATTGCCCGGGCTCTGGCCACACGTCGCACGAGAAGAATCGGCGTCGTCATCGACGAAACCGTCCAGAACGGTCCGAACAACACCCTTCGAGCCCTCGAGAAAGCGGCCCGCGGATTCGGTTACGCGGTGAGCGCCTTCTCCATCGGCGACGACTCCGACTCGCAGATGGACTCCGGTGTCAGGGAACTGGTCGCTCAGGGAGTCGACGCGTTGTGCATCATCGCCCCTCGTGCTTCATCTCTCGACACTCTGCGCAGACGGAGCCCGGCCCTTCCCACCATCGTCATCAAAGCCGAGGCCGACTCCGACTGGCACACCGTCGGCATGGACCAGCGGGCAGGAGCAAGACTCGCCGTCGAGCATCTCATCGCCGGAGGCCATCGCTCGATCGCTCATCTCGCGGGCCCACAGGACTGGTACGACGCAAGAGAACGCGATCAAGGGTGGCAGGAGGCGCAGGACGAAGCCGGCCTCACCCGTGGACTGAGGATCGCCGGGGACTGGACGTCTGATTTCGGGTACGACGTCGCGAAGACGACCGACTGGGGCGACACCACGGCGATCTTCGCTGCGAACGATCAGATCGCACTCGGAGCCATTCACGGGCTGCAGGAACGCGGGATAGATGTCCCCTCTCAGATCAGCATCGTGGGCTTCGACGACCTGTCGGATGCCCGCCATTTCCTGCCCCCTCTCACCACCGTTCGGCAGGACTTCGAGGCGCTGGGGAAATTGGCCCTTCAGCAGATCATCGATGCGATCGAGGGTGACATCGACCCCACACACGACACGATCGAGCCCGTTCTGACCGTCCGGAACTCGACCCGCTCACGACGAGGAAAGTAGGCATCTGACGATGAATCTTCTCCGTTCGCTCGCTGCATTCGCCGTCGCCACGGCGTTCCTCGTGCCGGCCGGCGCCGTCCAGGCGGTCGGCGCAGCGGCCACGACCGACACCGCCGACGCGTCGACGACGTGGTCCGTGCGTCCCGGCGATGCCGACGGGCCGGATGGCAGAGCCTGGGTGGAGCTGGATCTCGACCCGGGTACGCAGGAGACCGAAAGCCTCACGGTGACGAATCATGGGACGCAGGACGTCACGTTCCGCCTGTCGGCGGCGGACGGCTACTTCACCGCGAACGGTCGCTTCAACATCCTTCCCAGCGATCGGGAATCGACCGACGCGGGGTTGTGGATCGATATCGCGGAGTCGGTCGACGTCGCGGGCGGGCAGACGGCCGTCGTCCCCTTCACCGTATCGGTGCCCGAGGATGCGACCCCGGGCGACCACCTCGCGGGTGTTGCGGCCAGTGTCGTCAGCAGGGGTGACTCGCAGGTCGGCCTCGAGTCCCGAGTCGGCTTCCGGGTGCTCACGAGAGTGACCGGCGAGTTGTCCGTCGCCCTGTCCGCCGGAGTGACCTCGACCTTCGATTCCTCGTGGAACCCGTTCCAGTCCGGCGGACTGCGCATCGACTATCGCATCGAGAATGTCGGCAACACGCGCCTCGGAGCAACGCCGACGTTCCGCATCGCGGGGCCGTTCGGCCTTTTCGCCCGCGACGTCGAGGGTGCCGTCCTCGACGAGACGGCCCCGGGCGAGACCCGGGCGTCGTCACTCGACGTTCCCGGCTTGTGGCCGCTCGGCTGGTATTCGGTCGACATGACGCTCGCCCCGGCCGCCGTCGTCGACGGCACCCCGCTGGAGAACGCCACGGTGAGCGATGCGCGGTCGACGTCGGTCGCGATTCCGTGGTCGCAGCTACTGCTCGCAGCCTTCGTGGCCGGGCTGATCTGGTGGTACCTCGCGGACCGCCGCCGTCTGGTGCGCGCGGCGCTCCGGCCATCGACGTTCGAGGACGCCGTGTCGACGGTCGCTTCAGACGGCCGGCCCCGCGTCTGACCTCCCGAGAAGGCTGAGCCCGTCGACGCGCACCCCGGTCGCTTCGACAGGCTCAGCGACCTCTCCCCCCGCGCGTCTCCTTCGCACCCGCGGCCTCGCCGGCATGACGCACTGCGGCGCCCGAGCCGAAGCCCGGACGCCGCAGTGCGGGAGCGGTGACTACCGCAGCACGATGAACGCGCTGCTCGCGCTCGACGGCTGCACGGTGGCGCTGCCGCCGTACTCGACCTTGACGGTCTTCGCGCCGCGGGTCTGCGGGTCGAGGGTGATCGTCGCGGCACCGCCCTGCAGGGTGGCGGAGTAGGCCTTGCCCGCGACCGTGACGACCACATCGCCGGTCGCCGCGGGACCGCCGGCGGGACGGATCTTCACGTTGACCTTGTACGTGTCGGTGGTGCGCCCGACCCACGGGCTCACGGTCACCTCGGTGCGCGAGGTGACGACGGATGCCACACCCTCACTGTCGGCCGTGCCCGAGAGACCCGTGGCCGCAGACGTCGCGGTCACCCGCACGCTGATGACCCGACCGAGGTCGGCACGCTGCACGCGGTAGCTCTGCGAGGTCGCGCCCTGGATGGGTTCGCCGTCGCGCAGCCACTGATACGTCGTGGTCACGTCGGCGGGATCCCACGTGCCGGGGGTGGCACGCAGGGTGCGGTTGATGGCCACGGTGCCCGACACGGTCGGCGCCTCCACGGCCACCGGGGCCGCCTCTCCGGCGTCGACCGTGAGCACGGTCTGCACCTCGGAGTCGCCGTACTGCACCACGCCGAGGTAGCGCGTGTCGGGCGTGAGGCCCTGCCACGACAGCTCGTACGACACCGGCGTGCCCTGCTCCACCGTCAGCGGGTCGGGCGCGGCCGTGAGCTGGCCCTCCCCCTCGGGCGCGACGTTGGCGTAGGTCATGTCCCACGTGAACGGCGCGGTGAACGAGTACACGTTCGCCTCGACGAGATACGTACCCGGGGTGGGGTTGGGCAGCGACACCTGCTCGTCGGCCGAGGCCGTCGCCGAGGTGAACCGCTCGTAGTACCGCAGGTCGTCGGGGCTCACGACGCGCGAGACGAACAGGTCGAGGTCGCTGCCGTCATCGTCGGACGAGTCGAGATCGAAGCGCGAGAGGGTGGTTCCCTCGGGCACGTCGACGATCCACCGGACGTAGCCGTCTTCGTCGCCGGAGGCCTCATTCCCGCTGTGCCCCTCGACGGGGTTGTCGGGGTCGGTCAGCAGCGTCTCGGCGGTCAGGCCCGACAGGTTCAGCGGCAGCTCGCCGGTGATCCCGGGGAGGATCTCCACGCTCGTCGCGCCCGACAGACCGGTGCCCGAGACCTCGGCCGGCGCCTCGGCCGTCGCGGGACGGATCGCGATCGGCGAACGCACCTGGGTGTCACCACTCGTCCACGTGAGGAAGCCGGTCGACCACTGCTCGGCCGCGGCCGTCGTGCGGGTGAAGGTGACCGTGAAGGTCTTCTCCTGGTCGGCGTCGGTGAACTCCAGCGTCGACGGCTCCACCACGGCATCCACCCCGGGAACGTCGATGGATGCCGAGAACGTGCCGGCCTGCGTCGAGGTCACCGTGCGGGTGATCGTCTGGGGCTTGGCCAGCGAACCGATCGAGATCGAGGCGAGGTTGAGGTCGCTGCCGTCGATCGGCTCGACACCGAAGTCGTACAGCCCCTTGCCCTGCAGGAAGGCCGCCCAGTCGGCGGAACCGTTCAGGTACAGCAGACCCGGGTCGAAGTACTTCGTGGGGTCGACGTGACCGGCACCCTGCGCGAACGGGTCCGGGGCGGGCGCGTTCTCAGCATCCACGGTGTCGTAGGCGGTGGTCATCATCGCCGACTTCACCTCGGCGGGCGTGGCCAGCGGTCGCTCTCCGAGGTACAGGGCGGCGAGACCGGCGACGTGCGGCGACGACATCGACGTGCCCGAGAGGAACTCGAACGCCGGGTCGGCACCGGGTGCGTTGGCCGCCGCGGCGAGGATGGCCACACCGGGCGCCGAGACGTCGGGCTTGAGGATGTCGCTGCCGTCGGCCAGCATCGGTCCGCGGCTCGAGAAGCCCGCGACCTGCGGCGTCGGGGTCACGTCGTCGGTGATGTTCTCACCGATGAGGGTGGCCGTGGCATCCGGGGTCTCGCGCACGTACGACAGCAGCGCCTCGCGGTACTGCGCGTCGAGGTGCACGGTCGGCACGGAGTGGAAGTCGTTGTCGACCGAGGCGGGGGTGACGTTGACGAGGATCATGCCCACGCCCCCGGCGTCCTTCACGGCCTGCGACTTCTCGACACGGGCGTTCTGCCCGCGGTCGCACACGACGATCTTGCCCGCGGCCTGGGCGGGGTCGAGCGAGCCCAACAGGCAGAGGGCCGCGTTCGCGGCGTCGGTTCCGGATGCCGCGATGTCACCCGCGTAGACCACGGGGGCCGTGACGTTCTGGTCGGCGGGCACCGAGATGGACGCGCCGGCGGCTTCGAAGCCGTTCGGCAGCGTCACCGTTCCCTCGTACGTCGGGATCGTGGATGCCGCGACCGTGGTGTACCAGGGCGAGGCGTGGTCGGCCGTCGACGCGTCGGGGCCCGAGTTGCCCGCGGAGACCGCGACGAAGACGCCGGCCGCCGCGGCGTTGAAGAACGCCTGGTCCTCGAGGGCGAAGGTGGAGCTGGCCGCCCCGCCGCCGATGGAGTAGTTGATGACGTCGACGTTGTCGTCGACCGCCGCGTTGATCGCGCTGAGCAGGTCGCTCAGGGCGCAGACGTCGTCGGTCGTCACGAGCGGGTCGGGGCCCGCCCAGCACGCCTTGTACGCGGCCACCTTGGCGGCCGGGGCGACGCCCGAGATCGCGCCGAAGTCGAGGCCCTCGACGTCGGCCTCGACACCGAGGTTGCCCGCGGCGGTGCTCGCCGTGTGCGACCCGTGCGTGTCGCCGTCGCGGGGCGAGACGTAGTCGGCCTCGAAGGTGAAGCCGGATGCCGCGGCGCCGGTGTCGAAGTAGCGGGCGCCGACGAGCTTGGTGGAGTAGTCCGACAGCGACCAGCCATTGCCCTCGGCCACGCGGGGCGAGCGGAAGTCGGAGCCGTCGCCCTTGCGGAAGACGACGTCGTTGCCGTCCAGGTACGGCTCGTCGCCGGCGGTGGTCCCCAGCGGCTCTCCCGCGAAGGCCGGGTTCTCGGGCGCGATACCGGTGTCGATCACACCGACGACGACGCCCTCACCCGCGGCATCCGTGCCGCCGACCCGCTGCCAGACGCCGTTGTCGCCCTCGAGACCGAGGAACTCGGTCGAGGGGACCGCGTGCGGATGGCGGATCTCGTCGGGGACGACCTTCTGCACGCCCTCGGTCGCGGCGAGCTTGGCCGCCTGGTTCGGGTCCATCGAGGCGCTGAAGCCGTTGACCGCGACGGTGTAGGTCGTCTCGGGGCGTACGCCCGCCTCGTCGGCGATGTCTTGCTGGCGCTGCTCGAGGAACGCCGAGTACTCGCGCGCGGCGGGTGAATCGGGATCGAGCTTGGCGTCGTCGGACTTCGTGGCATCCAGGCCCGGCTCTCCGCCACCGTAGGTGGCGACAGGGGCCTCGTCGAGCACGACGATGTAGCGACCCGTGGCGGATTCGATGGGTGTGGGGGGCGTCACCGCCTCGCCCACGTCGGCGGCCTGGACGGCCGTGGCTCCAGTGGCGGTGAGCAGTCCGGCCAGCGAAATGGCCGCGACTGAACGCAGGGTTCGACCCATAGTGCGCTCCAAACGGGGGGATGAATGAGCGATTTGCGCGTCATCGGCGACGCGCGTTGCACAAACATAACTCAGGGTGGATTCATCACCTACAGAAAAGTCACGTACAGAGGCAAACGTCACAGCCCCGAAACGAACCACGAGTTCATTCGCTCACGCTTTTCTCGCGCTTATCGACCCAGGCGCGGTGCACGGCGCGTCTCGCGGCGGGCGGCGGGGCGCCGCTCACGGGACCCCTAGACTGCGACGAAACCCGAGGAGGAGCCGCCATGCCCCGGCGCCGTCGCACCGTCGCGCAGCACGCGCGCCTGCGTTCCCCGCATCCGCTCGGCCAGCTGGCCACCCTCGTCGCCGTCGCCGCGGTGGTCGCCGTGGTGTCGGTGCTGGGGGTCGTGTCGTACACGGCCTACGACCTCACGGCGGATTTCGTCGACGAAGCCGTGGTCGTGCAGAACCAGCCGCCCGTGCCGCCCGATCTCGGCCAGCTCGAGGGCGGCGTGAACATGATGGTCGTCGGCATCGACGCGTGCGAAGAGAACCTCATCGCCCTCTTCGGCGAGCGCTGCGAGGGGCCGGATTCCGAGGGGCGGCTCAACGACGTCAACATCCTCGTGCACATCTCCGACGCGCCCCGCAAGGTCACCGTGGTGTCGTTCCCGCGCGACCTCGTGTTCGACGCACCGGCGTGCGACACCTCCGAGGGCGGCCGCTTCGACGGCGGGTACCTGCAGATCAACGAGCTGTACACGTACGGCGGGCTGTCGTGCGTGATCACGGCGATCTCCGACATGAGCGGACAGCAGATCCAGTTCGGGGCGATGGTGACCTTCGGCGGGGTGATCGAGATCACCAACGCGATCGGCGGCGTCGAGATCTGCCTGGCCAGCGACATGCGCGACGAGAACACCGGGATCGACTGGGAGGCGGGCCCGCGCACCATCCAGGGCATCGAGGCCCTGCAGTTCCTGCGCACCCGATACGGCGTGGGCGGCAGCGACCTGGCCCGCGTGAGCAATCAGCAGCAGTACATGTCGCGCCTGGCCCGCAAGCTCGTCAGCGAGGAGGTGCTGTCGAACCCCGCGACCGTGCTCCGCCTGGCATCCACGGGACTGCGCAACGTCACGCCCACCCAGAGCCTGACGAATCCCCTCACGCTCGTTCAGGTGGCGGAAGCCGTCAAGGACGTGCCGTTCGAAGACATCGTGTTCGTGCAGTACCCGACGGTGGAGGCGCCGTCGGACCGCAACCGCGTGGCCCCGAACTATTCGGCCGCAGAGGTGCTCTGGGACGCCCTCGCCGCGAACCAGGCCATCGAGGTCACCGGTGACGTCTCCGTCAACGGCGGCACGGTCGTCGCGGACGCGACGCCCACACCCGACGCGTCACCGACGGAGGAGGCCCCACCCGCCGAGGAGGTCGAGCCGGGTACCGTCGATCCCGCCACGGGAGCCGTCGCCCTGCCGCCCTCGATCAGCGGTTCGAGCGCGGCGCAGCAGACCTGCAGCGCCGGCGTCGTGAACTGAGACCGCGGCCGCCCCGCGTTCGACCCCGCGGTGAGTTGCGGCTCGTGCCCGCTTCTCGGGGCTCTGCACGTGCAGACGGCGCGAGTCAGCATGCTCGAGACGGTTCGGCGACTCGGCGAGAGCGTGCAGAGCGCGGGTCGAAACGGATGCCGAAGACCCCGGCATCCGTCGATCAGTACGTCGGCGCCGCGGGGAGCCCGAAGAACTCCTCGAGCGTCGTGTACCCGCCCTCGTGGTAGGCGCGGGCGAGCTCGGGCCCGATGTAGCGCAGGTGCCAGGCCTCGGGTTCGTAGCCGCTGACGCTCTCGCGCCCCTCGGCGTAGCGCGTGATGAATCCGAACTCCCAGGCGTGATCGCGCACCCACGCCCCCTGGGCCGAGGCGGCGACGTCGTCGAGGGTGGCGCAGGAGCCGTTGCACGGCACGATGTCGACCGCCAGCCCCGTCTGGTGCTCGCTGTAGCCGGCGCGCGCGCTCTCGCGGTCCGCTTCTTCGACGCCTCCCACCGAGACGCGCCCGGCATACGTCGACTGCTGCGTCGAGTACGAGCGGAAGGCGCTGAGGTATCCGATCTCGCCCGCACCGGCGTCGGAGGCGGCGCGCACCATCTCGGTCAGCGCACCCGCCGCCCGTGCCCGCAGTGCCGACTCCTCGAGAGCGCGCACGTTCTCGGGCATGACGAGGTCGCCGGCGCGGTAGTCGACCGGGTCGAGGGGGCGCTGCTTGTTGACGACCACCCATTCGCGATTCGGGTCCGACAACGACACGCACGGCGCGATCCCGGATGCCACCGCTGCGCGGAAGGCGCCTCCGCCACCGGCGGCCGCGATGGCGGCGGCGTCGTCGCCCGACGCCAGAGCCGCGGTGAACGCCGGATCGTCGCAGGGGGTGGCGGTCGCGGCGACGGCCGCGAGCTGCGGCACGGGAAGACCTTCGGCGGGGACGGCGGGCGGGCCCTCCACCACGGTCGTCGTCGCCGCGACCTCGGCGGCCTCGCCCTCGTCACGTCCGCCCGCGGTCGCGGCGGCGCCGATGGCGACGGCCCCCGCCACCACGACCGCGACGGCAACCGCCAGCAGGCCCGCGCGACGACGTCGGGCGGCGAGGGGCAGCCCGCGCGTGGCGGCGAGCGCCCGGATGCCGCTGGACGTCGAGGCGCCCGCTCTCAGCTCGCGACGGGTCGGGCCGGCGGCCTCGGCGGGTTCGGCGGCCTCGGCGGGTGAGCCCTCGGCGGGTGATGCGGATTGCACCGCCAACGCCGCCGTCGCGAGTCGCTCGGCCTCCGCGCGCGCGGCGCGGCGGGGCGAGAGCTCGGGATCGGGGGGTATCACTCGACCCATTCTCTCGCGGGAGGCCCGACGGGTCGAGCGCGCCACCCGCACACCATCGCACGGTGCTTGCCCAGCCGCCGGGTTCTCGGCAGTCTGAGAACGCCGAGACCGAACCGGGGGGACCATGCTCGACGACGATGACCGACGCCTCATGCACGCCGTCCACGCGTATCTGCAGGACATGCATCGCATCGTCCAGTCCGACTCCGCCGGTCATCGTTCGCCCCTGGGCGACGAGCTGAGCGCCCACCTCGGGGTCGACGCCGTCACCCTGCCGGTCACGACCGAATCGCTGCCGGCGCACCGCTACGTCGATGCGGACATCGCCCTCGACGAGCTCATGGAGCGGTGCGGCGGACGCCTGATCGGTGTGACGGGAGGCGAGCAGAGGCTGCACGTCTCGGCATCCGATCTCCTCTCCGGCGGGTACGCGCACTTCGCGCCGGGACCGGTCTCGTACGAGCTGCGCGACGTCGACGCCGATTCGCAGCGCCGGGTCGTGGCGTTCGGTGTGCGACTGCTCGTCTTCGACGGTCATCCCGTGGCGATCGTCCAGCGGGCGTCGAACCCGCGGTCGATGCCGCCCCAGCCGCAGCTCGAGCTGATCGGTGCCGACGCGGATGCCACGGCGGCCGCGCTCGCCGAGATCCGCCGCCTCATGATCGAACGCAGCGTGCTGCGCGGACAGGTGCTGTCGTTCGCGCCGACCGAATACGGGCACGAAGCCGGGGCGACCTTCCTCGTGCGCCCCGAGGTCGCCGCCGACGACATCGTGCTCGGCGAGGGCGTCCTCCAGCGCATCGTCGACCACGTCGTCGGCATCGGCGACCACCGCGATGCGCTCCGCGCTGCCGGGCAGCATCTCAAGCGCGGCGTGCTCCTGTACGGCCCGCCCGGCACGGGCAAGACGCTCACCGTCCGCCACCTGCTCTCGCGCACACCCGGCACGACCGCGGTCGTGCTGACGGGCTCGAGCATCCGCTTCGTCAAGGCCGCCGCCGAGGTCGCGCGCACGTTCGCCCCGGCGCTGGTCGTGCTCGAAGACATCGATCTGGTGGCCGCCGACCGCGGCTTCTCGCCCGAGCCGGTGCTCTTCGACGTGCTCGACGCCCTCGACGGGTTGGAACCGGATGCCGACATCGCCTTCGTCATGACGACGAACCACGTGCAGATCCTCGAGGAGGCCCTCGCCGCCCGCCCGGGCCGCGTCGACCTCGGCGTGGAGATCCCCCTGCCCGACGATGCCGACCGGCGACGCCTGTTCCGGCGGTATGCGCAGGGGCTGCCGCTCTCACCGGATGCCGTGGATGCCGCCGCCGACCGCGCCGCGGGAACGACCGGGTCGTTCGCGAAGGAACTGCTTCGCGGCACGGTGCTGCGCGCGGCGCTCCGCGGCGCCCCGGCCCCCGACGACGACGATCTCGCCGCGACGCTCGACGGGCTCCTCGACTCGGGTGCGGCGCTGACCCGTGTCCTGCTGGGGTCGCCGCCCGGCACTGCTTCGGCTCGGTGACCGGGCCGCCGGCGCGTCGCCATCCGGGTCGAAGGGACCGGGAGACGCCGGACGTGTACGAATCTGGCAGCTCACTACTTGCTTCCATCTAGAACATGTGTTCGACTATCGCCATGAGGTGGCAGGGGCAGCAGCTGGGTGTCGACGATACGGCGGCGCTCCCCGGCATGGAGCGCGTGGACGGCCTCGTGCGCTCGGTGACGACGCCCGAGTTCGCGGGAATGACGTTCCACGAGGTGATGGCGAAGAGCGCCCTCAACCGTGTGCCGGGAGCCTCGGCGATGCCTTTCGACTGGACCGTGAACCCGTATCGGGGCTGCAGTCATGCGTGCTCGTACTGCTTCGCGCGCAAGACCCACGAATACCTCGACCTCGATTCGGGCGCCGATTTCGATTCGCAGATCGTCGTCAAGATCAATGTGGCCGACGTGCTTCGTACGGAACTCCAGCGCGGGTCGTGGGCGCGTGAGCCGGTCATGCTCGGCACGAACACCGATCCCTATCAGCGCGCCGAGGGCCGGTACCGGCTCATGCCCGACATCATCGGGGCGCTCACCGACAACGGCACCCCGTTCTCGATCCTGACCAAGGGCACACTGCTGCGGCGCGATCTCCCGCTCCTGACCGACGCCGCCCGCGAGGTGAAGGTCACCCTCGCGATGTCGATCGCCGTCTTCGACGTCGCGCTGCAGCATTCGATCGAGCCCGGCACCCCCAGCGCCGAGGCGCGACTCGAAACGGTGCGCGCGGCGACGGCGGCGGGCTTCCGCGTGACGGTGTTCCTGATGCCGATCCTGCCGCACCTCACCGACTCCGTCGCCGTGCTCGACGACGCGCTCTCGCGCATTCGCGCTGCCGGAGCCGCGCGGGTCGTCTACGGCGCTCTACACCTGCGCCCGGGCGCGAAGCAGTGGTTCTGGCAGTGGCTCGAGCGCGAGCACCCGCATCTCGTGTCGTCGTACCGCGGGCTCTATCCCGGCGTCTCCGTGTCGGCGCCCAAGGCGTACCGCACCTGGCTGGGCAAGCGCATGCGCCCCCTGCTGCGCATGCACCGCCTCGACGGCTGGGACGAAGACGATCACCCGCGCGGGCGACCTCAGCCTGGCCTTGCGGCGCGGACACCGGCGACGAGCGGCCTCGGGCCGGTGCGCAACACGGGAACTTTGGCATCCGTTCGCCCCCGCGTCGCGCCGGCGAGCGAGCCGACGCTGTTCTGAAGGCACGAGACCATCGAAGCGACCTCGCGCTGTTTCGAACGCGAGAAGGCCCCCGCCGCACGAAGCGACGGGGGCCTTCCGAGGGAGTGGTTACGACGTGACGTCGGCGAGCTGACGACCCGACAGCTCCTCGAGCAGGTCGTCGCCCAGCTGCGCGGGCTCGAACGGCGCCTCGATCTCGGCGCGGTCGAGCAGCTCCGTCATGCGACGCTGACGCTGACGCGTGATGAGCGTGACGACGGTGCCGCTGCGGCCGGCGCGGCCCGTGCGGCCCGAACGGTGCAGGTACGTCTTGTACTCGTCGGGCGCATCGGCCTGGATGACCAGATCGATGTCGTCGACGTGGATGCCGCGGGCGGCGACGTCGGTGGCGACGAGCACGTTGACGCGGCCCGAGGTGAGCTTCTCGAGGTTGCGCGTGCGCTTCTGCTGGTTCAGGTCGCCGTGCAGGGCGACCGCGGCGATGCCGGCCTCGTCGAACTGCTCGGCGAGCATCTCCGCGTAGGCGCGGGTGCGGGCGAAGACGAGCGTCTTGCCGTCGCGGTCGACGAGCGAGCCGAGGATCTCGGCCTTGTCGCGATGGTCGATCACGAGCACGCGGTGCTCGATCGTGCCCGAGTCCTGATCTTCGCCGGCGACCTCGTAGACGGCGGGCTCGACGAGGAACTCGTCGACCAGGGCGGCGACCTCACGGTCGAGCGTGGCGGAGAACAGCAGCTTCTGGCTGCCCTCGGCCGTCGCGCGGAGGATCCGCTGCACGGGCTCGAGGAATCCGAGCTCGCACATGTGATCGGCCTCGTCGAGCACCGCCACCTGCACCTGCGACAGATCGAGCTTGCCCTGGTTCAGCAGATCCTCGATGCGGCCGGGAGTGCCGATGACGATGTCGACGCCCTTCTTCAGCGCACCGACCTGGCGCGCCTGGGGCACGCCGCCGTAGATCTGGGTGGTGAACAGGCCGACGCTGCGGGCGATGACCTGCACGGTGCGGTCGATCTGCAGCGCGAGCTCGCGGGTCGGCGCGAGGATGAGCGCCTTGGGAGCACGACCGAACTCCCGGCGCTGACCGGCCTGGGCGCGCAGGATGCTCTCGACGAGCGGGGCACCGAAGGCGATGGTCTTGCCCGAGCCTGTGCGTCCGCGTGCGAGCACGTCGCGACCCTCGAGGATCGGCTTCACCGTGGCGGCCTGGATCGGGAACGGGCTCGCCGCTCCCAGACCCGCGAGGGCGCGGACGATGTTGTCGCCGAGGCCGAGCTCGGCGAAGCCGACGCCGGTCTCGGTCACCGCGTCAACGGCCTGCGCCTGCAGACGCTCGTGGACGACGTCGACGCGCTGCTCGTGCTCGGCGGAGCGTTTCGGAGTGGCCGACCAGTCGCTGCGGCTCGGGCCGTCGGTGCGGCGCGGGCGGTCGTCGAACGAGCGCTGCGGGCGGTCAGTGCGGTCGAACGAGCGGGCCGGGCGATCGGTGCGGTCGAACGAGCGGGCCGGGCGGTCAGTGCGGTCAGTGCGGTCGAACGAACGCGCCGGGCGATCGGCGCGGTCGAACGAGCGGGCCGGGCGGTCAGTGCGGTCGAAGGAGCGCGCGGGACGCTCAGAGGCGTCGCGGCGCGGGCGCTCGTCACGGTCGAACGAACGGGCCGGGCGATCCTCGAATGAACGGCGGGGACGCTCGTCCCGATCGAACGAGCGGGCCGGGCGATCGGTGCGGTCGAACGAACGCGCGGGACGCTCACCGGCGTCGCGGCGCGGGCGCTCGTCACGATCGAACGAACGGGCGGGACGCTCTGCACCGCGGTCGGGACGCTCGCCGAACGAGCGGCGCGGGCGCTCGTCGCGGAACGACGGCCGGGCGTCGCCGAAGGTGCGGCGGTCGTCGCGGTCGACGCGCTCGCCACGCGGAGCGCGGTCGTCTCGGCCGAACGAACGGGCGGGACGGTCACCGACGTCGCGACGGGGACGGTCGTCGAACGAACGGGCCGGACGGTCGTCGCGGTCGAACGAACGAGCCGGACGGTCGTCGCGGCCGAACGAACGCGCGGGGCGGTCGCCGAACGAACGAGCCGGACGCTCGTCGCGGCGGCCGGTCGTGGCATCCCGATCCGAACGGCCGAAACGATCGTCGCGGGCCGAGGTGCGGATGCTGCGCGCCTCGTCGCGACCGGCGCGGTCCGACGCGCTCCAGCGGCGCTTCTCGGGCGCGACCTCGGCCTCGGGGCGGTAGCCGCGGTGGCTCGGGCTCTTGCTGCCGGGCTTCACGGGCGCCTCGCCGCCGGGGCGACGCTTGCGGTCCTGGAACGAGGTCTTCGCGCCGTAGCGGGGCTCGAAGTTCTTGGCGGCGCGGCCGCCGGCGGGCTTCTTGTTCTTGGGCATGGGGGACTTCCTGGGTTCTGTTCGCGCGAAACAGCGACACCGTTCGAAGCGGTGCGATACCCGGACTGTCGTCGGCCGGGGGCCATTCACTGATGATGGTCGAGGCCGCGATCGCGTCCTGTCCATCGGCCCCTTGGACTCACAAACCCATCCGCGTATCACGACGCGGTGTCCAGAGCCGACCGCACCACGTTACAGGCGACGCCTGGGAATGGCATCCATGTCCGTTCCCCAACCGTGCGAGTCGCCAGATTTTGTCGCCTTGGATGCCGTGGAAGCGACAAATCGTGGCGACTCGCACGAGGTGGCGCACGAAGATGGACGCATGGCAGACACCGACGCCCACCCCATCACGGTGGCGATCGAGCGGCGCATCGACCCGACGCGCACCGCCGAAGCGACCTCGTGGATGCAGGCCGGCACCGACCTCGCGACCGCTTTCCCGGGCTTCCTCGGCTCCGGGTGGGTGCGCGCGGGCGAGGAGAGCGACCTCTGGTACATGCTGTACCGCTTCCGCGACATGACGACGTTGGAGGGGTGGGAGACGTCGTCGCAACGACGGTGGTGGCTCGACTCCGGCCGCCCGTTCGCGCGCGAGGAGAGGGTCGAACGACGCACCGGCATCGAGGGCTGGTTCGACGCGTCGTTCGGGTCGGTTCTGCAGGCGACGGATGCCACCACATCGCCGGTGCAACAGCCGGTGCCGGCCGCGCCCCCGCGGTGGAAGCAGGCCGTGACGATCTGGGTCGGCTTCTTCCCGACCAACCTGCTCGCCTCCTGGCTGCTCGGTTTCGTACCGGGCTTCGCCGAGGTGCCGCTGGTGCTGCGCGTCCTCGCGACCACCCTGCTGCTCACCCCCGTGATGACCTATGCGGTGCTCCCGTGGGTCACCCGCCTGCTGCGGCCGTGGCTGCAGCGCCCACCCCGTTCGAGAAAGGCCCCGTCATGACCGCCGATCCCACCGGCCAGCGCTTCCACTTGCGCGGACCCCGTAGCTCCGCCGAGATCACCCAGGTCGGTGCGGCGCTGCGAGCACTCACCGTCGACGGCGTCGACCTCGTGCCGCCGTATCCCGATGACGTGCCCACTCCGGCGGCATCCGGGGTCGTGCTGGTGCCGTGGCCGAACCGCATCCGCGACGGCCGGTACACCTTCGACGGTGATGACCTGCAGCTGGCGATCAGCGAGCCGAAGTTCGGCAACGCCAGCCACGGCCTGCTGCGCTTCGGCACCTACCAGCCCCTCGACCACAGCGACGAGCGGCTGGTGCTCGGCGCCGACGTCGTCCCGCAGACGGGGTACCCCTTCCACCTGCGCACGCGCGTGACCTACACGCTTCGACCCGACGGGCTGCACGTCGAGCACCATGTCGAGAACGTGGGCGCGAAGCCCGCCCCGGTCGCCCTCGGCGTGCACCCGTATCTGCAGATCGGCGGGGTGGCGACCGAGGATCTCGTCGTGCATTCGACCGGCACGACCACACTCGTGCTCGACGAGCGCAACATCCCCATCGACGAGGTGCCGGTCGCCGGCGCGAACGACCTGCGCGGCGGTCGCCGGCTGGGCGATGCGACGCTCGACAACGGCTATCGAGGCCTGGAGCGGGATGCCGAGGGCCGCGCGCACCACACGCTCACGGCGCCCGACGGTCGCCGTCTCGATCTCTGGCAGGGCGAGGGTTTCCGGTGGGTCCAGGTCTTCACCACCGACCGGTACCCGGGTCAGCCGCTGGCCGTCGCGATCGAGCCCATGACGGCGCCGGCGAACGCCTTCGTCACGGGGACCGATCTCGACACTCTCCCGGCGGGCGACGTCCTCGTCCGTGAATGGGGTCTCCGCTTTTCATGAATGCAGTTCCCTTGTCCCCCAAATGGGGGACAAGGGAATTATGCATATGACCGGGGGAAAGAAAGAACAGGCCTCTCCCTTTCGTGCGGACGAAAGCTACCATCTGCTTTAGACGGTATTCCGTCGTGGCCGGGGCGGCCGAGAACCACGGCTCTCTCGGCGAATGTCCGTATGAAGCCGACGGGGGCCGAGGATCCCACGCGCTGAGGGTCCCGTTCCGTCCCGAGGAAAGACTCCCCCATCATGAGCACCGCGCTCCGTTCCGTCGACCCCGGAAACATCTCACTGCCGCGTCTCAGCGGCCTTAATCGCCGACTGGCCGGGATCCCCTCCCTGCACGTCGGTGCGGCCGTGCTGTCGGTTCTTCTCGGCGGCCTGCTGCTCTCCATCTCCACCACGCGCGATCCGCTCTGGTGGCACCTCCACTTCAGCCAGCTTGGCATCTTCGGCGACTTTTCGAGCGCATTGTTCAATACGACACTCAAAGTGAGCGGCGCGATGGTCATCGTGCTCGCGCATTTCGTTCGACGCGACATTCTGCGCCTGGGTCGGGGAGCTGTCCGCCGCGGGTCGGCCACCCTCGCGTGCGTCTGCCTGCACGTCGTCGGCATCGACCTGGCCCTGGTCGGCTTCGTTCCCCTGAACACCGACAAAGACCTTCACGACCGGGTCGCGGCGCTGATGGTGCTCGGTTTCCTCGTGCTGTTGGCCAGCGCGCCCGTCATGCTGCATCGGCTCGGTCGCCGCATGGCGGTCAGCACCGGGGTCGCCCTGATCTGGCTCGCCCTCTCGATCACCCTCTTCGTCACGGCCACGATCAACCTCGCCCTCTTCGAGACCATCTCGTGCGGGGCGATGTTCGCCTGGACCGGCATGCTGACCCACACGCTCGGCCGGCCCGCCGCATCCGCCCGTCGACGAACGGATGCCACCGACGACCGCGGCGCATGCCTCGGCCGTCGGCGGCTGGTCATCGGACGCCGCCGACCCCCCGTCGCGCGTGCGGCGAGCCGCCCGCGCCCGGCGCCCGTCCGGCCGATCGCACCTCTCGCGACCGCCCGCCCGGGTGCTGTGCACGGACTCGCTTCACGCGCAGCGTACCGAGCCCGGTCCAACACGTCCGCCCGGGCCCTGTCCGCCCCCTCCGTCTCGCGGGTGAGCAGACGCGGCAGCTCCCGCACGTCGTCCGCGGCCACGGGAAGCGCCGGCATCCGGCCGCCCGCGCCGCCGCGACGGATGGCCGCCGACCTGCAGCCGCCCGCGCTGCCGCGGCGGATGACGATGATCGCCGCGGCATCCCGGCGCGGGCATGGGCGCCGCCTGCCCACGCCACGGCCGGCACCGTCCCCGGCGGGGGCGATCAGTGCTGCGCGCGATACTCGCGTCGGGTCACCGGGTGCTCGTCGTCGGCGAACTGGTCGTGCGCGTCGGCGTCGCGCGCGGCTCGACGCGCCCGGCGCCGCTCGCTCGCTCCCTCGATGAGGTTGTAGAGCGTCGGCAGTACGAGCAGGGTCAGGAACGTCGACGACACGAGCCCGCCGATCACGACGACCGCGAGCGGCTGCGAGATGAACCCCCCGTGCCCGGTGATGCCGAGAGCCATCGGCACCAGCGCGAAGATCGCGGCGAGCGCGGTCATGAGGATCGGCCGCAGACGTCTCGCACCGCCCACGATCGTCGCGTCGTGCACGCTGAGACCACGTGCCCGGTACTGGTTGACGAGGTCGATCAGCACGATCGCGTTCGTCACGACGATGCCCACGAGCATCAGCGCACCGATCATGCCGGCGACACCGAGCGGCACGCCCGTGATGAGCAGCATCACGATCGCCCCGGTCGCGGCGAACGGCACCGAGACGAGGAGTTCGAGCGGCTGCCGCAGCGACTTGAAGGTCGCCACCATCACGACGTAGACGATGAGGATGGCCGCCAGCAGCGCGAGTCCGAGCTGGGTGAACGCGTCCTGCTGGTCGGTCACGACGCCGCCGATCTTCGCGGTCGCCCCATCGGGCAGCGGCACTCCGGCGAGGGCGTCGGCGACGGTCCCCGAGGAGCTGCCGAGGTCGTCGGAGGTGGGGGTGACGGTGATGGATGCCGTGCGCAGGCCCCGCGCGGTCGTGATCGAGGGCGGCGTCTGACTCTGCTCGACCGTGGCGATCTCGTCGAGACGCACGTTGCCGCGCGCGCTCGGGATCTCGAGTGCGCGCAGATCGTCGATGGTCTGCGGCGGGTTCGCCGTGGCGAGGTACACCGTCACCCCGCGTCCGTCGATCTCGACGGTTCCGGCCTGTCGCGGCTGCTGCGCCCCCGAGACCAGAGCACCCACGGCCCGCTCCGACAACCCGCGCTCCGCGGCCGCGTCACGGTCGACGCGCACGGAGACGAACGGGAGCGATGCCGAGAGGCTGCTGGTGACCTGGCCGATGCCGTCCTGGCCCTGGAGTCCGGCGACGACCGCGTCGTTCGCCTGCTGCAGGGCCTGCGAGTCGGGGGCGGTGACGTCGACGGTGATGTCGGTGGAACCGAAGCCGCCGCCGGCGGCGCGCACCTCGATCTCGCCGGCGTCGGTGAGCCCCTCGAGCTCGGTGCGCACGCGCTCGCGCAGCTCGACCTGGTCGGCGCCGGACTCGGAGGTGATCGAGTACGTGATGCCCGTGCCCCCGCCCGAGAACGCGTCGCGCAGCGCGGAGCCGCTCGACCCGATCGAGGTCTGCACCGTCTGCACGCCGGGGGTGTCGAGCAGGACGGCCTCGACCTTCTGGGCCGCCGCGTCTTCGGCATCCAGGCTCGGCGCCGCCCCGATCTTCTGGGTGACGGTGAACGTGTTCTGGCCGGAGTCGCCGAGGAAGTCGGTCTTCAGCAGCGGCACCGACGCCAACGTGCCGCCGAGCACGAGCACGGCGAGGGTCAGGGTCACCCACGAGTGCCGCAGCGTCCAGCTCAGCACCGGCACGTAGGCCTTCTGCAGGCGGGTGGGCGGGGCGTCGGCGGCTTCCGGGTCGATGGGGTCGCCCTCGGCATCCCGGATCACCTTTCCGGGCCGGAGGAACCACGACGCCAGCACCGGCACGATCGTCAACGACACCAGCAGCGACGCCGCCATCGCGATCGTCACCGTCAACGAGAACGGCCGGAAGAGCTCGCCGGTCACGTCTCCCACGAACGCGATCGGCAGGAACACCGCCACGGAGGTGATCGTGGATGCCGTGATGGCGGCCGCCACCTCGCGCACGGCCCGGATGATCGTGGGGATCTTCTCGGCATCGCCGACGTAGTGCCGCTTGATGTTCTCGATCACGACGATGGAGTCGTCGACGACGCGTCCGATCGCGATCGTGAGTGCACCGAGGGTGAGGATGTTGAGCGAGTAGCCGAAGGCCTGGAGCCCGACGAAGGTGATGAGCACGCTGGTAGGGATCGAGATGGCCGTCACCAGCGTCGAGCGCACCGACATCAGGAACACCAGGATGATGACGACGGCGAAGACGAGACCGAGCAGTCCCTCCTGCGCGAGGGCGTCGATCGACTGCTGCACGAACGGCGCCTGATCGAAGACGACCGTGAAGGTGGCACCCTGTCCGAGCGCCGTCTCGAGGTCGGGGAGCACCGCGAGAACACCGCGTGAGACGTCGACCGTGTTGGCGGCGGGCAGCTTGGTGACGGCGATCGTCAGGGCCGGCTCCCCGTCGACGCGAGAGAGGGTCGTGACCGGGTCGGACTGCAGCTCGACGGCGGCCACGTCGCCGATCGTCGTCTGACCGGCCTGGAACTGCGCGGCGTCGGTGGGCACGAGCGGCAGCGCCGCGATCTCGTCGACGCTGGTGAGCTTCGCGCCCGTCTGCACGGTGAGGGTCTGATCGCCCTCGGTCAGCGAGCCGCCCGGGAACAGGATGCCGTTGGCATCCAGGGCATCGGTGATCGCCTGCTGACCGAAGCCGCGTTCGCCGAGCTTCGTGGAGTCGGGGGTGATGGTGACGCGCTGCCCGGCGCCGCCGACGATCTGGGCGCCGTTGACGCCGTCGACGTCTTCGAGGTCGGGGATGACGCTGGTCTGCAGCACCGCCTGGGTGGCCTGGGCGTCGGTGAAGCCGGTGACGGCGAGCTGGATGACGGGGAAGTCGTCGATGCTCGCCGAGGCGACGGTGGTGTCGGCCGATTCGGGCAGTTGGTCGTCGATGCGCGCGATCGCGGCGAGGATCTTCTGCTGCGCCGCGGCGAGGTCGGTGCCGTATGTGAACGACGCCGAGACGATCGAGGAGTTCGTCGTGCTGGTGGCCGTGGTCGATTCGAGCCCTTCGACGCCGCGGATGGCGCTCTCGATGGGCGTGGAGACGTCGGCCTCGACGACCTCGGGCGACGCGCCCGGGTAGCTCGTGACGACGGCGAGCTGCGGGAACTCGATCGACGGGATCAGCTCCTGCTTGAGGCTGGTGAGCGCGAGTCCGCCGAAGATCGCCGCCACGATGGTGACCAGGGCGATGAGGGCACGGTTCTTCAGGCTCAGAACGGCCAGGTACGACACGAAGCACCCTTCGGGGGTCGAGATTGGATACAGAGATGTATCGAGCCCAGTATCCCACGCGCGTCGGGGAGCGGGCCGGGAGCACCGGCGGCTTCGACAGGCTCAGCCCCCTCCGCCCGCACCGCGTTCCTCGAACCACCCCCGAGACCCCCGAGCCGCACCCGAGGTCCCTGAGCGGCCCCGAGGTCCCTGAGCCCGTCGAAGGGACCGGACCCACACGCCCCGAGAGGCTGCGACAGGCTCAGCCCTCCCCGTCCGACGCCTTCAGAACAGCGACCCCAGCGCGAGCCCCGCCGCCGCCGCGACCACCGATCCGACGAACGAGACGAGGGCGTAGGCCGTCGCCGCGCGACTGCGCCCCTCCTCGGCCAGCAGCACCGTCGTCACCGCGACCGCGCTGAACGTGGTGTACCCGCCCAGCAGGCCCGTGCCGACGATCCATCGCCACGCCTCGTCGGCCGGAAGCCCGCTCAGGATGCCGAGCGCGAACGCCCCCGTGAGGTTCACCACGAGGATGCCCCACGGGAACCGCTCACCGGTCGCCCGCCGGACGGCCGTATCGAGCAGGAAACGCAGGGCTGCGCCGACGCCGCCCGCGACGGCCACCGCCGCGAACACCAGAGGCGTCACCGCTGCGTCCTTCCGCCGCGGCCGAGCAGCAGCCCGCCCCACGCCGCCCCGGTGCCGAGCACCACGGAGCCGATGCCCCACCACAACAGCCCCGGACCCGCCGCCTCGACGGCGAGCGCGCTGTAGGTGGTGAAGCCGCCGAGCACGCCGGTGCCGAGGAACAGTTGCGCACGCTGGGCTCGCGAGGATGCCGGCATCCGGGATCTCCACCCGAACAGGATGCCGATGAGGAACGCGCCGACGATGTTGATGAGCGGTACGAGGGCGGAACCGAGCCCGTCGCCGACCGCGAGGGTGAGGCCGGCACGCAGCGCGGTGCCGATGGCGCCACCCACGCCGACGAAGACGACGTCGCGCCACATGCTCACCGCGCCACCCTACGCCCGGTGGTTCACGTCGGGCTGTCGCGTCGAGCTCGGCGTCCGTCGCCGAACGGCTTTCGGGGATGGCCCCGCGGACGTAAGGACGATCGCGGTCGTCGTGCGCCATTCCACGTCATGCGCCGTTCCCGCCAATCATCGGAGCGGCACAGGGACGTGATGCGAAAGGGGTGCTGCCCCATTTCGCGCGAGCTTTTGTTTCGCACGGGGGTTTTACACCGCGGCGACCCGCTGCTTTCCGCGCCTCCCCGACTGTTCGCCGGGTTGGGCGGAGTTGGTGCAAAACCGATCGGTTTTGCACCATCCCCGAGCGACACGGGAGGCATAGCTCTCAGGCCGAATTGACCGTAGCTACGGGAGGGCGCTCGCGGACCGCGTGAAGTGACGACCTTCGACGAACTCGTCGCCCGCGCCGAGTGGCATTTGGCGGAGGCAGAGGACCCCACGGTTACCGCACAGAAGCGTGAGGTGCCTAGAAGGTCGGTGTGCCGCCTGTGACGCCGAGAATCGTGCCGCTGACGTAGCTGGCCTCGGCGGGCGACGCGAGAAAGACGTATGCGCCCGCCAGCTCGGCCGGCTGGCCGATTCTGCCGAGCGGGGTGTCTCGTCCCATGTTGGCAACGGCTTGCGGCTCTTTGGTGGCCGGGCCGAGGGGGGTCCAGATTGGGCCCGGGGCGACGGCGTTGACACGGATACCTCGTGCGCCGAGGTCTTGGGCGAGGCTGCCCGTCAGGTTGTTCAGCGCGGCTTTCGTTGCGGCGTAGTCGATCATCGACACCGACGGGTCGTATGCCTGCACGGAACTGGTGATGATGATGCTGTCGCCGCGGCCGAGGTACTGGAGCGCGGCTTGGCTGACCCATAGCGTCGCGTAGAGGTTGGTGTGCACCGTGCGTTCCAGGTGCTCCGTGGTTAGGCCCCCGAGTCCTGATTCACCGCGCGCCCAGTGGTAGCCAGCGTTGTTGACGACGATATTCAAACCGCCGAGCTGGTCCGCGGCACGTGCCACGACGTCCCGGCAGGTCTGCTCATCTCGCAGATCTCCAGGCAGTGCGACGGCTCGTCGTCCGGCCGTGTTGATCCACTCGACGGTTTGCTGTGCGTCCTCTTCCTCTTCGGCGAGGTAGTTGATGGCCACATCGGCGCCCTCGCGGGCGTACGCGATGGCGACTGCCCGTCCAATTCCGGAATCTCCGCCGGTAATCAGCGCCTTTAGACCATCCAGTCGCCCACGCCCTACCCAGGACGATTCACCGTGGTCAGGCACAGGTCTCATGCGATCGGTCAGGCCAGGAGCAGCTTGCTGCTGCTCTGCCATGCCGCCCTCTTCGTCGGTCATGGCCTGCGCGTTTCTTGCGACGGGTGCTTCCGGCATCTCAAGACTCCGTTCATCCAGACTCTTCAGAAAGTAGGAGTCGTTAGCAGCCTGGCCGTGGGGGTTGACCCGAATTTCGCGGCAAGGCTTTGCGCGCTGTCAGGTAACGCAGACGCCGAGAACGGCGAGGCGTTAGGCCTCATTGCCGTAGTCGCTGTCTCGCGACTTTCGGGCCACGAAGAAGGGCCGCCCCTGAGCATGCTCACGCAGCCAGGGACGGCCCTCGATCCTGCTACGCGCGGTCGGTGTCTCGGACCGGGTCGCCGTCGAGCTCGATCTCCTCCTTGCGGATGTCGGCGTCGACGGTTCGAGTGTCCTCGACGGTCTCGGTTCCGAGGCGCACGCGCTCGACCGGGACCGTCTCCTTTTCAACGACGGGGCGTTCCTCGGTGAGAACCACCTCATGCTCTTCTTCGCTGATGTCGGGTCCGTCGAGCGCACTGTCGACGTTGCCGTCGGTGATGGGCTCGCGCTCGAGCCGGACCTCTTCCCGGGTGACGGGGACGGTGACCGTCTCGTGCTCGGTCACGACGTACTTGCGCAGGCGCGCGCGTCCCGTTTGCACCCGCTCGGTGCCGACACGCAGTTTCTCTTCCGACCTGGTCATCGCGTCGTCCGTCGTCGGGCCGGACGTATCGCGTCCTTCCGATTCGAAGGCGCCGCCGGTGTTGGACGCCGTCTCATCGACGTCGGGGGCCGTACGGGTGTCGTTGGTGCTGTGGTCGAGGTCGAATGCGCCGTCGTAGTGGCGGTACAGCTCGTCCTCTTCGGCCTCGCTCAGTTCTCGGCCGGACTCGATGCGGGGTGCGTCCTTGACCTCTCCCTTTGAGTAGGGCACACGGAGCGACCCGCCGGTGTCCTCGGCCTTGTTGAGCGGGACGAACGACTCGGAGGTTCCGAAGAACCCGGTCTTGACGGTGGCCCAGGTGGGGCGGCCGGTGTCGGGGTCGACGTAGATCTCGCCGACGGTGCCGATCTTGGAGTCGTCGGTGCCGTAGACGTCTGTGCCGATGAGGGCGGCGATGTTGTTCTCGCTGATCATGATGTTCCTTCCAGGGGTGGGGGGTGGGTTAGCGGCCGAGACCGGCGCGGTCGACGCGGCGGTGGTAGCGCATGCCGGCGAGCCCGCCGAGAACGGCGCCGAGCAGGGTGATGATGGCGGCGCCGAGCGCGGTCAGGATGCCGGTCGTCGTGGCGGTTTCGGGTGTGACGGGGATGCGGGGGAAGCTGTTGAGGGTGCCGAGGATGTCCCACTGGCTGCCCGCGATGGCGGTGACGATGCCGATGATGACGGCGATGGCGATGGCCCAGATCCAGACGGCGATGCCTTGTTTGGCGCCGCTGAAGCGCGCCATGCGGCCGGCGACGTATCCGCCGGCGTAGTACGACACTAGGAGCACGATGGCGATGACGATGACGCCCACGATGCCGACGCTGTCGGCGTTCTGTTCCGCTGCGTCCGCGGCGTTCTCGACGGAGCCCGACTGGCTCAACCCGATCGCCGCCCCTACGGCGGCCGCAAGAGCGGTCAGGAGAACGGTAAGTCCCGTGGCGGTCAGCCAGCCGAAGAACGCGGACCCGAATTTGAACCCGCCAAACTCCTCTTTCTCACGTGAGACCACATCATGACGCAGGGTGTGCTCGGAGTCGATAGGAACGGCGGCGCTCGAGGAGGAGCTGTCGAAGCGGGCTGCGCCCGGCTGGTGTCGGTTTCGCGGGGCTTCTTCGTTGCTGTTTGGGGGGACCATGGCGGCGACGGTAGGAGCGTCGTTGCCGTCTCGCCGACAGGGTTGCTTACGGCGTAAGCCGTGCGTACACTCTGCCCGCCGCAAACTACAGGCCTCCGACAGATGCGAGACTGGACCATTCGGGGGTGGATCTGATGGCTCAGGAGATGCAGAAGACATCGCGAACGAGCACGCGGAAGCTGAGTCGCGACGGCATCATTGCCACCGCTCTCGCACAGATCGATCGCGTGGGGGCCTCCCGGCTGTCCATGCGGACGCTTGCGCAGGAACTCGACGTCGAGGCCATGTCCTTGTACCGGTACGTCAACGGCAAGGAAGATCTGCTGGAAGGTGTCGTCAGCCTCCTCATGCAGGACCTGGTGGCAAGCCTCAAAGACGCGTCCGGTGAGCAATGGCAAAGCTTTCTGCAGATCTCCGCGCACGAGGTGCGGCGCATCGCGGTGGAGCATCCGCGGGCATTCCCGCTCGTCGCCACGCGTCACCCAGCTGCTCCGTGGCTGCGGCCGCCGCTGCGCAGCGTCGAGGTGGTCGAGATCTTCCTCGCATCTCTCGTCGACCAGGGGTTTACCGAGGCCCAGGCCGTGAACACTTACCGTGCGTTCAGTAGCTTCCTCCTCGGACAACTCCTCCTCGAATCCGCCGTCCGCGGCGCCGAGACGGCACCCGCCGAAGAGCCCCTTGATGAGGGCAACGCCGACATCCCCGCGGGCGATGGCAACGCCACGCTCGATGACGCCCCCACCGTTTGCAAGCTTCAGCCGCTGTTGAGCGAGGACCGTGCCGAGGAAGAGTTCGAGGTGTCCCTCGAATCGCTTCTCGAACGCCTTGACCGGACGCTGTCGCAGTAAGTAGTACCGCCACCGCTCGCGATAGGGCGGTGAAACAACTCACGGGCTGGCCCGGCGTGACTTCCGGTACCAGCCCGCGAGAGGTGCGGTGGTTAGACCTGCGGGGGCAGCGGGGGACGCTGCGGCTGCGTGCGGGTCTCGTCCTGAACCCGACGCACGGCCTTCTCGGCCTGCTCGGTGACCGAGGGCGCACCGCTCACTTCTTGCTGGATCTTCGGGGCCTCTTCCTCCGCCTTGCTGAGCAGGGCCTCCCAGCGCTGCTGCATGGGCTTGATGAGGCCGCCGCCGGCACCGACGATGATGACGCCCGCGATGATGGCCAACACTGCGATCAGGATCGGGGTGGTGACGGTGGTGGCGACCTCGATCTGGTTGAGGGCCGCGGTCACGCCGAGGAACAGGATGAAGATCGCAACGATGTTCCCCAGGATCTTGCCGTACGACAGTCCGCTGAGGGTGTTCTGGATGAGGCCCTTCGCGCCGGCAGCGATCGCCGAAGCAATGACAACGATGATGATGGCAACGATGATCTTCGGCAGGAACGCGATAATGCCCTCGAGCAGGTCGCTCACGGGGTTAGGGCCGAAGACGCCGAAGGCGAACTGCAGCACGAACAGCACCAGCGCGTAGTAGACGATCTTCGCCACGATGTCGGACGCGTCGAGCTTCGACTTGGCCAGGGCTTTCTTGATGCCGCCGCGCTCGACGAGACGGTCAAAGCCGACCTTCTCAAGCAGCTTCTCCAAGCCCTTCGAGATCAGCTTCGCGACAATGAGGCCGACGACCAGGATGAGCAGGAACAACAAGGCGAGGGGAACGAACGTGACGACTGCCGCCAGACCGTTCTGAAGTACAGCAGGGAAATTCATGAGCATTCCTTTTCTTCGACGCTTCGCGCCTGTGGGGGGACGACCCGGGCGGCCGTAACGCTGTAAGCCTCCCAGCCGTCTCACATGTTGTCCCGAGGCGTGCGTCCGCGAATCAACTGTGGTATCCGCGATCTCCCACCCCATTACCCCGACAATCCGCTCCCGTAGTCGTGCAGTGTCTACACAACGCAGGAGGCTGGCAATTGGGGGTACCGGCGGGATGCCGCGTGCCTACCGTGAGCGGATGAGCCCGCACGGGACCAGTCGAACGTTCCCGGCATTGATGACCACGGTCACCGTGGCTGCGAACCTCGTTGGCTGTACAAGCGTGGTCGCCCCCACAGAACCCGCCACCCCCATGGGCTCGTCGACGCCGGCGGCTGTCGCGACATCGCCGGAGATGCCATCCACGACGCCCTTCACCGTCCAGACGGATGAGGCCGTCACCGTGATCACGGAGTAGTTGACGGCCATTCAATCGGAAAAGTACGCGGATGCTTTCGCGCTTCTCACCCCGGGCGCGCAGGCGCTGGCCGGCTCAGAACAGCAGTTCGCCGAGACAGGAGTATTCAGCATCGTTCGCGCCGATGAGGCGGTCGATTACCTCGGCACGGGTGAACAGGTTGTTGCGGCGCCCGCTCCCGTGGAGGGGTCGGTGTGGGTGACGGGGTGCATGATCGATCAGCAGATGCGTGGATTGTGCATTCCGCCCCGCAGGGTGCGCGCATTGACGACGCCGGCATCCCGCCCACGGGTGAGAGCCGGTACGCGTGGTCAACCCTGCTTCCGACCCCGAAGTGGCACGCGACACGGCCCCCACCGACCTCAGCAGCGTCGAGCTCTCACCCCCTACGACACCTCTGACCGTGGCGTGGGCCGTCGGCGATGGCACCGACGTATGGCGCTCGAGCACCACCGCTGTCTTCACCGAATGAAGAGGGGCGTTCTGGTGCCCAATGCTCGCTCGCAAAGAGATCCCCGCGTAACCGAACATGTTCGCCCCAACGGTCGGCATCCGAAACGTCACCACCGTGCACATCGCCACCATGACTCGTTCAAGCCGCGAGGCTGACCGACGGCAACAAGCTGGGATCTTTGACCGGATTGGCGGGAGTCCGCTCGAGGTAGCTGGTGCGTGTTGCCCCACCGCCAGTAAGGGGGCTTGCGAAGTGCTGACGGTGGGGACTTCACGACGTTAGCCACTGTCCCCCAAATGGCGGACATCGTGACTGCCGCTTGTGTCGAGCGCGACTGTGTGCATAGACACCACCGCACTTCGTGGCGACCTCGAAAAGTTTCAAGTGGAGAGTGCGCCACCCCCAATGCGGCGCACTCTCCTCCCCGTCGGTTAGAACGCCCGCCGGGTTTCGGCGGAACGAGCTTCAACGGGAGCATGGAGCACTCAGGCCCCTGTTGATGCAGTGTCACCCAAGCAGGAATCCTTACATCGGGCGGCAAACCGGTTCTTACCCATCGCGGGAACCGCCCCACCCGTGGCCTTGGCAGCGGGAACATCCTCCGGCGCCGGACATGCGAACGAACAGCCCGCGGCGCACCGCCTCAGCGACGGAATGACCGGAAGAGCCCAGCGGCGGGGCGCTGCTGTTCCCCTTGCTGCGCGCCGAGCACAACCAAGAGCCCGGTGAGGGCCGGGGTAATCCACTGCAGAATGCGTTGCTGCTTCTGAGCGTGGGCGAGCGCGGAAGAGGACATGGGAGACGGCTGCGTGGCGCTGTCCCCGCCCTCTTCGGCGTGCCGTGCAATGCGAGCACCGAGCAGTCCGGACTGCACAGTCGCGGCAACCGCCACACCAGTGGCAACCAGCTTCAAGACAGTGTTGTGTCGCGCCTCCGACTGCCCAGCGAGACGTGCCTTGTTCCCCAGGATGAGCCCGATTCCCCCCCGTGAACGATCATCGCCGTCAGCTGCACGGGGCTCCACCGCGCCCATCCGGCCGACGACAGTCGAAGTCGTTCCGCCGGGCCAGATGCGTCCGCAGTTCCGCCATTCAAGCCAACGGTCCCCATCAGCGTTCCGCCAAACCAGGCAGCCAGGCCAAGATCGTGCATGCTGCGGACGAGGGTGTTGCGAGTCGACATAGTGGCCTCTCCTACTGGGAAAGTTCGACCACACACCCGTCAGCGGACTTCGGCGACAGGGTTGCTAAGCAACCCTCACCGTGCTGCTGAAGCATTCTTCCACCGGTTCGCCAGCGGAAGCGCTCAAAAGTTCGCCTCCGGGCTCGACTCGAACTCCCCGTCGTGGTCCACCGCGAGTAAACGTCGCTGCCGGCCGATCTCGGCCCACTCCGCGGCTCCGTCAATGTGCTCGACGATGGCGGAGCACATCACCGCGGTCTTCGCGCTCATGAAGAAGCCAGCGACCTGTCCGCACAGTCGGGCGAGCAACGCAGTGTTATCGCCAGCCGCTACGCGGAGGTCCCTGAGCACCGGCTCCGGGTCCTCCGTCAACATATGCGACGTGAGAATGCTCGCCAGCCGTGTTTCGAGGACCTCGGATGAATCATGAAGTGAGGATGGCACGTCGTATTTCTCGTCCAGGAATCCGATGCTGCAAACTCGCAGAAAAGCTCGTGTTGGTCACCGGGAACGAAGCCAAGTCAAACACCACTCTGAAGCGCCCGCCGGACGCTCACTCTGAAGCTTTGGATGGTCCTAACGTGTCGTTGGACCATTCGATGACCACATGCGGACCCGTCGTCCCGGCGCTGCGCACCGCCACGATAGCGCTCGCGCGAACCACCTCTGATTGACAGGGCCGTATGTCGCGCATGGTGCGGGCTGCGTTGTCAAGAGGGCCGCGGCAGAACCCGGCATCGCTACGTTGGCCGCGGGCATGTCAACGACGGCGAATCCGAGTTGCGCCCACCCCCACCCCGGGTAGTGACACCGTTCACGCCCGGGCAGGCCCGAGGCAGTGCCCCCAACGTGCGCCTCGGGCCCGACTCACATCACTCGACCGATCTGGTGGGGACACCGGGGTCGGGGGTTGCCGGGACACTCCGCTACGAAAATCAGCGGTTCAGCGTCTCGATATGAGCGACCACCTGAGACGGTTCAGTGAGGCCGAGAACGAGCGAGCGCAGTGCGCTAACTTTTTGGCGCGAGGGATTTACGCCGTGCGGAACCGAAGCTCGCATTGAATGCAGCTACCTTCCTGGCGCGACACTTTGTCCGCGGACAACTGCTTCCGAAGGTGCGTTTAGCGATACCGGCGGGGCACGTTCCAGGAGCGACCGAATTCGGCGTTGAACTCTTCGGGGTCGAAAGGGCTGTCGCCGCCGGCGGGGAAGCTTGTGAGCTCTCCGAACACGATGCGCCCGTCGACGTCGTAGAGGTCGACGCGCACGAAATCGGTGGGTTGTCCGAGTTTCTCTGCGAGGCGGATCATTTCGTCGAGGTGCGCGGGCCGGGTCCGTTCGGGGTCGGCCCACGGGGGGCCGCCGCTCATCGGGATGCGTTCCCAGTCGGGGCGGTAGAAGTCTTGGGTGCGTCGGCCGAATCTGCCGCTGTCGACCTGTATGAAGGCGCACCGGCCGTGGAAGACGAAGAACTTGTAGTCGTCGGGGATGGCGCCGTCGGCGCCGGAGAGCAATTCTTCGACGATGACCCGCCGCGGCACCTGGCCGTACACCCATTCCCGGTTGGGTCCTTGTCCGTAGAGCTTGGTCACCCATCCCTCTGCGATGGCGATGACGTCGTGGGGGTCGGCGGCTTCTGGGCGGACGTGTCGGTAGACCCATCCCCAGCGTGATTCGGGGAGCTGCGCATCAGCTGGGGCCTGGGGCGATACGACGATTGCCGCTCCGCTGCCGTGCGTCGGTTTGACGACATACTCCGATGGCCACTCGAGGTGGCGGAGGTCTTGTGGGTCGTCGACGACCGCGTAGGCGCGCGGTAGGTAGCGGTCTCCAATGACGGAGGCGACATGTTCGCGCACGGCAGCTTTGTCAGCGAAGGTGACAATGAGGTCGCGACGATCTCTCAGCATCTTGTAGCGCACCTTGTCGCGGAAGGTGGTGGGACGACGTGTACGCCACAGCCTCAGCAGCCGCACGATGCGACTGCGCTCACGCCACCGGATGCGACGTCGTGAAGGGCTCACGGCTCGCCACCACAGGAACAGTCGAGGTCGTCAGCAACTGCTCGCCCCATCGCCGCTCCATCGGGCAGTAGTCCAACGGGGCGTTGGACTACTGCGGCCGCCTCAGTCCACGTTTCGGCGAGCCGGCGTGTATGGGAGAGGGTCGCGTGCTGGGCGCGAGATCGGTCGGTGTGGGTCCGTTGTTTCGACTCCGCGAGAGTGGGCGCAGGCGGGGTCCGCCTCATCTCGATCATGTGTTCAGCTTCGCACGCGGGTATGGGACAGGCAGGGAAGGCGGTAGGCACCGAAGTGCCGTCATCGTTTCGCGGAGCGACCGCGGCCGCGATATCGACGACCGTGGAAGACGCGTACAAGTCGGCGAACGCCTGGCCGCGGATTTTGACGCCTCGCGTCTGGGCCCTTTTCTTGGAGCGCCGCCCGGGCAGAGATGATTCCTGTTGCAGGGATCGCGCACGTGTTGCGGTGTTCTCCTGGTTGTGCGGGTGGGAACGCAGCCGTGTCAGGCCGGGAAGTTGTCCGCCTGCAGGAGTCGCGCAAGGTGCGCAGCGTTCGCGGCGACTGTCGCGTTCGTCGCCGCTGTCTGTCCGGGAGTGTCGTCGAGGTCGTTGTAGTCGGTGCTGTGCATGGCCTCTCCGTTCCAGTAGGTCACTCCTTGGGCGGGGATGGAGTAGCCCACATCGTTCAGAGCTTGGAAGAGGTCGGCGCTGATCTTGTGGGCACCATCTTCGTTGCCGATGATCGCGGCGACGGCCACTTTGCCGAACAGGATGGGGCGGTTTTGGTCGTCTGTTTCGCTGAGCTCAGCGTCCAGGCGTTCCAACACTCGCGCAGCAACCGACGACAGGTGCCCCATCCATGTGGGTGTTCCGAAGACGAGGATGTCCGCCGCCAACAGCTTCTCTCGCAACACGGGCCACTGATCCCCCTCCCCCATGTCTTTCTCCACCCCGGGACGAACGTCGTAGTCCACTACGCGAATGATCTCTGTGGCGACGCCGTGGCTCTGTAGTTGGGCGGCCACTTCGGTGAGAATCTTGGCGGTGCTGGAGGGCGCGGGGCCAGCTTTCAGGGTGCAGTTCAAGGCAACAGCGGTGACCATGTCGAATCTCCTTAGACGGCGGTGCGGGAGCCCACGGTACGACGAGGCTTCACTCCCCGCCGCCCCCTTGCCACCGCGAAGGTGCACTGCGCTGACGACTGTGCCCGATGCCTCAGTTGTTGCCCTTCACGGGAACCGCGGCATCGATTCGACCGGTGCACCTGCGGGTTCCGTCCCAGCTGGACGCAACGACCGCTGTGTCATCGCCGGCTCGCGGGTCGGCGTGGATCTGTGCATCGTTAGGTTTGATGGATACGTCGATGCTGACGGAGGCCGTTGATGACGGATGGAGGCCTATGAAAGACCACGTGGGATTTTCGGCGGCTGGCGGAGGTGAGCGGGGGATAGACGGTTTAGCGTCCACTGATCCCCTCGCGGTTGCGACGACGTTTCTCAGCCTGGTGCTGAGCGGACCTGCGGCGGCAGATCACTTATCGCGGCTGATCACGCCTGAATCCGCCACCGCATGGGGCGACTTCGGCGCGGTGCGCGGCAGGCTCGCAGAACTAGGCAACTGGGGGCTAGGGACCCAGGCCGTGGGGGAGGGAACTACCCGCGATGTGGCGTACGTGAAGATTCTCTCTGACCTCTCGAGCGCATTCCGCCTCCGGGGGGATGATGTGGTGAGCGTGGCGGCACTGATCACCTTGGTATGGCGCCCCGAAGCTCAGTCGTGGCTTGTTCACGCGTTCGGGGGGTACGTGCCAGCCACGCGTGTACCCAGGACATCACCCAACGCTGCCCCGCCAGACGCCCACGCCTCGCACTGACCCGACCGGGCCCAGGACAGGTGCACGAGTACGCGGGACGTCTCAAACGGCGTCGCCCGTCGCCGCCCAGCGGCAACAGCGCGGTAGCTCTGATCGACCGCGTGAATCAGACGGACTCGCGTCCTGCGGCGTCAGCCCGAAAGAAGTGGTGCGGTCACGAATCCGTTAGTGGACGGGCATCCCCCCGGTGACTGCGATGGTCTCACCGACGACGTAGCTGGATTCCTGCGAGGCGAGGAAAACATAAGCAGGTGCCAGTTCGACCGGCTGCCCAGCGCGACCCATCGGGGTTTGTGAGCCGAACTCCTCGATCTTCTCGTTAGGGACGAAAGAGGGCTGCAACGGAGTCCAAATCGGGCCGGGCGCAACACCGTTCACGCGGATGCCCCTCTCGATGAGCTGCTGGGACAGGGCGCGCGTCCAGTTCGCAATGCCCGCCTTCGACACGGCGTACTCCGCGAGAGAGGGCGAAGGCTGGAAACCCTGCACGCTGGAGGTGGTGATGATCGCCGCTCCCGGCTGAAGGTGCGGGGAGGCCGCCTTGGTCAACCAGAACAGCGGATAGATGTTCGCCTGAACCACGTGGTCCAAGGTCTTCGTCTCGAAATCGTCGATGCTGTCGACGGTCGGCATCGTGCCGGCGTTGATGACCAGGATGTCCAGTCCGCCGAGCTCGGCGACGGCCTTTTCCACCACCGCCGTGTTGGTCTGCTCGATCTGAAGATCCCCGGGCAGCAAAACTGCCATACGTCCCTCCGCGCGAATGAGCTCGGCGACCTCTTCAGCTTGCGCCTGCTCCTCCTCGAGATAACTGATGGCGACGTCGGCACCTTCGCGGGCGTACGCGATCGCCACGGCACGTCCGATGCCGGAGTCGCCGCCGGTCACCAACGCTTTCCGACCGGGAAGGCGCCCCTTGCCGATGTAGGTCTTCTCGCCGTGATCGGGTGCGGGGTCCATCTTGTGGATATCGCCCGGACCGTCCTGCTGCTGAGGCGGGAACGGCGGCCGGGGGTACTGAGTGGTCGGGTCCTGGGCGGTGTACATGTCAGCCATGGAACCGACGGTAATCACGGATAAAGAAGTGCCCCACCCCATTGCACGGAACCGACATCGCTCCCGAAGAGGAAGACGTCAGCGCGATGGATTGTCTTGAAGCGACCAGCCAAGCGCTCACGGCTCGCCACCACAGAAACAGTCGAGGTCGTCAACAACCGCTCGCCCCATCGCCGCTGGATCGGGCGCTGGGAGACGTCGGCCGGGGTGCGCACCAGCGACTCGGAACGCTCGACCTTCACTCATCGATGGACCGTCACCGGAAGACGGGCCCACTCTTTCCAACCCATATCTTCTAGGTTCAGATCACGTCCCAGGGTGTGTCGCTGTCGTACGTGCCGAACGAAGCAGGCGCCCAGTCATCGGCAGCTCCCTCGCCGTCAGCGGTGCCGGTATCCAGACCTACCGTCTCGACCGTGATCGTGATGACCGATGTGATTGTGGCGAAGAAGCTGAGGTGGCAGCCGGAATCCAAAGTGACGTCGACAAAGTCACCTCCGGAGCGGACGGCGCCCCTGATGGCGGCCTTCAGCTCGTCGACGTGTTCCGTGGGGGCAAGCGGATAAGTCGCATCGGCGACCGAGAGACACAGCCGATGGATCGCGTGAGACATGCCGGTGAAGGTAGCTTCCGCTCCGCAGAAGCGGGCTCCGGGTTGCGCTGTTCGCATGCATGTGTCGTCGACGCCTCGGGTGTCACCGATCGTGAAGATGAAAGCAGCGAAGGACCGAACCGTGGCTGCCGGGGTAAGCTCCTCAACAGCCACCCGCCCAGCACGCCTCATGCTGCAGCTGCGCCAACCGCATAAGCACGTCGGCACGGCGCCCCAACACACACGGCACCCCGAGGATTAGCCCATCGCGCAGCGGGTGGGCCGGGAAGCGCATCCTGCATGAACACCGCTTTATGGCAAGCAGGTGATGCCGGGGGGAGGCCGCGGGATAGTGAAAGCGATCCGTCGGCAGGGGCGGGGCGTCGTCATCAGCTCTCGCTCACAGAGTGCGACACTTCGTCCCGTCGGCATTTAAGACGGTTCCCCCATGGGCAAATTCACGTATGACGGACAGATCAAAGCAGACTTCGAGGACCGACTCCTCGCGCACCTGCAAGCAGTAATCCTCGCCAAGACACGACGAGGCGAATCTTTCCCTTTCACGTGGAAAGACGACCTGAGCACCGGTGGCGGGCGCACCACCGTGTATATCCACGCGCACTCCTCCTTGGTGTTCAAGTATCACGGCGGACGCACGCCACAAATCAACCCTGCATGGCTACACGCTCTTACCTACAACGCCAACTCCTCCCGCGGCCTCTACGTCTGCCCGGAACCCGACCCGCGCACGCAACATTCAGGGTCGACGCCCGGGGCCCTATCACTCGAGTAGTCCCTGTAGAGGGGGTCAGGCGTGTTGAACGCGGCCATGGTGATGAACCGCAGCCGCGTCGGCGCATGTCTGGGGCTGCCAGAGCCGCGGGCGTGACTGCACATGGCGGCTCCTTGCACAACGGGTTTACCGATGTCACCCTTTTCAGAAATGGGTGCTCTACCGTCGGATAGCCCCCACCGTCAGGCCCTGACAGCCCCCCTTTCTGGCGGTGGGGGCATCAGTATCCGACCCCCACAATCAACTCGATTCATTGAGCGAGGGGCCGGTGGGTAGCCCCTTACAACCACCCACCGGTTGCTGTGACCGTAACGACGCACACTCGATCGGCTTCGCGCCTTGACACCGCTATGCAGCTACGATCCCCACGCTCCCGCCCGAGTGCCCCTGTAGCGCAATAACGGTGCAGTTCAGGCGGTACCAGCAGCGCGAGGTGTTGTGGTTCCGTGACCTGTCCGGGTGCAAGTACGCGATGTCAAGACTGCTGTGGTCCGGTATCCACCCATCGCATCATCGATGCAGCGTGGGGAGGGGGACCATTCGGACTCCTCCCCCGCATCCACCCCCTGCTCACGCGTGAGCTCAGCGCCCGACGGGAGTCTTCTTGGGCCGGTTAATTGTCTCGGAGACCAGCTCGTTCGACATCGAGGACCGGCTGTTATCGCACCTGCGCCTGGTCATCATGAACAAGTTCCGCCGTGGCGAATCGTTCATGCTTCAACTCCCCCAGAGCGATAGAGGACAGCGAAGTGTGTGGCTGCATCCGGCCAGCCCCCTCGTCATACAGTTCTTCGGCGGGCGGCAACCGTCCATCGACCGCAACCTGGTGGAGGAACTGATGACCCAAGCCAGCTCACCCGACGGGCTCACCCTCCGCTCCACAACCTAACCGGCCCCGTCCAGTGCAGTTCGCGCTGCGCCTCAGCACCTGAGGTGAACGCCGACAGACCGCGGAAATATCGTCCCACCACGTGACGATCAGCCGCGTCGCGACGTCTACATGACAAGGGCGCGTTTCGCCCGTACCAACGAGACCGCGGTAGGACGCAACTGCCGGCCGCAGGCGGCGTTAAAGCATTCCTGGCCTGAGTCCAGGGTGACGTACGATTCAGCTGGCGAGAACCGTTCGCCAGAAAGATGTGAGGATCAGCAGGTGCCGTTTCGCAGTAAAGACCTGTTGGAGGCGTGGCTCGAGGAGTTTGCCGCGAGCGGAGCCGCCGGCGGCGGGGTCGCGTTCGTTGCGGACCAGGAACCCGTTGACGGCATCGATAGCGGTCTGGTGATTTTCCCCCTCACGAACGCCACGACATCCGTCTACCTCGCGCCGATCGCGGTGGGGGTTCCGGACTGGCGCGTCACGTTCGAGGCACAACCCGAGGTGACGGAGTTGTCCCCCGAGTCGGTCTACGACCTGTGCCGCGAGCTGTCGTCTGCGGCGGACCTATGCGCGTTCCTTCTACGCAAATCCGTTGCGCACATGGCCCAACTCGCGGCCGACGTGCACCTGTAGCGTCAGCAGTTAGGCGGCGGAACGGTCGACGCGCGCCGATTCTTCGCTCGCTGCAAGCGCTGTGTGGCGCAGGAAGGCCGCGAAGTCGGCTTCGACCTGAGGGTCCAGCTGGGCCATAATCTGCCGGCAGGTGGCATCGAACAACGCCAGTTGCGACCACGGTTCCTTCTCGAGGTCGACCGCGAGATGGATGTGGTTGACGCGGCGGTCCGTCTCATCGGATTCGCGGCGCAGAATGCCACGACGCACGAGACGCTCAACCATCGTGGTCACGCCAGCGGAGGTGACCCCGAGGAAACCAGCCATCTCGGACGGCCGGGCGCCAGGGTTCTTCGCGATGTAGGACATGGCTTTGGCATCGAGCTCATTGACGCCCAGCTGCTTACGTGCGCGCGCTGCCGCAGCATCACGTTTCTCGCTATAGAACATCAACGCCGCCAACAGCGGCGACGTATTGCCTGCTTCACCCGTCATCGACCCATTCCCCACATTCGTGATGTCTCGGAGCACTCTACCTAACCTCCTAAGCTTACGGCCGTGACCATCAAGTCTGATAGAGGTCAACGCCGGTGACACTCAACAAGGTTACCTAACGTTGCTGAATATCTGCTAGCTTGATCTTCACCGGAGCTGACAGCCAGATCCGGATGGGAGGGAAGGCCACCATGACCAGCAACGTGATCGGCGCGACACAGCCTTCTGGGCTGCGTCGGCGAACATTTGTTCCCTCGCCCGCAGCTGCCGCTGCCCAGCGGTGGTACATCGGCGTGACCGCCGCGGCCGCAGTCGTCTCGGCCGCCGCCGTCAGCGTCGTCGCCTCTCTCATCTTCTGAACCTGACCAAACCTTCACCCGCTAGGAGTCATCATGGGAAAGCTCTTCTACAGCTCCGACCCGCAGCCCATCGCCGTCGATGACCGCCTGCTGCAGTACCTGCAGGTCGTCCTGTCGACCAAGCTGCGCCGCAACGAGTCGTTCACGATCACGTGGACGGACACCGACGCTCAGCACACGCGCACGACCCTGTGGGTGCAGCCGGCGATCTCCATGCGTTTCGAGTACGACAGCGCCGAGCCGCAGCGCCTGTCCGGCGGCTACCTCCGCCAACTCGCCGATCAGGCGGCGATGTCCTCCGGCCTCCTGCTGAACGCCGCGACCTGGCAGCAGCAGGAAGACGCGCACCGCGCGCACCTGGCCGCCGCGGCCTAAGACTCCCCCCAAGACGGCCCACCCCCTAACCGGGGTGGGCCGTTCCGTTCCCACCCGCATCACCCGAGGACGATGACCATGCCCTTCCACAGCAAGCAGACCCTGGAGCACTGGGTGGCGGAATTTGTTGACGCCCGAGGAGCCGGGGAAGAGGTACGCGTCGCCGTACAGGACGGTCACGACGGGCAAGACACCGGGCTCATCGTGATGCCCCTCGAGAACGCCCCCAACACCGTCTGGATCGAACCTCGCGAAACCGGCGACGACCTCACCTGGCACATCCTCATCGAACCGTCCAACGAGACATTGGACCTATCAAGCTTCGAGCTCAACGCTCTTACCCACGAACTGCAAATTGCGGCAGAGCTGTGTGCGTACATGCAGGAACGATCCCTCGGCCATTACGAACCGGAAAGTGAACCGGGCTCCAAACCCGAAGCCGCCACCACGGAATAGCGCGGGGCCCCATGGGTTCCGGGGCTCTACGGTGACCGGACCGTCATGCAGGGGGTGCCGCATTGCGGCGACATCCCTGCACGAACTTCGCTGCCAGTCGAACAAGGGCCTGTCGCAACATGACCCCGGTCAGGGATAGCGCGCGGAACTGAAACCTATATAGATGCCGTGACCGTCGATGGATTGAGTCGACGGGCCTCAGGTCGTGCGAACCCCATCGGTTTCGCACCACCTGTGCGATGACGACATCTGCGGCGTCGACTTTGACGTGTCACGCGCATACGGTGTGACCGTGAGTAACGGTCTCGAGCCTGGATCGCTGCTGATGCGCAATGCTCGTGTTTGGCGCAGGCCCGGAGAGCGAGTATCCGGCCCGCAGAGCCTACTTGTCAGCGAGGGTCGTATAACCGGTATTGGGGTCGAGGCTGACCGGCATGCCTCCACGCGAGAGGTCGATCTGGCCGGCAGAGTCGTGACAGCCGGCTTTTGGAACTGTCACGTGCACCTCACGGAGGCCGTGTGGTCCGATCAGTCGGGCGCTGGAGTGTCGCGTGTGCAAGCCGCGATCGATGACATGATGCTCTCCCGGGGCTTCGTGACCGTGTTGGACCTAGGATCGCACCCGCGGACGACAAACGCACTCATCCGAAGAATCGAAGCGGGCGAGCTTCGCGGCCCCAACATCATGACGGCCGGCGCCGGAATACGCCCCTGGCGTGGCGTCCCGTTCTACATGAGGGAACTTGTCCCCTGGTTCACCCGGTGGATGCTGCCAGCGCCCGTGACCGGATTCGGGGCCGGGCGCGCCGTTGCATCGCAACTGCGAAGCGGCGCCAGAATCGTCAAGCTATTCACAGGCTCATACGTCACCCCAGAGAGGGTGAAACCAATGCGAACCTCTGTTGCACGCGCTGCCGTTGAGGAAGCGCACCGACGGGGTGCACGGGTCTTCGCGCACCCCTCGAACCGGGAGGGAACAGCCGTCGCACTGGACGCGGGAGTCGATGCGCTCGCCCACGTTCCTGATGACACGGAGGGGACCGCCCCCCTCCTCGCTCAGGCTGCTCACCGCGGCGTCCGGATGGTGCCAACACTGCACATGTTCGCCTCCACGGTTAGTGCAGATCCCGGCTACCTGCACCCGATTTACACAGCGCTGGGCGACTTCATGAGGCAAGGGGGCAAAGTTATCTTCGGTACCGATGTGGGGTACATGTCAGAGAGGGACACCCGCCCGGAACTCGAGGCAATGGCGAAGAGCGGAATGGGCGTCCATCACCTCCTACGAGCGCTGACATCCGAACCCGCGGACTTCTTCGACGACGACGAGCGCGGCGCGATTGACATAGGCCTTCGCGGCGATCTGACAGTCCTCGACACCACATCGGAGGCAGTGCAACCTGCGGATTTGTCACGGGTCTACGCGACGTTTAAGGACGGGAGGATGATCTGGCCAGCCTCTCTGGAGTGAGGGCCCGAACCCTGCTCCAGAGCTCGGAGCCGGGTGCGAAACCGATCGGTTTTGCACCACTGGAGACGAGCACCGGTGACCAACTGAGCTTCAAGCGCCTGGCTGCTTCCGCGCACTCACCCAAGGTGGCAGTTTCGGCTATAGGCAGCCCAGCTAACCCTGCGCTTGCGACGCCTCGCCGCACGGGGCTGCGAATAATAGTGGGCTGACGCGAAAGTGCCAGAGGTCCTTTCTGTCCAGGTGTGAGCCGTACCGTTCCCGCACGCCCTCCTCCCCGCGGGCGGAAAGGACACCCCTCATGGCCTCCAACATCGGCTACGCCACCCCCGACAAGAACACTCCGCTCGCTCCGTACACCTTTGATCGCCGCGAAGTCGCGGCCGAGGACGTGCGGATCGACATCGCGTACTGCGGCGTCTGCCACTCCGACGTGCATCAGGCCCGCGACGAGTTCGGCGGCGCGCTCGCGACCCTATGGCCGTGCCTGCCCGGGCACGAGATCGCTGGCACCGTCGCCGAGGTCGGCGCCGACGTCACCGCCTTCGCGGTTGGCGACCGGGTGGGGGTGGGATGCCTTGTCTATTGGGGCGACGAGTCGCAGCGTGGCGTGAGCGAGGAGCAGTACCAGAACCCGCCGGCCATCTTCACCTACAACGGCAAAGACCCCGCCACCGGCGAGGTGACCCTGGGCGGCTACTCAGACGAGATCGTGGTGAACCAGCACTTTGTGTTGCGTATCCCGGATGCCATCCCCCTCGAACAGGCAGCGCCGCTGCTCTGCGCGGGCGTGACGACGTGGTCTCCGCTGGAACACTGGAACGTCGGCGCCGGCAGCACCGTCGCAATCGCCGGACTCGGCGGACTCGGCCACCTTGCCCTGCAGCTGGCCAAGGCGCGCGGCGCCGACCGCGTCATCGCGCTCACCACCACCCCCGACAAAGCCGACGATCTGCGCGAGCTCGGAGCCGACGACGTCGTCGACATGAACGACGACGACGCCGTACAAGCGCACGCCGCGAGCATCGACTTCGTCCTGTCGACCATCCCCACGCCGTTTGACATGAGGCCCTACCTCTCGCTGATACGCCATGACGGAGCACTCGTCACGGTCGGCATGCTCGAGCCCATCCACGAAGCGGGCATCGACTTCGGCGCCGTATCGATGAGCCGCATCACCATCGGGGGCTCACTCATCGGCAGCATCGCCGAGACGCAGCAAGTGCTCGACTTCGCCGCCGAACACGGCATCCGCCCGGAGGTGAAAGTTATCCCCGTGCAGCAGGTGAACGAAGCCTTCGACGAGATGGTCGCGAATGCCGTGCGCTTTCGCTACGTCATCGACAACAGCACGCTCGAACAGGATCGGGAGCGCGCCGAGACCCTCCCCGCGTAATCGGCAACGGATCCCCCACCCGCGCCATCACCAACGCGCTCTCCAAGCAGACAACGCTGAGAGTGACCCCGGCATAGAGCCCGTGGTGCAAAACCGATCGGTTTTGCACCTTCTGGTTCGATAGACAACCGGCACCAGGGATGCGTATGGTCGACGACACGTGAGGCTCCGGTGTCGGTTCAGCGCATCGGCGGTGTGCGTTCTGGGGGGCGATATGGCCGTGGATTACACGTGGGACGTCTTCTCGACTCTCGACGGCTACGGCTCCTACGAGATGTCGCCGGGCGAGAGCGAGTGGGGCGGTTACTGGGGCAAGCAGGGGCCGGAGCTTCTCGCGCACCGGGCGAAGCTGTTCCGTACGCCGCAGAGGATGATCTACGGCGCGACGACCTTCCGCAAGGTGGTCCAGATCTTCAATAAGGGCTTCGACCCCAACATCCTTGATGAGTGGAACAGGCGCCTTGTCCGGATGCCGGCAACCGTCCTGTCGTCCACGCTCAACGACACCCTGGGGTGGCCCGATGCGACGATCGACGGTGATGCCGCCGAGGACGTCATTCGGCGTTTGAAGCGGGAATCCGACATTCCCCTGCGATCGCAGGCCAGCCTCTCCCTTAATTGGTCGCTGCTGGCAGCGGGCTTAGTCGACCGGATCCAGGTCACGATATTTCCCGTGATCTCCGGCCGCACGGGAGTCAGCCCCATCTTCGACGGTCTCGGCGATTACGATCTCGACCTCCTCGAGAGTCGCTTGTTCGACGGTCACACGGTCGAGTTGACCTACCGCCCAACCGCACGGACACACTGACCCCTGCGAGTAGCAAGACGCTGCGAAACACATCGGTTGGGCACTACCACCCATGCCGCTTAGAGCGCGCCTCGGGCATTCGGTCTTCGCATCAGCGGGGCGACGCCCTTATGTGCCCGAGGTTGCGCCGTCATCGCGGTTTGCGACCTGGTATTCGATCGTCACCCAGCCGGGACCTGCGTGGCTCGCGACCTGGCTGATCACTGTTTGGCCGATGTCGGCGGGCGTCGGTCCGCGACCTTCACCGATGAGGCTGGGAACAACGCGGAGGCGCAACACGTCCACCAGCCCTTCGCGGAACAGGGCATCGGTGAGCTGCAGGCTTCCCCAAACGATGAGGTCGCCTTCCACCTTCGAGCGAAGTCGCGCGACTGTCTCCGCGGGGTCGCCCCTCTCAATGATGGCGGGGGCGAGGTCCCCCCACGGAGCAGAGTCGAGGGTGTTGCTGATGATGTGTTTGGGGAGCGAGTTGATCCATCCGGCGACCGGCTCATCGGCGGGGTCAACGGCCGGCCAGTAACTGGAGAACATCTCGTAGGTACGTCGACCGAGGACGATGCCGCCGACCCGGCTCAACATCTTCATCTGTTCGGAGTCCGCGTCGTCGATCGGCTCTACGTCCATGAACTTCATGCCGCCGTCCGAGTCCTGCACGAACCCGTCTGCGGTGATGAGCTGCTCCACGATGATCCGACTCATGGGTCGACCATACGCAGGCTGAGAGCCCGTCTCCAGACCCCCGGGGCGTGCAGAGCCGATCGTTCTTGCACCGATCTCGATTACCGGTTCGGTGGGTGATACCGCTACTGGCGCGTCGGTTCGTCGAAGCGTCGTTCGTTTCCGACCACAAGCGACACTGCTCTGCGGGCGAGTCCGGGGGGAACCGCTTCCAGATCGAGGGCCCGATGGACGGTGAGACCCTCGACGAGCGCGTCCAGGATGCGAGCCGCAGTGGGGTCGAAGTGCCTTTCAAGGGCGCTGCGGCTGCGTTTCATCCAGTCGGTCGTGAGAAGGCGGTAACGGTCGTCGTGAGCGGCAAGCGTGTAGAGCTCGTGGGTAAGAACGAGATCACGTCGGCTGCCGAAGAGATCATCGTCGATGTGCGCGACGAGAGCGTCCACTGCGTCATCCCTCGTCTGCGCGGTGAGCATGCGCTGCCCGATCTGATCGCTAACGGAGGTCGCGAAGCGGGTGAATGCTTCATGGATGAGTTGATCGATCCCGGTGAAGTGGTAGGTCATCGAGCCGAGGGGGACGTCAGCGGCAGCGGCGACTTTGCGGTGCGAAATTCCCGCGACCCCCTCTGACGCGATGACATCTAGTGCAGCGTCGACGATCCGCTCGCGACGCCGAGGGTCGAGCCGTCGCGAGCGAGGAGACGGAGGGACGCTCACGCGCCGATCTCCTTCACGACGCGGGCGGGGCTTCCGACAGCGACAACTCCGGCGGGGATGTCACGCGTCACGACGGAGCCGGCGCCGATGACGGAGTCGTCGCCGATGGAGACACCTGGACACACGATGACCCCGCCCCCAAGCCACACGTTGTCGCCAATTGAGATGGGCTTCGCCGCCTCGAGCTTGTCATGCCGCGGCCCGGGTTCGATCGGATGCGTAGGCGTGAGTAGTTGCACGTTGGGACCGATCTGGCAGTCTTCGCCGATGCGGATCTCGGCAACGTCGAGCGCTGTCAGGTTGTAGTTGACGAAGGTGCGGGCGCCGATGTGAATGTTCTCGCCGTAATCGACGAATAGAGGCGGCTTGACGTAGGCGTCCTCGCCGAGCGTACCGAGCAGTTCTTGCAAATGCGGTCGCGCGGTGTCCGGCGCAGTGGCGGTCGCTACCCCGTAAGCGTGCATGAGCTCGAGGGCTCGCTTCGCGATGCGTGCACTGTCGGGATCGTCTGCGATGTAGAGCTCGCCGGCGAGCATGCGCTCGCGATTGCTGCGGGGATCGCCCGCGAAGTAATCGGTGGTCATGAGGCGACCATACGCTATGTGTACGATCGTACGCATGACGTCGACCACAACCGCCGCTCCGACACGCGTCGCCCGCCGCGCCCGCCTGGCGGTGTCCGCCCTCTTCTTCACAAACGGGGCCCTGTTCGCCAACATCCTTCCGCGCTACCCCGAGATCAAAGACGTGCTCGGTCTCGACAATGGGACCTACGGGTTGACGATCATCGCCTTCCCCGCGGGGGCCATCGCGGCGGGCCTGGCTGCGGGGGCTCTCGTACGGTGGGCCGGATCAGGGCGCCTGGCAGTGGCGGGCACGATCGTCACTGCCCTGGGACTTCTGGCGGCCGGCCTGGCTCCCTCTGTTCCGCTGTTCGTTGTGGCGCTCCTTGTGGGGGGCGCCGCGGACTCCATCACCGACGTTGCGCAGAATGCCCATGGGATGCGAGTGCAGCGTGAGTACGGCAAGTCCATTTTGAACTCGTTTCACGCCATCTGGTCGGTGGGGGCGGTGACCGGTGGCGGCATGGCCGCCGCAGCCATCGCACTGGGAATTCCGCTGGGGATTCACCTGTCCATCTCCGCGCTGGTTTTTGTGGTCATCGCAGCGATCGCCCTCCGTCTTACGCTTCCCGGTCGGGATCCGGAATCGGACGTCATCGCACCGGCGGATTCCGGCGCGGTCAGTGTGGTCCGGCGGGGATCGAACCCGCGGATCGTGCTCATGTTGGTAGCTCTCGTCTTCGTGGCTATCGCTGGAACGCTGGTGGAGGATGCGGGCTTCTCCTGGGCTGCCCTCTATCTCGGTGACGACCTGGGCGCCGCCCCGGCAATCGCCGCGACCGGCCTTGTGGCTCTGGTTGCTGCGCAGTTCGTGGGTCGCCTTGCCGGAGACCCCCTTGTAGACCGCTTCGGCCAGCGGGCCGTCGCTCGCGTCGGCGGTGTCATCATCGCCCTTGGCATGGGCACAGCATTGCTGTTTCCCTCCGTCCCTGGCACCATCGCAGGTTTCGCCGCTGCCGGGCTTGGAGTCGCAACGCTGGTGCCAGCCGCGATGGCCGCGGCGGATGAACTCCCGGGCTTGCGGCGCGGGACCGGTATCGCGATCGTGTCGTGGTTGATGAGGTTGGGTTTCCTCGCCTCGCCGCCCGTCATTGGCGCCCTTTCCGAGACCGCTGGCCTGCAAGCTGCGCTGCTCGTGATTCCCGCCGCCGGGCTCATCGCGCTCGCCCTCAGCTTCGCCCTCCCCCGAGCCACTTCTTCCAAAGCCAGCTGACGGCGGTCTTGCACCACATCAGTCGCGAATCCAGGAGCCACGCAATGGAAACCACATCTGACATAGCGGTCCTGTGGGACATGGATGGAGTCCTCGTCGACTCAGAGCCCGTGCTCTTCGAAGCCGAGCGTCTCACCTTCGCCGACTACGGCATCGACCTCACCCCCGAGCTCAAAAAGCCGTTCATCGGAATGGGGGGTCACGAAGTGATGGAACTGATGGCGCACCAGTTCGGGGTGAACGCTGACCCACGTGAACTCACGCTGCAGAAGTTTGCACACATCGTGAGACTTCTTCCGACCGTACGCCCGTTCCCACAGGCGGTTCAGCTCGTTGAACTTCTCTCCGCGCAGGGAATCCCGATGGCTGTCGCCTCCGGTTCATCGAATGATTTGATCCTCACCGCCCTGACCGCCATAGGAGTGGCCGACCTTCTAGCGATCCGCGTCTCGGCCTTTGATGTCCCACAGGGCAAACCGGCTCCCGACGTCTTCCTCGAGGCTGCCCAACGGATCGGGCATGCGCCCGAGAGCTGCGTTGTGATCGAGGACGCCGTCGCTGGAGTCCTCGCCGCCAAATCAGCGGGGATGCGTTGCATCGCAATCCCCTACACCCGGGACCCCTGGGATACGCGGTTCGAAGAGGCTGACCTCGTCGTCCGCGAAGGCATGGGGACGATGAAGCCGCGAGAGCTTCTCGAATGGATCCTTGAGCAGCACTGATGGGACGACTCCCTCGGGACTGACAGTCGGAAGCGATCCGCCCAGCGAGGCCTGACGTCTCCGAGGTGGTGCGTCCCTCCGATGGAAGAAGGGAGCCGACGACGAATACGATGTTCACACGCGTCCGTTGGTGCATGTGTCGTGCCACGCGTCGGTACCGGCGACTCTCTCGGGAAGGTCTACGCGCAGGCTTGTGGTGGTCGACGGCTCCGATCAAGGCCCGCACCGGGCTTCGTGAAGGTCAAGTCGAGTCCGGTCTCAGCGAAGGCGAAGGGGCAGAAGAGAGCCCATCCGTCGTCACCGCGATCATGGGCACGATCCCAGACCTGTTCGTGCGAGGGCGAGCCGTCCGCGTCAACCTCTGGGCGCCTCCTCGGCAAACCGATACGACCCGCCGACCACCTCCGCAACCCCCGCGACGGCCCGCGGCGGTCCCCTCCACAATGACGACGTCCGAGTCGATGTGGAGGAGCGCCGTGGCCAGATCGAGACGCGCGGCGACCCTCGCGGCCGCCCTCGGCATCCTGGTGCTGAGCGGGTGCGGTATCCACATTCCGTCCGACCCCGACGGCACGCTCGAGCACGTCGAGGGCGGGGTGCTGCGCGCGGGGGTCTCACCGAACGACGGATGGATCGAGCTCGGCGACGGCGAGCCCACCGGCACCGAGGCCGAGGCGCTCACCGGCTTCGCGGAGTCGCTCGGCGCCGACGTCGAGTGGACGATCGGCTCCGAGGAGTCGCTCGTGCGAGGCCTCGAAGACGGCGACCTCGACGTCGTCGCCGGGGGCCTCACCGACAAGACGCCCTGGACGACCAAGGCGGGGACGACGCGCCCCTGGGCCGAGACAACCCTCGACGACGGCGAGAAGGTCAAGCTCGTGATGCTGGTGCCGCTGGGCGAGAACGCCTTCCTGTCGCGGCTCGAGAGCTTCCTCACCGAGGAAGCGCAGCGGAAAGGGATCGCGCCATGAGCGGCGAGACCGTGCGCTTCGGCCGCACCGAACTGCCGCCGAAGCAGGTCGAGGCCCTGCGCCGGGCCGTGCGCCTGGAGTGGGTCACGATCGGCGTGCTCGTCGTCACCGCAACGCTCGTGTTCATCGTGCTCGGCAGCTCGCAAGCGATGAAGGCGGCCTGGTCGGAAGACCTGCTCTCGTTCATCCCGCCGATCGCGTTCCTCATCGCCGTGCGGCTCGCGCGGCGTCCGCCGACGACACGGCATCCGTACGGCTTCCACCGCTCCGTCGCTGTCGGACACCTCGTGGCCGCGGTCGCCCTGACCGGTATGGGCACCTTCCTCCTGGTCGACTCCTCCATCAACCTCCTCCGCGGCGAGCACCCCACGATCGGCACGGTCGATCTCTTCGGCGTCACGATCTGGCTCGGCTGGCTGATGATCGCGGTGATGGCGGTCACCGGCATCCCTCCGGTGATCCTCGGCCGCCTCAAGCTCGGCCTCGCGCGCGAGCTGCACAACAAGGTGCTCTACGCCGACGCCGACATGAACAAGGCCGACTGGCAGACCTCCCTCGGCACCATCGTCGGGGTGCTCGGCATCGGCGTGGGGCTGTGGTGGATGGATGCCGCGGCCGCCATCTTCATCTCGGGCAGCATCCTGCACGACGGCGTCAGCAACCTCCGGGCGGCCGTCGTCGACCTGATGGACGCCCGCGCCACCACCTTCGACGACAACCGTCCGCACCCGCTCGCCGGCCGCGTCGACCAGTACCTCGCGGGACTGCCCTGGGTGGCCCGGGCCGGCAGCCGCGTACGCGACGAGGGCCACGTCTTCCATATCGAGGCGTTCGTCGTCCCGCGTCGCCGGAAGGTGGCACTCGCCGACATCGAGCGGGCACGTCAGGGGTGCGTGGCCCTGGACTGGAAGGTGCAGGACATCGTCATCGTGCCCGTCCCCCGGCTGCCCGACGTCGTCGACGCCGTCACTCCCCCAGGATCAGACGCCTGATCGCGGCATCCTTCGATCCGCCGAGCTCCATCGTGCGGCCCTTGCGGTACAGCGCGAACACGCGGGGGTCGATGTAGCTCGACCGTGCAACGGCGGGGGTGTTGCCGAGCGCCTCGGCGGTCGCGCGGACGGCGGCGACCTCGGCCTTCTTGCGCTCGTTCTTGCCGCCGGTCGCACCGACCTTCGCCAGCGATTCCGCAGCGAGGATCGTGCCGCGCAGCGTCCGGAAATCCTTCGCGCTGAACGGGCCGCCGGTCAGCGACCGCACGTAGCCGTTGACGTCTCCGGGGGTCACGGGCACGCGGCGACGCCCGCGTCTGTAGCTCAGCAGCGCGGCGCGCGAGCGGCCCAGGGCGAGCTCCTCGACGATGGATGCCAGCTCCGCATCGCGCAGCGAGAGCTCGGCGCGCTTGCCGCTCTTGGCGGGGAACGACAGACGGATCAGGTCGCCCTCGACCGTGGCATCCCGTCTCTGCAGAGTCGTGAGGCCCCGGCTGCCGTTGGTGACGAAGTAGCGCGCATTGCCCACGCGCGGGGCGACGAGGTCGAGGAAACGGAACGACACCGCGAGCACCCGCTCACGGTCCGCCTCGGGGCGGCGCAGCGACTGCGTCACGCGGGCGCGCGCCCGCGGAAGCGCCTCGGCGAGCTGAAGCGCGCGGGCGAACTTGCCCTTGTCCTGCCGCTTCGACCAGTCGGCGTGGTACGTGTACTGACGTCGACCCGCCTCGTCGGTGCCGACGGCCTGGATGTGGGCGTTCGGCTCCTTCGCGATCCACACCTCCCGCCACGCGGGCGGGATCACCAGACCACGCGCGCGCTCAGCGTCGCGCTCGGGAGCGGACGCGCCCGTGTGATCGACGAAACGGAAGCCCGAACCCGACCTCACCCGGCGATAACCGGGGTCTTCGTACGGCCGGACGCGGATCAGTCGAGGCATCGCGTCAGTGGTTGCGGAGCAGGTCGATCAACTCCGCCTTCTTCTTGCCGGAGTACCCGGTGATGCCGAGCTCCTTGGCGCGCTTCTTCAGTTCGTCGACGGTGCGATCCTCGTAGTTCTCGGCGTGCCCGCCCTTCTCACCCACCTTCTCGCGACCCTGGGCCGCGGCGGCGTTCGAGATGCGCGCCGCCTTCTCCTTCGAGTCGCCCTGCTTGCGTAGTTCCTCGTAAAGCTCGGGGTCTTTCAGGCTGTTCGACCCGCGTCCCTGGGGCATGGCCGTCTCCTTCCGTCGGGATGACGACGCTACGGGCGGGAGTCGTCACACGCGCGCGGGGTTGACAACGCGCCTGGTTATCAAGGGTTTTCGACGGTCGTCAACCCCGGGCGCGGACGCCGACGGGGATGGGACGTTGGTTTCACCACTCGCCAGGTCCCGTGTTCCGGCACGGGGAGTAAGGAATCCCCCCAATGAACATCTTCTTGATCATCATCATCGTCGCCGCGATCGTGCTGGCGATCTTCGGCAGCCTGAGCCAGGCCGCGAACTTCCTGCTGTGGGTCGCGATCATCGTCGGCCTCATCGCTCTCATCGTGCTGTTGTTCCGCCTGATCCGCGGCCGCAAGCCCGTGTGACCCCCCGAGGAGCGACGCGTTTCGGGTGCGCATCGCTCCTCCCCACCGGCGGGTTCGCCCGCCCCGGATGCCACGCACCGCTCTGGTGCGTGGCATCCGTGTTTCTGCGGGTCCCGGTTCCTTCGACAGGCTCAGGAACCTCTCTCGTCCGGGCGGCCAGCGCCACGAGGTGGCTGAGCCAGGCAGCCACCCTCGCCGCGAGGTGACTGAGCCCGTCGAAGCCACCACCACCCAGGTGGTGAGCTTGTCGAAGCCACCGGCCGAAAGCCCCGCCCGCGATTAGCTGCGCTCACTGAAGCCACCGACGCGCGCGCCGCGCCGTCGTCGGGGGGTTGACGGAAACACGATATATCGCGATACTCATGTCAACGCGATATATCGCGAGTGAGGAGCCCCAGCAATGGAGAAATGGATCATCCACCCCGGCGAGACGCGCGTCATCGACCTCGATGCCGTGCGTGAACTCAAGATCGGCCTCGTGGGCGGTCAGGTCGACGTGATCGCCCACGACGAGACCGACACCCGCATCGAGGTGCACGGCGTCACCGTCAAAGACCTGCGCATCGAGGTCGTCGACGGCCGCCTCGAGATCGACCACCCGCAGCTGCGGTGGGACAACTTCCTCGAGGTGTTCCGCAACTTCGGCGCGGGCGGCCCCAAGGCCGAGGTGAGCGTCGCGGTGCCGCGCACCGTCGCCCTGACCCTCGGCGTCGTCAGCGCGAGCGCCCTGGTCGCGGGCCTGCGCACCGACGTGCGCCTGAACACCGTCTCGGGCGACATCATGGTCGACGGCCTCGTCGGCGACGTCAACCTCAACGCCGTCTCGGGCGACGTGCAGGTGCGCGAACTCGACGGAGCCCTGAGCGCGAACAGCGTGTCGGGCGACGTCGCGGCCACGGGCCGCATCACGAAGGCATCCATCGACACGGTCTCTGGCGCGATGCTCGTCGACTCCAGCGGCGCCACCCAGGCGATCAGTCTGAACTCCGTCAGCGGCACCGCCACCATCCGCCTCGACCGCTCGCTCCCCGCGAACTACGTCTCGCGCTCGGTCAGCGGCCGCGTGCAGATCGACGGCCAGGTGCGGTCGGGGTCGGGTCCCACGAACTACACCGGGTCGACCGGCGCCCTCGCCGGCTCGTTCGTCGATGTGCGCGCCAACACCGTCTCGGGCGAGATCACGGTGCTGCGTCGCGGGATCTCGGGCCTGCGCCCCGAAGAGCTCGCCGGAGAGGAGGAGTGGTGATGAGCCCCGTCTTCTCGCACGGCGACCTGCGCCTGTACATCCTGAGCCTGCTCGACGAGGCTCCGCGCCACGGCTACGACCTCATGCAGGCCCTCACCGAGCGCACCGGCGGCACCTACTCCCCCTCGGCCGGCACGATCTACCCGCGCCTGTCGAAGCTCGAGGAGGAGGGCCTGGTCACCAAGACCGTCGACGGACGCAAGACCGTCTACGAGATCACGGATGCCGGTCGGGCCGAGGTCGCGAACCGCACGGGCGATCTCGAGGGCATCCAAGCCGGTCTGGCCGACAGCGTCCGCCTCATCGCCGACGAGGTGCGCGGAAGCGTGCGGGATGCCATGCGGAGCCTCCGGGCCGACCTCGCCGCCGCCTCACGCGAGGAACGGGAGCAGGCGCACACCGCCCCCGTCGACGACGCCCGCTCCCGCAGCCGCGAGCAGCTGTCGCGCGCCGACGCGGCGATCACCGAGTTCCGTGGCCGCGTGCGCTCGGAGCTGCGGTCGCACGTCGCCCGCGGCGGCGAGCTCACGGCATCCGGAGTCGACGAGATCGAGGCGGCGCTCCGCCAGGCCTCCGACGCCGTGGCTCACGCCATGCGCGGCTGACGCGTCACTCCCACGGCAGCTGGTCGTCGGCGCCGACCGGGTCGTCCTGCGGGACGACGAGAACCGGTCGGCGCTGACGGTGGCTGAGGCGCGCGGCGACCGAGCCGGTGAGGAACTCCCGCAGCGACTCCCCGAGGCCGCGCTTGCGCGTGCCCACGACGAGCACGGAGGCGTGCACGGCATCGGCCAACCGGATGAGCGCGAGGGCGGGGTCGCCGATCTCCTGGCGCACGCTCCAGGCCACCGGGTCACCCGCCAGCGCCTCCGCCGCAGCGCGTCGGACCTCGTCGAGAGCCGCCTTCGCGGCCGCGCCGGCGACGTCGACGGTCGAGGAGTGCACGTAGCCGTCGGGGTCTTCGAACGCCACGAACCGCGTGGTGTCGACGTGCACGACGATCAGCTCGACATGCGCCAGAGCCGCCTGCCGCGCCGCTTCGCGAACGACCCGCGTCGACTGTCCGGGGACGACGCCCGCGATCACCGGCCCCGCGGCGGTGCGAGCAGACTGATCGGTCATGGTGACTCCTCTCGGGCGGCCCGCGGCGCGGGGCGGACACCGCGCGACGGCTGGGCCGGAATGCGCCGTGATATCCTGGGTGTTACTCTTACCGGCTCGGTCCGGAACCGCAATACGCAGGGCCCATCGTCGGCCCTCGACGTCGATCGTGAGGGGGTCTCGCATGGGGCGTGGCCGTCAGAAGGCGAAGAACACCAAGATCGCCCGTGAGCTGAAGTACGACACCTACTCGGTGAACTACTCGGCTCTCGAGCGCGAACTGGGCGCACCCGAAGCGGGTGAAGACGCGTACGTCGACAAGTGGGCCGACCAGTACAGCGACGAGTACGAAGACGAGAAGGCCTGAGGCCTCCCCGCGCGTCGCGGCTCGCGATCCGGCACCTCGGCGACGTGACTCATCCCCGCTGACACGCGACATGGCGGTGACGTGATCGTCACCGCCATTGCCGTGTGCGGCGATCACGAGCGTCGCGTCGGTGCGTCGCCGCGCATCGGCGACCCCGACGCGGAACCGCATCAGCAAGAGCTCCGCGGGGTGATCCAGTACGCCGAATTCGCGTCGCGATCGCCGTCGTCGGTCCGGTAGGCGAATTGTCCTGCCCCCGGTGCGACGTTCGAGGTCAGCCGGATCCAGCCCGGCCACTGATTCCACATCCAGAGATCTCCGGTGCTCTTCGCGGCGAGAACCGTTCCCGCGCACCCCGTCAGCGAGACGAAGTCGTGGTTCTCGGTCGTCGAGGGGATGCTCGCCCACTCGTCCCGGTACCGCAACCGACCATTTCGGATCCACACCGGCCCGTCGTTGACGTCGTCTTTGAGGTAGGTCGCCTGGCCTGCACCGGTCGCCGCTCCCGTGCCGACGGCGCTCCACCCCGCCGCGGCCGTCCAGGTCCAGAGCACTCCTCCCGATGTGACGGCGGCGACACCGCCGGGGCACGAGTACACGCGTTCGAACCCCTCGTTCGTCCCCGCGGGGAGATCCGCGGGGGCGGAATCGACGAACACGACGCCGGCCCTGAGCCACACCGCCGCCGAGCCGGCCCCCGTCGCCGGGGATGCCGCGACGGCGAGCTGACTCTGGCCGGTCGCCGCGCCGCGCCCGAGGAGGGTGTAGCCGTTGTCGTCGTCCCACTTCCACACGTCGCCGTTCGCGCGCACGGCGACACCGATCGCCCCGAGGGCATACAACCGCACGAAATCGCTGTTCGCCCGAGGGTCGATGCTCGCCTGCGAGCCGCCGAAGAACAGCCGGCCGTCGTTGATCCACCAGGCGGCCCGATTCCAGCGTGTCACGAGGAAGGCAGCCTGATCGGGTCCGCTCGCCGCTCCCGTTCCCACCGCCGTCCACGAGCCCGACCCGTCGATACTCCAGATCGCGCCCGTCGAGGTGACCGCGACGAGGGTGTCCCCGGTCGACGACAGCCGCATCATGTCGGCGTTGTCCGCATCCGGCAGGCTCGACAGGGTTGCCGGCCGGTCGGAGGAGAGGCCGCCGGTCTTGGTCGCGGCGAGGGTCGTCGACGCGCGCGCGCCGGCCCACATGGCCGTCAGGGTGGCATCCGTCCCCCCGGCCACGATGTCGCCTGCCGGCACCGTCACCGTTCCGTCGGCATCCGAGATGTACGTTCCGCCGCCCCGTCCCCATGACCAGCCGGCGGAGAGCGAAAGGTCGACGAGTTGTCCCGCAACGGGAGAAGAGCCGCTGAGACGGAGGACGAGCACCTCGGTCGTCGGCGCGCACGCCGCGGTCGTGGATGGCACGGAGATGAAAGCGATGCGGTCACCCGACGCCGCGACAGCGGGTGAGGCGGTCGTCACGAGGATCGCCGGAACGGTCCAGGCTGTCGCCTGCAGCACCGTCCGTCGCCGGAGCGGCAGCGGAGCGGCGGGGGTGAGATCGGGCATCGGTTACCTCGGGGGCGGGTGGGCACATGGGCGAGTGCCCGAGTCATGCCACGATGACATCGGCGCACGCAGACGTTCGACGCACAGGTGCGTCGTCACCGCCGCCGTCGTTTCCCAGGGGGCGGCGTACCACACGGAAAGCGCCTGCTCCGGAGGGCTTCGACGACCGGATCCTCTCGCTCCTCCGGCCGCCTCCCGAGGACGCCGGCATGGCGCTTCACGCCGCGCTTCACCCGCTATCGGCGACGGGTCACCCTCACCAGGTCGAGCCTGTGCGCCGCTCCCACGCTTCTTCGATGGACTCCCGGCGCGCCATGATGATCGCCGCCGGCACGACCAGCAGCAGCGCCGCGCCGAGCAGCATCAGCCCGGCGGTCCACCCACCGGTCAGCTCGTGCGTCACCCCGATCGCGAGGGGCATCAGCGCGGCGAACCCGTAGCCGGCGCTCTGCACGAAGCCGCTGACGGCGACGGCCGTCTCGTGCGAGCGCGTGCGCAGGCCGAACAGCACGAGCGCGAGCGGGAACATCAGCGGAGGGATGCCGATCAGCACGACCCACAGCGCCGTCGCCGCCGCGGGCGCCACGAGCAGCCCCACGACGCCCGTCAGGCCGCCGAGGACGGCGACCACGTAGAACGGGGTGGTGCGCCCGAGTCGTGCGACCAGCACGGGGACCAGCAGCGACACCGGAAGCCCCATGAACGAGAAGAGCGCCAGCAGGCCGCCCGCCTCGGCGGCATCCACCCCGGCGACATCGATCAGCAGCAGCGGCAGCCACGCGAACATCCCGTAGGCCACCGCGGAGTTGACCCCGAACGTGATCACGAGCGCCCACGTCTGCGGTACGCGGACGATGCGCGACAGCACCGACGCCCGGGGCTCGGCGAGCACGTCGGCGCGCGAGGCGCGGGAGCGAAGGCTCATCGCGACCCAGGGCACGACCGCCGCAACCGCCACCGCCGCCCACGTCACGAACGATCCCCGCCAGCCCACCGCCCCCGCCAGCGGCACCGCCACGAGTGGCGGGGTGAAGGTTGCGACCGCCATCGTGGTCGTGTACACCGTCGTCATCAGCCCGATGCGGGCGGGGAAGTACTTCTTGACCACGGTGGGCAGCAGCACGTTGGCCACGCCGACGGCGGCGAAGACACCGGCGGTCGCCCCCAGCAGCATCCAGGCGTCGACGGCGGCGGCGCGCAGGCAGAGCATGACGGCACCGACGGACGCGGCGATGAGCACCGTGCGCTCCAGCCCGAGCCGGCGCTCGATCGCCGGGGTCACCATGCCCGACAGCGCGAAGGCCACGGGCGGAGCCATGCCGATGAGCCCGACGACGGCCGCCGGCACCTCGAAGTCGCGGCCGATGACCGTCAACAGGGGCGACAGCGATGCCACCGCGATGCGCAGCGTCAACGCCAGCAGCACGACGGCCGCCGCGGCGAGCGCGACGTGCCCCGCCGCGCGGCGGGTCAAGACTCCTGGCTGCCCTCGACCCAGGCGAGGTACTCCTCCGACACGGTGCCCGTGACGTACCGACCGTCGAAGCAGCTCATGTCGAGGTCGACCAGGTCGGTGCCCTCCATGATGGCGGCCTTGAGGTCGTCGACCTCCTGATAGACGAGGTAGTCGCAGCCCAGCTCTTCGGCGATCTCGGGGATCGTGCGGCCGTGGGCGACGAGCTCGTGCCGCGAGGGCATGTTGATGCCGTACACGTGCGGGAAGCGCACCGGCGGCGCGGCCGACGCGAATGTCACGCTCGTGGCCCCGGCATCCCGAGCCATCTGGATGATCTCGCGGCTGGTCGTGCCGCGCACGATGGAGTCGTCGACGAGCAGGACGTTCTTGCCCTGGAACTCGGTCGACATGGCGTTGAGCTTCTGGCGCACGCTCTTCTTGCGCACCGCCTGCCCCGGCATGATGAACGTGCGGCCGACGTACCGGTTCTTGTAGAAGCCCTCGCGGTACTCGATGCCGAGCTTGCGAGCGACCTGCATCGCCGCCGGTCGCGCCGAGTCGGGGATGGGCATGACCACGTCGATGGATCCGGCGGGCGTGTACTTCGCAACCGTGTCGGCGAGGCGCTCGCCCATGCGGAGCCGCGTCTCGTAGACCGAGACGCCGTTCATGACCGAATCGGGACGGGCGAGGTAGACGTACTCGAACGAGCACGGCGCGAGCGTCGCGTTCGCCGCGCACTGCTGCGCGTGGAGCGTGCCGTCGAGGGCGATGAACACGGCCTCTCCGGGCTCGACGTCGCGCACGACCTCGAAGCCGCCGTTCTCGAGCACGAGCGACTCGGATGCCACAATCCATTCGTCACGCGGCTCGCCGCCGGGGACCTCGGGCGCGGGACGCTTGCCGAGGATGAGCGGACGGATGCCGAACGGGTCGCGGAACGCGAGCAGGCCGTAGCCGGCGATGAGGGCGATCGAGGCGTAGGAGCCCTCGACGCGCTCGTGCACGCGCGTCACGGCGCGGAAGACCTGGGCGGGGTCGAGGTCGGGTCCGGTGATCTCGGACTGCAGCTCGGAGCCGAGGATGTTCACGAGCAGCTCGGTGTCGCTGCTGGTGTTGAGGTGCCGGCGGTCCTTGCTGAACAGCTCGCTGGTCAGCTCGCGCGTGTTCGTGAGGTTGCCGTTGTGCACCAGCACGATGCCGTACGGGGCGTTGACATAGAAGGGCTGCGCCTCTTCTTCGTTCGACGCGGTGCCCTTGGTGGCGTAGCGCACGTGGCCGAGGCCGATGTCGCCGAGAAGGGCGCGCATGTCACGGGTGCGGAACGCCTCGCGCACCTGACCGCGGGCCTTGTGGATGTGGAAGACGCCGGTGGACTCGGCCGTGGCCATGCCCGTGGAGTCCTGTCCCCGGTGCTGGAGAAGGAGGAGCGCGTCGTAGATCTCCTGGTTGACCGGGCCCTGCCCGGCCATGCCGACGATGCCGCACATGGGGTGTTAGTTCGCTCCGTTCGCCGGGTGACCGGCATCCGCGTACGAGCCGACCAGGCGCACGGCGCCTCCGTCGACGCCCTTCGCGCCCTGTTCGTAGTCGCCCTCGGGGCGCGCGTCGTCGCGGACGACGCCCACCTGCCACGTGGCGATGCCCTCGGCCGTCAACGCCGCAGTCGCGGCATCCGCGATCTCGGGAGCGACGACGGCGAGGAAGCCGATGCCGAGGTTCCACGTGCCCTCGGTCGCGGTGAGCTCGAGCCCGCCGATGTCGGCGAGCACGCGGAACACCGGCGACGGGCTCCACGTCGAGCGATCGACGTCGACCCACGTGTTCTGCGGCAGCACGCGCGCGAGGTTGGCCGCGATGCCGCCCCCGGTGACGTGGCTGAGCGAATGGATGCCGGACCCGGTGGCCGCGTCGTCGAGCAGACGCAGCAGCGGCGAGGTGTAGAGGCGCGTGGGCTCGAGCAGGGCTTCGCCCCAGGTGCCGCCGAGGTCGGCGGAGGCCGAGCCGTACGCGATGCCGGCGCCGGTGATGATGTGGCGGACGAGCGAGTAGCCGTTCGAGTGCAGGCCGCTCGAAGCCAGCGCCAGCACGACGTCGCCGCCGCGCACGCGGTCGGCGCCGAGGACGCGGTCGGCCTCGACCACGCCGGTCGCCGCCCCTGCGACGTCGTAGTCGTCGACGCCGAGCAGCCCCGGGTGCTCCGCGGTCTCGCCGCCGACGAGCGCCGTGCCCGTGAGGGAGCAGCCGCGCGCGATCCCCGCGACGATGTCGGCGATGCGCTGCGGCACCACCTTGCCGCACGCGATGTAGTCGGTCATGAAGAGCGGACGTGCGCCCACCACGACGATGTCGTCGACCACCATGCCGACGAGGTCTTCGCCGATGGTGTCGTGCTTGTCGATGGCCTGCGCGATGGCGACCTTCGTGCCGACCCCGTCGGTGCTCGTCGCGAGCAACGGCTTGGCGAAGTCGCGCAGCGCCGAGGCGTCGAAGAGCCCGGCGAAGCCGCCCACTCCCCCGAGCACTTCGGGTCCGTGGGTGCGGCGCACGGCCGACTTCATCAGTTCGACGGCGAGGTCTCCGGCGGCGGTGTCGACGCCTGCGGCGGAGTACGGGTTTTCGTGGGGAGCTGAGGCCACCGCAACAGACTACCCGGGGTCGACACGCGCGTCGCGCGGGGAGCCGGCACGGGCGCCGGTGCGGGGCGCGGCGCGCGGGGCTCCGGCGGGTCGCATCCGCTCGGGGCGGGGCGGGCAGCTCCGGCCGGGGGCAGCTCGCGGCGGGAGGAGATACAGCGACGGGAGGACGAACCGGCTCCGCGGCATCCTCCCCCGCACGAATCTCCTCCGCTCCCACAGACCCGGCAGCCCGCCCGGCGCACCTCGACCGCAGCAACAGACCCGAGACCGACGCGATGCGCGCCGCGCGACGGCTACGGCTCTGGCGACGGCGGGAGGAGATACAGCGACGGGAGGACGAACCGGCTCCGCGGCATCCTCCCCCGCACGAATCTCCTCCTTCCCACGAACTCGGGCGGCCCACGCGGCGGGCGTCAGTGCGCGCGATGCAAGCCCTGCGCGATGGCCTGCGTGATGAGCAGCTGGACGGAGGGCCAGTCATCGACGATCTGGCGATACCCGACGCGAATGACGTGGTAGCCGTTGAGTGCCAGCAGGGCGTCATGGCGGATGTCGGCCTCGCGCTGCGCGCCGACGTGATGCCCGCCGTCGGCCTGAAGGACGAGCCTCTCGCCGATCAGCAGATCGACGCGATGACCGAGTATCCACGCCTGCGGCGAAAGCCGTTCGCCCAGCCATCGCAACCGGACGATCAAGAAGGTTTCGAGTCCGGAGTCCGGCAGGGGCGTTGCCAGATCGGCGAGCCGGCGCGCCCGTGCGCCGAGGGGATATCGACGCATTTCGTCGAGGGTGACGAGCTTCTTGTTCAGCGCCGAGTCCCACACGGCCAACGCCTCCTCCACCGGAAGACACACGCTCACGAGCCCCAAAACGTTGACGACTTCGTCGATCAGGCTTTCCGGATGCCGAGGAAGCAGCGGTTGCGCGCGATGGACACGCGTTCCCCCCGCGACAGTGATGCGCCCCGCGTGCGCGGGCGCCGCGACATGGAGAACGTCGCGGTCGAGAACCCACAGCCCGTGACGGACGGCCGCCGTGCAGCACGCGAGCGTCACCCCCGCCCGCGCCGCGGCGACGAGGAGGGGATCGGCATCGGGGAGCGCAAGCCACCGACGGCGGAGCCGCACGAGATCTCCGCGAGCAACGGCCGCCGCGATCGTGGCGGCCGATGCTCCCTCCCGCTGGAGCCGGGCGGAGGAGGCCACCCCGTCGAGCACGCGCACACGGCTGACGAGGGCGTCGATGCGTCGTGGAAGGGGTGCGCTCATCGCAGTAGCGTGCCCGACCGGCTCGAACGGATGCAGGAGCCGGCGCCATCACCTGTGGAGAACCGGGTGGGGAGGAGCGGTCGGGAAGCCCCCTCGCCGGCCCCACCCGGGAGCGGAGGAGAATCAGCGACGGGAGGACCGACCGAGGTCCCGGCATCCTCCCCTCCACCGATCCCCTCCCCCGCGAATCAGCCCCACCCCGCGCGCGCAGCACCGCCGGACCACGCGAGCGGAGGAGAATCCGCGACGGGAGGACCGACCGAGGTCCCGGCATCCTCCCCCGCGCCGATCCCCTCCCTTCCGCCCACGCCCCGCCCGGCGATACGGCACCTCCGCGGCACGACCCCCGCCACTGCCGACACACGGGGCGCAAGGGCCATCGCCCGGCCCGCGGCGCGTCCTTACAATGACGCCATGACGGGCGGCCAGCCGGAGTGGGTGATCCGCGAGGACGCGGCGAAGTCGGTGCTGGTCGCGCTGTATCTGCGGCAGGTGCTCGGCATCCGCTCTCCCGAGGAGCTCCCGGCCCTGCGGCGCGTGCCCCCGCCGGTCGTCCGCAATGAGACGGATGCCGCGCACGCGCAGCTCGAGCGCGAGTGGCGCGGCTTCTGGGCGATGACCGTCGAACCGCAGGCGCACCCGTCGCCCGTCCCCCTGGAACTCGTCGACGGCTTCGAAGGCCTCATCGCGCTACCCGTGGACGGCGCGGACGCGCTGCGCGAGGCCATCACCGCGCACGCCGACGACGCGGTCGACTTCGCCCGGCTCGCGCATGATCGCTATGCGCGGGAGTCGGCGGCGCGCCCCGGGGTGTCGTACCGCGCCTACGCCAGCGCTATCGCGGCCCACGAACGGGCGGTGGGCCGGCGGGCGCATTCGTTCGAGCTGAACGTGCAGGTGCTGCCGCTCACGCAGCGCGGCGTGTGGTGGATCGGATCGCTGACGGTGGCGGTGACCGATGGCCTGCGCAGCGACGTCGTGGCCTTCGACTCCGCGATCCACCCGATCATCGCGGAGCTGGCCTGAGGTTCAGACCTCGTACTGCTCGTGATCGACCGTGACCTGGCGGGTGCGGCGGCCGAGCACCCGCTCGAACACCAGCGCGACGATCGCGCCGAGGGCGACGCCGGCGACGACGCAGATGAGCGCTGTGAAGCCGAACACCTGCAACTCGGAGTACACGACCTGCGTATAGGGGCTGATGTCGGATCCGTCGATCACGACCGTGAGCAGCAGAGCGACGAGGATGCCGAGGGAGGCGCCCGCCGCGAGGAACACGCCGTACTTCGGCGCGCGGCGGACGGTCGCGGTCTCGTAATCGTCGCGGACGTACACCGGTCGTTGAGGGGCGGGCTGCTCGGCCATAGGCCTATTCTCCCACCGCAGGGGTCGGAACGGGTCGTGACCTTTCGGCGTCGAGGCAGGCGCGATGGGGCAGGCGCCGACGGCGGCTCAGGCCCGGGCGCCGCCCGGGGGCGCGGTCGAACTGCGCACGATGAGCTGCGAAGGCAGCACGGTGTCGTCGGTCGGCGCGGTGCCGACCATCGCCTGCAGCAGCAGGTCGACGGCCAGGGCGCCCGAGCGCGCGATGGGCATGCGCACCGTCGTCAGGCTCGGCGTGACGGCGCCGGCGAGCTCGATGTCGTCGATGCCGACGATGCTGATGTCGTCGGGGCACACGCGGCCGAGCTCGGCCATGCCCGCCTCGAGCCCGAGCGCGACGAGGTCGTTGTAGGCGATGACGGCGCTCGCGCCGCTGGCCACCGCAGCGGCCGCCCCCGCTCGGCCGCCCTGGATGGATGCCGCGTGGTGGCTGAGCCGGGTCAGGCGGATGCCGAAGCGCTCGCACGCGCGGAGCACGGCGTCGGCGCGCTGCTCGTCGGCCCACGAGCCGTGCGGGCCGGACGCGTACGCGACGTGGTCGTGACCGAGGGCCGACAGATGCTCGACGGCCTGCGTCGGTCCTCGCTCGGCATCCATCACCACGCACAATGCGCCGGGCAGGACCCGGTTGATGACGACGTGCGGGGTGTCGCCGACCAGGGCGAGCACCTCGGCTTCGGGAAGGCGCGGGGAGCACAGCACCAGTCCGTCGGTGCGGCACCCGAGCTCGATGGCTTCGCGCTCGCGGCGCAGGTCTTCGTCGGCGTCGAACAGCACGATGCGGTGCCGGCCATGCCACGCCTGCCCCTGGATCGCCTTGAGGAGGGTCGCGTACACGGGGTTCGCGGCATCCGGGACCACCACCGCGATCGTGCGGGTGCCGGTCGCCACCTGGGGCGTCGCGTAGCCGAGCTCGACCGCGGACTTGCGCACGCGTTCGAGCGTGGCCGGCGCGAGTCGGTCGGGCTCGCCGAAGGCGCGCGATGCGGTCGCGATCGACACGCCCGCGTGCCGAGCCACCTCTGTGAGGTTCGCCGCCATCTCCGCCTCCCGTCGCCGTGTCTCCATCATCCTTCATCGCCTCGTGTAAACACTTGACAAGTTTGTACAAACTAACGCACACTGTTTTCATGCCGATCATCGACGATCCCCGCAGCGCGCGCCCCGCCGCATCCGACGGAGCCCGCGCATGACCGCCCACCTCAGCCGTCACACGCCGACGTCCGTTGCCGCGCCGACGCCGCCCGTGGCCGCCGGCATCGTGCACCTCGGGCTCGGCAGCTTCCACCGCGCGCATCAGGCCGTCTACACGGCCGCGGCGCTGCGTGCCGCCGGGGGCGACTGGGGCATCGTGGGCGTCGCCTCGCGATCGCGTCGCATCGTCGACGCCCTGCACGCGCAGGACCACCTCTACGCCGTCGCCACGATCTCGCCCGAGACCACCTCGCTCGAGGTCCCGGGCGTGCACACCGACTCCTACGTCGCCGCCGACGATCCGGCGCGGGTGGTCGCCGATCTCGCCGACCCGCGCATCCGCATCGCCACGCTCACCGTGACCGAGAACGGCTACAGCTACTCGCCCTCGACCCAGCGCCTCGACGTCGGCGATCCCGTCGTCGCCGCCGACCTGCGCGGAGGCGACCCGCGCTCGACCATCGGGCAGCTCGCCCGGGGCCTGCAGCGCCGCGCCGCGACGGGCGGGGAGCCGCTGTCGATCCTCAGCTGCGACAACCTGCTGTCGAACGGATCGCACACCGAGAAGCTCGTGCGCGCGTTCCTGCAGGAGCTTCCGGATGCCGAGGGCGCCGACGCTCTCGCCTACCTCGACCGCGCGGTGAGCTTCCCCTCCAGCATGGTCGACCGCATCGTCCCCTCGACGACGCCGGAGTTCACCGACCGGGTCGCGGCGCTACTGGGCGTGCGCGACGACGCACCGGTCCCCGCGGAGCCGTTCACGATGTGGGCGATCGAGGACCGCTTCGCCGGCGGCCGCCCCGCGTGGGAGGCCGGCGGCGCCGTCTTCACCGACGAGGTCGGCGCCTACGAGCAGCTGAAGGTGCGCCTGCTCAACGGCACGCACTCGCTCATCGCCTACCTCGGCGCCCTGCGCGGTGTTCCGACGATCCCGGACGCCATCGCCCTAGCCGACATCGAGGCCGCTGCCGCGGCCGTGCTGCGCCACGAGTACGAGCCGTCGGTCACCGCCCCCGCGGGCGTCGACGTCGAGCAGTACGAGCGGGAGCTGTTCGCCCGCTGGGGCAACAGCGCGCTCGGCCATCGCACCAGCCAGGTCGGCTCCGACGGGTCGGTCAAGCTCGGCCAGCGCATCCCCGGTCCGGTCGTGCACGCGCTCGACACCGGGGACTTCCCGCACCTCATCGCCCTCACGGTCGCTGCCTACCTCGCCTGCATCGCCCCGCCCGCCGGCTTCGACCCGGGCCCGCACGCGGCGGCGATGACCGACCCCGCCCGCGAACGCCTCACCGCGGGGGCCACCCGCGGCGGCCGCGACCTGGCCGCTCGCGCCATCGTCGACCTGCACCTGTTCGGCGAGGACCTCGCCCATCGCACGGCCTTCGTCGACCGGGTCGGCGATCTGCTCGACACCATCGTGCAGCGCGGCGTCGACAGCGCGATCGCCGATGCCCTCGCGGCATCCCGAGCCCTGGCGACCACCACCCCCTGACCACCCTGCGCCGACACGGCGCGAGAACACGAAGGAGACGCGATGAAGCTTCTCGCGATCCACGGCGCGGAAGACCTCCGCTGGGAAGACCACCCCGCCCCCGAACCCGGTGCGGGCGAGGTGCGGCTGCGCGTGCGCTACGTCGGCATCTGCGGCTCCGACCTGCACTACTACTTCCACGGCAAGAACGGCGAGTATGCGGTGCGCGAGCCGCTCACCCCCGGCCACGAGCTGTCGGCCGAGGTCGACCTCGACCCCTCCGGCCGCCTCGCGCCGGGTACGCCCGTCACCGTGCACCCCGCGCGCTTCGGGCCGTCGGTGCCGGGCCTCGAGGAGCGCCCGCACCTTCGGACGGGCGGCGACTACCTCGGCAGCGCCGCCGGCTTCCCGCACCGCCAGGGCGGGGCGGCCGAACTGCTCGTCGTCGAGGAGCACATGGTGCGCGTGCTGCCCGAGGGCCTTCCGCTCGAGCGCGCCGCACTCGCCGAGCCCCTCGCCGTCGCGATCCACGCGGTCGGCCTCCCGGGCGATCTGACCGGCAAGCGCGCCCTCGTCATCGGCGCAGGTCCCATCGGTCTGCTCGTCGTCGCCGCCGCGGTCAACGCGGGTGCCGCGGTGGTCGGTGCGAGCGATGTCCGCCCCGAACCGCTCGAGCGGGCGCGGTCGCTCGGCGCGGCCGAGACCTTCCTCGTCGACACCGACACGATCGACCCCGAGTCGTTCGACGTCGTCTTCGAGTGCTCCGGCGTCGGCGTCGCCCTCACCCAGGCCGTGCGCGCCGCCCGTCGCGCCGGCACCGTCGTGCAGGTCGGCATGTTCCCCGACGCCGAGATCGGCGTGAACCTCGCCCCGATGCTCGCCAAGGAGCTGACGCTTCGAGGTGCGTTCCGCTTCTCGACCGAGATCGACGACGCGATCTCCCTCCTGGCATCCACCGATGCCCTCGACGCGGTCGTGTCGCACGTCGTCCCCGCCACCGACGCCGCGGCCGCGTTCGCCACGGCGCGCGACTCCTCGGCATCCGCCAAGGTCCTCCTCTCCCTTTGACACCCGACACATCATCACTACGAAGGAGTAATCCGATGAGCAGCTCTTCCGCCCCCGGCGTCGACGCCTCGACGTCGCCGCCCGTCGCCAAACGATCGGTCGGCGACCTCGCCCGCGCCGCCGTCTCGGGCTGGCTCGGCACCGCGCTGGAGTTCATGGACTTCCAGCTCTACTCGCTCGCCGCGGCCCTCGTCTTCAGCCAGATCTTCTTCGCCGGAGGGGATGCCGCGATGGCGGTCGTCCTCGCGATGGCGACCTACGGCGTGGGGTACGTGGCCCGCCCGGTCGGTGCGTTCTTCTTCGCCCGCATCGGCGACAAGATCGGCCGCAAGCAGGTGCTGTTCTACACGATCCTGCTCATGGGGGCCGCGACCACGCTGATCGGTGTGCTGCCCACGTACGAGCAGGTCGGCATCCTGGCCCCGATCCTCCTCGTCATCCTGCGCCTGGCGCAGGGTTTCGGCGCGGGAGCCGAGATCTCGGGCGCGGGCGTCATGCTCGCCGAGTACGCCCCCGACAACCGTCGCGGCGTCGTCGCCTCGCTGGTCGCCCTCGGCACCAACTGCGGCACGCTGTTCGCCTCGGGTATCTGGGCGATCCTGCTCGCCGTGATGATGGAGAGCGACGTCATCGCGTGGGGCTGGCGCATCCCGTTCATCGGCAGCGCCGTCATCATGCTCTTCGCCCTGTGGGTGCGCTTCAACCTCAAGGAGAGCCCGGTCTTCGAAGAGCGCACCGACGTCGTCGACGGCAAGGCTCTCTCGCGCGCCGAACTGCAGAAGGTGGCGACCGAGACCAACGACATCCGCACGCTCGAGTCGCTGCAGAAGAAGCCTCTGAAGGCCGTTCTCGTGTCGTTCTTCCTCCGTTTCGGTCAGGCCGGCAACTCCGGCCTCGTGCAGACCTACCTCATCTCGTTCATCACGATCACCCTCGCCATCTCCAAGGAGGTCGGTCCCGAGATCGTCATCGTGTCGTCGCTGATCGGCTTCATCACGATCCCGCTCGTCGGCTTCCTCGGCGATAAGTTCGGCCGCCGTCGGATGTACATCGTGATGTCGGCCCTGTCGCTGCTGCTCATCGTCCCGACCCTGCTGCTGATCAACTCGCGCGAAGTCGGCTGGATCTTCGTCGGCTACGCGCTCATCCACAACATCTCGGTGCTGGGTCTGGCATCCATGGAGAACATCTCGATCCCCGAGATCTTCGGTGCCCGTAACCGCTACACCCTCACCGCGGTCGTGCGTGAGATCGCGGCCATCATCGCCACGGGCATCGGCCCGGTCGTCGCCGCCGCCTGGGTGGCCGCCGCGACCGGCAGCATCGTGCCGATCATGGTGCTCATGGGCATCTTCACGGCCTCGGCGCTGGTCGCCGCGATCGTGGCGCCCGAGTGGACCGGTCGCGACCTGACCGACCCGCGCGCCGCGATGTGAACCGCGGGGCTCGACGCCCCGCACCCCGGGCGGGCCCGTGACGGCGGACCCGCCCGGCATCCTTCTCCGCTCCTTGGACGGCCACGATCCCCCGCGCGCCCTCCCCTTCGACCAGAAAGTCCCCCATGAGCATCGCCTCCGTCGACGTCATCGTCACCAGCCCCGGCCGCAACTTCGTCACCCTGAAGGTCACCACCAGCGACGGCGTCGTCGGCTGGGGGGATGCCACCCTCAACGGCCGCGAGCTGTCGGTCGCGTCGTACCTCTCCGACCACCTCGCCTCGATGCTGGTCGGCCGCGACGAGGACCGCATCGAAGACACCTGGCAGTACCTCTACCGGGGCGCCTACTGGCGTCGCGGGCCGGTGACCATGGCCGCGATCGCCGCCGTCGACATGGCGCTCTGGGACATCAAGGCCAAGAAGGCCGGGATGCCGCTATACCAGCTGCTGGGAGGAGCGAGCCGCGACGGCGTGCGCGTCTACGCCCACGCCTCGGGCACCGACTTCGCCGCCCTCTCGAACGCGATCGCCGGATACCGCGAGCTCGGCTTCACCGCCGTGCGCGTGCAGACCGGCGTCCCCGGCCTCGGTCAGATCTACGGCGTCTCGGCCGCCGGTCCGGGCGTGCGCTACGACTACGAGCCCGCCAAGCGCTCGGGCGACCGCCCCGCCGAGGAGCAGTGGGACACGCGTCAGTACCTGAACCACATGCCCGGGGTGTTCGCGAAGATCCGCGAGGAGTTCGGCACCGACCTGCGCCTCCTGCACGACGGTCACCACCGCATGTCGCCCATCGAGGCCGCGCGGTTCGCGAAAGACGTCGAGCCGTACGACCTGTTCTGGCTCGAGGACGCCACCCCCGGCGAGGATCAGACGGCGCTGCGCCTCATCCGCCAGCACTCCACGACCCCGCTCGCCATCGGCGAGGTGTTCAACACCGTCTACGACTATCAGACGCTCATCACCGAGCGCCTGATCGATTACGTGCGTTCGGCCGTGACCCACACCGGCGGCATCACGGCGATGAAGAAGCTGCTCGACTTCGCCGCGATCTACGGCATCCGCTCCGGCATCCACGGCCCCACCGACATCTCGCCCGTCGGCATGGCGGCGGCCCTGCACCTGGACCTGGCGATCCACAACTTCGGCATCCAGGAGTACATGCCGCACAACGAGCAGACGCTCGAGGTGTTCCGGACCTCCTTCACCTTCGACAAGGGCTTCCTGCACCCGGGCGATCAGCCCGGTCTCGGCGTCGAGCTCGACGAGGACGCGGCGAGCGCGTTCGAGTACACGAAGGCCTACCTGCCGGTGAACCGTCTGCTCGATGGGACCGTCCATGACTGGTGAGCTGCCCGCCCGCACGCTGTCGTCGAAGCTCGTCGTTGTCGCCCGGGCCTCCGCGGCCGCGGACTACAAGTCGGTGCTCGGCGCCCTCGCTCAGGCGGGCGTGCAGAGCGTCGAGCTGACGCTCACGACGCCCGGCACCTTCGACGCCTTCGCCGCGCTGCGATCGTCGTTCGACGGCGATCTCGGCATCGGCACCGTCACCACCCTCGACCAGCTCGAGCGCGCGATCGAGGTCGGCGCCGACTACGTCGTGACGCCGATCACCTCTTCCGCATTGGTGGAGCGGGCGGTGGCGGCCGGCATGCCGATCATCCCCGGCGGGATCACTCCGACCGAACTGTTCTCGTCGTGGTCGGCGGGCGCCTCGGCGGTGAAGATCTTCCCGGCCGGCCAGGTCGGTCCCGGCTACCTGAAGGATCTGCGCGGACCGTTCCCCGACATCGCCGTCGTCCCCTCGGGCGGAGTGGATGCCGACAGCGCGGCCGCGTGGCTCGCGGCGGGCGCCGTGGCGGTCAGCGTGGGCGGACCGCTGCTCGGCGACGCGTTCCGCGGTGGCGATCTCGGGGCACTGCGCGAGCGGGCGGGACGGTTCGTTGCGGTGTGCGCGGGGGTCGGGACGTGACCGGGGTGGTCGCGGCTCGTCGCGGCGCCCGACTGCGCCCGGCTCCTCGCAGCGTTGTCACCCCGTCCGCGGCTCGACGTGACGCCGGGGTCACCCGTCCCCCCGCTCGTGGCGCCGGGGTCGCAGAGCACGGTCGGGGAGGCCGCTCATGACCCGCGTCGTCACCTTCGGCGAGACGATGGCGCTCGCCCGCACGACCGAGATCGGCTCGCTGCGGCACGCGTCCGGCCTGACCCTGGGCATCGGCGGGGCAGAGAGCAACGTCGCCGTCGGGCTGCAGCGCCTGGGCGTGAGCACCGCGTGGCTCGGCCGCGTCGGCGACGATCCCCTGGGCGAGCGGATCACGCGCGAGCTCCGCGGCGAAGGCCTCGACGTGCGCGCGATCGTCGACGCCGGCGCGGCCACGGGCCTGATGCTGAAGGAGCGTCCGTCCGCGGCATCCACCGCCGTGCACTACTACCGCCGCGGTTCGGCGGGTTCGCGGCTCGAGCCCGCCGATCTGCCGGCGGGATGGATCGAGGATGCCCGCCTGCTCCACGTCACCGGCATCACCCCGCTGCTCTCCGACACGGCGCGGGCGGCCGTGCTCGACGCCGTCGACCGCGCGCGAGCTGCGGGTGTTCCAGTGAGCTTCGACGTGAACTACCGCTCAGCGCTTGCGGCGTCCGAGGTCGCCGGGCCGATCCTGCGCGAGATCGCCGAGCGCGCGACGCTGGTGTTCGGCGGGGTGGAGGAGCTCGACCTGCTCTCCCCGGATGCCGCGGAGCACCTTCTGGCGCGCGGTGTCGACCAGGTGGTCGTCAAGCGCGGACCCGACGGCGCGGCCGTCTTCACCGCCACCGGGGTGATCAAGGCCGCGGGTTTCGTCATCGACCCGCTCGACACCGTCGGCGCGGGCGACGCCTTCGTCGCCGGATACCTCAGCGCGCACCTCGAGGGCCTCGACACCGCTGACACCCTCGTGCGCGCCAACGCCTGCGGCGCGATGGCCTGCCTCGTGCCGGGCGACTGGGAAGCGGCCCCCACCCGCCGCGATCTCGAGCGGTTCCTCGCCGGCGGCGGCGACCCGGTCCGCCGCTGACGCGGGCCTTTCGACGCGCCACAGCGAGGACGCAGTCGTTCGCCGAGACCGTACCCGTTCGGCCGCGATCGGATGCGGTCTCGGCAAGCGAGTGCGGTTTCGACGAACGGCTGCCACCAGACCGGCCGATAGCGCACGTGTGATTCGACGCTCCGGCTCGGCGGTCGCCGCCGAAGCTACGGCCGCAGCGGCAGCAGCGCGCTGAGATCGGCGCGGACACCGGATGCCACGATGCGGCCCGCAGTCACGGCATCCGCCCATTGCTCCTGACCGGTGGCGACGGCGATCCAGGTGGCGGCGTCGGTCTCGACGACGTTGGGCGGGGTGCCACGCGTGTGGCGCGGGCCCTCGATGACCTGCACGGCGCCGAAGGGCGGCACGCGCATCTCGACCGAGTTGCCCGGCGCCTTCTCCACGAGCAGCTGCAGCAGATAGCGCACGGCGGTGGCGGTCGCCGGACGCGGGGCGTCACCCGCGGCCACGGCGGCGAGAGCGGCGCGGCCGTCTCCGGTCTCGATGCGGCGGGGAGGCATGGCATCCACGCTACCCGCGGGCTGCGGCTCGACGACCCGCCGGACGCAACGCAGGAGATCCGCTCCGTTCACCGCACCCCGGGGCGGGAGCTGCTCGAGCGACCGACGGAATTCCTGCGTTGTGTACGGACCCGCGGCAACGTGAGGTTGGCTCGGGCAAATGGCGGCGACCCGAAGCCGTGGCCCGGTTGGACACAACGCAGGAATTTCGCCGCCCCGCCGCACGCCGGACGCCGGAACAACCCCGGGCCCGGACGGAAACACCTGCGTTGTGTCCGACGCCGGAGGCCCGATCCCGTGGTCGGTAGGCTAAGCCGGTGAGAATCCTGGTCCTCGGTTCGGGCGCGCGCGAGCACGCCATCATCCTCGCCCTCCGCAGCGAAGCGGAGACGCACGCGATCTTCGCCGCCCCTGGCAACGCCGGCATCGCCCGCGAGGCCCACCTGGTCGACCTCGATCCGCTCGACCCGAACGCCGTGCTCGAATTCGCCAAGGCCGAGGCCGTCGACCTGGTCGTCGTCGGCCCCGAGGCCCCGCTGGTCGCCGGCGTCGCCGACCCACTGCGCGCCCACGGCATCCCCGTGTTCGGTCCGGGCAAGGCCGCCGCCCAGCTCGAGGGCTCGAAAACCTATGCCAAGCGCATCATGGATGCCGCGGGCGTGCCCACCGGACGCTCCGCGCGCGCGCACGACGTGGCATCCGTCGAGGAGGCGCTCGACGCCTACGGCGCCCCCTACGTCGTGAAGGCCGACGGCCTGGCCGCGGGCAAGGGCGTCATCGTCACCTCCGACCGTGACGCCGCGATCGCCCACGCCGAGACCTATCTGCCGACCGGCGCCGTGCTGATCGAGGAGTTCCTCTCGGGCCCCGAGGTGTCACTGTTCTTCCTCAGCGACGGCGACCACGTCGCTCCGTTCAGCCCCGCGCAGGACTTCAAGCGCCTCCGCGACGGCGACGACGGCCCGAACACCGGCGGTATGGGCGCGTACTCTCCGCTGCCGTGGCTGAGCGAGCGGTTCGGCGGCGAAGACGAGTTCGTCGCGCAGGTGACGCGCGAGATCGCGGAGCCCGTCATCAAGCAGATGGATGCCGAGGGCACCCCGTTCATCGGACTCCTCTACGCCGGGCTCATCCTCACCGAGCAGGGCGTCAAGGTCATCGAGTTCAACGCCCGCTTCGGCGACCCCGAGACGCAGGTCGTGCTCCCCCGCCTCGTCGACCCGCTGTCGCGTCTGCTGCTGGCGGCGGCATCCGGCACCCTCGAAGACGAGCCGCGTCCGGCCTTCGCCGACGCCACGGCCGTCACCGTCGTGCTCGCGAGCGAGGGCTACCCCGAAGCCCCGGTCACCGGCCGCGTTCTCACGGGCATCGACGAGGCCGAAGAGGTCGACGGCGTGCACGTCGCCCACGCCGCGACGGCGCTGCGCGACGGCCAGCTCGTCGCCACCGGGGGGCGTGTGCTCAGCGTCGTCGCCACGGGCACCACCTTCGCCGAGGCGCGCACCGCCGCGTACGCGGGGCTCGATCGCATCGGCCTGGACGGCGGGCAGTTCCGCACCGACATCGCCGCCCGGGTAGCGCTGAGCTAGTCGCTGCGTCGCCCCGGCCGCTCGCGGTGGTGGACCCGGCCTCGCCCTAGGAGCGGCCTCCCGCGGCCCCGGCAACCACGCCCCCGCACCGCGCACCCCGCGAAGCCCCCGCACCCCCGCCTCCCCAACACCCCCGGCATCCCCAACCCTGGCCCCACCCCCGCTCGCGCCGCTAACGTGGCGGCCATGGTCGATAGGGATGCCATGGCACGCGGCCGCGAGGTGTTCGACCCGATCGCGGCGCGTGCGTGCGGGCTGCCCGGCGTCGACATCGGCCGGATGTTCGGTACCGAAGGCCTGCGGATCCGCGGGAAGGTCTTCGCCTTCGTGGTGCACAACGGCTCCCTCGTGGTGAAGCTGCATGAGCGACGGGTCGGCGAGCTGATCGGTGAGGGCGTCGGCGCCCCCATGGTCATGCGCGGCAGGCCGATGCGCGAGTGGGCGGAGATCCCGCTCGACGCCGGGGCGGACCGCTGGATGCAGCTCATCGACGAGGCGCGCGTCTTCGTCGACTCGATCACGCCGTAGCCTCGACCGGTGCCGACCCCCGCCGCTGCGTACGACGCGCGAGCCGCCGAGTACATCGACCTGCTCGGGTCGATGGCGGCCGTCCACCCCTCCGATCGCCAGCTCGTCGACACGTGGGCGTCGACCCTCACCGGGCCGGTCCTCGACGCGGGATGCGGACCGGGCCACTGGACCGCTCACCTGGCCGCTCGGGGCCTCGACGCGCGCGGCGTCGACCTCGTGCCGCGGTTCATCGCGCATGCGACGGCGGCGCATCCCGGCATCCCTTTCCGCCTCGGCAGCATCGACGATCTCCAGGAGACACCCGCATCGCTCGGTGGCATCCTGTCGTGGTTCTCGACCATCCATCACGACCCCGCCTCGATCGAGACACCACTCCGCGAGTTCGCCCGCGTCGTGCGGCCGGGCGGCGGTCTGCTGGTCGGCTTCTTCACGGGTTCGAAGGTCGAGGCGTTCGACCACGCCGTCGCCGAAGCCTTTCGCTGGCCGGTTGCGGACCTGCGACGGCGAGTGGATGCCGCGGGCTTCGACGTCGTCGAGACCCGCACGCGAGAGACGCGCGGCGCGCGACCCGTCGACGCGCTGGTGTGCGTGCGCCGGGGGTGATGGCGGCCGGGGCTCCCCATCCGGGACGGATGCCACGACGCCTGGTGGTCGGCCATGAGCCGCGAGCCTCGCCTCGATTACGGCGACGAGGCCGCGAACCTCAGCGCGACGGCGATCGCGTCACCGGTACGTCACTCCCGAGCCACCAGCATCGCCTCGATGTCGTCGACGAGACCGGCGGCCCCCGGCGCGACGGCGATGGCGTCGCCGATGCGTCTCGCCCTGGCGCGGTAACCCGGATCGGCGAGGATGCGCTGGACGGCCGAGCGCACGGCATCCGGAGTCGGGCGCCCGGTGCGCAGGTTCACCCCGACGCGGGCGTGCTGCACGCGGGCGGAGGTCTCGACCTTGTCCTCCGAGTCGCCCGCGATCACGATCGGCACTCCGTGACGCATCGCGTGGTGCAACCCGCCTTAGCCGCCGTTGGTCACGAGCACGCTGGTGCGGGCGAGCAGGTCGTCGTAGGGCAGGTAGCTGGCGGCGAACGCATTCGCGGGAAGCTCCGGCAGCGTGTCGACGGGACGCCCGCCCGTCGTCACCGCGACCTGCACGGGCAGGTCGGCGAGGGCGGTGAGAGTCGGTTCGATCACCTCGCTGTAGTCGGTGTTGGCGACCGTGCCCTGCGTGACGTGCACGAGAGGGAGAGCGGAGTCGAGCTCGTCGAACCACGCCGGTGCGGGGGTGGGGGCCGCAGCGGCGGTGGCCATGGGCCCGTAGAAGCGCAGGTGGGCGGGCGCGTCGCTGCGGTGGTACTCGAACTCCGCGACCGTGAACTGGGCGAGCAGGTCGCTGCGCGACAGGGCGTCCATGAAGAAGGCGCCGCCGAGGGGCGGCGCGCCGACTCCGATGAGGAACTCGTCGAGCGAGCGGTGCACCGGTCGCAGCACGGCCTTCGCCGTGACGCCCAGGATGCGGTTGCGGAGCCGGTTGAGCACGGGTGTGGCGAGCGGCGTGACGCCGAGCCCGTAGGGTGCCGTGTCGCGACTGGAGAACCCGGCGGGGCCGATGCCGCACAGGACCGTGAGCGGACGTTCGGCCCGGTGGCGCGCGAACAGCGTCTGCACACCGAGAAAGGTCATGTCGTGCAGAACGACGTCGGCGGGCTCGTGACGCAGGATCTCGTCGAGCGCGACCGCCGCCGGCGCGGCGGGGTCGACGAACGCGCGCTCGACCCCACGGTTGATGGTGGCTAGGCCGCGGTCGCGCTCGTCGTCGCCGGCGCCGATCCCGTCGAGCGTGTCGGCCTCGGGCGGAAGCGGGAGGAAAGGGATGCCGGCATCCTGAACCATCCGTCGATAGCGGGCGCCGGTGAGCATCCGCACCCGCCATCCGCGTCGCTGGAGCTCTGTCGCGACGACGAGGAGAGGGCCGACGTGGCCGACGGCGGGCATGCTGCAAAGCAGGGCGGATCGGGTCATGTCTTCTGTCTTTCGGGGAGGAGGCCCTCCGCCGGGCGACGGAGGACGACTACTCGAGGTTGTCGGAGAGGCGGATCAGCTGGGCCGTGAGCCACGACCGGTAGGCGTCGACGGGCCACCCGCGGGCGACGGTGAAGTGCGTCCAGGGGTCGGGTCCGGTGATGAGCCCCAGGACATCGGCCGCGAGAGCGACCTGGTCGACGCGGATGCGGTCGCGCTGCAGGAACCAGCTGGCCGCGATGGTCATGTCGCGGTGGCGGCGCTGCTCGAGATCTTCGTAAGCCGCGCGCACCTCCTCGTCGCTGTCGGCGGCGGCGAGCATGGCCCGCACGATGGCGGCGGAGCGGTGATTCGCGTCGATGAGGAACTCGACGTATCGCGCGATGGCCGTGTCGGTGTCGGACTCGCCCATGATCGCGACGAGTTCGGGCCGCTCCGCGAGGGAATGCCGTCCCTCATCGCCCGCGAATGTGCGCTCGAAAGCGGCGATCAGCAGCGAGTGCTTGGGGCCGTTGAGGTGCACCGTCGGAACCGACACCCCCGCCTCGGCGGCGATCGCCTTGATCGAGGTGGCCACGTATCCGTCGCGGATGAACAGACGGGCCGCCGCATCGACGATGTTCGCGCGGGTGGCGGCGGCATCCGCCTGCCGCCGGGGGGAGTGATAGCTGCGGGGCACGTCGCAAACGCTACTTCGCGGCGCTGAGGGTCGCCCGCGCGATGAGGATGCCCGCGACGATCTGCGCCCCGGTCGAGACGAAGTACATGACGTCGGTCAGCACCCCGTTCGAGGGATCGGAGACGACGGCGCCGAGGGCGAAGCCGACGAGCGAGAGGACGAGGATCGCCCAGCGCGCCGCGCCGCGAAGCACCCCCGCCCGGGCGATGACGACGCCGCCGAGCACGAGCAGCATCCCCTGCACGGCGCTGACGCCGAGCACGAAGGCCATCGCACCGACGCTGGGCGTGGCGGTCGGCAGGAGGTACGTCACGACGAGGTACAGGCTGTGGTTGGCGAGCAGGAACGCGCCGAAGCCGAGCAGCGCGAGCTTGCCGACGAGCGACGAGCCCACGGCGCCGTGGCCGTCACCGCGCCCGAGGGCGAGGGGGAACATCGCGGCGACCTGGGCGAGCACGCTGCCGACAAACAGCACCCAGAAGGCGGCCGCCGGCGCCGGATCGGTCGCCACGTCGGTGCCGACCTCGAGGCCGGTGGCGACGGTCAGCATGACCCCTCCGGCGAGGATCAGGATGCCGGCCGCGCGGGGCCACGAGGGCGATCGCGGTGCGACCGGGGCGGCGTGACGCCGGGGGACGGACGGGGTGACGGTGGGAGTGGCGGTAGCGGTCATCGAGGGCTCCTCGGGGCGTCGGGCGAGAGGGACGACCGCGGCGCGGCGCCTGTCCCCGATATTGACTATAGCTGCGTATAAGTCAATATTCGACGGGCCGAGTCGACGCGGGAACGACGAACGCCGCCGCCCCGCACGGGGACGACGGCGTTCGCGTGTCGCGTCGGCTACTCGCCGGCGGCGGCCGGCGCGGCCTGCGCCTGGGCGGCGGATGCGGTCTCGCGCGGGGCGCCGTGGGGACGGATCATCGACGGGCGCCGCATGAACAGCACGGCGATCAGGCCCACGCCGATCACGATGATGGGCAGCACGAGCGACTGCCCCATCGCCTGCGAGAAACCGCCGACGATCTGCGGCGGCAACGTTCCGGATCCGAAGCTCGCCCCGGCATCCGCTGCCCCCGGCAGGTTCGCCTCGAGGCGCGCCTGCATGAAGGCGGCGATGGATGCCGAGCCGATCACGGAGCCGACGGTGCGGGTGGTGTTGTAAATGCCGGCCCCGGCGCCCGCCTGACGGGGCGGGAGGTTGCGGGTGGCCGTGGTGGCGAGCGGACCCCACATGCCGGCGTTCCCGACGCCCATGAGGGCCGAGGGGATCAGGAAAGTCCAGATCGGCGCGTCGTTCAGGATCAGCGCGACGTAGAGGCCGAGCGACCCGCCGACAAGCAGCAGACCCGGCACGAGCAGGAACCGCGGGTCGGTGCGGTCGAGCAGCTTGCCGGCGAACGGCGCGAGCACGCCCGAGAGGATCGCGAGCGGCACGAGCAGCAGCGCCGACTCGGTCGGGGTGAGACCGCGCGCGAGCTGCAGGTAGAACATCTGCGGCAGCGCCATGCTCGTCACGGTGAAGCCCACGGCGGCGATCGCGAGGTTCGCGATCGAGAAGTTGCGGTCGCGGAACAGATCGAGCGGCACGAGCGGTTCGCCGGTGCTGCGCGCCTGCGTCCAGATGAACAGCGCCATCACGGCGACGCCGGCCGCGACCATCGCCCAGATCCAGGCCGCCCACGCGTAGTGCTCGCCCTCCTGCAGGCCGAACACGATGAGGAACAGACCCACGGCGCTCAGCACGACGCCGAGGATGTCGAACTTGTGTGCGGTGCGCGGCAGCTGGGGCACCAGCACGACCGCGGCGATGAAGCCGATGATGCCGACGGGGATGTTGATGAAGAAGATCCACTCCCAGCCGAGGCCGTCGACGAGCAGGCCGCCCGCGAGCGGGCCGACGAGGGTGGCCACACCGGCCGTCGCGCCCCACAGGCCCATCGCGGCGCCACGGTTCTGCGGCGGGAACGTGCGCGTGATCACGGCCATGGTCTGCGGCGTCATCAGCGCGGCGCCCAGACCCTGCACGGCGCGGGCGGCGATGAGCACCTCGAGGCTCGGCGCGAGACCGCACGCGAGGGAGGCGATCGTGAAGATCGCCAGGCCCGTGAGGTAGATGTTCTTCGGGCCGAAGCGATCGCCGAGGCGGCCGGTGATCAGCAGCGGCACGGCGTAGGTCAGCAGATAGGCGCTGGTGACCCACACGACGTTGTCGAGATTGTTGGTGTCCGGGTCGAGTGCCGCCTTGATGGCGGGGTTCGCCACCGAGACGATCGTGGTGTCGACCAGGATCATGAAGAAGCCGATCACCAACGCCCACAGGGCGGGCCAGGGGCTGCGGGCGGGTGTCGAAGTGGATGCCGCGGAGGCGGCGCGGGCGTCGGTCATGCGAATGTCTCCCTCGAGACGTGGTGCTTCTTCTTGATGTGTTCGGGGATCTCGGCGATGCCCCAGGCGAGGGAGCGATCGACGAGGCGCGCACGCAGGGAGTCCTGCCACGCGAGTTCGGCGTCGAGCAGAGCGGACTGCCGCTGCAGCTCGACGAGGAATTGCTCGGGCGTCTCGCGCTCGGCGGCCTTTTCGAGGCCCGCCCGGTGCTGGGCGCGCGAGGCCAGCAGAAGGTCGCGGCGCCGATCGAGCAGCGCGACGACCTCGTCGCGGTCGAGGTTGTGCGCTTCCGACAGCGCCACGCGGAAGTCGCTCGCCCGGTCGATCTGCGGAAGCTCCGCACGCACCCATGCCTCGACGGCGCGGTGACCGGCCGGAAGCAGTGTGTAGGTCGTCCGTTCGGGACGGTTCCCGTCGCGGTCGACGCCGACCTCGGCGAGCAGTCCGTCCCGCTCGAGGCGCGCGACCGTGTGATAGATCGTGCCCTTCTGCAGGGGCACGAGGCGGTCGTCGCCCCGCTCCTTCAGCAGTCGCACCATCTCGTAGGTGTGCATGTCGGCTTCGCGGAGAGTAGCGAGGATCATGACCGCGATCGGGGTGAGGCGGCTGGTGTCCAGCATCCGATCCCCCCTTTCAGCGGTTGGTCCGTGTCGACTAGTCCACATGGACTATACACCCGCGCGGGTCACGCGAGGGCGCGGCCGGGGCGCCGCCGCGGCGCGGCCGGGGCGCCGCCACCGCCACCGCCACCACCGCCACCGCCACCGCCACCGCCACCGCCACCGAGAAACGCTCCGGCGCGGAGGACACGGCCCGACGAGGCGTTTCCCCCACGCGAGGGCGTTTATCGACGTGCCCCACCGGCACGCAGCCGCCGATGCACCGCCACCGACGTACCGCCGCCGGCACGCAGCCGCCGGTGCACCGCCGACGATCCCCAACCCCGACGCGCAGCCGCCACACGTACCGACAAACGCCCTCGTGTGGAAGAAACGCGTCGGTAAGGCGTTTCCCCCACGAGAGGGCGTTTATCGATGGAGGGCCTCGCCCGGACGCGCAGCCGCCACACCCACCGGACGCGCAGCCGACACACCCACCGGCGACCACCCTCCCCGGGCGCGCGCGGCGTCTGCTAATCCGCGTCCGACCGGGTCTCGACCGGGGTCGCCGGCGGAACGACGAGGCGCCGCCCCCACCGCACGGGGATGCCGAAGATGCCGCGCTGGTTGGGCTCCTCGACCTCGAGGCCGTAATGCTCACCGATCGAGGCGCGAAGCTGGGCGCGTTCGGCCTTGTCGTACGCGCGCAACTCGCGGCGGAACGCCACGACCGTCGCCCCGCAGATGGCGAGCAGCACGATGCTGAACGGCAGTGCGATGCTGATCGCGGCCGTCTGCAACGCCGTCAATCCGCCCGCGAGCAGAAGGGCGAAGGCGATGAGCGAGGTCGCGAGCGTGAAGAAGATGCGCACCCAGCGCTTGGGCTCCTCTTCGCCGCCCGTGGCGATCATGCCCATGACCAGCGCGCCGGAGTCGGCCGAGGTGACGAAGAAGATCCCGATGAGGATGAGGAACCCCACTGACAGCACGACGGACCCCGGAACGCCCTGGAGCATCTGGAACAGGGCCGTCGACACGTTGACGGATCCGTCGGCACCGACCAGCGAGACGGTCCCGGTCAGCTCGCCGTAGATCGCGGTGCCGCCGAGCACGGTGAACCACAGGATGCCGACGAGGGTGGGCACCAGGATCACGCCGGTGACGAACTCGCGCACCGTGCGGCCGCGCGAGATGCGCGCGATGAAGATGCCGACGAAGGGCGCCCACGAGATCCACCACCCCCAGTAGAAGGCGGTCCACGCGCCCTGCCAGGCGACGCCGTCTTCGCCGGAGTAGGCGCTCGTGGTGAACGACAGGCCCACGAAGTTCTGGATGTAGTTGCCGATCGACTGCACGACGTCGCGCAGGAGGAACTCGGTGGGTCCGGTGAACAGCAGGTAGAGCATCAACACCCCGGCGAGGACGAGGTTGATGTTCGAGAGCCACTTCATGCCCTTGCCGACACCCGAGAGCACCGAGAAGAGCACGAAACCCGTGATGATGCCCACGATGATCGCCTCGCTGATGACCGACGGCGAGACGACGTTCAGATAGTCGAGCCCGGCGCTGATCTGGATCACGCCGAGGCCGAGCGAGGTGGCGACGCCGAAGAGGGTTCCGACGAGGGCCGCGACATCGATCGCGTTGCCCCACGCCCCTTGCACGAGACGGGCGCCGAGGATGGGCTCGAGGGCCCAGCGGATCGTGCGGGGGCGCTTGCGCCGGTGGAACGCGTAGGCGAGCGCCAGGCCGATGACGACGTAGATCGACCACGCGTGCACGCCCCAGTGCAGGAACGTCTGCGACATCGCCTGCTGCGCCAGCTGGTTCGGCGTCCCCTCCACGCCGGGTCGCGGCTCGACGTAGTGGCTGAGCGGCTCGCTCACACCGTAGAAGACGAGTCCGATGCCCATGCCGGCGGCGAACAGCAACGAGAACCACGACATCGTCGAGAACTCGGGCTCATCCTCGTCCTTGCCGAGCTTGATCGACCCGAAGCGGCTGAAGCCCATCGTGAGGGCGAACACCACGAAGAACGCCGCGATGAGCACGTAGTACCAGTTGAACGCCGAGACGATCGTGGTCTGCACCGCACCGAAGGTCGCCTCCGCGGCAGCCGGGAACAGCATCGCGAACGCGATGAACGCCAGAGCGATGGCGGCTGCGGGCCAGAACACCCACCCGCGGATCGTCTTGTGGCGACTGCCCAGATGGGGATCGATGGATGCCGTGGAGTCTGAGGATGCCTCGGTCATCTGATCCAGGGTAGTCACGGTCGGCCCGCCGCCAGGGGGCAGGCGCCGGAGGGCGGCGTGTGACACAATCAGCGCCGACGCGCGCCGGTCGCACCCGCAATAATGAGCGGGTGACCTCCGCTCCCCCGCTCGAGCTTCCCGGTTGGCGCCACATCTACTCCGGCAAGGTGCGCGACCTCTACGTCCCCGCCGACACGGCCGAGGGTGCGCCTCCCGTGCACCTGCTCGTCGTCGCGAGCGACCGCGTCAGCGCGTTCGACCACGTGCTCTCGCCCGGCATCCCCGACAAGGGCGTGCTGCTGACGACCCTGAGCCTGTGGTGGTTCGATCAGCTCGCCGGCGCCGACGGCGGGCGCGGCATCCCGAATCACCTCGTGCCCGATCACGCGCTCGACGGCGATGACGCCGTGACCCTGATCCCGGATGCCGTGCAGGGACGCGCGATGCTCGTCCGCTCCCTCGACATGCAGCCGATCGAGTGCGTGGTGCGCGGATACCTGACCGGCTCGGGCTGGGCGGAGTACCGCGCGGCGGGCACGGTGTGCGGCATCCCGCTCCCCGAAGGCCTGAACGACGGCGATCGCCTGCCCGAGCCGCTGTACACCCCCGCGTTCAAGGCACCGATGGGCGAGCACGACGAGAACATCACGTTCGAGCGCTCGGTCGAGCTCGTCGGCGCCGAGACCGCTGCGGCCCTGCGCAATGCGTCGCTCGAGATCTACCGCCGCGCGTCGGCCACCGCCGAGGCGCACGGCCTGATCCTCGCCGACACGAAATTCGAGTTCGGCTTCGACGCCGACGGCGTGCTGACGCTGGCCGACGAGGTGCTCACCTCGGACTCGTCGAGATATTGGGATGCCGAAGCCTGGCGCACCGGCACCACGCCCGCCGAGCGCATGGCGAGCTTCGACAAGCAGATCGTGCGCGACTGGCTCGCCGCGAACTGGGACAAGCAGGGCGACCCGCCCGCGCTGCCCGCCGAGATCGTCGAGCGCACTCGTGAGCGCTACGCCGATCTGCTGCGCCTGCTCACGGCATCCTGATCCGCCCGCGGAGGCTTCGACAGGCTCAGCCACCGCTCCGCGCCGCGAACGAGGAAGCCCGAGCCCCGTCCCGCAGCCTGAGCACCGGTCCCTGAGCCTGAGCACCGGTCCCTGAGCCTGAGCACCGGCCCCTGAGCCTATGCACCGGTCCCTGAGCCTGTCGAAGGGACCCCGACCCACTACCCCCACCGAGGAGCCCCATGTTCCGCTGGAAACTGCACGGCAACGGCCGCACCGTCGAACCCGGGGCCGTCGTCGGCCCCGGCGAACGGCTCAACTGGGGCGCGACGGTCGCGATCGGCCTGCAGCACGTCGTCGCGATGTTCGGTGCGACCTTCCTCGTGCCGGTGCTCACCGGCTTCCCGGTGTCGACGACGCTGCTGTTCTCGGGCGTGGGCACGTTGCTGTTCCTGCTCATCACCAAGAACCGCCTCCCCAGCTACCTGGGCTCGTCGTTCGCCTTCATCGCGCCGATCACCGCCGCCACGACCATGGCCGGCACGGGCTCGGCGCTCGCGGGCATCGTCGCGGTCGGCGTGCTGCTGGCGGCGGTCGGCTTCCTCGTGCAGTTCGTCGGTCTCGGCTGGGTGGACCGGGTCATGCCGCCCGTCGTCGCCGGCGCGATCGTGGCGCTGATCGGCTTCAACCTGGCGCCCGTGGCCTGGTCGAGCTTCCAGGTGCAGCCCCTGCCCGCGGCGATCACGCTGATCGCCGTCATCCTGTTCAGCGTGCTGTTCCGCGGCTTCCTCGGGCGGATCTCGATCTTCCTCGGCGTCATCGTCGGATACGTCGCGACCGTGCTGATCCAGCTCGCGACGGGTGAGCAGCTGATCGACTTCGCGGCGGTCGAGGCGGCCCCGTGGGTCGGACTGCCCGAGTTCCGCTTCCCCGACTTCGCCTCGGCCGGCACCTGGTCGGTCATCGCGATGTTCCTGCCCGTGGTGCTGGTGCTCGTGGCCGAGAACGTCGGTCACGTGCGCGGAGTCGCCGCGATGACGGATGCCACGGCCAACCGCTCCACCGGTCGCGCGCTCATCGCCGACGGTGTCGCCACGACGCTCGCTGGTTCGTTCGGCGGCTCGGGCACCACCACGTACGGCGAGAACATCGGCGTCATGGCGGCCACCCGCGTCTACTCGACCGCCGTCTACTGGGTCGCCGGTCTCACCGCGATCCTGCTCAGCCTGTCGCCCAAGGTCGGCGCGGTGTTCAACACCATCCCGCCCGGGGTGCTCGGCGGCGTGACGACCGCTCTGTACGGCCTGATCGGCATCATCGGCATCAAGATCTGGGTCGACAACCGGGTCGACTTCTCGCGCCCGGTCAACCAATACACCGGCGCCGTGTCGCTGGTGATGGCGATCGCCGGCTTCTCGATGCAGTTCGGGCAGTTCCAGCTCGGCGCCATCGTGCTCGGCTCGGTCGCGGCCCTGGTGATCTACCACCTCGGCAACGCCATCGCCCGCGCCCGCAAGACCGGCGCCGACGACGGCGGGCCGATCCCCGCCGTGGGTCCGTTGGGCGGCGACCCCGCCTGACGCCCGGGGCGGCGTCGGGACGGGGCGGGCGTCCGGCGGGCGGCGGCCCGGCATCCAACCCGAGGCCGCACTCGTTCGTCGAAGACGCACCCGTTTGACGTCCATCGCATGCGGCCTCGACAATCGCGTGCGGCCTCAGCGATCATGAACGGCCTCGCGGGTAGCGACGCGGCCCCGCGCCCCGACCGCGCAACACACCCCGCCGCCCCGGCCTCGCGCACCCTCCGCGACACACACCGCCGCCCCGGCCCCGCCGCCCCGGCCCCGCCGCCCCGGCCCCGCTGCCCCGGCCCCGCTGCCTCGACGCCACCCCCACCCCCACATCCACAGCCACAGCGCGCACTGAAACCCCACCCCGCGCACCCCGCGCACCTCCGCGCGTCCACTTCGCGGCGCCCCGCCACCACCCCGCCACTACCGTTGCCGTTCTGTTACTTGACACCGTGGCATCCGAGACCCCACACTGATCTCGGTCGCTGATAAATCGTTTTATCGGCAAGGTAAATCGATTATCCAATGGAGGGTGGAGCGATGACTCGAGTGCGTCTCGCCGACGTCGCGAAAGCGGCCGGAGTCTCTCCCGCGACCGTCTCGCTCGTGCTGAACGACGCCGAGTCCCGCATCTCCGACGAGACCAAGGAGCGGGTCCGCCGCGTCGCCGACGAGGTCGGCTACTTGCCCAACCCGATCGCTCGGAGCCTGCGCACCCGCGTCACCGGCACCATCGGCCTCGTCTCCGACCGCATCGCCACCACCCCCTTCGCCGGCCGCATGCTCGCCGGTGCGCAGGAAGTGGCCCGCGAGAACGGCCGGCTCGTCATCCTCGTCGACACCGACGGCCACCCGGAGATCGAGTCCGACGCGATCTCGACCCTCGTCAACCACCGCGTCGACGGCATGGTCTACGCCTCGATGTACCACCGCGTCATGCCGGCGCCCGCCGGGCTCCCCGCGGGCACCGTCTTCCTCGACTGCCGCCCCGAGGGCGGCGGGTATCCGGCCGTCGTCCCCGACGACTACGCCGGGGGCCGCGCCGCGACGCAGGAGCTCGTCGACGCCGGTCACACCCGCATCGCGTACATCGACGACGGCGACGCCGACCGTCCCGTCGCCGCCCAGCTGCGCCTGCAGGGCTACATCGACGTGCTCACCGAGGCCGGCGTCGAACCCGACGCCTCGCTGCACGTGTTCGCCGAGACCGCCGCCGCCGGCGGACAGCTCGCGATCGCCGAGCTCATGGCCCTCCCCGAAGACGAGCGGCCCACCGGCATCTTCGCCTTCAACGACCGCATCGCCGCGGGTGTCGTCATGTGGGCGCACCGCCGCGGCATCCGGATCCCCGAAGACCTGTCGATCGTCGGCTACGACGACCAGCAGCTGGTCGCGGCGGAACTCGATCCGCCCCTGACCACCGTCTCGCTCCCCCACGCGGCCATGGGCCGCTGGGCCATGGAGGTCGCCCTCGGCCTCCGCGAGGCGGACACCGAATCCCCCCACCTCATGGACTGCCCGATCGTCCGTCGGGCTTCCGTCGGCCCTCCCGCGCCCCTCGGCAGCGCGCGGGACACCCGGGTCACGGACTGACGCCGCACCACGCGGCCCCCTCTCCGGCGACAGCGATGTCGCCGCCCACTCGAAAGGAACACGATGAAGAAGTCCTTCATCCCGCTCGCGGCGACCGGTGTCGTCGCAGCGCTCGCGCTGACCGGCTGCGGCCAGGCCGGCCAGGGTGGTGCGACGACCGAAGACGGTCGGACCGTGCTCACCATGTGGACCCACTCCGCCGGCAACCCCGCCGAGCTCGCGGTCTACCAGCAGATCATCAGCGATTACAACGCCTCGCAGGACAAGTACGAGGTGAAGACCGAGTCGTTCCCGCAGGGCGCCTACAACGACGCGATCGTGGCGGCGGCGGCCTCGGGCGACCTGCCCTGCCTGCTCGACCTCGACGGCCCCATCATGCCCAACTGGGCGTGGGCGAACTACCTGCAGCCGCTGAACATCTCCAGCGACATCACCGACAAGCTCCTTCCGACCGCGGTCGGCAAGTACAACGACGAGATCTACTCGGCCGGCTACTGGGATGCCGCACTGGGCATCTTCGCCCGCAAGTCGGTGCTCGACGCCAACGGCATCCGCATCCCCACCATCGAGCAGCCCTGGACCGCCGATGAGTTCGACGCGGCACTGGCGACCCTCAAGGCCGCCGGCTACGACACCCCCATCGACCTCGGCGCCGAGGACAAGGGCGAGTGGTGGCCCTACGCCTACTCCCCGTTCCTGCAGAGCTTCGGCGGAGACCTCATCGACCGCGACACCATGCTCTCGGCCGACGGTGCCCTCAACGGACCGGATGCCGTGAAGTGGGGCACCTGGTTCCAGGACCTGTTCAAGAAGGGCTACGCCAACAGCGGCGGAACCGTGGGCAACCAGGAGTTCGTCGACGGTAAGGTCGCGCTCAGCTACACCGGCGTGTGGAACGGTCTCGCGTCGGTGGATGCCGTCGGCGACGACCTGCTGATCCTCCCGCCGCCGGACCTCGGCAACGGCCCCAAGATCGGTGGCGGTTCGTGGCAGTGGGGCATCTCGGCCTCGTGCAGCGACCCCGAGGGCGCGCGTGAGTACCTGGAGTTCAGCTTCGACGACAAGTACATCACCCAGTTCGCCGACGAGCAGCTCGTGATCCCCGCCACCGAGGCGGCCACCGAGGCGTCGAAGTACTTCAACTCCACCGACGGCGCCCTGCGTCCGTTCGCGGAGTTCTCGAAGGAGTACGCCGTGCTTCGTCCCGAGACCCCCGCCTACGCGGTGATCTCGACCACGTTCGAGACGGCGGCCAAAGACATCATGAACGGCGCCGACGTGCAGTCGGCCCTGGATGCCGCGGTCACCGAGATCGACACCAACATCGAGTCCAACGACGGCTACGGCGCGAAGTAACGCCGCGCCCAGCGGTGGGGGCCCTTCCCGGGCCCCCGCCGCGACCCGCGAAAGAAGAACCTGATGACCGTGTCTCCTCCGGTCGCCGCGGCGAAGCAGCCGCGCCGATCCCTCAGCCGCTTCCGCTCGTCCCGCGGACGCGAGACGTGGGCGGGCCTGGCGATGATGGCCCCCGCAGCCCTCCTGCTCCTGCTCTTCCTGATCGTCCCCGTGCTGCTGGCCTTCACGCTGTCGTTCACCAACGCCCGTCTGATCTCGCCGAACCCGCCGCGCTTCGTCGGTCTCGACAACTTCTTCCGGGCCTTCACCGCCGACCCGGTGTTCCTGCAGTCGGCGCTCAACACGTTCCTGTTCGCGATCGTCGTGGTCCCCGTCCAGGCGGGCCTCGGGCTGCTGCTCGCGGTGCTGGTGAACCAGCGCCTGCGCGGCACGACGTTCTTCCGGGTCGTCTTCTTCATCCCGGTCGTGACCTCGATCGTGGTCGTGTCGATCCTGTGGCGCTTCATGTACCAGAGCGACGGCCTCATCAACTCGATGATCGACACGCTCACCTTCGGCGCCCTGCAGGGCGCGGACTGGCTGAACGACCCGAGCACCGCGTTGCCGGCCATCATCGTGCTGTCGATCTGGCAGGCCGTCGGCTTCCACATGATCATCTGGCTCGCGGGCCTGCAGACCATCCCCGAAGAGCTGTACGAGGCCGCTCGCATGGACGGCGCCAGCCGCTGGCGCCAGTTCACCAACGTCACCTGGCCGGGTCTTCGTCCCACCATGGTGTTCGTCCTCGTCACGATCACCATCGCCGCCCTCGGCCTGTTCGTGCAGGTCGACGTGATGACCCAGGGCGGTCCCCTGAACTCGACCTCGACCGTCGTGTTCCACGCCGTGCGCAAGGGCTACGAGCAGCAGGAGATCGGCTACGCCGCCTCCATCTCCCTGCTGTTCTTCGTCGCCGTGCTCATCATCGCGCTCATCCAGCGCTGGTTGACCCGAGAGAAGAACTGACATGACCAGCACCCTCGAGCGCCCCGGCGGCGCCGCCCGCGCCGCGCGCCCCGCGCGCCCCGCACGTCAGGCCTCGTCCGGCCGCACGCGCACCCGCTCCTCCGAGGGCCGCAACGGCCGCATCCTCACGTACGTGTCGATGTCGATCCTCGCGGTGTTCTTCCTCTTCCCGCTGGTCTTCATGTTCGTCTCGAGCCTCAAGCCCGACGCGCAGATCCTCCGTGACATCAACTCGCCCGCGGCGTTCCTGCCCACCGGCGAGATCAGCCTCGACAACTACTTCGGCGTCTTCGATCGCGTGCCGGTGGCGCAGTTCCTGTTCAACTCGATCCTCGTCACGGTCCTCACCGTGGGTCTCGGTCTGATCGTGAACTCCCTCGCCGGTTTCGCCCTCTCCCGCCTGCGCTGGAAGGGCCGGGTCGTCGTGCTCGCCCTGATCATCGCGACCCTCATCGTCCCGTTCGAGACGATCGCCGTGCCCATGGTCTACTGGGTCAACCAGCTGCCGACCCTGGTGATGGAGGGCGGCGTGCTGAAGTACGACTTCGGCTGGCTGAACACCTACGAGGTGCAGATCGTGCCGTTCATCGCGAACGCGTTCTCGATCTTCCTGTTCGCGCAGTACTTCTCCACCATCCCCCAGTCGCTCGACGAGGCCGCCCGCATCGACGGGGCGAGCTGGTTCACCATCTACCGCCGCATCATCGTGCCGCTGTCGGGCCCGGCGTTCGCGACGGTGGCGATCCTCACCTTCCTGCCGGCGTGGAACCAGTACCTGTGGCCCCTCATGGTCGTGCAGAAGGAGGAGCTGCGACCCGTCATGGTCGGTATGCAGTACTTCTTCCAGCTCAACACCGCGTGGGGTGAGGTCATGGCCTACACCTCGCTCATCACCCTGCCCGTGCTGATCGTGTTCCTCGTCTTCCAGCGCGCGTTCGTCAGCAGCATCGCGGCCTCGGGAGTCAAGGGATGAGCCGTGAGCTCGATGTCGTGGTGCTCGGCGAAGCACTCATCGACATCGTCATCACTTCCGCCGGGGCGGCCGAGCGCCCCGGCGGAAGCCCCGCGAACGTCACCGTCGCGCTCGGGCGCCTGGGTCGGGATGCCGCCCTCGTCGCACGCGTCGCCGACGACGACCGCGGAGGCGTACTGCGCGCGTGGCTCTCGGCATCCGGAGTCGACCTGCACACCGCGGGCGACCCGGAGCGCACCGCCACCGCCCGCGCGATGATCGACGAGCGCGGCAACGCGACCTACGACTTCGACATCGATTGGACGCTGCCCTCGCCCGTCGAGATCCCGGCCGCGCGGATCTTCCACACCGGATCGGTCGCGGCGACCCTCGCACCCGGCGCCGACGAGGTCCGCGCGGCGGTCGAGCGCGCCCGCGCCACGGCGCTGATCAGCTACGACCCGAACATCCGCCCCGCGCTCACCGGCGGCGTCGCCGACGCCCGCGTCCGCGTCGAGGCGATCGTCGCGCTGAGCGACGTCGTAAAGGCCAGCGCCGAGGACGCCGCGTGGCTGTACCCGGGCGTCGCGCCGGTCGAGGTCGCCCGCGAGTGGGTGGCGCTGGGCGCCGGTCTCGTTGTCATCACCGACGGGGATGCCGGGTCCCTCGGCGTCACCGCGCACGCCACGGTCGAGATCCCCGCCGTCCCCACGCTCGTGGTCGACACCGTCGGCGCCGGCGACACCTTCATGGGGACGCTGCTCGACGGCATCCTGAACATCTCCGGCGACACCGCCGAGCTGCGCGAGGCCGTACGCGCGCTCGACGACGCCACCCTGCCTCCCCTCCTCCATCGTGCCGCGGCAGCCGCCGCGATCACGGTCGGGCGCGAGGGTATGGACCCCCCGACCCGAGAAGACCTGCAGCGATCCGCTGCATCGAAAGAGAGTGCCTGACGTGTTCGACCTCGCCGATTCCTACGTGTGGGATTTCTGGTTCGCCGACGACGGTGACACCTACCACCTGTTCTTCCTGTACGCCTCGCGCGCACTGCACGACCCGGAAGACCGCCACTACCGCGCCTCGGTGGGCCACGCCGTCTCGACCGACCTCGTGTCGTGGGAGCGCGTCGCCGACGCCCTCGTGCGCGGCGGGGCCGACGACTTCGACGCGCTCGCCACCTGGACCGGCTCGACCGTGCGGCGCGAAGACGGCACCTGGTTCCTCTTCTACACGGGCTCCCGACTCGGCGACGACGGACGCAACGTGCAGCGCATCGGCTACGCCACCAGCGACGACCTGTACACCTGGCACAAGAACCCGGCGAACCCGGTGCTGGAGGCCGACGGCGAGATCTACGAGCGCCTGGCCACCACCGCCTGGCACGACGAGGCCTTCCGCGACCCGTGGGTCTTCGCCGACCCCGCCGGTGACGGGTGGCACATGTACGTCACCGCCCGCACGCCGCGCGGTCCGCTGAACGGCAGCGGCGTCGTCGCCCACGCGACCTCGCCCGATCTCGAGACGTGGACGCTGCAGGCTCCCGTCAGCGAGCCCAGCGAGCAGGGCTTCGGTCAGCTCGAGGTGACCCAGGTCGAAGAGGTCGACGGTCGCGCCGTGCTGCTGTTCTCGTGCATGACCGCCCAGGCGATGGATGCCGTGCGCGAGCGCCACCCGCGCGGTGCGGTGTGGGCGGTGGCCGCCGACAGCGTGCTCGGCCCGTTCGACATCGGCACCGCCACGCCGATCACCGACGACGACCTGTACGTCGGCCGCCTGATCCAGGACCGCGCGGGCGCCTGGCAACTGCTCGCGTTCCGCAACGTCGGCCCCGACGGCGGCTTCGTCGGCGGCATCACCGACCCCATGCCCGTGGGCTGGGACGGCGACCGCCTCGTCGTAAAGCAGCCGGCCCTCTCACGCTGAGAGCTGAGACGCGGAACGCGTACGTCCCACCGGGGCGTGCGCGTTCCGCGTCTGTGCGACGGTGCTCGCGCTCGCGGCGGGCGGAGCCGCTCCGCGCGCTCCGGGAGGATGAGCGGCGGTGCCGTACGATTCTGAGGGCGGGATGCCGCCCGCCGAGACCACGAGAGGGTGCGAGGGTGCCGTTTCGCAGTAAAGACACGTTGCAGGCGTGGCTCGCGGAGTTCGACGCGAGCGGCGCCGCCGGCGGGGGCGTCGCGTTCGTCGCCGAACAGGATCCGGTCGACGGCGTCGACAGCGGGCTCGTCATCTTCCCCCTGGCCAACGCGACCACGTCGGTGTACCTGGCTCCGCGGGCCGTCGGTGAACCCGACTGGAGGGTCACGTTCGAAGCGCAACCCGAGGTGACGGAGTTGTCACCTGAGGCGGTCTACGAGCTCAGCAGCGAGCTGATGCACGCCGCCGACCTGTGCGCCTTCCTCCAGCGCAAGTCGGTGGAGCACATGGCTCAGCTCGCCGCCGACGCGCAGAACTGATTACGCCGCGGGGACGCCGGTGACCGCGGCGCGGTCGACGCTGGCAGCCTGCTCTTTGGCGGCGAGGGTCGCGTGCCGCAGGAACGTCGCGAAGTCCTGCTCGACTTCAGGGTCGAGCTGTTCGACGACGCCTCGGAACGTGTTCTGGAAGTGGGCGAGCTGAGACCAGGGTTCTTTCTCGAGGTCGATCGCGAGGTGGATGTGGCTGACGCGCCGATCGTTCTCGTCGGCTTCGCGGCGCATGATGCCGCGACGCACGAGACGCTCCACCAGCGTGGTGATGCCGGCGGAGGTCACACCGAGGTGACCGGCGAGCTCTGAGGGCCGCACACCCGGGTTGAGGCTGATGTAGGCCAGAGCTTTGGCGTCGAGTTCATTGACCCCGAGCTGCTTCCGCGCCCGCGCAGCGGCGTCGTCTCGCTCCCAGCTGTACAGCGCAAGCGCCGCCATCAGGGGGGAGGTCTCACCCGTTTCTGCGTTCATCATCGCGCTCCCTCGGTTTCGTATGTCGCCTCCAACTATACCTAGCTCCGTAAAGTTCCGAGGCTGACCTTCACCAATCGTGACATTCAGTAACCCTGACACTCAACTCAGTTACCTAAGTCGGTTGACTATCTGCTAGCTTGATCATCACCGGGCAGTGATTGTTCGGCCCAGCCGAAAGGACGATCGTGATGACCAGCAACGTGCTCGCCTGGGCGCAGCCCACCCCCCTCCGCCGCACCACGTTCGTCGCTACGCCCGCCGATGCCGGCGCACGGCGGATCTACGTCGCGGTGACCGTCACCGCCGCGCTCGTGTCGGCAACGGCCGTCGGCGCCATCGCCCCCCTCGTCTTCTAGATCACCCGCACCTCCCACCCTCAGGAGTCATCATGGGAAAGCTCTTCTACGGTTCCGACCCCCAGCCGATCGACATCGACGACCGCCTGCTGCAGTACCTGCAGGTCGTCCTGTCCACGAAACTGCGCCGCAGCGAGTCGTTCACGATCACGTGGACCGATACGGACGCCGCGCACAGCCGCACGACGCTGTGGATCCAGCCGGCCATCTCGCTGCGGTTCCAGTACTCGTCAGCCGAGTCCGAGCGCCTCTCGGGGGGCTACCTGCGCCACCTGGCCGATCAGGCCGCGATGTCGTCGGGACTCCTGCTGAACGCGGCCACATGGCGCCAGCAGGAGGACTCGCACCGGGTCCACCTCGCCGCCGCGGCCTGAGCAGACCGACCCCCGGATGAGCCCGCCCCGCTCGGGGCGGGCTCTTCGTTCGACCGCATCGGCACAGGAGGTTGTGATGCCCGTCCACAGCAAGAAGACGCTCGACCACTGGGTCGCCGAGTTCGCCGCAGCCCGCGGTGGGGCGGAAGCCGTACGCGTGGTTGTGCAAGAAGCCGGGAGCGGGCGCGAGGCCGGCCTGGTGGTGGTGCCGCTCGAGAACGCCCCCAACACCGTCTGGATCGAACCGCAGCCGGACGGCGATGAAATGGACTGGCACGTCGTCATCGAACAATCCGATGGCGTGCTGGATCTCAGCAGCTTCGAGCTGAACGCCCTCACGCACGAGCTGCAGATCGCCGCGGAACTCTGCGCGTTCCTCCAGGAGAAGTCGCTCGGTTACTTCGACTCGGAAGCCGAACCCACCGCTGAGGCCGAGTCGTCGACGGCGGACTAGTCGATTCGTCGACGATTCTCCTCGGTCGTGACGTTCGGGTGCGGTGCGCCGTATTGGGGGCGGCGCACCGCACCTCCGCGCGGTGGTGCGACCCGCAGCACACCCCGCATCGCCGCCGCAAGCGGGGATGCCGCGTCCCGGCCGGTCGGTAACGTCGGCCCTCCGGCGGGCACCGACCGGCGCCCCGCCACCGACGACGAGAGGCACGCTCATGGCATTCGAAATCTCCGACCCCTCGCAGGCCGCCGCGGACGAGAACGCCTACGAAGGCGCCGACGTCGAGGTCTCCCCCGCTGAGGACGCGCCCGCCGCCGCAGCGAACGACTCCGACGGCGAAGAGAAGCCCGGCGGACTCGGCGCCGACGGCACCATTCCGAACGACCCCGACGGTGTCGCCGCGGGCCACTCCGACACCGCATCGCACTTCAACCCCGAAGAGGACTGAGGGTTCCGGTCCCGGACGCGTCGGCAGGCTCCGGGACCGCCCGGGTTCAGGGAGGCGGACCCCGCGGACGCCCGTCCGCCCCGGTCACGTCGATGGGCTGCCGAGCGTGGCGCGACAGAGGAGGCCGAGGCGGTCGAAGCCGTCGGGCCCGCCGGTAGAGTGGATGCCGGTGCGTCGGGAAGTCTGGTCGACATTCTGTCGATCGACCCCTGAGGAGCTCCATGAGCAACGACACCGTCCGCGCGCCCAGCTGGCCCGGCTATGCCGAGGTGCACCGCGTCACCACGCTGCTGCGTCGGGAGTCCGTCGGCGGAATGCTGCTGGTGGTCGCCGCGATCGCCGCCATCGTGTGGGCGAACTCGCCCGCGTCGGACGCGTACGTCGCGCTCCGCGACTTCCGGTTCGGCTACGAGCCGTGGCACCTCGAGCTCAGCGTCGGCGCGTGGGCGGCGGACGGGCTCCTCGCCGTCTTCTTCTTCATGGTCGGTCTCGAGCTCAAGCGCGAGATCGTCTCGGGGAGCCTGCGCCGGCTGAACACGGCGATCGTGCCCGTCACCGCGGCCTTCGCGGGCGTCGCGGTGCCGGCGCTCATCTACGTGGCCGTCGTGCACACGCAGCCAAGCCTGCTGGCGGGATGGGCGATCCCCACCGCCACCGACATCGCGTTCGCCGTCGCCGTGCTCGCGCTCGTCGGCTCGCACCTGCCCGGGCCGCTGCGCATCTTCCTGCTGACCCTCGCCGTGGTCGACGACCTCATCGCGATCGCGATCATCGCGATCTTCTACACCAGCGACATCGACCTGCTCCCGCTCGGCGTCTTCGCCGTCATCGTCGTCGTCTACGGCGCCGTCGCGCACCGTGGTCGGGCCTGGTTCGCCCGCAACGGGTGGGCCGCGTGGGTCGTGCTCCTGCCGATCGGCTTCGCCGCGTGGGCGTTCCTGCACGCGTCGGGGGTCCACGCCACGATCGCCGGCGTCGCGCTGGCGTTCACCATCCCGGTCGCCCCCTCGCGTCGGCAGCCGGTGCACCGGGGCATGGACCTCGCCGAGCAGTTCGAGCACCGCTACCGCCCGCTGTCGGCCGGGATCGCCGTGCCGCTGTTCGCCTTCTTCGCCGCGGGCGTCCCCGTCGAAGGCGGCGAGGGGCTTCTGCGTGCCGTCGCGGATCCGGTCACGATCGGCGTCGTCGCGGGCCTCGTGCTGGGCAAGCCCATCGGCATCCTGCTCGGGGTGCGCCTGCTCACCCTCCTGACGAAGGTGCGGCTCGACCCGGCGCTGAAATGGATCGACCTCGCCGGCGTCGGCCTGCTCGCCGGCATCGGCTTCACGGTCTCGCTGCTGATCGCCGAGCTCAGCTTCCCCGCCGGCTCGCCCCACACCGACGACGCGAAGATCGCGATCATGGTCGCGTCACTGCTGGCATCCGTGCTCGCCTCGTGCGTGCTGCTCGTGCGCAACCGTCGCTACAAGCATCTCGCCCTCGCCGAGAACGTGGATGCCGACGGCGATGACGTTCCCGACGTGTACCAGCAGCCGCATCCCGGCCCGCGCTGATCCGCCCGCCGCGACGAGAACAGGCGATGCGCCCGCAACAGGAGGATCCGAGCGCTGATGGCCTGTACTGGTGGCATCCCCTGTTCTCGGGGCGGCCGGCCGGAACCGCTCACCCGACGTCGGCTCGCCGGCGGGCACCCCCCCTGCTCGGCGAGACGGGCGACTCCGCTTTCTGGTGTGAGCGTCACGAGAACAGGCTGCGCGCCCGAGGACAGGACCATCGCCGCCGCAACGGCCTGTTCTCGTTGCATCCCCCTGTTCTCGTGGCAGCGCGAAGCGCCGCGGGGTCGCCCGCCCGACGCGGCAGCGTGCTGGGCCCCGCCCCACCAGGGCGTCGCATCAGGCCGACGCGCGCTCCACGATCTCGGTCGGCAGGATCGTCGCGTGCACCGCCGGCCGTCCGGCGAGCATGTCGAGCAGAACGGATGCCATGTGTCGCCCCTGCGTGAGCGACGGCTGACGCACGGTGGTGAGCGCGGGTGTCAGGGCGGTCGACACCGAAGAGTCGTCGAAGCCGATGACGGCGACGTCGCGCCCCGGCTCGATCCCCTTCTCGCGCAGCGCGGTGTACGCCCCGCGGGCCATGAGGTCGCTCGCGACGAAGAGCGCGTCGAGTTCGGCTCCGGTCGAGAGGATGCGGTTCATCGCGAGCGCCCCGCCCATCTCGGTGAAATCGCCGTTCTCGACGGCGACGGGTTCGAGACCGGCCGCGGCCATCTCATCGCGGAACCCCTGCAGGCGATCGATGCCGGCCGGCATGTCGGGCGGTCCCGAGACGGTCGCGATGCGGCGGTGCCCGCGGGCGATCAGATACCCGGTCGCCGCTTGGCCGCCCGCGACGTTGTCGACGTCGACGTAGTAGTCCTCGGCGCGCACGCGCGCCGGGCGCCCGCCGTAGACGACGGGCACCACGTCGGCCAGGCGATCGAGGAAGGTGTCACTGGTGTGGTGCGAGGCGACGATCGCGCCGTCGACGCTGCCGCCGCGCAGGTACGCGAGCGCCTTCGCGCTGGCGTCGTCGCTCGCGATCAGCATGTTCATGATGTAGTCGCTCTCGCCGATCACCTCGCCGATCCCGGCGACGATCGACGCGAAGAACGGGTCGCCGAAGAACCGGTCGGTCTGCTCGGGGATGACCAGCGCGATGGCGCGGGTCTGTCTGCTGGCGAGCGAGCGCGCCGCGCGATTGGGGACGTACTGCAGTTCGTCGATCGCGCGGCGCACCGCCTCGAGGGCCGCGGGCGAGACCGCGGTGGAACCGTTGACCACACGTGAGACAGTCGATCTCGAGACGCCGGCGCGCGCCGCCACCTCTTCGATCGTTGCGGTACCTCGAACGGGTGCGAGTTCCATCGCGCTGCCTCCTCGGGGCCCTCGCGCGAAGGTCACACCGCGGGTTCGGTGGCCAGTGCGCGCTCGGCGATGATGCGAGCGTACTGCCGGCCGGAGTCCTTGATGGTGCGCTCCTGAGTCTGGTAATCGACCGCGACGATCCCGAAACGCTTGGCGTAGCCCCACGCCCACTCGAAGTTGTCGAGCAGCGACCAGTAGAAGTAGCCGCGCACGTCGACGCCCTTCTCCACGGCATCCAGGACCGCCGCCAGGTGCGCCTCGACGAATTCGACGCGCTCGGTGTCGTGCACGCGCTTCTCGCCGTCGTCGGTCACGACCTCGTCGTCGTACGACGCGCCGTTCTCGGTGACGTACAGCGCGGTGCCGACCGGGGCGGCGTATTCCTCGCTCACCCGCTCGAGCAGGCGGGTGAGCCCCTCGGGCTGCACCTCCCAGCCCATGTTCGTGCGCGAGAGTCCCCGGTCGTGCCAGTAGAGGTTCTCGTGCGCGGGGAAGGGCTTGCCGATCGGGCGCGGGGTGGGGGCATCGCCGGCGGGCGGGTCGACCTCCGGCGGCGTGCCGCCGACGAGCTCGCCGTGGTAGTAGTTCACACCGAGCGAGTCGATGGGGGTCGAGATGATGTCGAGGTCGCCGGGCTGAACGGCGTCCTGCCAGCGGGCGACGGCCTCGGCGTCGGTGTCGCGGAAGTCCTTGATGATGTCGGCCGGGTACTGCCCGCGGAACACCGGGTCGAGGAACCACCGGTTGAACTGCCCGTCGATGCGGCGCGCGGCGTCGAGGTCGGCGGGATTCGCCGGATCCACGGCATCCGCCACCGTGAGGTTCAGCGTCAGCCCCAGGTTGACCGAGGAGTCACGGGCGCGCAGCTCCCGCACGGTCTGGCCGTGGCCCAGCAGCAGGTGGTGGGCGGCGAGCATGCCCTCGGCCTGCGAGTAATGCCCGGGCGCGTGGGCACCGGCGGTGTAGCTGAGGAACGACGAGCACCACGGCTCGTTCAGTGTCGTCCACACGTCGACGCGATCGCCGAGGGCGTCGTGCATGTCGAGCGCGTACTCGGTGAAGCGCTCGCTCGTCTCGCGGACGGTCCAGCCGCCCTTCTCCTGCAGCGCCTGCGGGAGGTCCCAGTGATACAGCGTCAACCAGGGCAGGATGCCGGCATCCAGAAGCTCGTCGACGAGGCGCTTGTAGAAGTCGACGCCCTTCGGATTGAGGGCGCCGCCGTCGGGACGCACGCGCGACCACGAGGTCGAGAAGCGGTAGGTCTGCAGCCCGAGCTCTTTCATGAGCTGCACGTCGCCGGCGTAGCGATGGTAGTGATCGCAGGCGACGTCGCCGTTGTCGCCGTTGATGACGGCGTCGGGCACGCGGCTGAACGCGTCCCAGATGGATGCCGTGCGGCCGTCCTCGAAGGCGGCGCCCTCGATCTGGTAGGCGGCGGTGGCCGCGCCGAAGAGGAAGCGTTCGGGGAACGAACGGGACTGGGACATGGTTCGGGTTCCTTCCGTGGGCGCGAGGGTCATCCCTTGACCGCCCCTTGCATGATGCCACTGACGAGTTGCCTGCCCGCGAACACGAACAGCAGCAGCAGCGGGATCGTCGACAGCAGCACGCCCGCGAGGACGATCGAGTAGTCGACGAAGTAGTTGGACTGCAGCAGCGACAGGGCCACCGGCAGCGTCGGGTTCTGGCGGTCGAGCACGATGAACGGCCAGAAGAAGTTGTTCCAGGCGCTGACGAACGTGAACAGGCCGAGCATCGCGGCGGCGGGGCGCGCGGCCGGAACCCCCACGGTGAGGAACGTGCGGAACGAGCTCGCCCCGTCGACGCGCGCGGCCTCGATCAGCTCGTCGGGCACCGATTGGCGCAGGTACTGCGTCATCCAGAACACCCCGAAGGCGCTCGTGAGCGCGGGGACGATGATCGCCCCGAGCTGGCCGGTCCACCCCAGCTCGCTGAACAGGATGTACAGCGGCACGACACCCAGCTGCGTCGGTACGGCCATCGTGCCCACGACGAAGACGAGCAGCCACGGTCCGCCGCGGAACCGCAGTTTCGCGAACGCCCACCCGGCGAGGGTGGAGAAGAAGACGACGGATGCCGCGATGAGTCCCGAGCTGACGATCGAGTTCAGCAGCGCGGGCCAGAAATTCACGGCCGGATCGCCGATCACCGACGCGGCGTTGGCGAAGAAGTTGCCGCCGGGGATCCAGGAGCGCTCGGCGTCGCGGATGGTGGACGAGTCGCCCGAACCGATCAGCAGCGACCAGTAGAAGGGGAACAGGCTCGCCAGCAGCACCGCGCCGAGGCAGGCGTAGACGATCCACCCGGGACGGGCGCCGCGCACGGGGCGCGGGCGACGGGGGCGGCCGGCGGGGTCGCGGTCGGCGACCGGGATGGGGGCGGCGGTGACGGCGGTCATCGGCCCGTCTCCTCTCGACTCGGGGACGTGGATGCCGGCACGTGGCGCGACGGCGAGGGCTCGGCATCCATCGCCAGACGTTTCTTCGCGGCACGCGCCTGGGCGCGGATCTCGCGGCGGGAGCGGGCGTCGCCGCGACCGCCCTCGTCACGCACGAGCGAACGCGTGATGAACAGGTTGATCGCGCCGATCGCGAGGATGAGCAGGAACAGGATCCAGGCCAGGGCCGCGGCGCGGCCGAAGTTCCATTCGCCCCAGCCGATGTTGTAGAGCCAGAGGGTGACGGTGAGCCACTGGTTGTCGGCGCCGCCCGTGCCGTACTGGTCGTACATCCGCGGCTCGTCGAAGATCTGCAGGCCGCCGATGGTGGCGGTGATGATGACGAAGACGAGGGTGGGCTTCAGGCTCGGCAGGGTGATGGAGAAGAACTGACGGATCTTGCCGGCACCGTCGACGGTCGCAGCCTCGTAGTACTCGCGCGGGATGGCCTGCATCGCGGCGAGCAGGATGAGGGTGTTGTAGCCGGTCCAGCGGAAGTTGACCATCGTCGCGATGGCGAGGTGACTGGCGAAGGCGTCGGAGTGCCACGGCACGGCCGGCAGGCCGAGGTTCTGCAGCGTGGTGTTCACGACGCCGTACTGGTCGCCGAACATGTTGCTGAAGATGAGGGCGACGGCGACGGGCGCCATGACGTACGGCACGAGCACGCTCATGCGCCAGAACGTCTTGGCGCGGATGTTCTGATCGAGCATCGCGGCGATGAAGATCGCGACGATCAGCTGCGGCACGCTCGAGAGCAGGAAGATGCTGAAGGTGTTGCGCAGCGCGATCCAGAACTTGGGCTGCGACAGCACCCAGGCGTACTGATCGAAGCCGATGAACTCGCCGGAGCCTCGGACCAGGTCCCAGTCCATGAACGAGATCACGGCGGTGTAGGCGATGGGGAACAGCCCCGTGATCGCGAACAGGATGAAGAACGGCGAGATGTAGAGGTAGGGCGAAAGCTTCAGGTCCCACGCGCTGCGGCGCCGGCCGAAGCCGAGACGGCGCGGCGCGCGCTCCGCCGTCGACGGCGTCGTCGTCGCGGCCCGCTCGAGTGTGCTGGTCACGGTGTCTCCTTTTCCGAGCGCGTGAGGGGTCGGAATCTGTCGCCTCGGCCTCCGCTGGGCGACGTTCCTCGACCCCTCACGCGAGAGGACGGTCGTCAGGACAGGGCGTCGACCTCGGACGCCCACTGCTGCCACGAGGTCGCGGCATCCTGGGTTCCGTCTTCGACGCGGGTCAGGGCCTTCTGCATCGCGTCGTTGATCTGGAAGTAGAACTGGCCCTTGAAGGGCGAGACCTTCACGGCCTGCGCGCGCTCGGAGAGCATCTCGCCGACGGGGGCGTCGTTGAAGTACGCGTTGGTGCTGCCGGTGAGGGCCGCGGCGCTCAGCGCGTCGGTCTGGCTCGGGAAGGTGCCGGCGTTCTCGAACGCCTTGACCTGGGTCTCGGGGTCGGTCAGCCAGTCGGCGAGCTCCTGCGCGGCCTCGACGTTGGCGCCGTTGCCGGGGACGGTCAGGTACGACCCGCCCCAGTTGCCCGCGCCGCCGGGGAAGACGTTCGCGATGTCCCAACCGGTGACCTCGGGGGCGTTGCCCTCGATGACGCCGAGCATCCAGCCGGGGCAGAGCATGGTGGCGAAGGCGCCGTTCGAGAGCCCCGCGAACCAGTCGTCCGACCACTGTCCGAGGTGCGCCGACTGCGTGGCGCTGGCCTTCAGCACCTCGTCGTAGATGTCTTTGACCTCGCGGTTCTTCGTGGCGATGATGCTGCCGTCGTCGGGGTTCTCGTAGGCCGCTTCGACCTGATTGATCGCGCCTTGGTAGGTGCCGCCGGCGGAGTCGAAGAACGCCTTGCCGGTCGCGGCGACGTACTGGTCGCCGACCGAGAAGTACGTCGACCAATCGCCCTCGAGCAGCTTGGCGACCTCCGCGCGGTCGGTGGGCAGGCCCGCCGCCGCGAACAGGTCGGAGCGGTAGCAGACACCCTCGGGGCCGATGTCGGTGCCGTAGCCGACGAGCTGACCCTCGGGACTGGTGGCGGCCTCGACCTTGTAGTCGAGCCACCGGCTCTTGAGGTCGTCGGGCACGGGCGCGAGCAGGTCGGCGTACTCCATGACCTCGGGCAGCCAGTCGACCTCGATGGCCTCGATGTCGGCGAGGCCGGTCTTGCCGAGCTTCTGGAAGTAGTTCTCCCGCGCCTCGTTGCTGGTCGCGGCCTTGTTGTGCACGATCTTCACGTTCGGGTGGGCGTCCATGTACTCCTGCAGGAGCGCATCGGTGTACCCGAAGTCGTTGAAGGTGGCGATGGTCAGGGTGACCTCGCCGTCGGAACCGCCCGAGGCGGACCCCCCGGCGCCGGAGCAGCCGGCGAGCATGAGGGCGGAGGTGGAGGCGACGGCGGCGACGAGCGCGGTCCGACGCAGGGCACGAGAATTCACGGTTCACTCCTTTGTGGTGGCTGTGGATCGGCGCGGCGAAGCCCATACGTTGAGCGTGTGTGGGAGCGCTCCCAACCGATCGGGACCGACTGTATGGGATCGCTCCCATGGCGTCAAGGGAGCGCTCCCATACGGTGCGCCCCGGTGCGGCGTGTCGGCGACAAACGCTCCCCGCGGGAGCAAACGCGGGGGCGAGGCGTTTTTCGCTGCGGATCGCGTTTGTCGGGGGTGGGGCCGGCGCGGCGCGCGCGGGCGCGGGCAGCGTGGGGATGCGGCCGTCGCGGGGGTGGGGCAGGCGCGGGGGTGGGGCCGTCGCGGGGGTGGGGCCGTCGCGGGGGTGCGGCCGGCCGGGCGGGGTCTCGGCGATAAACGCTTTCCGCGGGAGCAAACGCGGGGACAAAGCGTTTCCCCCAGTGAATCGCGTTTATCGCGGAATGCGGCCGGCGCCGCCGTCACGGGCTCGGCCGGCACGGGCCCGGCCGGCACGGGCTCGGCCGGCACGAGCTCGACCGTCGGGGCGCGGGGCGCGGGACCGCAGAGCGCAGGAAGCGCCCCTACTGCGACGGTGCGCGAAGGCCCGCTCGCGTAGACTGGGGGCACAACGCCACCCGACTCCCTGGAGCTGCAGTGCCCACCATCGTCGTCGACGTCATGCCCAAGGCCGAGCTTCTCGACCCGCAGGGAAAGGCCGTGGCCGGCGCCCTGTCGCGTCTCGGTGAGCAGCGGTTCTCCGATGTGCGCATCGGCAAGCGCTTCGAGCTCACCGTCGACGGCGAGGTCGACGACGCCACCCTCGCCCGCGCGCGCGAGCTCGCCGACGAGATGCTCTCGAACGCCGTCATCGAAGACGTGGTGAACATCGAGGTCGTGGAGTGACCGCCCGCATCGGCGTCATCACCTTCCCGGGTTCGCTCGACGACCGCGACGCGCAGCGCGCGATCCGTCTCGCGGGCGGCGAGCCCGTCGCCCTCTGGCACGGCGAGCACGACCTCCAGGGCGTCGACGCCCTCGTTCTGCCCGGTGGCTTCAGCTACGGCGACTACCTGCGCGCGGGCGCCATCGCCGCGTTCGCGCCGATCATGGCCGAGGTCAAAGACGCCGCAGCCAAGGGCATGCCCGTGCTCGGTATCTGCAACGGCTTCCAGATGCTCGTCGAGGCGCACCTGCTGCCCGGCGGCCTCATCCGCAACGCGCACCAGCAGTTCATCCGCCGCGACCAGCGCCTGCGCGTCGAGAACGCCTCGACCGCGTGGACGAGCGACTTCACCGCCGGCGACGAGATCGTCATCCCGTTGAAGAACGCCGACGGCGGCTACATTGCGGATGCCGAGACCCTGGCCCGCGTGAACGGCGAGGGCCTGGTGACGTTCCGCTACCTCGGCGTGAACCCCAACGGCTCGCTCGACGACATCGCCGGCCTCACGAACGAGCGCGGCAACGTCGTGGGCCTCATGCCGCACCCCGAGCACGCGGTCGAGCCCGGCTTCGGTCCCGGCACGAGCGCCGCGATGCGCTCGGGCGTCGACGGTCTGGGCTTCTTCACCTCGGCGATCGCCGCCGTGGTGGGCGCCGCGGCCTGACGCGCCTCCTTTCGCGGCCCGCCTGCCGGCGCTGAGATCATGCCCGTGCCGAGATGACCCGCGATGCCGTCGAATCCGGGGTGATCTCGACATCGTCGAGGGATCTCGCGTCCTCGCCGCGGCCCGTGCCGTGACCCGCAGCCCGCGCGGTAGCGTGAGCACGTGACCGACGAGCGCGCCCCTGATCAGGACGCGCTCATCGACCGCATCCTGCACCTTTGGCGAGCGGATGCCGAAACGCTGCCGTCCGAACCGCGTCTGGCCGAGCTGACCGGCGCGAGCCGGAACTCCGTGCGCGAGGCGCTGATCCGCCTCGAGGAGCGCGGGTACGTGCACCGGACGCAGGGCGCGCGCACCTCGCCCAACCGGCGCCTGCCGGGGGTGGGCCGGCGCATCGACGAGCAGTTCGATCACTCCCTGTCGATCCGCGCCGCCGGCTATGAGCCCACCCTCGAGGTCGTCGCGGCCGACCGCTTCGCCCTGGCACCCGACGGTGCTCGATACGACGACCTGCCCGACGGCACCGAGGTGCTGCGCACGCGCAAGATGTGGCGCGTCGACGGCGCCCCGTACGCTCTCGCCGAAGACCTCGTGCCCCTCGCCCGCGACGTCGAGCTCGACCCGCGCCGGCCGGTGTTCGATCTCGCCGAAACCGCCAACGGCATCCGGGTCGCCTGGGAGACCATGTGGATCGACGCGATCCGCCTCGACGCGAAGCGCGCGAAGATCCTGGATGCCGAGACCGGCACCCCCGTGATCGAGATGACCTACTGCGGATACGGCGCTGACGACCGCATCGGGTACTGGTCGCGCGAGGTGCAGCTGCCCGCGCCTGCGGGGCTGCGCAACGCGCTGATCCGCCGCGTCCGCTCCTGAGCCCGCGCCCGCCCACCCGGGTGACTCGCGCCTTGCGCGCGCCCCAAGCCCCGCCCCGCGAGCACAAGGCGCAAGTCACGCCACAACGAGTCGGAGCCAAATCCCCCGCCGCGCGCCCACCCACCCCGGTGACTCGCGCCTTACGCGCGCCTCGCGCCCCGTCGCGCGAGCACAAGGCGCAAGTCACGCCACAACAAGTCGAAGCCAACTCCCCCGCCGCGCGCCCACCCACCCCGGTGACTCGCGCCTTACGCGCGCCTCGCGCCCCGTCGCGCGAGCACAAGGCGCAAGTCACGCCGCGACGAGTCGGGGCGAACCCCGAGGGGAGTGGCAGGAACGCGCCGGGCAGCAGAGAGCCGACGGGGCTCGCGGCAGCGTTTCGCGATCGTAACGCCGGAGTAAACATGTCCAACAAGACGCGGCAAACTTGTTGGACAAGCATACGATCGCTTCACCCGATGAAAGCGAGCCGCCGTGTCCGACACCCTCACCGCCCACGCCCTGACCTCCGACACCGTCACCCCCGTGGGCTTCGAGCCCTACGGTGTCGTGCTGACCCCGATGGAGGACGGCACCCCGTTCACCGCCGAAGAGGCCGTGCTCGACGTGTCGAACGGCATCCCGCGCTTCTACCTCATGCACCTCGAAGACAAGCCGGCCACGTTCGTCCGCGTGACGCGCCACCTCGAGACCACGCAGACGCTGATGGCGGTCGGCGACGTCGAGTGGACGATCGCCGTGGCTGCGCCCGGCATCGACGAGCCCGGGCTCGACGACCTGCGCGCGTTCCGCATCCCGCCGCGCACCGCCATCACGATGCGCAAGGGCACCTGGCACGCGGGGCCCTTCTTCGCCGAGCCGAGCATGGACTTCGTCAACCTCGAGCTCGACGACACCAACGTGACCGACCACCACAACCACCGGCTCGACGACGCTTTCGGCGTGCGCGTCGTCATCGACGGGGAGTGAACGTGCTGTCCGAGCTGCCCGACGCCGCCGCCCGCCTCGCGGCCCTCGAGCGCGAGGCGGCGCACCAGGCCGCGCTCAGCGCCGGCGACGGGCGATCGTGGGTGTCCGCCCGCGACGGTGTGCGGCCCGTCGTCATCGTGGGCGCCGGGCAGGCCGGGCTCGTCTTGGCCCGCGGCCTGCGTCGCCGCGGGATCGACGACGTCGTCGTGCTCGACGCCGCACCCGCGGGCGCCGCCGGCCCCTGGACCACCTACGCCCGGATGCACACGCTGCGCACCCCGAAGGACATCGCGTGGCCCACCTGGGGAACCCCCGCGGTGAGCCCGCGCGCCTGGTTCGAAGCGGTGTACGGCGCGGAGGCGTGGGACGCGATCGAGTACTTCCCCACCACCGCGTGGCAGGGCTTCCTGCAGTGGTACCGCGAGGTGTCCGACATCACCGTCGTCCCCTCCACCCGCGTCACGCGGCTGCTGACCACGACCGACGATGCTCCCCTGGAGCTGCACCTCGACGGCCCCGACGGACAGTGGCTGCTCCCCGCCCGTCACGTCGTGCTGGCCACTGGCATCGAGGGTGCCGGCGGTCGCCACATTCCGGCCCTCCTCGACGGGCTCCCCGCCGACCGCGTGCACCACACGCACGACGACATCGACTTCGCCGCTCTCGCGGGACGGCGCATCGGCATCCTGGGCGCGGGCACCGGCGCGTTCGACAACGCCGCGACCGCGCTCGAACACGGGGCGGCCAGCGTCGACGTGCACATGCGCCGTCCCGCCATGCCACAGATCAGCCCGTACCGGTGGATGGAGTTCGCCGGTCTGATCGAGAACTACGGCTCGTTCACCGATGCGCAGAAGTGGGCGTTCAACGTGCACCTGTCGGCCGTCGATCAGCCCGCCACCCAGAACGCCCTGTGGCGCGCGCACGCGTTCGACGAGTTCCGCTTCCTCACCGCATCACCGTGGCAGCACGTCGAGTGGACCGGAGGCGAGATCGCCGTGACGACGCCGCATGGCATCCATCGCTACGACGTCGTGCTCGCCGCGACGGGGATCGCCGCCGACCTCGTTCGCCGCCCCGAGCTGGCGACGGTGGCTCGGGATGCCGTGCTCTGGAGCGACCGTCTGACCCCGGCCGATGCCGCGCAGAACCCCGGGCTGGCTGCCTTCCCGTACCTCGATGACGACTTCGGGCTCGTCGACCGCCGGGGCGGGGAGGCGATGTCGCGCATCCACATGTTCAACCACGGCGCGCGCATCAGCCAGGGCATGCTGAGTCACCAGATCCCCGGTCTCGTCGGGGGAGCGACGAAGCTCGCCGCCGCGCTGTCGCGTCGACTGTTCCAGCGCGACGCCGACGCCCTGCTGGCGGAGTACCTCGCATACGACGTCCCCGTGGGAGTGCACATCGGGCGGCGGTCCGCGGCCGTCGCCATCGGCTGACGGGCGGGGCCAGCGGCCGCAGGGCGATAGCCCTGGGCTGACGGCCGGGGCGAAGTGCGACCGTCGGTCACCGTGCGCCGCGGCTCGGGCACAACGCAGGAGATCCGCCCGAGGCCGCACCACCGCGGGCCCGTCGCCGCCGGGTGGCACAGAACTCCTGCGTTGTGCACCGCCCTCCCACACCCCCGGACGCCCGGGTAGCGTGAAGCGCGTGACCTCCGAGACCCCCCTCATCGTGTCCGTGCCCACCGCTCAGCTCCGAAGCGACCTGCAGCCCCTCCCCGAGGGCGTCGATGTGGTCGTGTGGGACATGAAGGATGCCGCCCCGCGCGACCGTTTCGACATGGTCGTGCCGCCGTACATGTCGATGGACGGCGTGATCGAGGCGCTGTCGACGGTCGAGGTCGGCCTGGTGCAGAGCCAGTCCATCGGCTACGACAACGTCGAAGGTCGCCTGCCGGACGGCCTCGTCTTCGCGAACGCGTCGAGCGTGCATGAGACCGCCACCGCGGAGCTGGCCGTGGCGCTCGCCCTCGCGGCGCAGCGCCGCCTGCCCGACTTCGTGCGCGCGCAGGACCGCGGCGAGTGGATCGGCGGCGGCGCGACGGGTCTCGCCGACCAGCGGGTCACCCTGCTCGGCTTCGGCGGCGTCGGCCGGGCGATCGCCGCGCGCCTGAAGCCTTTCGAGGTGGAGCTGAGAGCCGTCGCCTCGCACGGCCGCCTGCAGGATGACGTCGAGGTCTTCCCTCTCGGCAAGCTCGACGACGTTCTCGCCGAGACCGACATCCTCATCGCCTCCCTGCCCGGCGGCGACGCGACGCGCCACGTCATCGACGATGCGGCCCTGACGGCACTGCCCGACGGCGCCCTCGTCGTCAACGTCGGCCGCGGCCCGCTCGTCGACACCGATGCGCTCGTGGCGCACGTGCGGCGCGGGCGCATCCGGGCGGCGCTCGACGTGACCGACCCCGAGCCCCTTCCCGCGGACCATCCGCTCTGGAGCCTCGAGGGCGTGCTCATCGCCCCGCACGTCGGAGGGGCGACGGATGCCATGCGCCCCCGCATCGCCCGCTTGCTGCGCCGACAGATCGACCGCCTGCGCGCCGGCGAGGAACCGCTGAACGTCGTGATCGGCGGTTGACTCCCGCTGGATCCGCCTTCTCCCGCCGCCTGTCCGCCTGTCCTCGAGACGCGCCGCATCGCGCGGCTTCTGGACGGCGCGTCTGACACTCGAAAGCGGGACCCGACGCCGGCGGGACGCGACGCCGCCGGGAGGCACGACCCCGGTGCGCTGACGCCCGAGGTCAGCCGCGGAAGCCGGCGGGATTCGACAGCAGGTCGGCGAAGGCGAGCTCGGCCGGGCCGACGAGCATGAGTCGCGAGCGCAGGTGTGCGCGTTCGAGCCGGATGGTGCGCCCCTCGGCGCCCAGTGGATGCACGCGCACCGCATCGGCCAGTCGTTCGCGGCTCACCGAGAGCAGACAGCCGAGGTAGCCCGAGAGCACGACCGTCTCGGGGGCGAAGGCGTTGACGAAGTTCGTCAGCGCCACCGAGAGCAGCTCGACCTGGCGCGTGACCTCCGCCAGCACGCGGGGGCTGCGAGCGACGCCCAGTTCGACGTCGAGTTCGTCCTCGTCGAGCTTGCGTCGCCCCAGCAGCGGCTCGAGGATGTCGAGGCTGACCTCGGCCTCCAGGCAGCCGCGGCGGCCGCAGACGCAGGCCCGCCCGCGCGGATCCACGACCGTGTGCCCGAGCTCGCCCGCGTAGCCCGAGGTGCCGCGCAGGAGAGTGCCGTCGATGATGAGGCCCCCGCCGATGCTATGCATGGCACCGCCGAGGTAGAGCAGATTGCCGACGCCCACCCCGACGCCGAAACGCGACTCGGCGAGGGCGCCGATGCTGGCGTCGTTGCCCGCGGCCACCGGCATCCCGAGTTCATCGCTCAGACGGGCTGAGACCGGGTCGCGTTTCCACCCGAGCGTCGGCGACACGAGGACGGAACCGTTGGCGTTGACCAGTCCCGGCACCGCCAGACCCGCGCCGACCACGCGGTAGTGCCGGTCGATGTCGGCGCGCATCGCCTCGACCGACGAGCTCACGATCTGCACGAAGCGCTTCGGCGAGGGGGCGCCGGCCGTGTCGTGACGCAGTCGCGCGTGCACGACCCCGCCCAGCCCGACGAGGGCCACCGTCACCGCGAGCGGCTCGGCGCGAACGCTGAGAGCGGCCACGTGGTCTTCTGGCTCGATGTCGAGGGTCGGGCGACCGACCTTGCCCGTGCGTTCACCGCCGGGTGCCTCGCGCACGAGGCCGAGCTCGGTGAGCTCCATGACCAGACCCGTCACGGTCGAGCGATTCAGGCCCGTCGTGGCGCCGAGCTGCGCGCGTGAGAGCGCTCCCCTCGAGTGGACGAGCGAAAGGACGGACGAGAGGTTCTGCTGACGGATCAGGTCGTTCGTCGTACGACCGGCCGGCGGGGCGAGCGGCGTTGCCGGCTCGAATACAGCAGGGGTCATGAGGGGCGCACCTCCCCCATCATCCCACTGCGCTCATCGAGCACCGTGTGGGTCCGACGCACGCCGACACGCGAAGGGCCCGCCCGCGGGCGTCGATGAGAGGGAGCGGCGCCCCACGGCCGCTCCCCCTCGGCTCAGACACCTCCGTTGCGGCGCTTGTTGAAGATGTCGAACGCGACGGCGAGCAGCAGCACGATCCCCTTGATGGCCATCTGCCAGGCCGCGTCGACGCTGAGGATCGACAGACCCATGTTGAGCACGCCCATCACGAGGCCGCCGACCACGGCCCCGACCACGGTGCCGATGCCGCCCTGCACGGCCGCGCCGCCGATGAACACCGCCGCGATGGCATCCAGTTCGTAGTTCTGACCTGCCGCGGCGACGGCGCTGCCCGCGCGCGCGGTGCTGACCACGGCGGCGAGCCCGGCGAGAGCACCCATGTTGACGAAGATGAAGAAGTTGACCCATTTCGTCTTCACACCGCTCATCACCGCGGCGAACAGATTGCCGCCCATGGCGTAGATGTGCCGGCCGAACGTCGTGCGGTTGAGCACGAAGGTGTAGGCGAGCACCAGCACCGCCAGGATGATCAGCACGATCGGAGTGCCGTTGTAGGTCGCGAGGGTGAAGGACGCCGCCATGATGACGACCACTGCCGCGATGTTCTTCGCCCAGAACGACCATCCGACCTCGCGCGGCAACTCCAGTCGGCGCAGCGTCGCGCGGGTGCGCACCTGCTGCACGACCAGCGCGGCGCTGGCGACGGCGCCGAGCGCGAGCGTCAGCGCGTCCCAATTGCCGAGATAGCCGAGCACGGGCGGCAGCCACCCGGCTCCGATGGCCGTGAAGCCGTCGGGGAGGCCGCTGATCGTGCCGCCCGTGAGCAGCACGAGCGTGAGGCCGCGGAACAGCAGCATTCCCGCGAGCGTCACGATGAAGGCCGGGATGCCGACGAAGGCGACCCAGAACCCCTGCCACGCACCGACGATCGCGCCGACGACGAGCGACAGCACGACCGCGAGGTACCACGGCACACCCCACTGGTTCATGGCGATCGCCGCGATCGCACCGACCATGGCCACGACCGAGCCCACCGACAGGTCGATGTGGCCGGCGATGATCACCATGACCATGCCGATCGCGAGGATCAGCACGTAGGCGTTCTGCTGGATCAGGTTATTGACGTTCCCGGGGAGCAGCAGGCGTCCGCCGGTGAGCACCTGGAACAGAGCGATGATGATGACCAGCGCGGCGAGGATGCCGAACTGACGGAAGTTGATGCGAGCCAGGATGCCGCGGCGGCGCGGCCCCGGTTGGGTCGGCGCCTCGACCGTCTGGGTGGATGCGGTGGCCATGTCTGTCAGTTCCTTCCGGCGGTCATGTGCCGCATGAGGGTCTCCTGCGTGGCGTCGTCGCGGCTGACCTCGGCCGTGATGCGTCCCTCGGAGATGGTGTAGATGCGGTCGGAGAGGCCGATGACCTCGGGCAACTCCGACGAGATGACGATCACGGCCTTGCCCTGGGCCGCGAGCTCGTTGATGATGCCGTAGATCTCGTACTTCGCCCCGACGTCGATGCCGCGGGTGGGCTCATCGAGGATGAGCACGTCGGGCCCGGTGAACATCCACTTCGACAACACGACCTTCTGCTGGTTCCCGCCGGAGAGGCGACCGGTGATGGCCGCGACGCTGGGCGCCTTGATGTTCATCTTGTAGCGGTACGAGTCGGCCACCTTGTACTCGCGGTGGCGGTCGACGACGCCGAGGCGCGCGAGGCGGGCGAGGGCGGATGCCGAGACGTTGACCTGAATGTCGCCGATGAGGTTGAGACCGTATTTCTTGCGGTCCTCGGTGGCGTAGGCGATGCCGTGCTTGATGGCGGCATCCACCGTCTTCACGTCGATCTGCCGGCCGTTCTTGTAGACCTCCCCTGAGATCCCCGTGCCGTACATGCGGCCGAAGATGCTCATGGCGAGCTCGGTACGACCCGCGCCCATGAGACCGGCGAACCCGACGATCTCCCCCGCACGCACCATGAACGAGGCATCGTCGATGACGACGCGCTCGGTGTCGACGGGATGGTGCACGGTCCAGTTCTCGACGCGGAACAGCTCTTCGCCGATGTCCGGCTCGCGCGGCGGGAAGAGGCTGTTGAGGTCGCGGCCGACCATGGCGCGGATGATGCGCCCCTCGTCCGTGCCCGGATCGGAGCGGTGCATCGTCTCGATCGTGCGGCCGTCGCGGATGATCGTGATGCGATCGGAGATGCGGAGCACCTCCTTCAGCTTGTGACTGATGATGATGCAGGTGATCCCCTGGGTGCGCAGCTGGTCGATCAGGTCGAGCAGGTGCGCGGAATCATCGTCGTTGAGAGCGGCCGTCGGCTCGTCGAGGATGAGGAGCTTGACCTCTTTGGCGAGCGCCTTGGCGATCTCGACGAGCTGCTGCTTGCCGACGCCCAGCTCGAAGATCTTGGTTGCGGGGTTCTCGCGGAGCCCGACCCGCTTGAGCAGCTCGGCCGCGGCGGTGTTGGTGGCGTTCCAGTCGATGACGCCGCGGCGCGACTTCTCGTTGCCGAGGAAGATGTTCTCGGCGATCGAGAGGTACGGGCTCAGCGCCAGCTCCTGGTGGATGATGACGATGCCGGCGGCCTCGCTGTCGTTGATGGAGCGGAATGCCATCGGCTCACCCTCGAGGGTGATGGTCCCCTCGAAGCTGCCGGCCGGGTAGACCCCGCTCAGCACCTTCATCAGCGTGGACTTGCCGGCGCCGTTCTCACCGCAGATCGCGTGGACCTCGCCGCGGTGGACGTCGATCGACACGTCGGCGAGCGCCGGAACGCCGTTGAAGGACTTGGAGATCCCCGACATGCGCAGGATCGGTTCGGTCATGGAGTGTCCCTCCGTCGGGATCGAGCGGCTGGGCGGACCAGAGATCCGCCCAGCCGTGAGGGATCAGAGACCGACGTCGGAGGCCGAGAGGAAGCCGGAGTCGATGAGCTTCGACTGCACGTCATCCTTGACGACGACCTCGGGGGTCAGCAGGTATGAGGGCACGACCTTCTTGCCGTTGTCGTAGGTCTCGGTGTCGTTGACCTCGACCTCCTGGCCGTCCTTGATCTCCTGGATCATCGTGAATACGCGGTCGCCGAGGGCACGGGTGTCCTTCCAGACCGTCATCGACTGCGCGCCGTCGAGGATCGCCTTGACATTGGCCTTGTCGGCATCCTGGCCCGTGATGACCGGGTACTCGGCGCCGGCGGTGTAGCCGGCGGACTTGAGCGACGCCTCGATGCCGATCGCGAGGCTGTCGTTGGGCGAGAGCACCACGTTCACCTTCTTGCCGTCGCCGTAGAACGACGACAGGCGGTTGTCCATTTCGGACTGCGCCTTGTCGGACGCCCAGCCCTGGATGCCGATCGACGCCCACGCGTCGTCGTTCGCGGGCGACTTGCCGCTGGGAACCACGAGCTGGCCCTTCTCGACGTAGGGCTGGAGCACGTCCCACGCGCCGGCGAAGAAGAACTTGGCGTTGTTGTCGTCGGGGCTGCCCGCGAACGGCTCGAGATTGAACGGTCCCGCGCCCGTCTTGAGGCCGAGCTGCTCCTCGATGTACTGCCCCTGCAGGGTGCCGACCTTGTAGTTGTCGAAGGTGGCGTAGTAGTCGACGTTCTCGCTGCCGTTGATGAGACGGTCGTAGGCGATGACGGTGGCGTTCTGCGACTTCGCCTCTTCCAGCACGGGGCCGAGGGTGGAGCCGTCGATCGCGGCGATGACGAGGATCTTCGCTCCGCCCGAGATCTGGTTCTGGATCTGGCTGATCTGCTGGTCGGTCTTGTTGTCGGCGTACTGCAGGTCGACGGTGCAGCCGGCGTCGGTGAGCTTCTGCTGCAACTGCTCGCCGTCGTTGATCCAGCGCTCGAGGCTGCGGGTCGGCATCGCGATGCCGACGTTGCATTCGCCGGTGGCGCCGCCGGCGGCATCGCTGCCGCCGTCCGCCGGGCGGGTGGAGCTGCACGCTCCGAGCCCCACGGCGAGCGCCGCGATGGCCGCACCGGTCATGATCTTCTTCAGCATGTGACTGCGTTCCTCTCTGAACGGCAGGGACCCCGTGGTCGTACCCGCGCCCTCCCCGGCGTCGGATCGGATACGTCGTCGTTCCCGGCTCTGCGATCCGTCGGATTATGACGGCTCCGAAAAAATATCCCTCCGGGTGGGGTTTGTCCATAGGTGCAACAAAATAGGTTCGGGGCGTGATCGAGTCGTGATGGATGCCACGTGCTCTCGCCATCAGGACCGTGAGACTGACGAGATAGCCAGCTTTTCGACTCGCCGCATACGACGCTGCCGCGTCGAGAGGCGCGCGCCCTCAGCGCTCGTCGCGGTCGACCCCCGACCACAGATCGCCGCACTCGACGGCATCCGCCCCCGCCGCCACGAGATACGGACGAGCACCGACATCGCCGCGCACCGACGCGGCCACGGCGCTCCAGTGATCCCGGCCGATGAGGACCGGATGTCCGGGGGCGTCGTCGTAGGTGGCGTACGCGAGCGACCCGCGTGCTGCGCGACGAGCGAGTCGCGCCACGGCGGAGGACGTGGCATCCGGGGTGTCGACGGGAAGGACCACGACCGCCGGAGCGGACCCGCATGCCGCCGCCTCGATGCCCGCGCGCACCGAGGCCGCCACGCCCGTCTGCCAGTCGGGGACGCGCACCACCGTCACACCCCCGGGGAGGAGGGGTACCGCCTCGTCGGCCGATGCGCCGAGCGTCACGAGAACCTCGCTGCACCCGCCCTCGCGCAGCGCGCGGGCGGCGAGGGCCACCCACGGCGTCCCCGCGGCGGTGCGAGCGAGCGCCTTCGGGCCGCCGAACCGGCGCCCGGCGCCCGCGGCGAGCACCAGCCCGCAGGGGGCGTCGGAGGGGATGGCCGGCATGGTGACGACAGCGTAGCGCGCGCGAAACATGCCCCGATTACGGTCGAGTGCATGCTCGATCTGGCCGCCGACCTGGTGCCGCTGCTCGCGGCGGGTGAGCCCGTCGCGGCGGTGACGGTGACCCGCGTGGTCCGCAGCGCCCCACGGGGGGTCGGAGCCACCCTCGCCGTCACCCGTGGGGCCCGGGTGATCGGCTCCATCTCGGGCGGCTGCGTCGAGAACGACGCCGTCATGCTGGGCCTCGACGCTCTACGCACCGGCTCGGTGCGGCGCGCACGGTTCGGCTTCACCGACGACGGCACCGTGACCCCCATCGCTGCGGGGCTGGCCTGTGGAGGGGCCGTCGATGTCGTGGCCTATCCCCTCGACCCGGCGCGTGTGATGCCGGCGCTCGTCGACGCCCGCGCGGGCCGGGAAGCGGCGGTGCACCTGCCCCTCGACGGCGGCGATCTGCACCTGCACCGCCCGGCGGCACCCCGCCTCGTCATCCTGGGCGCCGGCGAGCACGCCGCCGCACTCTGCCGGCTCGGAGCCGCGGCCGGCTTCGCCGTCACCGTCTGCGACGACTGGGCCCTGCTGGTCACCCCCGAACGCTTCCCCGACGCGTCCGAGCTCGTCGTCGCCGCCCCGCACGACTACCTCGCGCAGCTTCCCGCCCCCGACGTCCGCACCGCGGTGTGCGTGCTGACCCACGACGAACGTCTCGACGTGCCGGCCCTGCGCGCCGCGCTGCGGATGCCCGTCGGCTTCGTCGGCGCCATGGGCGCGCGGGCGACCGTCGCGCGCCGCGCGCAGCTGCTGCGAGCAGCAGGGGTGACGGATGCCGAGCTCTCGCGACTGCACTCCCCACTCGGCCTCGACCTGGGCGGCTCGAGCCCCGAAGAGACCGCCCTGTCGGTGATCGCCGAGATCGTGGCATCCCGGAACGCCGCCGACGCCCGGCCCCTGCGCGAGTCGCGGCGGCCCGGCCTGCATCGCGTCGCGGACTCCTGCGCGGTGAGGACCGCGTGAGCGTTCTCGTGGTGCGCGGCGCGGTGGCCGTGGTCGACGGCGGCGGACGCGTGCGCACCGGCGACGTCGTGAGCGTCGACGGGGTCATCGTCGAGACCGCCGATCTCACCGACGCCATCGAGATGGATGCCACCGGGTGCGTCGTCACCGCCGGTCTCGTCAACGCCCACCACCATCTGCTGCAGACGGCGTTCCGGACGCTCCCGGGCACCCGTGGCATCCCGATGCGCGAGTGGCTGCCCGCGATGGCCGCGGCCTACACGAAGGCGGGCGTCGACCCCGAACTGACCGGTCTCGCCGCACGCGCGGGCCTCGCAGAAGCCCTCCTCTGCGGAGTGACCACCGTCGCCGATCACCACCTCACGTGGCCGTGCGGCGCCGACACGGTAGGGATGGCACGGGCCGCGGCCGACGCCGCCGCTGCGCTCGGAGCGCGCCTGGTGTTCGTGCGGGGCGCCGCGCGCGATGACCCGCAGGAGGCCGCCGCCTCGGCCGACGCCATCGTGCGAGCCCTGCTCCCGGGAATCCACGGCGGCGTCTCGAGCGACGGCATGCTGCAGGTCGCCGTCGGGCCGGCGGGCGTGCACAGCGATTCGCGTGAGACGTTCGACCTGCTGGGGGAGGTCGCGCGCGAGCACGGCTTGCGCCGGCGGACGCAGGCGAACGAGGTCGTCGACGTCGAGATCGCGCTCGAGCGCTACGGCGCACGGCCCCTCGACCTGCTCGAGGAGTGGGGCTGGCTCGGTCCCGACGTCACCCTCGCCCACCTCTGCGACGTCACCGATGACGAGATCGCCCGCCTCGCCGCGTCGGGGGTCTCCGCCACTCACGCGCCCGGCTGCGACGTGCCGATGGGGTGGGGCATCGCCCCGGTGCGTCGGCTGCGCGACGCCGGGCTCGCCGTGGGCCTCGGAACCAGCGGCGGCGGCAGCAACGACGCGGGGCACCTGCTCGCCGACGCGCGCCTTGCGATGCAGGTCTCGGCGCTCGTGGGGCCGCAGCTGCCGGCATCCGAGGTGCTCGACATGGCCACCGCCGGCTCCGCCGACGGACTGGGCCGCCCCGAGCTCGGGCGGCTCACTCCCGGTTCGGCCGCCGACCTGTGCCTGTGGGACGTCTCGGGCGTCGCCGACGCCGGCGTCGCCGATCCGGTCGCAGGACTGCTCTGGGCCTCTCCCGGCCGCCGGCCGCGCACCGTCATCGTCGGCGGACGCGTCGTCGTCGACGAGGGCCGACTGACCACCGCCGACGAGGATGAGATCGTCGCCCAGCTGTACGAGAGAGTGCGACGATGACCACCATGGCCCCCGCGATCGATGTCGACGACGCCCCCACCGGTGACGAACTGCTCGGTGCCCACCTGCGCGGCCTGCGGAAGGCGCGCGGGCTGACACTGACCCAGCTCGCCGAGGCGGCGACGCTCTCGCATCCCTTCCTGAGCCAGCTCGAGCGGGGTCTCGCCCGCCCCAGCATGGCGAGCCTGGAACGCCTCGCGCGCGCGCTCGGCACGAGCCGGGTCGAGCTCATCGCGGCCTCCGAGCCGCCGCGCACCGACCAGGACACGCGTCCCTCCTTCGTCGGGGCCGACGAGGGCGTGATCGGCCCCTACGCCGAAGGCACGGCGCGGCTGCTCGCCACCGGGCCGCGCCGGTTCGAGCCGCTCGAATTCACCGGATCGAACGCCGTACCGGGCGACCACTACGTTCATGAGGAGGACGAGTTCCTCACCGTGCTCGAGGGCTCGATCGTCATCTCGTTCGGTGTCTACGGCGAGCGCACCCTGCGGGTCGGCGACTCCATCTACTGTCGTTCGGGCACACCGCACCGATGGCACTCCCCCGACGGCACGACGTACCGCCTGCTGATCGTGAAGGATCTCGTGCACGGCGGCGGCGACGACCGGGCGGAGGTCGACGCGTGAGCGGGGGCGTGACGTTCGACGTCGTCGTGCGCGCGCGGCGCGATGCCGCCGACGGCATCGTGCTGCTCGACCTCGAGCGGGTCACCGGCACCCTGCCGCACTGGTCGCCCGGCGCGCACATCGACGTCGTGCTCCCCGGCGGCCTCGAACGGCAGTATTCGCTGTGCGGCTCGGTCGCCGAGCGCGGCACCTGGCGCATCGGCGTGCTGCGTGAGCGCGAGGGCTCGGTCTGGCTGCATGAGAACGCCCACGAAGGGGCGCCGCTGCGCGTGCGCGGGCCCGCGAACCACTTCCTCTTCGCGCCCACGGCCGGCCGCACGTACGTCTTCGTCGCGGGCGGCATCGGGATCACCCCGATCCTGCCGATGATCGAGGCGGCCGAAGCCGCGGGGGCGTCCTGGACGCTGCTGTACGCCGGACGCTCGCGGGCCACGATGGCATTCGTCGACGAGCTCGCCGAGCGTTATGGCGAGCGCGTGGAGGTCTACGCCGCCGACGAGGGGCGCCGCCTGGATCTCGGAGAGCGCTTCGGCAGCCCGGTCGCCCGGACCGTCGTCTACGCGTGCGGGCCCGCTCGTCTGCTCGAAGGGCTCGAGGATGCCATGGCCGCCTGGCCCGGGGGGAGCCTGCACCTCGAGCGGTTCGAGGCCAAGGTGCTGGGCCCGCCGGTGTGGACGGAGCCGTTCGAGGTCGATCTCATGCTGTCGGGGGTGACCGTGACGGTGCCGCCCGAGCGATCGGTGCTCGACGTGGTCGAGGAGGCCGGCGCCATCGTGCCCTCGAGCTGCCGCGTCGGCACCTGCGGCACGTGCGAGGTCGCCGTCGTCGACGGCGACGTCGAGCATCGCGACTCGGTGCTGTCACCGGAGGAGCAGGCGGCGAACCGCACGATGATGGTGTGCGTCTCCCGGGCGGCCTGCGAGCGGATCACTCTGGAGCTGTAGACCCCGTCCGTCCGGCGGATGCCGCGAGCGGCGGTGCCAGGATCGCGGCGACGACGAGTGGGGCGGCGAGGAGCAGCCACGCGGCGGCAGGGGCGGCGCTCCAGCCGAGCAGAGCACCGACGGCGATGTTGCCGAGGAGCACGGCGATGCCGCCGCAGGTCGACAGCAGACCGAAGAACGAGCCGGTGGGAAGAGCTCCCGCGAATCGCGGGGCGAGGCCCTGGGCGGTGGGGTTCGTCGTGAGGTGCCCGAGGATCACGAGCCCGGCGGCGACGAACACCGCGACGATCTGCGCGGCGGCGTCGAGCGGGAGCACCGTGGATGCGGCGACCACGGCGAAGCCGGCGGCCGAGACCACGTATCCGCTCCGCAGCGCACGCGCGGCGCCCCGTCGGAGGCACCACCGCGACACCGGCAGCTGCAGCACCAGCGTCAGGGCCGACGCCCACGCGAACATCAGCGCCACCAGACCCGCGCCCCCGTCGGCGCGAGCGAGCTGCAGCGGCAGCGCCAGATAGAGCTGGTTGAAGGCGAGCAGGTCGGCGGCGTGCAGGGCCGAGAAGCCGACGAAACGGCGATCGCGCAGCGACCACCACCGGCCGTGGATGCCGCGCGCCGGTCCGGAGGCCGCTCGCCCAGGGAGCGCGACGGCGAGGAGCACGCCGATGAGCACGAAGAACGCGGCGCCCGCGAACGCGACCACGACGAACCCCCACCCGAGCAGCGCCGCCCCGGCCAGGGGGCCCATGACCGCCCCGAGCTCTCCCGCCACGCTCAGCCACGCGAACAGCGAGGCGCGGGTGCCGGATCGAGCGGGGGCGCGGCGCTGCTCGGCATCCGCGACGAGGACGTTGATCCCCGGCGAGAACAGGGCGCCGCCCAGCCCCGTCAGCACCGTTCCGGCGACGAACGCCGCGAGCTGCGGCGTCGGCGCGAGCAGCGACATCGCCAGGGTTGCGAAGCCGAGCACGCGCACCGCGCAGCCGGTGAGGATCGTGCGCCGCGCGCCGAAACGATCGACGAGCACCCCGCCCACGAGGAACATGCCCTGCTGCGCGAACGTGCGCACTCCGAGCACCAGACCGACCGCGGCCGCGGCGAGTGCGAAGTCGTCGCTCAGCACCAGCGCGAGAAAAGGGACGACGGCGAAGAAGCCGACGTTGAACAGCAACTGCGTGGCGAGCAGCACCGGAGTGGGTGTGCCGGGGCCGCGCGCGATGTCAGCCGGGCGCGAGACGGACAGGGGGTCTCCGGAACGACGGGGGCGGGCGGGGCGGACGGCGAGAAGCCTCGACGATTCTCGCACCTCAGTCCTGTCAGTCGGTGACGAGCCGACTCCCGGGTTCACCCGTCCGGTGGCCAGGGGGCCACGAGACTTCACCCGGCGAGCTCCACGCGTCGACCGAGGCGGCCGGCCCACGCGTCCGCCGCCGCACGGCCCAGCACCCTCAGCTTCTGCGGCCGCCGTGTCACCGCCAGGCACACGAGGCACAGGGCCCAGAAGAGTCCCGCGTTCGTCCACCGCGCGAGGGAGTGGCGTCGTCCCGTCCGCAGCTCTCGGTGGATGCGATTGCGCATCGAGTAGTACAGCAGGGCGTCATCGGTGGAGCGGAACATCGCGAGCACCTCGAAGCCCGGCGGCATCCATCGTCCTCCCCGGGGGTCCACCACGACCGCCTCAGCAGACAGGCGGATGCAGCCCCCGGCGCGCACGATGCGCGACGTGTACTCGAGGTCGTCGCCGTAGAGGACGAGGTCGGCGTCGGGGAGACCGATCCGCCGCAGCACGTCGAGGCGCACCAGCAGCCCGCCGTAGGGCGCGTAGGTCACGACAGCCGCGTCGCGCGAGATCCGCGGACGCCGCAGCCCGAGCCGCTCGAGCGCGCGCCGGGCGAACAGGGCGAACTCCACGCCCGCGAACGACCGGTCCTCTCGGGGCTGCTCCCGGGCCTGTTCCGCGCGACGGACCGCGGCGATCTCCCGAGGATCGTCGCTGGGCGCGCGAGTCGGCGCGACAGCGCACAGATCGATTCCGGCTGCGCGCATCGCCTGCTCCTCCGCCAACAGGATCGCCAGCGCGTCGCCGTGCGGCAGGTTGTCGTCGTCGAGCAACCACAGGTAGTCGGCATCCGACTCCAGGGCACGCTCGATCGCGAAACCGAAGGCAGGCGCAGAGCCCTCGTTTCGCGCCAGACGGTGGTAACGCACCACGGGTGCGTGCGCTCGCGCGTACGCATCGAGTTGCCGCCTCGCGTCATCGACCGACCCGTTGTCGACCACGACGACGGCCACGACCCCCGCGGCGCGCATCGCGCCGACCGTCGCCAGGCACGAGGCCGCACGGGAGCCGTACGTGACCGTGGCGCCGATGACGCGCGGAGGGGAGGAGACGGGCATGGCTCACCTTTCGACGGGAGCGTTCGCGGGACCGTAGATCTCCGCCAACGCACGGCGGAACCGGTCGACGGAGAACTCCTCGACGGCGACGCGTCGGATCGCCTCCGCCTGGCGCCGAGCCGCCGGCACGTCGTCGAAGACCGCGCAGACCGCCGCGGCCAACGAGTCAGCCTCGTCGGCGACCGCGAACACCGACAGCGAGTCGTCGACGATCCCCTCGACCCCGATCGACGTCGACACGACGGGGATGCCCCGCACCATGGCATCCACGGTCTTGAACTTCACGCCCGCCCCCGCTCGAAGCGGAACCAGGGCGACGGCCGCGCCGGCGTACAACGGCTCGAGCGACTCGACGCGACCGGTCACCTTCACGGCCTCGGGCCGACGCGCGCTCTCACGCACCATCTCGGCGGTGGGGTGGGCTCCGGCGAAGACGAACACCGCTCCCGGATGCCGCCGGTGCACGCGGGGAGCGATCTCCTGCATGATCCACAGTGCCGCCTCGGCGTTGACGGAGCGGTCGAAGGCGCCGACGAAGAGCACCGAGCCGTCGGACGGAACGGACACCCTCGTCGCCGCGAGCGGCTCGCCCAAGGGCGGTCGCACCACGTGGACCGACGCCGAAGGCGATGCTCGCCGGGCGATCGCGGCATCTTTTCCGCTGAAGACGAGCACCGCGTCGGCGTCGGCGTACACCCGGCGCTCATCGCGACGCACGGTCAGCAGTCGCGAGCGGGCGACCAGCGCACGCGGATGCCAGGGCGCGCCGCCCGCGGCGACGGAGCGCTCCGCCGTCTGCAGCAGGACGTCGTGGGCGACCACGATCCGCCGCGCGCGCGTCGTGATCCCCCGGCCGAGCCACCCCGTCTCCGTCCACTGGAACTCGATCACGTCGGCGGTGAAGAAGCGGGCGTGCACCTCGGCGGACGACATGAACGCCCGCCGCACCCGACGGACGGGCCGGACGGGGAAGAACCGCTGCTGCTGGCGTTCGACGACGGCGCCCATGCGGCCCAGCCCGCGGGCCGCATCGGCGATCTCGACGAGGACGCTCGCGAACTCCCCCGCCGTCTTCGCCGCGGCCGCGCGGTTCTCGGCGGTGGCGGGTGCGACGACGGTGACGTCGTGCCCCAGGGCGCGCAGGGCCCGCACGTGCCGCAGGAAGTAGTGTCCTCCGGCGTGCGGAATGCCATCGAACGGCACGACGGGGGCGACGCTGACGATCCGCACGTGCGACCTCCCGTCGATGTGGGTTCCGACGAGCTCCCACTCTCCGGGTGGCGACCGTTCGCGAGGCGTTCCGGCACACCGCCCGCACCGGGGGTGAAGGCGAACGCGGCCACCCCTCCCCCGGCGGGTGAGCGCGTCGCGGAGTCCCGAGCACCGCTCGCCGCCGCCGACGAGCGGCCGCGCGAGCGCCCGTAGAGTTCGGCCGGGTCGAACGCCCGCGCGAGAAGGGACACTCGGTGGACATCACCCACGTGCAGAGCAGCTTGGTCGCTCCCCTGGGTGGCGCCGAGTCGTACGTCCTGGCGCTCGCGACGGAGCAGGTACGCCGGGGCGCCGACGTCGAGATCGTCACGGGTTGGACGGACCGCCGCACGGTGGAACGGGCGCAACGCGCCGGCATCCGCGTCCGCTCGGTGCGGGTACGCCGGCCCTACCGCCCCGATCAGCACGGCGGGGGAGCCGCCGCCAAGGTCGCATTCCACGCGCTCGACCTGATCGGCGCCGTGACTCCGGTGCCCTCCGTGCTCGATGCGCAGAAGACGGGGCGAGTCGTCCACGTTCATCGCTTCCAGGGACTGGGCGCCCAGGCGCTGCGCGCGCGACACGCACCGGTGGTCCACACGGTGCACGACTACTGCCTCGTCGACACGACCTCGACGACCATCCGCGACGGCCGCGAGCCCGACGATCTGGGCGACGTGCAGCGGCTCCGCGCGCGGGCCATCTGGTCGGCCGCCCGCCGCGCCACCGTTCTCGTGTTCCCGAGCGAGCGGACGCTCGCGCGCCACCGCGCTCTCGGGATGCCGAGCGATGGAGTCGACCAGCGTGTGCTTCCGCACGGGTGGCCGGCACCGGCTCCTGCACTACCGCCGATGACGCCGTCCGTCCGCCCGCGCTTCGTCTTCCTCGGCAAGCTCCAGGCGGCGAAGGGCGTCACGCTGCTACTGCAGGCGTGGGAGCTCCTCGGCGTGGACGCCGAGCTCGTCATCGCCGGCGACGGCCCGGAACGGTCGGCGGTGGAGCGGGCCGCCGCGACCGGCCGTGTCATCTATGCCGGCTGGCTCGACGGTGACGCGAAGGCGGCCCTCATCGCGTCGGCCACGGCCCTGGTCTTCCCCTCGCTCTGGCCCGAGACGTTCGGCCTCGTCATCGCGGAGAGCCTGCTCTCGGGCCGACCGGTGATCGCCACCCCGCAGGCGGCGGGGTCGTTCGTCCGCGACGGCGAGAACGGAATCGTCACGACGGGGGCGAACCCGGAGTCCCTCGCCGGGGCGCTGCGGTGTCTCGCCCTCGACCCGGCACTCCGCGATCGCCTGGCGCGTGGCGCCGCCGACAGCGCGCTCGCCCTCGACTTCGCAACGCACGTCGACCGGGTGGCCGCGGTGTACGCCGATGCCCGGGAGATCTTCGCGCGCCGACGCTGACGTCCGCCGGCGGCTCGCGACGCGAACGAAGCACGAGAGCGCGCCCCGACAACTTTGTCACGAGGGTCACGCCGAGGAAATACAGCGGAAACGCGCGGTTCCTAGCATCGGAGCATCGCCGGATGTTGGTCACACCAACACTGACGCAGCCGCTTCCGGCGGCTCGCCCCGCTGTCGTGGTTCCCGTCTCGACGCCTGTCTTCTCGCCCTCCCGGAGGCCCCCGTGTCCGCCGCTCCACCCGCCTCGATCGCCGCTCTGCGCGGCGCGCGCCTCGCCTCCGGCGCGGTCGTCGACATCGCGCTCGACGGCGAAGAGGTGCTGGCGGTCGTTCCGGCGGGCAGCCCGCTCCCCGACACCGACGGCGACGTGCTCGACCTCGACGGCTACCTCCTCACCGCGGCCGGTGCGGAACCTCACGCGCACCTCGACAAGTCGCAGTCGTGGGATGCCGTCCAGCCCCCGTTCGGCGATCTCGAGCACGCGATCGAGAGCTGGCACGCCTTCGCCCTGACACTCGATGAAGACGACACGCTCGATCGGGCGCGCTCCACGGCCCTGCGGATGCTGGCGTCCGGGATCACCGCGGTGCGCACGCACGTCGACCTGCTCCGCGGCGCCGACGCCCTGACCGGCGTGCGCGCCCTCGTGCGCCTGCGCGACGAGCTCGCGGGCCTCATGGACATCGAACTCGTCGCCCTCGGCGGACCCACGGTCGACGACGACGTGTTCGAGGCGGCCCTCGACGCGGGCGTCGACCTCGTGGGCGGCGCGCCGCACCTCGCCGACGATCCGATCGCCGACCTCGAGCGCCTCATCGCCCTCGCCCGCCGGCGCGACGTCGGCCTCGACCTGCACACCGACGAGAGCCTCGCGGGAGCAGACACCCTCGCCGCCTACGCCCGCGAGGTCACGGGCTGGCACCGCCCCCGCACCGCGGGCCACTGCGTGCGCCTGAGCATGATGGCCGAGGCCGACCTGACCGCGCTCGCCGACGGCATCCGCTCCGCCGACATCGGGATCATCGCCCTGCCCATCACCAACCTGTACCTGCAGGGATGGGGTCTGGACCGGGCCGTCCCCCGCGGCATCGCACCGATCGGCCGGCTCAAGGCCGCCGGTGTGCGCGTCGCGGCCGGCGCCGACAACGTGCGCGACCCGTTCAACCCCGTCGGGCGCTGCGACCACCTCGAAACCGCCTCGCTCCTCGTCAGTGCCGGCCACCTGCCGCCGGAGGACGCGATGGATGCCGTGACCGTCGGCGCCCGCGATGTCATGGGGCTGCCGTTCGCCGGTCCCGTCGCCGGCGCCCGCGCCGACCTCGTCGCGGTGAAAGCCGCCTCGCTGGGGGACGCCGTCGCCTTCGCCAGCGCCGACCGCATCGTGATCCACCGCGGCCGCCTCGTCAGCCGCACCACCGTCTCGACCGAGACCGCGGCATCCGTTCCCCTCCGCCCCGCCGCACCCGCGACGGCGTCGTAACCCGCCCCCAACGGAAAGTGAGCGCCCCGTGACCTTGGCCTCTCCCGCCCCGGTGTCCGTCGCGGATCCCACCGCGCCGATCCTGGACTTCCGCAACGTCGCCATGACGTTCCCCAACGGCACCACCGCCCTCTCCGGCGTCGATCTCACCGTCTCGCGCGGCGAGTTCGTCAGCGTCGTCGGCCCGTCCGGCTGCGGAAAGTCGACCCTGCTGCGCATCGCGTCGGGGCTCGAGACCGCGAGCGAGGGCACGGCCGTCGTCAACACCGATCGCATCGGCTACGTCTTCCAGGACGCGACGCTGCTGCCCTGGCGCGACGTGCAGTCGAACGTCGAACTGCTCGCCGAGCTGAACTGGCAGCCCAAGCGCGTGCGCACGCCGAAGGCCCAGTGGGCGATCGACCTCGTCGGGCTGAAGGGCTTCGAGAAGCACCTGCCCAAGCAGATGTCGGGCGGCATGAAGATGCGCGCCTCGCTCGCCCGCTCCCTCACCCTCGACCCCGAGCTCTTCCTGTTCGACGAGCCGTTCGGAGCCCTCGACGAGATCACCCGCGAACGCCTGAACGACGAACTCATCAAGATCTTCGTCGCGCAGAAGTTCGGCGGCCTCTTCATCACCCACTCGGTGTCCGAGGCCATCTACCTCTCCACCAAGGTCGTCGTGATGTCGGGACGCCCCGGCCACCTCGTCGACACCTTCGAGGTCCCCTTCGACATGCCCCGCGACCCCGAGATCCGCTACACCGCGGAATACGCGAAGCTCGTCGGCGAGGTCTCCCACGCCCTTCGGGAAGGACACTCATGAGCACCACGTCTGCAGAGCCGGTCGTCGCCCCGTCGCCCGCGCCCACGGCATCCACTCCCCCGCCCACGCCCCCGCGCGCCCGCGTGAACCCCGGCCGACGCGGATTCGGTGCCCGGGCCGCCGTCATCGGACCTCCGCTGGCCGTGCTCGTCGTGCTGCTCGGCGTCTGGTACGCCGTCTCGATCGGGCTGGCCGCGTCGGGCAAGGGCTTCCTCATGCCCATGCCCCACGAGATGTTCACCCTCGGCTTCTTCGACCCGCAGGTCGGGGCCGACATCTGGATCGCCCTCTTCCGCACGACCGGCGTCGCGCTCACGGGACTCTTCGTGGCCATGGTGCTCGGCATCGGGTGGGCCATCGCGATGTCGCTGGCCCGCTGGGTCGAACGCTCCACCTACGCCTACGCCGTGATGCTCCAGTGCATCCCGATCCTGGCCCTCGTGCCGCTGGTCGGCTTCTGGTTCGGCTATGAGTTCCTCGCCCGCGTCATCGTCTGCGTGCTCATCGCCCTGTTCCCGATGGTGTCGAACACCCTGTTCGGCCTGCAGTCGGTCGACAAGTCTCAGCGCGAGCTGTTCCGCCTGCAGAAGGCCAACAAGTGGACGGTGCTCACCAAGCTCACCCTCCCGGCCGCACTCCCGTCGATCTTCGTCGGCATGCGCACCTCCGCGGGACTCTCGGTGATCGGCGCGATCGTCGGCGACTACTTCTTCCGCCGCGGCGAACCGGGCATCGGCTCGCTCATCGCCAACTACCAGTCGCGCCTGCAGAGCGCCGAGCTGTTCGCCGCCATCCTCGCGGCCTGCCTGCTGGGCGTCGCCATCTTCGCCTTCTTCGGCTGGCTGTCGAAGGTGGCCGTCGGCCGCTGGTACGACAGCACCCTCTGACCCGCACCCTCCCCTCCGGATGCCGCGAGCCCAGCCGCGCGGCATCCGGGATCCGCCCCCTCCGGACGCCGCGCGCGCACGCGGCGGTGTCCGGCGTACCCGAAACACCCGCACCCGAGAGCACCACCCCCGTCACAGAAAGCGAACCAGCATGCAGCGCTCCACTCTCGTCCGCGGCACCGCCGTCACCGGCGCCGTCGCGATCGCCCTCACCCTGACCTCGTGCGCCGGCAGCGCCGCGGAGACGGCGCCCACCGCCGCCGACATGGAGATCGGCTCGGTCGACCTCTCGGCCGACTGCCCCTCGACCGTCGTCATCCAGACCGACTGGAACCCCGAAGCCGAGCACGGTCACCTCTACGAGCTGCTCAAGGACGACTACACGATCGACGCCAACACCAAGGCGGTCAGCGGTCCCCTGATGTCGGACGGCGAGTACACCGGCGTCAACGTCGAGATCCGCGCGGGCGGCCCCGCGATCGGCTTCCAGACCGTCTCGGCGCAGATGTACCAGGACGACGCGATCACCCTGGGGTACGTCAGCACCGACGAGGCGATCCAGCTGTCGAGCACCACGCCCACGAAGGCCGTCTTCGCCCCGCTCGACATCAGCCCCACCATGGTCATGTGGGACCCCGCGACCTACCCCGACGTCAAGACGGTGGATGACGTCAAGGGCGCCCTCTCCGCCAACGGCGGCGTGTGGCGCTACTTCGACGGCTCGGCCTACATCGAGTACCTCAAGAGCGCCGGTCTCGCCGACGCGTCGATCCTCGACGGCTCGTACGACGGCACCCCGTCGAACTTCGTCGCCGCCGGCGGCAAGGACATGCAGCAGGGCTTCGCCTCGGCCGAGCCGTACGTGTACCAGAACGAGGTGTCGGCCTGGGGCAAGCCCGTCGACTTCGCGCTCATCCACGACGCCGGATGGCAGACGTACCAGTCGTCGATGTCGGTCAAGGCCGACCAGTTCGACGAGCTGTCGCCCTGCCTCACCAAGCTCGTGCCCGTGCTGCAGAAGGCCGGCGTCGCGTACTACGAGGACCCGTCCGCGGCCAACGCGCTCATCCTCGAGCTCGTCGACCAGTACGCCACCGGCTGGACCTACACGCAGGGCGTCGCCGACTACTCCGTCAAGACGCAGGTCGACCTCGGCCTCGTGGGCAACGGCCCCGACTCCACCTACGGCAACTTCGACGAGAGCCGCTTCGACGACTTCTTCACGAAGGCGAGCAAGGTCTACACCGACCTGGGCACCCCGCCCGCGGCCGGCTACACCCCCGCCGACCTGTACACGAACGAGTTCATCGACACGTCGATCTCGTTCTGACCCGCTCGGCCCGGTCCGCCTCGCGCGGGCCGGGCCGTCCGGTGGGATCGTTCCGCCTCGAGCAGCACCCGGGTCCCTGAGCCCGTCGAAGGGACCGACACCCACCGCACCACCGGCGGCTTCGACAGGCTCAGCCACCTCCGCACCCACCCAGGTCCCTGAGCCCGTCGAAGGGACCGACACCCACCGCACCACCGGCATCCGCCCCCACCCGTTCCATCCGGAGACACACCCATGAGCGACACCGCCACCCGCGTCCTCTCCCTCGAAGACGAATTGCTCGACCTCCTCGGCCCCGCGGCCGTCAGCACCGAACCGCGCGTGCGCGAGCGCGCCAGCGTCGACGGCTCGCCGATGTCGCCGATCATCGCGGCGCAGCTGCCGCTGGGCCTCGCCGACCTCGTCGTCTTCGCCGCGAACGCCGAGCAGATCGCCACGGCCGTGGCCGCGGCATCCCGTCACGGTGTTCCCGTCACCGTGCGCGGCAAGGGCACCGGCAACTACGGACAGGCCATCCCGATGCAGGGCGGCCTCGTCATCGACACCACCCGCGCGAAGGCCATCGTCGAGGTCGGCGACGGCTACATCACCGCCGAGGCGGGCACCCCGATGGTGCTGCTCGAACAGGCCGCGTGGGCAGCCGGTCAGGCGCTGTGGATGTACCCCTCGACCGCGCAGTCCACCATCGGAGGGTTCCTCTCGGGAGGCTCCGGCGGCACCGGATCCATCGCGTACGGCTCCAATGACCGCGGCTTCGTCGCCGCCCTCGACGTCGTGCACGCCGACGGCAGCGACGAGATCCACCACGTCGAGGGCGACGAGGCCCAGAAGTACGTGCACAACTACGGCACCGCGGGCGTCATCGTGCGCGCGACCGTGCGCCTCGAGCCGCTGCGCGAGTGGCGCGGGCTGTGGGCGAGCTTCCCCGACTTCGCCGGCACGCTCTCGGTCGTGCAGACCATCGGCAACCTCGCCCCCTCGCCGCGTCTGGTGTCGGGCGACGGACCCGAGATCTCGGCATCCCTCCCCGCCGACGAGGCCATCCCCGAGGGGCGGTCGAGCCTGCGGGTGATCCTGGATGCCGCCCAGGTCGACGCCGTGACCGCGATCATCGAGGGCGCGGGCGGTCGCGTGGAGGCCGTGCGCGAGGGGCCGCAGGCCAGCATCCGGCTGTCGATGCTCAGCTACAACCACCCGATCGAGTGGTACCAGAAGAGCCAGGCGCACGAGGTGTTCCACCTCGAGGTCGCGGGCGCTCCGCTCGCCGAGGACATCGATGCCGTGGAGGCGGTCTTCCCCGGCGCGCATCTGCACATCGAGTCGACGAAGGCGTTCCCCATCGGCATGCTCGCCGCGCCCTACGTCAGCGAACAAGACGTGTACCGCGGCATCGCCGAGCTGAACGCGATCGGCGTCGGCGTGCACAACCCGCACCAGTGGAACGTCGACTTCAACGTCGAGCAGACGATCGAGACGGCCCGGGTCACCGACCCGAACGGGCTGCTGAACCCCGGCAAGCTCAACCCCGACTACACGGGCGCACGCAAGGGAGCGATCATCTCGTGAGCCGTCTTCTGGCAGAGCTCAGCGGCCCCGCCGCAGCCGAGGCCCTCACCGAGGACTCGATCGTCGTGCTGCCGACCGGTGCGATCGAGCATCACGGCCCGCACCTTCCCCTGGCGACGGATGCCATCGTCGCCGAGGCGGCCGCGACGGCCGCCGTCGCGCGCGCTGCGGCGCAGGGGCTCGACGTCTGGCAGCTGCCGACGCTGTCGATCACGAAGTCCGACGAGCACTCGTGGGCGCCGGGCACGCTGTGGCTCACACCCGAGACGATGCTGCAGACGGTCGTCGACATCGGGCGGTCGCTGCTGACCACGCGAGCCCGGACGCTGGTGTTCGTCAACGGCCACGGCGGCAACGTCGCGCTGCTGAACGTGGCGAATCGCGAGCTGCGGCGCCGCTTCGGCCTGCGCACGTTCTTCATGCCGGCCGCACGGGTGCCCTCGTTCGACGGCACCGACGGCACGCCCGACGAGCACGGCACCGGCATTCACGCCGGCTACGGCGAGACCAGCATGATCATGCACCTGCGTCCCGAGCTGGTCGACCCGGCGAAGTTCCACGCCACGGTGCCCGCGCACATCGGCGAGTTCCGCCACATCGGCTTCAACTCCAAGCCGGTGACGTTCGGGTGGCTGTCGAACGATTTCGGTCCCACGGGGGTGCTCGGCGACCCGACCGGCGCAAACGCCGAGGCCGGCGCGCGCATGTTCGAGGACAGCGTGTCGTTCGTCGTCGAGGCGCTCGAGGAGATCAGCCGATTCGACTACACCGCGTGATGGTGGCGCGGCGCGCACGACTCCTGCAGATCCGAGCCTCCGACGGGGGAACGGGCGGCCCCGCGACACAACGCAGGAGATGTGCGCCACGGCGGCCGTCATCACGCCGGCTCCGCGCTGCAATGGCGGCGGTTCTCCTGCGTACGGTCCGGTCGGACCGCTGTGACAACGTCACGAGCGGGTTGCGCTCCCTCAGCAGCGGCGGTGACCACGGCTCGTGCGTCACCGCGACACGACGCAGGAGTCCTCTTAGGACGGCTCGCGGCGCCACGTATTCGCGGCGTCGGCGGCGGAGTGGTCGGCGGATCTCCTGCGTTGTGTCGCACGCGAGCGCGAGGAGATGCTGTGAATAGCCAGACGGCCGAGGCCTCTGGCATCCGGGCCTACGGGCAGGTGCTGCGCCTGCCGGGGGCGCGGAGCTTCGTCGCGGCGGGCATCCTCGCGCGGTTCCCCCGCGCGACGCTGTCGCTGGGCATCATCCTGCTCGTCTCGGCCGCGACCGGCAGCTTCGCCTCCGCCGGGATCGTCGTCGCCCCGCTCGTGATCGGCATGGCGATCGCCGCCCCGCTGTGGTCGTCGCGCATGGATCGGCACGGCCAGGCGCGCGTCATCGTGGTGTCGCTCGGATGCCTCGTGCTCGCGGCATCCGCCCTGCTCGCCCTCGTGCTGACGGGGGCGCCGTTCTGGACCTGGCTCGTCGCCGCGCTCGCGACGGGGGCGTCGACCCCCGACCTGACCTCGGCCGTGCGCGCGCGGTGGACGGTGCTCGCCCCGCCCGCGCAGCGCACGCCCGCGCTGGCGCTCGAGACCATCGCCGACCAGATGGTCTTCATCGCGGGGCCACCGGCCATCACCGCCGTGGCCGCGGCTGTCGACCCGGCCATCGCGATGCTCGGGTCGCTGGCGCTCGGCGTCGTCGGCGGCGTGTGGCTCGCCGCGCAACGCGGGACGCAGCCCGCGCCCGCGCCGCGGGGGCCACGGCGCGGGATCGTGCTGCCGCCGGCCGGCGTGGTTCCGATCGCCGTGGCCTGCATCGCGCTCGGCGGGATGTTCGGAGCCTTCGACGTCAGCCTGGTCGGGTGGGCCGAGATGAGCGAGCGACCCTGGCTCGCGGGCCCGGCCTTCAGCGCCCTGGCCGTGGCGATCGCGATCGGATCGGTCGTCACGGGAGCGCGCACCTGGAAGCTCTCGCCCGCGGCCCGCTACATCGGCTTCGCGGCCCTGGCCGCCGCGGTCGCCGTAGGGCTGCCCTTCGCACAGGGCTCGGCTCCGGTGTTGTTCGGGGTGATCCTGCTGCTCGGACTGGCGGTGTCGCCGGTGATGGTGTCGGGCATCCTCGTGGCGTCCGCTCGCGCCCCCGAGGGCCGTGTCACCGAGACACTCGCCTACCCGACCGCGGCGATGTCGCTCGGCGTGCCCATCGGCGGCGTGATCGCCGGGGCGGCTCTGGATGCCACGGGCCCGGCCGCGGCGCTGATCACCATCGCGGTGTCGCTCGCGTGTGCGGCGACGGTCGCCGCGGCGGGTGAGGCGCTGTTGCGGGTGGGGCGACGCGGCGAGGGCTGAGCCAAGGCGTGCCGGACGTGCACAATCGCGGGTGAGGCGCTGTTGCGTGTGGCGCGACGCGGCGAGGGCTGAGCCAAGGCCGGCCGGGCGTGCACAACGGCGGAAGTCGTCGCCGACACGCCGTGCGGGGCCGGCCGACGGCGGCGTGTCGGGCACGAACTCCGCCATTCGGCTCGCGAGACGAGCCGGTCTCGGCGACGACACGCCCACTCGGCACGGTCGGGGCGCGGCGGGTCGGGCATGGCATCCGCCGTTGTGCGCGGGTCGGAACCGCTGGGGCGGCGGCCCCGAGGGGCAGCGGGTCAGAGGATGACGCCGAACTCCTCGGCCAGGGCCGGCAGCTCCTCGTGGAGCACGTGCGTCGCCTCGGCGGCGAGCGGGTTGGTCGAGACGCCGTTCTCGTTCACGAGCTTGCCGCCGACGTAGACCTGCTGCAGGTTGCGCAGGCCGCAGGCCAGCACGTAGCTGCGCACGGGGTTCCACAGCGGACCGACGTCGGGCAGCCGCGGGTCGACCACCACGAAGTCGGCGAACTTACCCACCTCGAGGCTGCCGACGCGGTCGTCGACCCCCATGATCTCGGCCCCGCCGAGGGTGTGCAGGCGCAGCACGCGCTCGGGCATCATCGACAGCGGATCGTGGGTGCGGGCGCGCTGCATGAACATGCCCATCCGCATGTTCTGCCACGGGTCGGCGACGTCGGTGCAGGCCTGATCGTCGAGGCCCATGCCGACCTTCATACCGAGGTCGAGCATTTCGGGCACGTGGGCGATGCCCGACGCCAGACGTCCGTTCGACGCCGGCTGCCACGACATGCTGGCGCCGCCGGCGGCGGCATCCTGAATGATCTCGGGCGTCGTCTGGATGAAGTGGCCGAACATCATGCCGGGGCGCAGGGCGCCGGCGTTCTTGTACAGCTGGAACTTGGTCTGCTGGTGCTCGATCGCCTCGTACGTCTCGAGGAAGTGCGCCTGGTTGGTGACGCCGAAGCGGTCCATGACGGCGACCTCGATCTCGGCGGCGTCGGGCCGGGTCGACCACTGCACCTGTCCCATGATCGAGGCGCCGAGGGCGATGTCGGGGTTCATCGCGAGCACGTGGTCGAGGGAGGCCTCGAAGCGGGCGAAGATCTCGTCGTCGGTGCCGACGGTGGCATCCAGCGCGATCGAGTCGACGAAGCGGAGCCCCGCGTCGTGGCATCCGTCGGCCTGTCGGGTGTGCCAGGAGTGATCGCGCAGGATGCCGCCGCCGTCGGCGCGCTTGCCCTCGACCATCGGCTCCCAGGGCAGCAGCGGGTCGGTGAAGTTGTAGGCCGTGGTCACGCCGTTGGCGAGGAAGTCGAGCGAGCCGTGCAGGGTGGCCCAGTAGATCTGGTCGGGCGAGGCGTTGTTGAGCACGCTGAACATCGACGTGCACCAGCCGTAGAGCGTCTGGTCGACGCCGAGGCCGCGCGAGCCGCTCGTGAAGAGGTGGCTGTGCGACGACACGAAGCCGGGCGCGACGAACTTGCCGTCGACGTCGAGGATCTCGTCGGCCGTGATCCCCGGGTCGGGGTCGCCGGCGCCGATGGCGGCGATGCGTCCGTCTCGCACGAGCATGTAGCCGCGCTCGATGTAGCCGGGGTCGTCGGTGCCCGCGGGTACCGTGATGAGACGTGCGTTCGTGACCAGGAGCGACATGTTGATGACGGTAACAATGGCGTGTTTCCGCGGTGTTCCGGGCGTGGGGCGGGTTGTTTGCGGGCCTGCTCGTCTCACTTGTCGCGGTGCGCGTCCCACGAATGGCCGGTCGGCAGCCCGCAACCCACCACCAGTGGGACGAGGGTGCGCGCCGCTCAGGCGAACGCCCGGCGAACGGCCGGAGCGATCTGCGTCAGCACCTCGTCGCGCGCCGGCGTCGACGGGAACACGAGGAACAGGTGCGGCACGCCCTCGCGCCGCACGAACTCGACGGGGGCTCCGGATGCTGCGAGCCGGTCGGCGTATTCCTCGGCCTCGTCCGAGAGTGGGTCGACGGCGGCCGCGACGATCACCGCCGGGGCGGATCCGGCGAGGTCGGGGGCGCGCAGCGGCGCGGCTTCGACGGGGACGATCGCAGCCGTTCCACACCCTCCCCGCGTCGTGGCCGTCGCTCCACCGGGCACCGGGCTCGCGGCGCCGTCGGCCAGGGCCGCGTCGAGGGACCGCGCCGCCGAGTCCCCGGCATCCTGCACGTAGAGCCGCCAGTACCACTGCATCCCCTTCGCCGTCAGCGGCAGGTTCTCGGTGTGGGCGCGATAGCTCGGCCGGTCGGGGTCCGGCGCGTCGAGCACCGGACACAGCAGCACCTGGCACCGGATGCCGGGAGCGCGGCCCTCGCGCGAGCGCAACGCGAGCGCGGCGGCCAGGTTGCCGCCGGCGCTGTGTCCGGCGACGCCCAGCAGAGCGGGATCGACCAAGCCGTCCGCCCCGCTCGCGGCGAAGCGCAGCGCGCGGTCGAGGTCGTCGAGTCCCGCCGGGAACGGATGCTCGGGCGCCAGACGATAGTCCGCGCTCAGCACCTGCGTACCGGTCACGGCGGCGAGCGCGCGGCACAGGGCGTCGTTGTTGTCGAGGGTGCCGGCGACCCAGCCGCCGCCGTGAGCGAACACGAGCGTCCCGCGGTGACCGGCGCGCGGACGGTACAGGCGCAGCGCGAGGCCGTCGGCATCCATGTCGATCGACTCGACGATCTCGTCGTCGGGGAGGCGCACCCACGACGGGTTCGCGCGCAGTTCCGCGACCCTTGCGGAGTCATCGCCCTCGGCATCCGTCGCTCCCGAGGGGATCGTGCCCACCTGCGCGGCGAGACGCGCGAGGTGCGCACGCACGGCGGGATCGGTGATGGCGGGGTGCACGGCGTCGGTCACGCGGGTCTCTCTCGCGTCGGGGGTCGGGGATCCACCGCGTCGCATCGGGCTGACGGCGACGACGGCAGACCCGAGCGTACGAGACCGCACGCAGCCGAGCTGCCGCGGGCGCACAAGCGTTACGCCGCGGAAACACCGGTGTCGCGCGCGCGATCACCCGCGGCCGTAGCGTGCGGCTGGAGGCGTACCCGACGCCTGTGGAGAAGGGATGCCATGTCTCAGCGCGTCATCGTGACCGGCGGATCGGGCGGCATCGGCGCCGCCATCGTCGAACGCTTCCTCGCCGACGGCGCCCGGGTCGCGGTGCTGGACCGACGGGAGCCCACCGCTGCGGCATCCGTCTTCGTCGCCGTCGACCTGCGTGATCCTCTCGACACGCGACGCGCGGTCGGCGAGGCCATCGCGATGCTCGGCGGGGCGGACGTGCTGGTCAACTGCGCCGGGATCTTCCAGCACATCCCACTGCTCGACATCACCGTCGACGACTGGGACCGCGTGCTCGACATCAACGCCCGCGCGACCCTCGTCGCGATGCAGGCGGTCGCCCCGGTCATGCTCGAGGCGCGCGGCGGTTCGATCGTCAACATCGCGAGCATGGCCGCGAAGCTCGGCGGCGGCGGCGAGGCCCACTACGCCGCCTCGAAGGCCGCGGTCGTCGCGCTCACCCGCGCCGGGGCGCAGGAATGGGGATGCCACGGCGTCACCGTCAACGCCGTCTGCCCCGGCTACGTGCTCACCGACATGGGCGCCGACACGCGGTCGGAGGCCGACATCGCGGCATGGAGCGCGAAGTCGCCGTTGGGACGACTCGGGGTACCTGAGGACGTCGCCGGAGTGACCCACTTCCTCGCGTCACCCGCCGGTGCCTACCTCACCGGTCAGGCGATCAACGTCACCGGCGGGATGCTGATGCACTGACCGGCCGGGCCCGCCGTTGGCGCGTGCCGGGGCGGGCCGGTGCCGCCGCGACCGGGCGGGCCGGCGCTTTCGCGTGCCAGTCAGTCCGGCGCTTTCGCGTGTCAGGCAGTCCAGCGCTTTCGCGTGCCAGGCTCCGGAGAAACCGCCCGGCTCCCCAGTCTGGACCGCGAAAACACGGGCGACCGGCCCCGCGGACCGCCGAATCTCCGGAGCGAGGCACACAGCGGCCGCGCGCCCCGCGCCACGATCGCACCCCGCACGGCCCAGACCGACCCTGACCGGGCAACCCGCGCCGCCACCGCAACAGGCCGACCCGGCGCCACCGCGTGCCGGGCTCCGGAGAAACCGCCCGACCCCCGTCCCGACCCGCGAAAACACGCGCCACCGCCGCCCGCCAACCGCCGCATTTCCGGAGCGAGGCACACAGCGGCCGCAGGGTCCGCGCGGCCCGGCTCGACCCGGCCACCGCAACCGGCCGACCCGGCGCGTCCGGCCGACCCGGCGCGTCCGGCCGACCCGGCGCCGCACCGTGCCCGCCGCCCCCGGTCACCGCAGTCGGCGCGCCACCTCCGCGAGCGCCTCCGCGAACGACTCCTCCGCGCCGTCGCGACCACCCGAGAGATTGACACCGACGACGCCCGGGATCGCCAGCATCTGCTCCGCGAGCGCGACGGCCTGAGCGATGCCCTCCGCGCGCGGGTCACGCGTTCCGCGGATGCGCTCGATGAACCCCTCGGGCAGCACGAGCGTCGTGAACGACTCCAGCAGGTCGGCCGAGGCGTGGTCGACGACGACGGGCACGCACGGGATGTACCGGATGCCGTCGCCCACCTCGTCGATGAACCGGCGCACAGGCCCCGCGCCGCCGGCGTGGTTGACGAAGCACACGTCGGCACCCGCCCGCTGCTTCTCGCGGAGTCGCGCCGCCCGGCGGTCGACGGGAGGGGCCGCGGGCGATGCCGCGACCGACACCACGTGCCCCGCGGCCCGGGCGAGCGCGCTCGCCTCGGTCGAGTCGAGGTCGAACACGGGCGTCGCGTCGGGTCGGTGTCCGGTGCGGGTGTGGTCGCCGGTGACGCAGTGCACCCCGGCTACCCCCTCGACGGCGAGGGCCGCGAGCTCGCCCTCGATCGCCACGCGATTGCGGTCGCGCATGTTGAGCCCCGTCCACACCCGCAGCCCCCGCCGCTGCAGCAGGTGCGCACGGTAGGCCGGCGGGAACTGCACCCGCGCGGTTCCCGCGTCGCCGGCGAGCACGGCATCCACCTCTCCGGCGAGCACTCCCGCGCACGCGTCGATGGATGCCACGCTCAGCGCCCGCGCCGGCAGGTCGGCCACGACCCAGGTTGCCGTGCCGAGAGCCTCGAGTGTCGAACGAGCCGCCGTCGTGCGGGGCGCCGGCGACGGCACCGTCGAGCGGTCGACACCCGTCCAGGGCACGGTCGGACGGTGCAGGAACGCGCAGCGGCGCGCGGCGTCGATCTCGCACGAGCCGTCGAAGCCGACGCCGCCGCAGGGTCCGTACTCCATGTGCTTCGGGCACGCGTCGATCAGGGGCAGCAGGGTCATGGCGGGAGTGTAGGAACGCTGTGTTTCGGCGAATGTTCATAGCGGCAACATCACGGAAACGCGCGCTCCGTACCCTCGGCGATACCCGCAGCCTCCCGGAGGTACCCATGATCACGGCCGGCACGTCGTTCGGTTCCGACGTCGACGACATCGACGCGCTCGTCGCCGACCCCCTCGCACTGCTCGTTCGGTGGTTGCCGCCGCACGACAGCGAGCTGCGTCCGCTCGCGGCGCTCTCGACGATCGGCCGCGACGGCATCCCTTCTCTCCGACACGTGCTGGTGAGCGATCGGGATGCCACGGGCCTGTACTTCCACACCGACTCGGGCAGCGAGAAGGTCGCCGAACTGGCCGCGAACCCCGTGGCGGCCATGTCGGTGGCATGGCCCGAACTGGGCCGCCAGGTGACGGTGCGGGGGATCGTGGAGCGCACGAGCCGCGCCGCCGCCGCAGACATCTACCGCCAGCGCTCGCGCTACCTGCAACTGCTGGCCTGGCTGAACACGCACGACAACGCCCGCCTCCCCGCATACGACCGACGGCACCTCTGGGCCGAGTTCGACGAGGCCCACCCGGTGCTCGACCCGCCCGAGCGGTGGGCCGGCTTCCGCCTGCGCCCCCTCACGCTGACCTTCTGGCGCGGTGACATGCTCGGCCAGAGCGTCCGCCAGCAGTACACGCTCACCGACGGGCGCTGGTCGGGCCGGATCCTGGCGGGCTGAGCATGGACATCACCACCGTCACCTCGTTCCGCTCGGCCCGCACCCGCGACGACCTCGCACTGTCGCCCGGCGAGGTCGTCATCGCGGGCGGCACCTGGCTGATGAGCGAGCCCCAGCCCGGGACCACCGGGTTCGTCGACCTCACCACCCTCGGCTGGCCCGACCTCGAGCTCACCGAGGACGGCCTGCGCATCGGCGCGACCTGCACCATCGCGCGCCTGCTGGCGTGGGTCGAGCACGAGGCCCCCGCCGCCTGGACGTCGCTGGCCCTCGCGCGTCCCTCGGCCGACGCGCTGTTGGCATCCTTCAAGATCTGGAACACCGCCACCGTCGGCGGCAACGTCTGCCAGGCCTTCGCCGCCGGGGCGATGATCGCGATGCTCTCGACCCTGGATGCCACGGCCCTGGTGTGGACGCCCGACGGCGGCGAGCGCCGGATCGCCGTCGCCGACCTCGTCATCGACAATCAGGCGACCTCGCTGGCGCCGGGCGAGGTGCTGCGAGCTCTCGACGTGCCGATGCGCGCCCTCACCGGCCGCGTCGCCCTGCAGAAGATCGCCCTGGCCGAGCTCGGCCGCTCGGGCGCGGTCGTCACGGCCCGCGTCGACGCCGACGGCGCCGCGGTGTTCGTGGTGACCGCGGCGGTGCGTCGGCCCCGCGTCATCCGGTTCGGGCGCCTGCCCGGCGCGGGCGAGCTGCGGGATGCCGTGGCCAGCGCCCCCGGGTTCTACACCGACCCGCTCGGAAGCGCCGACTGGCGACGCGGCGTGAGCGTCGTGCTCGCGGAGCGCGTGCGGCAGGGCTTCGCGCGCGAGGTCGCGGCGTGAGCGCGGTCGGGCGGGGCCGGAGGCGGGTCGAGGCCGTGCCGCGATCCGGAAGAACAGCCGTCGCGAAGCCTGTGGCGCACCGCATCCCGCCCCACCCCGACACGATCACCGGAGCGCGGCACACCAACCGTCGACGAAGCCCCCGGCGAGGAGCCATCGCGTGAGATTCCAGGTCAACGGCATCCCCATCGACGCGGAGCCGAAGCCGGGCCAGTGCGCCCGCACGCTCCTGCGCGAAACCGGCCACGTCGAGGTGAAGAAGGGCTGCGACGCGGGTGACTGCGGGGCGTGCTCCGTGCTGCTCGACGGTGAGCCCACGCACTCGTGCATCGTCCCGGCGATGCGTCTCGACGGCCGCGTCGTCACCACCGCCGCGGGCCTCGCCCCCGGCGACGAGCTGCATCCCGTGCAGGAGGCGCTGGCGAACGGCTTCGGCTTCCAGTGCGGCTTCTGCACGCCCGGCATGAGCGTGACGGCATCCACCCTCACCGCTGACGACCTCGGCGACCTCGACCGCCGCATGAAAGGCAATCTCTGCCGGTGCACCGGGTACCGGCCGATTCGCGAAGCCATCCGGCAGTCGGTGCTGGGGCCCGTGCGCGAGACGGGCGGAGCCTGTGCGACCGTGCGCACGACTCCTGCAGAAGCGGCGTTCGAGGTCTCCCCCGCGCCCGACCGGACCGGCGTGCAGGAGCCGTGCACCGGCCACGACGCTGAGACGTCCGCGGCCCCCGCTCGGGCCGAACCGAAGGAGTCGTGCGCGGGCGACGGCGCCGCGGGGTCGTGCGCCGGTCATGACGCAGGAGCGCGCGCGGGGCGGGTCGGCAGCTCGACCGTTCCCGAGGCCGCGCGCCGCATCGTGCAGGGCCGCGAACCGTTCACCTTCGACGAGCCCGTCCCCGGTGGCCCGCCGCTCGTGCTGCGGGTCGTGACCTCGCCGCACGCCCACGCGCGGATCGTGTCGATCGACACCGCCGCGGCCCTCGCCGTCCCCGGCGTCGTGGCCGTCTTCACCCACCGAGACGTGCCCGACGTGCGCTACTCGACCGGCCGCCACGAGCACCGCACCGACGACCCCGACGACACGCGCATGCTCGACGACGTCGTGCGCCACGTCGGACAGCGCGTCGTCGCGGTGGTCGGCGAGACGGCGGAGGCAGCGGATGCCGGATGCCGTGCGGTCGTCGTCGCCTACGACGTGCTGCCCGCCGTCTTCGATCCCGACGAGGCGCGCGCGCCCGGCGCGCCGCTGCTGCACCCCGACCGCACCCCCGAGGAGCGCGTCATGGAAGCGGGGCGCAACGTCGTCGCCGGCTTCCACACCGGCCACGGCGGCGACGTCGACGCGGCGCTCGCCGCCAGCCACACGACCGTGACGGGCGAATGGCGTTCGTCACGCGTGACCCACGCGGCGCTCGAGACGCACGGCTCGGTGGGATGGCTCGACGACGACGGGCGACTGGTCGTGCGGTCCTCCACGCAGGTGCCGTTCCTCGCGCGCAACGAGCTGGCCCACATCTTCGACCTCGACCGAGACCGGGTGCGCGTCTTCGCGTCCCGCGTCGGCGGCGGCTTCGGCGGCAAGCAGGAGCTGTTCACCGAAGACCTCACGGCCCTGGCCGTCCTGAAGCTCGGCCGGCCGGTCGCCTATGAGTTCTCGCGCACCGACCAGTTCGTTCGCGCGTCGCTGCGGCATCCGATGCGCGTGCGCGTGACCCTCGGATCGGATGCCGGGGGCACCCTCACCGCGATGAAGCTCGACGTGCTCAGCGACACCGGCGCCTACGGCAATCACGCCATCGGCGTGCTGTTCCACTCGTGCGCGGAGTCGACGACGCTCTACCGGGTGCCCGTGAAGTGGATCGACGCCGAAGCGGTGTACACGAACAACCCGCCGTCGGGGGCGTTCCGCGGCTACGGCCTGGGGCAGGTGGTGTTCGCGGTCGAGTCGGCGCTCGATGCCCTGGCCGTCGAGCTGGGCATCGACCCGTTCGACCTGCGCCGCATCAACGCCGTGCGCGAGGGCGACCCGTTGCACCCCGACGACGACGAGAAGTACGAGGAAGACCTGATCTGGGGCAGTTACGGCCTCGACCAGTGCCTCGACCTCGCGCAGAACGCCCTCGAGCGCGGCAACGGCGTCGATGCCTCCGAGGGCTGGCTCGTCGGCGAGGGGATGGCGGCGGCGATGATCGCGACCATGGCCCCGCGCGGGCACATCGCGCACACGACCGCGACCTTGCGACCCGACGGCACCTACCTGCTGCGGGTGGGCACGGCCGAGTTCGGCAACGGCACCTCCACCGTGCACCGGCAGATCGCCGCGACCGTGCTCGACGCCCCCCTCGATCGTCTCGAGCTGTGGGCGGCCGACACCGACGCGGTGCGGCACGACACCGGCGCCTTCGCCTCGGCCGGAACGGTCGTCGCGGGCAAGGCGCTGTTCGGCGCCTGCACGGCGCTGCGGCGGCGGATGGTCGAGATCGCGTCGGAACTGGCGGGAGGGGATGCCGCGGGCCTCCCCGCCGACGAAACCGAGGTGGCCGGCCGGGCGACCTCCGGCTTCGACGAGACGGATGTCGAGCTCGTGGCATCCGGGGTCCGTGTGGGTGGCGAGACGGTGACGTGGGAGCGGATCGTCGCGGCCGCTCCCGCCGGGTATGCGACCACCGAGGGTCTCACCGCCGACGGGGCGGAGTTCGGCGACTTCCGTTCGCTCGCGTTCAACGTGCACGCGGCGCGCGTCGCGGTCGACCCCGAGACGGGCACCGTGAAGGTGCTGCAGTCGGTGCAAGCGGCCGATGCCGGCGTCGTCATCAACCCGGCGCAGTGCCGCGGGCAGGTCGAGGGCGGCGCCGCGCAGGGACTCGGCGGGGCGTTGTACGAGGAGGTGTCCGTCGAAGACGGCGTGGTGCAGAACCCCGTGTTCCGCACCTACCGGGTGCCGCAGTTCGCCGATGTGCCCGAGACCGAGGTGTACTTCGCCGAGACCGACGACAGCCTCGGACCGTTCGGCGCGAAGTCGATGAGCGAGTCGCCCTACAACCCCGTGGGGGCGGCGATCGGCAACGCCGTGTCGCGCGCGCTCGGGCGGCGGGGGTACGAGCTGCCGTTCTCGCGGGATCGCGTGTGGAGGTTGGCGGGCGGGGAGTGATGCGAATCGAGACCAGCCGCAGCTGAGAGCGCGACCATCACCGGCCGCCGAGCCCGCGAGCCGGACCGGTTCGCTCCCTCGAGCAGAAGGTCGGGAGAGGCACTCCCCGCAGTCGACCCCGCGGATGCCCGTCGTGCCGTCGTGCGTGCGGTCAGAGCGGCGTCGCCCCGCCCCGGACGTGGATGCCACCGACCGGCGGAACCTCCACCTCGAGCACGCTGGGCCGGCCGATGTGCCGCCCCTGACGGACGGTGAAGCGGAACGGTGCGGGCAAGCCGATACGGTCGCGCAGGTACGCGCCGAGCGAGGCGGCGGCGGAACCCGTCGCGGGATCCTCGGTGATGTCGCCGACCGGGAAGAGGTTGCGAGCCTCGGCGACGAGGCCGTCGACGAGGTCGCCGTCGACGTGCACCACGATGACCGTGCCCTTCCACCCGCGCTCGTCGAGCAGGGCCCGCATCGGCGCGGGCTCGAAGCCGAAGGTGTCGAATGTGCTCCGGTCGCGCACCGCGACCACCGGATGCAGGTTGCCCGCGAACGACTGCGCCAGCGGCATCCGTTCGTCGAGGTCGTCGGCCGACAGGCCCAGAAGGCCGAGGAGGCGGCCGGCGACCTCGGGCTCGAGATCGATGACGTGGGGCTCGACGCTGGTGAAGCCGGCGACGATGCGTCCGCCTTCGCCCCGTTCCGTCGTCACGTCGACGCGCCCGGCGACGGTGTCGAACACGAACGCGCCGGGCCCGTCGGCGTCGGCGAGCGCGACGGCCGTCGCGATGGTGGCGTGCCCGCAGAACGGAACCTCGTCATCGGGCGAGAAGTACCGCACCTGTACGCGGCGGCCGTCGCGGGCGGTCACGAATGCCGTCTCGGGGTGTCCGAGGTCGGTCGCGATGCGCTGCATCTGCGCGTCGTCGAGCGCGGTGGCGTCGAGCACGACCCCCGCGGGGTTGCCGCCGCCGGGTTCGGCGGCGAAGGCGAGCAGGTGCAGGATGCCGGGAGCGTCGGTCATGAAGCCATCCTCTTCGAGCGGGGGCGGGAGCGGCGAGGTCCAGTCCGTGGTCGGTGGCCCTCGCTGGTGCGCCGCCCCGGGATCAGCGGGGCTCCGCGCCCAGGTGCAGCACCGCCTCGGCGAAGGCGCGAAGGCCCGCCGCGACGTCGGCGGTGGTGACGGCCTCGTCGGGGTGGTGGCTGATGCCGTCGGGGTTGCGCAGGAACAGCATGCCGACCTCGGTGATCGCGCCGATCGACATGGCGTCGTGGCCGGCGCGGCTGAAGAGCGTGGGGGCGTCGCCGCCGATGCCCGCGCGCACGACGTCTTGCAGCAGCGGCGCGCAGAAGACGGCCGGGGCACTGTGCACCTCGCGGGCCGTCCAGCGCAGTCCGCGCCGGCCCATGATGGCGTCCAGTTCGTGCGAGATCTCGTCCCACGTGTGGTCGCGGGTGGTGTCGAACTCGCCGCGCAGGTCGAGCGAGAAGTGCGCCTCGCCGGGCACGACGTTCACCGCGCCCGGGAACGCCTCGAGCTGCCCGACCGTGCCGATGATGTGGTGCTCGCCGCGGCAGATCCGCTCGACGGCGAGCGCGGCCTCGCTCGCGCCGAGCAGGGCGTCGCGCCGCATGTCGTAGGGCGTGCCGCCGGCGTGACGGGCCTCGCCCTCGACGACGAGCTGGAAGCGCCGCGCCGACGCGATCGACGACACCGCGGCGAGCGCCTGCCCGCTGCGGTGCAGCTCGGGGCCCTGCTCGATGTGCGCCTCGAGATAACCGACGAGCTGCTCGGGACGCCGCGCCGCTTCGCCGATGCGGCCGGGGTCGAGGCCGAACTCGCGGAACGCCTCGCGCAACGTGTAGCCGTCGGCATCCGTCAGGTCCCACCACGACTCGTCCCACTCCCCGGCGACGGCCGAGGAACCGAGCAGCGCCTTGCCGAACCGCGTGCCCTCTTCGTCGCTGAAGGCGATCACCTCGAGCGCGAACGGGAAAGGACTGGATGCCGCGCCCTCGTCGTCGACGCGACGGACGAGCCGCACGACCTCGAGCGCCATGAGCACGCCGACGATGCCGTCGAAGCGCCCGGCGTCGGGGACCGTGTCGAGGTGCGAGCCCAGGAGCAGGGCGGGGGCGTCGGGGACTCCGGCCGGGGCGAGGCGTCCGACCTGGTTGCCCGCGGCATCCTGACGAGTGGTCATGCCGAGCTCGCGCATCCACTCGGCGGCGAGGCGGTTCACACGCGCATGCTCGGGCGAGAGGTACACGCGCGTGATGCTGCCGGGGCTCGCCGTGACGCGCGCCAGCTCCTCGCAGCGACCCATGACGCGGCGGGCGGCCGACGCGATGCGCTCGGGCGCGACCTGCAGACGGGTGGCGGTGGTCATGCGCGCCGCTCGATCGCTCGCTCGCCGGCGTCTCGCGTAACGTGCGGGCGCTGCGGCGTCCCCGCACGTCGCCGGTGACTTGCGGCGTATGCCCGCCGCGACGGGCGCGAGGCGAGCACGAGACGCAAGTCACCGGAAACGACCTCCGCACGAGCACGATGACCTGCGGCGTCTGCCCGCCGCGACGGGTGCCGGGCGAGCACGAGGCGCAAGTCACCGGAAACGACCTCCGCACGAGCACGATGACTTGCGGCGTCTGCCCGCCGCGACGGGCGCCGGGCGAGCACGAGGCGCAAGTCAGCGGAGGCAAGGGCGGCGAGGGCAGCGTCGTCAGGGGCAGCGGCCGCGAGGAGCGCAGCGCCAGGGAGCCCGGCGGAAGCGAGCGCAGGGGCGGCGGAGAGCATCACGACCGCGCCGCCGCGTACACGCCCTGCGCCGCCTCGACACCGCCGCCGGCCGGCACCGACGCGCCGTGTCGGCGCAGCACCGCCTCGAGGGCGGCGAGCGTGGTGAGCACGGCGTCGGTGCGGGCGTTGTAGCCCATCGTGCCGATGCGCCAGACCCGGCCGTGCAGCGGTCCGAACGACGTGCCGATCTCGATGCCGAAGTCGCTCAGCAGTTCGGCGCGCACCGCGTCGCCGGTCACGCCCTCGGGGATCTCGACCGCGACGACGTTCGTCATCTTGTGCGCCACGTCGCCGAAGACGGTGAGCCCGAGGCCCTGCACGCCCGCGAGCATCGCGTCGCCGTGCAGCTGATGGCGCGCGATCACGGCATCCCGGCCCTCGAGCAGCAGCACCCGCGCGCACTCGCGGGCGCCGTACAGCATGGTCGTCGCCTCGGTGTGGTGGTTCAGGCGCCGCGGCCCCCAGTAGTCGAGGATCATCGCGAGGTCGAAGTAGTTCGAGCGGATGAAATCGGATGCCACGGCGTCGCCGTCCTCGCGGATGCCGGCCTCCACGCGGGCTCGCGAACGCACCACCTCGACCGCGCGCTCCGACAGGCTGATCGGCGCCGAGCCCGACGGCCCGCCGAGGCACTTCTGCAGGCCCGCGGTGGCGGCATCCAGTCCCCAGGCGTCCATCTCGAACGGGTTGCCGCCGAGCGAGGCCGTGGCATCCGTGTAGAAGAGGGCGCCGTGCGCGCGGCAGATCTCGCCGATCTCGTCGAGCGGCTGCAGCATGGTCGTCGACGTATCGCCCTGCACGCAGGCGACGAGGTGCGGCTTCACCCGCTCGACGGCCTCGCGGATCGCCGACACCGGGAACACCTGCCCCCACGGCACCTCCATCGTGTGCACCTCGGCGAGCGCGCGCTCGGCGATCTCGGCGAGCAGGTGTCCGAAGCGTCCGAACACCGGCACGAGCACGCGGTCACCGGGGCGGATCAGCGACAGCATCGCGGCCTCGATGCCGGCGCGTGAGGTGCCGTCGATGAGCAGGGTGGCGTCGTTTTCGGTCGCCCACACCCGCCGGTACAGCTCCTGCGTCTCGTTCATGGTGGCCGTCATGAACGGGTCGTACTGGCCGACGAGCGGCGCCCCCATCGCGCGGAGCACGCTGGGGTACGCCGAAATGGGGCCGGGGCCCATCAGCAGGCGGGCGGGCGGGTCGATCGGGCCGGGGAGGGGCAGGGTCACGGGGTCTCCATGGTGCGAGAGCGGGCGGATGCCACGAGGGCGGCGAGACGGCGGGCGAGGCGCACGAGGGCGATGTCGGTTCCCGCGCGAGAGACGAGGCAGACGCCGACGGGGGCACCGTCGACCGTGAGCAGGGGCACCGAGAGGGAGGGCAGCCCCGCGATGGCGGCGGGCGCGGTCATGCGCAGGGTCGCCGCGCGGACGGCGTCGACGTCGGCGGTGCGCTGCGGCGCGGGTCCGGGCACGGTGGGGAAGATCATCACGGCACCGTCGACGAGGTCGGCGAGGTGCGCGGCGATGGGGTCGAGTGCTTCCCGGGCGGCGAGTTCGTCGGCTGCGGTGATCTGCGCGGCGGCGCGGAAGCGTTCGGCGACCCCTGGGCCCACGACCCCGGGGTGCGCGCGCATCCACTCGCCGTCGTTGCGCCAGGCCTCCGCGCCCTGCACCGTGCGGAACGCCGTGAACCCGGCATCCAGGTCACCCGTGTGCACAGCCCGGAACGACGGCGGGTCATCGGATGCCGCGAGCCCGGCCAGCAGCTTCGAGAACGCGTCGCGGGTGGCGGCATCGGCGCAGTCGAGGATCTCGTCGGGCACGAGGAAGCGCCACGGCAGGTCGTCGCCGGACGCGCCGTAGACGTTCTCGGTCGAGGCGGAGCCGTCGTAGCTGAGGCACCACTCGGCGACCCGCTGCAGCGTCTCGCCGTCGCGGGTGAGCCAGCCGATCGTGTCGAACGACTGCGCGAGCGGCAGCATGCCCTGGCGCGGCACCAGGTCGTGGGTCGTGCGCAGCCCCCACAGGCCCTGGTACGACGCGGGCACGCGGATGGACCCCGCCGTGTCGGTCGCGAGTCCGATGTCGGCGTGGCCGAGCGCGACGGCGGATGCCGGTCCGCTCGACGATCCGCCGGGAAGGGCTCCGACGACCGCGCCGTTGGGCGGAGTGCCGTAGTGGGCGTTGTCGCCGGCGATGGAATAGGCGAACTCGTCGGTGCGGGCGATGCCGCGCAGCGACGCACCGGCGCGCAGCAGGTCGGCGACCGCCGGGGCGGTGGCCTTCTCGGGCCGGGCCTCCTCGAGGTAGGTCGGGTTGCCCGCGCCGATGCGGAAGCCGGCGATGGCGAAGAGGTCTTTGACGGCGACGGTGAGGCCCTCGAGCGGACCCTCCCACGCGCCCTGCAGGAAGGGGTCGCCGACGCTGCGCCAGATCGTGCGATCGAGCGGCGGCGTGCGCGGGGTCACGTGGGCGGCGGTGATGAGCCACTGCCCGTCGATCTGCTGCCACACCTGCGTCTGCAGACCGCGCCCACCGCCGCGGAACTGCGAGACCGACATGAGCAGGGCGGTGTCGGGCCCGAGCGGCCGGTAGTGGATGTCGGCGATCACGCGCGGGGCGACGCCGCCGCGCAGCGAGCGGAACCCGCTGATGGCGTCGTGGCCGACGAGAAGCCCGGCGGTGTCACCGCGGAGCGTGTCGGGTCCGGGCGCGAAGAACGCGTCGAGCGCGTCGAGGTCGTTCGCGACGATCGCGCGCTCGTAGGCCTCGAACGCCTCGCGCAGGTCGGTGGGGATGGTGCTCACTCGACGTCTCCCTCGGCCGACGGGGTGGATGCCAGCGCCCGCGGCTCCATCGACGGCACGGCCGCGAAATCGGCCTCGCGGATGCGCGCGTGCACGCCCGAGACGATGTCGACGACCTGCGAGATGTCGAAGTCGGTCGCGGCGCTCAGGTAGGCGTACCCGAGGTGCTCGTCGACACCCCAGCGGCCATGCAGCAGCGCGAGCGATGAACGCACGCAGGCGCGCATCGCGGCGTCGAGGTCGGGGTCCATTCCGGTGGGCACGAGGTAGTCGGGGGTGCGCACCAGCGGTCCGGTGACCTCGCCGAACGCCGCGCGCGCGGCATCCGCGGGGATCACCTCGAAGCGGAGCGTGGCCCGCAGCGACGCCTCGAGAGCGGTGAGCGCGACCTCGCCGTCGCCCTGGGCGAAGTGCGGATCGCCGACGTACGCGAGCGCCCCCTCGACCTGCACGGGCAGGAAGAGCGTCGTGCCCTCGACGAGCAGGTTGATGTCGATGTTGCCGCCGTGGGTTCCCGGGGGCACGGAGTGCGGGCGTTCGCCGCCGGCGACCGCGACGCCCATCGTGCCGAGGAACGGAGCCAGCGGGAAGGCCACGACCGGCTCGCCGCCCTCGACGATCGGAAGGGTGCCGTGCAGGATGCCATCGCGCTCGGCGACCGCGGCGAACACGCTGACGTTGTGCTCGCCGCGCGGCAGTTCGCCCACGAGTGCGCCCTTGCCATGGCGGTTCGAGATGACCCCGTACGGCACGCGGGGAACCAGCGTCTCGACCGTGATCTTGAGCAGGTCGCCCGGACGGGCGCCGGCGACGTGCACCGGTCCGACGACCACGTGGGGACCGTCGGCGAAGGGGTCTCGAGAAACGGATGCCGCGATCTCGATGGCGTCATCCAGCACCTGGTCGCGCGGCACACCGTGGCTCGCGAAGTAGGAGGCGGGGTCTTTGCCCTGGTCGTCGAGGATGCCCTCGTGGCTCACGGTGTCGAATGTGACGCTCTCGCCCGAGCGGATCTCGAGCACTGCGGCGTCGTGGGCGCAGGGCAGGCGGCCCCACAGGACCGTCTCGGGCGTGGCGCGGAGGTAGTGGCCGCCGGGGATCGGGCCGACGCCGGGCTGCAGGATGGGGACGGGGACCTCGGTTGCAACCGAACCACGGTGGCTGAGCCCGTCGAAGCCACCCCCCGAGACGCGAGTCCCGGTCCCTTCGACAGGCTCAGGGACCTGCGCCGACGCCGCGACGACTCGGGTTCCGGGCTCCCGGACAGGCTCAGCGACCTGTGCCGCGGGCTGGGCGCCGGGGTCGGGCGTCGTCACGGCGCTCACGCCTGCACCGCCGCGGGTGCGCGCAGGATCTCTCGGCCCTCGCGCTCGGTCACGGGCGCACCGCGACGATAGGTCGACTCGCCCCGCAGCCAGGTTTCGCGCACCACGCCGGTGAGCGTCTTGCCGTGCCACGGCGAGACGGGGTTGCGGTACTCGAGCGCCGCGGCATCCACGACGAACGTCTCATCGGGGGCGAAGGCGACGAGGTGAGCCGGAGCGCCGGGCTCGATGACACCGAGCCCGCCGAGGCCCGCGATGCGCGCCGGGCCCGTCGTGAACAGCGGCAGAAGGGTCTCGAAGGCCAGGCCCCGCTCGCGCGCGGTCGTGTGAACGGACGAGAGCCCCGTCTGCAGGCCCGCGATCCCGCCCCAGGCCAGGCCGAAGTCGGGATTGCCCTTCAGCTCGACGGTGGCCGGGGAATGGTCGCTCACGATCGCATCGATCGTGCCGTCGACGACACCCGCCCAGAGCAGATCGCGGTTGTTCCCGCCGCGGATGGGCGGGCAGCACTTGAACGCGCCGGCACCGTCGGGCACGTCTTCGGCATCGAGGGTGAGGTAGTGCGGGCAGGTCTCGATGGTGAGGCGCACGCCCTCGGCCTTCGCGGCGCGCACGTCGTCGAGCGCACCGCCGTCGGAGACGTGCACGATGTGCGCGCGGGCACCGGTGCGCCCGGCCGCGTCGATCACTCGGCGGATGGCCGCGCGTTCGCTGAGCGGTGGGCGGCTGGCCTCGAAGTCGCGGTAGCGCGGGCCGAGAGCGCCGTCGGCGTGAAGGTGCGCCGGGTCTTCGGCGTGCACGATGAGCAGGCCGTCGAACTCCGCCAGTTCGGCGAGGCACCGTTCGAGCTGGTCCGCGTCGAGGTGCCCGAACTCGTCGATGCCGCTCGGTGACAGGAAGCATTTGAAACCCACGACCCCCGCGGCGGCCAGCGCGCCGAGCGACCCGAGATTCTCGGGGACCGCGCCGCCCCAGTACGCCACGTCGACCGCCAGCTTGCCCACGGCGGCCGCGCGCTTGGCATCCAATGCTTCGACGGAGGTCGTGACGGGTGAGCTGTTCAGCGGCATGTCGACCACCGTGGTGATGCCGCCGGCAGCCGCGGCGGCGGTGCCCGTGGCGAAGCCCTCCCACTCGGTGCGGCCGGGTTCGTCGAGGTGCACGTGCGAGTCGACGAGTCCGGGCAGCAGCACGGCGTCGCCGGGCAGCACGGTGTCGGCCGTCGCGTCGAACGGTTCGACGGCGGAGATGACCCCGTCGCCGATCACGACCGTGGCGGCGGTGAACGCACCGTCGAGGTAGACCCGTCGTGCGGCGATCCGTGTGCTCATGTCGTTCACGCTATGCGTCCCTCGTTTCGCCAATGTAACCGTCATCAACATTCACGCGAACACCGCGGCATCCGCCGCCTGGGGAGGAGGCGTCGATGCCGCCGAGCCGACGACCGTGACGTGGGGGTTCGGGGCGACATCCGCACCCTGGGGCGGAAATTTCCCGCCCCGAATGGCCGATCCCGCCCCAAGCCCCTCAGTCGAAGCGACCGGCACGCCCGCCGCCACCGCCGCACCCGCCGCACCCGCCACGCCCGCCGCCACCGGCGCACCCGCGCCGGCAACGGCCGGAGCACCGAGGCCCGCGACGAATGCCCTCGGCGGCTTCGCGTACTCGTCGCGCTTGCTCGTGCCGAGGCCCATGCGCACCATTCCGGATGCCATGCCCACCGCCGCCGCGACCCCGTCGACGACCGGCACACCGATGCGCGCCGTCAGCTCGGTGCAGAGGTCGGCCATGCCGGCGCAGCCGAGCACGATGACGTCGGCGCCGCCCGCGGCGGCCTCGGCGCCGTGCCGCTCGATCAGCGAGACCGCCTCGGAACCGGTGTCCTCGAGGTCGAGCACCGGGATGCCGGTCGCCGCGAGCGACACGCAGGAGCGCTCCATGCCGTACCGCGCGACGAGGTCGTGAGCACGGCCGAGGGTGCGGCTGAGGGTCGTGACGACACCGAAGTGCCGGCCCGACACCGCGGCCAGGTGCATCGCCGCCTCGGCGATGCCGACCACGGGGACCTCGGCCACCTCCCGCGCGGCGTCGAGGCCGGGGTCGCCGAAGCACGCGATCACGTAGGCGTCGGCGGGGTCGGCGCTGGCGAGGTCGGCCGTGATCGCCTCGATCACGGCGGCCGCCGCGGCGATCTCGTCGGTGTGGCTCTCGATCGCCGCAGCGCCGTTCGCGGGACACACGGCTTCGATGAGCACGTCGGGTCCCGCCACCCCCCGGGCGGCGTCCGCGATCTTCGCGGTCATCGCCCGGGAGGTGTTGGGGTTGATGAGCAGGATCCTCACGCGAGCGCCTCGCGAGCGGTTCCGGCGGTCGGCCGGCGTCGCGACGACGTGCCGGGCTCCGGAACGACGACCTCCTGGGCCGCCTGCGGGAGCGAACCTTGCGCCTCCCGCGCCATCACTCCGGAGCCCGGCACCGGAGCCGCGGCGTCCTGCGCCGACGGCGCGAGCGAGCCCGGCACCGGAGCCGCGGCGTCCTGCGCCGACGGCGCGAGCGAACCCGGCACCGGAGCCGCGGCGTCCTGCGCCGACTGCGCGAACGCCGGGACCTCGGTCTCGGTCGGGGCGTCCGCGGCATCCGCGGTGCCGTCGGAGATGCCCTCGGTCTCGCCCTCGAACGTCGGGATGCGGGGGTCGAGACGCTCGAAGAGCAGGAACAGCACGTACCCGAGGCCGCAGCCGATGAACCAGCTGTAGTCGCTGATCGCCGACAGGTTGAACAGGCCCAGGTCGGCGAACATCTTCGGGAAGATCGCGATCGCGACGGTCGGCACGCCCGCGGCGACGACGGCCTTCACGGCGTTCGGGTTGAAGCCGTTGCGGTACCAGTAGGGGCCCGCGGCGTCCATCGTGAACATCGCGTCGACCTTCACCCGCTGGCGGGCGGAGATGTAGTACCCGGCGATCAGGATGCCGAACAGGGGCCCGATCAGCGCGCCCAGAACGCCGAGGGAGTAGTGGATGGCGTCGGCGTTGGAGTACCAGTTCCAGGGCATGAGGAACGTCGACCCGACGGCGGCGATCATGCCGCCCGCGCGCCACGAGATCTTCTTCGGGGCGACGTTGGAGAAGTCGAAGGCGGGCGAGATGAAGTTGGCGACGATGTTGATGCCGACCGTGGCGGTGACGAAGGTCAGGCCGCCGAGCAGGATCGCGAAGGGCGTGTCGATCTGCTCGACCGTCTTGATCGGATCGGTGATGAGCGCGCCGAAGACCGGCACGGTGGCCGAGGCGGTGATGACGGTCAGCAGCGAGAAGAACATGAAGTTGATCGGCAGGCCCCAGAAGTTGCCCTTTTTCACCGCCGCGAAGCTCTTGCCGTAGCGGGCGAAGTCGCCGAAGTTCAGCATCGGGCCCGAGAAGTACGACACCACCAGCGCGATCGCGGCGAACATCACCGGGATCGACGCCCAGAAGTCGAGCTGCGTCGTCGAGAGGGTGAACGAGATGTTCTGGACGCCGGCCTGCGAGACGAGGTAGACGGCCAGGATGATCATGACGACGTAGACGGCGGGGCCGGCCCAGTCGATGAAGCGGCGGATGACCTCCATGCCGTTCCAGAACAGCAGGAACTGCGCGACCCACAGGATCGCGTACGAGATCCAGCCGAGCGCCGACAGCCCCGCGAACGAGACGTCGAGCAGCGCCGCGGAACCCGGCACGAACTTCAGGAAGATGATGTTCAGCGACTCCGCCGCGAGGAAGGTCTGCACCCCGTACCAGGCGATGGCGATCAGGCCGCGGATGATCGCGGGGATGTTCGCCCCCCGGATGCCGAAGACCACGCGGTTGATGACGGGGTAGGGCACGCCCGTCTTCTGGCTGGGCTTGGCGACCATGTTGGCGAAGACCTGCACGATGACGATGCCGGCGATCAGGGCGACGAACACCTGCCACGACTGCAGGCCGAGGGCGAAGAGCGAACCCGCGGTGACGTAGCCGCCGACCGAGTGCACGTCGCTCATCCAGAACGCGAAGATGTTGTAGCTCGACCACTTCTGCTTCCGCAGCGGCGCGAGGTCCTCGTTGGCGAGGCGCTCGTCGTAGTGGGGCTTCATGTTGCCTCCCCCGTGGGGGTGGCCGGCGGCCTCCACGAGATCGTGGGGGCCGGTGAGCGGGGTGGAAGACACGTCATTTCCTCTCAGGACGATGGATGCCACGACGTGGAGTCCGCGGCCGGAGTGGAGCTCTGATGTGAAGTTATGGGTTCACATGTCCGCGGTGGTTTCGCTCATGTAACAGGCATGTGAAGTCGGTCCTTCACGCAGATCACCTCCCTAGACTCGGGGCATGCCGCAGCCGCCCCTCGCCGAAGACGCCGTCGAGATCCGCGCCGTCGCGGCGGTCGGGACCGGTTCCGACCCGGAGCCCGGACCCGACCTCGACGCGACGCCCGAGGCCGATCGCGCCGCGGCGCCCGAGCCCTCGGCATCCGTCGGCGCCCGCATCCGCGATCTGCGTCAGGCGCGCGGCCTCTCCGCCCGCGCTCTCGCGAAGACCCTCGGCATCTCCCCCAGCGCGGTCTCGCAGATCGAACGGGGCGTGATGCAGCCGAGCGTCTCGCGGCTCATCGCCATCACCGACGCCCTGGGCGTTCCGCTCGTCGCGGCCTTCGACCCGGCATCCGATCGCCCCGTCGAACCCGCAGGGCCCTCGGGCTTCACGCTGCAGCGCTCCGGACAGTCGCCCGACATCGTGCTCGACAGCGGCGTCTCGTTCCGACGGCTGACGCCCGGCTCCGCCCCCGGCGTCGACTACTTCGAGTCGGTCTACCCGCCCGGCACCTCGGCCCACGGCGCCGACGGACTGTTCCACCACGAGGGATACGAGGTCGGCACCGTCGTCTCGGGCGAGCTCACCATCGACTTCGAGGCCGAGCGCGTGATCCTGCGCGCCGGTGACGCCATCAGCTACCCCTGCTCCGTCCCCCACCGCCTGCACAACACCGGCGCAGTGGATGCCGTGGCGCACTGGCTGATCGTGCACGCCTGACGTCGGGCCCGGCGCCCCGCCCGGCCACGCGCGGCGCGCCGCCCTGCGCCCCCGCGCCCTGCGCCCCGTCCCGCCCCGCCTGGCCACCGCGCGGCTCGCCGCCCGGCCACCGCCTCGCGCGATGCGGCGTCACGAGAACAGGACATGACACCGCAACAGGCCGATAACGGCCGAATCGCCCTGTTCTCATGGCATCCCCTGTTCTCGTGACCTCGATCACCTCTCGGCCCGGCGCGTGCAGCGCGAACGGCACGCCGGGCGGCGGATCCCAACCAGTCCGGTCCCCGCCGATCAGGGCGCGGGCCGCCTGGAATGTTCCCCACAGCAACATCGCCGACACATCCCGCCACAGCCCCGTAACGCGGCACCCCTAGCCTGACCGACATGCACCTGCAGCACTTCCATGCCCTCGACGACGCGGATGCCGCAGCCGTGGCCCGCGTGTGGGCCGACGTCCCGGGCTGGGTCGACGCGGTCGTCGCCGGCCGTCCCTACGCCGACGTCGACGCCCTCGCCTCCTATGCCGGCGACCTCGCCGGAGCCTGGTCGCCGCAGGATCTCGAGGCGGCGCTGCACGCCCACCCCCGCATCGGCGGGAAGGTGTCGGGTGACGGCGCCGAGGCCGCGGCATCCCAGCGCGAACAGGGCTCGATGGCCGAAGCCGCCGATGACGACGTCGCCGCGATCGCCGCGGGAAACGCCGCGTACGAGGAGCGCTTCGGGCGCGTCTTCCTGATCCGGGCCGCCGGACGCACACCGGGCGAAATGCGCGCCGAGCTGGAGCGGCGGCTCGAGAACGACCCCGACGCCGAGACCATCGAGGCCACCCGCCAACTCGCCGAGATCGCGCTGCTGCGCCTGCGCACGACCTTCGCCGACGACGCCCCCGCCGAACCGGAGCCCGCGGAATGACCGGGCGCTCGGCCGACGACGTGCACGGCGCTCACGTCTCGGGAAGCACCGCATGACCCACCTGACGACCCACATCCTGGATGCCACGGCCGGCACGCCCGCGGTCGGCGTCACCGTGTCGTTGACGATGCTCGACGGCACCCCCGTCGCCGAGGGCACGACCGATCACGACGGCCGCCTCGCGCTCGGCCCCGACCGGCTCGACGACGGCGACTACGCGCTGACGTTCGCGACCGGAGCCTACTTCCGCTCGCGCGGCGTCGCGTCGTTCCACCCGATCGCGACGATCGCCTTCACCGTCTCGGGCGAACCGCACCTGCACGTGCCGCTGCTGCTCAGCCCGTTCGCCTACTCGACCTACCGCGGCAGCTGAGGAGGACGCTCCATGAAGGTCATCGTCATCGGAGCCGGCGTCGGCGGGACCTCCGCCGCCCTGGCCCTGCAGAAGCTCGGCCACGAGGTCGTCGTGTACGACCGCATGCGCGAGAACCGCCCGGTGGGGGCGGCGCTGTCGCTGTGGTCGAACGGCGTGAAGGTGCTCAACTGGCTGGGCCTCGGCCCGCAGGTCGCCGCCCTCGGCGGTCGCATGGACGACATGGCCTACTACGACGGACACACCGGCGAGGAACTCTGCCGCTTCAGCCTCTCCCCCGTCACCGAACAGACCGGCCAACGGCCGTATCCCGTCGCGCGCGCCGACCTGCAGCAGCTGATGATGGATGCCGTGGGCGCCGCGAACATCCGCCTCGGCAGGCAGCTGGTCGACATCGCCGACGACGGCGAGACGGTCACCGCCACCTTCGCCGACGGCACCACCGACACCGCCGACCTGCTGATCGGCGCCGACGGCGCCCGCTCCATCGTGCGCGACTACGTCACCGAGCCGAGCGGCATCCGTCCCGAGCGTTCCTACTCGGGATACGTCAACTACAACGGCCTGGTGACGGCCGACGAGCGCATCGGCCCGCTGGACCAGTGGACGACCTACGTCGGCGACGGCAAACGGTGCGCCGTCATGCCCGTCGCGGGCGACCGCTTCTACTTCTTCGTCGACGTGCCCGGTCCCTCCGGCGTGGTCGAGGATCGCGTGGCGGCGCTCGAGGCCGCCTTCGGGTCGTGGGGTGCGCCCGGAGTGCGGGCGTTGCTCGACGGCATCGACCCCGACGAGTCGCTGAACCGCGTGGAGATCTGGGACATCGACCCCTTCGACACCTGGGTGCGCGGACGCGTGGCGATCCTCGGCGACGCCGCGCACAACACCGCGCCCGACATCGGGCAGGGCGCCTGCTCGGCGCTCGAGGACAGCTTCGCGCTGGGCATCGTGTTCGCCACCTCGACACTCGGCGTCGAGGACTCGCTGCGGCGATACGAGCGGATCCGCACCGAGCGGGCGGGCGACCTGGTGCTGCGCGCCCGCAAGCGCGCGCACGAGACCCACGCCTTCGACGTCGCCGCGACGCAGGCCTGGTACGAGGGCCTCCGACGTGAGGACGGCACCGGCGTCATCCGCGGCATCGTCGGCAACATCGAGGGCAGCCCCGTCGAGCTGGGTGCGAGCGTGATGCGCTGAGGCGGCTGGGGCAGGGCGCGTGCGCACCGACTGTTCGCCGTGCCCGGCTCCGGACGATGTACGCGGCCGGCCGGGATTCCCGCCCCGACTGTCGCGTTGACGCGCCGTCTTTCCGGAGAGCGGCCCGGCCCACGGCCCGGCCCGGCGGGAAGAATGGATGCCATGGCCCCGTCATCCGTCTCGTCGCTCACCATCCGACTCGTCGCGCCGCAAGAGTACGCGGATGCCGGGCGGCTCACCGCCGAGGCGTATCGCCACAGCTATGAGGGTCTCTCGGAGGGTTACCTCGTGTCACTCGCCGACGTCGAGGGCCGGGTCGCGCAGGGCGAGGTGTGGGTGGCCGTCGACGGCGACGAGATCGTCGGCAGCGTCTGGGTGCCCCGCCCCGGCGAACGCCTGTCGCCGCTGGCACGGGAGGACGAGCTCGACTTCCGGCAGCTGGCCGTGGCGCCCGAAGCCCGCGGACGCGGGGTGGGCGAGGCCCTCACCCGCCATGTGATCGCACTGGCCCGCCGTCGCGGCGCGCGCCGCGTCGTGATGAACAGCGGCCCCGAGATGCTCGGCGCGCACGCGCTGTACCTCAAGCTCGGCTTCTCCCGGCTCACCGAGAGGGAGCATCCCATCGAGGTGGAGCCGGGGCGGTTCCTCGACCTGCGGGCGTTCGGGCTCGACCTGTAGCGCGGCGCCCTGGCGCGGCTCGCGGGGCTCGACAGGCTCAGCCGCCGAAACCCGCGGGCTCCGCGCGCCCGCAGCACCGAGGTCCCTGAGCCCGTCGAAGGGACCGGGCCCCGCCCGCCCCCCACCCGCACGCGAGGTCCCTGAGCCCGTCGAAGGGACCGGACCCCGCCACGCCCCACCCGCACGCGAGGTCCCTGAGCCCGTCGAAGGGACCGGACCCCGCGGCCCGGGCCCGTTGGCATCCGCTCTTCCTCGTCTCGTCAGGCCGCCGTGAGCCGAGACGCCACGCGCGCGATGCGCGAGCGCAGTTCGACGACCGTGTCATCGAAGGCCGCCACGCTGCCGATGCGCGCCGGGTCGCGGATCGACCAGTGCACGTCGTCGCGCCCGGCCAGCTTCTCGTGGGCGTGGTCGCAGACGCTGATGACGAAGTCGCCCGTTGCGGCGACGTCGCCGAGGGCCCGCGGCGTGGCAGCCTCGTCGAGCGGGATGCCGTGTCGGCGGGCGGCGGCGATGGCGCCCGGGTTCACCCGTTCGCCGGGATCGGTCCCCGCGGATGCGGCGGGGATGGAGCTGTGGTCGGCCCAGATGGCCTGCGCGAGCTGCGACCGCGCGGAATTGGCGGTGCAGACGAAGACGACGCGACCCTCGACCGGGCGGGGGGCGAGCGCGAGCGTCGAGAACGCCTCGGGGATGAGCTGCAGATAGCTGCGGCGACCGTCGGACTCCGATCGGACGCGCCGCGCGATTCCGCGGTCCTGCAGCACGTTGACGTGGAACGCGACGAGGTTGGACTTCATCCCGAGCGCGGCCGCGATCTCACTGGGCGACATGTCGCCGACCGAGAGCAGGTCGACGATGCGCAGGCGACCGGGATCGCCGAGCGCGGCGAAAGCATCAGCCCGACGGCGAAGATCGTCCATTATGCACCCCCCTCAGCCATCGTGCCACGGGTCGGCGCCGAGATAGTTAGCTCAGTACCGTTTGAGCGACACGGACGGTGGCCCACGGCACTCCGTCGCAGGCTCACCTCGAAAGGATTCCTCATGGGTATCGGAAGCGGCATCGCCCTCTTCGTCATCGGAGCCATCCTGGCCTTCGCCGTCGATCTCGACCTCGGGGGCGTCGCCGACCTCACCGTGATCGGGTACATCCTCATGGCGGCGGGCGCGCTGATCTTCGTCCTCAGCCTGGTCTTCCTTCTGCGGCGCCGCTCGGTCGACTCGACCACGCGCACGACCGTCGATCCCGCCAACGGAGAACGAGTCACCACACGTCGCACCCGCGACAACGGCGACCCGATCGTGTGAGTCAGCAGATCACCCGCGACCGCGGCCGCGGGCGTCCCCGGGGCACGTGGCCGGTGCCCTTCCTCGGCGACGTGTTCGCGGGGCGGTACCGGCTGACCGGGCCGCTCGGAGACGGCGACGGCGCTCGGCATCTGTTCCGTGCGCGCGACGACATCCTCGCCCGCGACGTCGCGGTGGCCGTCTTCCCCGTGGATCGCACGCGGCGCCGGCGTCTCTCCGGCGCGAGAACCCTCGCTGCGCTCGACCATCCCTCTCTCGTCACGCTCTACGACGCCCAGGTCATCGGCGACGGCAATGCGTACGTGATCATGGAGTTCATCACCGGACCGTCGCTCGCGAGCCGCATCGAGACCGCAGGCCCGATCCCGCCGGGTACGGCGGCCGGCGTCGTGGAGGATCTGGCCGGGGCCCTGGCGATGATCCACCGGGTCGGCATCGTCCACGGCAGGGTGTCCTCATCGAATGTGCTCCTGCGCCCTCGCCGTGACATCGACGGCTCCTTCGCACCTGTGCTGACCGACTTCGACATCACGCATCTCGGCGGAGCACACCCGGCATCCCCCGCTCCCGGCCGACCGTCGTCGTACCTGACGCCGGAGCAGGTGCGCGGAGAGCCGCCGCGGGCCGAGTCCGACGTGTACGCCCTCGGGCTGCTGGCTCTCGAAGCGCTGACCGGCGAGCCTCCGCTGCGCGGTGGCCCGATCCAGGAACTCGTGCTCGCGCCCCTCGCGTACGACCCCGACATCCCCGCCACCCTGGGGCACGGCTGGCGCACGCTGCTGACGGCGATGACCGATCCCGACCCCGCCTCGCGGCCGAGCGCCGCGGAGGTGGAGAGCCTCGCCGGGGAGCTCCGCGAGAACGGCGGCGTCGCGCGGGCCGAGCGTGCCTCCGCGGCATCCGTCTCCGAGCCGGTCCCGGCGCTACGGGCGGTCGACCTCCTCCGCACCACGTCGTCGCCGCGGCGCCCGGCGATCTGGCAGTGGGTCACGCACTACCGCTGAGGCCGACGCCCGACGATCCGACTCCGAGACCCGGGGCCGCGCGTCACCGCTGCGCGGACGCCGTCCGCTCCCCCCGCGCGCGCCCCCACCGCGCCAGGAAGTACAGGCCCACACCGATGGCGAGCAGCACGGCGCCGAAGATCCACACGGTGAGACTCTGCTGACTCAGCAGCAGCAGGCACGACGCGATGCCGAGCACGGGCACGAAGGTCCACACGCGGAAGTGCGCGTGCTCGACCCTGTCGCGGCGCAGCACGAGCACCGAGACATTGGCGCTGAGGAAGACGAACAGCAGCAGAAGCACCACCGTCTCGGCCAGCAGGCTCAGATCGCCGACCAGCGTCAGCAGCATCGCGACGACGGTCGTGGCGAGGATCGCCACCCAGGGCGTGCGACGATTCGGCAGCACGCGCGACAGCACACGCGGCAGCAGACCCTGCTCGGCCATGCCGTAGGTCAAGCGGCTGGCCATGATCATCGTGAGCAGCGCGCCGTTCGCCACGGCGATCAGCGCGATGAGGCTGAACAGCCACGACGGAACGCCGACGCCGCTCGCTTCGACGACCGCGAGGAGCGGCCCGCTGGATGCCGCGAGCTCCTCGGGCGGCAGCGCGATGCTGCTGGCGAGTCCGACCAGCACGTAGACGAGGCCCGCCGTGCCGAGGGCGGCGAACAGCGCCCGCGGGTACATTTTCGACGGCTCCTTGACCTCCTCGATCATGTTGGCCGAGGTCTCGAACCCTACGAACGAGTAGTAGGCGATGATCGCGCCGGCGAGCACCGCGGTGGCGACGCCGGTCCCCTCCGGCGGCTGTGCGACCCGGGCGACGTCGCCGCCGCCGCCACCGAGGAGGACACCGACGACCACGATGACGATGACGAGGCCGCTGACCTCGATCACGGTCATCACGACGTTGGCCCCCAGGGATTCCCGGATGCCACGGGCGTTCAGCGCCGCGACGACGGCGAGGAAGACGATGGCCACGGGAATGACGGGCAGGTCGACGAAGGTCGAGAGGTATTCGCCCGCGAACGCGATCGAGAGCCCGGCGGCGCTCGTGACCCCCGCGGCCAGCATGCTGAAGCCGATCAGGAACGACACGAGTCTGTTCTTGAAGGCCCGCTCCGCGAACACGGCGGCACCGCCCGCCCGGGGATACTTCGTCACCAACTCGGCGTACGACCCCGCGGTCAGCAGGGCCAGCAGAAGGGCCGCCAGCAGGGGCGCCCACAGCATGCCGCCGACCCGCTCCGACAGCACGCCCATCAGCGCGTAGATCCCGGCTCCGAGGACGTCGCCGAGGATGAATGCGAACAGCAGCGGGCCGCCGATCCCGCGCCGGAGGGTCGATGGCTCGGAGGTCTCAGTGCTCATTCCGCAGACCGTAGGTTCGGTGCGCAGCAGTCACGAAGCGGGTTGACAGCGGCGGTCGCCGGCTGAGGCGCCGCCTCGGTGACGGCCCGCGCGTTCGCGTGCCGCGTTCGCGTACGGGCGGTGCGCTGTGCCGGGCTCCGGAGGATCGGTGGATGCCGCCGCCGCGCCCGTGATCACGAGGCGGCCCGGGCGGGCACGCTGCGAATCGTCGGAGTCACGCACCGCATCCGTGGGCGCCGGGTCGGCCGTTCGCCGCCCGGGTCGGCTGGGTCGGCCGTTCGCCGCCCGGTGCCGTGCTGAGCTCCGACGATCGGCTGAGCCTGCGCAGACCACCGCGTCATCGCGGTCGCGGAGATCAGACGTGGAAGACCGCAGTCGCGAGGTCAGACGTGGAAGACCACGGTCGCGGGGTCAGACGCGGAAGACCGCGGTCGCGGGGATCAGACGCGGAAGACCGCGTGCACGTCGCCGCCGAGCGCCTGGCGACCGCCGAGGCCGTCGATCTCGAGCAACGTCGCGATGCCGATGACCTCGCTGCCGACCGCCTCGAGCAGTTCCCGCCCCGCGGCCAACGTGCCTCCGGTCGCGAGCACGTCGTCGAGCAGCAGCACGCGGGCGCCGGCGGCGTTGTCGTCGTGCATCTCGATCGTCGCCGAGCCGTACTCGAGGTCGTACTCGACGCTGGCCGCCGGCCGGGGCAGCTTCCCGGCCTTGCGGATCGGCATGAGCCCCACGTTCGCGACGATGGCGGCGGCCCCCGCGAGCAGGAACCCGCGGGCCTCGACCCCCGCGACGGCGTCGAAGCGCCCCTCGAAGGGCTCGACCAGCGCCTCGACGACGGTGCGCAGGGCCGCGGCATCCGTCAGAAGCGGCGTGATGTCGCGGAACATGATCCCGGGCTTCGGATAGTCGGGGATGCTCGTGATGAGCGATTCGGCGCGGGTGAGGGCGGAGGCGTCGGGCACGGCCCCAGCCTAACCGCGCCCCCGCGCCCGCGCCCCTGCCCGATCGCGCCCCCGCGCCCGCGCCCGCGCCCGCCGCGGCGCCCGCCCCCAGTCGGGCCCCTGCCCGATCGCGCCCCCGCGCCCGCGCCCGCGCCCGCCGCGGCGCCCGCCCCCCAGTCGTGACTTGCGCCGTATGCCCACCGGAACGCACCCCGAACGAACACACGACGCAACTCACCGCCGACGGCCGAAACGCCAGTGCGTCCCCGGCCGTGCCCGGCCGCCCGCAGTCGTGACTTGCGCCGAATGCCCACCGGAACGCACCCCGAACGAACACACGACGCAACTCACCGTTGACGGCCGAAACGCCGGCGCGTCCCCGGCCGTGCCCAGCCGTGACTTGCGCCAAATGCCCACCAGAACGCACCCCGAACGAACATACGACGCAACTCACCGCCGACGGCCGAAACGCCAGTGCGTCCCCGGCCGTGCCCAGCCGTGACTTGCGCCGTATGCCCACCGGAACGCACCCCGAACGAACACACGACGCAACTCACCGCCGACGGCCGAAACGCCAGTGCGTCCCCGGCCGTACCCAGCCGTGACTTGCGCCGTATGCCCACCAGAACGCACCCCGAACGAACACACGACGCAACTCACCGCCGACGGCCGAAACGCCGGCGCGTCCCCGCACGGGGCCTGGCCGTGACTTGCGCCACGTGTTCGCCGGAACGCACGACGCGCGAACATACGACGCAACTCACCGCCGATGGCGGACGGCGACCGCGACAGCGACAGCGACAGCCGACAGCGGCGGGCGGCGGCGGCGACGGCGGCGCCGGCGAGGGGGTGCTTGACAGGTATGCAAGCGCTTGCACTAACGTTGCCCGCATGACTTTCACGCAGGAAGACGCGCGCACCGACCTCGCCTCGGCGCCCGGCTCGGAGTGGTGGCGCACCGCCGTCATCTACCAGATCTACCCCCGCTCGTTCGCCGACGCGTCGGGCGACGGTCTGGGCGACCTGCCCGGCGTCACCGCGCACCTCGACGACCTGCAGACCCTGGGGGTGGATGCCATCTGGCTCAGCCCCTTCCAGACCTCGCCGCAGAAAGACGCGGGTTACGACGTCGCCGACTACCGCGACGTCGACCCGATCTTCGGCACCCTGGCCGACTTCGACGCGATGCTCGCCGCCGCGCACGAGCGTGGCATCCGGGTCATCGTCGACCTCGTGCCCAATCACTCCAGCGATCAGCACGTGTGGTTCCAGGAGGCGCTGAAGGCGGCTCCCGGCAGCCCCGAGCGAGCGCGCTACATCTTCCGCGAGGGCAAGGGCGAGAACGGCGAACTCCCCCCGAACAACTGGGAGAGCGTCTTCGGCGGCGGCATGTGGAGGCGCGTGACCGAGGCCGACGGCACCCCCGGGCAGTGGTACCTGCACATCTTCGACGAGAGCCAGCCCGACTTCGACTGGACCAACGAGGAGGTGCGCGCGGAGTTCCGCGACATCCTGCGCTTCTGGCTCGACCGGGGCGTCGACGGTTTCCGCGTCGACGTGGCGCACGGCCTGATCAAGGCCGAGGGCCTGCCCGACTTCACGCCCGACCCCGACGGCGGATCCATGGGCGGCGACGCCGAGGAGGTCCCGTACTGGGGTCAGCCCGGCGTGCACGACGTGTGGCGCGAGTGGCACGAGGTGCTCGCCGCGTACGACGGCGACCGCGCCCTCTGCGCCGAGGCGTGGCTGCCGACGGTCGAGCAGACCGCCCTGTGGGTGCGGCCCGACGAGATGCACCAGGCGTTCAACTTCCACTACCTCGAGACGAAATGGGATGCCGCGGCCCTGCGCGCCGTGATCACCGAGTCGCTCGAGGAGTACGGCGCCGTCGGCGCGCCCAGCACGTGGGTGCTGTCGAACCACGACGTCGTGCGCCACGCGTCGCGCCTCGCGCTGACGGCCGAGAACCCGCAGGGCGCCGGCATCGGCCCGAAGTCGCCGGGGCAGCCCGACCCCGTGAAGGGCCTGCACCGCGCCCGCGCGGCGACCTCGCTCATGCTCGCCCTCCCCGGCTCGTCCTACCTCTACCAGGGGGAGGAGCTCGGCCTGCCCGAGGTCATCGACCTGCCCGATGACGCCCGTCAGGACCCCACGTGGTTCCGCACGAACGGCGAGCGCTACGGGCGCGACGGATGCCGCGTGCCGATCCCGTGGACGGCGGACGCCCCGGCGTACGGCTTCAACACCACGGGCGAGTCATGGCTGCCGCAGCCCGCGGAGTGGGCCGAGCTCGCGCACGACGTGCAGATCGACGACCCCGCATCGACGCTGACGCTCTACCGCGCGCTGTTGGCCGAGCGCCGCAGCCGCAACCTCGGCGCGGGCGACATCGAGTGGCTCGACGGCTTCGGCGACGACGTGGTGGCGTTCCGCAACGGCGGCCTCACGGTCATCGCCAACCTCGGCGACGATGCGGTGGAGCTGCCCGCGGGCGAGGTGCTCGTGGCGAGCGGCCCGCTCGACGGCCACCGGCTCCCCACCGACACGACGGTCTGGATCGCGGCGGCGTAAGCCGCGGCATCCCCCTGCGAGACCGTGGTCGGCATCGACGACGTCGCGCGCGCGGCGGGCGTGTCGACGGCCACGGTCTCGCGGGCGCTGAGCGGGCGCGGAGCCGTCTCGACGGCGACGCGCGACCGCGTGCTCTCCGCCGCGGGCCGACTCGGCTACGTCGTCTCGGCCGCCGCGTCGAGTCTGGCGACCGGGCGCACGCGAGCGGTCGGGGTGGTCGTACCCTTCCTCGACCGATGGTTCTTCAGCACGGTGCTCGCGGGGATCTCCGACGCGCTCGTGCGCCGCGGCTACGACATCACGCTCTACAGCGTGAGCGCCGACGCCGCCGAGCGGAGGCGGGTGTTCGACGACCATCTGCGGCGCCGCCGCATCGACGCGGTCATCACCATCGCCCTCGAACTGGACGCCGAGGAGTCGGTGTCGCTGCGCGGCCTCGGCGTTCCGATCGTCGCGATCGCCGGCCCCCACCCCCTGCTGACCACGCTCACCGTCGACGACCTCGCCGTCGGTCGCCTGGCGACGGCGCACCTGCTCGGGTTGGGTCATCGCCGCCTGGCGCACATCGGGGCGGATGCCGTGACCGACGCGGCGTCGTCGGTGCCGACGCTGCGGCGCCGCGGATTCGAGGACTCCCTCGCCGAGGCGGGGATCACGCAGTACGACGTCGAACCGGCCGACTTCACGATCGACGGCGGTTCGAGGGCGGCGGCGCGCCTGCTGGCGCGCGATGATCGCCCGACGGCTCTGTTCGCCGCCTCCGACGAGATGGCGATCGGGGCCATCCTCGCCGCGCGCGAGCTCGGCCTGCGTGTACCCGACGACGTCTCCATCATCGGCGTCGACGGCCATGAGCTCGGACGGTGGTTCGGTCTGACCACCGTCGACCAGTTCGCCCGCGGTCAAGGAGAACGCGCGGCCGAGGCCGTGCTCAGCGCACTCGACGGCGCACAGCCCGCACCCGGTCGGGGAACGCTGCCTTTCGAGCTGGTCGACCGCGGCTCCACCGCTGCGCCGCACGACTGACGACGGCACCCGGGCGGCGCCCCCCTTGCCCGGCGTCCACGGCGCACGCCGGGCGGAGCTCGCGAGGCACGGCGCCCTGGGCACGGGTCCGACGCCTTCGAGGCACGGCGCCCTCGAAGCGCGCCGGGCGACGCCCCCGAGGCGTCGAGTCCGGCGTCTCAGCGCGCGGCGTCGCGCAGGGTCGCGGTGACCGGACCGGCCGGGTCGGTGACGAGGCACGACACGCTGCGGTCACCGATGGCCCAGGTCTTGCGGGTGGGGCTCAAATAGACGTAGTCCAGTGCGGATCGGTCGTAGGCCCGGCCGACGAACCCGGCGAATGCCTCGACGCAACCGGCTTCGGCGCTGTGCGCGACCTCCTCGTCTCCCGGGAAGACGTCCGCTTCGCCCGCCACGGGGAACCGGGCATAGAGCTCGTACGTGTGCGGTGTCGCGCAATCGACGAGGCTGGCATCGCCGACCTCGCCGCGGCCGCGCTGGGCGAAGCATTGGCCGACCTGGGGCTCGAAGGCGGGTGCGGACGCCCCCGAGGGAGACGGCGTCGGCGCCTCCGACGGAGGCGGCGTGCTCGCCGCGGACTGCGACGGCAGCGTCACCGTGCTCGCAGAAGGCGTTGCGCCCAGCAACCACGACACACTCGCGATGACGACGACCCCCATCAGCACCGTCAGCGCCCCGCCGACCGCGATCCCCGCGACGGCGAGACCGCGCCCGCGTTCCCGTGTGCGTCTCAGGATGCCGAGCGCGAACACGCCCGCGACGACGCCACCCACGGGGGCGACGAACCCGAGCACGAAGGCGAGCACCGCGACCACACTGAAGGGCGAGTCCGCGACGCGTGACGAGGATGTCGACGCGCCGCCGGTCGATGTGTACCCGGAGGCGGACACGATCGAATGCGCGGGCGAGAGCTCGTCGGTGGTCGCCGCGTCCTCGCTCGGGAGCGGCGGAGCGGCATCCGTCGCCCCCTCCGCCACCAGTCCCCGCTCGGCCAGTCGCGCCCGGGCCACCCGCGCGGCGGCGGTGGCGACGGCGCTGCCTCCGGCCTCGCCGAAATGGGCGACGCTTCCGCCCGCCGTCGCGTCGATGCGCACGAGAAAGGTCACCCGTGATGCGACCGCGCCAGCGTCGACCGGGTGCGCATCGCGCTCGACCTCGAGGATGCCGCCGCGCTGACGCACATCGAACCCCTGCTCCGACAGCGTGGTGGCGACCACCTCGCGCGCTCGGTCGGCAGGCACGTTCAGCAACAGTGGCGCAGCATCGGCCATCGGGTACCTCCGCGGGAAGAATGCCGCGCCCACGCGCGGCACCGCTCACGGTACGTGCGGGGCCGCACTCCGTACGCGCGAGAGGGACGGGTCGCCACCTGATCTCACGAGGCGATTCACCCGCTCGGGCGACGCGCGCGGGTGCGACGCGCACCCCATCGACGAGCGTGGCCGACGACGGACGGGGAGAACGGGCGACGCGCCTGACGGCGGAGACGAGCACTCGATCGCCCACTCGGACGACGCGGCCCCGGCCGCCCCGGCGTCAGAGTCCAGAGCCCGCCAGCGACCCCGTCGTCTGCTCGACCTCGGGGTCGTAGAGCAGGCAGAAGATCTCGCGGTCGCCCACGGCCCACGTCTGCTCGGTCGGCCCCACGTAGTAGTAGTCGAGCCGTGAGTCCTGGTATGACACCCCGACGTACCCGGTGTAGGCGGCCTCGCAGCCGTCGAGCGCAGCGACCTCGATCGCATCGTCGCCGGGATACGCCGACCCCGGCACGTCGAAGCCGCCGAAGGCCTCGTAGGAGTGCGGCACCGCGCAGTCGACGATGTTGTCGGAGGTGACGAACCCGCCGGGCAGGTCGTCGAGGCAGGCGCCGACGACGAGGGCCGAAGGATCGAACGGGGCCTGCTCGTCGGGCGCGACGGACACGCCCCCTTCCTCCGGCGGTGCGTAGGGGTCGGCCGACCGGCCCGCGGCGGTGAACGCCGAGAGCAGCAGAGCGCCGATGACGACGGTCGTGAGGAAGAGCGTGAGCACCCCGCCGGCCACGATGCCGCCGAGGGCCAGACCGCGACCCTTCTCACCGGTGCGCTTGATCTGCGACAGCGCCACCGCGCCCGTCACGATGCCCGCGACCGGGACGATGACACCCAGCACGAGGGCCACGATCGCCAGCACGTTGGTCCGCGGCGTCTGCGCAGACCCCGGAGCCACCGGCCGATCGGCCAGCGCGGTGGCGGAAGCGCCCGGGTACCCCGACAGGGCGGGTGCGGCCGACCCCGCGGTCAGCGGAGCCGCGGGGATCGGCGGCAGAGCACCGGCCGCGGGCGCGGCGAAGGCGAGCAGTCCCTGCTGCGCCAGCCGCGCTCCGATGAGGCGGGCGGCCTCCTGGGCGTCGGCGTCATCTCCCGCCGAGGCGAAGACGGCGAGCGTCCCTTCGGGAACCTCCGACAGGTGGATGTCGATGGCGGCCGCGGCGGCGCCGTCGGCGTCGCGTGATGCGGCGAGCGCGGCGGACGACGCGTCGACGTCGAACCCCTGTTCGGTCAAGGCGCCCGCGACTGCGTCGCGCGCACGGTCCTCGGGGAGGGAGAGACGCAGTTCGGCGGCCGCCATGGGTGCTCCTGAGTTCGCTCGCCGCGGTCTGCAGCGTTCGTCCAGGGTAGCCCGACCGTCGCCGCGCTCAGCGGATGCGGCCGACCAGGTCGTCGCGGGTCAGCGTGTCCGATTCGGCGAGCACCGACCGGGCGGCATCCCGTGCATCCTCGACATTCCACAGCAGCACTCCGACGACCCGGTCGTGGTCGAGGTAGTAGACGACGCCGCGATCGGCGTCAATCCAGTCCTCGACGGTCTCGAGCGAGGAGTCCAGGGTGCCGACGGCCTCGTACCGGATGCCGAAGACGGCGGAGTAGTAGTACGGCGTGTGCGTGTACGGCTCGGCGGCGCCGGCAAGGTTGCGGCCGGCGGCCTTGCCCTGCTCGTTGGCGTTGTCGACGTGCTCGACGCGGCGACGGCCCAGGAGCCGGTCGGGGTAGCTGGCCACGTCGCCCGCGGCGTAGACGTCGTCGGCCGACGCCCGCAGCTGCGCGTCGACGTGGACGCCGTCGTCGACCTTCAGCCCGGCCGCCTCGGCCAGATCGGTGGCGACCTCGATACCGAGACCGCTCACCACGGCATCCGCCCGCACCTCGTCGCCGTTGTCGAGCTCGAGGCGTGCGCCCGCGGCATCCACCTCTCCGCCGGCGACCTTCGACCCCGCGACGATCTCGACGCCCGCGTCGCGGAAGAGCTTCTCGAAGCGCTCGGCGAGGGCGGCGGGGAACACGGCGTCGCCGAGCACGGCGCCCGTGTGCACGAGCACGGTCTCGACGTCGTTCTGCACGAGGGCGGCCGCGAGCTCGGAGCCGATGTAGCCGCCGCCGACGACGGCGACGCGGTCGACCTCTTCGGCGAGCGCGCGCAGACGCCGGTAGTCCTCGGCGGTGCGGAACGTCAGGGCCCGCGCGCCGTTCGAGTGATCCTCGACGGGCAGGGGCACGGGCTTTCCGCCGGTGGCGATGAGGAGCTTGCCGTACGAGAACGTCTCGTCGTCGGCATCCACCTCGTGCGCATCGGGACGGATCGCGGTCGCGCGCGTGCGCAACCGGATGTCGGCGCCGGTGTCGTCGCTCGTGCCGAGCGGCACCTTCTCCCACGTGAACTCGTCGTCGGTCCACAGCTTCTTGCTGAGGGCGGGGCGCGTGTAGGGCTCGTCGACGTCGTCGCTCAGGATGCCGATCGATCCGTTGGCGTCCAGCTCGCGGATGCCACGGGCCGCGGTGTCGGCGACCATCCCGCCGCCGACGATGAGGTAGTCGAAGTGTGTCGTCGTCATGCCGTCAGCCTCGCCGCCGGACCTGACCGGATCGGACGGCTTGCGGGCGCTCGCGGCATCAGGTAGCGGTTGGGGTGACCGCGGCGCCGACGCGACGCGACGCAGGGGATGTGCGAGGCGCGGCGGGTGACGGCGCGGCGCCCGGGCGCCGAGGGGCGATTCTCCTGCGCCGTGTCGCGACGGGTCTCGGCGCCGCGACGCCGACGCCGCGGCGGACCGTCACGCCACGCGAACCCGCGCCGGCGTCGGGGGTGCGAACTAGGCTCGGGGCATGAGCGTCGACCTCGAGAGCCTGTACACCGACCTGCACGCCCACCCCGAACTGTCGTTCCAAGAGACCCGCACGGCCGGTGTCATCGCGCGACACCTCGTCGAGCTGGGGCTCGAGGTCGAAGAGGGCGTCGGGCGCACGGGTGTGGTCACGCGCATCGACAACGGCGACGGGCCCGTGGTGTGGCTGCGCGCCGACATGGACGGCCTTCCCGTCGAGGAGCAGACCGGCCTCGCCTATGCCAGCACCGCCCGCGGCACCGACCCCGCCGGCAACGCCGTGCCCGTCATGCACGCGTGCGGCCACGACATGCACGTGACCGCGCTCATCGGCGCGCTCGAGCGGCTCGTCGCCACCCGCGACGAGTGGTCGGGCACGATCGTGGCGGTGTTCCAGCCCGCCGAAGAGTACGGGGCGGGCTCGCAGGCGATGATCGCCGACGGCGTGCTCGAGCGCTACCCCACGCCCGACATCGTGCTCGGCCAGCACGTCACGCCGCTTCCCGCCGGCGTCATCGGCGTGCGACCGGGCACCCAGATGGCGGCATCCGACGGTCTCACCGTGGTGCTGCACGGCCGCGGTGGGCACGGCTCACGGCCCCACTCGACGATCGACCCGGTCGTCATGGCGGCCGCGACCGTGATGCGCCTGCAGACGGTCGTGTCGCGCGAGGTCGACCCGCGCGACGTCGCGGTCGTCACCGTCGGCTCCATCCACGCAGGTCTGAAGAACAACATCATCCCTGCCGAGGCCAAGCTCGAACTCAGCCTGCGCTACCCCGACGACGCCGCCCGCGCGCGCGTGATGAGCAAGGTCGAGCGCATCATCCGCGCCGAGGCCTCGGCATCCGGTGCTGAGCAGGAACCCACGATCAGCACCGACCACACCCTGCCGCCCACCATCAACGACGTGGATGCCACGGCGCGCCTCACCGCGGCCTTCCGGCGCTCGTTCGGAGAGGCCTCGGTCGTCGACCCGGGCATGTTCACCGGCAGCGAAGACGTGTCGTGGTTCGCCCGCGAGTCGGGCGCTCCCCTGGTCTTCTGGTTCTGGGGCGGCGTCGATCCGCAGACCTTCGCGGATGCCCTGGCCGGCGGCACGATCGAGCGTGACATCCCGACGAACCACTCGCCGTTCTTCGCCCCGCTGATGCAGCCCACGATCGATCGCGGTGTCGAGAACCTCGTGGTCGCGGCGCGCGAATTCCTCGGCTGATCGCCGGGGGATCACGGACGCCGGCTGAGCCGGTCGAAGCCACCGAACCCCCTCCCCGGCCCCTTCGACAGGCTCAGGGACCTCCCCTCCGCACTGGTCACCGGCGCGGTGGCTGAGCCCGTCGAAGCCGCCGGGAGCACCCGGCATCCGGTCACTTGATGCCGCTGCGCGCGAAGCCCGCCACGAAGTACCGCTGGAACACGAGGAACACGATCGCGATCGGCACGACGTTCAGCAGGGCATACGCCATCGTGGCGCCGTAGTCGCTGCCGAACTGCCCCTGCAGGTACAGCAGGCCGATCGGCAGGGTGAACAGCCGGTTCTCGCGCAGCGCGATGAGGGGCCAGGCGAAGTCGTTCCACGACGACAGCAGGCTCATGAACACCAGCACCGCGATGAGCGGCTTCGACAGCGGCAGCACGACTCGCGTGAAGGTCTGCAGGTGCCCCGCACCGTCGAGGCGCGCGGCCTCGATGAGTTCGCGCGGGATGCCGAGCATGAACTGCCGTGCCAGGAACAGCCCGAACGCCGACGCCGAGACCGGCAGGATCACCGCCCAGTAGGTGCCGTACAACCCCGTCGCGGTGATGATGCGGAACAGCGACACCATGATCACCTGCACCGGCAGCACGAGGGTCGCCAGCGCCAGGAAGAACAGCGCCGTCGACCCGCAGAAGCGCAGCTGCGCGAACGCGTAGCCCGCGAGCAGGCTCGTCGTGACCGAGATGAGCGTCACGACCACCGCGATCGCCACCGAGTTGCCGAACCACGTCGCCACCGGGAACGACGAGAACACCCGCTCGAAGTTCTCGAGAGTGACATCGCGCGGCCACAGCCGCAGCTCGCGCCCACCGAGCAACTCGGCGCGTGACGAGAAGGCGACCGCGAGCATCCAGTACAGGGGCGACACCGCGGCCAGCCCGATCACCGCGACGATGATCGTGCGCAGCACGACGCCTCCGCGCCGCGAGCGGGCGGAGCGCCTCGGCGGAGCGATCGGCGGGGCCACGGGAGAGGTGGATGCCACCCGCTCGTCGACGCTCATTCGACCACGTCCTTGGTGCGGCTGGCGCGGTACTGCGCGGCGGCGAACACGAGCGCGAAGACGAACAGCACCATGCCGATCGCCGCGGCGTACCCCTGGTCGCGCGTGACGAAGCCCGTCTCGTAGGCGTAGGTGACGAGCACGCTGGTCGCCCCTCCCGGTCCTCCGCCGGTGAGCACGAAGACGATGTCGAACACCTGGAACGAGAAGATCACGTTCAGCACGACGAGGAAGAACGACGTCGGCCCCAGTAGGGGCACCGTGACGTTGCGGAAGCGCTGCCACCGGTTCGCCCCGTCGAGGGTGGCCGCCTCGTACAGGTCGGGGCCGATGCCCTGCAGCCCCGCGAGGTAGATGAGCATGTTGAAGCCCGTGCGCCACCACACCGTCGCCAGCACGATCGTCGCGAACGCCGGAACGGCATCCGACTGCCAGGTCACGGGCGAGAGCCCGACGGCGGTGAGGATGCGATTCAGGATGCCGGAGTTCTGATCGAACACGAGCACCCCGATCAGGGCGGTCGCCACACCCGACACCGCCATCGGCAGGATCAGCAGCGAGCGCCAGAGCGGCCGGGCGGGCAGGGCCGCGTTGAGCAGCGTCGCCGCGATCAGGCCGAGGAGCATCGACAGCGGCGTCACGAGCAGCGTGAACAGCACGGTGTTGCCGAGCGCCCGCCAGAACAGCGGGTCGCTCACGAGCCGCGCGTAGTTGTCGAGACCGGCGAACGCGCCCGCGCCGAAGCCGTCGGTGCGCTGCAGGCTGACGAGGAACGCCCCCACCAGCGGCACCAGCACGAACACCAGCAGCAGGAGGTAGTTCGGGGCGATGAACCCGTACGCGGCGAGCGTCTCGCGCCGGGCGCCGGGGCGGCGGGGGCGGAGCCGCTCCCCCGACGCCGGACGACCCGGCCCCGACACGCGCGGCCCGGCGACCGCGGTGTCAGCCACCGGTGGCCGCCCCGATCCCCGACTGCAGGTTGGTCACCGTCGTCGCGGCATCCTGGGCGCCGGTGAAGGCGAGGTCGAGCTGCTCCTTCAGCACCGGGATGATCGCCGACATCGACGGGCTCGCGACCTGCGCGACGTCCTGCGGCTGCACCAGCGACGCCTGGCCGGCGAACACGGGTCCGAGATCGGGGCGCACGTCGAAGGTGAGGTCGTCGGTGAGCAGATCGACGCGGGTGGGGAGGAGGGATGCCGCGCGGCAGAAGTCGCGCATGGGGTCGGCATCCGTGACGAATTCGAGGAAGGCCGCCGCGAGTTCCGGTTGCTGCGTGTTCGCGGTGGCGACGAGCGCGTTGCCACCGAAGTCGCTGCCGGCGCGCACGTTGCGCGGCGCGAACGTCGCCGTCCATTCGAAGTCGGCGGTCTGCTCGGCATCCGGGATCTGGAAGGCTCCCGACCACACCATCGCGACCGACTGCGAGAACCACGACTCCGCCGCGTAGCTCGACGAGGCGATCGTGTTGTTGGCGGGCACGTAGTTCTTGGTGAAGAACGAGCTCGAGAACTCCACCGCCTGTCGGGCGGCGTCGGAGTCGATCGCGGGGGTCCTCTGATCGGACTCGAGGAAGGCGCCGTCGGACTGGAACAGCAGGCTGAGCCAGCGGGTGACGCCGTTTCCCTGCCAGTTGTAGGCCCACGGCCAGCGGTCGGCGGGCAGGCCCGCGCGCAGTCGCGCGCCGAGGGCGTCGAGCTCGTCCCAGGTCCAGGCGTCCTCCGCCGAGGTGGGGATCTCTGAGGCGTCGATGCCGGCCTGCCGGAACAGGTCGAGGTTCACGAGGATCGCCGAGGTGTCGGTGTGATGCGGAAGACCGAAGGTGCCCTCGCCGTTCTGCACGGCGGCCCACGCCTGGGGCGTGAACTGGCTCTCGCGGTCGGCCGAGAGCAGCGGCTTCAGATCGAGCAGCTGCCCGCGACCGGCGTAGGCGCCGAACGTGTAGTACGGCACGCGGAAGATGTCGGGCGGGTTCCCCGCCTGCAGCTGCGCGTCGATGTTGGTGAACATCTGCTCGTACGGCACGGCGTTGAGCTCGACGGTGACGCCGTCGTTCGCGGCCTCGAAGGCGGCGATGGCGGCGCGGAAGCCCGCGAGCTCGGCATCCGTTCCCCAGGTGGTGAAGGTGAGCGTGCCCTGGCGTCTCTCGGCGGGGGCGGACTGGACGAACCCGCAGCTCGCGAGGACGAAGGGCAGCGCGAGCGCCCCGGTTCCGGCGAGGAAGGTACGGCGTGTGACTGGCATGGCATTCTCCGTGTCTCGTCTCGAGGAGCGGACGCCGGGGCCGCGCTGCTTCTCGGGTGCCGAGGCTACGCCCGCCTTGTGGTGTCTCCGAGGGGTTGCGCAGGACGCCCGAGACTGCGCCGACGGGGCGCCGGAGAGGAGATGTTTCGGCTCACTCCCGCGAGGTGCCGCAATCGCGGTGGAGATGGTTCGGCTCGCCATTCGATACCGAAGAACGCGTTGCGGTCCAGCCCCTGTCGCGACGAGAAATCGAACGACTACCGTGACCGTCGTGACATTCAACGACAATGCGCGCGTCGGCGGGAACACCGCCAAGCGCCGAGGTGGAACCGTGGCAGCCATCGGCGGCGGCACGGTCGGCCTCGGGGCGATCGTGGTGCTGCTGATCCAGGCGTTCACGGGAGCCGACCTGAGCGGTCTCGTCGGTGGTGGGGCCCCGGCGAGCCCACAGACCGGCGGCGAGCAGATCGCCAGCTGCGAGACCGGACAGGATGCCAACCGCGACGACGCCTGCCGCCTGGCTGCGGCGTCGCTCAACATCGACCAGTTCTGGGCCGAGCGCCTCGACGGGTACCGCGAGCCGCAGCTGATCATCGTCGACCGGGCGACGTCGAGCTCGTGCGGCACGGCGTCGAATTCGACGGGCCCGTTCTACTGCCCGCCCGATGAGGCCGTGTTCGTCGACCCCACGTTCTTCTCGATCCTGCGCGACCAGTTCGACACGACCGCCGGTCCGCTCGCGCAGCTCTACGTGCTCGCGCACGAGTACGGCCACCACGTGCAGAACCTCACCGGCGTGATGCAGCAGTACCCGAACAACGGCACCGGACCCGACAGCAACGGCGTGCGCACCGAGCTGCAGGCCGACTGCTACGCCGGGGCGTGGGTCGCCGCGGCGGGCGAGCAGGTCGACGAGAACGGGACGCCCTATCTCCAGCCGCCCACGGCGCAGCAGATCACCGACGCCCTCTCGGCCGCAGCCGCCGTGGGCGACGACCACATCCAGGCAGAGTCGGGCGGAGTGGTCAACCCCGAGAGCTTCACGCACGGCTCGAGCGAGCAGCGCACGCGGTGGTTCGATGTCGGTTACGACACCGGCGTGAACGCGTGCGACACGTTCTCGGTGCCGGGGCAGAACCTGTAGACCCGCGGGCGCCGGAGGCGCCTGGGGCCGACGGACCGTTCCGTCGCCCCCAGGCGCATCGTCAGGACGCGGCGATCGTGACGTCGAAGGTGGTGCGCTGCCCGTCGGGCCCGGCGATCCATCCCTTGGTCGTGCCGGCCTTCTCGGCGGAGAAACCGGCGTTGAAGGAGGCATCGTCGTCTGTCGCTCCGATGACGGCGGCCTCGAAGTGCAGGACGGTGTCATCGTCGGATCCGCCCGTACCGCTCCAGACTCCGTCCTGATCGGCATCCGGGACGACGATCAACGCCTGTCCGAGCTCGAGGGTGATCGGTCCTTTCGCGAGCTCCGCCGGGGTGACGATCAGCGGGGCGGGGACACCCTCGATGAAGGTGCCGGCGTCGGCGTCGGTGTCGGCATCCAGGTATTCATCGGGGGTGGGGACACCGTGGATGAAGGGGATCTCGTCGCCGCCGCCGGTGTCGTCCTGAGCGGCGGCGAAGGCTGCTGCGCCCGAGGTCAGCAGGCCCGCGGTGAGGATCGAGGCGGTCACGGCGGTGAGGATTCGCTTGCGCATGGGGGTGCACCTTTCAGAGGTACCGCGCCCCGTTCCGGGTGAACGAGTGAGCATCGCGGCGTACATGTGTTTCATGGCCGGGACCTCGTCCGCTCTTTCGCCGAACCGGCCGTTTTTCCTCGAGATTTCCTGAGAGCATCGCCGTGGCTGGAACCCGCGCGCCGCCGGGCGCCGGCGCGGGGCGGCACAGAACGGAACGGCACGGCACAGGTCACGTCGATGACGTACGGGCTCGCGCTGCGACACGCGCTGCCTGCGTGAGGCTGAGGCCCGGGACATAACAGCGCAGAAGCGCCAGAGCGATGCCCGGCAGCTGGACGGCATCGGGATAGACCATCCACAGGGGGGAGAAGTCCGGTTGGAACTTCTTCTTGAAATTCGCGAGCGACCGAAAGCCGTAGGCGGGCTCGAGCAGGCCGCTCAGCATCTCCAGGAGGCGGTCCAGCGCGGGCAGAGCCGCGACCTGCTGCTCCCGGTGCGGAGCCAGGGGAGAGCCCGACAGGCTCAGAACGGTGCAGCCCTCTTCGCGGGTGACGTCGACGGCGGAGCCGATGAGGAACTCCATCACACCGTTCATGGCGTCATGTCGGCGTCGCATGACGTCCAGCGCGTAGCCGGAAAGTCCCTTGGCGCCGAAGATGGGGATCCACGTCGTGACGGCGACGATGTGACCTGTTGCGTCGCGCGCGAGCATCAGGCGCGTGGCGGGGTCGGCGGCCTCATCGACGCTACCGAGCGTGAACCCCATTTCCGGAATGGTCTTGTCGGCCACCCAGGCTTCTGAGATCGCCCGGATCTGCAGCCGGTCGACGACGCTCAGCTCGTTCCACGTGATCCATTGCGCGTGTACTTCCTCTCGCTGGGCGCGGTTGGTCGCCGTTCGCACGTCCTGACGCTTCTTGCCCGCCGGGGTCCACGACTGCGGATCCATGGTCGCTTCGTCCGCGACACGGACGCGCTGCCACTGCAGCGGAGCGAGGGCCTCCGCGAAACTCTGATCGACGCTGTAGAAGACGGGGGTCCACCCGTTCCGACCGCAGAACTCCACGAAGGCGTGTCCGATGCGGGGATCGTTGCGGTCGGCTCCGAATGCTCCGCCGAGCGTGACGGCGACGCGCCCGTGCACGCGATACGCGATCGCCGCATCGGCGTCTGCGCAGAACCAGTACAGGTTTCCCGGCCACGTCGCCATGAATCCCAGCGAGCTGCATCCTCGGCGCACCATCTCGTCGGCACGGGCCCTGTCGTCGGCTCCGCGAACCGCCTGTGGGGTGACCATGAGACGGAAGGTGCCCCCCGCACACACTGCCCAGAAGATGAGGGACGGCAGGTACCAGAGGGCCTGCGCGGCCGCTGACTCGGGGACGTAGGTGACGGCGGCAGCGGGTATCAGGGAGGGGGGAAGCAATCGCATCGGGAGATCGCCCACGATCTCTCCGACGCTCGGCCGAGGAGTGAAGTCCCCCGAGAGTGAGAGGCTGCCCGCGAGCGTGGCAAGGGATACCCCCGCGGCCGCCACGACGATCGTGCAGACGAAGATATTCTCCGCCCTGCGGGTGGATGAGACCGGCACTGCGCGGCGACACAGGAAGAGGGTGACGGCGACCCCCAGGGGAACCATGGCCCCCACCACGAGGCCGACGAGCGTCTGCCACACGAAGGCGGCATCCACGCCCTGCACCTGAGCGAAGAGGGCGAGCGTGTCCGGCTCCGATGCGACGAAGACGTACGTCATCCCACCGCACAGGAGGATGTTCATCCCGATGGCGATCCACAGGGCGCTCCGCCTTCCTCGCAGGATGCCCCATGCGGCGACGAGCAGGACCGCAAGCGGTATCGCGGCGATCCACCCGGCGTTCGGTTGGAGTTCGTCGTACGCGGCGCCGTCCGGGCAGGGGACGGCGAACGAACCCGGGACGCAGACCGTTCCGCCGGCGAGCACGAGCGGGTCGTACGACAGCCACCCGTAGGCGGAGAGCAATCCGGCGCCGGTCCCCCACACGGTGGCGATCACCGGCCCCACCGCGACCACGGTCGTCAGAGCCGCGAGCAGGACCCGCGTCTCGTGATGCGAGCTGCGTTGCACACCCGATGTGCTCCTCGCTCCTCCGGTCAGCCTGCCCAGGGCGATACCCACGGGGAGTGCGACCACGGCGTAGAGGTCACCCGCGGAGGCCGCGTAGAGGAAGAGGGTCACGGCGACCAGTGCCCCGAGGAGGCGGATCCGTCGGCGCCAGAGCGCGTCCGTGAAGCAGCTGGCGGCCATGGCGACGACGAGCAGCGCCGCGACGGGGTTCGCCCCACCGGTCGGTTCCGAGTTGAGCGGCAAGGCAGTGAGAACGGTGCTCTCCAGCTCTCCCACGAGCACACCGACGACCGATGCGATGAGTCCGCCACCGACGAAGGCGAACAGCATCCGCACACCGCCCATCACCCGTTCGGCCCAGCCGCACACCAACAAGGTGGCAACGAGCACGACGACGAGCAGTGCGGGATCGTCCACGCGCAGCAGACCGAGCGCCAGAGCGCGAAGGTCGTACATACCTGAGCCGCGGAACTCCCCCGTCCGCATGCCCACCACGCTCACGCCCAGGATCACCGCGGCGAGGACGAGGGAAGGCAGACGGATGTATCGGCCGCTGGTGCCCCAGACGGGAACGTGCATGTGCAGCATCTTTCTGTTCGATCGTGCCCCACCGCGGGAGGTCTTCCCACGAAGGGCTCCCGTCTGGAACATCGTGGAAGGCGCGCTGGCAGGAAGCCGCCGGCGATGAGGGCGGTGACGGCTGACGGCGGCCGCGGTTCAGGAACAGGAGCGTCCCGTGTCGATGGCGGCTGACGATCGCTGGAGCACGAGGCCGGGTCCGGAGACGGGATTGCCGTGCTGGCCGACCTCCCAGGTGGCGGCCAAGGGATCGGCATCCATCAAGGTCGCCACAGACGGGAAGAACCCCGCACCCATTCCGCTGGAGGAGTCGGCCCAGTGCAGGACGAGCTCGTCGTCGAACGAGGTGTGCATCGAGGGGTCGCGGGAGAGTTGCAGCGACGACGTGAAGGTGCCCTGGAGTGGGTTCTTGGAGCCCGCCGCCGTCAGCGCGGGCGCGCACGTGCCATCGCTCAGAGCGACGGCCGATGTCGCATTCGCGATCGTGCCGTGCAACAGGTCACCGGTGGCTGCTGCGTCGAGCGCCACGACCACGGGAAGCGACCCCGCGGTGTCATAGACGTCGGCGCCCGCGTACGGGGTGATCTCTCCCACGAGCACGGCCCCGCCGAGGGCACGTGCGAGTGTGGCACCGGAGGGTACGGTCAGGACCGGAGTCACCTCCGTCACCGTGCCGTTCGAGATCTGCGCCTGATAGATGGTGCTCGCATAGGCGTTGCCCTCCAGCACGCGGTCGCGCGCGCTGTCGCTCATCGCGAGGCGGGCTCCCGTGCTCGTGACGAACACCTCTCCCCCGCGCGCGACGGCCCCGACCGCACCGGCCGCCGTCTCGGGAATACGTACGGACACCCCCGTGTCGTACGGGCGTTCGCACGTCGGCGGAGTCGTCGTGGTCGACACGGAGGCGCACGCGGACGAGACGTCGACGGGCGTGGCCGGTGCAGCACAGCCCGAGAGCAGGAACCCACTGAGCAGCGCGAGCGCAGCGAACGAGGGCAGGGCGACGGGAGTCTTCATGGATGACTTTCTGCAGGTGAGGGACGGAAGGGTGCTGAGGCGCCGCAGCGGGGGCGACGACGGACGCTATCGCGATTCGGCATGCTCCGAGTGAATGGCGCATGTCTCTTCGGAGCGGGGTGTCCGTGAACGCCGCACCTTCTCCGTTCATGGCCGGCACCGAGTCCTCTCTTTCACCGAGATCGTCGAAACCTTCTCGCCCGTCGGCGCGAAAGATGAGCGGCCGGTCGGACATGATCGACGTGTGCACCATCACTCCCTCGAACGGTCTCGGGCGTACGAGGCCTTCGTCCGCGCGAACGGAGACGCCGTCTTGCGATTCCTGCGCCGCCGCGCCGACCCGCAGACCGCAGATGACGTCTTCTCCGAGACGATGCTCGTGGTGTGGCGCCGGTTCGATGAGGTGCCCGACGACGCCCTGCCCTGGCTGTACGTCACCGCACGCAATTGCTTGCGGAACGCGGAGCGTTCCGCGCGCCGGCAGAAGCGCGTCGTCGACCGCATCATCACCGTGGATCCGCCCTCGGAGACCGCTCTCGACGCGACCGCCGACCCCCGGGAGGACTGCCTCCGCGCCGCGCTCGCCCGCCTGTCGAAAACGGACGCCGAAGTGCTCAGACTGTGGGCGTGGGAAGAGCTCGGTCCGCAGGAGATCGCGACCGTCATCGAGGCGTCGGTGAACGCCGCCACCATTCGTCTGCACCGCGCCAAGAAGAAGCTCCGACAAGAGATGGAGGCGGTCTGCCCGCCTCTTCCCGCCGCACCTCTGGAGGGAGGAGCACGATGACCGAGGATGACGACCTGAAAGCGCTCATGCGCCGCGCCGATCCGAGCGCCGCCTCCGCCCCGCTCGATGACGCCCGCATCCGACGCGTCGTCGCCGCGGCCGAGCGCGACGACCCCGTCCCCTCACGACGCCGGCGCCCCCGCTTCCTCATCGCCGGCGCCTCTCTCGGCGCTGCCGCAACGGCAGCCGGGGCCGTCATCATCGCCGGCCTCGTGGCGACACCGGCCGTCCAGGCCCCCGGGCCCACCGGCGGGGCCATCACGTGCGACGCGCCGTCGGATGCCGCTCTGCGCACGAACGACACGGCCTACGAGGCCACCGCGACGAGAATCGACGACGGTGTCGTGACCCTCACGGTGACGACGACCTTCCTGGGTGATCCCGGCGCGAGCGCCGAGATCCCTCAGATGAGCGATCCCGAAACAGGCGGCGACCTGTTCGTCGTCGGCCACGCCTACCTCGTCGCCTCGACCGGTGGTTTCGCCTCGGAATGCCTGACCGGGCCGGCGACGGACGAGCTCCGCCGGGCCTACGTGAGCGCTTTCGGACCGGGGGTCGGCGGCTGAGGTCGCACGTGATGGAGGGCTGTCGAGGCATGACCCGGCGCCCGTGCAGAGCGCCGGGTCATGGCATCCGCGGGTCAGTCCTCGCGCGTGCGCGTGCGCAGGATGACGACGATCAGCACACCGATGAGCACCACGACGCCGCCGCCCAGCACCAGGCCCAGGGTCAGCCCCGACATCCCGCCCGCGGTGTCGGGCTCGGCCGCCTCGGCGACGCCGCTCGCGCTGGCGCACGGTGACGCGTCCGAACCGGCCGACACGCTTTCACCCGTGGACGTGAAGGGGATGACGCCCGACACCGGGTGCCCGTCCGACGACACCGCCCGCCACTCGACCGAGTACTCCCCCGGCGCGCCGAGGGCGACGGGCACCGTCAGGGTGGGCCCCGCGAGTTCCGCACAGGCGCCCTCGTAGTGCCGCCCGTCGGGACCGACGACGATGACGATGTTGCCGCCGTCGGCGCCGAGCAGGTTGGCGCTGAAGTCCAGACGCACCTCCGACAGCGATGAGACCGAGTCGCCCTCGGCCGGCGTCGACGACACGAGCGAGTCGTGGGCGGATGCCGCGGATGCCCCGCCCAAGGCGGCGGTCAGCGCCGCAGCGACCACCACCGCCCCGGCCAGCGCCCGGCGGACCAGATCGCGGGAGGCCACGATCAGCCGCGCTTCGGACGGCGGGCGAAGGCGAGGGCGCCGAGAACCGCCCCGGCGGCGGCGACCACCAGCGCGGCGATGCTCAGACCCAGCGCGACGCCGGACGAGTCGCTGGGCGCCGCGGCCGTGGCATCCTCCATCGCGGGCGCGGCGGAGGCGGTTCCGTGGCTGTGGCTGTGCTCGCCGGTGGGCGGGGCGTCGTTGACGTAGAGCACCGGGGCGGGCTCGAGCGTGTCATCGGCGGCGACCTCGTCGGGCGTGGCCGCCCAGTCGACGACCTCGCCGTCGGAGTAGGTCTGCGCCGCCGGCAGCACGAGGTGACCGGTGTCGGGCACCGGGCCGAGCACGGCCGAGAAGATCTGGAACTGGTCCTGACCGATGCCGACGCCCGGGTCGGCCTGCCACACGATCTTCAGCGGAGCGTCGGTGAGGGTGTTGCCGTCGACCTCGACCGGGGCCGGCAGCGCCCCCTTCTCGACCGTGGCGGTCCACCCGGGGACGGGCTGCACGAGCACGGCGCTCAGCGGGGTGTCGGTGGGGAGCGTGACCTCGAGCTTGACGGTGGATGCCGTCTCCGATTCGGTCGGCACGCGGAAGTTCACCGTGGCGTAGCTGCCCGGGGTGGCGGTGTTCGGGTTGACGGTGACGTGGGCGGATGCCGCGAGGGGCGCGGCCAGCGCGAGTGCGGCGCCGGCGGCCAGGCCCACGAGGGCACGACGAAGAGTGGTCTTGCGAGACATGGATGCTGCTTTCGGAATATGCGCACGCCGAGGGGGCGTCGAGCGCGAGGAATGAGGGTCGGGATGTCACGCCGCGAGCGGCGGACCCCGGTGCCTCATCGTCGACAGCACGGTGAGCGCCCGCGGGAGCGAGAGGGGCGCGGGCGCGGGCGGCGCGGCATCCGTCGGTCCGAGACCGCGCACGGGGCGGAGAACACGTAACGCCCGCACGAAGAATCGCGCGACGGCGCGCAGCGCCTGTTCTCCGCGTCCGACGGCGAGCACCGTGACGACGGCGGCGAGCGCGTGCGCGGCCCACATCCATGGCGAGTCCGCATGGGCCGCCGGCGCGTGCGCGGGAGTTGCCTGCAGGAGCGCCGCCGTCGCGTGGTGCCCCGCACCGACGACCGCGCCGCCCTGCAGGTCGAGCACGAGCAGGGCATGGAACAGCGCCTGACTCATCACCACCGCGACAGCGAGCCGCCCCCATGACAGCGCCCGTCCCGCGAGCATCACGCAGACGGGAGCGGCGAGGCAGAGCGCGAGGACGATGTTCGCGAACGGCGGGAGCTCGCCCCCGACCGCCGCGTGCGACAGCGTCGCGACGAAGGTCGCCACGGCGGCCGCGGCGACACCGCGACCCACGCGCGTGGCGCGCCCTGCTCTCGACGACATCCCCTCCAGCCTAGGCGGACGGTCAGGCGCCTCGGCCCCGGTGCACCGACGTCGAACCAGTCCGGCGTTCGGGCGCGCCGCGGGTTCGACCGGCCTTCCTCAGCGTCGTCGCACCGCCGTGCCGCGGTCGACCGTCGGACTCACCACACCCGCGCGATCGTCGACGAGCCGGCGCCGTCCGATCCAGCCGGTGAGTCCACGTCCGTCCCTCCAGACGAACAGCAGCGCGACGGTCGCGAGGCCCAGCGCCAACGCCGTCGACGACCACGGGGCGGGCAGGGCGCTGAGCACGGTGTACGCGCCGACGCCCGTGAGGAAGCGCAGTGGGCGCGCCACCCACCGCGGCAGCACGCCGTCGGTGAAGCGCACCCGCGTGGCGATGTCGCCGATCGAGCGTCCCGTCGTCAGCACGACGCCCAGCCAGAGCCCGGCCGAGACCACCGTGCCGGCCAGCGACGCGACGTCGTCGGTCGCGAAGGTCGCCGCCTCCCCCAGGACGAGGCTGATCACCGCCTGCACGACGACGCCGACCGCGAAGCCGACGAGCCAGATGCCCACGACGTCGCACACGATGCCCAGCACGCGACGGCGACGGGTCACCGGGCGGGGCTTCTCGGCATCCGGGGTCTTCCGCACTCCGCGGTGCTGCGCCGGCACGGCGAACGCGAGCACCGACCCCAGCAACGCCCCGGACGTGTTGGCGATGAGGTCGTCGACGTCGAAGACGCGGTAGGCGCACGGAAAGATGCCCCAGACACCCGTGAGCTGCGTCGTCTCGATCACCGCCGAGATCGTCAGCCCGGCGAGGCCCGCGATCAGGATGCCACGACCCCCGAGCACCCGCAGGAAGAAGCCGAGGGGCAGGAACAGCAGCACGTTGAGCGCCACCTGCAGCACGACGGGGTCGGTGAGATAGCGCCCCGACACGGCGACGGCGGCGCGGATGTCGTCGACGAACTCGAACGGCCGCAGATTCACGCCGCGGCAGCGGTAGTCGTCGGACTCGGGAAGCGGAATGAGCGTGTAGGTCCAGATCGCCCAGAAGTACACCGCCGCACCGGCCCATGCCGCGGTGCGCAGGAGGGTGAGACCCCCGCGACGGCGGTAGCTGATCGCCACGAACGGGACGAACGCGAGCACCGCGACGACGGCACCCGCCCCCACGGCGAGCAGTCCGGATCCGAGGATGTTGTCCACATCGCGAGCTTAGGGAAGCGCCCGCACGTCGGGAGACACTGTGGGAATGACCCGCGCCGAGGAGCTTCGAGACACGATCGCCGCCCGCATCGACGAGACGGACTTCGTCGCGCACGGCCTGCACGTGCGGGTGGGCGACGACAGCGCGACCCGGCGGTGGACTCCCGATGAGCGGGAGGAGATCCACTCCGTCGCCAAGGCCGTGGCCGTGCTCGCCGTGGGGCTCGCCGCCGGTGAGGGGCTGGTGACCCTCGACACCCCGGTGCGCGGTCTGCTGCCCACCACCCGGGACCTCACGCTCCGGCATCTCCTGACGATGACCAGCGGCATCGACTTCCCGTACTCCGAAACGATGATGACCGACTGGCCCGACCTCGCGGCCGAGTTCCTCTCCCGACCGTCACGCGGTCGCGTCTTCCAGTACTCCAACGCCAGCACCTACACCGCGATGCACGCGTTGGCTCAGCGGGTCGGCGACATCGAGGCGTACCTGCGTCCCCGCCTGTTCGCCCCCCTCGGCCTCGGCGACGTCTCGTGGCGCCGCTGCCCCCTCGGTCGCGTGCTCGGCGGCGAAGGAATCGCCCTCCGCACCGACGAGATGGCGCGCCTCGGCCAGCTGATCCGCGACCGCGGCGCATTCGACGGCCGCCGCCTGGTCTCGCCCGGGATCGTGGATGCCATGCACGCGGGCTGGGTGCCCACGGGCAGCGACGCCGACGGGTACCGCCGCTACGCCCTCGCGGGGTGGGACGGCCCCGGTGACGGCTGGCGGTTGCACGGCGCGCACGGCCAGCTCATCGTGTTCGCGGGCGACGCGGTCGTCACCGTCACCGCCCACGATCACGGGGGCGCCGACGCGCTGGCGGCGTTCATCACCACCCGCGCGACCGGCGTCTGAACCTGTGCGATGGCCGCGCCGGAGCGCGATGGCTGCGCCGGAGCGCGGTGGCCGCGCCGGAGCGCGACGGCCGCGGCTGAGCGCGACGGCCGAGCCAGAGCGCGGCGGCTGAGCCTCAGCCCGGTGGCTGAGCCCGGGCACGGTGGCTGAGCCTCAGCCCGGTGGCTGAGCCTGTCGAAGCCACCCCCGCAATCCGCGGGAGCGACCCCTCGGCACGCTCAGCCACCTCGCCTCTCTCCCCGCGAGCGACCATCCGATGAACGCCGAGCGCGCCGGATTGCGCAGAACTCCCAGTGCGCGTAATGTCGCGCGCCGTGACTGACGAAAGTCGCGGGGACGTCGAAGAGACTCCGATCGCGAAACGAATCCTGATCGGCGAGCCCCTGACGTCCGAGAAACTCGACGAACAGCTCCTCCCGAAGAAGATGGCTCTGCCCATCTTCGCCTCCGACGCCCTCTCCTCCGTGGCCTACGCCCCGCAGGAGCTGCTGATGATCCTGCTCATCGGCGGCACCGCGTTGCTGACGCTCAGCCCGTGGGTCGCGGTGGCGGTCGTGCTGCTGCTGGTGGTGGTGGTGCTGAGCTACCGCCAGCTCATCAAGGCGTACCCCTCGGGCGGCGGCGACTACGAAGTCGCGAGCAAGAACCTCGGCGAGATCCCCGGCGTCATCGTCGCCGCGGCCCTGCTCGTCGACTACGTGCTCACGGTCGCCGTGTCGGTGGCATCCGGTGTCGACAACATCATCTCGGCGCTGCCCGAATTGAACCCGTTCCGCGTCGAGATCGCCGTCGGCTTCGTCATCCTGATCGTGATCGTGAACCTCCGCGGCGTGCGCGAGGCATCGAGCGTCTTCGCGATCCCGACGTACCTCTTCATCGGCTCCGTCGCCGTGATGATCGTGGTGGGCCTCATCCGCACCCTCGCCGGCGACGCGCCCGTCGCCTCCAGTGCGGAGTACGACGTGCAGGCGGAGTCGCTCACACAGGCAGCCCTCATCCTGCTCGTGCTGCGCGCGTTCTCGAGCGGCTGTTCGGCACTGACGGGCGTGGAGGCCGTGTCGAACGGCGTGCCCGCGTTCCGGATGCCGAAGATCCGCAACGCCCAGACCACGCTGACGCTCATGGGCGGCATCGCCATCCTGCTGTTCGCCGGTCTGACCGCCCTCGCCCTGATCGCCAAGGTGCACTACGCCGAGAACCCCTGCCACCTCATCGGCTTCGACTGCGTCAACAACCCGCAACCGAGCCTCATGGCGCAGGTCGCCGCCGCGACCTTCGGTGCGGGCAGCATCTTCTTCTTCGTCATCCAGGCCGCGACCGCGTGCGTGCTGCTGCTCGCCGCGAACACCGCGTTCAACGGCTTCCCGCTGCTGGGCGCCGTTCTCGCCCGCGACGGCTACGCCCCCAAGGCGCTGAACACCCGCGGCGACCGGCTCGTGTACTCCAACGGCATGATCATCCTCGGCATCGTCGCCATCGGCGTGCTGATCGTGTACCAGGCCAACCTCACGACGCTGATCCAGCTCTACATCATCGGTGTGTTCGTGTCGTTCTCGCTCGGGCAGATCGGCATGGTCAAGCACTGGCGACGCGTGCTGCGGGGCCTTCGCGACCTGCCGGCCGAGGCGGCGAAGCAGCAATCCGCCGCGATCGAGCGCCGGTCGGCGATCTCGGGCCTGTGGATCAACTCGCTCGGCGCGGCCATGACCGTGCTCGTGCTGCTGATCGTCACGGTCACCAAGTTCACCCACGGCGCGTGGCTGGTGTTCATCGCGATCCCGATCCTCGCCGTGCTCATGGTCGGCGTGAACCGGTACTACCGCGATGTCGAGCACGAGATCCAGATGGATGACACGGTGCACTTCGGCTCGTCGGGCGACGTCGCGATCGTGCTGGTCAACCGCCTGCAGAAGCCCACGTCGAAGGCGATCGATTACGCCCTCGCGGCCAAGCACGACAAGACGTTGGCCGTGCACGTCGCGATCACCGAGGAGGAGTCGGCCAAGCTGCAGAAGGACTGGGCCGAGCACGAGGTGCCCATCCCCCTCGTCATCATCGACTCGCCCTACCGCACGTACACCTCGCCGGTGTCGGCGTTCATCAAGCGGTACCGCGAGAAGAACGGCTCCGCCGTGGTCACCGTCTACTTGCCGCAGTACATCGTGGGGCACTGGTGGGAGTCGATCCTGCACAACCGCCGGTCGCGGCGTCTGGCGCACCAGCTCATGCTCGTGCATGGCGTCACCATCACCCTCGTGCCGTGGCTGCTCGACTCGTCGGAGCTGATCTACGGCCGCCGTTCCCGGCCGCTCCCCGGCCAGCAGCGCGGCGGGCAGCCCGTGGCCAACGCCCCGGCCCCGCGCGGGAAGAAGACGCCGCCGCCCGGCTCGGCATCCTGAATCCGCGCCGACGCCCCCGCCCTCGTGGTGGGGGCGTCGGCGTTGCGGGGCCGGTCGTGCACGGTTCCGCATATTGGGTCGCGCTCGCCCCGCCGCAGGCCGGGGTGTGCGGGGCTCCGGAACCTCGCGGCGAACCGGGCCGAAAAGGGCCGAGGCGTGCCTCTGCCAGCCCTTCTCTCCGGAGCGCGGCACGCGCCGCCCGCGGCACCGAACATGGACACCGCCGCGTGCTCACGCCAGGGTGGATGTCATGCCGATCCTCGCCCTGCTGACCTTGACCGTCATGGTGATCGCGCTCATCGATGCCATCACCCGCCGTGACGACCAGGTCAAACACATGCCGAAGTTCGTCTGGGTGTTCTTCATCGTGCTGCTGCCGCTGATCGGCTCGATCCTGTGGTTCACGCTCGGTCGCGAGTACGAGCAGCGCTCGACGCCGATGACATTCGGCGACCCGCGGCGGTGGCAGAAGACGCCCGACCCCTCGCCCGCACCGCACCCGCACGATGCGCGGAGCACGGAGCAGCAGATCGCCGACCTGGAGCGCGAGATGCACCTGGCCGACCTCGAGGAGCAGGTGCGCCGCCGCCGAGCGGACGGCGGCGCGGCGGGCTGAGGCGGGCGCTGCGGCTGAGGCCGGGCCCCGCGGCTGAGGACCGGCTGAGCCCCGCGCCGGGGCCGAGAGTGGCCTCCACGCAGCCGACGTCAGTCGGTCGGCCGCTGACGCATCCGCTTGACATCGGTGCGACGCTGCTTCGCCTGCAGGCGGCGCTCGGTCGAGCCGCGCGTCGGCTTCGTCGCGCGGCGGGGAGGCGCCGGAGCACGCACCGCTTCGGCCACGATCGCGGCGAGGCGGGCGCGCGCGGCGTCGCGGTTGCGCAGCTGGTTGCGGTGCTCCGACGCCGCGATGGTGAGCACGCCGGCGACCAGGCGGTTGCCCAGCCGCTCGACGATCCGCTGCCGCTGCACCGGGGTCAGTGCGCCCGACGAGGCGGCATCCCACATCAGCTCCACCCGGGAATCGGCGGTGTTCACGCCCTGCCCTCCGGGACCCGACGACCGCGAGAACCGCCACGACAGCTCGGACGCCGGGATCACGAGCCCGGCCGAGACCCGCACACCGGGGTCGTCGGATGCAGGCATGTGTCCATCTTGCGCCGCCTCGCTCCCCCGCGGCGCGCGCACGACTCCTGCAGGTGCCGGTATCCGGGTCGTCTGCCGCGCCGAGAGGTGCTTTGTGCAGGAGTTGTGCGGGCGACCGGCCCGACGGCGGCGGCCGCTCCGCCCGACGGCTCCGCCGGCAGGCGCGGGCGGAGGCGCGGCCCCTGACTCGCCGGCATGCCGCGGCGCCGGCCGCGGGTCCGTCACCCCGGGCACAACTCCTGCACATCGGCCCTTCCGACGCGCTCGCCCGCTCTCGCGGCTTCCTCCGCAGGAGTCGTGCTCGGCCCTCGTCGCACCCACCCCGTCAGCAGTCCGTATGGGTCCGTCGGCGAGCCGTAGGGAAACCGTAAGGACGCCCGGATGCCACGGCCCGGCGGAGTTGTATCGACACACGTGCCGCCCCGCGGCGCCCGCGGTCCGCCGCGGACACCTCCGAACCTGGAGTCGTCGTGCTCGATGTCGTCTTCCTCGCCGTGACCGTCGCGCTGTTCGCGCTGGTCGCGCTCGTCGCCAAGGGGGTCGAGCGGCTCGGGCCCGAAGCCCGCCCCTCGTCGCCCCGCACTTCCGCGCCGGGCCGCTCCCGCCCCGCGGGAAGCGGGGTCGAGCGACCGTGATGTTCTTCTCGATCCTCGCCGCCGCACTCGCGGTCGCCGCCGTGGTGTATCTCGTCGTTGCGCTCGTGCGCCCCGAGAAGTTCTGACATGGATGCCGGAACCATCTGGTCCATCGTCCTGACCAGCCTCACCCTGATCACCACCCTCGGCCTGGCGTACCGCCCGCTCGGCGACTACATCGCCCGCATCTACACCGGCGAGCGCGATCTCGTCGTCGAGCGCGGCACCTACCGCCTGATCGGCGTCGACCCGCGCAGCGCCCAGACCTGGCAGGCGTACCTGCGGTCGGTGCTGCTGTTCTCGTTCGTCGGCGTCGTGCTCGTCTACGCCCTCCTGCGCCTGCAGACGGTGCTGCCGTACTCCCTCGGCCTCGAAGCCCCCGGCGAAGCACTGTCGTTCAACACCGCGATCTCGTTCGTCACCAACACCAACTGGCAGTCGTACGGCGGTGAGACCACCCTCGGTTACACCGCACAGTTCGCGGCCCTCACCGTGCAGAACTTCGTCAGCGCGGCCGTCGGCATCGCCGTCGCCGTCGCCCTCGTGCGCGGCTTCGCCTTCCGCCGCAGCGGCGTGATCGGAAACTTCTGGGTCGACCTCGTGCGCGGCACCTTCCGCCTGCTGCTGCCCGTCTCGGTCGTCGCGGCGATCGTGCTGCTGGCGGGCGGCGTCATCCAGAATCTCAACGGGTTCACGGATGCCACGACCCTCGCAGGCGCGGCCCAGTCCATCCCGGGTGGGCCGGCGGCCTCGCAGGAGGCGATCAAGCTGCTCGGCACGAACGGCGGCGGCATCTTCAACGTCAACTCCGCGCACCCGTTCGAGAATCCGACGCCCTGGACGAACCTCTTCCAGATCTTCCTGATGCTCGTCATCCCGTTCTCGCTCCCCCGCGCGTTCGGCCGCATCGTGGGCGACGACCACCAGGGCTACACGATCCTCGGTGTGATGGCCGCGATCTTCGCGGCATCCACCGCCCTGCTCACCTGGGCCGAGATGGCCGGGGCCGGCACCGCGCCGATGCTCGCGGGCGGCGCGATGGAAGGCAAGGAGGTGCGGTTCGGCATCTTCGGCTCGACGCTGTTCGGCTCCACCAGCACGCTGACCTCGACCGGGGCCGTGAACTCGATGCACGACAGCTACACGGCGCTGGGCGGCGGCATGCCGATGCTCAACATGATGCTTGGCGAGATCGCACCGGGCGGCGTCGGTTCGGGCCTGTACGGCATGCTGATCCTCGCCGTGATCGCGGTGTTCGTCGGCGGTCTGCTGATCGGCCGCACGCCGGAGTATCTGGGTAAGAAGATCGGCCCGAGGGAGATCAAGCTCGCCAGCCTGTACATCCTCGTCACGCCCACCCTCGTGCTCGCGGGCACCGCGCTGAGCTTCGGCGTTCCTGGCATCCGGGACGATGTCGAGGGCACCTCGATACTCAACCCGGGCGTGCACGGCCTGAGCGAGGTGCTGTACGCCTTCACCTCGGCGGCGAACAACAACGGCTCCGCTTTCGCGGGTCTGACCGCCAACACCCCGTGGTTCAACACGGCCCTCGCCGTGGCCATGCTGCTCGGACGCTTCCTGCCGATCGTGTTCGTGCTGGCCCTCGCCGGGGCGCTGGCGGCCCAGGATGCCGTGCCCGCCACCGCCGGCACCCTGCCGACGCACCGCCCGCAGTTCGCGGGTCTGCTCGCCGGCGTGGCCGCGATCGTCACGGCCCTCACCTACTTCCCGGTCCTCACCCTCGGACCCCTCGCCGAAGGACTTGCGCTCTGATGTCCACACCCCTCGCTCCCGCGGTCCCCGAGCCCGTCGAAGGGCCGGCCCCGGCTCCGCGCCACGCGGCCCCCGAGCCTGCCGAAGGACCCCGCCGCGCATTCAGCGCCGCGCAGATCGTCGCCGCCCTCCCGGGCGCCGCGAAGAAGCTCGACCCCGCCGCGCAGTGGCGGAACCCCGTGATGTTCCTCGTGTGGGTGGGCGCGGCGTTGACAACGCTGATCGCGGTCGCGGAGCCGTTCCTGGGCGACGCTTCGACGGGCTCAGCGTCCGGTAGCGGGTCCGCCGCCGATCAGCTCCCGTTCGGCTTCACGTGGGGCATCGCCGTGTGGCTGTGGCTCACCGTGTTCTTCGCGAACATCGCCGAGTCGGTCGCCGAGGGCCGCGGCAAGGCACAGGCCGCGACCCTGCGCAAGACGCGCACGACCACCTCGGCCCGCCGGGTGGTTTCCTACGCCGCCGACGATCCCGCGGCATCCGGGGCGGCCACCGAGGACGTCCCGTCGGGCGACCTCCGCGTCGGCGACATCGTGCTCGTCGAGACGGGCGAGCTGATCCCCGGCGACGGCGACATCGTGCACGGCATCGCGACCGTCGACGAATCCGCCATCACGGGCGAGTCGGCCCCGGTCGTGCGCGAGTCGGGCGGCGACCGCAGCGCGGTCACGGGCGGCACCCGCGTGCTCAGCGACCGGATCGTCGTGAAGATCACGTCCAAGCCCGGAGAGACGTTCGTCGATCGCATGATCGCTCTCGTCGAGGGCGCGTCGCGCCAGCGCACACCGAATGAAATCGCGCTGAACATCCTGCTTGCGAGCCTGTCGATCGTGTTCGTCGTGGTCGTACTGGTGCTCAACCCGATCGCCTCCGCTGTGGTCCCTGAGCCTGTCGAGTCGCCGGTGTCGATCCCCGTTCTCGTGGCGCTCCTGGTCTGCCTGATCCCCACCACCATCGGCGCGCTGCTGAGCGCGATCGGCATCGCCGGCATGGACCGCCTGGTGCAGCGCAACGTCCTGGCGATGTCGGGGCGCGCGGTCGAGGCCGCGGGAGACGTCACGACCCTGCTGCTCGACAAGACCGGCACGATCACCTACGGCAACCGCCGCGCCTCGGCGTTCGTACCGCTCGACGGTGTCGGGGCCGCGCTGCTTGCGGAGTACGCGTCGCTGTCGTCGCAGGCCGATCCGACGCCCGAGGGCGTCTCGGTGGTCGAGCTCGCGGCCGCGCAGGGCATCGTCGCCGAGATGCCCCGCGGCGCCGAGCCCGTGCCCTTCACGGCGCAGACCCGCATGAGCGGCCTCGACCTCGCCGACGGCACGCGGGTACGCAAGGGCGCCGCATCCGCCGTGGTGGCCTGGCTCGCGGCATCCGGCTCCCCCGTTGCCGAGGTGCTGCGCGCGCAGCTGCAGAGCGAGACGGATGCCATCTCGCAGTCCGGCGGCACGCCCCTGGTCGTGGCGACGTGGACCCCCGCGGACGCTTCGACAGGCTCAGCGACCGCTCTCGCAACCGAGGTCCCTGAGCTCGTCGAAGGGACCGGCACCACGCACGGCCCGGCGGCTTCGACGAGCTCAGCCGCCTCCGCCCGCACCGAGGTCCCTGAGCCCATCGACGGGACCGGAACCCGCGCAGAACCGGTGGCTTCGACAGGCTCAGCCACCTTCGCCGAGACCCCTACCGGCGAGGGCCGTGTGCTCGGCGTCATCCACCTCAAAGATGTCGTGAAAGACGGTCTGCGCGAGCGTTTCGAGGAGCTGCGCGCAATGGGCATCCGCACCGTGATGATCACGGGCGACAACCCCCTGACCGCGAAGGCGATCGCCGCCGAGGCGGGCGTCGACGACTACCTCGCCGAGGCGACGCCCGAAGACAAGCTCGCCCTCATCCAGCGCGAGCAGGAGGGCGGCAACCTCGTCGCCATGACCGGCGACGGCACGAACGACGCGCCCGCGCTCGCGCAAGCCGATGTCGGCGTGGCGATGAACACGGGCACCTCCGCCGCCAAAGAGGCGGGCAACATGGTCGACCTCGATTCCGACCCGACCAAACTCATCGACATCGTGCGCATCGGCAAGCAGCTGCTCATCACGCGCGGCGCCCTGACGACCTTCTCGCTCGCCAACGACATCGCGAAGTACTTCGCGATCATCCCGGCGATGTTCATGGGGGTCTTCCCCGGGCTCGCGGTGCTGAACATCATGCAGTTGTCGTCACCGGCATCCGCGGTGCTCAGCGCCATCATCTTCAACGCGATCGTGATCATCGTGCTCATCCCCCTGGCTCTGCGCGGTGTGAAGTATCGCGCGGCCAGCGCCTCGAGCATCCTCAGCCGCAACCTGCTCGTCTACGGGCTCGGCGGCGTCCTCGTCCCCTTCATCGGCATCAAGCTCATCGACCTCGTCGTGAGCCTGCTCCCCGGCTTCTGAAAGGCCCCGTCATGCGCGCCTCCCTGCGTACCGCCGGCGTCGCCGTCCGCGCGATGCTCGTCTTCACCGCTGTGCTCGGCGTCGGCTACATGCTGCTGGTCACCGCGATCGGTCAGGTCGCCCTGCCGTTCCAGGCGAACGGGTCGCTCGTCCGCACGGCCGACGGCTCGGTGAGCGGCTCCCCGCTGATCGGGCAATCGTTCCAGGATGCCGACGGACAGGCGCTCCCGCAGTACTTCCAGTCCCGTCCGTCCGCCGCCGGCTACGACTCCTCCGCCTCGACGGGCTCGAACCTCGGCCCCGAGAACGCCGATCTCATCGACTCGATCGCCGCGAACCGTTCCGCTTTCGAGGCGCTGAACGGCTCGGGCACGGTCCCCGCCGATGCGGTCACCGCCTCGGGCTCGGGCCTCGATCCCGACATCTCCGTCGCGAACGCCGAACGCCAGGTCGCGCGGATCGCCGACGCCCGTGGCATCCCTGTCGCCGACGTCGAAGCGCTGGTCACCGAGCTCACGCTGCCCCGCGACCTCGGCTTCCTCGGCGACCCGCGCGTCAACGTGTTCGAGCTCAACCGCGCGCTCGACGCCCTCTGAGCGACGAGAATCGCTGACATGCCCGTCGTCGCGTCCCCTTCCGCCGTCGCGCTTCCCGCGCGGCGGCGGGTTCGCGTGTGCATCGCGGCACCGGCGAGGGTCCCGGTCCCTTCGACAGGCTCAGGAACCTCGCGAGCGATGGAAGTGGCTGAGCAAACAACCCAGGTGGCTGTGCCCGTCGAAGCCACCGGAACCCTCTCGGCACCGGTCCCTTCGACAGGCTCAGGGACCTCCCGACGCACGAGTGCGGGGGCGGACGCGTGAAGCGCGGGCGCCTCCGGGTGCTGCTGGGCATGGCGCCCGGCGTGGGCAAGACGTACGAGATGCTCGAGGAGGGCCGCCGCCTCCGCGACGAAGGGCACGACGTGGTCATCGCCATCGTCGAGACCCACGGCCGCGTCGCCACCGCCGCCCAGGCCGCGGGTCTCGAGACCGTCCCCCGCCGCGCCGTTGCCCACCGCGGGGTCGCGCTCGACGAGATGGACCTGGATGCCGTGCTCCGGCGGCATCCGCGAATCGCGCTCGTCGACGAGCTCGCGCACACCAATGCGCCCGGCTCCCGCAACGACAAGCGCTGGAACGACGTCGACGAGCTGCTCGCCGCCGGCATCGACGTCATCACCACGGTGAACGTGCAGCACATCGCCTCCCTCAACGACGTGGTCGAGAAGATCACCGGGGTCGCGCAGCGCGAGACGGTTCCGGATGCCGTGGTGCGCGCCGCCGACCAGATCGAGGTCGTCGACCTCGCCCCGCAGTCGCTGCGCGACAGGCTCGCGGCGGGCTCGGTGTATCCGGCGGAGCGGATCGACGCGGCCCTGTCGAACTACTTCCGCCTCGGCAATCTCACGGCTCTGCGCGAACTCGCGCTGCTGTGGCTGGCCGACGAGGTCGACTCCGCACTGCAGCGGTACCGCTCGGAGCACGGCATCGAGGGGTCATGGCAGGCGCGCGAGCGCGTGGTCGTCGCCCTGACCGGCGGCCCCGAGGGCGAGACGCTGCTGCGTCGCGGCGCGCGCATCGCCGCGCGCTCGGCCGGCGGCGAGCTGGTGGCCGTGCACGTGTCGACGCAGGACGGCCTGCGTCGCGGCTCCCCCGGCTCGCTCGAAGAGCAGCGCGCGCTGGCCGAGACGCTCGGCGGCACCTACCACCAGGTGGTCGGCGACGACCCCGCCGTCGCCCTGGTCGAGTTCGCCCGCTCGGTGAACGCCTCGCAGCTGGTGATCGGCGTGAGCCGCCGGGGTCGTCTGGCCGCGGCCCTCACCGGCCCCGGCATCGGCGCGACCGTCATCCGCCTGTCGGGCGACATCGATGTGCACATCGTCAATCACGCCCGCGCCGGCGGACGGTTCACCCTGCCGCGCCTCACCGGCCCCGCGCTCAGCGCGAAGCGTCGCCTCCTGGGCTTCGTCACCGCGCTCATCGGCGGGCCGCTCATCTCGCTGCTGCTGCTGTCGACGGGCTCCGACGACTCCATCACCACCGACGTGCTCGCGTACCAGCTGCTCGTCGTGGTCGTAGCGCTGATCGGCGGCATCTGGCCGGCGATGTTCGCGGCGGTGCTGTCGGGGGTCACGCTCGATTTCCTCTTCATCGAGCCGCTGTACACGGTGACCATCAGCGATCCCGTGCACGCGATCGCGCTGGGGCTGTACGTGGTCATCGCGCTGCTCGTGAGCATCGTCGTCGACCAGGCCGCCCGTCGCGCCCGCGCCGCCCGCCGGGCCGCAGCCGAGGCCGAGCTGCTCGCCACCGTCGCGGGCAGCGTCCTGCGGGGCGAGAGCGCCGTGCCGGCGCTGGTGAGTCGCGCCCGCGAGGCGTTCGGTCTCGCGGGGGTGCGGCTCGTGGCATCCGATGGGTCGACGCTCGCCACCGACGGCGAGCCGGTGCGCGACGGCCGGTCGACGGGTGTTCCCGTGGGCGCCGATCGCGCGGTGCTCGAGTTGCACGGGCGGGATCTCGATGCCGGCGAGCGCCGCCTGCTCGACGTCGTCGTCGCGCAGCTCGCCGCCGCCCTCGAACGCACCGACCTCGCCGAGACGGCCGCCGAGGCCGGCGCCCTCGCCGAGACGGATCAGGTACGAAGCGCCCTGCTGTCGGCCGTCAGCCACGATCTGCGCCGCCCGCTCGCCGCCGCCGTCGCCTCGCTCGGGGGTCTCCGCGCCGCGGGCGACAACCTCTCCGACGACGACCGCCGGGAGCTCCTCGAGACCGCCGACGAGAGCCTGGCGACCCTGTCGGTGCTGGTGACCGACCTGCTCGACGTGAGTCGTGTGCAGGCCGGAGTGCTTGCGGTGTCGCTGACCGAAGTGGACGCCGCCGGGGTCGTGCTCGCCGCCCTCGACGAACTCAAGCTGGGCCCGGATGCCGTCGAGCTCGCCCTCGACCCCGACCTGCCCGCGCTCCGCGCCGACCCGGTGCGGTTGCAGCGCGTGATCGTGAACGTGCTGACCAACGCCGACCGGTACACCCCCGATGGGCAGCGCGTGCGAATCGCGACGAGCCGGCTGGGCGGCATCGCCGAGATTCGCGTGATCGACCACGGCCCCGGGATCGCCGCGGAGCGCCGCGACGACATGTTCTCGCCGTTCCAGCGCCTGGGCGACACCGACAACACCGCCGGTCTCGGCCTGGGCCTCGCGCTCTCGCGCGGCTTCGCCGAGGGCATGGGCGGCACGCTCACGCCGGAGGACACCCCCGGCGGCGGGCTCACTATGGTCGTGGCGTTGCCGGTGGCCGCCGACCGGCCCGCGGGTGATCCGTACACGGTGAGCTCGGCCACGCCGACGACGCCGCTCGGGCGATCCGTGACCAACGACCGCTCGCCTGCGGCCCGAGGCGAGGGGACCGCGGCATCCGGCCCGCCCGTGTCCGCCGACCGCACCCCACCCGAGCCGGGCGGCGCGCCCGCGGCATCCCGATTCCGAGAGGACGCCCCGTGAAGATCCTGATCGCCGACGACGACCCGCAGCTCGTCCGCGCGCTGCGCATCACCCTCGCCGCGCACGGCTACGACGTGGTCGCCGCCGCCGACGGCGCCGCGGCCATCACCCTCGCGGCCCAGTCCCACCCCGACATCGTCTTGCTGGATCTCGGGATGCCGCACCTCGACGGGGTGCAGGTGATCGAGGCCCTACGTGGGTGGACGACCGCGCCGATCATCGTCGTCTCGGGTCGCACGGGGTCGGCCGACAAGGTGGAGGCCCTCGACGCCGGCGCCGACGACTACGTCACCAAACCGTTCCAGATCGACGAGCTGCTGGCCCGCCTGCGGGTGCACGGTCGGCGATCGGTGCCCGCGAGCGGCGAGTCGGTCGTCCGCTTCGGCGACGTCGAGGTCGATCTGGCCGCCAAAGCGGTGTTGCGGGCGGGAACCCGCGTGCACCTCACTCCGACGGAGTGGCGGATGTTGGAGTTCCTCGTCCGCAACCCAGGCTCACTCGTGACGCGTCAGACGCTGCTCAAGGAGATCTGGGCGAGCGAACAGGTCGCCGACTCGGGCTACCTGCGCCTCTACATGTCGCAGCTGCGCAAGAAACTCGAGGCCGACCCCTCGAACCCGGTGCACCTGCTCACCGAGCAGGGGATGGGGTATCGGCTGGCGGTCTGAAGCGCGGGTCAGGTCTCGGCGGGGGACGGCGCCGCGCCCACCCGCCGATGGCCGGGATCAGCTGTCTCTCGCCATCCGCCGGGCGACTTCACCCGCGATGCCACATATCGACCTCCTGCTGGTGCTTTCACGACGGGGCCGTCAGCGATCCACGGTCGTGGAGTCACCACCGGGGAGGCGGCGAATCCAGCGGTGGGGATTCAAGTTCAAAGACGAGTGAAGGCGGACCATCGTCTCGAGCGTGGGATTCGCCCATGGATAGTGAGAAAACCGCGCTCTCTCGATACGGCCGAGTGCGGGCGGCGCGATACCGGCGATGAAAGCCGCCTCCTCTTGGGAGTACCCCATACTCGTGCGTGCATTGTGCAATTGGACGGCGAGATTTCTCGAGAGATGCGCGCAGAGTATCTCGTGCTCCGATCCGACGGAGGGTCTAGTCACGGCAGCCCCGATTGTGAAAAAGAGTTAACTCCTCATCTTCGCCCATCCGGTTTCGCGAGCCCACAACATATATGTGCTCGTAGCGAGGAGCGACCGTGAGGGTCCGCCTCTTTCGCGGCCGCGGAAGCGGATGAACGGTTTCGAACTTCACCCGCCTCACGACGGCGCCGACCCTTCGCGCGCCCGGTTGAGAGCGACCTGCGAGAGGAAATCGACGACAGCGCGCTCATCGGGGAGAACGAGGCTCTCGCCGCCGACGATCACGTCGAAAGCCCCTTTGGAACGGGGTCGGACGGAAACGGGCGCGCCCCGCGGTCCGATCTCCCACCCCTCGCCCTTTCGCCGGGCGCGCCACCCGTGAATATGCATGAGCATATCGAGAGAAGGAGTCTTTTCTGCACTGCCACCGTCGTTCACGCGGGGCAGATTAACGCATGAAAATTGCCGCGACATTTCGATTTCGATCGCCAGTCGTCGATAACGACAGATGAGTCGGCACACAAATACGAATTCAACATTTGCAAGAACAAAGAAGTATCCGCGAGGGCATGTTCGCGTGTGCCGCCGCACCGCCGGGAGCGTTGCCGGCCACGCGCGCGACACGTCCCCCGCAGCACCCTCGCCGGGTCAGGACGGTGAACCCCGCCTGGTCAGGCGCGTTGGGCAGGACGGAAGCGGTCGAGCGGAGAGGCCTCAGCTCACCCACCGAGGGCGCGCCATCCGAGCAGGGGCAGGAGACTCGGTCGCGAGCACGTACAGGGCCGGCGGCGAAGGCTCACCGCGACCCAGCGTGCCGAACTCCGGAGATTCGGCCCTCGAGGTACCGCATTCACCATCACCCGAAGCGGTCGCGCACTCTTTCTCCGGAGTCCGGCACCGCGCGCTCCTCGCTAGGCGACCGGACGACAGCGGTCCACGGCAACCTGACCGCGCGAGAGGCGTCGTCCCCGTGTCGAACACGGTCCCCCGTGACGAGCCGCAGGATTCCGCACGTCGAGCGCACAGACCCGGCCCGGCCGGCCCGCGCTCATCACGCGTAGCCTGGAACAGTGACACTCCCCTTCGACGTCGACGCCGTGCGCGCCGACTTCCCGATCCTCGAGACCGAGATCGACGGCCACCCGCTCGTCTATCTCGACTCCGGCGCGACGAGCCAGAAGCCGCGCGCCGTGCTCGACGCCGAACGCGACTTCCTCGAGCGCGCGAACTCCGCCGTTCACCGCGGCGCGCACACGCTCGCCGCCGAGGCGACCGAGCTGTTCGAAGACGCGCGTGTCACCGTCGCCGAGTTCGTCGGCGCCGAACCCGAGCAGCTCGTCTGGACGAGCGGCGCCACCGCCGGCCTCAACCTCGTCGCCGGGTCGCTCGGCTACGCCGGGCGCCTGCGCGAGGGCGACGAGATCGTCGTGACCGAGGCCGAGCATCACGCCAACCTCATCCCCTGGCAAGAACTCGCGGCCCGCACCGGCGCGCGCCTGCGCCACATCCCCGTGCTCGACGACGGCACCCTCGACATGCACGCCGCCGCCGACCTCATCGGCGAGCGCACGAAGGTCGTCGCCTTCCCGCACGTGTCGAACGTGCTCGGCATCGTGAACCCCGTCGCCAAGCTCGTGACCCTCGCCCGCGGCGCCGGCGCGTTGACGGTGCTCGACGCGTGCCAGTCTGCGCCGCACCTCGCGCTCGACCTCCCGGCATCCGGGGTCGATCTCGCCGTCTTCTCGGGGCACAAGATCCACGGTCCGTACGGCATCGGCGCCCTCTGGGGCCGCGACGAGGTGCTCGAGTCGCTGCCGCCCTTCACCTTCGGCGGCTCGATGATCACGACCGTCACCCTCGACAAGGCGGAGTACCTGCCGCCGCCGCAGCGCTTCGAGCCCGGTACGCAGCCGGTGTCTCAGGCGGTCGCCTTCGCGGCGGCATTGCGGTGGCTCGGTGCGCACGACCTCGACGCAGCCCGCGCCCACGAGGCGGCGTTGGAGAAGCGCATGCGCGATGGACTCCGCTCGATCGACGGCATCCGCCTTCTCGGAGACACGGATGCCGCCGACCGTGTCGCCCTGCAGGCCTTCACCGTCGAGGGAGTCCATGCGCACGACGTGGGGCAGTTCCTCGACAGCCGCGGCGTCGCCGCGCGCGTCGGACACCACTGCGCGCAGCCGCTGCACCGCCGGTTCGGCATCACGGCATCCGTCCGCGCGAGCGCGGCGATCCACACGACCCAGGCCGAGATCGACACGTTCCTCGACGCCGTGTCGGGTGTGCGCGGGTTCTTCGGCGTCGCCTCTCCGACGGGTGCTCCGGGCGCCGAGGCCGGCGTCGGCGCGGGCACGGCGGGAGTCAACGCATGAGCGGTCTCGAATCGCTCTACCAGGAGCTCATCCTCGATCACGCGAAGAACCGTCGTGGCTTCGGTCTCGCCGAGCCGGGCGCCCACAGCGCGACCGTGCACCAGCGCAACCCGATCTGCGGCGACGAGATCACCCTCCGCGTCGACGTCGCCGGCGACCGCGTGGCATCCGTCACCTGGGAGGGCGCGGGCTGCTCGATCTCGCAGTCGTCGGCATCCATGCTCGTCGCGCTGCTGCAGGAAGACGGCGGAGACGACGGGATGCCACGCGCCGACGTCGAGGCACTGATCGGGGAGTTCCGCGAGGCGCTGCGCTCGCGCGGCAAGATCCCCCTCGACGAGGAGCGCTTCGCCGATGCCGCCGCCCTGTCGGGCGTCTCGAAGTACACGGCGCGCGTGAAGTGCGCGATGCTGGCGTGGGTCGCGCTGGAGGAAGGGCTGCGGCAGGCCTGAGGACGCGCGAGCGTGGGACAGCCTCCGTGCCGGGGGCCGCGCACAACCTCCGCGATGTGCACAAACTCCGTCGCCCACGACCCGACCCGGCTGAGGTTGCGCACATCACCGAGGATGCGCGCACACCCTGCGGCCCCCGTGCCGACGGCGCCGCCGAAAATCGACCGCGCGCTGGCCGCACACAACCTCCGCGATGTGCACGAACTCCGTCGCCCACGACCGCACCCGGCTGAGGTTGCGCACATCACCGAGGATGCGTCCGCCCCGACGCGCGCTACCCTGCCGTGAGACCCGAGAGGACGGATGCCATGGCCACCGGATTCAGCGACGAAGAACGCGCGGCGATGAAGCAGCGCGCCGAGGAGCTCAAGACCATGAAGGGCCTGAAGGGCCTGGCGAAGCTGCAGAAGGAGAACGAGGCCTGCCTCGAGGCGATCGAGAAGCTCGAGGGCGCCGACCGCGCGATCGCCGAGCGCGTGCACGTGATCGTGCTCGAGGAGGCGCCGCACCTGAACCCGAAGACGTTCTACGGCTTTCCGGCGTACGCGAAAGACGGCAAGGTCGTCGTGTTCTACCAGCCCGCGTCGAAGTTCAAGACGCGCTACGGCACGGTGAGCTTCGACGAGACGGCGCAGCTCGACGACGGCCCCTTATGGCCGGTGTCGTTCGCGGTGCTCGAGGTGACGGCCGAGGTCGAGCAGAAGATCCGCGAGCTCGTGCGGCGGGCGGCGCCGGCGGTCTGACGCCGATCGGCCCCGTCGCTACGGCGCGTGAGCCCCCCCGCCTGACCGCTTCCCCCGCCCCACTCGTTCACTCGCTGCTCGTCTACCCCGGGGACAGTCGCCGCGCTGCACAACTCCTGCAGAATGCGCGCTCGGGCGACACGCGCGTCGGTTTCGCGGCGATGTGCAGGAGTTGTGCGCCGCCGGGATCGGGCAGGCACCCACCGCGATCCACGTCGGCGGCGCCGCACGGCGGCGCCGGGACAGCCGCCGTCCGCTGCACAACTCCTGCAGATCGCGCACTCGCGCGTCGCGCGCAGCGGTTCGGCGGCGATTCGCAGGAGATACGCGCCGCCGCGGTCGGGCTCGGTCACGAAGGCGTCGCGGGGAGGCGGCCGCGACGCCGCGGCATCCGCCAGGCTCACGCCAGGACGACGCGTTCCATCCGCTCGAAGCTCTGCTCCATGCCGTCGACCATGCCGGTGGCGAGCACCATGTCGCGAGTGGTGGCATCCGGATACTCGATCAGGAGCGTGACGAGGGTCGCGCCGTCTTCCTCGTAGAACGACAGGTCGTTCGTGGTGGAGGGGTAGTCGGTGCCGGTCATGTGCTCGGTCTGCACGATGCGTCGGGGCTCGTCGATAAGCAGGGTCTCGCCGTCGAAGCCGAAGCCTTCGCCTTCGGTGCCCGCCTCGGGTTCCCAGGCGATGCGGTAGCGCCCGCCGACGGAGACGTCGACCTCGCTGACGCTCATGCGCCAGCCGTCGGGGCCGAGCATCCACTGCCGCATGAGGTCGGGGTCGACGTGCGCGCGCCAGACGAGCGCACGGGGGCCGTCGATGAGCCGGGTGATGCGCACGTGCTGATCGTCGAGGATCTCGAGCTGTGTGCCCTTGCCCTGCGCGAACTCGCGCAGGCCGAGGAGCACGGCGTCGAGCTGGTTCATCGCGAGGGTCGAGCCCTCGACGGCCCCCATCGCCACGACCTGCTCGAGGGCGTCGGCCGAGGCGAAGTGGCTGACGTTCGTGAGCCGCGAGCCATCGGGAGTCGCCTCGAAGGTGAAGACCATGCGCATCGACGGCATCCCCTCGATGGGGTCGCCGTTCTCGTCGGCGAACGAGTCGATCGCCTCGAAGCCGCGGGGCTCGTCGATCGCGGTGAACTCCCACGCCCCGCCGGCCCGCTCTCCCTGCGGCGAGGTCATGTGGTACTTCGCCTGCCCGCCGACGCGGAAGTCGAAGGCGTCGAAGGTGGCCGGCCATCCCGGAGGACCCCAGAAACGCTCGAGCTGGCGCGGATCGGTGAACACGGCCCACAAGCGCTCGGGACCGACCGGAAAGTCGGCGACCAGGGTCATGGTGAGCGCTTCGGCGTCGCTCTCGACGGATGTGACGGGCATGACGGACTCCTTAGTCGGTTCAGGGCTCGGTGGGTGGGGTGGATGCCGGGGCGTCGGGCTCGGCGGTCCGCGCGGCACGGGTCGGGCGGGCGGTGGATGCCGGGGCGTCGGGCTGCGCGAGGAGCGCGTCGAGCCGGTCGATGCGGCCGCGCCAGAGGTCTTCGTACGAGCGCAGCAGTTCTTGCGCTCGGGCAAGGGCGGCGGGATCGGCTCGCACGAGTCTCACCCTCCCCTCCGCGCGCTTGGTGATCAGCCGCGCCTCGGCGAGCACGGCGATGTGCTTCGACACCGCCGCGAACGACATCGCGTAGGCCGCCGCGAGCTGCGTCACCGACTGCTCGGTCACGAGCGTGCGCCGCACGATGTCGCGCCGCGTTGCATCGGCGAGGGCGTGGAAGACCCGGTCGATGTCGGCGTCGCTCTGTTGTTCAACCATTTGGTTGTAAATTAGCAGAGCGAATCCACGACGACAAGACACGTCGACGACGTCGACATGCTCTGGCACCCGCGCGCGTAGAGTGCCCCCGTGAAGCAGCCGTTCTCGAGTCGCGTGCTGTGGGACATGGTCGACGGCCCGATGCCAAGGGGTCTCCTCGGCGTGGGCAGCGGCGACGTCGTCGTCACCCGCGAGGCGCGCAGCCTCTACCTGGGCGGCTACTCTTCGAGCTTCCGCAATCGGCTCTACGTCGCCGACGGGTCGATCGACGGGTCGCTCGCGGAGGCGTCCTGGCGAGTGCGGACCGACAGACGCGGTCGCGCCGCCGCTCTCGCGCCGGACCCGCCGCGGTCGGCCTGGGACGGCGGCGGTATGCACACCCCCTCGTATCTACCCGCGACGGACACCCACCCGGAGCGCATCTACTACGCCGGTCGCAGCGGCCGACGTCACGTGGGAGCGGGGAGCTCATACGCCATCGGCGTGCTCGAACGCCTCGACGGCCGCTGGCGCCGAACCGGTGACCCGCTCCTTCGCGGCGCGGGAGGCAGGCCCAGCCTGCTCGAGCCCCGCGTCGCGCGAGACGCCGGACGGCACATGATGTGGTTCCTCGCGGCGCCGCACGAGGTGGCCCCCGGCGAGCAGCCCGATTACGAGCTGCGCTGCGCGACGAGCGCCGACGGAGTGACCGACTGGAGTGAACCTCGTGTCTTCGCCACCTCGGCGGAGGGCTTCTTCGATGTGGCACTGACGCGCACGGGCGAACGGTGGTTGATGATCCTCGCGAGGGGCACGAACCTGCACGGGACTCGGCCGTACCCGCCCCAGGGCCTCTGGGCGATGTCGGCGCCGCGGCTCTCCCCCGACAGGGCGGACTGGAGCGAGCCCAAGAGGATCCTCGACACCGACGCCCCGGACGTTCCGGCGTGGATGGGCGCGGGAGTGTGCGATCCCGCCGCGCACGTCGATGGCGCGGGACGTCTCACCGTGTTCGTCACCGGCACACGCCGTCGTCGATCGTGGCTCGAACTCGCCCTGACCCGACTACGCCGCGGGCGCCGGCCGCCGCCGCCCGCGCCGTTCTTCCTCGCCACGGGCGTGCTGAGCTTCGACGCTTTCACCGCCCCGGTGGAGTGAACACGCGCCGAGCACCCCGATCGCGCACCGCTCACCCGTCCGTGTCCAGCCACGACGCGATGTCGACGCCGTGGTTGTCGGGCGAGGCGATGCTCCAGTACGCCGGCGCCTGCGAGTCGTCGACCAGGCGGCCGCCCGCGGCGAGCGCAGCATCCACTCGTCCCTGCGCGTCGGAGGCGGGGACGAACACGTCGAGGTGGGTGCGCCCGCGCTTCGGCCGGTCGCCGGTGAGGGGATTGAACGCGAGATCGGGCGCGATGCGCAGGGGGTCGACGGCATCCGTCTCGCCGACGGGGTCGTAGCCGAGCACAGCGAGGAAGAACGGCCGCACGTCGGCCTCGGAGTGCTGCGCGACGTAGATGCTCAGCGACTGTACCGCGGTCGGGTCGGCGCGGAGTCCGAGCCGGCCGGCCGCCTGCGACACCGCGGCCGCGAAGAGAGGAGCCGCGGGCGCGATCCCACCGGTCGCCCACAGGGGCACCCGCACGACGACCGCCTCGGGCCGCACGTCGATGTCGGGCAGGATGCCGTGCTCCTCCGCCGCTGCGGATGCGGGCTCCACGAGACTCGCCGCGTGACGGAGCGACGATGCACGGAAGACCGCCTGCACACCGGAACTGACGACCCGCCAGTCGGCCACTCCGGCCGCGTCGTGGAACTGCTTCGAGCTGATCGTCTGCGCGTCCTCGGTCATGTCGACCATGAGAGGCCATTCCGAGTGCGAGCACAAGGAGCCTTGCGGCTCGACCGGTTCGCTGGTGCGCATGCCGGCGCCGCGAGACGGCGGCCGGCCGGTTGCGGCGTGCGACCGACCGGCGGCGAGAGGCAGCCTCGCGATCAGCGGTCCGGGAACGGGCATTCCGGAGCGGCCGGGCCTCAGCGTGCCGCGATCAGCGCCTCGAGCGGACCGTCCGGCAGCACGACCCACCCCTCGCGCCGGGCGACCCCGAGCATTCCGGATGCCGGGGGTTCGAACAGCCCCAACGCTCCGGCCCGCGTCGACAGCGCCGCGATGACCGCGTCGAACGCGTCGGCCTTGGTCACGGCGAGAGCACGGAAGGCGCCGAGGTCGAGCCACGGGGCCCGCTCGCGCAGGGAGTCGATCAGGATCGCGCGGCGCGTGGCATCCACTCGATACCCCGTCGTGTCGAACCCCCACAGCCGCAGCGAGCCGCCGGGGTAGACCTCGAACAGGCGCCCTTCCGCCGCGCGGTGTACAGGGAAGCCGGCCTCGGCGAGACGAGACGTCAGGCCCGCGCCGCGCAACGCCGTCACGCCGAGGCGGTCGGTCGACACGCTCAGCGGCCAGCGGCCGATGCGGTCGCGCACGACGCGGTCGGTGTGGCGATAGACGAGCGTCCGTCGCCAGTCGGCGCCCCCGTCGACGGATCCGAGCGATGGCTCGACGTGGTGCGCCCGGATGAAGTCGACGAAGGCGTCGGGCCACCCCAGCGGACAGTCCACACCCAGCCACGCGTCGCCGGAGGAGACGGATGCCACGATGTCGGCATCCTGCATTCCGATCTCGAGCCGCGTCAGGCGAGCGGCGTCGTCGGTCCAGACGATCTCGGCGAGCGCGGTGCCGGGGGCGGCGGCGGCGAGGTCGACTCCGATGGTTCTCATCGTGAGGAGCATAGGCGGGTGGGGCGGGGGCGGGGCTGAGAGGAGGCACCGCTGCACAGCCCGCGCCCGTCGGCAACGCACCCCCCGATCGGCCGCGCGACCTGGGAGGATCGGTGCATGGCAGACGACGATCTCCCCGATTCGCTGGAACCGGCGATCGACGTGCCGCCGCGCGACGAACCGCCCCCGCCCCCGACGCCCAAGGGCGACCTGCGCGTCGCCTCCGTCGTCGCGATCGTCACGGGCGTGGTCGTCATCGCGTGGTACCTCTTCGTCGTCACGGCCAGCACCATCTCGGAGCTCGACAACCTGGCGTGGATCCAGATCGGCATGTGGGTGCTCGCGGGGGTGTCGTTCGTGTGCGGCATCCTGAGTCTGAACGCCCGCATGGCGCGCGAGCTCGCCGCGGCCGGATTCATCGCGGGCGTCGCGGCGGGGCTGCTGTCGATCTCGATCGGCTTCTTCAGCGGGCTGGAACTGCTGAACTGAGGCAGCACCGGGTGACGGCACGGGTGAGCCCCCGCGCGTCGCGGAATATCGCCCGGACCGTCGCGGTTCGCGGTGACATGACGCCGGAGCCCGCTCTCGAACGCGCCCTGTCGACGATCGACGTGCATCCCGGCCGCGGGTGGCAGCAGGAGTTGACCGTCGGCGAACGCCTCATCCTGCCGCGTGGGGCGGCCGCGCTCGTCTACGTGCGGGCGGGCGAGCTCACGGGGGCCACCCACCGCTCGGCCTGCACGGTCGACGCGGCGGCGGGCACGGCGACCACCGTCGACGGCGGGCGCACGCTGCTCGCCGGCGACGCCTTCCTGTCGCTCGGATGCCACGACCTCGCGCTCGCTTCCCGGTCGGGGGCCGAGGTCACCGTCGTCCCGCTCGAACTGACCCCGACGGCCGAGACGCGAGCGCTGCCACCGCTGGTGTTCGTCAGCGGCTTCGCGCACGCGGAGCCCGCCGCCGCGGGACTCGCCGCGCACCTCGGCATCGCTCACGACACCGGCGGGCGCACCGGCGACGACACCATCTGCAAGCTCATGGTCACGACCGTGCTGCTGACGGCCCTGCGCCTGTGGGCCTCGAGCGACGGCGACGCGACGTGGCCTCCGCGCAGCGATGACCCGTTCCTCGCTCGTGTCGTCGCCGCGATCGACGCGGATCCCGGACGCGAGTGGAGCATCGATCAGCTCGCGGCGCTGGGAGCGATGTCGCGTTCGGTCTTCGCGGCACGGTTCCGCGAGGTCTTCGGCACGTCGCCCGCGGCGCACGTGACCGAGGTGCGCATGCGCCGGGCGAAGCAGCTGCTGGATGCCGGAACGCCGGTGTCGGAGACGTCGCGCGCCCTCGGCTATGCCTCCGACGAAGGCTTCCGGCGTGCCTTCCGACGGCACACCGGCGTGGCGCCGTCGGCGTGGCGAGCCGGCCGACGGACTCTCGTCGGCTGACGCTTCTCCGGCGCGGATTCGCGGCCTCGGCGTGGCGCCGCGCCTTGTCTCGCCGCGGCGCGAGGCGGGCGCGGCGGCTCGTGCAGGGTTTGGGGCGGATTCGGCCGATCGGGGCGGGAAATTCCTGCCCCGACCGGCGGAATCCGCCCCGAACCCGCCAGCTCGGCTCAGGCCCGCGCGGGACGCGGGGCCCGCAGCGACAACCCGAACAGCAGGGCCCCGACGACGAGGAGCGCGATGCCGATGGCATCCACCGTCATGACGCTCGTCGCATCGACCAGGATGCCGCCCACGCTCGCCGCGATCACGATGCCGAGCTGGAACCCGGTGACCATGAGGCTGCCGCCGGCCTCGAGCCGGTCGGGCATGCGGTGGCCGACCCAGGTGTTGACGATGATCAGCCACGACGCGAAGAAGAAGCCCCACACCGCCACGGCGGCCGCGACGAGCGTCACCGCCCCCGGGAGCAGCAGGACGATCGCGATCGCGACGGCGATGACGAGCGGCCCTCCCACGGCGAGACGTGCGAAGGCGCGGTCGACGATCATCCCCACCAGGATGTTGCCGACGAGGCCGCCGGCGCCGAACAGCGCGAGCATCAGCACGATCGTGCCCGCGTCGACATCCGGGATGCGTTCGAGCGAGAGACGGATGTAGGTGTACGCCACGAAGTGGCCGAGTACGACCAGGACGTGGCCGATCATGCCGCTGCCCACCCCCGGGCGCCGGAGGGTGTCGATCAGGATGCCGAGGCTCGACGCGGCGGCCGGCGGAACGGGCGGCAGCGCGACGCGCACCGCGACGCCGATGGCAGCCGTCAGCGCGGCGACGAGCAGGAAGACGGAGCGCCAATCGAGCGCCTCGCTCAGCGCGACCCCGAGGGGAACTCCGGCCACCGTCGCGAGGGAGACGCCGGCGGAGCCGAACATGACGGCGCGCCCGATGCGGTCGGGACTCGCCAGTCGCGCGGCGACCGTGATCGACATGGACCAGAAGGCGCTGATCGCGGCGCCCAGCAGGAACCGCGCGACGAGGATCGCCGGCAGACTCGGCACCAGGGCGACCACGAGACTCGACACGGTCGCCGCAGCGGCCGCGCCGACCAGCAGCGTGCGGCGGTCGAGGCGGGGGAGCAGCAGTCCGACGGTGGGGGCGAAGAGCAGACCCGCCAGGGCGGTGACGGCGACCGTCTGGCCCGCCTGACCCGGAGTCACACCGAGCGACGCGGCCATCTCGGTGAGCACCCCGTTCGGCAGGAACTCGGCGGTGACCAGCAGAAAGCTCAGCAGCATCACGACGATGAGGCCGCCGTACCGCAGGACGGACGGACCGGTGACGGGCGTGGGAACGGGGGCGGTGGTGGTCATCCTCCGATGCTCGCGCGACGCCTCGGCGCGCGCCGGGCCGTTCGTCCGCGGCATCCGACCGATCGTCCGTGGGCGGGAACGGGGCCCGCGGCACCGGGGTGCGAGGGCCGGAGCTTCCCGGGCGTGCGGCTACCGTCGGGGAGTTCCTGCCACCGACCGACGCCTTCGTTTTCGCGGTCGTCGCGCGCGACTTCTCTCAGCCCGTGAACCCTTCCCCCACGTACCGCGCCGACGGGCGGATGATCTTCGCATCACGCGCCTGCTCGAGCACGTGCGCCGTCCATCCGATCGTGCGGGCCAGCGCGAAGGTCGGCGTGTACATCTCGCGGGGGATGCCGCACTGCTCCATCACGACGGCGGCGTAGAACTCGACGTTCGCGTGCAGCGGCCTCTGGGGCCGACGCTGGGCCAGCTGCCGCTCGGCCTCTTCTTGGAACGCCAACGCCTGCGCGACCCTCGCGCCGCCGAGCCCCCGCGCGACCTCGCGTAGAAGCTCCGAGCGCGGGTCGGCCGTGCGATACACCGCGTGCCCGAACCCCATGAGCCGTCTCCCGGCAGCCAGCTCGCCGGCGATCCACCGCTCGGGGTCGTCGCCCGCGCGGTCGAGGCTGTCGAGTGCGCGGGCCGGGGCTCCTCCGTGCAGCGGCCCCGACAGCGCGCCGAGCGCGCCGGAGAGACAGGATGCCATGTCGGCCCCCGTCGACGCGATGACCCGGGCCGTGAACGTCGAGGCGTTGAAGCCGTGGTCCATCGCCGCGATGAGGTAGGCCGAGAGCGCGTGCACGTGCGCGGCATCCGGGATCCGGCCCGTCACCGCCCGGAGGTAGTCCGCGACGACGCCGCCACCGGTCGCCGCCGCGCCCGCGAGGGCGATCGGCGTGATCGCCGCGAAACGGATCGCCTCCTCGAGCCGCTGCGCCTCGTCGAGGTCGAACAGCGCGGGCGAACGGCGCTCGGATGCCACGAGCGTCCACACCGTGCGCAAAGCCGCGAGCGGTCGGTCGGTGCGCGTCGCGACCGCGGCGACGAGTTCCGGCATCCGTGGGTCGGACTGTGCGACGGCGATGCGCTCCGCGAAGGCGGCGCTGCGCGCGGCGTCGGGCAGGTCGCCGACGACGAGCAGATGCCAGACGTCTTCGAAGGAGCGGTCGCGGGCGAGGTCGACCGCGGAGTGGCCGCGGTAGTGGTACCACCCGGCGTCGCCGTCCACGTCGCTGATGGTCGTCTCGGCCGCGACGACGCCGTTGAGTCCGCGGGGCACATCGATCAGGTCGCTCATGCGCTCAGTGTGCGAACATGACGCTCACACCGTCAACGTTGATCGGATCAAGATGGCATCCCCTCTCCCCCGACTCACCGCCGCCCAGGTCGCCGCCCGCCTCGGCGTCAAGCCCGAGACGGTCTACGCCTACGTCTCGCGCGGCCTCCTGCGCCGCGCGCGCGACGCACACGGCTCGACGTTCGATGCGCTCGAGGTCGAGGCGTTCGCGGCAGGCCGCCGGCGGACCGCCGCACCCGCCCCGGCACACCCGACCACGGGGATGCCGCTGGGGGTGGTTCGAACCGACATCGCCGACATCGAAGACGGCGAACTGCTGTACCGCGGTCGTCTGGCGCGCGATCTGATCGACCGTCCGTTCGCCGAGGTCGTCGCGTGGCTGTGGGACGCCGAGCGTGTCGACGCCCCCGACCCCGCCATCGGCAGCGCGCGCGAGATGGTCGCGGCCCTCCCCCCGCACGCGGGGGCCATGGACCGCCTGCGTGCGGCCGTCACCGGGTTCGCTGCCGACGATCCCCTGCGCCACGACACCTCGCGGGCGACGCTGCACCGCATCGGGTGGACGCTGCTCACGGGTCTTCCCGTCGCCCTCGGCGGCGACCCGCACCCCGACATCGCGCGGTCGCTGACTCGCGCCTGGGGTGCGCCGGCATCGGCGGACGGCGCCGTCAACGCCGCCCTCGTCCTGCTCATCGATCACGATCTCGCCGTGTCGACGTTCGCCGCCCGCGTCGCCGCCTCCGCCCGCGCCGACGGATACGCCGCCGTCAGTGCCGCCCTCGGGGCCGCCGACTCCCCCCTGCACATCTCCGCCGCAACGCGCACCGCGCGCCTGCTCACCCGCGTGCGCCGGGGCCTCGAGCCCGAGCGGGCGCTGGCGGAGGCTCTCCGCGACGGCAATGGCATCCCCGGCTTCGGCCACCCGCTCTACCCGGGCGTCGACGATCGGGCCGACGCGCTCTTCCCGCTCCTGTCCGGGCTCCCCGACGGGGACGCGACGATGGATGCCGTGCACCGCCTCGCCGAGGTCGTCGCCGACCGCACCCGGCTGCGGCCGAACGTCGATCTCGCGCTGGCGGCGTTGGCATCCGGAGCTCGTCTGCCGGATGACGCGGCGAGCACGATCTTCGTCGTGGGGCGCATCGCTGGGTGGATCGCGCACATCGCCGCGGAGTACGAGGAGCCGGCGATGCGACTTCGACCCCGGGGTGAATACGTGGGACGGTAGTCACCTCCTAGCCAGGTCGATGGCTAGGATGCCGCCATGATGTACAACGTCCTCGAGGCGAGGAACAACCTGTCGAAGCTGATCGCCGACGTCGAGTCGGGGATCGAGGTCACCATCGCCCGGCGCGGCGTGCCGGTGGCGCGTATCGTTCCGATGGATTACGCACCGGAGCGACCGCGAAACGCGTTCGCAGCCTGGCTGCGCGAGCACCCGCTCACGCCCGAACGCGCGCGACCCGTCGAGGACATCGACGCGATCGTCGCCGAGAATCGAGCCGCCGGGGCGTGATCTATGTCGACAGTTGCCTCATCATCTACGCGGTCGAGCGTGACGACGCCCTCGGGGAGAGGGCGCGCGCGGTGCTCTCGTCGGCGGAGCTCCCGCTCGCTCTGAGCCCGCTCGTCATGCTCGAGTCGCTGGTGAGACCGATGAGAGACGGCGACGCGCAGGCGCAGCTGACCATGTGGAGTGCGTTCGATGCTTTCGAACTGCTGCCGGTCGAGCCCGACACGTTCCTCGACGCGGCGATGCTGCGTGCACGCTATCGCGGCCTGCAGACCGCGGACGCCGTGCACCTGGCCGTCGCCCGACAGACCGGGTGCACGGCGTTGTGGACGAACGACTCTCGCCTGGAGGCCGCGGCGCCCGGGCTCGCGATCGACGTGATCGGGGCACCGAGCTGACGGGCGCACGGGTGGGCAACCGTACACGGAGCACGCCGGCGACGACGACGAGCCACTCAGGCACGGGTGATCAGCGGTCCTGCCACCCGCGGGCCATCTCGACCACCGCGGCGACGGCGGCCTCGGTGTCGGCGGGTGAACCGCCCGCGCGACCGGCGACGAGTCCCGCGACGAACGCGCTGAGCGGGGCCGCGGGGCGCGCCACACCGTTCGCGACGTCACGTGCGAGGTCGAGCACCAGCGAGATGGGGATGTCGCCCTCGGCCAGGCCGAAACGCTCGGCGAGCGCGGCGCTCCACTCGTTGAGCGCCTCGGGCGGCAGGGTACGGGGTTCGGTCATGGCTCCTCCTCGGGCTCTCCGCAGATCGTCCCACGTGTCGACGTCGTGCGTCAGCGCGGGGTCGACCGCCACGGGCAGCACGGTCAGCCGACCGAGCAGGGCCCGCATCGACGCGTCGCGCCCGCGGTCGGGAAGGGTGGATGCCACTGCCCGCAGCGCCGCGGTGCGGTAGCGGCCGATGAGCCACTGCGGCCGGCCGTCGTCGAGGCACGCGCCGTCGGCATCGGCCGGGAGCGGGTCGGACAGCAGCGCCACCGCCGCGTCGACGGTCGGCAGGTCGCAGGCGACGACGTAGACCTCGTCGGCATCCACCTCTTCGAGAGCGGCGACGATGGCGGCGACCGGGCCGCCGAAGGGCGGGTCTTCGCGAACCCACCGCACGTCGAGTCCCTCGGCGAGCACGGGCGCCGCGACGACGGCGCGCTCCGCGCCGCCCGCCCGCACCGCGCCGACCGCGGACGCCAGCAGCGTCGACCCATTCACCTCGAACAGCGGCTTGATCGCGCCGCCGACGCGCGTCCCGCGGCCCCCGGCCAGCAGGATCGCGTCGACGCTCACCACCGGGTCACCGTGACTTCATTGCCCTCGACGAGGTCGTGCTCGCCCGGCGGGATGACGGCGAGCCCGTCGGCCTCGCCCAACCCGCGCGTGCCGTGCGCGGTCGGCGTGGCGGTCCAGCGGGCGGGATCGCTGCGGTCGAGGTGCACCGGCACGTACTGCACCCTGTCGGGCCGGGCGCGACGACCGGCGGCGAGCGCGACGCGCACCGTCTCGCGGCCCAGGTCGGCGTCGCCCTCGAGGGCGCGCAGTGCCGGCCGCACGAAGAGCTCGAACGACACGGCGGCGCTCACGGGGTTGCCGGGGAGGCCGAAGAGCAGGATGCCGCCGGCCGTGCGGCCGAACCCCTGCGGCTTGCCCGGCTGCATGCGCACGCGGTCGAAGCGCATGAGGTCGCCGAGCGTGTTCTTGACGACCTCGTACGCCCCCGCGCTCACCCCGCCCGAGAACACGACGACGTCGGCGCCGGCCGCTTCGGCTGCGGCGATCGCCTGGCGCGGTCCGTCGCCGTCGTCGCCGACGCTCGTGCGCAGCACGACCTCGGCCCCGGCCTCTTCGGCGAGTCCCGCCAGCAGCACGCTGTTCGACTCGGGGATCTGGCCACGCCGCAGCCCGGAGCCCGGAGCGACGAGTTCGGAGCCGGTCGAGACGACGGCGATCCGGGGGGCGCGCGAGACCGAGACGGTGCCGATGCCGGATGCCGCGATCGCGCCGATCCTCATCGCGGTCAGCCGGCTACCGGCGTCGACGACGAGCTCGCCCGCGCGCACGTCCGAGCCGCGACGGCGGATGTGCGCGCCGGGCCCGCGCGGCGCGGCGAGGACCGAGACCGGGTCGAGACCGCCGGCGAGACCCCGTTCGGTGTCTTCGAACGGGACGATCGCGGTGGCATCGGTCGGCACGGGCGCCCCGGTCATGATGCGCGCCGCATCACCGGCATCCATGCGCGGGTCGAGATCGGTGCCGGCGGGCAGGTCGGCGATCACGCGCAGGGTGGCGGGCGCGGTGAGGTCGCGCACCGCGAAGCCGTCCATCGCGGAACAATCGAAGGCCGGCACGTCGACCCCCGCGAACACCGGATGCCGCAGCACCCGCCCGCGGGCCGCGGCGACGTCGCGCTGCTCGGCGGCGAAGGGCACGACGGCGTCGAGAACCGCGGCGAGATGGTCGGCGACGCCGATCACGCGGTGCTCCGGGCGAGGGTGGCGGGCATGGCTCCAGCGTAGGCGGGGGCGCCGACATCGCCGGCGGGCGTGATGGCGGGAGGATGTGGGACGAGCGGAGGATGCGTGAGCGCTCCCACGCCCTCCCTTCGCCATATCTCCTCCGCTCATCCCGCCGCATGCCGCCCCGCCCCACGCCGGGTCCCGGCTACCGTGGCCCCATGGACGAGCTGACCTATGACGAGGTCGGCGCGACCGCCGGCGACATGCCGGCCGGTTACCACCACGTGCGGGCGCGCCGGGTGATCGGGCAGGGCCGCGGCGACTTCGAGCGCGCCGCCGACCGGCTGCTCGCGGGTGAGGCGCAGCGCCGGGCGGGCGCGCGCGTCGACGCATCCGAGACGCCGTTCCGCGTCGGCACCCGCGTGACGATGCGCCTGGGACTCGGCATCCTGAGCTTCCGTATCCCGTGCCTCGTGGTGTGGACGGAGCGCACGGCGACCTCGGCGGGTTTCGCGTACGGCACGTTGCCGGGTCATCCCGAGCGCGGAGAGGAGAGGTTCACGCTGACGCTGCGCGAGTCGGGGGAGGTCGTGTTCGAGATCGCCGCGTTCTCGAGGCCCGGACGCTGGTTCACCCACGTCGGCGCCCCGCTCGGTCGTCTCGTACAGGCGTGGATGACACGGCGCTATCTGCGTGCGCTCTGACCCCGCCGCGCGCACGCGGCGATCCGTCGCAGCCTCCGGTGGTCGAGCCGCCTCCCCCACCACGGCTCAGCGCGGCCTCTCACCTCACACGGTGACCCCGCGCCGCGGTGACGGCCCGAACCGCTTATGCCACTCCACCGCGACTTTGGCAATGCCCTGGACCTTCTCGGAGCACTTCTCGACCCTGGCGAAGCGCTTCTCGATGTCGAAGGCGCTCGCGAGAGGAGACCCCCATGATCGACGCCACCGCCCCCGACCGGCCGCACCGGTGACCCTCTCCCCCACCTCTGACGTCGACGCCGACACCACCGCCTCTCCCCGGAAGCACCGCCGCCCTCCCCGCCAGAAGGTCAAGTACAACCGCCGCGAAGCGATCGCGGGCTACCTCTTCATCTCGCCCTGGATCCTCGGGTTCCTGATCTTCACGGCCGGGGCGATGATCTACAGCCTCGTCATCTCGTTCTCGAGCTACAACCTCGCCACCGGCGCCGCGCGCCCGGTCGGCGCGAGCAACTACGCGCAGCTGTTCGAAGACCCGCGCGTGGCGGTGTCGCTCGGCAACACGCTGTTCTACGCCGTGATGGCCGTGCCGCTCGAGATCGCCTTCGCCCTCTTCCTCGCGCTGCTGCTGAGCCGCGTCGGCCGGGGCGCGGGCATCTTCCGGACGCTGTACTACCTGCCGAAGATGACGCCGGCCGTGGCGACCGCGGCGGTGTTCTTCCTGTTGCTCAACGGCAACTCGGGCGCGATCAATCAGGCGCTCGGAGCCATCGGCATCCAGGGTCCGCAGTGGCTGGTCGACCCCGCATGGGTGAAGCCGAGCATCGTGATCATGGCGCTGTGGACCGTCAGCGGCACGATGGTGATCTTCCTCGCGGCGATCAAGAACGTGCCCGTCGACCTCTACGAGGTCGCGCAGATCGACGGCGCGGGGCCGGTCCGCCGGTTCTTCTCGATCACGCTGCCGATGATCTCGGGCGCGATGTTCTTCAACGTCATCGTGCTGACGATCGCGGCGTTCCAGGTGTTCGACCAGGCGTACCTGCTGTTCTGGCGCGATCAGAGCAACGCCTCGCCCGAGGCGTCGCTCTTCTACGCCATCTATCTCTTCCAGCAGGCGTTCCGGCAGTTCAACTTCGGCTTCGCCGCGGCCATGGCGTGGCTGCTGTTCGTCATCATCCTGCTTATCACGCTCGTGCAGGTGCGCCTCGGCAACCGCTTCGTCTACTACGAGGGGGACCGCTGATGACGAACACCCTGCAGACCCCGGGCGTCGCTCAGGCCCGTCCCGAGCTCGCGGCCTCCGCCGCCCGGCCGCCCCGGTGGCGCCGGGCGCTCAGTCAGCCGAAGACGCTCGCGGGCCGGGTCATCCTGGCGGCGGTGCTGGTGCTGTTCGCGCTGCTGTTCCTCTACCCCTTCGCGTGGCTGCTCGCGGCGAGCCTCAAGCCGCGCGGCGAGGTGTTCGACAACGCCCTCATCCCGAAGACGTTCACCCCCGGCAACTACGCCGAGGTCTGGAACCAGCTGCCGCTGCTGAACTGGATGTTCAACAGCGTCGCGATCGCTCTGTTGGCGGCCACGACCGTCGCCGTGATGAGCTCCGTCGTCGCCTTCGGCTTCGCATACTTCCGCTTCCCCGGCCGCGGGCTGCTGTTCGGCCTGGTGCTGGCGACGATGATGCTGCCGGGCGCGGTGACGATGATCCCGATCTACCTCATCTGGAAAGAGACCGGGCTGCTCGGCACCTGGGTGCCGCTGTGGGGCATGAACCTCTTCGGCAGCGCCTTCTACATCTTCTTGCAGCGGCAGTTCTTCCTCGGCGTCCCCCGCGAGCTGTTCGAGGCGGCGCGGCTCGACGGCTGCAGCGCGTGGGGCCTGTTCTGGCGCATCGCGATGCCACTGTCGATCCCGTCGTTCATCATCGTGTTCCTGTTCGAGTTCCAGGCGAGCTGGAACAACCTGCAGGCGGCGCTCATCTACTTGAACGCCGGCAGCGTCGACGAGTTCACCGCCCCACTCGGCATCGCCTACGCCATGACGAAGTACAGCCCCAGCGCGGGCGGACAGGGCGACTACCAGTACGTGATGGTCGCGTCGCTGCTGGTCACCCTCCCGATGCTCATCATCTTCGCCTTCGGCCAGCGGTACTTCGTCGAAGGCGTCGCCACCCAAGGCCGCAAGGGCTGAGATCCCCCCGTTTCGAAAGGACCCCATCATGCGCAAGCGCTCCCTCGCCGGTGTCGCCGCGGTCGCGGCATCCGCTCTCCTCCTCACCGCCTGCGGTGGCGGCGGCGCAGAAGAGCAGGCCGCCGACGTCGACTTCTCGGCCGCGCCGGCCGGCACCCTCGCCGCGTGGGGCTTCGAGAACGCCGACGATGTCGGCCAGTCCCGTCTCGACTACGCGGCCGAACAGCTCGCCGACGTCGAGGTGACCCTGGATGCCACGGCCTTCGACGCCCAGAAGTTCACGACCCGTATCGCGAGCGGCGACGTTCCCGACGTCGTGCAGATGGACCGGCGCTACGTGACCACGTATGCCGCGCAGGGACTGCTCATGCCACTCGACGCATGCTTCGAGGCGAAGAGCGTGAACCCGACCGAGCGCTGGTACCGGAACGTCGTCGACGACGTCACGTACGAGGATGCCGTCTATGCGGTGTCGCAGTTCTACCAGCCGCCGGCGATCCTGCTGAACATGAACGTGCTGAACGAGGCGGGCGTCACGCCCGAGGAGTTCGACACGTCGAACATGGACGGCCTGCTCACGGCGATCGGGAAGATCTACCAGGCCTCCGGCAGCAACCCCACCCGCCTCGGCTTCGACCCCGTCGCCACCGGACAGGGCGGACTCTGGGTGCTCGGCATGGGCGGACAGCTCACCGACGACACCGGCACGCCCACGCTCGACGACCCCGCGAACGCCGCGGGCATCGACGCGCTCAAGCAGATCACCGACGCGCAGGGAGGCTACGCCGCGGTGAAGAGCTTCACCGACTCGTTCGACACCTTCGGCGACGCCAACCAGTTCGTGCAGAACCAGGTCGGCGCGCAGGTCGCGAACCAGTGGTACCCCAACGTGCTCGGCGCCTACCGCGACCAGATCTCGCTGCAGGCGGTTCCGTTCCGGGATGCCGAGGGCCAGCCGTTCTCGCTCGCCTCGGGTACCGCATTCGTGATCCCCGCGGGGGCGAAGAACCCCGCCGCAGCCTGCGCCTGGATGACGGAGCTGACCTCGACGGATGCCTGGATGGCCGCGGGCGCGGCACGCGCGGCCACCATCGAGGGCAAGGGTGGACTCAACACGGGTCTGTTCACGGGCTCGCCCGAGGCCGACGAGATGATCCGCGAGCAGTTCGTCGTGCCGACCGGTGACGCGGGCTTCGACCAGGTGATCTCGACGTACTACGAGGTCGTCGAGAACGGGAAGTCGTTCGGCTCGTCGCCCGCCGGGCAGGACATCCAGAACGAGCTCAACAACGCCATCACCGCGGCGCTGCTCGGCGACAAGACGACGGAGCAGGCGCTGGCCGACGCGCAGGCCGCCGCGCAGCGCGCCTACGACAACGCGACGGCGGGCTGACGCGGAGCCGGGCGTCGCAGACTCGGGCTGGGCGCCGGCTCCTCGGGGCAGGGACACCGGTCCCGGGTCGGGGCGCCGGTGTCGGGCCGGGGCGCCGGGCGCAGATCTGGCGTGGCTGCGCCGTACACAACTCTGGAACTCCCGAGCGGCGGACGGCACTCACCGCGTCATTCCGCGGGAGGTCGAAGGTGGGTCGCCCGTTCTGCGGGAGTTATGCACGCACAGCCGACGACCGCGGCGCACAACCGGCTCCGCCGCGCCCGCTCCGAGCTGGCCATCTGCTCACGACGAAGGGCGCCCCGGCCGAAGTCGGAGCGCCCTCGAGTCAGCACTGGTCAGGGAGCGGATGCAATATCGAGCACCTCCGGCGCGAGCACCGCCCGCGCACCGAGGACCTCGACTCCGAGAAGACGGTCATGCGCGTCAAAGTCGAGCACGACCTCGCCACGACCCCCAGGCGTGGCAATGGAATGCACCTGCTGAGTCGCCGCCCCGGCAGGAACATCATCGACCACCGCAATGTACGCGGCGTCCGCGTCTGCGTCGTACGTGATTCGCATAGTCAGCCTTTCGTCACGGTGATGATGTCGCCCGTTCTATTGTCGACACCGACTCGAATCTTGTTCCTGCCAGAACCTTGAGTGAACACCGACGTGCCCTTGTTACCCGCCGTTCGCACCCCGTTTTGCACGACCTGTTTGATGAGAGCTTCGCTCACCCCGCGTTGCGCTGCACGAGTGAGAACATGTCCGGTCAGGCGAGCCATGACGAACAGCGCGGGGATCCAGAACGGGTCAGCGATAACGGGGAACGCCGTCGCAGACGGCGAAGGGCGCCCCGGCCGAAGCCGGAGCGCCCTTTCGTCACGGGCTGTCAGGGGCGGGGACGCTCGTCCTCCACCACCGACTGCACGCTGTCGGTCGCCGGGGTCTTGTCGTCGGCGCGCACCTCGTCGGCAGCGATCGCGATGTCGATCGCGGCGTCCTCGAGCGCTTCCGCCACGACGTCGCTCACGTCGCCACGCTCGTCGACCGCCGGGGAGGCGGTCGCGTCGACGACGGTCGAGTCATCGGCGGGGCGCGCGGGTTCGAGGCCGTCGGTCACGCGGTCCGCCGCGGCGATGTCGACCTCGGCGTCGGCGGCGGCGACGCGCTCGCGCGCGGCCTGAACCGTCTCGTCGATCGCGGCTGCCGCGCCGGCGGCGACGTCTTTGGTCTTGGACACCGCGGCATCGATGGTCGCCGAAGCGCTGGCCGCGACGTCCTTCGACCGGGCAGCGGCATCATCTACGGCCGCCGCGCCGCGGGCTTTCAGGTCGTCGACGGTCTCGGACGCGCGGGCCGCGGCGGCATCCGTTCGATCCTTCACGTCACCAGCCGCTTCGCGAGCGCGAGCCACGGCGGCATCCGTCCGGTCCTTGACGTCGTCGGCGACCTCCGTTGCGCGAGCAGCGATGGCATCCGCCCGCTCCTCCGCCTCCGCGACCACGTCGCGGTCGAACGGTCCGAAGACGCCGGTCACCACCACGTTCACGTCGATCGTCCCGCGTCCGAGCGGCTCGAGGGCCGACCGCACGGCCGCCCGCACGGCGTCGGACACCTCGTGCAGCTTGTGCGGGTAGTCCACGACGAGCGAGACGGTCGCGGTGACCGAGTCGGCGCGGTCGGTGTCGATCTTCACGCCGGGCGCGGTGCTCGCGAGCCCGACCCGCTCGCGGACGGCGTCCGAGGCGCGACCGAGCAGGCTGCCGAGCGCGTGCACGCCCGGGACAGAGCCCGCCGCCGTCGCGGCCAGGGTCGCCGCGGCGTCGAGATCGGGTGGCTCGATGGTGGCATCGATGGTGGTCATTGACGTCTCCTCGTGGGGGTGTCAGTGCACGCGGGTGTTCTCGCGGGCGAGTTTGGCGCGCAGGCCGCTGTGGATGGAGATGTAGGCGCGCAGGTTCTGGCCGGTGAGAGCGGCGAGGTTGGTGACGAGGGTGTCGACGTGCGCGGCGACCTCGCGGGGGGAGGTGTTCTGCCGCGGGGTGACGGCGACGTGCAGCACCGACTCGCGGCCCACCTCGCCGGCGGTGATGCGGGAGGAGAGAATCTCGTCGCGTTCGGCGAGGGCGTTCTTCAGCGCCTCGGACGCGAACCCGTCGGTGACGGTGATGCGGCCTTCGGCATTCGCGCTGCCGGTGGACTGCAGCGCGGCCTGCCGGCGACCGCGCACGGCGGCGGAGGCGATGACGATGAGGACGATCGCGATCACCACGATCGCGGCGACCGCACCCCACCCGGCGGACTCCCGGCCGAGGGATTCGAGCCAGCCCTGGAACCCGCCCATGACGGTGGTCCAGGTGTCGGTGCCGCCGGGGACGAGCCCGACCAGCAGGGCGAGGGTCGCCAGGCCCAGCAGCACGACGGCGACGAGGAAGAGGACGAAGCGGTTCAGACCGCGACGCGTCGCATTCATCGGGACTCCTTGGTGTCGGGACGCTCGACGCGCACGCGGGTGCGGACGGCGGGCGTCAGCTTGTAGGCGGTGATCTCCTCCTCGACGATGCGGCGCAACTGGGCCTCATCGACGGGGATACCCACCGG